>NZ_JBGCEQ010000001.1:0-135774 GCF_045106495.1 Roseobacter sp.
AATCAAACCAACCAGATGAGCCAAACTCTCTCTTAGTTTAGGCCGCCTTTGGTTCCAAAAACTCTGCCGACGGACAGTAATTTCGGGCGATGGCATGCCGGGGCTCAATGAAAAGGGGGAACGGCTCAAATGGGATTCCCCGATTGAGGACTATGCCGGCCACCCACGTTCTGCTGGTTCTCACGCGATCCTGTTACGCCTTGCCCGTGAGAACGACGTTCCTCTGATGTTCACACTGTCACAACTGAGCTATTGGGTTGCGAAAAACTTGGGCGACGCTGGCGTAAAAGCGATGGATGTTCGTGGACGTATGCAAGAAGGGACGATTGCGGATATCACAAATTTCGAACCCGAGAATGTAACTGAAAACGCAAACTGTTCCAAAGGCAAGAACGGCCTTGCCTCAACGGGAATCCCTTATGTCTTGGTTCATGGCACAATTGTTGTGTCTGACAGCAAGGTTCTCAAGGACGTAAACCCCGGGCAACCTATCCGCTTTCCTGTGGTAGAGAAGGGTCGTTTCGAGCCTTCAAATAAGGAACAATGGCTGCGTACCTTTACCATCGACACCGGTGGCGCTCGCCCAACACTATACGAAGATATCCTTGATGATCAGTCATCACTGGAGCTACCGCAATTGCCAGAACCGGTTGATTACCGCGTTGCCAAGGTCGAATTGCCCGCCACGAACCGACAAGACTGGTTTGCACAGCCCAATGCGATCGACGATTCAGAGCTTTTCTTGTGTCCCATTCACGGCGTTTTTGAGGATAAGGCCAAGGCGCAGCAGGATTGGGCGCAGGCCTTGATCGTCAGGAACTCGAACGCTTCAATGTATGATCCGCTGTTGTCGCCTGGAACCAATAGCAATTAAGTGCAAGTTTTTGAAACGCTTGTCGATGATGGCCGCAACCACTCAGTTCAAAATGGCCAAGCATACGCGCGAGTCAATGGCGCACCCGGTCTGAAGCAAGAAGCCGCGGGCACGGCAATTCATTCGACCATTGGTGAAGAACCGGACCCTGACTGGACTGGGGCGGTGGATCAAGTGATCGTGCGGGGAAACCACATGACTACAGAGGCGGTGTTCTTTCACCGGGAGACTCCCACAGTTTTGGTGACGGACCTCGTGCAACAGATCCCGCGAGGCTGGTATCGCGGTTGGCGCGCTTTGGTAGCTCGAATTGCCCTGATGACGCCCCCCGTTCCGTCTGTGCCGCGCAAGTCCCGGATGGCGACGACAGACAAAATGGCTGCGCGAAAAGACGTGAGGCGCCTCTTGGAATGGCCTGCCCGAAGCCTCGTTATGGCGCATGGCGATCCAAGACAGTCAGGTGGAAAAGAAGCGTTGTCTCAGGCGTTCGAGTGGTTAGTGCGATAGCTCACCCCGCAACGCGCTGTGCTGGGTTAAGCAGAGGCTTCACAGTGCGGCGAGAGTGGCCGCTTGCCCCGCTGACCCGGCATCGGGTCCGCAATTCCAATGCCCGCTTGGGGCTGGTTGTAATCACCTGACCGAAACCGTCAGGTGTCCGCTCCCAGCCCAATGCGTACATCATGGAAGTCATGACCCTTAAATACAAAGCGCCAAATCTGAAGTTACAAGTGTGAGTGAACAACTTTGACAGCATGCTTCAAGGTAGCTCGTGCGAAGTCAGCGTCTGTGTCGCTATCTCCATCCATCGGAGGCATCGTCGAAGCTTTCCTCCCCGAATCTGCAACAGAAAACACCCGACCTTCCATCACTGTCCCCCAAACACTGATTTCCTTGATTGTCATCGGGTTCACGGCAAGAGGACTATCGTCGAGAATGGTGAAATTGGCGCGTTTTCCGGGCTCAATACTGCCGATCTCGTCTTCAAGTTTCAGCGAATAGGCAGCTTCAATCGTGACACCGCGAAGGGCTTCCTCCGCGCCGACCCGCTGATCCGGGCCTGCAACACGACCCGAAGAGGTCACGCGGTTCACGGCACACCACATCAGGAAAAGAGGATCGGCTGGGGCCATTGGCATGTCGGAATGTAGTGACCAGGAGATACCGGCTTTAGAAACATCGCCCAGGCGCACCATTGCATCCGCTCGTTTTGACCCAAGTCCGACAGAAGAGTATTGGTCAGAAAGGGCGGTGACGTAGTACGGGTTGCCACTGACGATGGCTCCAAGATCAGAGATCCTCTGCACCTGTTCTTGTGCGCTGACAGCAAAATGAACCAGAACGGTTCGATGATCATAGCGCGGGTTGCGTCTTAAATTCGTTTCAAGGGCGTCCAGAACGCGATCAAGTCCAGCGTCTCCGTTTACGTGCACATGAATTTGGTAACCTGCGTCCCAGTAGATGCGGAATGCTCTTTCAAACAAGTCCTTGTCCATCATCCATTCGCCTGTGTGACCATCCAGATATGGGTCACGTACCTGCATGAGCAACGAATAGATTGCCCCGTCCGCGAACAGCTTGGCTTGCTTGGGCGCAAGGCTGGTCATGCCCCCATACCAGCTTTCGAGCTTTTCGGTCTCGGCAATTACTTGATCATCACCGGCGTAGGTGTCGACCAAGGTTTTAGCGTCCGGCATGAAGGACCAACGGAAGGGCATGTCAGGACTGGACATGACAGCGTTGATGCCGTCCTGAACCGGCCTGGCCAGGATGCCGCCGGGTTCGTTTCCAAACGTAATGCCTTTGCCGTGCATGTAGTCACGAGTTAGTTCCAAACCGGACTGCAACCGCTCTGGGGTTGCAGCAATTGAAGCGATGAAGGGCAGCACCGCAAACAATCCCTGTTCCCAAAATCGTCCCTCCAAAAATCTGGACTGTGCCTGTTCCGTAGCAGCAAAGCCGTCGACGACGTCCTGTGTGACACCTCCCATTTCCAGTGCGGCACTGTTCAGTATCATCTCATGACACGACCTTGCCCAGACAAGGATCGGTTGTATCGAACTTATAGCGTCAAGATTCTCCCGCGTAAGCGGACCATAAAAGGCAGGGTGATACCCCCATGAAACGACTGGTTCAGACGGATTGCTACGTCGCTCAACTGCCTTTGTTAGCCTTTCTAGAAAGTCTTTTTTGTCCTTTACGGCTGGAACTGTGCCTGAGGGCAAAACCCAATCTTCGATTGATAGGATTTCCGAAGACATGGTGAGCGCCGCCAGGAGTGGGTGGTCATGCTGGGCGATAAATCCGGGCACAATGACGTGGTCGGCAAACGTTGTGTCAACTGTGTAGCGCTGCCCTTTGAGGATGCCTTTTATGTCCTCGAGGCTGCCGACCAAAAGGATGCGGCCGTTTACGACGGCGACAGCTTCGGCCGTAGGCTTTGCCGGATCCAGTGTTACGATTTCTCTGGCGGTATAAACCGTTACCGTTGGAAGGGGTACGATTGCTGTTCCCAGTTCCGAAAGTGAGCCAGACTGGCCCAAAGCAGCGCTGAGCGGAGTGAGAGCTGTTGCGCCTGCGACCCCGGTTCTCAAAAATTTCCGTCTGTTTATCTTGGTCATATCTAAACTCCGGGAGTCGGGCTCTCCACACTATGCAAGTGGAAATCGGCTCCCGGCAATAGATATTACCGCTTTGATCATCAATCTTGAGTTGATCTAATGCGGGTTTTCGCTTCCCGATCCGAGGCCATCTATGTTGGTCCAACAGTCGATTCCGGTGAAATAGTTCTCGGTACACTTGGTGTCCGCAAAATGCAGAACGTGATAAGCCATACATAGGAACGCTCAATTCGATTGTGTCGGAGATAGTAGCCACGGGCGATTTCCAATGGTCTCTTCTTTCCAGTTTGCAAAAAGGGTCAACCGCACGTTTTGGAGTTGGTTGACCGTTCGCGCTGTCAAGGCCGCGTCGATCTTTGCGCTGCCGTCAGGTCTTTCAAAGACCATGCAGCGACTAACCCGCACACTTTCGGCCAAGGTGTTACTTCTGCCTCGAAGGTTTGCCAATCGGGTCGCGTATCTGAAAATCGTTTCGGTTTGCGGATAAGGAATCTGCGTCAGCGGCAGGTTGCAGCCAATGTCTGCCCTGGTTTGCGCTGCTTTCGTCCAGCGTTTCAATTTGTGTAAAGCGAGAAACACACGGGTTGTCAGGGTCGGTAGGTTTACGACCTCGGGCAGGACGCTCGCTACGACGGATGGATTCTATCTCAACAACGGCAAAGTCGTCGTGACGATCCTTTTGCCGGCGGCACTTGATGTCTCGTCGGTAAGGAACATGAGTCGCTATGCGGATGAAGTTGCAATGCGCAGTCGGTGGCCTTGGCGCAGGCAATAGGCCTTCGAGTGTAAAGGAAACGTCACGTCGGACATACCGTCAGTGGGGCTGGGCCGGTACATCCAATTTCTCTTCAGCCGCGAGATGTCGTACGCCGTAGTTGATACAACGCGCAGTCCCGTATGATGCTAAGCCTTTGAGCCTAACGACGACTCGCCCGTTCGCTTCTGTTGCAATGCCCTACGTGCGCATAACTGGTGAGCCGAGTAGCTCCATCTCCTGTTCAACTGCTTTCGTTTCACAACAGTCCGCGTGTTTCATTCCCTGATTGATCCAGCGAAAAGCTGCCCGGCGTCCCGAAATACCCGGTATCGCCAAATGTCCGACTTATTTGTGGATCATTGGGCACGCGCCAGCGGGATTTCCGGCAGTTGTGGCCATCTTACTGACCGATAGCTTCGCATTCGCGGCCAGTTCAAAGGGGAGGCTTGTCAGATTTCAAATGATGGTACCACCATGCAAGCTTGCGACACTGAAATCTGATGCCTGGACCCCGGGCGCACTTTGGTCAGTATCGCAATGCCCCAAGGCCTGAAGCTCGCCGTCATCAGGCAATGCGCGAATTCTCACGCAGCCAGTTTTCGAGGGGGCACGGTAATTCCTCGGTGCGCGCGCCACTGGTCAGCCAGTCTGCTCCGGCGTGCGGTGTGGGCGGTGAAGCAAGGATCGTGCTGGCGCATCCGCGCTTGCCCGGAGCAGTGCTGTCCCGGCCCTAGAGGTGCCGAACATGCCGTCGCGGTCATTGCGCCATGGCTAATTCGCGTTTCAGGCGATTGCGTGTCGCGCATCGGCCAGTTTATCTGGGACATATATGTCGGGCATGAGTCCTTCGCTGTTGCTGCATCCGCGCATATCCACTCGGATGGCCAAGTAGCCATTGGCCGCAAAGAAGGGATGGTTTCGTTCGCCGCGCGCACGCACCATCTTGGACTTGCGATAGGGGATCTACGCCAGAGGGGCGGCCACTTGTTCGTCCGTTTGCAGGCTCTACAGCCGGGCCGCCAACCAGACGCGACCAGGCATAGGGATCTAAAGGTAGTCAGTTTTCATAATTTTGATTTGTGATCCCACGGCTTGCCTGCTGTTTGTCTGCAAATCTTTGATCAAAGAAATCAATCTAGGATGCAGCTTTGAAAAGGGTTTTCGTGAAAATAGAATTGGACGTGCAAATTCCAGTGTGCTTTCCTTTTCCCGACCTTTCCTATCGTCAAGGAAGCAGATGCCGTCCGACAATGCCCTACTTATGCCCGGTGCTATGTTCACGTTGGGTGACAAGGTATGGCAACTGCGTAAAGTGCGCCAACTTGCTTTGAAGGAACTGGACGTTCAGGCGGGCATTTCGCTCAGCCACAAGTCTTCGATTGAGCGTTGACCCTCTCGGTCTATGTACTGCGCGTGGTCGCCGCCGCACTTGGCGTGACGCTGGACTGTTTTTTTTCGCGCTGGCTAGAGGGGGCGAACGAGCGGGCCTACGTGGTGCAGCGCAAAACCGGCGCTACCTCAAAGCTCTCTATGGGCAAAATGCAAACGAGGTTGGCTACGCCAATCAGCTGCTTGCCAGCTCGATCGCGGGGCAGTTCTTCACGGCGCTTGCGGTCAATGCGCCCTTCGCAGATGGACCGGAACAGCCATTGCTGGAAAACGAGGGCGATGGTTACGGATTGGTTTTGGAAGGGGAGCTGGCAATGCCGATCGGCTATGAACTGATCCTCCTGCGCGGCGGTGACAGCTGCAGCTTAGATGCGCGTACTCCTCATTACTGGCGCAACCGGACCGACCAGGAGCGCTGCCTGACATGGGCGGTTTCTCCGGTCGTGATTCCCAAAGATGTGTTGCGGACCGCCCCGCCGGAGAAGGATGACCGTGCATGAGTCGCGACCCGCTACTGCAACCCTATAGGTTCAAGCATCTGACGCTGAAGAATAGAATCATGACAACCTCGCATGAGCCTGCCTATCCCGAGGATGGCATGCCCAAGGCGCGCTATCGCGCCTACCACGAGATGCGGGCACGCGCCGGTGTGGCGCTGACCATGACGGCGGGTTCCGCGACCGTCAGCCGCGACAGCCCGCCGGTGTTCAACAATGTCCTCGCCTACCGCGACGACATCGTACAATGGATGAGCGAACTGACGGATGCCTGCCATGCGCATGGCTGTGCGGTGATGATACAGCTCACGCATCTTGGGCGAAGAACAGGTTGGAACAAAGGGGACTGGCTGCCCTCGGTGGCGCCGTCACACTTGCGCGAACCGGCGCACCGGGCATTTCCAAAGAAGATGGAAGACCATGACATCGACCGAATCGTAACGGATTATGCCGATGCGGCTGAGCGGATGCAGGCTGCCGGGCTCGATGGGATCGAACTACAGGCCTATGGTCATCTGATCGACCAGTTCTGGTCCCCGCTAACGAATGAAATGGAGTCGCCGTTCGGGGGTAATTTGGACAACCGGTTAAGATTTGGCTTTCTGGTGCTGGAGGCCATTCGCAAGCGCGTGGGCAAGGAATTCATCGTTGGGGTGCGTTATACGGCTGATGAAACCGCCAAGGGCGGGATCACAGAGGATGAAGGGCTTGATATCGCGGCGCGTCTGCGTAACAGCGGGCAGGTCGATTTTCTCAATGTTGTTCGCGGGCAGATCCATACCGACCCGGCGATGACCGACGTGATTCCGGTGCAGGGCATGAAGAGCGCGCCCCATTTGGATTTCGCGGGAAGAGTGCGTGCTGCTTCAGGCATGCCCACGTTTCATGCCGCACGAATCCCGGACGTTGCCACGGCACGTTATGCAATTTCTGCAGGGCTTCTGGACATGGTCGGCATGACCCGCGCGCATATGGCCGATCCGATGATCGTGCAGAAGGTGATGGAAGGACGCGAGGACGACATCCGCCCCTGCGTAGGGGCCACTTATTGCCTGGATCGCATCTATCAGGCGGGTGAAGCTCTGTGCATTCACAACCCGGCAACAGGGCGGGAGCTTTCAATGCCACATATCATTCCGGCGGCGGAGATTTCCAAACGTGCGGTGATCGTGGGGTCCGGGCCCGGCGGGTTGGAAGCTGCGCGCGTGGCGGCAGAGCGCGGCCATGAGGTGACCGTATTCGAGGCCGCACCCGATCCCGGCGGACAAATCCGGTTGACGGCGCAATCCAAACGGCGAGCCGAGATGATCGGGATCATCGATTGGCGCATGGCGCAATGTGCAGCACGCGATGTGGCGTTTCACTTTAACCGTTTTGCCGAAGCGGAAGATGTAACCGCGCTAACGCCAGACGTGGTCGTGATCGCAACCGGGGGATTGCCCGAGGTCACGATCCTGGAACAGGGCAATGAACTGGCGGTGTCTGCCTGGGATATTCTGTCCGGCGACGTGGCCCCTGGCGAAAACGTCCTGATCTACGATGATGCGGGGGATCATCCCGCTTTGATGGCTGCGGAAACGATCACTGCCACCGGGGCGCAAGTGGAGGTGATGACGCGCGACCGCAGTTTCGCGCCCGAAGTGATGGGAATGAATCTGGTCCCTTACATGCGCGCATTACAGGGCAAAAAGGCGGTCTTCACGGTTGCGCGAACTTTGCAAGGGCTCGCCCGGTCGGGCAATTTACTGGCAGCAACGATAGGCACTGATTATTCTGACCACACGGAAAAACGCCTGTTCGATCAGGTGATTGTCAATCAAGGCACCTTGCCGCTGGATGACCTCTACTTCGAACTCAAACCGCTGTCTCGCAATTTGGGCGAGCTGGGCCAAACTGCGTTGGTGTCAGCTCAAGGAGACCTCTTCCCCTGCAACCATTCCGATGGCGCATTCGACCTCTACCGCATCGGCGATGCGGTGTCTTCCCGCAATATTCATGCCGCAATCTACGACGCACTGCGTATAGGGATACGATGGTAAAGAGCGAGAATTTCCTATGCCGAAAGACGCGACTGTTGGGCTCGTGGGCTTCGGATTGATCAGCATGCCAATGGCCCATCGTCTTCCTACGGCTGGCTATCGCGTGAGCGTTTCGAACAGGAGCTTAGAAAAAGCCTGACTAATGCATCAGGTTGGTGCCAAATCGGTGAGCCATTCTTGTGAAGTGGCAGAAGCATCTGAGGCCGTCTTTTACTGCGTCGCTAATACAGCAGCCGTAGAAAACGCTGTGTTCGGCTAAAGTGGGATTTCGGCGGTGGACGGCCAAGGTAAACTGCGCATCGACCGCTCTTCAATTCATCCGGCGGCGAAGAGAAGCTTCGCAGAATGGCTCCTAGCGAAATGGAATGACGCAGTTGGACGCGCTTGTCTCACGTTGTGTTGCTGGGGCCGAAAAAGGTACTTTGACCATCATTGCAGGTGCCAGCGACGAAGATTGTGAGTGAGCTAAACCATTTCTGGTTATCTTTTTCAGCGCCTCAACCAATTAGTTTCTGTTTGGTTAGGCCAAATAGCATAACTCGGCAATCAAATCATTGCCGATTTTTCCTTTGCCGCAATTGCCAAGACGCTCTATTTTGCAGAGAGCGCAGGCTTTGATGCCCGTTCTTTTTTTCAACGCAACGCTTGGCGGATTCGCAACCTCCAAACCACTGCAAGTGTTTGTTCCGCGCAAGTTGGAAACGATTGAAGACCTTGTGGCTCGGGTAAATGTCATTCTCAAGTATGTGGACGCCGCCTTGGATGTAACCCACCATTCTGAAACACCAATGCCGATGACGGTCACAGCCGGAGGACTCCACCGGATGCTTGTCGCACGCGGGCTGAATTCTGCTTGTTTCGACGCGCTGTAGCAAAATCTTGGCATCGACCGCGGCAAAAATGGATTGAACCAAGTTCACGTGATAGGTGCCACGCCTAAACTGAGTGGCAAATCTGGGCTTCAAACCGGACCTTGGCGCGACACCCCAGTTCACTTCACATTCAAAAAAGGCCCCGGAGCGATCCGGGGCCTTTTGTCGATCTTTGGTTTTGCGCCTCAGTGGGCGTGTTTGTTATCCCAATCTTCCTGTTTTGGAAGCTGCTCGAAGGTGTGTTCGGGCGGCGGGGAGGGCAGGGTCCATTCCAGCGTGTCTGCGTATTCGTTCCAAGGGTTATTCTCGGTCACTTTCTTGCCGGAACGGAGTGTCCAAGCAATGACGCCGAAGAAAAACACGAAAGAGGCAAAGGACAAAAAGGCACCGATGCTCGACCATTGGTTCCAGTAGGCAAAGGCGTCTGGATAGTCGATGTAGCGCCGCGGCATGCCCTGACGACCCAGGAAGTGCTGTGGGAAGAATGTCAGATTCGCACCGATGAACATGGCCCAGAAGTGCAGTTTACCAGCCCATTCAGGATACATGCGGCCGGACATCTTCGGCAGGTAGAAGTAGATCCCCGCGAAGATGGCGAAAACAGCGCCCAGTGACATCACGTAGTGGAAGTGCGCGACCACATAGTAGGTGTCGTGGTAGTAGCGGTCCACGGCGGCTTGTGACAGCACGATCCCGGTGACCCCGCCCACAGTGAACAGAAAGAGGAAGCCAAAGGCCCAGAGCATGGGCGTTTTGAATTCCACTGAGCCGCCCCACATGGTGGCGATCCAGCTGAACACCTTGACGCCGGTTGGCACCGCGATGACCATCGTGGCCAACATGAAGTAGGCTTGCTGGTTCAGCGTCATGCCAACGGTGTACATGTGGTGCGCCCAAACGACAAAGCCCAGAGCGCCGATGGCAATGATCGCCCAAACCATAGGTAAGTAGCCGAAGATCGGTTTGCGGGCGAAGGTCGCGATTACGTGGGAAATGATGCCGAAGCCGGGCAGAATGATGATGTAAACCTCAGGGTGACCAAAGAACCAAAGGATGTGCTGATAGAGCACAGGGTCGCCGCCGCCTGCGGGATCAAAGAAGGTGAAACCGAAGTTGCGGTCCATCAAGAGCATGGTGATTGCGCCCGCCAGAACCGGTAATGACAGCAGAATCAGCCAGCTTGTCACAAAGATCGACCAGGAAAAGAGCGGCACCTTGAAGAGGGTCATACCCGGTGCACGCATGTTCAGGAAGGTGGTGATCATGTTGATCGCGCCGAGGATGGAGGAAGCGCCCGAGACGTGCACCGCGAATATGGCGAGATCCATGGAGAACCCGCCTTCGTTGGTCGAGAGCGGCGGGTAGAGCACCCAGCCCACACCGGATCCCATCTGATCGTTACCGCCTGGCGCCAGAATAGAGCAAACCGCCAGCGTGGTGCCGGCAACATAGAGCCAAAACGAAAGGTTGTTCATCCGTGGAAACGCCATATCCGGGGCGCCGATCTGTAACGGCATGAAATAATTGCCAAAACCGCCGAAAAGTGCCGGGATCACCACGAAGAACATCATCAGGATGCCGTGGCCGGTAATTAGAACGTTCCATAGGTGACCGTTGGGTGTACAAGTCTCGCCGGAGGCAATCAAGCGCGCGCCTTCTTGGCACATGTACTGGACACCGGGGTCCATCAGTTCAAGGCGCATGTAGACGGTGAAGGCCACCGATATGAAGCCAGCGAAGGCCGAGACGATCAGGTAGAGAATGCCGATGTCTTTGTGGTTGGTGGACATGAACCAGCGCGTGAAGAACCCGCGTTCGTCGTGGTGTTCGTGGCCATGGATGGCTGCATCTGCCATGCTCTCGCCTCCTGCGTAATATGTTAAACGTTGCACGCCTGTTCCCTGGGCGCGCAACGGAGTCTCGATGGTTTTAGAGGGAGTTGCCAGTCGGAGCAATGATCGTATTCGTCGCACCCAAAGAAATTTTTCAGGTGGTTGGAACTGTGTGGTGCAAAACACGCATAGATTGAGTAATTTACGTTCAATTCGAACCAACCCTGAATGTGTTCACAGGCGATTAACACTCCTGCGCCATAGTGGTGTCTGTGCAATTTCCGCCTTGCGTGGGGTGCGTTAAGGAGACAAACCCAGATGCATTTGGTGCAGCCCCAACATTCTGAGCCATCATCAGAGAGCCTGAACGAAGGCAGTCTGGCGTTCTGGATGAAGATGGCGGAATTGGTTCCAGGAATCATCTACATTTTCAATCACACCACCATGTCCAACGAATATGCCAATTGCTCGATTGCACAGTATCTGGGGTATTCACCGGAAGAAATTCGCCAGATGGGCGATGCGATGTTGCCAACCGTTGTCGATGACGTTGATCATCCCGCGATGTTTAGCCATCTAGAGCAGCTCGGGCAGCTTCCGCTCGGGGCAAAGAGCAACTTTGAATACCGGGTAACATCTCGATCAGGGGATGCGCTGTGGTTGCGCAGCACCGATACGGTCATTGAGATGGCGCCGGATGGATCCGTGTTGCGGCACATCGGGATTGCGATGGATGTTACCGATCAGAAAAAGGCCCAGGCCCGGTTGCAGGACACCAATGCTGTGCTTGAAGAACGGGTCGCCGCGCGCACCAGAGAACTGCAGGCGTTGAATGACGCGCTGGAAGACCGCGTGGCGCAGCGCACGGCCGAATTGCGTGAAATTAACCGCGATCTCAAAGACTTGACCTTTGTCGCTACGCACGATCTCAAGGTGCCGGTCAACAACATGACGAGCCTGACGCATATGTTGTCGGAAGCCGAAAACATCTTGCCGCCGGAACATGTGGAGACTTTGGGATGGATGCGCGATGTGTGCCAGCAAGCGGGCGAAAAGCTGGATGCCCTGATTTGTGTGGCCCAGGCGCACTCCGGTACGTTGGCCCCGTTTGAGGAAGTTGATCTGGCGACAGTCGTAGAACGCGCCTTGATAAATCTGCACTTTCAGATCGCCAGGACGAAATCGGTGATTTCCCTGGACCTGCAGGCGCGATCTGTTTGGTTCGTCCCACAAGAAATGGAAAACATCCTGCAATCCATGATTGGCAATGCTGTCAAATATCATGTGCCCGGTCGCAGGCCCCGGATTCAGGTACTGTCCCGCAGTTGTGCCGGAGCGGTAGAGGTGTCTATCATTGACAACGGCACGGGCGTCGATTTGCCCCGTGACGAGGCCAAGGTTTTTGGGCTTTTCAAACGGGCACATGCTGCGCCGGAAGGGGCGGGCGTGTCGCTTTATGCCATCAAGAGAGTTTTGGATCGGGTCGGCGGCAGCATGACCGCATCCAGCACCTTGGGCCAGGGCAGCTGTTTCTCGTTTCGATTGCCGAACAATCCAGCATGTGCATGAACATTCAACCTGCCTTTCTTAAGTCAGTACTGCTTGTGGATGACGATAAGGTCACCAATCTGATGCACGCGCGTCTGATCAGACGTTCAGGCCTTGTAAATTCGATTGAGGTTGCCACAGATGGCATTGCCGCTTTGCAAAATCTGGAAGAGCGCAGGGTGAAGGTAACGCCGATGCCAGAGCTGATTTTACTGGACATCAACATGCCACGCATGGACGGTTTTGAGTTTTTGGAGCGGTACGGCCGTGACGCCGCGCATGTCGAATCGACCCAAACGTTGATCATCATGCTATCCACCTCGATTTTGCACGCGGATCAAGCCCGGGCCGAGGCGGACCCAAATGTGCATAAATTTGTCAGCAAACCGATAAAGATCAGCCAAATACAGAGCCTCGTTGCGGCGCATCACGCGCATTTTTCACCCGACGCCTGAAGTCCGATCAGAGCGCGCCATTCGTCGCGTCCACAGGGGCATCGCCGAACACATTTTCGAAACTTCGGCGCAGCGCAATATCAACATCAGGCATGGTGACAGGATATCCCAGGTCCACAAGGCTGGTGACACCATGATCGGCAATTCCGCAAGGTACGATGCCGGTGAAATGGTCAAGGTCGGGTTCGACGTTGATGGATATGCCATGATAGCTGACCCATTTTCGCAATCTTATTCCGATGGCTGCGATCTTGTCTTCTGCCAAGTGACCTGACGCGGTTCTGGGCTTCTCCGGACGTTCCACCCATACGCCGACGCGTCCTTCGCGCACCTGGCCTGAGACATTGAACTGCCCCAAAGTATCAATCACCCAATGTTCGAGGCTGCGGACGAATTTGCGCACATCGCGGCCACGGGCCCCCACATCAAGCATTGTATAAGCCACACGTTGGCCCGGGCCATGATAAGTGTATTGGCCGCCACGTCGTGTCGCATAAGTGGGAAAACGATCAGGATCGACAAGGTCGGAGGTTTTTGCGCTCGTGCCGGCAGAATAGAGGGGTGGGTGTTCCACCAGCCAAACGCATTCGCTTGCGCTGCCGCTTGCGATGGCCGCTGCACGGTCTTCCATCCATGCTTCTGCAGCGCGGTATCCCGTCAAGCCGCCAGTTATAATCCACTCCACCATGACAGTGGTTTAACCCAAAGGTACCCGCGCGCAAGCCGCTTTCGCCGCACGGTGAGGGGATCGCTAAGGATCTCTCGCGTGCCTTTGCGAGATTTACGACGTATGGATTGGGCTGGATTGTGCGCTGAGGATACGCAACGACCGGCTGCACATGGCCGAAGTGAGACGTTCGATGCAACGGTGCAATCGTGATGGAGCGTTTCGCACAGGGGGACTTTTTTATCACCTTTCTGCAAATGGGTTTTGGTGCCTCGGTTGCGACACACGGGCAAACGCACTATTGTGTGAATGTCTGAAATGGAGATTTCATGTCCCGGTAAGGAGGGGAGGCAACGCGCCTTCCGCCGCAACACCAACGTTTAAAAGTGCACCGTTGCTGTCCAAGTAACGGAGCCCGTTCTGTTGCAAGCTACTTCTTTGCTCTGAGCGCCCGAGCACGGCTCGTGGCCACGTCATGAAAGTTGACCTAAAATGACACGGGACTACTCCCAATTCCTTTTGCCCTATACGGGCGATGACAGACCCATTCCCAAGTTTTCGGCGCTTCAAACCCTTGGCTGGCAGCCTTTTTTTGCGCAACAAATCAGTGTTGACGACCTGGTTGCGACACCGCCGGTACGCGTCGTCGCGGTGCATCGCAACGCCCTGCATGTTCTGGGTGAGACAATCGATACGAGCTTGCCACCACGGCCGGATGTGACGGTTGGCGACTGGCTGATGCTGGAGCGGGAGCGCCCGCAGGCCAGCAGGCTTTTGACTCGCTCAAGCCTTATCAAGCGGCGCGCGCCCGGCACGGATCGGCAAGAACAATTGATCGCCGCTAATATAGATACGGTTTTCATTGTCACGTCGTGTAACCAGGACTTTAATATCGCCCGGCTCGAACGGTACATCGCAGTGTCACTCGAGGCGCAGATCACACCAGTGATCCTTCTGACCAAAGCCGATCTGGTCACGAACCCGCAAGATCACATTGATGCGGCCCAAGCAATTTCGGAGATGATCGAGGTCATCGCGCTTGATGCCCGCGGCAGCGCGCCGAAAACAGTCCTGCTACCTTGGTGCAAGCCCGGAAAAACGGTCGCGTTCATGGGTTCTTCCGGTGTTGGGAAATCCACGCTCACGAACGCCTTGCTGAATGATCAATCGATCGCGACGCAAACCATTCGCGAGGATGATGCCAAGGGCCGGCACACCACAACACGGCGGGAGCTTCACCGTGTATCAAATGGCTGTCTGGTATTGGACACCCCCGGCATGCGTGAACTGCAACTCACCGATGCGACGACAGGGATTAATGATTTGTTCGGTGATATCCGAGAGCTATCCGCGCACTGTCGTTTCAGCGATTGCCAACATGAAACAGAACCGGGTTGCGCCGTTTTGATCGCCGTAGATGGTGGCAATCTTGACACCGCAAGACTGAACCGGTGGCGCAAGCTTTTGGCAGAAGATGCGTTCAACTCCTCTAGCCTTGCGGAGCGCAGGTCCAGGGACAAAGCCTTTGGCAAAATGGTTCGGAACGTGAAAAGCCTAAAAAACAAGGGGCGATAGCCCGGAAATATTCTCAATGCGAGCCAGATCGTTTGGTCGGGATACAAAAGTAGTGCGTGCGGACACAGCCAAAGACTCAATCCGCACGCCGTTTCTATTGGCATTCGCGGCCGACGCTTTTTATCGATCCTTTGAACGCACAGATTGGTGTTTGCCTTTACGCAACAGTGATCCGAGCCGTCGGAACCCGCGCGGACGTGCCACTATTCCTGTGAAGACGAGAGCCGCAAATCCCGTCATCAAAGGCACCACAGTTGCGACAGCCACGACCTCGTGATGCGCAAGTGCGGGTGTCGCAAAGACTAGCGCGGCAACGCGGAAGACCCACTTCATGCGCGCAGCTCTTGAGCCGCCGAGTGCTTTTGCAAGAAACTGCGGATGTCCGTGGTGTGTTTTGCATCCATGGAGACGTAGACAAATCCCATATTTGTCCTCTCGCTCACCATATCTCCGGGGTATGGCAGGTAACTCAACTCCCGCGATCCAAAGGACGGAGAAGCGGTGCCGACTTGCCATTCTGTTGTCAGCTGCACATCCACCAGTTTCATCTTTGGACCCCCACTTGGATCGTCGATTTCCAAGGGAACACCGGCGATCCGCAAATAGGACATCTTGTCCTTGGCAGCAACAAAACCGTCGATAAATTGGGTGGTCAGTACCAACAATTCATTCGCCTTGTCTGCATCAGGCATGTGACTATGCAAATGGTCCGGGTGGTCATGGTTGTGACCAATATGACCAACGTGGCCGTTTATGATGTCATGTGGCATTGGACCACCGCTTTCCTTCAAACTCGCCGTGAGGGATCTTGACCGGCTTATCCATGTGTTGCTTGTGCGCACCCATTTTGCCATTTGCAACAAGCGACCCGAGCACATCGACGATCACACGTGTACCCATGAGGGCAGTAATTTCGGATTGATCATAGGGCGGTGCGACTTCCACAAGCTCCATCCCGCAGATGCCCTCAGCGGCTACTCTGGAAACAAGGCCAAGAGCTTCGCGTGGTAAGAATCCACCGGGTTCAGGCCAACCTGTGCCGGGGACAAATCCGCAATCGATGCTGTCGATGTCGAATGACAGATAGACCATATCGACACCGTCCCATGCCATCTCCAGCGCCATCTCGGCGGTTTTATCGATCCCCATCTTTTCCATATCACCCATGGTGATGATGTTTGTTTCACGTTCGCGGGCGATCTTTACCGCTTCACGCGGTACCTGCCAGCCGCCGATGCCAACCTGTACCAGGTTCTTTGCAGGCACGTTCGACATATTCGTTGCGTGGAACCAAGGGGTTGTGTGCATACGTTCATCCAGATCCTTTTCCTGAATGTCTGCGTGTCGGTCAAAGTGAATGATGCCGATTTTCTTGGAGGTACATTCGGCGATCCCTCGCACACAAGGAAAGCCAATCGAATGATCGCCCCCTATCATGATCGGCAAGCTGCCAGACGAGGCCACATGGCTCACTGCCCGGCTGATCTGATCGAAGGTCTTTTCGATATTTGCGGGGATTGTGAAGACATCTCCGGCATCGCAGAGAGTCATTTGTTCGCGCAGATCGACGGCCATTTCGTAGTTATAAGGCGTATAGAGCGCAGAGATCTTGCGCACACCCTGCGGGCCAAACCGGGTACCGGCGCGGTAGGTTGTACCGCCATCGAAAGGAATACCCAGAACGGTGGCATCATAGTCGCTGACTTCAGTGACATCCTCTGCATAGGGCGCTTTCAGGAATGTATTGATCCCGGCATAGTGTGGCAATTCCCCACGCGCGAATGTCGGGATCGACTTGTCCTCAATACTGTCCGCCCCCGTCAGGCCCATCCGCAAAGCCCATTGTTTTTCCTGCTCCCAGCCGGAGCCCGGCAGATCCGATTCGTCCTGCATCGCTTTCCAGCCGCGCATTTTTGTTAGATCGGGGTGATGAAAGCGCTGTTCGGCACGGTGAAAGTCGGCCGGGTGGTGCGAGCGTGATCTATCCGTGGGGCCGTAAAACATGGGTGTCCTCCTTGAGTGATTGGTAAGGAATGCCGCCATTGCGGGCGTCAAAATCGTACGTGATTGTTGCCCCGTTGAGGGTCGGATCCTGTGGATCCCAACGGATTTTATCAAAGACAAGAACGCGATCCCCGAGCTTGAAGGCTTCCTCAAGGTCGTGGGTGACCATAAAAACAGTCATGCCCGTCTCGGCGCGCAAATCCTGCAAAAACTCGTGCATGCTAAGCCGGGTTCCGGGATCGAGCGCACCAAAGGGTTCGTCCAGCAAGAGCACGCGAGGTTTCGCAGCAAGCGCCTGTCCGATCGCAAGGCGCTGCTGCATGCCGCCTGACAGGGTGGCAGGATAATTATCCGCCACATGATCCAACCCGCAGCGGGCCAGCGTCTCATCGGCGCGCGTCAGAGCCGCTTTGCGCTCTGCGCCAAAAAATCGCCCCCACGGGCTTCGAAAACTCTCGCCCGCCACGACATTCTCGCGGACCGTCATATGCGGAAACACAGAATAGCGTTGAAAAACCACGCCCCGGTCGAGGCCAGGCTCGCGGGCCGGATCTGCCCCATCAATGCGTATCTCGCCACGTGTGGGCCGCTCTTGCGCCAGCAACAGCCGCAGGAACGTGGACTTGCCGCAACCGGAAGCCCCGACGATCGACAGGAATGCACCTTCTTCGGCTTCCACGTTTACCCGCTCGATGATCGGGCGATCATCGTAACTCTGATAGATGTCACGGACAGTCACAAAGCTCACAATCCACCCTCCGCCCATGGAAAGCACCGGCGCGAAAGAATGCGCAACGCCCAATCCACGAGAAAGGCAAGGATGGTAATCCAAATCACGTAAGTCAGGATCACATCCATGGCGAGATAGCGGCGGACAAGGAAAATACGGTAACCAAGCCCTAAGTCGGCGGCTATCGCCTCCGCGGCGATCAGAAACAACCAAGCCGGGCCCAAAGAAAGGCGCACGGCCTGTATCAATCGTGGCATGACCTGTGGCAGTGCCACACGGATCGCGATCACCCAGCTGGAGGCCCCGAGCGTTTGCGCCTTCACCAGCAGCTCCTGCGGGATTTCCAACGTGCGCTGGCTGAGATCGCGGATCAGAAACGGCAATGTGCCGATGATGATCAGCACAACCTTGGAGAGTTCCCCAAGGCCAAAAACGATGAACAGGATTGGCAAGAGCGCCAGCGGAGGGATCATCGACAGCACGGCCACAAATTGCGCAAACAGGCTACGCATCAAAGGCAAAAGCCCGATCAACAGACCAAACAGCAAACCGATGCTCGCGGAAATGCCAATCCCCAGGCCAAGCCGTTTCAGACTGGCCCAGGTGTCATGCCACAGCAAAATCCGCCCACTGCGCCGATCTCCTTCGGTCGCCAGACGTACAGCCGTATCCCAAACCGTACTGGGGGCCGGCAGTAATTTGTCAGCCGGGTTTGCAGCCAACCTGATCTCGGACCCGATGGCATAGGCGATGAACACCAACACAAAGGGCAACAAGGTCAGTAAAACCGCTAACGGGCGACCGGGTATGATGTTGATCAGACGCATGGGTTTGGCCGCCACGGGATGCGGCGGCCTGCCATTGTTGCTCAGAGCGCGCCGTCAGCGGCCATTTGCATATAGGTCGTGTCATAGCGGAACATCACGTTGTCTTCCGCTCCGCTGATCGACCCATCCGGGTATGCCACGCCGACGAAATCTGCAGAGGGCGCCCCTTCACCCAAAATGCCCTTGTCAAACAGGAACTCGGCAACGCTAACCATCGTGGCAGGCAACGCTGGATCGCTTGCAAAATTCACGGCCTCAGCGGGGTCAAAGAACATTTCGGTCGAGGCCAACTGGGCTTGATAACCGGCAAGATCGGTACCGGATGCTTCAGCCATGGCCGACAAAACCTCCTCATCCCCCGCAGCCATCAATCCCATAACTTCATACCAGGCCCCCACCATGGCTTTGCCAAAGTCGGGGTTTGCCGCAAGGGTGTCGGTGTTGACAACCATCAGGTCGATGATTTCGCCGGGAATATCGGCGCTGTCGAAGAGTTTGTTGGCGCCTGGCGTTTCCAAAATGGATGACACCAGCGGGTTCCAGGTGACCACCGCTTGCACATCATCTGTCGCAAAGGCAGCGATCATGTCGGCGTCGGATGTGTTTATCACACCCCCCAGATCCGCCTCAGACAAGCCAACCGAATCCAAACCTCGCGCCAAAAGGTAGTGCGACACAGAGAGTTCAACGAGGTTCACAGGTTTACCCGCCAAAGAAGCAAGATCGCCATCGCCCTTTACGATCACGGCATCATTGCCGTTGGAATAATCGCCAACGATCAGCGCCGTTGTGTCCACGCCGCTCCCCGACGGAATTGAGAGTGTGTCCATGTTCGTGGCGGACACACCGTCGAACTGACCGGCCGTGTATTGGTTGATGGATTCCACATAGTCGTTGATTTGCACAATCTCGACATCAATGCTGTATTTTTCGGCCCATTTATCCATGATGCCGCTGTCTTCCAGATAGCCCCAGGGCATCCAGCCCACATAGATCGACCATGCAACTTTGAATTCGGTTTTTTCCTGCGCGGTTGCGGCGCCCGCAAGGCACAAGGCGATGGCAGTGGTGGTGGCAAGCTTTTTTATCATTATTCGGTCCCCGCTTATGAATTTACAATAAAGGAGTGACCGCGAAATGGGCAAAGGGAGAGCGCAGATCAAACCAGCGCAGTAACCTCCCGGGATTTTGCCCCGCCGTGTACTGTTCGGGATTGACCGAACAGCGACGTCTCTTGGACCAGACCCGCATGGCGCGGCGGAACCCTAGACATCCTGCCTGTTTATCGAAGGAAATCACCGGCCCGGGGTCAAGTTGAACTGAGGATCTGCCGCGTGCCTTCGAATGGGTGCACAAAAATTAAGCGTTTTTTACTTTTTTCGGCGGCTTTATGGACAGGTTGGGTACAGAAGTGGACATCGAGTTCATACGCTTTTGAGCATCGCGTTTTTGTATCTTTCAAGGTTTTGCAGTATTACCGGGTCGATTTTAGCCAAAACGCCGCAATGAGCCCATCATATTCGCCAAGCCGAGCGAGGATGTTCGCTCCTGTAACTGGCCTTGTGATAGGATCACCATCATGGTCTCGTACAGATGAATACCATCCCAAAGCAGATTATTCCCGAAAAAGGGCTGACAAAAGGCAACGCGCACTTCGTTCCTGCCAGACAAGGACGGAACGGCCGTCAAGATATGCCTCTGACATATCAGATCATACTTCAGATCTGAACGCGATCTTGATCTCTTCCGCCGCCTGACCGTGCCGTATTCAACAACTACACGCGTGCTCTCTGGCGCTGGATTTGCAACGCAAAGCTATTTCATTCGAATTGACACTTCACAAGTTCGACAGAGCACGCTAATGACGCGTTACCTTTCTAAAGCGTGCGGATGTGGCGGAATGGTAGACGCGCAGCGTTGAGGTCGCTGTGGGGTAACACCCGTGGAAGTTCGAGTCTTCTCATCCGCACCACTCTAGCCAGATGACCAATTGAAATTCCTTCGTTTTTATCATCGAGGGATATCATCGTGTCACACATTCAGTACACAATCTGCCGTTCCGGTACCTACTATTACAACCGTCGTGTTCCCAAACATGCGGTGGAAACCTATGGTCAATACATCCGGCTGGCCTTGTCCAAGGATGCCAACGAAGCAGAAGCCTATTCAGATCGCCTGACAACTGTACTTGAGGGATCTTGGGCTGGGACAAAGATAATTGCGCCCGTTGATTTCGCTTCCGTCCTAGAGAGTTTTAAACCTCGGTCTGCCCTGTTGTCGGAAATGTCGGAAGAATATTTGTCGCTCAGGGAGATTGACCTTAAGCCACCACAGATCGCCCTCGATGCCTTCATTTCATTGGCTGGTGACAGGGAAGTGAGTGAATACACCCGAGAAGACGCCAAGCTGTTCGTCCGTCATTTGACTATCAAAGGGAATAAGACAGCTACTATCAGGCGTAGGATCAACAGTCTTTCTGCGATTATAAACTATGCCTATTCAGAACTCGACTTGGACAAGCGGAACCCATTCACGAGGTTGATTATCAGAGGCGAAGGTGACGATGCCCTAGTACGCGGTGTCTTTACAAACGAGCAGTTGCTGCAGGGATATGAGCGCGCTCTGTCCTCAATGTCGGTGATCTTCTGTGACAGCGCCTTCGGCTTGACACCACACCACCGTGATAGCGACCAGACCTTGCCATCGGCATCAACCGCGACAAGCCCCCGCCGATTGCCCCGGGCGAGGGCATATCCCTGATCGGCAAGTGCTGCTGCAAAGGCTTGCTGATTGTCAGCGCCATCCCAGCACGCCCGAAACATTTTCTTGAGCGCGACGGTATCCCGTTTGGCGCGTTTGGCTTGCCCGGCCTCCGCATGGGTGAAGCGATTGGGGTCGCGCTGCTGTCTATCGTCAAACCCGCGCGGCATGTCCCAGCTATGCTCCAGATACAATTCTCGCGATACCGCCATCAGCTTGCGCTTGAAATGCGGCAATTGGATCGCCTTCATCTGGTCGTTATCAATCCGCGAATAGACCGCATGGGCATGCCGCCGCCCATTCTTTTCGTGGAACACCACGGCTTTCGGTTGCCCCGTCAGCCCCAGCGCCGTCTCGGCTTTGGCAATGGCATCCTCAAAAGCCCCGACGGACACAGAGGCGTCCGGTGGAGGGTTTAGCGACAGGGAAAACAGGTATTTCTTGCACTGCGTGGCCTGACTAATCGCTTCGGCTTCCTCAAATGCGCCCGCGAGATCATCGGCGAGAAACCCGTCGAGCAGATGAACCTGCACATGATCATTATCGCGCATGTTCAACAAATGTCGCGCCAGTTCAGCACCGTAGCCGCGTGCATTGCCCTCAAGGATCATCGCGATTTGCCCAACGCTTTGACGAGCAATGTGCGAATGGCCAGCAAATGCGCGTTCGCCTCGGCGATATCCTCCTTTTCCTGCGCGCCGACGATCAATGCGCCGATGTTGGCATGATAGGCAAGTTGGTTGAGATTGCTCGCAATCCGCGATTGTCCCAACAGGGCCAATGCCTACGCTGCCGCTTTCTTGTCCTCAACCACATCCTTTGGCCGTCGCTTGCGCTTCACCGCCTCGGCCCCAAACAAACAGGCACGCACATATGCGCTCAGCGTCATGCCCGCTGCTAGTTCTTCAAGTCTCTGCCGTTCATCGGTCGTGAGCCGCAATGTGAGCGGAGAGCGATCACGGCGCTTGCCTGCCTTTACCTGCACGGTCTCCAGCCAGTGATTGAGGAGACCGAAGAGGCTGTCGCGTGACGCGGCAGTCTTTTGCCTGGGAGTAAATTTGCGTCCGCCTTCGGCGGACGCAAGCTTTTTGAGAAAGAGTTTCCAGACGCTATTTGCGTTTCAAACTGCGTGAAACAAAAATGTTGGATTTGAGGAAGGTGTAGTATTTTGAGACAGTTATACGCTTCATGGTTGGTTGAAATCGTTTCAGTCTTGGGGTAGGGGATTTGCGTTTCAAAATTCGTGAAGCGTAAAATTGATAAATGCGAAAAAATGTTGTATTATAAATATTTAATCGTTTCAGAGTGGTGTATTTACGTTTCATGGCCGATATCGAGCAGAACATACTGGACTTTGTAGCTGAGCGCCCGCTCTCAGGCCGAGAAGCCATTCGTAGAGGGGCTGCTCCGGACGTGAGCAGTCCCACAATCTGGCGTGCCCTTAAGCGTTTGGTCGATGCTGGCAGGCTTGATGTCTCAGGCCGTGGCCGCGGAACCGAATACTCGGTTGCAGGCTCTGCCAGTGTTCGGGCGCACTTACAAACGCCCTATAATCAAAGGCCACCAGTCCGATACAATCCGAAGTTTCTCGATGCCTACGTGCCTGGCCGCAGTTTCTACCTCACACAATCTGACAGGGATAAGCTGAGGGCAGCAGGTCAGCCGGTCGGCGGTCCAATCCAAGTAGGCACATATGCTCGGCGGATACTTGAGCAGCTGCTTGTTGATCTGTCCTTTGCGTCATCGCGGATGGAAGGGAACACCTACGACATTCTTCAGACAGAACGGTTGATCAAATTCGGCAAAGAGGCTGAGGGCAAAGATCGCAAAGAAGCCCAGATGATCCTCAACCACAAAGAAGCGATCGAGTACATTGTCGATAATCTTGACACTATCAATCTCGACCGACCGGATTTCTTCAACATCCACGCGCTTCTTTCCGATGGTCTTCTCGTCGATCCCGGCATGGCAGGGCGACTTCGCGAAACGCCTGTGGGTATTTCCTATTCAAGCTATAAGCCTCTGGATGACCGCATCACCATTGAAGAAGAGTTCGACATCATCGTCGCAAAGGCCAAGGAGATCAGCGATCCCTTCGAGCAATCATTCTTCTTGCTCGTGCATATTCCCTATCTTCAAGGGTTTATCGACATCAACAAGCGGACGTCGCGCGTTGCTTCGAACATACCATTGCTGAAAGCAGACCTAGCACCAATGTCGTTCCTCACCATGGACGACGCCGCCTATATTGACGGTCTTATCGGTATTTACGAGCTCAACAATGTCGCTCTTCTGCGAGAGGTCCATGTCGAGAGCTATCTTGCCTCCGCCGAAAAATATCGTGTCTTGCGCGCCGAGGTCGATGTCCCGGACAAGGCAGCGCTTGCCTATCGCGATGTCGTTCGCGATGTGGTGCGCTTCAGCGTTCTCGAAGCAAAGCGCTTCAAACCGGATGTCGTTCTGGCCCGTGTGCAAAAACTGGATGTTCCCAAAGACGATCAAGACGCCGTGGTCGCCTATGCACATGAGCAGTTCAAAGGTCTTCACGAAGGAAACGCCATCCGTTTCAAGCTCAAAGCTGCAGATTTGGTCGGCGTTGATCTGAGCTAACGCCCCCTCACAATGAGGGGCGATAGGTTGCTAGTCGTCGGCTGAAAACGCGGTCCAGATTTTCCAGTGAAGCCAGAATGTTACGACGATCTGCCGAACCAATTTGTGAGCAAATCAACAGACGATTCAAGACAGCGCGCAGTTCAATCAGTGCATCAGTCGAAAGGCGAAGGTCAGCATTGTCCTTGTCACGCAGCTTTTGCTTGTTTGGGTCAGCTTTGAGATTGAACGGGCTTTTAGGCGGTGTGGACATCGATCACCTCACTCCTGTCGTGTCTTAGAAAGGGATTTCATCGTCGAGCGCGTCATAATCCGCGCCGACGCACCGCACAGAAGACTTGCTTGCGATGAGTTCCTGAACGCCGAGGACGGCGACATCACGAGCGATCTCGAAGCAATCTGATGCGTGTCGGACTGGTGGAAGGAGCCCACATTCAGCGCACAGGTTCAACACATCCATGCCCATGTGCATTCGCTGGAAACGACCTGACATCAAACCACTTGAACCATGTCCCATCCGGGTTCCGCTGGTCACTCATGACAACGTGGTGACCGCGTAACCCGTGTCGGATCCCAATCAATCGTTCCGGGCATTCCCAAACATGCGTTGAAAACCGTTGGTCAATACATCAGGACGGCCTTGTCCAAGGAAGCGAACGAAGCAGATGGCGGGACAAACCTGCCATTCGGCTCCGCGCCCCAATGTCCAATATGCACGCGTCGCATCAGTAGCGAAACGCAGCGTGGGTCGAACTGTGATCTAGCTTAATCTCTTAATGAACTTTAGGCCCAGCGGGTCACCATAACAGCAATTCTCAGTCAAACGCTCCGATCCTTTTGAAAAAAGCTTGCAAAACGCCTGTGACGATCTGTGGTTCTTCTATCGGAGACGAATGTCCGGCACGAAGAACAACTGTCAAATTGGAGCTGGATATAGCGTTCTGCATGTCCGTCGCGTTCCTTACAGGAGTGGCTTTATCAACCTCGCCGACGATTATTTGCGTCGGAACGAAGTCGTCTTTCTTCTTCAGCTCGTCCAAAACAGAATCCCGGCTGAAGATTGCGAGTCCAAACTGGCGGATTGCCTTAATGTCGAGTGACATAATGTAGGATTTCCAGACGCCGACTTGTTCCTGACGCTTCGGATCCTTCAGGAAAGATGCCCCCATCAGGATCGACATCGCCTGATTGATAACCGGACGAAACCCAAAAACGCCAAGCGCCGCCAGCAAGAGCTTGTTTCTGCGCAGAGCTTTAGGATCCTCGTAATCGGCGGAGGTATCGATGAGCACCAGGCTCTTGATCAACCCGGGCTGGTACAGGGCAAGCCGCATCCCTACAAAGCCGCCGGTGGACATGCCCACAAAATGAACCGGACCATCACAGGTTTCGCGGATCAATGCGGCAGCATCGTCAACCAAATCTTGCAGCGCAAACTCTATTTGGACTTTCTCGCTGTCACCGTGGCAACGATGGTCAAAAGCAATCACTCGCGCAGAGGCGTTAAGAGCGGTGATTTGGTCATCATACATTCGATGGCTCATCAAGTACCCATGAGAGAACACAATGGTCTCCGGACCCGAACCGGCTTCGACATAGTGAAGTGAGACGTCATTCACAGTAATGGTCTTTGACAGCAATTTATGGATCTTTCATGCGGTTTGAGGCTCTTGTAGAGTAGGTCCTTGCCATCCAGTTTTCCAATTATTCGGTTGTGGTTTCTGTCAGTCGATAATTTAACGGGTTGGATGACCGGCTAGTTGCCAAATCGACATCACAGAATCTGAGGTCTTAGACCAACAGGCGCTTTGTGCAGATCAAAACATCATTAAAGGCGGCTTCCCTATGTTTGCGGTCATTTAAACGACGCGCAGCATTGGGAAGTCTGGGTTCGAAGCAGGTATCCGATGGTTTTGGTCTGTTTACGTCCATTCAAAGCCGATGAATGCCGTGAACACACCGGGTTCATTGTGATCCTCTGCGGCATCAACGATATGTTCCCAAGTGAATGAAAAAGCATCCGCACCGGGGCTGTAGGATTCAAGCAACAGTTCTGGCAGCGTCCCCTGCGAAAAGTTTGTGATCAAGTCGAAGGCAGACTTGCCTGCGGCTTCTCCTCCCTTGGAATACCCTTCATACCATTCGCGACCCTTGGGGTCAGCCAGAACACCTGGTTTTCCTGCCTGCAGGTCGGGTGCAAAGCCCATGAGATCGGTATGATCCGTTAGCACCATCCAATCGAGCGGGCGCGCAAGTCGAACGGGTTGCCCGGTGGAGGAAATCACCTGTTCTCCTTTTGCAAAGCGCCACGCGGTGTCGGGCAAGAGTGTATTGCCGAACGCACCTGCGTCCAGCGAAAGCCCGGTATGTAGGTGCGTGTCGCCCCACAATGGCCGTTCTGGAAGGTTGCGGTTTGCATAGGGCGAATAGGGCGGGGCCTTGAATGTGCCTTCGGAGGCAATTTCGCTGGGCACGCCATCAGTTGCAAAAGCCGATCCGGCTATCAAGACAGCACTTGCTGTGGAAAGAAGATATTGTTTCAAGGCTT
This sequence comes from Roseobacter sp., assembly GCF_045106495.1. Lineage (GTDB taxonomy): Bacteria > Pseudomonadota > Alphaproteobacteria > Rhodobacterales > Rhodobacteraceae > Roseobacter. The sequence continues at coordinate 26,603 of NZ_JBGCEQ010000001.1, forward strand.
TTCCCTTACTTCTGAGTGAGTTCCCCGACTCCGGGCACTCGACTATGCCGGACTCAAAGCTCTACCGGAGCTGCTTACTCGCTTTCGAACCACATGCGGCATAACCCAATTTCAAAGAGGCCTCTGGGCTCTGCTTTCGCTAACTCACCAGGACATTAACCAACATTGCAGCACATTGGTCAACACGGGACTAATGTTTCGGGCTCGGAGCTTATATCTGACGGTTTTGGTCGGTTGAACCCGATTTTCTGTCCATTTGTGATTTGAGTTTTCGCTGTTTTTCCCTTGGCCAGGAAGGAGCGCGTAAGTTGCCAGATCGGTCATCTCCAAACAACCAGAGTGGACGATGGCGGCGAGTTTATCCGTCGCAAAATGGGGTCATCGGTCTTTCAACGCGCCGTGAACCCGGACTTCTCACGACCTTCAAAGGGACGACGTGAATTACTGTCTCCTTCCGAACCTTAGGCTGGTTTTTTAAAGTCCATCCGTAGTTTTACTTGCCGGTCGTATTTGGATTGATACCTGCGGCTGCCCAGTCCAAAGCCATCGTGAAGTTACCTATCCGTTTGCCGAAGACACCTATCCAAATACAAACTTGGTTTGCGAGGACCGCTGGGCTGTTATGGGCATAGGGCGTGATGACTTGTTCCGGAACCTGACTAAGGTTTGGAATTTCTTCGCGCGCAGGAAGCATTAAGAACCGTCTGGCATGCAATCGCCATGTGACGGGCACGTTGGAGAGGTTATTTTTTGTCTGCGTTCTTGCAGAAAATCGGCAAACCGGGACGAACCGCGTTGTTGGCGGCGCCCGGTGTGCTCTTCTTCTTCATATTCTTCGTGGTGCCCTTGGCCTCATTGTTTCTCCTGTCGCTGGACAAACCAACTCTTGGAAATGCCAGCATTCAGTGGTTGTTTGACTTCCGCAACTTCGAACGGTTTTTCAGTCGTTCAATCTACTACGAAGCGGCGATAAGGTCCGCTGGTCTTGCCGCCCTAGTGTCTGTGATCGCTTTGATACTTGGCTATCCGCTTGCCTATCTGATTGCCAAGACGACCGACGTCCGGCGCAACACCACGCTGATGATCCTGGTTCTGAGCGCGATGCAACTGGATATGGTGATCCGCTTGTTCGGGCTGATGGTGCTGATGGGCGACGTAGGTCTGATCAACGAGTTCCTTCGGTGGCTTGGCCTGGTCGGCGATGAGCCTTTGCCCCTGATGTACAATTTTGCCGGTGTCGTCGTCGGATTGGTGCAGTTTTCGTTACCGTTCATGATCCTCTCGCTGGTCGGCGTCATCCAGGGAATAAACCCTGCACTGGAAGAGGCCGCCCGCAGCCTGGGTGCTCGGCGTTGGCAGACTTTCTGGAAAATCACGATTCCATTGAGCATGCCGGGCATTCTCGCCGGGCTCTTGCTCGTCTTCGCAATCTCATTCTCGTCTTACGTTGTTCCCACATTGATGGGCGGCTGGAAAGTTGTGGTATTGCCGATCCACATATTTCAGCAGGTCGCTGAACTCGGGAAATGGCAGTTTGGAGCGGCCATCGCGGCCATCATGTTTGCGATCAGTTTCTTGGTAATGCTGATCTACCAGCGCGCCGCCATTCAAGCTTCAGGAGGCCGTATCTGATGGCAGGCAACCGACGCACCATTCGGCGCGAACCGGCGGTACCTCTGGTACTGCGAGCCCTTGCGATGGTTGCGCTCGTGCTTTTGCTGGCACCTGTTGTCGTCGTGATCCTCGCCGGGCTCAACGCAGGTGATCACCTGACCTTCCCGCCAAAGGGGTTGTCGCTGCGATGGGTCATAGCCTTTTTCCAGTCCGACGCCTTCCTGCCGTCCTATCTCTTCAGCCTCATACTGGCTGTCTGCACAATGATTATTTCGACCGCACTGGGGACCACAATTGCGCTCGTGCTGGCCCGCAACGAATTTCCCGGAAAACAGATGGCGCGCGCTTTCTTCATGGCGCCGCTGATGTTGCCGGGCATTGTTCTGGGACTGGCGTTGTACCTGTTTTACCTCTCCAGCGGCCTAGGTCTGGTGCGTACGATGCCAGGGCTGGTCATCGGGCATGTGCTGGTGACCTGCCCCTATGTTGTCGGTACCGTAAATGCCTCGCTCGTAGGCTTTGACAAGAGCTTCGAAGAGGCCGCACGCAGCTTGGGAGCCAGCCCGACGAAAACCTTTCGCAGCATTACGTTGCCGATCATCTCGCCAGGTATCATCGCGGGGTCCGTTTTTTCTTTCATTGTGTCGTTCGGGCAATTCGATGTTTCCCTTTTTCTGACGCCGCCCGACTACAACCCGCTGCCAATCGCGCTTTACTCGTCGCTGCGATACACCTTCGAGCCAACCGCCGCGGCCGCCGGCATCTTTGCGATCTTCCTTGTCGTAGTGTCGATGCTGATCACCGCCCGACTGACCAATCTACGCAAACTCGCCAACGTAAACTTTTCGTAATGTCGAAAATCCCCCCTGAAATAAGGAGAGTGAAATGAGTAACAAAAAGAAACTGATCAAACCGAACAAATCGCTGATCGGTGTAAACCGACGCCAAGTTCTGAAAACGGGCACCGCTGCCGGTGCAGTCAGCATGTTCAATATCAACCATGCCTGGTCGCAGGACGTTGTCTGGGATGGCGAACCTTTTGACGGCGGTGGAACCACAATCCGCATCAACGAATGGGGCGGCTTCTGGCAAGAATTCATGACGTCCAACGTGATCGAGGAGTTCGAGAAAACGTTCAATTGCAAAGTTGCATATGACTCTTCCTTTCCCTGGTTCCCAAAATATGTCGCCAGCGGCCCACAGGATCCAGCGTTTCACATGGGTAACTGGAATCTCAACGAGATCATCAAGCTCGGCAAGGCGGGAGATTACTTCTTGTCGACGGACGAGTTGAAAGCCAATGTCCCCAATGCGGCGGATTGCTGGGAGTTCGCCTTTGGCTCAGGTCTTGGTATCACCTGGGGCTTTGGTCAATACGCCCATGTTTGGCGAACAGACCTGATCGATCCGGCTCCGGAAAGTTTTGCATCCTTCTGGGAAGACCGATTTGCCAACAAGCGTGCGACCTACATCACATCCAATGGCCTTTTCATGACCTTCTTCATGACGGCGGCTGCCGAATTTGGATCAGGTCCCGATGATCTGGAAGCCGGGTTCGAGGCGATGCGTGCGGCGATGCCAATGAAAATCAGCGACTTCACCGGCAACATGCAAACTCAGGTCGAGCGCGGCGAGGTTGAGATCGGCGTGCAATGGGAGGGTGAAATCTTCTTGCAGATGGACAAGGACATCCCGGTGGCGCCGCTCACGTGGGAGCAGAAACCTATCTTGACGCAAACTCACACTGTGTCGCGTTATTCCGACCCGATGGAAAAGAAGCTCGCGCTTGCGCTTCTCAACGCTAAGCTTGATCCTGCCTTCCAGACCAAAGCGGGCGAAGCGTTTTACCTGCGACCCTCAAACAGCAAGGCCATGCTACCGGAACGGTTGACCAGCAAAGGGGTCACAAACACAGCTGATGCGCTCGAGGGGCTCTGGATTCCCGATTGGGACTGGTACCTCGATAACGAGGATGAAATCGTGGAAACCGTAAACGAAATTTTCACCGGTTGATCGAGAAAGAAGCGTTCCGGCAGGCTTCATCTGCCGGAACACACCTTTAGGAAAACACATGGCGACGGTCGTTTTAACAAACCTCAGCAAGACATTCAGTGATTTTCTCGCCGTTGATGATATCTCGATCACCATAGAAGAGGGTGAATTCTTCTCAATGCTGGGTCCTTCGGGATGTGGCAAATCAACGACCCTTCGTATGATCGCGGGCTTCGAGGAAACCAGCGTGGGCCGGATTGATGTGGGCGGGATCGACATTTCGCAGTCGCCGCCAGAAGAGCGCGAAATCGGGTTCGTTTTTCAGAACTACGCAATTTTTCCGCATATGAATGTTTATGACAACATCGCCTTCGGCCTGAAGCTGCGAAAACTGCCAGACAACGAGATTGACGCGCGGGTGCGCGACGCGCTGGAGCAGGTTGGCATGACCGGTTACGAAAACCGTTTTCAGACCGAATTGTCGGGGGGCCAGCAGCAGCGCGTTGCTTTGGCACGTGTGTTGGTTACCCAGCCCCGCATTCTCTTACTGGACGAGCCACTGTCGGCGCTCGACAAGAACCTCCGCGAAGAAATGAAATTCTGGATCAAGGAACTGCAAAAATCGCTGGGGATAACCACCATCTATGTCACCCATGATCAGGGCGAAGCACTGACAATGTCGGACCGCATCGCGGTTATGAACAAGGGCAAGATCGAACAAGTGGGTACGCCGCAGGACATTTACGAACGCCCAAAAAACCAGTTCGTTACAGAGTTCATTGGCGAATCCAATCTTCTGACCGGCAAGGTCGCATCAGTGGAGGGAGATGTTTGCAAGTTGTCGATTGGTAGTCACTTGATTACGGCGCCGACGCGTGCTGGCATTAAGGTGGCTGATGAAGTCACACTGGCGATCCGGCCGGAGCGTGTCCTGATCGGGGACGAGGCGCATACGGCCCCCGACAATGCGTTGCGGCTATCGATGAAGGATGTCACCTATCAAGGAGCCTTTATCCGCTTCCAGATGGACCTCGAAGGGCAGAAATTGGTCGCCGAAGTGCCCAATCGCCTTGGCGCGCCGCAGCTGGATCCTGACACTGCCATCGATGTGGGTTGGCGGACGGACAGCGGCTGGATTATCGCGCGCTAGGAGACAAGAACCGATGATTGAGGCTGTTAGGACCAACGTACAACTGGCGCGAGCATATCTCTACGACTTCGCGCGATATCGGCGTTTCAGCTTTGTGAACCGCTCGGTCTCGCGTGGCAATCGCCGGGCAATAATCCGAATCTTTACCCATTATCTCGAAGGTGGCATGGCCTTTCCCGACGTGCGGCTGGGCTACGGACAGGACAAGGCTGGCTCGATTATGAAGAAAATTGAGTCGTATCATGCTGATTTCGGCGTCGACGAGACTGTTTTATGGGCAGTCGCAACGTTGCGATCCTATATCGATTATCACATAGAAAAGGGCCAGCGCCTATCGGAACTGGAACAGCAATTCGAACGGTTGACCCAGACGATCGGCACGCTCGACGACACCTATCCAGGTGGAGCGGAACAGGTTAACGCCACCCAGATCCGCGCCGCTGCAATGATCGATTTCGAAAGTTTCCTGCGGCACCGCCACAGCGTACGCCAGTATGCGCCAGGCCCCGTGGATGACGACACTATAGCGCGCATTGTGCGCAATGCCCAGCAATGCCCTTCGGTCTGCAATCGCCAGACATGCAAGGTCTACGCCCTGAACGATGTGGCGCGCGTGCAAGCAGCATTGACCTATCAGGCGGGCAACGCTGGGTTTCGGCAGGAAATTCAGACCGTCTTTGTGGTCACGTCGAACATGAGTGAGATGAACCTGGTGGGTGAGCGTTATCAAGGTTGGATTGACGGCGGTATTTTCGCGATGACGCTGGCACTCGCCGTCCATGCCGAAGGACTAGGCGCATGTTTTCTGAATTGGAGCGTCGAGCCCGCCCAAGACCGTGCTCTGCGCCGGCACTTGGGCATTCCGGATGACGAGTTGGTCATCACAATGATGTCCGCAGGCCATCTGAAAAAGGCGTTCTCTGTGCCTGTTTCTGACCGCAAACCGCTCTCGGAGGTGCTTACGCTCAATCAGCGCGTTTCTTGACAAGCGTCCAGATGGAGCCGCAACGTTCAAAGGGTGAGGTTCCTTAGCTCGTGTTAAGTGGCTTTGGTCGAAGGGCTGGGGTGTGAAGCCAAGAATTTTAAACCGTCAACGTCTGACCGACAGGTTCCTGTCGCGGCTCGACCGTCGCCTGACTCTGGTTGAGGCCCCGGCCGGTTATGGAAAAACCACCCTGCTCCGATCCTGGTACAAGCATCTAATGGACGGTGGTACAGCGCCTACCTGGATTTCGATCGACCCGGCGGTGGAGAATTTCGGCGATGCGCTGGAGACCGCACTGGCCGGTCAAGCGCGCGAGCGCGTGCGTCAGCGCCAACACGGCTGGCAGCAACATCGCGCCTTTCTATTCATCGACGACTTCCACGAGGCCAGTCATTTCGCCACCGAGCTAATCGGCAAGATCCTGCATCGAAACGATGAAGGTTTGCACATCGTCATGGGAACGCGGCTTGCACCCACGATACCTTTGGCGAAACTGCGCCTCGGCGATGCCGTCACAGATTTCGGCACGGAAGATTTGAAGTTTCACCGGAGCGAGGCTGAAACCCTGTTCGGTGATGGTTGCCCGCAGGACAGGATCCATCATTATTACAATCACGCCGAAGGCTGGCCCGCAGCGCTCCAGCTAATGTTGCTGTCCATGGCCAAGGGCAACGCGCTCGACCTCGGCTCGAGCAGTCCTGCGGCTCTGGACCTTGGGGGCTATCTGAACGAGCAGTTTCTCAATAGCTTATCCGAAGCACAGAACCGGTTTCTGTTAGAAACTGCCCATCTCAATCCGGTCAATGGTGATTTGGCAGATCATACGCGCCAATCGAATGACAGTTGGTCTCTGCTAGCCTCGCTCCACCAGTCGCATTCGCTGGTTTTCGAACAGATTGAGGGTGGGGTCAGATGGTACAGATACCATCAACTCCTGCAGGATTACCTCCTGCGTAAACAGCAATCCCTTGGAGAAACTTCGTGCAACGATTTGCGTCTCCGCGCCGCTCATTGGCTGAAGGATCATGGCCGTGTCTATGCGGCGGCGAAGCTCGCCATGCAAGCAGGCAACACAGGCCTGACCGAAAGCATTGTCTTGGATGCGGGGGGCATCGAGATCGGCATCCGCCACGGCGCACAAAGGCTTGAGCCTCTGGTTGAGCTTTTTCCGCTGGAGTGGGTCAATGCATCGCCTCGACTGGGGCTGGCGCGAGCCTATCTTCTGTTGAAGGCCGGACGCACGGGTGAGGCCCGGTTGCTTATCAGGGACGCACGCGACGCGGCTAACAGCGACGACCGGGAGCTGGAACGCGAGATTGTGCTGCTAGAAGTGCACCTGCGCCTTTACGAGGATCGGAATGTGTCTGCGGCCCAAGTCGCTGCACTAGAGTTCACAGCGCAAAACACGCCCCTCAAGGATCAGCTCCGGCGCGGCGTTCTGTACAACTTTCTTTGCCTGTTCTACATCCAGTTGGGTGAGTTGAAAAAGGCCCGCTCGGCTGGTGAAACGGCCATGGCCCTTTATTCCGATCTGGGCTGCAACCACCTGATCTTTTTCATGCACATCAACCTCAGCGTCGTTGATATGGATCTTGGCGATTGCGCGATGGCTTATCGGCGTCGCAAAATGGCACGCCAAGTACAGGCAGATTTTTTCGGGCATGACACGAACCTAAACGCCATCGCAACCATCGTATATGCCGAAGCCGCGTTAGAGGCCAATGAAGCCGTTGATCTGGAAGAGCCTCTTGTTGGTGCGCTTCAGGATGCTGATAATCGTGAAGGGTGGAGCGAGATGTTTCTCGCCGGGTATGAAACCTGCCTAAGCCTGAAGCTTCGAACCGGCAATTTCCAGGATGCGATGAATCTGGTTTCGCAGGGCGAGTCCATGGCTTCGCGACGCAGTTTGCCTCGCTTCTCGCGCTTGTTGAAGATTCTGGAATTGGACGTCGCCGTCCGGGCGGGGCAGGAAGCGGACGCGCGACGCCTGTCCGGCAGCGTCAAAGCGCTGCTCGGCGAGACTGGCGACACCAAGGGGTTTCGCTGGCGCAGCCGGCTTCTTGCGCGGCTGGTGCTGGCAAATTTCGAGTGCCAATTCGGCGACCCGGAAACAGCATATGATCTGTCAGTCGCCGTGGGGCAGGATTGCGAAAGAGGGGGATTGCTTCGATACTGTCTACGCGCCCTCGTGTTGCAAGTAATCGCCGCTGTTGCGAAGGGCGACACAACCACCGCCGCGTCGGTTTTAGCCAAAGCCCTGGCCCTTGGCCGTCAGTCTGGCATGAAAGATGCCTTCCTGCGCGACGCGGACCGGTTTGCCGAAGCCGTGCGCGCGGTGGTGCGCGAGCGCGGGGTCGCGGGGTATGATCCGGAGACACTGGCATTCATGTCGACTTTGATTTCCAAAGTTCAGGATGCACCGGACCCGCGGATCATGCTTGCCGAAATGCTGACACAAAAGGAATTTGCTGTTTTGCGGAGTCTGAGCGAAGGCCATGCAAACAAGGTGATTGCGCGAGCACTAGACCTCAGCGAGCCAACCGTGAAATTTCACCTTCAGAACGTCTATCGCAAACTTGGGGTCAATTCGCGCAAGATGGCGGCCGAGCTGGCCTTGCAATACGGAATTCGATCTGGGTAGGGGATTTCGGTACACCCACGACCTGACCTATCCATCTGACCGCATATCCTAGCCGTTCCGCCACTTGCTCTGACATGGCTATCCATCAAAACTTGACTCCGAAGCAAGCTACAGAGGCACCTCATGCACATTGGCGTTGATGTCGGCGGAACCAACACAGATGCGGTTTTGCTGGATGGAAACAGGGTAGTTGCATCCATAAAATCGCCGACCACGCATGATGTCGGATCCGGTATTGTACAGGCAATCAGGGGTATCATGGAAAGCTCGGGCTTCTCCGTGGCCGACGTGGGTAGCGTGATGATCGGGACGACCCAATTCACCAACGCCTTCGTCGAAGGTAAAAAGCTGGTTCCGGTGGCCGTCGTTCGCGCTGGCCTACCCGCCACGCGCGGTGTCATGCCGATGACGGAGTTTCCACCGCACCTGATCTCGCAGATCGGTCGTCAATCCTATCTCGTGGAAGGAGGGTATGACTTCGATGGTAGTGAGATCAACCGACTGGATGAACGCGCTGTGGCGGAAGCTGCGCTTGATATCCGGAAACGGGGCATCGGATCCGTGGTCGTTTCCGGTGTTTTTACGCCGATCAACGATGCAATGGAATCGCGTATGGCGGAAATCCTTCGCCAGGAGGTTCCGGACGTCGACGTGACGCTTTCGAGCGAAATCGGACGCATCGGACTTATTGAGCGTGAGAACGCTGCCATCATGAATGCCTCGCTTTCCGAGCTTTCAACCACCGTGGTCGAAGCCTTTCGCACAGCACTGCACCAGCTTGACATTCATTGCCCGTTCTTTGTCAGCCAGAATGATGGCACGCTGATGACATCTGAGTTCGCCGAGCGCTACCCGGTCCTGACCTTCGCCTCAGGACCGACGAATTCGATGCGGGGGGCGGCGTTTTTATCCCGCATAGAAAATGGCATCGTGGCCGACATAGGTGGTACCACAACCGATGTCGGTGTGCTGATCGGCGGCTTCCCCAGAGAATCCGCAATTTCTGTCGATGTGGGCTCCGTGCGCACCAATTTCCGAATGCCGGATGTTCTTGCTGTCGGGCTGGGTGGTGGCAGCATCGTGCGCCAGACCGCATCGGGGACCACAATCGGCCCGGACTCGGTCGCACTCGACCTTCTCAGCAAAGCCCGCATCTTTGGCGGGCCGACGCTGACCACCACTGATATTGCGGTCGCGGCGGGGTATTCCGATATTGGGACAAGGGGTCATGTTGCGGATATGGACCCGGTTGTGGTGGAAAGCGCTGTTGACGCGATCCACGATCTGTTGGAAACCACGGTAGATCGTGTGAAATCAAGCCGTGGCGACGTGCCTGTTATTCTCGTGGGCGGCGGCAGTGTTTTGATCAACCGCGACATCAAGGGCGCCAGCGAAGTGATCCGTCCGGAGCTCTCGGGCGTTGCCAATGCCATCGGAGCCGGGTTGGCGCAGGTGGGCGGCGAGATAGACCGGATCTATTCCTACAGCGACATTGGCCGTGACGCATCGATCGCGCAGGCCAAGGAGGACGCCGTCAGCCGGGCAGTCGCTGCCGGAGCGTCCCAGAACAGCACCAATATCGTCAGTATTGAAGAAATGCCCCTGGCTTACCTACCGGCAGGGGCAGTGCGGATCAAAGTGAAGGCCATCGGCGATTTGGCCCAGATGGATGCGCTGCAATGACCCGGATCACGATGGACAATCTGCATGATTTCATCCGCGGCACTGCGATCTTGGGCACGGGCGGTGGCGGCGATCCCTATGTCGGTCGCCTTATGCTGGAGCAGGAGTTGGTCAAGTGTGGGGGCATTGAGTTGATCGATCCGGACGATGTGACCGACGACATTTTTGCCATTAGCGTCGCCTGCATGGGCGCGCCCACGGTCTTTGTGGAAAAGCTCCCCAATGCGCAAGCGACTATCACCGCCATGCGCAAGATCGAAAAGGAAGTGGGCCGCAAGTTCAACGCAATCATTCCGCTAGAAGCAGGGGGTATCAACGCCACTTTGCCCCTAGTGGTTGCCGCGCAAACGGGTCTGCCGGTCATCGACGGCGATGGTATGGGCCGTGCGTTTCCAGAATTTCAGATGACCACATTCAACATCTACGGGGTTAAGTGTTCGCCTTTCGTGATGGCGGACGACTTCGAGAACACCATCATGCTGGAAACCGACAATGCCCTGCGCACCGAAGTCTATGGACGCGCGGTTTGTGTCAAGATGGGCGGCATCGCCCAGGTCGCCAGCTATGCGATGACAGGCGAGGAAGTGCGACGCACCTGCGTGCCGCGCACTGTGTCATTGGCCGTCGACATCGGCAAGACTGTGCGCGAACTGCGTGTCGCAGGTCAGGAAGATATTTGCGAAGGGCTTGCAGATTACTTTGCCACGTCCAATCCGCCGCGGTTTTCCCGCGTTTTGTTCGACGGCAAGGTGCAGGACGTGATCCGCGGTACAGAAGACGGCTGGACAGTGGGCAATGTCACACTGTCTTCCGGCGATGAACGCGACGAGATGTTCATCACCTTTCGCAACGAGTACTCACAGGCCAAGCTGAACGGAAAAACCGTGGCCATTGTCCCGGATCTTCTCTTCATCCTGGATCGCGAAACCGGCGAAGCGATCACCACAGAGACTCTACGCTTCGGACAGCGCGTCAAGGTAATAGGTGTTGCGGCCACCGAAGAAATGCGGACCGAACAGGCAATCGAGGTGATCGGGCCGAAGGCTTCGAAAATTGCGGAGCCCTTTGTCAGGTTGGAGGATCTGGCATGGCGTGCCGAGCATTGACAGGGGCGGTCTGGCCGAGAGCCCGAACATGATGAATATCTGTATTATCACACCGATCATCACCAAAGGGTTTCGAGACGCCGCAGCGCTTCACGATCTCGCGCCCACTAGGGTAAAGTTGACCCATACCACTCTGGCGCAGGGTCCAGCCTCGGTAGAATCTGCTGTGGACGAGGTTTTGGCGGGTCCTGGCGTGGTCGACGCTGCCTACCGTGCAGAAGCAGACGGAGCCGGAGCCATCGTGATTGATTGCATGCTTGATCCCGCTCTCGAAGCGGCGCGCGAGGCAGTGTCTCGACCTGTGGTCGGCTGTGGCGAGGCCGGTCTCACGTCCGCCGCCGCCTTTGGCCGGTTTTCCGTTGTCACCGTATTGCAGCGCCAGGATCACGCATTCTTCAGGTTGGCGGCAGGTCTCGGCGTGGCGGATCGCTTGGTTTCTGTCCTCGGGATCGGCGTGAACGTTCTGGATCTGGACAGCGCGCGCGACGCAGCCATTGCCGCCACGGTTGAGGCTTGTAAGACCGCGCGCGATCAGGACGGCGCCGAAGCGATTGTATTTGGGTGCACCGGAATGTTGGGCTATGCCAAGGAAACCGCCGATGCGCTCGGGTGGCCAGAAGAGCGCGTCATCGATCCCCTGCCTAACGCGATCAGAATCGCGGCTGCTGCAGTTGAAGCGGGACAATTCACCGACAAGTTGCGCCACCCCTTTCCCGAAAAAAAGTGCGTTGTAGGGTTCGAAGGCTGGTCGAACCTTCACGACAAACTTGCACAGACTTGATTGCCGACAGGGTTCTGGTGGATCTACTACGCCAAGTTTCCGCCGTGTGAAGTTTTAATCCCCGCCTGACTTTTGAGCACATTTTGCGCAAAAGCAACGTAATCTGAACTACGCGCTGGAAACGTGACAGATTGTTTGAGGTTGGATTGTCTCAGTGCGACCCGGAACTTCATGTCTTCGGCACAGGCGGGGCACCGGTCTGGGACTGTTTGGATGCAGCACCGTATCTGAGGTCAGGTGTGCGCCCAAAGTACGCAATGCGGCGCAAGCCAAAAAATTCGAGCTATTCGGATAGGTCTGAGTAGCTATGGCTTTACTGCGACTTGGCTCACGTAGGACATGAAGCCAAAAAAGGTATCAGCAGCGACTCTGCGTCTCGCTTCTGCTTTCAGAGCCTCCGCGGTCTCGGAAAACAGAATAGCTTCCTCGCACATTCGATCAGCCCCGCGCTCAATCACCGTGAGGAAATACTTGGCCTCGCTTTCCGCCACGTAGCCGTGACCCGTTCGGGCCTCAAGGCGAAACCCGACATTGCTCAGCATTCCGGAGATCTGGCGCATGATCCAAAGATTGGTGACATTTTGATCGATCATGAACCTAACAAGTTGATCAAGCGGATCGAAGTCCGCGATCTGAGCGGTTGCCGTGCTGTAGTCACCATCACAAACCGCTAGTACACCTCCCGGTTTCAACAAACGGAATGCCTCTTGCAAAACGTCGTTTGGGCTGGGCACGTGACACAACAACGTATGCATTACAACCAGATCAAATGTCTCGTCCTCAAATCCTGTGTTCTTTGCGTCGCCAATGCTGAAGCTGAGCCGATCATCTGCTGCGAAGCTTGTCTGGGATCGGGCAACCATAACGGGTGAGGGCTCAATTCCATGAGCGCTCGCTGCACCGGCCACGTCCAACAGATCTTTTGTGACATGACCTGTGCCTGAACCAAGTTCCAGTGCAATGGCGTCATGGGCGAGGTTCAGGCTCCCAAGGTAGGCCTTTCGAATTGCTATCTGCGCAGGTTCCAAGCAGCGCGCTTCCATCGCGTCCGCAATGCGCTCTTGCAGTGCGGTGTCTTGGGCGCCGAGATTAGAATACGGATCGGACATGTGTCACCTCAAGCCAACCTTCTTGAGCAATGTTACTTTAGATGAACAAAAACGCCAAATCCAAGAACAGAAAATCAAACGTATGTTGGATAGGGCTTCGTTGACTGCAGCGCGTGAGTGTGCACCGTTCGACTGATCAACCGCAGCGAATGGTCGGTGCAACGGGTAGCGACGTAGCATCGAATGAAGCCGGTAGAAGGAAACTGCGACCTGTTTCCAAAAAAAAAGCGGTGGCGCCACTCAATTTCAGTCGGATTGAATCGTCTCAACTCTGCGTTCTTCGATGAAGTAGCGGCCTTCTTCCCGCGCAGCTTCGAGCATTGCAGCACCGATCAAAGCACCCGGTTGCGATCTAGCCTGCTGGCCAGTAGCTCTTCGAGCATCGGGTGATACACTGGCCGCTTCAGAAGACGCAGCAGTGCGACTGCCATTAAACCGTGGAGGTTCTGCGGCGGTCTGTGCAGCAGTTGAGCTGGCCGTCAAAGCAACCAGCATGCTGACAAAAATCCATCTTTTTGAAATCATGACACGGACTTTCGAGTTGTAGACCGCGAGATTAGCATAGTTCGATGCAAAGATCGGTCGTTCCTTTGGATCATGCTTAACCAGCTACAAAATCGTCAGTCGCGAAGCAGAAGCAAGACGTCTGTTAGTCGGATCAGATTTCCTTTGGCCTGGCCCGTCTCTCATCGGTTTCGCACCTTCACTGGCAGTCCTATGCAAATGTCAATTTTGGTCGAGCCTCACTTTATTGTGGCCTTCGCACGGCAGACCTTTTTGGCAACCAAAACTTTTTGCCAACTTCATAAGATTTCGCCCGCTGCCGCAAACACTATTCGGTCGCATGCCTTACGTATTGATTTGCAAATTCGGACTTTGCCCCCGTCTTTTCAAACAACCAGCAGCGCCCGCTAGACTGCGGCGGTGGAGCGCTTGAATGGACTCCTTTTATTTAAAATTATCCGTGAGAATTTATTAAGAACTAAAGACCTTTTGTCTATTTGCTCGTGGAGACCAACTCTTGTTACCGTGGAGTGAAGTTACAAGTGCGTATTGCTGTTATCGAAGATCAGTCAATCACCCTAGAGGTAATTCAATCGGTTCTCGCACGTGTGCCAGAGTACCACATCGAAGGTTTCCAAGACCCGGAACTGGCAATAGCGCGCTGTGTAGAAACTGTGTTCGACCTCGTCTTGTCGGATTACAGGATGCCAGTGATGAACGGCATCGAATTTCTAGAGCGTCTGCGCCAAATACCCGACTATTTACATGTGCCCGTCGTTATGCTGACCGCCGACAATGATCGCGAAGTGCGACTCAAAGCCATTCGAGCCGGTGCTACGGACTTTCTGAACAAACCTTTCGATCCCGAAGAATTGCGCGTGCGGGTGAAAAATCTATTGTCTCTTCGCGACGCGCAATTGTCTCTGGCCAACAGGGCGCGACATCTCGATCAAGAGGTCAAACGTGCTACAAAAAGGCTTCTCGAGACAGAAGAGGAACTGATCTGGCGGCTTGCACGCGCAATCGAGCTCCGCGATGGCAACACCGGTGCTCATATATCCCGCGTTGCGTCGGCCTCCGCGATTATCGCCAAGCATCTTGGCATGGGAGATCAGTTTTGCCGTACGCTGTATCTCGCGGCGCCATTGCACGACACCGGCAAGATCGGCATTCCGGATTTAATTCTCAATAAGCCCGGGCGTCTTACAGACGGAGAGATGGCAGTCATCAGAACACATACTGATATTGGTGGCCGGATACTCGAAAATGGTAGCAGCGAACTGATCCGCATGGCGCATGAAATCGCAGTTTCTCACCACGAAAAATGGGACGGCTCTGGATACGGACGCGGTCTCAAGGGCGACGAGATACCTATATCGGGTCGGATTGTCGCAATCGCAGACGTTCTGGACGCTCTTTGCACCGAGCGACCTTACAAATGCGCTTGGTCGTTTGATGACGGTTGCGCGGAGATACATCGCCAGTCCGGTCAGCACTTCGATCCAGACTGCGTTTTTGCATTTGAGGCGGCAAGATCTGAAATCGCTGAAATCTATCGTGAACCCAAGCAGGCGGCTTTTGCCAGCTGACACAGTAAGGAAAGGATACTCATGAAACTCCTCACCACACTATTCCTGATCTTCCTCGGCACTATCGTTGCCGCCACCGAACTACCGCAACCACAGGGGGATGTCATTCTGACCGTAACGGGAAACATCTCCATCACCAACGGGAATGGAGAAGCCCAGTTTGACCGGGCGATGATCGAAGCTCTGGAGCATCGTGAAACGCAGACAAATACACCGTGGTACGACGATAGTCACACTTTTAGCGGACCGCTTGGACAGGCCATATTGGAAGCGGTCGGCGCGGCAGGTCAGACGCTGCGAGTCGTCGCGTTGAACGACTATTCTGCGGATTTGCCGATTTCGGACTTGGAAACACATCCTGTTATTCTGGCCACACATCTCGATCAGGAACAGTTGGGCATACGCGAAAAAGGCCCCTTTTTCCTGATTTACCCGTTCGATGAGAACCCCGAACTGTTCAATGAAGTCTATTTCGGCAGGTCTGTCTGGCAAATT
Source organism: Roseobacter sp. (assembly GCF_045106495.1). GTDB lineage: Bacteria > Pseudomonadota > Alphaproteobacteria > Rhodobacterales > Rhodobacteraceae > Roseobacter. The sequence goes on from NZ_JBGCEQ010000001.1 coordinate 42,252, forward strand.
ACGCGGATTGAGGTCCGCGACTGACATGATCCCCAGTCCAATCAAATGGAGCGCGACCAATCGCCTAGGTCGCGCGACCTTGCTCATGATCGGACTGGGACTACTGCTGATCGCGATTACGGCGTATCTCTTTCTCAGCTTGCGGGAACGGCAGCAATCGGTTGCTGAAAGTGTTCGCGAAGATGCAATGTGGGCTGTATTTCAAATGGACCGCGAAGCTTCACGGCTGATCGAAACGATCCATCTTGCTATTGCAGATCCAACCGAAGAGGCGTTGGACAAACTTAGTTTGCGTTTTGACCTTTTATACAGCCGTGGGGCGCTGCTCCGGGGCGCTAAACTCGCAACCAATTTTAGCGGCTCTTCTGAACTGCAGACGCGGGCAACGACTACGCGCCAGTCTATTCTAGAATTAGCGGATATTATTGACTCGCTGAATGGCGACTACGAAGCCATGTCATCGACTTTGCCGGTCCTGTTAGAAGCGGCCCAAAAAACGCGCATGCTGAGCAATGATCTGGTGATTTCAACCAATGCGCAATTAGATGCAGCTCGCGTCAGGGAGCGCACCCATATATCCTTGCAATACAGAAAGCTCGGGGCAGGCGTTGTCCTGATGACCCTTGTTTTTCTATGTATTGTTGGGCTGCAATTCGTACAGCTCTCGCTCATATCGCTGACACAGCGACGCCTAAGGCACCTTAGTATCCGCAACGCGCGCAGCGCAAAAGCGGCGCGGAGCGCCAGTCATGCAAAAACCATGTTTCTTGCCAACATGAGCCACGAGATACGTACACCACTAAACGGGATTATTGGCGCAACTGACTTGTTGAAGGAAACGAACTTATCCCGCGAACAGACAAAACGTGTGGCGACAATCCGGCAATCCGGTCATTTGCTGTTGGACGTTATCACCGACATACTGGACTACTCAAAACTAGACCGGGGGGAAAGCAGCTACAATTTTGGGCCCGTGTCATTGCCAGAGCTTGCTGATGCAGTCAAAATAATGATGAAACCTCGATCCTTGGATGCAGGTTTAACCTTTGAAATTTCAGCCCCGAACATCAGTGTCACAAGTGATTTCGTTCGTTTGCGCCAAGTGCTCGTAAACCTGATTGGCAATGCCATTAAGTTCACACCCTCAGGTGGAATTAAAATAGTCTTGGCCGTCACCGATTCACAGAAATTGCGTATCGAGGTTCAGGATTCTGGTATCGGAATAACGAAGGAAGAACTGCCCAAGCTTTTCCGTGATTTTAGTCAGATAGATGGATCAGCCTCTCGAAAGTATGAAGGCACTGGCCTTGGTCTTGCGATTTCAAAGCGCATCGTCACTGACCTAGGTGGCAAAATCGGTGTCCGAAGCCGTCCGGGCAGTGGCAGCACATTCTGGATCGAGTTGCCTGTCACCGAAGTTGCCTTTGTCATGGAAGGTGACGAAAGAAATATGCCCGAAGCGTCTTCGTTTTCAACCGAGTGTTTCGAAGGCCGCGTTCTATTGGCTGAAGATAACGAGATCAATCGCGAGGTCATCACAGCGTTGCTACAAAAGTTGGGAGGCAATGTAACCTGCGCCCACAACGGCCGTGAGGCGATAGAAATAGCGCTCGCAGAACAATTTGATCTTGTTCTGATGGATGTACAGATGCCAAATGTTGATGGTCTTTCTGCGACCAGAACTCTACGCGAACACGGATATCACGTCCCAATAGTAGCCTTGACGGCCAATGCCTTTGAGGAAGACCGGCGCAAATGCATTGAAGCGGGCATGGATGATTTTGCAACAAAGCCAATTACGCGCGAAAAGATTACCGGCCTCTTGCGCAAACACATCGGTGTTTCCAATTCTCAGCAAGATGGATCCATGATCGACGAAGCGCAAATAGTTGCGCTGGCAGAGGATATGGGCAGTGAGATCGTGACTGATCTGCTTGAACAAATCGTCGAACAAACGCGGGCTTTGCTACGAGATGCGCAGCGATTGTTAGATGAAGGTGACATGCAGGCGTGGGACAACTCTCTTCACACAATCAAAGGTGCTGCCCTGACGCTGGGGCTTAGCGGATTGGGAAAGAGTTTGCAGGGTTTGCGCACGGAAAAAGCCCCTGAGGTTATGGAGATAGGACCAATTTTGCAACTTGCCGAAGACAGCGTGATGCATGCGCGAGAAGTGTTGAAATCACAATGCACCTCAACTTTTCAGGATACCGAGACGTGACTGAGCTGAGAGCGTGAACAGGCATGAATTTTGTGATTGAAGGTCTGGTTTCATAGTCTTGCGAGCCCTGTGTCGGTTCGAAGCCACTCATGGTGTCCGCGAACAGTTGGTCCCTTTGCAAATCGAAACTCTCTTTGATCCATTTCAACATTGTCTTCAGCGATTCATTTTTAGCCTTTCCGATCGACCTCGGTGTTTTAACGTTAGCTATGACGCAATATTGGTATCGAACAGGCAATTGTCACAACGGCTAGGCTAAGAGTCACAGGCGACGACGCCATTATTCATTCACGCGGAAGTCGAGATTGTCTGGCAACTGGAAGGCGCAAAAACGCACGATACCGGCATCTATCGGCCGGAAACCTTTCGCACGATTCAGCGTAGCGTTTCGATTAAATAGGGTTGTGTTGTGCTCTTTATACGGTCAATGCGTGCCGCGGTTTTCAAAATCGCAAACATGAATTTAGCTGCGATGAGCTGTCGGCTTCAGGCTGTTTCCCAGTGGACGATGCGCTTGCTCGCGAAGACGAAAAACGCGTCCAAGGCGGCGCCCAAAAGCCCAAGCTGGATCAAACCAACGAACATTCGGTCAACCTGGAAGTACTGGCGAGCTTCTTCCAAGCGGTAGCCGATACCTGCGGATGAGCCGGTCAACTCCGCCGCAACAAGGCTAAGAAAAGCCAGCGCAGCTCCGAAGCGCAGCCCAGCAAATATATGCGGCGCGGCCGCCGGAACAACCACTTCGAAAAACTCGCGCCACCATGGCGCGCCAAGTGAGCGCGAGGCGCGTATATAAGTTTCGGGTACGTGTTCCATACCGTGATGGGTGGCCAGCCAAACAGCCAGAAAGACGGTGTAAGCTATGACGAAATACTTAGATTCTTCCCCGATGCCGAACCAGACAATTGCAATTGGAACCAAAGCAATTGCAGGGATGGGGCGCAGTATGTTGAAAAACGGGTATACCGCAAGTCGGATCAGGGACACGCGCGCGGTCAGAATGCCAGCCAGAATTCCCAAAGAAGCGCCCAGGGAAAACCCGACCGCTGCACGCGAAACAGAAGTCTTTAGATCCTTCATCATGACGCCGTCATTGAAGAGCTTCACCGAAGCTATGGCAACCTCCCAAGGGCCGGGAAAAAGGTTCCGATTGGTCAATCCTGTGCTATGCGCAAATTGCCAAACCGCGATAACAAAAAAAACCGACAACAGCGGCTTAGCAAAATCGAGGCTGAATTTAGGCATGTAATTTTCTCTTTTTGCTGCGCGTTATCGTAGCACGAGGCAGAGCGGAAATTTATTTTGGCTGTCAACTTGTTTCCATTAGTCAGTATTTTTCCACAAAAGCGCAAGAACCGAGCAGCTGGCAATACGAGTTGATGGAATACTTATCAAAAAAAAATCGTTTCGACATGGCGATGAATTTTTTGCATCGCCATGGACGAATTTTAGCATAACTTCGCACCGGTTTCTTGGGTTTAGGCTCTGCGCAGAAACAAACAATCAACAAGATGTTTTTCGCAGAAATGATACCTGACAGCTCAGTCAAGCCGGTCAACACGCCTGGCTCAGGCCGAGTCCGCATCGCCGGACTTTCGGTGATATTTGGCGAAGGCAATGCGCAAACCACAGCACTTGCCGCGACGGATCTTACACTGGAGCCAGGCACGTTTACCGCACTGATCGGTCCCTCGGGCTGCGGGAAGTCTACGCTATTGAATGCGGTCGCCGGTTTCACGTCCCCCACGGAAGGCGCGGTTCAGGTGGACGGGCGCCAGGTCTTGGCCCCGCATCCAAGTGTCGGGGTGATATTTCAGAGCTTTGCTCTGTTTCCTTGGTTCACCGCGCGCGGAAATGTGGATTTTGCTTTAAAGCGCTTTGGGCTCTCCAAGAAGGAACGCCGGAGCCAAGCTGAAGCTGCCTTGAAAGAGGTGGGGCTGGCCGAGCACGCGCAAAAATACCCTGGTCAATTGTCTGGTGGCATGAAGCAACGTGTCGCGATTGCACGCACGCTTTCCGCAGACCCGGATGTGCTTTTGATGGACGAACCTTTCGGCGCGCTCGACGCGCAGACACGGCTGCGAATGCACGAAATTCTGACCGGCATTTGGATGAAGCATCGAAAGACAGTGCTCTTTGTCACCCATGATGTCGACGAAGCACTGCGGTTGGCCGACGTTGTATATGTCATGGCCAGTTCACCCGGCCGCATCATTAAGAAAGTTCCTGTCAATCTGGAGCGACCGCGTCCCGTCGACCACATGGGCGACGGATTTTTGAAACTGCGCAGCGAGCTTCTCGGGCTTTTGCGCCACGAAGAATGAATCAACAAGGAGTAAAGACGATGTTTATGAAACCCATTCTGAGCGCGGTCAGTGCGCTGGTGATCAGTGCCGGCTTCGGCTCTGCGGGTCAGATCACGATTGGAACCGCCCCCAACTTGCAGACATTGCCAATTGTTGTCGCAATGTCGGAAGGATACTTCGCAGATGAGGGCATCGAACTGGATTCCGTCAAGTTCACCTCTGGTCGCCGTGCGCTAGAAGCCCTGATCGGTGGTCAGTTGGATGTAGCTTTCATGGCGGAATATCCCGTGTCGATCGCGTCGTTGCGGGAACAGCCTTTCGGCACGTTCACGACACTCTCGCGCTACACAGCGAACCGTATGATTTCCAAAGGATCGATTGGCTTTGAGGACCCAAGTAGTCTCAACGGTAAGAAGATTGGTACCACCAAGGGTTCGAACACCGAATTTTTCACGGAAGCATTGATCGAGAAGTTCGGCGTCGATGCTGAGGTTATCAACGTCTCGCCTCCGGACATTGTTCCGGCGCTTGCGCGCGGTGACATTGACGCCGGTATCATGTTTCCGGACTTTTATCCGGCAGCTGAAAAGGCGCTTGGTGACGACTATCGTGAATTCCGCAGCGATGCCTATGTCGCTTGGTTTGTCTTGTCCGCGACGCCGGAAATGTTGAATGAAAGGCCTGACGAGCTGGCCGCTTTCGTGCGTGCTTTGATCAAGGCCGAGGAGTTCATTAAGAGCAACCCAGAAGGGGCGATGGAGGCGTTGGCAGTGGCCACCGAGGGTCTCCTATCAATGGAAACCATCAAGACGAAATTTGGCGAGGCGGAGTACGAGATCGGCTTGGACAATGGGCTTCTGGACATTCTCGAAGTGCAAGCGAAATGGGTTGTTGGCAAAGGTATGGTTGAGGCTGAACCTTCGCGCGATCTGATCAAGAGCTACCTGGCGACAGGTCCTCTTGAGGCCGTCGACGCATCCCGGATCACACTCGAATAATTGGCAAAGGGACGGACGGCCACCAGGCCGTCCGACATGATGATGGATTTTTGCACTCTGCTATCCGATGGAGCCACGTTGGCACCCGAGGTTCTTCTTACCCCGGACGGGGTCAAGCGCGACTGGGCCATTCGCTATGAAGGAAACCGCATCACAAGACTTGGGCCGTCGGAGGAGTTTCCCGAGACCGTCGCTTTGCCGGGACGCGCGATTGTTCCGGGATTTGTGGACGCACATACCCATGTGGGTCAGATTTTCGGCAAAGCTCTGATCGGCGGCGAGCCCGCGCAGATCTGGCGGCGGATCTGGCATCCGATGGAGCGTGATATGGACGAAGAACAGTCCTATCTTGCTGCTAAATGGGCGTTCTGGGAGGCGCTGCGCGGCGGGTTCTCAAAAGTTGTGAACTATGGCCTGAACGGGATCGAGAAAAACACGGGTGTCCATCGCGCAGCACTTGAGACTGGGATTAGGCTGGTTTCGGCCTGCGGGCTTGACGAATTTTCCGGTGAGATTGGTACCGGTCATGGAAACAAAAGCTGGTCCGAGATCGAGGATGTGATCCTTGCGCATATTGATCATTGCGCGGCGCATGAGATGATCGCGCCTTCGGTGTGCTGCAGTTCGTTCATGGGCAACACGCCAGAGACGCTGGCCAGACTGTCTGCTCTTTGTGCCGAAAAAGGTATCTTGCTGCAGATCCACTCCAACGAGCATTTCCCAGAGGTTCACGAAGCGATCCTGCGTCATGGCAAGCGTCCAACCGAGTTATTGCACGCACATGGTGTTCTTGGCTCCCATGTACTGTTGCATCACACCACGCTTGTGTCCGAACCCGAGATCGAAATGATTATCGAAACAGATACGGCCACTTCTTACAATCCGCTTGCAAGCGTTTGGAAGGGCAATGCTGTGGCCCCTGCGCTTCGATTTGCTCAACGCGGTGTGCGTTTTGGCATAGGGTCGGACACAACTTCGGCTGACGGATTCAAAAACCTGATGGCAGCGGAAGCGTGTCAACGGATTGAACACGCTTTGCCGGTTGCGGATTTCTCTTGCGGGGCAGCCTGGACATGGATTGATGCGGCGACGTCACAAGGGGCTGCAGCGACCGGCGGTGCAGGCGATCATGGCAAACTTGCCGAAGGTCAAGCAGCGGATTTCATGGTGCTCGACATGATGGCACCTGAATGCCTGCCTAGCCACGACTTTGAATGGGAACTTCTGCGCTACTACAACCGAGATCAGGTCGATGCGATGGTCATAAATGGAAGGCCTTGCATGTCTGGTGGCACGCCTGTCGGCTGGGAGACCGAGGACCTTCGCAGGGCCGGCATGGCGGCGGCGGTAAAGATCACAAGCGCCCCAGATATTGTAAGGTGCCACGGATCATCCGACCTGTACCGGCCGCGTGGTAACTGACCCGTGCCCCGCGCGCGTATCCATGTGATTCCAACGTCTTCGCCCGACGATGTTTCCGGTCTTCAGCGATTGATTGCGACAAAGAAGCTGGACCCGACCCGTTTGATTGCAATTCTTGGAAAGACCGAAGGAAATGGCTGTGTCAACGATTTCACAAGGGCCTTTGCGGTTTCGGAACTTAAGCGCGTTTTGGGTAGCGCGGCCGATGATGTGACTTTGGTTATGTCCGGTGGAACAGAGGGCGGACTTTCGCCACACTTGGTGACGTTCGAAGTACTCGACGACGCAGGTGCGGGGCCATCCATGGCGATCGGTGCTGCGATCACGCGCGATCTTTTGCCTCATGAGATCGGAACTTTTGCGCAAGTGGACAGCGTCGCTGAAACGGTCCGCGCGACACTAAAATCGGCGGGTATCGCGTCGGTGGATGATGTGCATTTCGTTCAGATCAAATGCCCACTTTTGACCAGTGATCGAATTGCGATGTCAGATCGACCCACGGCTACAACAGATACTCTGAAATCAATGGGGCTTTCGAGAGGCGCCTCTGCACTAGGTGTCGGCCTTGCGTTGGAAGAGATCGATGCGGACACAGCACGACTCGCCTTGCTCGAAAGTGACGTCAAGGTCTGGTCAGGCCGAGCCAGCACATCAGCCGGAGTGGAGCTCATGGGACATGAGATGTTGGTTCTTGGCATGAGCAAAGGTTGGTCGGGCCCTCTGATTGTGGAACATGCCGTGATGACCGACGCGATAGACACAGACGCCGTGCGTGCTGCCCTTGAAAGGCTTGAGATTGGTTCGCGCAGCGACTTGCTCGCGCTGTTTGCCAAAGCAGAGGCGTCCACAAATGGGCAAATCCGTGGGTCGCGCCATACGATGCTCAATGACAGTGATATCTCGTCAACACGGCATGCTCGGGCTATGGTGGGTGGTGCCCTCGGTGGGCTTGTCGGTCGCATGGACCTCTTTGTATCTGGCGGGGCGGAACATCAGGGTCCCGACGGCGGCGGCCCGGTCGCTCTGATCGCTGAAAGACGCGGTTGATTGGAGTGGTAAGCACATGAAAATTTCAAGTACTGTGAGTTGACTTAAGAAAAGAGGCTGCGCAAAGCAACAAAGCTGATTGTACCGCCACAAATCCGGGTCATGGATTAAGCCAAATTTGTTTCATGTCGCAGGTTCAGAAGGCGACACGATCCTTGGAATTGGGCAGGCGTGATCCTGTATCAGCGGTTTCTAGTGACGGTGCATGGATTCCTCCCGAGCAAAAAAATCATTTGTGTCTCGTCGGATACGCGTCTCGACGATATCGGTGCTATGCACGAATGCGACATCTGCCATTTCATCTGAAAGAGGCTGAACGGATCGGTCAAATGGGCGAGCTATGCCCACAAGTGAAGGGCTCATATGATTTAGACTGTCAGGTTCGGCCGGACCAGTCAGCCACCCATTCTGGCAGGCTAAAATACGTAATTCGGGTCACAACGATGTGCTGTCTAGAGCGGCATCGCGCGCAAAGCGTTGATCAGTTCTCGCATGAACCGGGCCGAGGCGACGGGAAGGGTCCGACCGCGCAACTGACCAAGGAGCAAGTTTCCCGGGGCGACGTCGCATATGGCCATGGGACGCGCCACGAGGTTGGGCTGCCGATCCATGTCGAGTCCAATGGGAAATTGAAAACTAATCATGTTTTCCCATTCGCCATAGTGGCGCATAAAGTCAAAGCTCTCAGATTGGATAAGTGGGTCCAGCTCAGTTGAGGTCAGCCGTCGCGCAGCGCTGTCGAGAAGGACGCGCACAGCGAATTTCTCTGACGGCGCAACATGCGGAAAACGAAGCGCATCGCGAAGGCGGATTTCCGATTGTTCGGCCAGCGGATGTTCGGTGGGCATGATGGCATAAATTGGCTGTGCCATGGCGTAAACAACCTCGAAGTCGACCATTGTCAGGGGCTCGAACACCAACGCTATATCACTCGCGAACTCCGACAATTCCCGTTCGGCGGCTACGCGGTCGCGTGCATTGACTGAGAAGGTAACTCCGGGATGCTCGCCACGATACCGTGCGATCTCGCGTGGCAGGAAGTAGGGCAGCAGGGCTTGCGAACAAGCGATTGATACATGACCGCGCCGAACACCGGAAAGGTCTGAAACCTGCGATTTCAGTCGCGCGAAATCAGATCGGTTCGCGCGGATGTGATGTAGCAGCAATTCGCCTGCCGGGTTGAGCCGTACGCCACGAGGCAAACGCTCGAAAATCTCGTAGCCAAATTCATCCTCGAACCGGTTGATCCGGCGGTTCAATGCCGAGGCCGTAATGTTCAGATCCTCGGACGCCTTGCGGATGGACCCTGCCCGGATCACTCCCTCAATAAATTCAAAATCTTTAAGATGGCGCATATTACTCCAGCCCGGTGCAACTTTTGCACCGGTTTCGTGGTTCAATAGCATTTTTTTCCCCACTCCTGTTGCTGAATTCGATCGACGGCGGCAAGAGGAAACAATGATGCCGCCAAGTATGATGGGAAATCAGGCGAGATTGCTGAATTCCCGCTCATTCTAACAGCCTTGCGCTGCATTTGTACGGGCAGAACGACACCAACAAAGACAATCGAAGAGGTCTTTGCTCACGTCGACTGTCGGCCTGATCCGGATAAACTCTCTGGGGTGTGTCCCTTGTCATCAAGAACAAGATTAATTTGGTGGGAAATCCCAGTTACGCGGCTTGTTTTTAGTTTCGCTTAGGTACTTGAGAAAGTTACCAAAAACCCTGTGTTCATCTGAAAAATTGTTTTATGAATCAATGAGAATTTGGTTTGTTGTGCGCGTTTCCAGTTAATTTGGTCTGTCAGTTTGGACGAGTGCAACGAAACGCATAGTCAACAATGGATTTGCCGGATTGATGTTGAACTCAAAAACCAATGTTAAAAAATCTGTAAGCTATTGTTAATCAATTTTTTTCGGATTTTCGGCCGTCAATTGTTCTACTTTTCTGTAAAAAGAATTCTGGTGTTGCTCGAGCTTAAACGTTCATAGGTATTTTGACGCTATCAGAGAGATAAACAACGTAAAGGTTGTCCGTGGTCCCTGCTCGAATCATCAATCAAATCAACGATAAGTGCACGGTAGGCTTGGCACTTGCTCTCGCGTCGAAAGACGACGGAGCCGTTATGGTTTTTCAGTGGTGCAACAAAGTCTTTACCAAGATCACCGGTTATGATGCAGACCAGGTCCTCGGTCAGCGTGCGACAATTCTAATTGGTCCTGATCTAGAGCAAGGCGTTCATCTTTACATCATGGAAAAACTGATGAACTGGGAGAACTGTTCAACCACGGCGCTCAACAATCGCAAAAACGGTGAAATCTATTTGCAGCGCATGGACTGGACACACTTGTCCGATCCGGAGACGGGAAACCACTGGTGGCTGTGCTCGATCATTGAACTGGAGGAAGCACGCGCCAAACCGGCTACGCGGCAGGACGATTTTGTCGCAGTAGCAGATCAGGATAGCTATACAAAAGCATTGGAAAAAGTTCATCGGTTGGAGAAAGAAAATACGCGCCTGCACGAATTGGCAAAATCCGTCGCCAAAGATGCGAATGAAGACGCCTTAACAGGCCTTTCAAATCGGCGGCACTTCGAAGTCGAGTTGAAGACGTGGATAGGAAATCTGAAGAAAACCGGAACAGAATTCGCGGTACTATACATTGACTTGGATCGGTTCAAATTCGTAAACGACACGCTTGGGCATGATGCGGGGGACCAACTGCTGGTTTCCGTTGCCCAAATGCTGCGGGAGCTAACCGATGAGAGTGATCTGGTTGCGCGTCTTGGTGGTGACGAATTTGTGATCTTGAAACCACTCAGTAACAGCGCTCTGAATGTGAGCAGCCTGGCAGACGAGATCGTGCAGCGGATGCAAGCGCCATTTTCCTTCGATGGCAAATCGACGGCTTGCAGCGTGAGCGTCGGCGTGGCCATTGCGAAAGCAAACATGGAAGTTCCAGAGCAGGTTGTAGCAGATTCAGACGCCGCCCTCTATCACGCGAAATCACAAGGAAGAGGACGGTGGTCATTTTTTACTGAAGCGATGCATTCGAATTCTATTGCGACAAAACAGCTTGCATCGGATCTCCTCCTTGCCTGTGAAAGACGTGAATTCATTCCGTATTTCCAGCCCTTGATTGATGCGCGGACAGGTCGGATTGCTTGCGCCGAAGCGTTGGTAAGGTGGCCTCACCCCACCAAGGGCATCCTCGCGCCCGGCGCCTTTCTCGACACTGCCGCACATCTGGGAATCCTCAAGAGGATCGATGAAATTGTGTTTGCCAGCCTGTCCAATGCCATGTCTGAATTTGATGACTCTGGCGTTCATCTACCCCGGATTGCAGTAAATGTTTCTGCTGCCAGACTGGCAGATCCAACTTTCATCCATGACATCAAGAGTTCCGGTATCAGTCCTGAAAGATTGACGGTCGAAATCCTGGAGTCGGTCTATCTGGATCGCATTGGCGACGTGGTTCGGTGGACCATCGACGAGCTTGACGAAATGGGCATCACAATTGCGCTTGATGACTTTGGTACCGGGCACGCATCGGTACGGGGGTTGTTGGAAATCAGGCCTTCAATTCTGAAGATTGATCGTCATTTCATACAGCCGATCGTATCGGAGGCCAATGCAAGGTCGTTGACTGCATCTATCATTGGTATCGGGAAGAGCCTTGGCATGCGCGTGGTAGCTGAAGGCGTGGAGTCGGAAGAGCACGCGCGGATCGTGAGTGAGATGGGTTGCGATTACTTGCAAGGTTACTTTTTCGGGCGACCCATGAGCAAAACCGACCTGCGCAACAGGCTTTTGGAAACGGGAGGCCAGTTTTGGTCGCCTGAACGACAAGACGGCCATGGTGAGATGGCGCGGGACGCAGGGTAACGGTTTCTTGGCGCAGAATACGGAAAGCGCCAGGACTAAGCGGCCTCAACAGTCAATAGAAAATCGCCCTCGTTTTGTTGGTAGTGCTATGCGGCGGCAGTCACAGCGAGTTCAACCGCGCGGGCGAGAGCTTCATCGGCCGAATACGTGGGCTGGACGGCAGAGCAGACTTGCCTGCAACCCGGTCCGACCTCATAGATACAAGAAACATATGCGCCATCAGCGATTGCAGAGGCGCATGGTATCCATCTTCCACCAGGCCCTTCCACAGCAACTCCGATGCATACATTCACCGAACCCGGGGGGGGAGGTACCATAAGAGAAGATACGTCAAGAAGTTCGTCGATGTTCATAAACACCCCTTTCGAATGCCAATATTCAGACCAGATCTGGCAATAATATGGCTGGGCTTACGTTGCCGCCATCGGGATGCCGCATTCTCAGAAAATGAGCAGACCGGCGTGAAGTTTGAGTTCAGGTCCGCCGAGGCGCACGAAGCCCAAAATCAAAATTTAATGTTTAAAAACAATGTTTTGTATGTTCTCTAGAGATCTGCGCGAATTTCGCCAAATTCTATGTATCTTCCTTATTTCGAATGTTTGGTCTGTTGCTCCAAACAACGTGCTTTTCATTGGTGGTCGGCCAAGCTGGACAGAACCTGTATCACAAACGCAAGAAAAATTGTCGAGCAACAGGAGCGCGCGACGTAGCACTTTAACCTGCAATCCTTCGAGGCAGTTCCGTCGCACGACATTCTTCGATATATGTCCCTGAAACTTGTTCAAGCAAACTAGGCGAATTTTCTGGATAAATTTATTCATACAACGGATCTGAACTTGGAGTATGTCGGGGTAGCCAAATTTTATCATACTTTACAATAGCTTGGAGCTGGCGAAACGGGCTGCGCTTTCATTTCTTCAGCGAAGTTGGCTAACAAATCTTTAACCAATTGATGAGAATGTAATTGCCTAAGCGTAATCGATTGGCCAGTTGGGTGGGCATGTTACCAAGTAATTTGTTTAAAATTGTATCCAGCCTGTCTGGAATTCTCGGCGATCTTGCCGACATGGGAATTCAGGTTGAAGTTGGCGATGACTTTGCCAAGTACCGCGCTTACCGGGGCCAGCAACTTGATCGTGGCCCCGTGTATCCAATGTTTGATGTCGCCAGTTCGTACATCGATCGCACAAACGGGTTTTGGATTTGTGGTTTCAATTCCAATGATGAGCTGATCCACACGCAGGCCGTACGTCTTCTCGACCTGTCGGATGTTTCGCTCGCAACCCACTTGAAAGACCACCGCCACAAGTACATCACTCCTGATACGACGCCCGATCCTGATGTTACGTTCTACTCGGGCCCAGAAGCGCTCCAGACAATCACAGGCAAGGTCTGCTATCAGGGCGATTTCTGGCTGCGTGCCAACGGTCTCGGCGGTCCGCGAAGTCAGGGCACAACCGCATTGCTCTCACGCATATTGTTTGAGCTGATGGTCGGCGCTTGGAATCCCTCTTTCGTCTTTGCTTTGGTACCTAAACGATTAGGTGCCAAGGGTGCTCATCTTCGTTATGGCTACACTCATTGTGAACCGGGCCGTTGGCTTGGCCCAGACCAACAGGTGACCGAAGAAGACTACCTGATCTGGATGGGAGCGAAAGACATGGCTAACATGCTTGCGCCTGGGCCAGAAAAGCCACGACGCGCATTGAGCCAATCTCAGGTCCACTGCCCCAAATCTTTTGCCGCAAAGAACCATCTAGACGCAAGTGCAAATGTCTGATTGGCGGGTTTGATCCATGACAACGCATATGCCGGATATCGGTAAAGCAACCTTAGCCGCCGATTCAGCGCGCAAAGCCATTATTGGGCCGGTCGCAGCAAGTGTTGCGTTTGTAATGGAGCTCACTCTTGTTCCGCTGCTATTGCCGGCTATCCAATTGCAGTTCGACCTTTCGATCAGCCAATTAGCTTGGGTATTCAACTCTTACGGCATCGCAGTTGCGATTGGAGTCATGCTTGGTGGGTGGTGCGGCGACGTTTTCAACACCAGGAAAGTCTTTGGGTATGGCGTTGCCCTCTTCGCTGCCGGATCGCTTGTTGTGGCCGCTGCAGAAAGTTTCGAGATGCTTATCTTTGGGCGAATATTGCAGGGCTTCGGCGGTGGTACCTTTTCACCTCTTGTGCCTCTTCTCCTGACGCGAGCTCTGCCGAAAAAACCGGGCAGGACACTCATCGTCTGGGGCAGTATTTCAGGCTATGTCGCCGCTTTTGCACCGCTCATATTTGGCAGCTTTCTGGGCCAGTATGGATGGAACATCGCGTTCATGTTTATTGCAGCCATCGCAATAATCGCATGGCTGACATTGATTGTCTCGCAAACCGATGATGTTCTTGCAATAAATTCGCCTCAGGCGAAGAACTTTGCGGAACTTTTCCGCGCTCGATATCTCTGGGCGACATATCTTTATGTGTTCTGCACTTACGGCGCCATCACCTACTACTTGTTTCGGCTTCCAGTCTGGTTGTCCGACAATAACGTCGAGGCGACAAGCGTAGGCATTGTTTTATCCACCATGTGGCTGACCTTCTCCTGTTTGAGCACTTTGTTGCGCAAGATGGTAGATAGCTCTCATCTTCGGGTGATTATTTTTGCGGCACCGCTCCTCATCGTCGCAGGTTTTTTGCTTTTGTTCTTCGACGATACCATCTTGCTTCTCATCGCCTCTTCGATGCTCGTCGGGTCGGGCCTTGCCTGCAGCAATGCACCGTCGACGCAAATGATTCTTAGGTTCGCGCCCAAGGGAATGAGTGCAGCGTCGACAAGCCTAGACATCACCTTCGCGCGCTTAGGCGGGATTGCGACTGTCGCCCTACTCTCGGAGACCGAGTTTGTTTATGCCGCATTTGCGATGGTTTTTTCTAGCCTGGTCGCAGCAGTCAGCGCGCTCATGGCAAACAAGGGGTTTGCTGAAAAAAGTTGACGCCCGGACGGGGGCAGCGCTTCGTTACTCTCAAACAAAATGGCCAAACTTCAGTCGGTTTTCGCTTGGTCTATTTAGGCTTCTGCAATTCCTGGGGAGTGATTGTCGAAAGTTCGAGAATTCGGCGCAGCGATCGAGCTCCAAACCCAAGGCCGTTTGCAGACTAGGTCCATAGGCAATTCTCGCCCAGACAGGCGGAGCCATGGCCAATTGACTATATCTCTGACGTTTTCCTTACATGCATCCGTGTTTTGATAAGGGGAAGAAAACCTTTCCGTTCAGATCTTAAATCCCTGCCAGCTGACATCAAATACACCCGCTTTGAATGCGACTAAGCCGCTCAATTGTCGCAGAAAAAATCTGAGCTGTATCTTGCCAATGCGGAAGTGTGGCAGATCGCTCCACTGACAAGCGGGAAAGGCGGGCAGCTTCAAAAGGATCATTGATCACCCCGCGCAACGCCTCCGCTAAACTGTAGGGATCTTCCGGAGGCACAAGAACTGCGGCGTTGCCCACGGTTTCCGGCACAGCACCGGTGCGGCATGTGATCACCGGTAGTCCAAACATCATCGCTTCACATAGCACGAGGCCATAGCCTTCGTATCGCGTGGCCAGTGCAAAAACCGTGGCGGCATTGAAACGCGCTGTCAGCGCCATTTGTTCAAGCTCACCTGTAAACGTTACGCGCTTGTCGATACCCAACGCGCGGGCTTGTGCCTGCAAATCGTTCGCGTATTCCCGGTCGTGCGTCTTTCCAACGATTTCGCCCTGCCATGGCAGATCATCGATCTTTGCCAAGGCTTTTAGCAACACATCATGGCCTTTGCGAGGTGCCAGCAATCCTACCGACAGGATCAAGGGCGGATTGGCATACTGGCGGTCCACTATAGGCCTGTCAAACCCGGGCGGAGCGACAGTGATCCGGTTTGGATCCGCGCCAAGATCGCGGCACAAAACACGTGCAGTCTCCGGGCTTGGCACAATGACGTGGTCAACGTGGCGCAGGGCAGCGGCTTCGTTTCGTAGCAACCATACCGCGCGCGCGCCGGGCAATCCGGTCTCCAAGCCCAAAGGATGATGGACCATCGCAATCACCGGCGCGCGCACTTGTTCAAGCCCCTCAGGGTCAATTGCGCCAAAGACCAGACCATCCAAGATGATTGGCCGATTTTTTGGAATACTGTTCAGGTCCTTAAGGGCGGTCGCCATGTCTGCTGCTGTTGGATCGGGAAAGCTTTCGGGCAGTTGGAGGTGGTCTGTGATACAGCCCAATACATTCAATTCGCGGAGAACGCGGGCCTCATAAATGAAACCTCCGGTCCGGCGGTTTTTGTCACCGGGGATTGCAAAAACGGCTTTGGTCACAATACCTGCTCTGGGGCATAGATCCGCAGGACGGCGCGTTCCAGTGATGCGACAGCGGTGTAGAACACCATGGCCACGACCGCAAGGATTGCAACACAGGACCACAACATATTGTAGTTCGATGTGCTGGCGGTCATGGCCATTAAAACGCCGATGCCTTTTCCCGTGGCGAGCCATTCGACCGTCGTGACTGCCAACAAAGCTGCCGGTATTGCCATGCGAGCGGAAGCAAAGAGTGCTGGCAGCATCGAGGGGAATTGCGCAGAGCGCAAAAGATGCCAGCGCCCGGCACTATATGTTCTGAACAGATCTACAATCTGCCCGGGCGTTTGCCGCAGTCCCTGTTGGCATGCAACGAAGGTGGGAAAAAAGATCATCACGGCAACAACAATGGTGGTTCCGATCATACCGCGTCCAAAAGCAAGTACCAGAAGTGGCGCGGTGGTGATGATTGGCACGGCGCGCAACGCCACTGCAACGGGCATCGCGGTCCGGTTCAGGGCTGGTGAAAGAACCAGCAAAGCTGCTAAACCGGCACCCAAGCCAAGCCCGGCCATGTACCCGGGAGCAGCAAAGGAGAGGGTTTCCAAAAGTGCGGACAAGAGCGTTTCGCGATTTTCCGCATCGGCCAGAAAAACCCAAACGTCGCCGGGCCGCTTTGCAAAGAACCGGTTGAGGTCGAAGACATCCATTGATACGTGCCAAAGGATCAAAACGAAGGCTGCGATGAAACCCATTTCCATCATGCGCGCGCGACGGGTTTGGCTCTTGGTTGCAGTTGGTGCTGACAATAGGATGACCGGTGCGTAGCCGACAATGCGGTGTCCCATCCAGCCGATCCACGTATAGGCTGCCATCGAAATGATGGCAGCCAAAACCGCAAGTGTCCAAGTTGCATCCGTTTCCAACCCCCGCATGGCCCGCAAGGTCAAGACGCCCAAACCCCGTTCAGCACCCGTAAATTCGCCAATCATAGCACCGAGGAATGCGGCTGGCGCGCTGATTTGAAAACCTGCAAAGAGGTAGGGTAAGCAGGCGCGTGCGCGCACACGGATCAACGTCGACATGCGTCCCCGACCATAAATGTGCATGAGATCGGTCCATGTTTGTGACACGGCGCGCAACCCGACCAACAGCGCAATCAACGTCGTGTAGTAGACGGCGAGTGCTGCCAGTGTGATCTGCGGCCCAGCACCAGGCCCGAAAAGCACGCGCAAGATCGGCCCGCTGGCAATCAGCGGTATGCAAAACACAAGTAGCGCGAGGATAGAAAGCGTTCTTTCGCTTCGTGGGAAAACGGTGATCATCACGGCCAGCACCACGGCGGCGCAATTGCCGAGGACAAAGCCCAAGGTGGCGTTTATGGAGGTTTCCAAGGACGCGCGGGAGAGCAACGCTGCGTTGTTCAAAACGTATGTTGCAAGTTCTGTCGGACTGGCAATCAACGCATTACCGGGCACTGATCTGTCAGCCAATTCCCACAGCATGAGGCTCACACATATCAGAATGACCGTTCGCGCGCTGCTCAAGCGCCTTCCTCCAGCGCGGCAAAGACTGTGCGCGACATGGCGGAGAATTCAGCAGTTTCCTGGAGACGTGCGTCGCGCGCATCGGGAAGTTCAATCGAAATGTCGGCTAATAGACTGGCTGGACGTCGCGACAGGACCAAAACACGATCGGATAACAATACAGCCTCTTGCACAGAGTGGGTGACCAGTACGACAGTTGTTCCTCGCGACCGCCAAAGGGGAGGTAGATCAACATTAAGACGTCTGCGCGTCATCGCATCGACCGCACCGAACGGCTCGTCCAACAACAAGACCTCGGGGGTCGAGATCAGGCTGCGGGCAATGGCGGCCCGTTGCCGCATCCCCCCCGACAGTTCGGCGGGGTGATGATCTGCAAAACCGTTCAGGCCCACGAGGTCAATCAGAGCATCGACGTCCTTTGCCGATTTGCGTGCCAGTTCTGCGCCAAGGGCAATGTTTGCGCGCGTGCTACGCCAAGGCAGAAGGGACGGATCCTGAAACGCCATCGCCAAGCCCCCACGCTTTGCCACGACTTCAGGCGGGTCAGACCCGAGCAGGATCGTTCCATTATCAGGCGTGTCTAAACCCGCGATCATGCGCAGAATAGTAGACTTGCCGCATCCTGATGGGCCAACTAGTGCAGTGGTGTGACCAGCGGCAAGCCTAAAGGACAAAGGCGCAACCGCTTCGGTCGCGCCAAACCGCTTGGCGATCTCGGCGCAGCGGATGTCGACGCCAGTAATGCCTTGGAACGCAGCGGCTTTGTTCAACCATGCACCTCATCGAGCAGCGACCGGTCCCAAAGATCTGTCGACACATCTTGCCCCAGTAGTGCCAGCGTTTCGATATTTGCTGCAACCGTATCATCGGTGAACCAGCCAAAGCCATTTTGGGCTGTTAAATCCGAGAACATAAGCGGCACTTGCCGCGCGGCTTGCATTTTTTGAACCTGGAGATCGAGACCCGCATCAGGATACATCTCGACCGCCAAAGCAGCAGCCCCATCTGTGTCGGCAAGGTAATCATTCCAGCCCATCACTTCACCTTTGAGCATTGCAATGAGATCAGCGCGACGGTTGGCGATGGCGTCCTGCGTTGCGATATAAGTCTGCGAATGCAGGGCATATCCGTGATCTGCCATCAGCATGGTCGTGTTGTCGACCCCTTGGACAGTCATCGCCACCGGCAGATCGGTTTCCCAACACAGCAGACAATCCACCTGTCCGCTGACAAGTGGCGCAGGATCGTATTGTGTCGGCACAATTTCGATTTCGTTGATGTCGACATCGTTAAGCTTGCACAGCGCCTCTAGCACCGGTGTGTTGGCCACTGCCATGCCAATCCTCTTACCTACCAGATCGGTTGGTAAATTCACCGGATTGCCTGAAAGTGATGCAACGGCAAAGGGGTTTTTCTGCATCGCCACAGCGATGATCTTGAAAGGTGCCCCCTGACTCACCGCAGCGGCCGTGTAGTCGGCGGCGGAAATCCCCAACAGCGCAGTGCCGGAGACAACAGGCGGCTCCACAGGGGCATTGGGACCGCCTTGGTTCAGCGACACGTCAAGGCCCTGGTCGGACCAATACCCTTTGTCCGCTGCGATATAGCTGCCGCCAAACTGTACAGAATGCAGCCACGACAACTGGAAATTTACCGACGTGGCCCCAAAGGCCGGGACGCCTGCCGCAGCGGCAGCAGCGCCTGCGCCACTTGTCTGAATGAAAAAACGGCGGGTGAGATGCGGAGGTTGTGTCATGGTATATCTGTGTTCCTTTTGGATGAGAGGTTTTCGAAAAGGTTCTGGGTGAGCAAAACAACCGCAGCTGGCAGTACGGCAACAAACACGGCAATGCCGTAGGTGATACCGGTTGCAATACCTGCGCTGGCAGGAGCTTCGATAATCGGAAAAAGCGCCGCTGCCGCCCCTTCGCGCCAGCCCCAGCCAGCGATCGAAAGCGGGATGAGCATTGCGCAGAGAATGAGAGGGATCATTGTTGCCCAAGCCTCGACTGGAATGACGACGCCAATGGCGCGCGCGCTGGCGTAAAATCCAAAGATTAGGCAAAGCGTCGTAATCGTGCCATGCAGAATTGCGAAAGGTCGGCGCAGCAACTGCAAAAGAACAACGACAAATCGGCCCGTTGCATGATCTCGCCGCGCCACGAACTTCGCCACCGCCGCGCAACAGATCATGATCATGACGACGGCCCATCCCAATCCTCCCCACTCTGGCCCTCCGGGCAGAAAAATGGCTGTAGCGAAGCCCGCAAACATGAGGCCGAGGATGGCGATCTGACCAAGTAGCCGCTCGGCCACCACCGATTGTGCCGCCCGTACCAAATCAATATAGCGCCGGGCGCGTACCGCTCGCGTCACGTCGCCTGCAACGCCACCCGGCAGGACGGTATTGATCAATTGGGCTAAGTAGTATTCGCGCAATGCAAAGGGGTAACTCAGGCGTATTCCGAATGCTTCCGCTGTCATCTGCCAGCGCCTTGACATCGAGCAGGTCGCCGCCGTTAACGCCAGTAGTGATAGCAAAAACCATGTCACGTCCGCGCCACGCAACCGCGCAATAACCTCGGTGGCATCCGTCCACCACATTAGAACCGCAAGGCATCCTGCGGATGCGACGAAACTGATCCAGTGTTTCATCGCGCCATGACCTCCGAAACCTGCGCCTGCGTGAAAGCCTCAAGAAAGTCGTTTCTAAAACTGTCCATGCGCCGCACGGGGCCTTCCGGTGCAGGGATCAGGCCGTTGGTCCAGCCCCATTGGTCGATCCGGGCCAGGAGCTCCGGCGGGCCGATCATGTGCACGGCAACATCCATGTTATCGCTGCCAGCTACAAAGCCTGCGGCCTGATGATCGCCTGCAATGATGACAAGCGGTGCGGTTTCAGCCAGTCGAGCCACATGCGAAAACGTGGCGCGCAATGCGTAGTCGACAGACATGCGATAGGCGTCTCGCACGGCATCGCGATCTCGCCAAAGATCCTTTGGAGCAGGCCCGCGGTCCGCCATCGCGTTGAAGATTGTACCGTCGCCTACAGAGTTCCAAGGCACCATATCTGGAATGGGTGTCCACGGTGCATGGGATGAGATCAGCGCAATTTGTACGAAATCGGGGCGCGGGTCTGGCGCAAGCAGCGTAGGGTAGATGGCCAGCGTAAACTGATCCGGCATCGTGACCCAGCGAAATGGCGTGCCGTTGTATGGGATATCCGCCGCCGGGATGACAAGATCAAACCCCATAACACGGGCTTCGGGCCAGCCCATGGTTATTGCGGGCATGATGGCTGCGGTTCGATAACCTGCGTCCTGGGCGAAGTGAAAGAGCCACTTGTGACCGCTGGCGAGCATGGCGTTGTATCGCCCATTGTCGGTTGTCCAAAGCCCGCTGGCGAAAGCCCCATGTGCCAGCCAGCTTTGACCGCCTGAGGTGGGTGATGTCAGCCATCCGCTTTTCATTGCCATACCGGCTTGCGCAATTTCGGACTGTGCCGCGCGCAGCGTTGCCAGATGTGTCGAGTCATAAAGCGGATTGTCAAAGCTGGCGCGCCCATAGCTTTCGATCCAGATCAAAACAACGTCTCGCCCCTCGAGCGCGTCGAGCATACCACTGGACTCCGCAAAAACGTCGCTCTGCGCTTTTTTTGAGAAGCGAGCGAGCTCTTTAGCTGTATTCTGCAATTCGGTTCCGCGTTTTACAGTCAGGCGTGTTGTCCAGGCGGATCCTGGTGGGCTTTGGTCAAAGCGCCAATAGTCGAGATGATGCCCTGCATCCGCTGCCGCCCAACCAGCGCCGAAAACAGCCAGAATCGCTGCGGTTGCGCGTAGTGGCATAACCGGCGAAAGAGTGGCCCAACTGCGCAGACTGCGTTCGAGCACGACAAAGAACAGGATAAGAAAAGAGGCGCTGCCAAAGACTGTTAAAACAGTGAGCATCCCGCCGACGCTATCGCGCAAAAGTGACAGCCCCGCTTCAATCAAGAACATGTCCAGAACAGGGTTAAATGGTCGGTTGAAGGCAGTGAACATCCCGTAGTCGGCAACTTTGATCACGAACGTCAGAAGAAGCAAGAAGGCTACAAGGTAAGTGATCCCCCACCTCCGCCCGACAGCGGCCATCCCCATTAGCAGCACAGGTAGCTCCAGTGGCCAACGCTGCAGCGCGCTCCATTTCATCGTGCCGGGATGGTTCGGCAATACCAGAACAGCAAAAATTACCGCCGCCGCAAAGGCCAACTTCGCCCAACGCGTCATGCCGCTCGCCTTACAAGCCAAACAACGTCTACAAGGAAAGACCAACTAAGCAAAAGGGCTGCGACGAAACCAACCGGCAGGACCAGTGCCGGCGGTGTGAGCGGAAACACCAACAGGATCAATGTCGAAATCTGGATCACACAGATTGCTTTGCGCCGGAATGCCTGCGGCAAAGGCGCTTGCAGCGCGGGCCAAACAAAAGATGCAGCAACAAACGCATAACGCATGAAGCCGAGGATCAAGATTTCGGGGCCCGTAGTCCCACTTGAAAAAAGCCATATCGAGAGCACTGCACCAAGGCCAGCGTCCACCTCCATATCAAAACGCGCTCCAAAGTCTGATACAAAGCCCGATCGTCTGGCCAGCCAACCGTCAAGTCCATCCAGCGCAAGGGCCAAAGCGGCTACAAAAAACACCACCCAAACCGACGCTCCTGGCAGCGCAAAGGCACCTGCGATAAATGCCACCATCGCCGCTCGCGACAAAGTGACAATGTTGCACATGCCGAGCCGTGAATGTTCGTAACTATGACCCAGGCCATATCCGGCGATCATCAAGGTCGCAGCAAACACAACCAGCGGCACTGTCACAGTGCCCAACGTGTGAAACGCGGCGATAGCCAGAAGTAGTCCAAGAACGACGGCAACGCCTATCAAGTCTGTTAGCGGCGCGCGTATCGCGGTCCTGTGCGTGGTAAGGTGTGAGGTGCTGCGAAACATGAACATATCCATAACGTCGTCTGTTAACTAGGTCTGCGTGCGGGATCGGACACTATGAATAACGCGCTGGTCCCCAAATTATTCACTATTGTCACGCAACTGTGACCATCGCCTCCAGTGGCAAATGGTCCGAAGCCATCGAGACTTCGGCGGTCTTGACAGCGCGCAGCCCGTACACTTCACCCGGTGCGTCAGTCAAAATACGGTCTAAAGGCAACAGGGGGAAAGCGCTCGGAAACGTGCGGCACACCGGCCCGCGCAGCGATGTACCCACTAGACCATTGTGCAGCATCAGACCGCTCCAGGGACGCCATTCGTTCAAATCCCCAAGCAGGAGCGTTTGCATCCGCGGGCGCCGTCGCAGGTATTGGCCAAGAATCCGCATCTGTAAGATGCGCAAGGGCTGAAACAAGGACAAGTGGGTGCTCATAATCCGAATGGGACGTGTTTGGTAAGTTGCTTCGACCGAAACAGCGCCGCGATGGCAACGCCCCGGCAAATCGATTACGTCGGAATGCAACGGTTTCAGAGCCGTTGAAAGGAATAGGATCGTTCCCAGAAATCCATCGCTGTCGGGGCCCCAACGCAAGGGATCATCATGGATGTAGTCGAGGCCTGTGCTTGCAGCAATGCGATGCACATCCAGTATGCGCGCATGAGGGCGGGATTCTTCATCTGCCTCCTGCAAGGCCAACACATGCAAATCGAGGGGTTTCAACGCCTGATCAATCGCCGCGGCAATGCGCGACGGATCAACACGGCCATCGCGACCCCGAGCACGGTGAATATTCCATGTCGCACATCGCAGCTGTCGCGCGCCCATTCGATTAAACCTGCCTTTTTGCCTCGGTGCCCTATTTACGTTTATATCGGTTTAGTTAGCGCGGCTACCAAGGCGAGGCCCGGGGCCCACCTGATCACAGCGCGCCTTGCAAAATAGGACACATGAAATAATGCGCACCTTCATTGCCACAACTGCCCTCCTTACGACGCTGGCCGCAACCGCCCAAGCGGATTTGGCACGATATGAACTCGATGGGGAACACACAGCCATCTATTTTACGGTGGACCACATCGGTTACGCCAAAACACTGGGCATTTTCACCGATCTCAGCGGTAGTTTCATGTATGACGTGGAGACACAGGAACTCGGCGAGGTTGTCGTGTCGATTGACGCAGGCTCTGTCAACACGTTTCATAAGAGGCGTGATGGACACGTGCGCGGGGGGGATTTTCTTCATGTCTCAGAGCATCCCGAGATCACCTTCGTTGCCAGCGGCGGTACGCCAAGTGGCGACACAATCGGTACTGTGACCGGTGACTTGACAATCTTGGGCGTCTCATTGCCGGTGACGCTAGTCGTAACCCTGAACAAAGTCGCGGATTATCCATTCGGACACAAGCGCGAGGTGCTAGGCCTGTCTATGGCCACCAAAATCCAGCGCAGTGACTTTGGCATGACTTACGGTGTGGAAAATAATCTCGTCGGAGACGAGGTCACCATAAACATTGAAACTGAAGCGATGAAAATGAACTGATTTAGACAGTGCAAAACCCAATCATCGAGTTCGATATCGTTTGAATTTCTGTCCCATCCACAACCTTTGCCGTTCGAAAATTTCGGCGATCATGGCCGTTACTTGGCAATTGACCGAAATGAGAGAACCACCGACAACTAAAGGCAGAATTTCTCGCTACTGGTATTCGCTGCCTGTTAACGGGAAACCAAATTGGCACTATGTTGCCAATCAACCCACGTTCTGGATCGGAATGTTGGTAGTGCAATTACTTGATTTTTCGTTTTTGGACCAGATTGATCAGCGGTTCAAACCTTTGGTTTTTACGGTCGTTGGACAGCTCCTTTGCTAGCAGTCAAGGAGAACTGGACTTTGGCCCATTCGATTCCGATGATGCAGGCGCCTTACAAACCAATCGGTTAGGGCCAATAGTGACCTCAGCCAACGCAACGTTTCTCCTAACAAACCAGCCCCGGCCTGTTTTACAAAGCCTTGGCCATCACCGATCCGAGGCGACGAACGAATTCAGCTGGATTGGTCGGATCTTCTCCCTCCACGATGCGGGCCTGATCCAAAAGCAGATGCGCCGCGTCTTTCAAAAGCTCATCTGAGCCGGCATCAGCATTCTTTGAGCGTTCAGCCAGTTTGGCAATCACCTGATGGTTCGGGTTCAGCTCAAGTACCCTTGGCATGCCGTTTTGCAACTGACCATGTCTTTTGAGAATGCGTTCAAGATTGACATCCATATCGCCTTCATCTGCAATCAAGCACACTGGACTATCCGTCAGGCGCTTGGATCGGCGTATGTCCTTTACGGTATCTCCAAGTTCCAATTTGAAAGATGCAATCAATGCGTCGAGGTCAACGGTATCATTGTTATCATCTTTCTTTTGTTCTTCAGAAGAGATCTGATCCAGATCAGCAGACCCGCGCGTAATGGATTTTAACGGCTTGCCCTCGAATTCCGTGATATGCTGCAACCAGAACTCGTCAACGTGATCGGACAGCAACAGGACTTCAACCCCTTTGGCTTTAAAGCCTTCCAGATGCGGGGATTGGGCGACTTTTGCAGCATCCTCGCCGGAGATGTAGTAGATCGCGTCCTGGCCATCTTTGCAGCGGGCGACGTAATCTGACAGGCTCGTCAAACCGTTTTCATGAGTAGATACAAAGCGGCAAACCTCCAGAATACGATCGCGAAGGGCAGGGTCTTCGACCAACCCCTCTTTCAGAACTGCGCCGAAGTTTGTCCAGAATGCAGCGTAGTCCTCTGGGTCTTTCTTGGCTTTCTTCTTGATCTCGCTCAACACTTTCTTGGTGATGGAAGTTTTGATCTTGGCCAGCGTCGGATCTGTCTGGAGCATTTCGCGTGAGACGTTCAAGGACAGGTCTTGCGAGTCCACGATACCACGCAGAAACCTCAGGTAGGTGGGGAGCAGGTCCTTGGTCGCTTCTGAAATGAACACACGGTTTACAAAGAGCTTGATATGGCTTTTTCGCTCCGCATCGAACAAATCGAAAGGGGCTGCCGTTGGTATAAAAAGTAGGCTTGTGTGATTCACCGTGCCTTCGACGCGATTGTGCATCACATGCCAGGGCTCATCGTAGGCGTGCGCTGTAAGCCGGTAGAACTCAGTGTATTGTTCTTTGGTGATATCTTTGGCAGGGCGAGTCCAGATTGCAGCGGCTGAGTTCAACGTCTCATCGCCTAATTTCACCGGAAAGCTAATGTGCTCGGAATAGGTTTTGATGATGTGGCGAATGCGCGCTTCTTCGGCAAATTCCTTGGCTTCTTTCTTTAAGTGCAAAGTAACTGAGGTGCCAATCGCATCGCGCTGGGCAGGTTCTACGGAAAACTCGCCCTTGCCATCTGAAGACCACAACCAGCTTTCCTGCTCACCTGCCTTGCGAGTGAGAACATCAACACGTTTTGCGACCATAAATGCAGAATAGAAACCAACGCCAAATTGGCCGATCAACCCAACTGTATCTTGTTCCTTTGCTTTCAGCGCTTCGATGAATGCACCGGTGCCAGACTTGGCGATCGTACCGAGTGTTTCCAGCAAATCGGCGTGGTTCATGCCGATACCATTGTCTGAGACGCTGATTGTCTTCGCCTTGGCATCGATGTCTAACATTATGGCAAAGTCGTCCGAAACTTCGGCCAGTGCAGGATCTGTCAACGCAGCGTAGCGCAACTTGTCGCAGGCATCAGATGCATTGGAAACAAGTTCTCGCAGGAACACCTCACGATTGGAGTAGAGCGAACCGGCGACAATATCTAGAAGTTGTCCGACTTCGGTTTGAAATGAAAAGGTCTCTTTTGCCTTAGCGTTGCTCACAACTGAAATCTCCTTGGTGTGCTTGCCGACTGAAACCGCCGAGAAAAATAAGAATTCTTGGATGAGTTGCAAGCCATTCTATCATATCAAATTGCGGTCCGTTTGAGTGGAGCAGATGCATTTCATTTGAAAGCTCTGGAACCAATCAGACACCCTAAAACAATGTCTGCGTTAAGCTATGAATTATTTGATCTGTCGTTGCATAGCGAATAGTTTGCTTCATTGTAACCTGAACAGCTCGCGAAGTTGCTTTGGCGGTCTATATTTTCGTCGCGCAGTCCCACAAGGTCCACCGTTCGCGCGGACGACCCGCACATAATGTCGGGTGAATGGTCTATGTTGTCGGGATCGTCTACGTCGCGATCACACCGTTTGTATTCTCCAGCGGTTCAGTTTATCGGGCACACTGCTGATCAAAACCGCAGCCTTCGGCATGCTGGCATTGCTCCACTCTTTCTTGGTTCGATGCCGTCCGACATCATAGGACATGCTTATTTGAAGTCACGGCGGCATTCTCAGCTAAACCTGACTTCTCAAAGGGTTATCTTCGGTCGTTTATGTGCCGCGATTGCGCCAGCAAGTGCCCGCACAGTTGCGCCGCGGAGCGGGCCGTTTGCGCAAATGTGCCACAAATTCTCGTCTCTGCAAAACCGGTTTTGTGCTTTTATGGTACTGGACGTCATACGACCGTTTATCCTGCCTTTGTAGTAACCCAGCAAGCGCAACTCTTTTTGAAGTACGCGCACCCAGGCGTTTTTGTTGATCCAGAAGGCAACACTTGCAGTTGTTGCATAGTTTTCGGTTTCGGTCTGTTCTAAAATCTCTTCAGACTTGGACCAGAACTGTGCCGGGTGCGCGTCGGCGGCAAGTCGGATCAGTTCCGGCGACAAAACCCGGTCTCGGACGCCTGGAATGTTCGCCAGCGCGAAACGTGTTCCCAAGGTCTCCTCGTTTTTCTTGCCATGGCGTGCCAAGTAGACCAACGCGGTTTCGGCAAATCGAACTTCTCCTGCAAGCCCGGCTTGAACAACCTGAGCTATTGCTATGTCGGAAGCCGGTGCACTCAGGCGATGCCAGTTGATCCTAACCACCAACTCGCGCGCTGCGTTTTGGTCACCCCTCACGCTGAGACTTTCTAGCATTTTGCGCCCCGACTGAGGATCTGACGCAACACCAAAATCTCCATCGATGTGGCTGGTTGCCAAAAGCCTGAGCGTGCCGGGTAGGTCCTCGAGTACAGCGGCTTCGAGCAACTGCAATGCGACATCACCGCGGTTCAGTTCGATCTCGACGCGCGCCAGTGAAGCGGTTGACCAGGGATGCTCAGCGGCGACTGCGCGCGCATACCAATCGCGCGCCGCTTCCAGATTTCTATCTGTGCCGATTCCGTGCCTAAAATAGTATCCGACACGGTCTATTGCCGGTGGATACCGTTTTTCTGCCAAAGACAGGGCTGCCTTGAAGGCAGCACTCGGATCGGACTGTTGCAGCATACTGATGTTCTTAAAAGCCGCACGGTTATCTTGAGCGGTGCTGACACCCGCCATGCAAATTATCAGCGTTGCAGCGAGCAGTGTCTGTTTCATTTCGACTTCCTCCTGTCGATCATATTATCTGTTTCGATAGAGAGACGCGCGTTGCAGGATCTTAGAGCATCAGCAAATTGAGGGCGTTGTCGAAGAAGCTATGATCTTCGTCCGTGAGATTGGAAACCAGGATGCTTTGCGATCCTGACAAAGCGATCTTCAAATCACCGTTTGAAAGCTGATCAACGTGCGTGCTGGCCCAGGTGTCCCGATCCGAACGTGCGTCAGTTAGGTTGAATCCGGTAAGATCGATGCTGTCGGCATTTGCGCCGTGAACTTTGAAGTCCGTGATATGATCCTGGAAAAAGCTAATCTCTGAACGGAAAACGAACATATCGCTGCCGCGACCACCCGTGAGCACGTTGACGCCAGCTCCGCCAAAGAGAACATCGTTTCCTGCGCCTCCACTAAGCGTGTCCGCACCGTTTCCTCCATGCAAAGTGTCGTTTCCCCAGGAACCATCCAAAAGGTCCGAACCAGCGCCGCCATCAAGCAGGTCGTCTCCGGCGCCACCATTCAGCACGTCGCCGCCGGTGCCGCCCGCGAGTGTATCCAGGCCGTTGCCACCAAAGAGCGTGTCTAAGCCTGCGCCGCCGTTCAGGATGTCATTGCCCTGTTGCCCAATCAATTGATCGTTGCCCGCTCCGCCGTTGAGTTGATCTGCGCCTTGACCCCCACCAAGGTAGTCGTTTCCGTTTTCACCAAACAAGAAGTCGTCACCCGCTCCGCCAAACAGGCGGTCGTTTCCGTGCCCGCCGAGCAGAGTGTCGTTATCAGACCGACCAAAAAGGACATCAACGCCAGCACCACCATCCATGTTGTCATCACCGTGGCCACCATCCAGACGGTCATCGCCGGAATCACCGCTTAGGACATCATTGTCATCTCCACCCCAGAGTTGGTCTTTGCCGGCACCGCCGTGGAGTGTATCGGTACCATTTCCGCCGTAGAGCATGTCGTTGCCAATGCCACCCGCTTGAACATCGTCTCCGTCAGCGCCGTAAAGGCGGTCGTGCCCCTCGCGCCCAGCCAGTTGATCGGACTCTGCGCCTCCAAACAGAATGTCTGATCCCTGCCCACCGTTCAGATCGTCCTTTCCAGCGCCACCATAGAGCCGATCAACACCCTGATCCCCTTCAACAATGTCATCGCCTGAAGCACCGTAAAGAGCGTCGTTTCCGGTGCCGCCCGCCAGCAGGTCGTTGTCGGTACCGCCAAACATGCGATCTGCGCCGATGTCGCCAAGCAGAGTATCCAAACCGGCACCGCCGAAGAGGCGGTCATTGCCCGAGCCTCCGGACAAGTGGTCGTTGCCGTCCCCGCCCCAAAGTCTGTCGTCGATGCCACCGCCGGTACCACCGTCGCCTTGCTTTCCGTCACCACCAGTTAAGGTGTCATTGCCTTGTCCGCCGTATAGTCGGTCCTGGCCTGCGTTTCCGTGCAGGTTGTCATTGCCAAGGCCACCACGCAGGGTATCGCCACCCGATGCACCAAAGACGGTATCATTGCCGCCTTGGGCATAGATTCGGTCGGCGCTCCCGCCTCCGTAAATTGTATCGTCGCCGTTTTTGGCATGAATTCGGTCGCGTGCGGCACCGGCTGTGATCGTATCTTGTTCAAGTGTTCCATAAATGTTTCGTGTCATGGTTATTGGTCTTTCCGTTGAATGAGATTTGGGGCCGTGACCTTCAGGCCACGCGAATGGGTTTGTCAGGGACAAGGTCCAACCGGATCACGCGTTCCAGATCTTCAGCTTGGACGTCGATCAGGATACTGAGCATCGATTCGAGAGTGAAATACGCCCGTAACATCCGGAAGATCAGGTATTCGGGCAGCGCAATGATGCCGCGCGGCATCCCGTTGAGCAGCGATGAGAGAACGGCCATTATCGCAGGCGCGCCCGTCGTCACTGCGGCGATGGATTGCCAGACAATCGGACTGTTTTCGTTAAAGGCGATGCCCCATTCGAGTCCGCCAAAGATTATCAACGGTACGAGCATGGCGCGACGGGCGGAATTGATCAGCATATAGGGCAGAATTACTTTGCCGCGCAGCGTCGCGTTTGGCCCGTAGATCAGGTCTCGACAGCGCGAAGAAATGTGGTAGATCGACCGAAACCAGCGCATGCGTTGTTCGCGCATGTGGCTGTAGGACGAAGGCACCTCGGAGATGTAGCGAATTTTGGGGTCCACGACCGAGTGAAAGCCTAGTTCTCCAATGCGCAGAGATATTTCCGTGTCTTCACCATTCATCCCGTCGACAAAGCCACCCAGGTAACGCGGGTGATGTGTCCGATAGACAACAAACATGCCCGGGATGCCCACGACCCCGTTCACGGCGCCTAAGGCGACGGAATAGAATCCGTGTTTCACAAGCACTTCGAGCAGGCGCGCCCTGTCAAAGAGGGCACCGCCGGGCGGGATAGGGACACCGCCGACCACCCCAACGGCCGGGTTCGTGAAATAGGGCATCGCGCGGGTGAAGTTGTCTTCGCCCACCAGGGTATCGGCGTCAACGCGCACCAGAAATTCAGTTTCACAGGCATCAAGCCCTGCATTGAGCGCGTTGGACTTGCCCGGCTTGGGAACGTTGATCACGCGCCCTGTAACAGCTTTGCAATTCAGCAGCGTTTCGCAGGCGATCTCTTCGGTATTGTCGGTGGAATTATTGTTCATGATCAAGACGTGCACCTCGCCGCCATAGTGCAGAGCGGCACGGTCCATCGCGTTAATCGTATCGCGGATGATGTATGATTCATTATGCGCAGGTACGATAACCGACACGGGCGGATTGAATGGCGGTGTCCCGGCGGTCAACACGTCGTAGATGGCCAGAAAGTACAACTGTGCAAATAGCACCGGCAGGAACAAGAAGACACCCGGTCCGATGCCGCCCAGCAATGTCCAGCTGCGCATCACATCGACGATATTCAATTGCATCCCGCCCACCCAGATGGCGATGCCGGCAGCGATGCTGATGGTAACGACGAGCCGCAGAATGGCGCGCATCTGGCTGACGGGGATATGCTCGACCCGGATGCGGGCAGGCATGAAGCCGCGTTCCAGAAGCTTGAAAGAATACACGGCAAATCCGTACAAGCCCGATGCGATTGCGCTAAAATGTAACGAAAAGGAGGACCCAAGCAGGTGGTGGCCCCAAGCATTGGCCAGGTCAAAAACGGCGCAACCGGCCAGAAACGTGAGAACCAGATCAAGGGCGAACATTGTCCGCTCGCGCAGACCGCCTGAACTAAACCCGGCAAAGGACAGAAAGAACGAGATCAGAAAGATTCGGATCGCGATGGCGTGCCGCCCAGCGTGGACCGAAAACACATAATCCCGGTTCGGAAACACCTGCGACATCGGGTCGGTATTCACTGCCCAGAGCTGAATTGCAGCCAAAATTGTGAATGCGGCCAGCATCTTGGGCGCTTGCCAGGTCGAGACAGGACCTGCAAATCGTTTGGGGGCGCTGTCCACGCAAATATAGTTAATCTCGTCGCGCTTGTCTGTAACGTTGCTCATCCCCCTGCCTCCGACAAAAGCGTGGCATTTGGGGTTACGAGAAGTGCAAGTCCCGTGCGCGGCAGCGCATCTCCTGGCTCAATTTTTTGCACTGACAGACCCGCCAAGGCATTGTCATGGGTCACGACCCATGCAGGACCGGTGACTGGAAGTGCAGGTGCCTGGTGATCCTGGCTCAGTACGGTCACATGTGCCTTGCTGCGCGCTGGCTTGAACTCGGAATTCAACGGGATCACTTTGTTCAGCATTTGACTGATCACATCGGCGTCGAGAGCGGTCAGTCGTCCTGTCATAGTGACGCTGATTTGGTCTATCTCGCTCAATGCATCCTTTAGTTTGGATAGCGGATCGGTAAAGACCGCATTGCCGGCGATCAGGCGAGACGCGGGGAGCATCTCAGCCACCAATTCGGGCCCATCGTCGCAGACATTGCCGTGTGGGGCGGTGCTGGTTACCGCGACTTCCAGCGCATTGGTGACGGCTTGAACCTCCCGTGGCAAATCAATCAAAGCATTGTATTCAGTTTCCTTGCCGGTGATGTGACCTTGAAACACCAGCCTATTGTTCAGCGTCACGGTCAAGGCCCAGTACTGTGGCTCAATCAAACGCCCGAACAGCATCTGTAGGTCCAATTGTTCCGGCATAGGTTGTCCCGTGCCTCCCGCTAGGGCATACCGTTTGCGCCAAACTGTCGACCGGTGGAAACGACGCATACCGGCGTTCGCTCCTGTCCCGAAAAGGTTGCTCGTGATCGCAAGTTCGGGTTCGCGCGGTGGAAAGAGGGTCAAAGCATCGCGCAACCCTATTGTCGTTAATGCATCATCCGATTGTCCGGTGTCGAAAAACGTACCAAGACTACGGCGTTGGAACTGTGTCGCCAATACAAGGCGCCGGGTCTGTTCTTCTTGTTGCAGCCATTGCGGCCAAGCCACTCGGACCACGTTGCCCCAGGCGTGCACCCGATCGCGCGTGCTTTGCAGGGGTCGGTCCAGTGTCAGATAAATTGCGCTGGTCGTTTCGATCTCAACGATGGCTTCGACACCATCCTCTGGTCGGCACGGACGGTGGGGTCCGGTGCCTTGCAATGAGAAAGAGACGACCAGCTGGTCACCTGCAAAATCCATCGGTGAAAGCGGAATTTGCAGAGACCGTCCCGCCTCGCCTGAACGCAACAACATCTCGCCCCGGCGGGTATTCTGGATAGAGATACGCAGCACCCCTTCCACGCCATCGAGAACCTGAGATGTCGCATCGATTTGGAGGTATCCAGACGTTGGGCGTGCATCCACCGGCAAGGTGAATGAAACGCTCTGATAGGCGGGCAAACCGGATAAGATGAGTGGATGGTCGGGGTTTGTGCGTTGCACAACGGCTCTGTGTAAACTTTGCTCGGTGGTCGCTTTCCGGTGTTCGAATACCAATTGCGAACCAGATGCGAATTCACGGACGAAGCGTTGTCCTTGTTCGAGAATGTTCATTGTGGAAAGCAAGAGGGCGATGCCTGCCAAGAGAAATCCCAAAAGCCCAATTCCAATCATGCGCATACTGTTCACCGAAACCTGAAGTTTAAAAACTGATCGCGTCGAACCCACCTCCAAGCGGGTCCGACACCGATAGTGAGCGGTTAAGCCGCCTTGCGGCCCATTGTTTTGACGACGCCCGGGCGTTGCTTGTCCGTCCATGTGGACACACATGGGATCATTTTACGGATGCAGCGGTCAGCGTATTTGACTGCGATCTGTTGTGTCTCGTCGATCAACCCTTCGGCCAGCGTGACCGGCTTTAAACCGAGGGACAAAAAGGTTCTGTTGGACACGCGCAGATCGTTTTCCGCTGCCTCATTACGTGGGTTGTCGACGTTGGCAATTGCCGCACCCGACACGTCAGCCACCAGTTTGGCCAATGCACGCACGGTGTGTGTTTCCGTCATCTGGTTCAGAATTGCGACCTTGTCGCCTTTGGCGGGTGGGTTTTCGACCGCGAGCGCCAGACATTTCACCGTGTCTTGGATGTGAATGAAAGCGCGGGTTTGTCCGCCGGTTCCATGGACAGTAAGGGGATGTCCCACCGCAGCCTGCATCAGGAAACGGTTGAGCACGGTGCCATAGTCGCCATCGTAGTCAAAGCGATTTATCAGGCGCGCGTCCAGGCGTGTCTCATCGGTCTGCGTGCCCCAGACAATGCCCTGATGCAGGTCGGTGATCCGCAAGTGATCGTTCTTGGCATAGAATTGGAACAGCAGCTGATCCATGGATTTTGTCAAGTGATACACGCTTCCCGGGTTCGTCGGATACAAGATGTCACGCTTCATGATTTGCTTGTCGTCGCCTGGCACGTAAACCGGCAAGTAGCCCTCGGGAATCTCCAGACCATCATCGTCGTAGCCATAGACACCCATAGTGCCCAAGTGCACGAAGTGCGGGTCAAGACCCAGCTCGACCGAAGCGGCCAGAAGATTGTGTGTGCCCGAGATGTTGTTGTCGACGGTGTATCGTTTCTGGCTCACTGCCTTCATAGAGTAGGGAGCAGCGCGCTGTTCACCAAAATGAATTATCGTGTCGGGCTGGAGCTTAGTCAGCATCGCGGTGACGGCATCGAACTCACGGGCAACATCTATGTTTTCAAACGCGATGGTGCGACCGGTTTGCTCTTCCCAGGCAGACAGACGGTCTTCAATTGATGCAATCGGCGTCAGACTATCCGCGCCCAATTCGACGTCGATGTCTCTACGAGACAGGTTGTCGACAATAGTAATGTTATGGCCCAGCCTCGACAAATGAAGAGCCGTGGGCCAACCGCAGAATCCGTCACCGCCGACCACTAAGATGTTCTTTATGTGTGTCATGTCTTTGTTCCTTTTGATGGACCCCTCCAGGCGGCCCGATTCATGATGAACAAAGTGTTAACGATCCAGAGCGGCACAAATCTGGACGCGAGGGTATAGTAGAAAGGGAATTGGAAGGGGCGATCTATCCTATCGGATAGGGCACCTGTGCTTATCCGGCGTTTTTGGCGCGCTTAAGTGCGGTGTCAAAGAAGACGCTTGTCTTCGCCGCCTCTGCATCGAGCGCGTCCGCCCATGTCTTTGGTGCAATCAGATTGCCGGCCCGCGCCTCTTGTTCCAACGCCGACAAAGCTGCATGCAGGTCGTCCTGACCGAGAAGGGAGGCCGCGCCCTTGGCTTTATGCGCTTCTTCCGCCAGTGCTGGCATATCCGGTGTGTTCCCTGCCGTGCGCAGGTCGGCCGCAAGTGTCGCAAGCTCAGATAAGAAAGTCGCGGTGATGGTTTTTACCTTGTCGTGTTCCAGAACATTGAGCATCTCGACGAGAGCGTCAGGAAAATGCGCGCTGTCCAGTTTGGACAGCTGTTCTGAAGTCACCTCGGCGATGATGCCCTTCAAGGCGTCAAGCCGGATAGGTTTGGTATGAAAGCGATCCATGCCTGCCGCGATAGCGCTTTCGCGATATTCCTCTCGTCCATGCGCGGTCAGACCGACAATGTGCGTACCAGCGTTTGGACCAGCCCCAAGCCGAAGTTGTTGGGTTGCTTCTATCCCGCCCATGACCGGCATGCTGATGTCCATGAAAATAATATCAAAGTCTGAGCCTTGCGCCTTTTCCAGGCCGTCCGCTCCATTCACCGCCTCATGCACTGAGTGACCCATGGCGGTCAACATGTCGCCCAGAACTTTACGGTTGATGCTGTTGTCTTCGACAATAAGAATATTGCAGGACTGGGCCGAAGGCGTGTCTTCGTCGGTGTTGGAAGTGTCGTCACTGGCTGACATTTCAGAACGCCGCAATGGCAATGTGAAAATGAAAACCGATCCGGCGCCTTCCGCGCTCTTCAACGATACATCGCCATCCATCGCCCTCGCAATTCGGCGTGAGATGGATAGGCCAAGACCATCGCCGCGTGCCTGCCGTCCTGCGCTTTTGGCAAGAGCAAAAAAATCTTCGAAGACTTGTTCTTGCTGATCAGCGGGAATGCCCATTCCGGTATCGCTCACTTCGAACCGCATGGAAGACGTTTCCGGCCCATGAATCCCACTCACGCGCAGTGTGATCCCTCCGTCCTCGGTGAATTTGATCGCGTTGCCGATCAGATTGGTCAGCACCTGGCGAATGCGACCAGCATCGCCGTGGTACGGCCCACGCATCGCCGGTTCAACATCCAGCCGGATTGTCAGATTTTTTTCCTTCGCCAGCGGGTCAAACATGTCCACCAACCCTTGCATCAGATCGGTCAACCCGAAATCCTGCATCGTGATTTGCAGCTCTTGGGTTTCAATGCGTGTGATATCCAGTGCTTCGTTGACATGCTCTAGCAAGATCTCGCTGGAAGAGGTCGCGATGCGGACGTACCTTGCTTGTTGATCATCAAGCGGCGTGGTCTTGAGCAGATCGAGCACACCCAGAATACCGTTGAGTGGGGTGCGCATTTCGTGGCTCATCAAGGTCAAGAAGTGGGATTTGGCCTTGTCCATTCGCTCGGCCTTGTCACGAGCATCGATCAACTTCTGTTCGTCTATTTTCCGCGCACTGATGTCGCGGATATACGCAATGAAGGTGATCGCATCACCATCTTGCGTCTTTGTAATGTTCAGCTCGACGGGAAATTCCTCCCCGCCTTTGCGTAGTGCTGCAAGCTCAACCCGGCCCGCATCAACGACACGCGGCTTGCCGGTTTCCAGATACCGTTTCATACCGTTGTGGTGAGCATCCCGCATCCGGTGGGGAATAATAGTGTCCTCCATCGTTTGTCCGATTATTTCGCCTTTGGTCCAGCCAAAAACACGCTCCGCCGAGGCATTGAAATCAATAATGTTGCCTGCTTTATCTGCCGTCACTATCGCATCAAGCGATGCAGTAATCGTGGATGCAAGTTGCTTGGATGAAGCAGACAGCGCGGCGTCACGGCGCGCGGCGCGTTGCAATAGCCTGTCCAGAACCATCATAAGGATCGCCATCAGGACCAAAAGCGCAGTTGCGATGCTCCCCGTGCGTGACAACTGTCTGGCAAATTCGGCGCGGCGCGCCTCGGACCGCTCGGCACCGAGGCTGACACCCAAAAGCGCGATCTCTCGGACATAAGGGCGCACATCCGTTACAATGCGTTGCATCTGCGCCAACGCCGCATCGCTGAGCGGCCCCGGCGCATCCGACAGGCCAACGGCCGCTTTGGCAAAGGTGTTGATCGGGGCAATCAATCCGCTGGCTTCGGGGCTGTCTCCAAAGATTTCAGCGGCGCGCCCGGAATTTATTATGTTCAGACGGCTGAGTGCAATGTCCAGACGCAACCGTACTTGTTCGTCCGTATAGCGCTGTGTTGCAATTTGGCGGGAGAGCATCGCATCGAGGTTTGCAAACTCAGTGTCGATTTGCGAAATGCTCCACTGCATGTTGTCTTCGGCCGAACGGGACAAATACCGCAGTTGCAACAGCAGGTTTGGCACCATCACCATCAAGACAAAAATCAGCAGACATATGCCTGCCAAGACTGCAAAACGATATCGGTTCAATTCGCGCTTCACCAGTGACCTCCTGTTCGAGGTCACCGTAAGCACTTGCCAGGTGTCAATCCACGACCTTCAAACGATTTAGCTGCCAGATGCTATAAGAGTATATGGTTTCGGATTGGTATCTGGAATTTTGATCATAAGGGAAAACAACCCAATACGGTCCCTTGTCGCGCACAGACATCGTCTCGCCGTTCATGCGTGTGGCGACGATGGGAGCAAATTCTTCCACTTCGACCAGTGGCATTGAGACTTTGTAATCATTCAGGGCCACCATTTCGACCACTGCGCCCCGCGCCGCCGCTTTGTCTAACAGCGCCTTTAACGGTACGCCAGAAAAGGTTGTTTCGCCATCTGTCCAGATGGTTGTGGTGCTGAATGTCACCTGATCCATCGCATCGAGATCGGCGAGCTCGAATGCTAATGATTCAGATTGAGAACTAGACGGCGTTACCTGCAGAGTAGTCAGCGATTGTGCCATAGCCGGCGTTTGAAAACTCAAAATCAATGCGAACAGAACGGCGGATGCGCGTGACCGAAGTGTTGCTGACATTGAACCTCTCCAAACAGGGTGCCTGAAGCATATCTCTTGCGGATGATGCGGTCAGTAAGGCATTGGCATAGGCTCCTATACCAAAGTATAGGTGTGCCATGCTTTGGCCAGAGTTTTCGGCTAAACATGCAATCCTAGTGAGAGAGCTTGCCGAGATGTCAAAAATCCTGATTGCCGACGACCATGATCTGGTGCGCGATACGATCGCCGCATATCTGGAGGGCGTTGAAGAATTCAAAGTCAAGACTGCCGCCAATTTGGATGACGCGTTGGATGTGATGCGCGGCGTAGATGCATTTGATCTTCTCATTCTGGACTACCACATGCCGGGCATGGACGGGTTGAACGGCCTTGATCTCGCGCGTCAGACTTTTCCTGCCACTAAGGTGGTTCTGATGTCAGGCGTCGCCAACAAGGAAGTGGCCAACAGAGCAATGGAAAAAGGCGCAAACGGGTTCATTCCCAAATCTTTAACGGCCACGTCGCTGGTCAATGCAATCAAGTTTGTCCTGGCAGGCGAGCGGTATTTTCCGTTCGAATTCGGAGCGGCAGGCGTGACCCCGGAGCGGGTAGGTGCCTTTGCAACTTTGTCTGAGCGAGAGATGCAGACTTTGGAACAGTTGTGCATCGGTCTGTCGAACAAAGAGATCGCCCGCAATCTGGGTATCCAGGAAGTCACCGTGAAGCTGCACGTCAAAAACGTTCTGGCCAAACTAAATGTGTCAAACAGAACCCAGGCTGCTCTGCTCGCCAAAGAGAATCACCTATTCTAATCAGTTCTTTATTGGTCGTGTGTCACCCACCGCTTCGTTGTTTGGGAAGCGCTGACCTTTTGGGCGTGAACTGTGCAGGTTTGTGAGCAACCCGTCCGAACGACGCATACGTTTGCAATAGGTGGAGACAAACTTGACGCTGGTTCCGCTTACTTTCGTGTGTTGTGCTGGGGTGTTGACTCACTGCTATGTTTTGACAAATTTCAGGGCGACTGTTTGACGCGAGCAGATGAAAGCTTGGGATTGACGGGCAGTAAAGTCACGTCAGAAACCTCGCGCAACATCATGCTTTCTCAGGCAAGTGCTCCATAGTGCGAGACTGTGCGCCCGGCCGCTGCGACTGCTTCGTACGCCGCAACATTCGGGTCACCTGTTTCAAGGAGTTTCGCAAGAAAAACGCCTGCGAAGGTATCGCCAGCACCTGTGCTATCCACAGCTTTGACCGGCGTCGCGCCTATGTCATGACGGCCCTTCGCGGAAGACACTATCGCGCCTTGAGCTCCGCGCTTTAAAACAACGTATGCGGGACCAAAGCTCTCGAAATGATCCAACAGAGCACTGGGTGCCGATTGCCCGACTACAAGTGCGGCCTCATCATCGGAGGGAAGAACTATGTCTGCGAAGGGCAGAAAGTCATGAATGCAATCGCGTGCCTCTTCTATGGACCACAATTTGAGGCGCAGGTTCAGATCATAAGACACAAGTGTGCCGTTTGCGCGCGCCAATTCCGCCGCTGCCTTTACAGCAGCGCGCATCGAATGGCTTATTGCTTGGCTAACCGCTGAGACATGCAGCACCTTCGCGAGTGCGATTGCCTCCTCAGGCAGGTCACTGGCACTGTAAAGGCTGGCAGCGGAGCCACGTCGCGCGTAGCAAAATCTTCTTTCCACAGGGTCCGGATCAATGACGTTTAAACCGGTTGGATCGTTTGAGCGTCGCAGAAGATACGTCGTATCTATGCCCTCGGATTTGCAAAACGCGCAAATCTCGTCCCCTAGTGAGTCGTCTCCCACGGCGCTGAGGTAACCGACACGCGCGCCTGTTCTTGCTGCGTGCACCATGGCTGTCAAAGTATCGCCACCAATGCCCTGCTTGTAATGAACGGTCCCATCGGGCTGAGGCGGCAAGCGGATCATTTCGACTAAGGGTTCGCCGAGAGCCAGGATGTCGGGATGTTGCATGGGGCCAGTTGAACGGATGCTTGATGTTGTGTCCAGATGCATTGATTGCAAATTGTACTCAGGAAAAGATACCTGAGTATCCAGCCGTAATTAGAGCATGCTACGTACTTTCAATGGGGCGTTTTCCCGTGACCAATGCCGAAAGTGTCTAAGGCAGCACGATCCTTATTCTCCCGAACAATTCTATCCCAAGCGCGCCGCGTCAGAAAAGATAATGTGTTTTGTTTGACAACAGGCCCTTACGCGCGTTGGATTGCTCGGCTAGGTTCGCTTGGTGGAGAACATGCGCGCACCTTTTGTTTTCCGAACGCCGCTGAAATGCGGTTCAACAAGCAGGTTGCGCAAGAAGACGGACGCATTCCCGAAAGAGTGCAGGAGGGCTGATGGCTTTTGGTTGCAATCAGCAAAAAGAAGACAGTGGAGGAAACACAATGAAAAACACACGTATGATGCTGACAATGATGGCGACTGTTGCTTGTGTCGCAGCGGTACCCGCGCTGGCAGAATGCGACTGGAAGCCTGAGCGCCCGGTCACCTATGTCGTTCCTTGGGGTGCCGGAGGCGGTACAGACGCCAATTCCCGCATGCTGGCAAGCCTTTTAGAACAGCAGATGGGTCAACCTTTCAACGTGGTCAACCGTACTGGCGGCAATGGTGTTGTCGGGCATTCCGCAATCGCCACGGCAGAACCTGATGGCTACACAATCGGCTCAGCTACTGTTGAGATCACCACGATGCACCATGCTGGTCTGACCGAATTGAATCACACAAACATCACGCCAATTGCTTTGGTTGATATTGTGCCGGCAAGCATCCTCGTCTCAAAGGATTCACCGTTCAACTCGCTTGACGATTTGTTGGCAAGCGCCAAGGAGAACCCCGGATCGCTGACAGGGTCCGGAACGGCGCAGGGCGGCATTTGGCATTTGGCATTGGCTGGGATGCTGAATGCGGAAGGAATGGACCCACAAGCCATCCGCTGGATACCTTCAGACGGAGCTGCTTCGGCCATGCAGGAACTGATTGCAGGCGGTGTCGACGTTGCCTCCCCTGCGTTATCGGAAGGTAAAGCCCTGATTGAAAGTGGCGAGCTGAAGGCCTTGGCGTACATGCACTCCGAGCGCAACACGGCTCTGCCAGATGTTCCAACAACTGCCGAGACACTGGACAGCAATTGGACCCTGGCCGCCTTTATCACGGTGTCTGGTCCAGAAGGTATGGATGCAGAGATTGCATGCTCCTACGAGAAAGCCGCATTGACTGCGTTTGAGACCCAGGAATGGGCCGACTTCAAGGCCTCGCGCGGATCCGACGTTGTCAAAATGGGCAGCGAAGAACTGGCCTCGATGATGTCAGCCACATCCGACAGCCTGGGCGAAACGATGAAGGCCATTGGAATCGCCAAGTAATCATGGGGCGGGGCGTCAAGACGCGCCCCGCGCCGCCTGATCGTCAAAGGCAACAACATGAAGATCAATGACGTTTTTCTAGGCTTGATCATGCTGGTGATCGGCGTGGCGATCGCATTGCACGCCCAGACGTTTCCCGTCATGGCAGGCATGCAATACGGTCCTGAGTTCTTTCCAACCATCATTGGGGGCGGCATTGCCCTTTGCGGGTTGGGCATGGTGGCGAACTGGGCGGTCTTTCGACACGGTCCGAAACAGCCATGGGTGGTCATGCCTGAGTGGATGGGTAGCAGGATCAACGTCTTGCGGGCGCTGGGAATTCTTGGTGCCGTGGTGTTTTACATCGTGGTGTCGCCGTTTCTGGGCTTCATACTTACGATCTTTCTGACAACCCTTGGGCTCTTGCTTTTGCTGGCGAACCCACTTTGGCTCAGCCTTTCGATTGCTCTCATACTACCCGCAATACTGCATTTTGGATTTTCTGTCGGGTTGCGGGTGCCGCTGCCGCGCGGTGTCATCGAAAAGCTGCTCATCTGATGGAGCAACTGGTCGAAGCCTTGTCGCTGGTTCTGCGCGTCGATGTCCTAATCACGATTCTGCTGTCAGCGATTTTTGGATTGTTTGTGGGCTCTGTTCCAGGGTTGACGGCCACAATGTCCGTGGCGCTGCTGGTTCCGATCACCTTTTTCCTTGATCCTGTTCCAGCCGTAGCAGCCATCGCGACGGCATCGGCGACTGCCATTTTTGCAGGTGACATACCCGGCGCGCTCTTGCGGATCCCGGGCACACCGGCGTCGGCTGCTTATGTAGATGAGGCCTATGCCTTGACCAAACAGGGCAAAAGCGAAGTAGCACTGGGCACATCCTTGATCACAGCTTCGCTTGGGGGGCTCATTGGCGTTCTTTTGTTGGCAGTCTTCGCTCAACAGCTGGCGGCCTTTGCGGTGAAATTCTCATCCGTGGAATATTTCTGGCTCGGTTGCCTCGGGCTCACCGCTGCCGTGGCCGTCTCTTCTGCCTCTTTGTCTCGGGGGGCCTTATCATTGTTGATTGGCCTGCTGATTTCTACTGTCGGCATCGACATTGCCACAGGCCACCCTCGGTTCACCTTTGGTCAAATGGACCTGCTGGATGGCGTCAGCTTCGTACCCGCGATGATTGGCATGTTTGCTCTGTCACAGGTTTTGCGCTCGGTTACAGTCGACCTTGACGTTAAAGTGCCTGTCGCAAAAATAGGCAGCCTTTCCAAACAGATGATTGGGACTGTGCGGCTCTATTGGAAGAACATCCTGCGTTCATCCGTGCTTGGAAACCTTCTCGGCGCACTCCCCGGCGCAGGGGCGGATATCGCGGCCTGGGTCGCTTTCAGCCTCTCGAAAAGATTTTCCAAAACGCCCGAAAAATTCGGGACCGGGCACCCCGAGGGCATTGCCGATGCAGGATCAGCTAATAATGCCGCCGTCGCTGGCGCCTGGACCCCTGCGCTTGTGTTTGGCATCCCAGGCGACACTGTCACGGCCATTGCCATTGGTGTGATGATGCTCAAGGGTATTACACCCAGCCCGCGCGTCTTTGAGACCGATGGCACCTTGGTTCTTGCGATTTTTCTGGCCTTTGCCCTCGCCAACCTGATCATGATTCCGCTGGGCATGATTGCAATCCGCCTGGCACGGCATGCCCTCTCCGTGCCCACGCGTATCTTGATGCCGGTTATTCTGATCTTCTGTATCGTCGGATCCTATGCCGTGGACAACACGATATTCTCAGTCTGGATCATGTTGGCTCTGGGCGTTCTGGCCTACCTGATGGAGGAAAATGACATCCCCATCGCACCTGCCATTTTGGGTATCGTTCTTGGCAAGGTGATCGAGAAGAACTTCCTCATCACGATGCTGAAAACGCAGGGCGACGTGCTCGGATTCTTTGATCGGCCTGTCGCTGCGGTCCTTGGCGTTATCACGCTCGCGTTATGGAGCTTTCTCATCATTCGAGCCCTTCGAGGCGTAACTGTCAAACAGGAATTGCCATCATGAATATGTTGAAACGCCGCCTTTCCGAAGGCCTGAAAACGTCGGCGCTCTGGCTCGAAGCCGGGTCACCTGTCATGGCCGAAGCCGCAGTCTATGCCGGATTTCGGTTCCTTATGATTGACAATGAGCACGGCCCCGCATCCATCGAGACAACGGCACATATGGCCCGTGCGATCGAGGCCGCAGGCGGGCATCCAATGGTGCGGGTCGCCGCCAATGATCCCGTGCTTTTGAAGCAGGTTCTGG
Source organism: Roseobacter sp. (assembly GCF_045106495.1). Lineage (GTDB taxonomy): Bacteria > Pseudomonadota > Alphaproteobacteria > Rhodobacterales > Rhodobacteraceae > Roseobacter. The sequence goes on from NZ_JBGCEQ010000001.1 coordinate 85,671, forward strand.
ATATTGGCCTCACGTCGATCATGGTGCCGCAAGTCAACACAGTTGACGAAGCGCTCGCCGCTGTTGCCGCCTGCCGTTATCCGCCACAAGGCAATCGCGGGTTTGCGGGTGACATCCGGGCAAGCCGCTTTGGGAGTGCCCCGCGTTACGCAGACACGGCCAATGACAATCTCATTCTCATGCTGCAAATCGAAGATCCCAAGGGTGTCGAGAACGCCGCCAAAATCGCGGAAGTGGATGGGGTAGATATGCTCTTTATCGGTCCCTATGACATGTCAGGTGGATACGGGAAACTCGGTCTAACAGATTGCGATGAGGTCGAAAATGCGATTGCCAGCATCCAGAATATTGCGAGCCTTACGGGAATCCCGCTTGGCACAGTCCCGCGAGACGGCAAGTCTGCACGCGACCTCTTGCGAGACAGTTTTCAACTCGTGATATCGAACTCCGAAATAGGGGCAGCCATGTCTGCCATACGCGCGGACATAGCCAGTTTGGATCCGGAATGGATGTAGGGCTGGATGAACGCAATTTTTGAGTGGACATCAAAAAGGCAAGTCTAAGTTCAAAGGGAAGTCGGAACCTTTGTCGCCACAACGATTGTGTATTTGGTTCTTATGCACCTGTTGCTTTGCAATGCTTTGAAAGGGAATCCGATGAAGTGAAGCACTTTTTTCGATAGGAGAATGCAGAATTTGCAAGTGACGGTCTTTGATGCTCGGGTGTGTTTTGTCGTCGCGCTTGCCGTTTGGCTACCGTTCCCTTTTCGAGCCTAGTTAAATTCTCGAATTCGAGCGCAAGAGTTTCAAGCCAAAACGTTAAGTGGGTTTCAAGTGCTACAAATGGTCAAGTGTCGACGGCACTGAAGGTATGACTGACGGTACTAAAGGCCGGAAAACGCTATATCGCTTGATGTGAGCTTGGGTCTGACAAGTTTCGCCACTTGCGCTGGGGGCGACAAAAGAAAAAGACTTTCGCCTCTCAACGAGCGATAGAAGAAATCACGTCACAGATTCAGGCCACTTAGAGAAACTTAAACCGCTTATCACGGTGACACCTCGGGGAAACAGCTTTTCACTGTTGGCACGGTACTTCAGTCCAAATGTTTGTTCGACGGCTATTGCACTCTTCGAAACAAAGCCTCCACTGGCACCGCCCTGAACTTTTGTCCACGTGACCATCATCGCATTCGCAAAGCGTCGAGTAGTATCGTTGATTTGGCTCTGGGCCTTTGCGATGTAAGGTGGTGACCAAAATCGGAGTTGCTCAATCAACTGAACGGAACCAAACCGATGTATGTGTTCTGATTTTCGAGCCGGCCCTTTCAGGCACGCAACCGATCCATTTCCAAAATGGCAATTTCTTTTCGACTGACCTGAAGGACTCCCTCGTTTTGCAGTCGATCCAGCGATTGAGTGACCCATTGCCGGGTCGCACCGACAATGGTCGCGATCTGATCGTATGTGATGTCCCGATCAACGATAATTTTGCCACCCTCGTGACGACCATATGTCTCGGCGAGTATGACCAATAACTGACGCAGCCGTTCAGAGACGGTTCGTGTGCCAAGCATTTGAATAAGCGCTGAATAGCATTTGCCCTTGTTTACCAATCCAGTGATTACGGCCATGGCAACATCCGGAATCTCGCGGACCAAGCGTTGCAGGCTGGCCCCTGAAATGAACAGCAATTCGCATTCTTCCAGTGCGTCTGCCGACCAAACGTGACGCCCCATGCCAAAGACTTCTGGCCCACCTATGAAATGCCCAACGCTCCAATAAGCTAGCGTAATTTCACGGCCAGATGGCCCCGCGTAAAACGTGCGAACACGACCTTTTTCGACAATCCAAACGCCGGTATGCGGATCACCCTGAAAGAATACGCCCTCACCCTTCAAGAAATTACAGCGGGTCCCGAGGCGGCGAACCTGCTTTTGGTCATTTGCCGACAAAGACGACAGAAAGCCAGCGCCCTTGTTGATCTCAAGAAGGTATTCCGACAGAAAAATGGCACTTTGGTCATTGCCTGTGTCATCAATTTTATCGATTACTCTTTCCTTTCCACCGACGATAGATAAGCGGCTATTTGATCAAGGACGTTGTCGGTTTTTTGAAGCATCTGATGATGGTCTCCGGCGACCGGACTATGGGTGCGTTTACCATCTCGGAAGTCTCGCATTTGTTTTGTCAGATAACCGGCATGCTGTGCCGAAAGATAGGGCACATCATCGGCTCCGTCCGCGCCGTGACAATCCAGACACCCAGCCTCAGCAGTCAAAACCATTCCGGCATCGTCCGGTGGGGCCGGCGACGGTGGCGGCGGGTCCTGCTCGGAGAACCATTTGACAACGACAGGCAAATCCTCATGTTTTAACTCCGTTACAATGCTGACCATCTGACCGCCATCGTTGGACCGTTCGCCAGCGAGAAAGGCGTCTAGTTGCGCACGGATGTAGCCGGGTTTTTGTCCTGCTAGATGCGGAAACTTATCGGTATGCGATTGCCCGAAAAGCCCGTGACACAACGCGCAGGTTTCGTGGGGAGGGTAGCTGGCCGCATCGAAATCGGCTGTTGCAGGCGGCGCGCAAAAAAGCGCCAACAGGGCAGCCAATTTTTTCACGACCCACTCTTTAGGGAGATGACTTCCGCTGGCACATTCAGGGTGTCACCATTCGCAAAGAGCAATTTCAGACCAACTGTTTCCCCAACTTGAGCCATCGTTTCGGACTGCATCAGCATAATGTGCAGACCGCCAGGTTCGAGTGACACTTTTTGCCCCGGCGCGATGTCCAACTGTTGCACCATGGACATGGTGGCTACGCCGTCTTTCGTTTCGCTACTGTGCAGATGCGCCATGCCGTACCCTGTTGCTTCAACGCCGATAATACTTCGAGTTTTGTCCGCCGTGTTTTCTAGCTGCATGTACGCTGCTTGCGACATTGAACCGGGCGGCGATTGCGGCACGTAGGCATCGAATACTTTGATATCTTCGGCGGACAAGGCAGTGGCCGCCGTGACCAGCGCGAAGGCAAAAGGGTAACGGATCATTGCGAAAGTGCCTTGCGATATGAAATTTGAAGGCGAGACAGAAATTCTGCCGTTAGCCCTGGATCAAAGGGGGGCTGCAGCTTTGCGCGCAGCGTTCCATCCGGCGCAATGACAGATACGGCGGAAGTGTGCTGGACATCGTAAAAGCCATCTGCATCCGGTGGCATCAGGCGATAGTACCCATCTGAAGCTTCGACAAAAGCATCAATGTCTTCGCGCGTACCCGTCATGCTGCGAAAGTCAGGATGAAAGAATGGGCCGTATTCGCTGACGTATTTGGCATCCCGATCAGGATCTACGGAAAGGAACCAGACCTTGGGTACGTTGTCCGGTCGGACGCGCATGCCGGTTTCCGCGACTGCGGCTTCCAGATTGCCCAATGTAAAAGGGCACACATCCGGACAGGTCAAAAAACCAATCATGATCAGCGTCCACTGATCCTTCAGATCGAGGGTTTCGTATGTCGCGTCGTTTTCATCATGGAAGCTGAAGGTTGGCAGGGCGACTGGTTCGTCAAGCATGACACCCTGCACTTGCGCTTTTGCAGTGAAGCCAAAGACTACAGCAAGCAGTATTGCAGCAAGTCGTATCATTTGTTCTGCTCCGCGAAGGCTTTCCGGCTCTCGGTCTTGATTGTATCCAGGCAGAATTGACGCGCTTCCATGTATTCGGATGTGGTCGCCATATCTGTGGACCGGGGTCTGGGAAGTTTGATCCGAACATCTTCAATGATCCGACCCGGAGCCGCACTCATGATGAGCACGCGATCTGCCAGAAATACGGCTTCGTCGACGTCATGGGTTACAAACACAACCGTGGTGCCGAAATTCCGCCAGATGTCGAGCAAACTTTCCTGCATCATCAAACGGGTTTGCGCGTCTAACGCGCCAAAGGGTTCGTCCATTAACAAGACGCTTGGATAATTGGCCAAAGCGCGGGCAATGCCGACCCTTTGCTGCATGCCGCCCGACAGTTCTGCGGGATAGCGGTTACCGAACTTCTTCAAACCGACGAGGCCAAGAAATGTATTCGCCACCGATCCGGCCTCTGTTCGCGTAGCGCCTGTCATCTTGGGGCCAAAAGCCACGTTCTCATAAACGGTTTTCCACGGCAGAAGAGAATACTGCTGAAACACCATTCCCCGATCGGGCCCCGGGGCTTTGACCTCGACATCATCAACTGTGACGTTGCCTGTTGTCGGGTTAACATATCCAGCGATGGCGTTGAGCAGCGTTGACTTACCACAACCGGAAGGTCCCAAGATACAGACGAACTCGCCAGCTTGAATGTCTATGGACGTGGTTTCTACCGCTCTATGTGTCGAAGCGCCGCTCCCAAAGGTAATCGATACCTTATCGATCTTTATCTCGCCTTTATCAGCCTGCGCTCTGGACGCACCGTCCGGTTTCTTGAATTTCAAGACATCAAGCATGTTTCAGATTCCCTGATAAAGATTTGGAGGTTCGGGTCTTGCGCCACGCCAAAAGGACCACAGTGCAGATCAATAGTCCAAATCCAGCCAGATTGAGGGCTGGGCCCATAGTTTCCAGAGCAAGCGAAGTTGAAACACCCAGCCCAAGCATCGCGAGACCAACGACCCAAGACGGTGCTGCGCAGCAAACAACCCAGCTCATTGTGGCATTTGTCATCGCAATCAGCACAGCGCTGATGCCGGTGGTCGCCCGCAAAGTCGTACCCGTCTTGGCATCGCATTTATCGGCACGCAGAAGGCTAAGACAGAGCGCAACCAGCGCACCGAGAACGAACAGCACCATCATGCGAATGGGCACAACGTTCAGGCTCCATTCCGAGACACCCATGCCGTAGTCGTAGTTCATCTTGCCAATCTCGATCAGCCACTCCTGATTGACGATGGGGAGGACATCGCGCCACGAAGGCGTTGATTTGACGATGTGGATCACGTTGCCGATCCAGTCATAGCCGATCCAATAGTTTGGAAGAGCTTGGAAACGAACCATCAGCGCGATCATCATTAGAACCTGCATCAGGACCGCAAACATCAGCCCGGTCAGTACCATACGTCGCCAATCCTGACGAACGGCTTGGCCGATTGTTGAAAGAACCATCATCAGCGTGCCCTCTTTTGCCATTTGAGCATTGGTGAAGTCGCAAGTTTGACGGCCGCCGTTGAAGCCGTTCCCAGTCCGCCAATCACTAACATCCCAACGACGATGTCCTGATAATTGATCAGGCTGTAAGCGTTCCATGTGAAGTATCCGATCCCGTATTGACCAGAGATGATTTCGCCTGCCAACAATGAAAACCAGCTGACCCCCATGCCAATCGCCAAACCTGCTGCAATCGATGGCAAGGCGGCGGGAATCACGACATGGCGAAATACGTCCATACGCGACGCCCCCAACGATTGAACGGCTCGGACCAGAACCTCGGGGGTCTGTTCGACACCATGCAGCGTGTTCAAGACAATCGGGAACAAGGCTCCCAGGAACGTAATGTAAATGATGGAGCTTTCCTCGGTCGGCCACATCAGGATGGCGAGCGGGATCCAGGCAACCGCAGGTATGGGGCGGATCACTTCGATGTAAGGCATGACAAAAGCGCGGGCGATCCGCGACCGACCCATGATCAATCCAATTCCAACTCCTAGCACAACAGCGAATGAGTAGCTGATCAGAATGCGGCGCATTGAAACGCCAATATGGGTCCAGAATATTTCGGTCTGCACGTGCGTGATAAATGCGGTGAACACTTTGAAAGGCGCAGGCACATTCGAGAAGTTAATGTAAAAGTCCAGATTGATTGCAGTGGCGATATGCCAAAGAACTACGCCGATACTCAACGACACCAAAGCTATGCCGATGTTTTGAATTTGTTGAGACGAAAAAACGGGCAGCTTCGGCGCCACCCCAGACGGTACTGCCTTGACGGGCGCATTATCCGCTGAGGCTGCTGATGCATCCTCGTCTTTTACAAGTGGCTGCATAAGTTTTCCCTTCCGTCTAGTGGGGTGCTTGCAGTCCTAAAACGATCTCGGCCGATCAAATCGGCCGAGATCAATTCCGGTTGTGTCCTAGCTCTCGGTTGCGAAATCCGCGATCGCATCGTCGAAAGATACCAGTTCACCAGCATTTGCACCGGCGTAGGCTTCTGCTTCGCCTTTGCGCAGGAAGGTTGCATAATCGTCACCCGCTTTGACCCAGAAAGCCGTCTTGCCAAACAGCTTGAGCCCGGTTTCAACATCATAGACGTATGTGGAATTCAGGTTGGTGCCGGTGGCTTGAATGTCGGCCACGGATTGCAGGAATTCAGGCATTGTCGCAAAAGCGCTGATGCCATCGCGCGGGTGCCAGATTTCCATCGGCAGACCTTTATTGGAAACTGCAGGATCGACGACAGCAGCTTTGTCGGCCTCATAGTCCACGCCCATTTCTTCATAGGCCACTTTCAGGTAGTCCTCTGTGATCCAAGCATCGAAATCGAGCGGCGGGATCGCCTTTTCTTTGACTAGAACGCCATGGTTGAACTTCAGCGCGTCAACCCAAGCCGTCTTGATCGAGGGTTCCAGCGTCAGGTGGCCACCTTCTGAGAAATAAAGGTACAGCACTTCTTTCTCGACGCCGGTCCAGCCTTCCATCTCAGAAACCGCGCGAATCGGATCTTCGCGTATCCATTCACCAGCTTCGTAGACAGCTTTGATGAAAGCCTGAACGACCTCCGGATATTCCTCGGCAAAGTCCTGACGGACAACGACGCCGTGCAAGTAAGGAACGCCCGTTTCAGAGCCATCATAGATTTTGCGACCTGTGCCACGGAATTCCATGATTTCCGACCAAGGGCAGAAATCGGAGTGCGCGTCAATTTTGCCTGCTGCAATGTTGGCGGCACCAACGGCCGGGCTTTGGTTTTTCAAAACGTAGTCGGAAGAGGGGATATCGTTATCCTGCATCGCTTTTAAAAGCATGCCCCATGCGGCGGAACCAACCGGGGTGGACACTTCCTTGCCCACAAGCTGATCAATGGAATAAATGTCGCTCTCAACGGGCACCACGATGCCGTTGCCTGACCCTTTGAGGTTGTAGCCGGTGCCGGCTACGTAAACTGTGCGCAAGCTGTCAGTCTCTTGGAATTTGGCACCGTTTACGATCAGTGGATAATCCCCCATCACACCGAAGTTCAGCTTGTTGGCAAGCATCTGGTTTGTGATGGGCCCACCGGAGCTGTAGTCTGCCCAGCTAATGTCATACTCGGCGTCTGCATACTTGCCATCAGTGGGCAGGTGTTTTTCCAACAGGCCAAGCTCTTTGATCACAATGCCTGCGGTGTATGTGTCTGTGCACATTGATTGGTGACCGACTGCAATTGAAATTTCTTCCGCTTGGGCCGCGATGCTCATCGGAACAATGGACGCCGCCCACAATGCCGATTTCAAACTTGTTCTGAGATTCATTTCACTCTCCGTTGGTCAGGTCTATTTTTATCTTGACGACCCTAATATCCAACCTTGTGCGTCAGACGTGCAGTGTATTCCGGGGTGTATTCCGACTTATATTTCAAAAGCACAAATAATAGGCGAAAATTCAAATGAGAGGGGGAAACTTAGACGCAAAATAATCGAAAAAATTTGAAGTGATTAAGAATCGGACGTTGAAATTTACATTTAAAAACAGTATGTTAGTTAGATTTTTTTTGAACAAAGGTAGCACCCTGAGGCGCCCGCCAAAGGGTGTATTTGAAGCATTCGAATTAATCATAAACAGGGTCTATTCGACGCCTATTCTCCCCAATGCCCAACGCACATTTTTGCGTACATCCGGGTCTGGGTCGTCCTTGTACTTCTCAAGAAAGGGCTTGGTTTCAAGCACTGCCATTTCGCCCAGAACCGCGGCGCATTCCTTGCGCAAATTCGGCACTGGAATATCCATCATCGGAGCAATTTCTATTGCCGCTTCCGTTGCATTCAGCTTTCCAAGCGACCGAACTGCCTTGACCCTGACTTGCCAGAAATCATCGCCAAGCGCGGTTCGAAGCATGGGTACACAGGTTTCGCCTCCCGCTTTGGCAAGTGTTTCAGCCGCCGCCTCGCGCACCATCCATTCGGCATCTTCTAGGCCTTTAATCAGTGTGGTTTCTGCGTGATCTGACTTGGAAAAGCCTAGAGCGGAAAGCGCCGTTCGGCGGACCTGGGTGTCATTGTCTTTTGTTGCCTCCCGCAATGCAGGAAGCGAACCTTCATCGCACAACCACCCGATGACACCAACCGCTTCCATCCGAACGCTGGCGTCTGGATGTTGCAATGCGGTAATGGCTGGTCCCATGGACTCCGGCCGGCGCAATTCCTTGATGCCAGCGAGGCACGCTTTTAGCTTGACCGTATCGGTGTCACCCAAATGTGGCAGGATCGCGTCGCCAGAAGCTGGGTCCTTCAACTCTTTCAAACTCATTTCAGCAGCCTCGATCACCGCTGGATCGCTGTCCTGGAGTGCCGAGACTAAAGCTGCCGCAGTATCCGCACCGTCAAAGTTTGTTAGAGCTTGAGCGGCCTGTTTGCGGACCCCAGGATCGTCATCTGTGATTGCCCGCGCCAGAAAGGGGATCGCTGCGGTATCAGCGCTATCGGCAAGTTCAATGACCGCCATGATCCGAGTGCCGGGCGAGGGATCATCTAGCGATTCAGCCAACTCGCCAATCTCGTCGAAATCTTCAAACAGCGCACTCATATCCGTCTCACTTCAACAAAAATGGCAAGTTGACGGTAACAGCACCGGTCGGGCAGTCGGTTTCGCAGGGCATGCAATACCAGCATTCGTCATACTTCATGTACGCCGTGACGGGGTCGCCGTCTTTCATGGCAATGCGCAGTACGTCCAGCGGGCATACGTCCACGCAGACCGTGCAGCCCTTGTCGGCAATGCAAAGATCCTTGTCGACGACAACCGGGACGATGGATGAGGTTTGAGCCAAAGGCATGATTTCGTCCTTATTCCGCCGCAACCGTTTTGGTCACACGCTGGTTGTTGTAAGCGTCTTTTTCATCATCTTCGATTTCGACGACATAGGGCTGAACCGCTTGCTTGCGGTGCGCTGGTTTTCCATCATCGCCCTTGGTCAGGATCGTGTGGCAGAACCAGTTTTCATCATCCCGTTCGTATTCAACGCGATTGTGATAAAGGCCCCAACGGCTTTCGGTGCGATAGAGAGAAGCCGCAGCCGCCATATCCGCGCAGTCCATGATGGCCGATGCCTCCAACGAACGCATGAGCTCATGGCTGTCGCGCACGTACATCTCGGTTTCCATATCATGACGCACTTCTTCAAAACGGCGCTGCGCCAACTCCATTTTCGCGGTAACCTTTGGTGGCTGCAGGTAGTCGTTCACAAAGCGGCGCGTTTTATATTCGATCTGGTTGGGCGGAATCCCATCATCGCGCTTGGTCGGTGCCAGAACACGGGTCCGCTCTGCATCGACGTCCCCCATGTCGAACTCGGCAAAATCCACATCCCTGATAAAGTCCACTGCATCCAGCCCGGCGAAGGCACCATTGGTAAAGGCACCAAGCATGTAATTATGGGGCACGTTTGCCATGTCACCGGCAGCATACAGACCATCGATGGTGGTACGCGCGCGTTCGTCGACAAAAACACCACTCGCAGAATGGCCCGAACAGAAGCCCACTTCCGAGATGTGCATTTCGATCATGTCAGTGCGGTAGTCTGTGCCGCGACCCTTATGGAAATGACCGCGGGTAGGGCGTTCGACAATATGCAAAACGCGCTCGATCTCGGCAACCGTTTCTTCGGCGAGATGGTTCAGCTTTAGATAAACCGGCCCTTTGCCCCCTTGCAGTTCGTCATAGAACTCCTGCATCATCTGGCCGGACCAGTAGTCACACTCAATAAAACGTTCGCCTGATGCGTTCGCGGTATATCCGCCCATCGGGCCCGCAACATAGGCACAAGCCGGTCCGTTGTAATCTTTGATCAGCGGGTTGATTTGAAAGCACTCAAGATTGGCAAGCCCTGCGCCTGCGTGAAAGGCCATTGAATAGCCCTCACCGCTGTTCGAGGCATTTTCATAAGTGCCGTAAAGATAGCCGGAGGAAGGCAAACCCAACCGCCCCGCGGCGCCAAGTGACATCACAACAGCCTTCGCACGCACAACGAGGAATTCTGCAGTGCGCGTGTTCACGCAAATTGCCCCGGCAATGCGGCCTTCGCCCGTCAATAGGCGTGTCGCCATATAGCGGTTGACGATGTTGATACGCGCCTTGCGCAGTTGTCGGTACAGCGCCTTTTTGACCGTGTCTCCGTTAGGCATCGGCAATACATAGGTACCGATGTGGTGTACCTTTTTGACATCGTATTCGCCGTTTTGGTCTTTTTGAAACCGAATGCCAAACTGGTCCAGTTCTTCGATGATGCTGTAGCACTCCTCGGCGTAGCGGTAGACTGGCTTTTGATCGACAATCCCATCGTTGGCGATGGTGATTTCCTTGGTGTATTGCTCCGGCGTGGCATAACCGGGAATGACCGAATTGTTCAGGCCATCCATCCCCATCGATATTGCACCCGAGCGCTTTACGTTGGCCTTGTCCAGAAGGACCACATTGGCTTCAGGATTCTTGCGTTTGGCTTTTAACGCCGCCATCGGGCCGGCAGTGCCGCCGCCAATGATCAGGATGTCGCAATCAATCTGTGATGTTCCGTCGAGGATCTCGTCCATCAAAGGCTCCAAAATCTGTATTCTGCTTCAGTGTGCACCGTGCTGCGGTGCGGCAAATGTCAATTAGTTTCCGTATTGCTCAGAAAGCGCATGCAAATAGACAAAGGGATATATCGCGCGGTCATGCCCGTCGGAGAAAGTGATGTTCACGCCGGCGCGGCCAACTTGCGTCAATGCGGTGATGGTGAGATCTGGCGAGACATCGATGCTCCCGTTGTCCAGCTTCGCCCGCCTGGTATAGGCGTCTCTGGCTTCTTGGCGCAGAGTTGTTGCAGGCAATTCGGTTACATTGCCGGATTCCCATTCAACAATCAGTTTGCGATTATCCGGCGTGGCGGAAAGCCTGTCTATCATCAACGTTCTCCTTCGCTTGATCCAATCATGCCGCAACGCAGAATCGCTCAATAGCAATTTGTTTACGGACAGCTGCGCTGCGCTGCGGCACGTTGGGTGAAACTTTGAGAAAGAGAACGCGACATGACCTTCGTCGTCACAGACAATTGCATCGCCTGTAAGTACACCGACTGTGTATCCGTTTGCCCCGTTGACTGCTTTTATGAAGGAGAAAACATGCTGGTGATCGATCCAGTCGAATGTATCGACTGTGGCGTCTGCGAACCTGAGTGCCCGGCGGATGCGATTCGCGCAGATACCGAAGCCGGCATGGAAGAATGGGTCGTGTTCAACGAAAAATATTCGAAAATCTGGCCCGTGATTACGGAAGCGAAAGACCCTTTGCCATCCGCCGAGCAGATGGATGGACAAGACGGTAAACTAGAGACCCATTTCTCAGAGAAACCAGCCGTCGAGGCGGCATAGAGGATGCTCACATGAACATTCAAACCAAGGCTCCGGCAAAGATAATGCCGGACGCACAGACAGTTACGTCTGTCCATCATTGGACTGACACGCTTTTTTCATTCCGCGTAACGCGCCCGCAATCGCTGCGCTTTCGCTCGGGTGAATTTGTCATGATCGGTTTACTCAAAGACGATGGCAAACCGCTTTTGCGCGCTTATTCTATTGCCTCGCCAAGCTGGGACGAGGAATTAGAGTTTTACTCTATCAAGGTGCCAGATGGACCGCTGACCTCTCGCTTGCAAAAAATCGTGCCGGGGGATGAGGTAATCTTGCGCCCCAAACCTGTCGGAACGCTGGTTCTGGATGCCTTGCTCCCGGGCAAGCGCCTTTGGATGATTTGTACCGGCACCGGCGTTGCCCCATTTGCCTCGCTTCTTCGGGATCCCGAAACTTGGGAGCAATATGACGAAGTGATCCTTGCACATACTTGCCGCACAAGCGCGGAACTGGCCTATGGGCGCACGTTGGTCGCAGCGTTGCCGGACGATCCTCTGATTGGCGAACTGGTAGGCGACAAGCTGAAATACTATCCGACAACCACGCGTGAGCCATCGAAAATCGAAGGTCGGATAAGCGATCATTTGCGCGACGGGCGGGTATTCTCGGCCCTCGATATGCCTGCTTGGACCAATTCCGAAGACCGCGTCATGGTGTGTGGAAATCTGGCTTTGAACAAAGACATCATGTCGATCTGTGCCGATCATGGGCTGATCGAAGGGGCAAACTCTGACCCCAAGCATTTTGTGGTCGAGAAGGCTTTTATTGACTGACCCAATCAGCCACCAAAGCTTCCGCATCGGTTGATCCAAAACTAACAGAAGTTGGTGTGACAAAGGCCGGAGTGCCGAGGATTTGTAGGTCAATTGCGATGTCGCGGTTATTGTCGATGCGTGCGGAAACGGCATCGCTTTTCATTTCGTTCTGAACCGAAGGCCAATCAATGCCTTGGCTACTGGCAATCGTTTCGAACGCCGTTTCCCCGAGAGGGCCTTTCAACGTCCAAAGCGCATCGTGTACAGCACGATATTGCTCTGCGGTGCCTATGTTCTTTACGGCCAGCGCAAAGCGCGCTCCACGTTCTGACCCGGGCGAGAGTATTGGCAGATGCCGCATTTCAACGCGAATGTCCGGGTGCATTTCCAGCGCTGTCTGCAATTTGGGATGCAACACTTTGCAGGGCGCGCATCTGTAGTCAAAGAACTCAATGACGGTCAGTTGAGCCTGTTCCGGACCAATCCCAAGGATTGGGGATTGGTCAAATAGGTCCGGATACTTGGCTATTTGACGGCTTTGAGTTGCGCGTGCCTCGCGTTCAGACAACGCTTCCATCGCTTCAATTATTATCTCTGGGTTGGCCAGAAGGTAAGTGCGTAACCGCTCTTCGAACTCCGTATCTGTCATATCTGCCACTGCTGGCTGATGGAAAATCGACAAAACACCTGTTAAAATCGCGGTCCTGATACAAGTCAGTCCTTTTCCCCGGGAACCGACCGAATTTTCAAGTTTCAGCGCCATTGATTTCCCCGTATCAGCGCCCCGCCGCAGGGGACGAAGCAATAAGTTCCTCCTCGCGATTTTAGACGATTCGACATTCAATGATTTCATACATCGTCATATTCGCAGCTCTAATTCGAGGAGCGCTGAAATTCCCGGCAGCGAATGCGACATCCGGTCGTTTATTAAGCTGACTAAGTCAGAAATCGAATTTTTTGCGAACGCGCAAAGGTGATTTCAAGCTCTGTGCCTATGCTCTTACAACCGTAAAAGGCCGAAGCCATGCTACGATTTTCCTTTTTCCAGTCTCTGAAACGCCCTGCAGGCGCGCTCCATGGTGTATGGGAAAAACCTTTGCCGGAACCAGAAATTGAGCGTGAGATTGTGCATTCCAGTTTTTTAACCACAATTGGATACGACACGACGCGAAATGCAATTCAAGTGGAATACAAAAACGGGTGTCTTTATAGGATCGATGGTGTTCCAGAGCAGACATATGGCGCGCTCAAGAAGGCGGATAATTTTGATCAATTTTTTCGCGAACAGATCTTGAACCAGTTCGAAATGACCAAAACTGGCACACTTATGCCCATGGGGTGGTAGAAAACTGCGTCGCTTCAAATGGTCCTGTGCGGCTCAATAATTAGAAATCACGGCCGTCTTGTCGCCTGTGATATCGATGTAGTGAATGGAATTGGTGACTGACTATTTGATAATCCATTTGGGTAAGATAATGAAATGATGAGGGTTTTCAAACCTTACCCAGACTGTCGTTCAAACTAGCTCACTTCCCAGCGCCTCAGATTCTAGTGGTTACTATTCAGAAATCTTGAAACACCGCGGTGGAACACGATTTTGGTATTTCGCGGTTGATAGTGGAGCGATGAAAAACGAGGCAATGGTCCGAATTGACTGGTGCGCTAAGCATGTCGGAAGCAATCTCAAAATTGTATGGCAATGTGCCTTTGAATGTTCCGGGTCTGAGTTTGCGATGTGTGCATGAGATGCCGCCCTATTTTTTCCGGGTGATGCTGTCTAGCGATGTCGGCGTCCTGAAAACTGCCAAAGCCTCCAGACCTTCAGGTCGCTTAGAGATTTAAAGCCGACGATGACCACAGCAATGCAAAGCAAGGCCTTTGAAGCCGTCTCCATTGTACCTTCTATCAGCAACGCGTGAGCAACTGTTCCCACGATAACAATAGTGGTGAGAGAAGTATGCATGCGTCGCCACTGGCGCGGCTGGAGATTGAACTTGTTGCGCATCAAGGCGACTATTGCTGCGGCGAACAAGGCCCACATGGCAATCACACCCCAAACTGAAAAGGGTGTTGGCGATGAAAACAGAAGCGCATCTATCACATCAGGCGGGCTTGTCAGCCAAAGTGCCGCGACATGGACCACAACGAAAATGACTAACGTAGCACCGACCCAGCGATGCACGCGCTTGCTGATTTTCAGCGAAATTCCGGGTAAGTAGCCGGCAATCAAAACCGGCTGAGCCAGTAAAAGAGCAAAGGCTATTACACCTGCAAATCCAGCAACAACATAGACTGGTTCTCTCCATGCCAGAAGCGGGCTCAACGCAGCGCCGGCAATTGGCGCAATAACCACAAGTAAAAACGCCGACCATACGAGGTAGACGCGTTTTCTGCTAACCGGCTGAGATTTCACCCGGTTTATGCCGGCTGGAGGACGAAATGTGCTTCAAGAGAGCTGTCGTTGGAGCGAGACATGACCGGGCGCAGAAAAACGGTCTCAAAATCGCCGCTGTCATATGCGAGGTGACCATGCGGCTGACCGAAAGCAGGTACGATTTGCGGCATTTCAAGGCGAAAAATACCCTTGGCATCGGTCAGTGTTGCGCCATGACTGTGAGGGTCTCGTTCATGCCCTTCGGTAGTATGTGCCCAAATCTGGATGCGTTGGCCCGCAAGTGGCGCACCATCGCCTGCACGGCGCACGGAGCCAGTCATCCAAAAACCACCGCCGCCGATTCTGGTGACGATGGGAGCGCCCGGTAAATAGTTGTTGGAGCCACCGCGCATCGAAGCCGTCGGTTCAAGGGTTTTCGCACGTGCCGGGACGGTAAAACCGACAAACGCCGCCGAAACCGCAGCAACACCATTGGCAAGCAGCTTGCGGCGTATGATCACTCTATTGGTCATTCTATTTCCTCTTAAAGGACGCAATGAACTTTTAAGCGTCAAAGCTAACGGGAAAAGGTTTCTCGCACTCATTCCTGAAGAGCAAGATAATACAAAGAGGGATTGCAAAAACCAATCACACAGATTTGTGATGCGGCTTTCGGGCGAAAACACACCTCATTTCTTTCAGGTGTACGCGCAATCCTGGAATGTCGCGATCATACTGCAGAATTACGGACTAGTTGATACGATGAACTGGCCTTTTTAAGGAGGTCAGCATTCACCAGTGCTACATCTGGCTTAGGATCCGGCGCGAGAGACACAAGACGACTAGGTTCATAGCAGGTTTTTTTGCCGCTTGATCTTTGTCAAAAGTGGAGACATCTCGTATGGAGTGAAGTTGAAAGGCCTCCGTCCGCGCAAAAATGATTGGGTAAGAGGCGCGATTAATTCCAGGACTGGTGGGAACGCCGCTAGCTTGCACTGCACTAACAAATTGAGCACATCTGTTTAAGGACAGCTGGTGCAAGAGCTGACCGCTAATTTGAATCTTAATTTCGTTGTGTCGCTGTGCGGTTTTTCGACGTGATAGCGGGCATGAGACCAAGATTTGCTGTGATTGTTGGAAGTTGCGAGGCGTTTTTGGAGGTGGCAGGCGAGCTTGACCAGGCACCACGGGTACTTCGCGAGGCATAGTTTTGCGAGCCTCAAAGTCGGTCTGTTGTGAAAAAATGGTTCGAATGGAGAGTTTTTCCAATCGGAAAACCTATTGGCCCTTCTTTAACTGTTGCGTTTTCAACCAACGCGTTCCAGTTAGACGGCCAAAAAAGGGCAAACACTGCTCAGACACCTTGCCGGTTTTCAATGCGCACACTCTTTGCTTTTGAGCGAGCATTAACCACTCAGTAACCAAACTGTTTTTTTGGCGCAACGAACCGGGTACCCTTCAGCGTGAAGAGGATCGAATAGATGTCAGATTTTGATCAAGTAAAGCAGCTGGTAGCTAATTTGTCCGTCCAGCTTACTGAAGAACGGATGGCTGAGGTGCGGAGCCTGAGTGGGATCGGATGTTTGCCCCCCGGATCACTGACACAGATCGTTGAAGACCAACCTTTTAGCATTGAAGACATTGTCACGGTCCTGCTCTCAGGTTGGATTCTGCAAACCGA
The DNA here is from genome assembly GCF_045106495.1 of Roseobacter sp. Taxonomy (GTDB): domain Bacteria; phylum Pseudomonadota; class Alphaproteobacteria; order Rhodobacterales; family Rhodobacteraceae; genus Roseobacter. The sequence continues at coordinate 102,088 of NZ_JBGCEQ010000001.1, forward strand.
AGAGATCAAGCTCAACCTCGCGCGTATATCTGAGCTGGAAGACCTTTGTAGCCTGCAAAAGCGATCCATTGATGGTATCTCCGACCAAACGACGCGATTGCGCGTGCTTCTAAGCTCGCTTTCGCAAGACGAAAACCCTGTCTCTCCGGTCGACATGTTGAAACACATTGCAGCGCGCGCGGGAAACGATGGCGCGGTCGACCCTGGTTGAAAATTGCACTGGAGCCGTTTTAATTCGCATTTCCACCTGGATGAATCGTAAAAAAAATGATGGCAAAGCGCCCCCAAAAGACATTGTTTTGGCGACCCAACTCAAACAAAGACCTCCCCGTCGCTACGTCGTCGGGGCTGAACCAGCAGAGCAGTTGCTCATCCAGATGGGGGCTCAACGCGCCCTTGAGATTTGCCGGGACAGTTAACGAGCACAACAAGGTGATCGCTGACATGTATTTCTATATCCACAAAGAAACCTGCTTTGGTAGGACGTGTGTGGCCGAGTACAAAAACAAATCCACAAAAGCTTACAGGCTCGGTTTTTAACCAAGTTTTATCATCACAATCCTAGATTGCGCGAGAGATCGAATGGTTTGAGCAAGCGTCTGAGATGATGGAAATGGTTTTTCCGAAAAGCCTGGAGGAGGCCGTCAAGCTGGACTGTTTCGTCCATAAGGGCAAGCATTGCGATATCACAACGATCGTGCGTTCTGACACGCTGATCGTCACGTTCGACAATCTCGCCTCCATAAATGAGCGGCCCAAGAATGGACCTTGGCAACCTTGGATGGCCCACTATGCCGAGACGTTGGGCTTTAGCATAGCAGGCTTTCAAAGCCATCAAAAAGACTGGTATCGGACGCCAGAACCCGCCGAGATGATGATCAAGTTGCGGGAACTTGGTTTTTTTGCTCAGTTCCGCAAAATTCTTTTTATCGGCGCCTCGATGGGAGGATTTGCGGCGCTGTGCTTTGCCGGACTGGTTCCTGGCGCGCGGGTTTTAGTCTTCAGCCCACAATCGACGTTGAACCGAACAATCGCCCCTTTTGAAAAACGCTACCCTTGGCCATACAAAAAATTCGATTGGCAGACGCCCGCTTATCTCGATGCCGCCGAGCATTTGGCGACGATCCAAGGTGGTCATATATTTTTTGATCCTCGCTTGCGCGAAGATGCAATGCACGCAATGAGATTGCGAAGCCCTTGTTTGCAACAGGTCAAAATTCCCTTTGCAGATCACACATTGATCCGAACAATTGCGAAGTGCGGTGCTTTAGAACATTTGATTAAACGACTTGCCGGACCCGGCGAGTTGGACTGCGCATTCTGGCAGTTGATGCGAAATCGGAGGTCTGACCCGCGTTGGGCCAAGCGGTTTTTGAACACTGCTGCGGCAAGAGGACAAGGGCGGCTCGCGCCAAAGGCGTGTAGTTTCATGGAAGAAACTTATGGGTATTCCTTTGCGCGCCGGATAAACAAACGTTTGAAAACGGTGCAAAAGGGTTGATGATTTTCATTCAAACAGGAGAAAGCTCTTCTTTAGACGGTATCTCAATGCTGTGTTCGATGGTCAAATCCTTTGCCAAACGCTTTACTCAACCACCGCAAGATCAATGGACTGCGCCTGTCTCGCCTTACCAATTTGATGTCAAAACCGAAATTGTTCCAGCGCGGAAACCCAATGAGTCTTTGCGTTTTGTTCGTCAGATTTGGGTTGTTGCTTACTGCGAAAGAACGTGGGGGCAATTGATAGGTCCACGTCGCGCGTCTGCGGGTCAACGTCAAATCAGCGGCGATTGTTTGCAAGAGAACAGGGCGATCAGCGCCGATAATCGATGAGAGAGTTTCTGATATGGGCATTAGCCTGATTCCCGGGATGTTCTTGGCACGAAATGCCAAACATGTCCTTAGTGCAAAACGTGGTTTGGTTTTGGGTCGGCAAAAACTGCACTTGAAAGGCAAGGGGCTCATCAAGCTTACGCGTCAATTGAAGCGGTACGGTATTGATGTCGTACCGGAAGATCTGATCCAGGAAGATGGTTTCGCTGAAAAATTCTTTAGCACCCTTGGGTATCCAAAGTTGGAAGCCATGGACTTTACGCCTTCAGAGGGTGCAGAGCACATTCATGATCTGAATAGGACGATACCTGAACATTTGGAAGACCAATTTGACCTGATCATTGATGGCGGCACAACCGAGCATGTTTTTCACATCGGCACCGCGCTCGAGAATTGCCATGCGATGTTGAAACCTGGTGGGGTGATGATGAGCTTTGTTGCGGCTGACGGGTGGTTTGGACACGGGTTTTTCCAATTGGGTCCGGACGTTCCTTGGCGGTACTGGCATCACTGTCTCGGATACGAGGTGCTTGAAGTTGGTGCCCAAGAGCGAAAGGCTAAGAAAAAGTCTTCCGCGATCCCGGACCCTACTGGCAAAAGGCGGGGTGGGTCGCAATCATTTGATGGTCCGACGATGCTGCTTTACGCTATCCGCAAGCCTCTGACGCAAAGAGAAAAGACGTCGCCGGTTCAAGGGCATTACATCGGTTACCAGCGCTAGGGCTTAACGGCTTCAAACAACCGAAAAACGGCGAGCAGCTTCCATTTGACAACAGGAGAGGGATGTCAGTTCGAATTCTATTGGCCGGGAATATCGGCCCAGAATTGCGCTTCGCTGTAAACAAGCGCATGGTGTGCCTCAGCAGTTGGAGACTGTTCTGGGTCAACATTTCCCATCTTCATCGGTGAGGTTGAACTTCGCACGACCTTACGGGTGTCGCGAGATCACGGCGTTGTTCAGAGATGCCGGACGGCTGGCACGTGACACACATGTCACCGATAGTCTATCGATGAAGCCGCATCTGGGACCTACGGCGATCCGGGTCCGCAACAGGATTTCTTTTGGGAGGACTTGCCCGCGATGAGATTAAAGAAAACAAATGCCGCAACAACTTGAATCGCTCTTGTCGGACATGCGGAAATGCACGCTTTGTGCGGGGTTGCCACTCGGGCCAAAACCGATTTTTCAATTGCACAAAGACGCCAAGATTTTGATTGTGGGGCAAGCTCCTGGCCGCATAACTCATGAAAAGGGCCGACCATTTGACGACCCGTCGGGCGACAGGCTCCGCAACTGGTTGGCGATCGACAAATCTACATTCTATGATGACCCGCGCGTAGGTATTTTTCCCATGGGTCTGTGTTTTCCGGGAACGGGCAGAGGCGGAGATGCGCCGCCACGAACCCTTTGTGCAGACAGTTGGCGTCAGCGCGTCCTGGATCACCTGCAAAATGTCGAATTGACACTGATCTTGGGGGCTTATGCCATCGCATGGCATTTGCCGACGCAAAGAAAAATGTCCGTGACACAAGCGGTCTGGCAGTCATTGCAAGAAGACCGGGACATACACGTATTGCCGCATCCAAGCCCCAGGAATAACCGCTGGCTGCGAGAAAATGAGTGGTTCGAAACACGCGCCATTCCGCGCATTCAACGCGATATCAGGCGCGTGTTGAATTCATAGGATACAATCGCTGCAGGTCCCAAGCTTTCAAAAAAAACAGCCACACTTGCTGTATCTGCTTTGGAGCATGCGATCAAAGGCTGTGTGCGATGGTGATACCGGAGAGACGGATGTGTTTTTTTTAATGGCTCCTGAACATCCAGACTTGGCGCCAAAGAGAGGAGGCATAAAATTCAGCTATGACAAATACCGCGTAGTATGCGTTCTGTTTGGCATAGCATTGACGAGGGACGCTACGAGAACAAAACCCTTATCTTATTGGTTTTTTGTTCTATCGCGTTCATATCATTCAAATGATGATGGGTGCCCAGCAATTCTAAAGTAGGAAAGATGACTTCCCATGGCTTGGAACTGGCTTGATAGGTGTTGAATTGACAGAATTGACCCCGCTGGATCGCGCACATGCTGCGATGGAAAACGCACCTGATGATGATTCAGCGCGCTTGCAGTTTTTTGAACGACTTGCGGAAAGCGAGTTGTTCTTGATGCTGGCCGCTGATGCAGGCGGCGATCAAGTCACACCAGAACTGTTTGACTTGGGGGACGCACGTTATGTTCTGGTTTTTGACCGAGAAGAGCGCCTGGTTAGTTTTGCAGGCCAGCCAACGCCTTATGTTGCGTTGTCTGGACGGGTGATTGCAGGCATGCTGGTCGGACAAGGCATAGGGTTGGCGGTCAATCCTGATGTGGCACCTTCAGCTATTCTCTTGCCGGAAACGGCGGTGGATTGGCTGAACACCACTTTGGCGAATGCTCCCGACGAGATTGAGGCCAATATCGTTGAAGTGAGCCCGCCGGTAAGTTTGCCTGAAATCTTGGTTTCGGCCCTCGATACAAAAATGGCAACTGCTATGGGGCTCGCGCAAGCCGCATATTTGGTTGAAGTGTCCTACAATACCGGCACACGCGGGCATTTGTTGGGTTTCATCGACGCCGTTCCCGAGGCGCAGGACGCGCTGGCAAAAGCCTCCGCCGAGGCTTTGACATTCTCGGGAATAGAAGCGGGTGCTCTGGATATCGGCTTTTTCCGGACCTCTGACGCGATGGTAGAGCGCATGGCCAAGGTGGGATTGCGGTTCGACTTACCGCAGCTACAAAAGCCGGTTTTGCAAACTATCGCGATGCCGGGATCGGATCCCGACAAACCACCAATTCTAAAGTAGAATGGGTTCAGTCATTTCACGTGCCGTTCACGCGAAATGGCTGTTAATTCACAAGGACGCGAGAGCATGCTTCAAAGGGTGCAAAGAGACTGTCATGGGCCTTAAATGAGCTACGCAGCAACGACTGTCCTTAACTCTCTCACGCCGAAATGGAGTACTCTATGAACCGCTTCCCTTTGAAAATTGCTGGCATCGCAATTGCCTTGACCATGGCCTCGTCTGCTTGGGCGGGTGACCAATACGTCGACCCAACAGGCTACGCCGTTTCAGGCTACGATGTCGTGGCCTATTTCGATCTAGAGCAGAACGAGGTGGGAACTGTACAGCCAGCAGCGGTACCAGGAAACAAAGAAATCACGGCCACATACAACGGCGCGAAATTTGCTTTCTCGACAGAAGCAAACAAGGCGGCGTTTGAAGCCGATCCAGAAAAGTACTTGCCGCAGTATGACGGGCATTGTGCGTATGGTGTAGCGAAAGGTGGAAAGGTCCCAGCCAATCCCAACCTGTGGCGCATACTTGACGGCAAACTGTATCTCAACATTACTAAGAACGTGGTAGGTTTCTGGGAAGAAGACATTCCTGGTAACCTACAGCTCTCGGAAGCGAATTGGGTGAGCATTGAGGCTGATCCCGCGTCTGACCGAGAGATTCCTCAGTTCGAAAGTGCCGCACCGATTAACTAAATATGGCGGAGAAAGATATCTCTTCTCAAACAACGAAAGCTCCGACGCGACTATCGCGCCGGGGTTTTCTAGCGTTGGGCGCGATTTGCGTGGTCACAGGTGGGGCAGTAACTGCCCGTTGGTTCAATATCTGGGCGCACGCAGGTGAAAATGCACTGAGCGCTCCCGACGCGCATCGCGCTGCGCAATCTGGAGATATCGTACTCATCGACATCCGGCGGCCTGATGAATGGGCTCTGACAGGCGTAGGCGAGGGCGCTGTCCCGCTCGATATGCGGCGCAAGGATTTCATCGAGGCATTGATGGTCGAAGTTCAGGGTGATCACAGCCGCCCCGTCGCTCTGATTTGCGCGCGTGGGGTCAGGTCTCGAAAGCAAGCGGCAAAATTGGTCGACGCTGGTTTTACCCAGATCATTGACGTGCCTGAGGGCATGCTTGGATCGGGCGCTGGTCCAGGCTGGATCAAACGTGGACTACCCGTTCAGGATGCTAGCTGACGCCGGCAAGATTGTCGCAACGGTTCGTGGAACATTTTTTGGACATCAACTGGCATCACGTCAACACAGTTCCTAATACCTCGACTACAAGACCGGTACCTATTCTGCAGGCAGTTGTGCTGAATTCAAAAGCGTGCGCAAACGAGATCGTTCGAGGCGGGCGCGACGCACAATGGCGGGCTCGCGAATGGTGTTCGGACTTTGCATTTTTAGACCGTTTGGCAAGGAGCTAGGCAGCGGCACTGCACTCAGGGCAGACAGCGGCACCGCAAGACAAAGGCTGGCGACAATAGGAATGAGCCAAAGAGAAACCAAGCCAGCGCCGAGTCCAACCAAAAGCAAAAACCCAAGTGCGGTTTCTACCCAATGAAATCTCATCAGGGTCCCAATCGGATATGCTTGCGCGCTGCGCGCTTGGGCGACCCACGCATCTGATTTTCCGAATACGGCGCGGAGTACAGCACGGGTTTGCTGGATCATCATGATCGGCGCGTAGGCGATAGATAGAATGATCTCGACCGCAAACGCAGTCAAAAACGAAGCTCGCCCTCCGTAAGCCTTTGTGGCTTTGGGGTGCAAAGCGATGATCCCGGCGCCGACCATCTTGGGTGCCAACAACATGGCGTACATGATGATCAGGAAAACGGCGGAATCTATGTGGCTCATTTCGGGGGGCCAGTCGGGGAAAAGCGGGTTGGCTTCGTTAAAGTATCTCACAACGTTTGTCTCGGAATCCACGCCCAGCAGAGCCCAGACCACCAGCAGGAAAAACCAGGCTGGAGACAAGAGGTAACTGACGGCACCATGAAACAGATGGTACCGCGAAACCGGGTGCAAACCTGCGGTTTTCAAGAGTTTCAAGTGTTGTAAGTTGCCTCTGCACCAACGCTGATCGCGCAAGGCGTAGTCAATAAGCGTGCCTGGGGTCTCTTCAAAACTACCGGTCACACGCGGCAGGAAACGGACGCACCAACCTGCGCGGCGTAACAGGCCGGCTTCGACAAAATCATGGCTCAGGATTAGTTCTGATTTGCCTTTGCGTCCTTGCAAATGGGGCAGCCCCGCCGAAGCCGCAAAGGCCTTGGTCCGGATGATTGCATTGTGGCCCCAATAGTTGCCTTCGCTGCGCGCCCATTTGGCCAGGCCTTCCGCCAGCAGCCAACCATAGGCGATGTTGGAAAACTGCTGCAGGCGGGCAAAAACCGTTTCCGCGCCAATGAGCATCGGAAAAGTCTGTATCAAGCCTGCATGCGGGTCGACGCTCAGTTCGTCCGCGAGCCTGTCGATGGCCCGGCCTGTCATCAGGCTGTCGGCATCGAGCACCAGCATCGCCCCATAGGCGGCACCCCAACCGGTGATCCAATCGACTAAGTTGCCCACTTTTTTGTCCAGATTGTTCTCTCGACGGCGGTAGTAGACTGCAAAACCATCTGGCGCTGACACAGTCAGCGCTGCGAAGGCGCGTTGCTCTTCCTCAGCAATCGCTTCGTCGCGGGTGTCGGACAGAACAAAGAGTGTATACCGGTGCAGGCTGTTTTGACGCTCCAGATCATCTAGCATTGCCGAGGCGTTGCCAAATACGTCGCTGGGCACCTCATTGTAGATTGGCACAAGCAAGGCGACATCTAAGGGCAACACGTCTGATCGCGGGCGCGTCTGCGCTTTTTCTCTCGCCAGTAGCCCGGCGATCGCAACGCCGACCGTGCTTACGGACAAGGTCACCCAGATGAAAGTTACACCAATCATTGTTAACAAGACCCATTCAAGCCCTGTCATACCGGCCTCGGAGAGCCATGTATACATGGCCATGACAAGCAGGCCGGTTGCAACCAGTGCAGGCAGAAAAAGGGCCATGCGCCATTTAAAGGTTTTGCTCGAGTTTTTGTTGCTCTGGCCAGCGGGTATTCCGGGACAAGCAGTCAAGTCTTGAATACGCATACTCAGAGGTGCGCGCACCGGCATGGTGGATGGCGCTGTACCGATATGGCCGAAGCAATCTTTCACGCGGTGGTCCACCTATACAGCCAAACTTCGCTCAGAGGAGCAACGTCCAGCCGCAACTGAGCGCGGAACTCAATCAAGGAGGCGTCCTCTGGTTTGAAGGTAAACGCCAGACGCGGCCCATTTGTTTCCGGGTTTCTTTGCACAAGGCCCGGCGACACCGATCCGGCGCTGCTGCGCAAGACAATCCCGAGACGTTCAAGGTCTTCGGGCACCAGAGGGCCGTCTTCGAAATCGATCGTCACTATCTTACCCCCTTCGGGACGACCACCAATCGCGGTATTCAACACGCGCAGAGGCATATCCGCCTTCGGTGCCGGATCGTGTCCCCAATCCAGCAGGTAATTCATGCGGTGACTTTGACCGGGCACAATCGGTGCGGAGGGGCGCCAATAAGCAACAATGTTGTCGAAAATCTCCTGATCGGCGGGTATCTCAACCAGTGTGACCGAACCTGGTCCCCAGTCCTCTTGCGGAGTGATCCAAGCAGCGGGTCGTGAATGGTAAAGCGCTTCGAGATCTGCGTAATCCCGGAAGTTGCGCGGGCGCTGCATCAGGCCGAAGCCGCGCGGATTATTGTCAGAGAACGCACTAATCTGCAGCGTCAGCGGGTTGGCCAGCGGGCGCCAGATCACTTCGCCCGCGCCATTGTGGATCAGCAAACCATCATTGTCATGCACGGCAGGGCGGAAATCGTCAAAGCGCTGGCGCATGGTTTCATCAAACAGAAACATCGAGGTCAGGGGCGCGATGCCCAAATGGCTCAATTCTGTCCGTGCAAAAATTTCAGCTGAAACTGACATACGCAAAGTGTCGCCATGTGCGATGTCGAAGCGGTAGGCGCCGGTGCAACTAGGGCTTTCCAAAAGCGCGTGCACCACCACCGAGCCTGCGCCTGCTTGTGGGGTTTCCATCCAGAAAGCCGTGAAATCAGGGAATTCTTCCCCCATCGGGTCGCCTGTTTTAAGTGCAAGGCCGCGCGCAGATAGTCCGTACGTTTCTCCCGCACCGATGCCGCGAAAGTAGCTGGCACCCTGAAACACGGCATATTCCTGAAAGATGCCTGGCTCTTGAAGTTCAGCGCGCAATCGAAAGCCGGAATAACCCAGTGTTGCATCAAGCTCGACTTCAGGGAATTTGTCCGTCTTGTCAAAAGCGCCCATGTCAAAGGCCACAGGGCGTGCGGTGCCGTTTTCGACTACATTGACGTCAACCGCTTGTGGGAAATAGAGACCGGGAGCCAGAAAATCAACGCGCTGCGGTTTGTCAGATCCAGCCCAAAGCGCGTTACGACCGTCAAACCAGATCTTGCGATATTGATCATAAGTCAGGTTGCGCCAGCTTTCTGGGATCAGCGGGCGGGGAGCGTAGTCGCTGGCGGCCAATTCCATGGCCCGCCTGCGTACTGATTCCGCATCAAAGGGTACATGATCGCCCAGTTGCAAACCCGGTTCCTCTGCGAAGCCAGAAGCGGGCACAAGGGCCAAAGCGGCCAGGGATTTCAGCATCTCGCGGCGCAGCATCACTGGGCCACCTTTTTGCGCCAGGGTTGCGACTTGTACCATCCCGCGCAATAGGCGGTCAGCACAAGAACACACATTCCTGCAAGATTAACACCGACCACAGTCCAGGTATCTCGGCCGATGTTATCCATCACAAAACCGCTGACCCTTGCCGTGAACATGCTGACAATGAACACCGCCAGTGACTGCTGGCCTACTTTTAGGATGATTGCCAGAGCCTGTTGCCAAATGCGCGCGAGCAGGCCTGTTCCCGTGGCCAGAAGCCGCACACCCTTGTCACCTGCCGCGACCCAGCACAGATAGGCCAGCGCTAGAAAGTGGACATACCGCAACAGCCCGAAGTCAGATTTCGTGATCCAGATCGTATTGGCAATGCGCCAGTCACGCGCCCAGTCAAACCCGAACTCGCGCACACCAATATTCGAAAGCGGAACATTGATGAGCACCAAGGCCAGTGCCAAACCAATCAGCATTGGTGTGACCGGAGGTTTTGGTAGCCATCCCCGCATAAAGGCAAAACCTGAGAAAAAAATGAGCTGCCAGCCAAAGGGGTTGAAGAACCATTTGCGGTCTGACCACGGCTCAGCCGGCAGACCAAGGTGAAGGTCAGCAAGACCAAATTCAGCGAGCAAGCGCCGTTGGGCAAAGACCCAGACACCGACAATGAATACCGCGACCAGACCGAGATGAACGCGCGATAGGGCCATAATCAGCGGCATCATCGCCAACACCACCATATACATCGGCAGAATGTCGAAATAATTAGGCACATAAGTCAGGGTCAAAAGGCCGACCAACTGCGGCCCCGGATCTACAAAGAACTTCCACAGGTTCAGCGTACCAATATAGACTTTGTCATAGGCACCGGTCATGTCGATGGCGGCCAGAAGGGTCGCGACCGCAAAAAACAACCCGATGTGGGCCCAATAGACCTGCCAGACGCGAAAGCTCACACGTGCAGTTCCCAAGCGCCAGCCCGCGGTGTCATAGGCGCGGCCAAAGGCAATGGCAGAGGCCATGCCGGAACAGAAGACAAAAATCTCAGTTGCATCTGAAAACCCCCAACGCGCGGGAATCCAGGATGTGAAAAAATTGCCTGGCGTGTGGGCAAAAAGAATGATGAACATCGCGATGCCGCGGAAGAAATCCAGCCGCACGTCGCGCTGTTTAGCACCCGGTGCTGCTTGTGCGGGCGCTTTTGCGAGTGGGGTGATTTGAGCGGGGTCGGCGAGGGTCATGGCCGGTCTTTATGCGTTGTCTTAAGAAATGTCATCACGGGCACCGCGTCACTGTGCGGGGATCCGCCGGGCGTCTTGAATGGTCGCCAAACGCGTGTGTGCGAACCTATCTTTGCAACCGGCACGCCGGGTTATGCGCTCGTTGAGAACAGCCTCCGTCTGATCGTAGCGACCTGCCCGCAGGCCTGCATCGATTGTAATTCGTTCAAAGACATCCCGTTGGGCGTGACTGCCCCCGATGGATTGCATTGCCTGGCGCGCAGAAACCAAGTCGGCAAATGCCGCATCGTAGCGCCCTTCGGCAAAGGCGTTCAAACCTGAGAGCGCTGCCACACCAGGGTTGGCATAGCGCTGGGGCATTTCACCAGACTTGGCCGCATCACGGGCAAAGCGGCGAGTCATTGCAACCTTTGCGTCTGGCCTGTCAGCGCCGGTCAGTGCCAACATGTAGTGCAGGTCAGCAAAGACCACTAAGCCATCGTCAGTGCGGTTCTGTGCCAGATCGGCCAATTCTTCCCAACGAAGGCCGACATCAACGCCTTCCAGTTCCAACCGCACCAACAGCGATGTGGCGTTGGAAATGTCACGGTAATCGTCAGTCTTATCCGCACGAACCTGCGCGTCATAGAGGCCCAGGGCAACGTCAAGCTGCCCTTGATCCATATGCAGCAAGGCTTTGTGCCACCAAACATGATAGCGGAAATTGTTGCAGTGATCCCAAGCTTTGGTATGGGTTTCGATCAGACGGATCCCCAAGTCCGGACGCGCAGTCATATCATACACATGGGCAATTGCGTGCAGGCCCCATGAATCGTCAGGTGCCAGCACCAGCCCCGCGCGACCAACAGCTTCCGCCCGATCATACTCCCCCGTCTCTTCCAAAGCGAACGCATGACAGCCAAGGGCGTACCCGCGGCACAGGTGATCTTCGCCATGAGCATCCAGAACGCGCTCGACGGAAGACCGCATGCCTTCTGCGTCGCCTAGTATGAACCGGATGGCGTGGCTTACCTTTGCGGTCAGCGTGTCAGTCGGATGTTGTGCGAGGATGCGTTCCATTGCGGCGATGGCGCCCGTTGGGCTGCCGGCCAACCAATGGTCCAACGCATCAACCCAAAGGATTTCGCGCGTTGAGAGTGATATCTTCTTTTGAGCCGCCCGCGCGGTTTGTGCCGCCTCATGGGCTACTGCGACCAGCTCTGCGCGACCCATCATCATCGAAAAGAGACCCCGTGCCGCATGACCCATGGCGAAATCAGGATCGCTCTGCAAGACTGCGCCCAGGTGTGTGGGCGTCGCCATACCATGAGCGAGGAAGGTTCGGATCATGCTATTCCAATCCTCAAGGGCTTGCGGCTTGGAGAGTGTTACCGGACTTTGACAAATGTCGTACATCATTAAGAGCGTGCCTTTATTCAACAGACTGAACAGATATTTACCCCAATATCTGTGTCCTCGCAGGCTGGTGCGATTAGAAACACGTCAACGTGAAGGCACGTGTTGGAAATTCGCTATTGTTTCAGCATTCCAGGGCAAAAACAGGCGGTTTTAGGCCGAAATTGAAGGGTTGTTTCAGTCCGCTTCGGGCAGAATTTCAAACAATGCACGCACCAGTTGTGAGTCTTGTCCAAGCCGCGGGGGCGGACGACGGTACTGGACCGGGGTGCGCGAGAATTTGAGGGGATTCGCCAAAAGAGCAACAGTGCCTTTTTCAGTGTAGGCGGCCTGCATTTCGACAACTGCACCGCGCGCTTTGGACTGATCGGATTGCAGCGCTTCTGCCACTGTATGGATTGGGCCGGCGGGTACCTTGACCTTGTGGCAGCGGGTCAGAATTTCTTCGCGCGACAGGCCAGACAGAGCTTTATTGATTTTCGCAGTCAGGGCCACACGATTTTCGATCCGGGCGAGGTTTGTGGTGTATGCTGGGTCATCCGAAAGACCTGGCAATTCGATCACGTCGCAAAACCGGGCAAATTGTGCATCATTTCCGACGGCAAGCAGAACATGCCCGTCAGAGCAGGGAAATGCGTCATAGGGGACGATATTGGGATGCGCGTTGCCGCGACGCTCCGGTAGTTTGCCAGAGGTCAGGAAGTTGGTCCCTTCGTTGATGAGCCACGCCATCTGCGCGTCAACCAGACTCAGGTCGATGTGTTGCCCTTCACCGGTGGCATCGCGGTGGCGCAGGGCAGCGAGAATGCCGATGGTTGCATACATGCCGCACATGACGTCAGCGATGCCAACACCTACCTTCATGGGCGGGCCTTCAGGCGCGCCGGTCAGTGACATGATTCCACCGTAACCTTGCGCCATCAGGTCATACCCAGGTTGGTCGCGGTTGGGTCCTGTCTGACCAAAACCGGAAATTGAGCAATAAACCAAACCTGGATGGACCTTGAGCAGGGTTGCGTGATCCAGTCCGTATTTCTGCAACCCGTCGGGCTTGTAGTTTTCGATGACCACATCGGCCCGAGCTGCTAGATGGCGCACGGTTTCTTGGCCATCCTCCGTTGATAGATCCACAGAGATCGAGAGTTTGTTGCGATTGGCGGCCATGAAATAGGCTGATAGGTCGGTGCGTTTGCCATCCGTGCCCATCGCGTAATTGGGTCCCCATCCGCGGGTGTCGTCGCCGCCTGACTTTGGATTTTCCACCTTGATCACGGTGGCGCCAAGGTCTCCCAGCAATTGCGTGGCAGTGGGGCCCGCAAGAATGCGGCTCAGGTCGAGAACGACTAACCCATCCAGCGCCATAGGAGTGTCAGATGCGGCCATCGTAAGCCCCACGCTCAATAACTGCTGCAATCACCGTAAAGGTCTCTGCTGCCATGGCCTTGTCGAGCGCATGCGCAAGGTCCTCGCGGTTGTCGACAGTGTGACCCGCGCCGCCAAAGGCCACGCCCATCGCCGCAAAGTCATGTTTTTCAAAATCCACGCCGCGGTTTTTCATTTGACGCGAGCGTTGTTTGAGTTCGATCAGGGATAAAGAGGCATCGACAAAGACGAGAATAATGGGTGTGAGGCCCAGTTCCGCCGCGGTAGAGAGCTCGCCGGCGACCATCAAGAACCCGGCGTCACCGCAAAATCCGATCACCGGTCGCTCTGGGTCCGCTAGTTTTGTGCCCATGGCGAGCGGTATCGCGCACCCCATAGTACACAGTGCGGTGGATTGCGTGAGGCCGCGCGTTTCATAGCATTCCCACATCTGGCTGAGCAGAATGCGGTGCGCGCCGCTGTCGACGGTAGCCAGCGTGTTGCGGGGCATCACCTTGCGGCAGGTGTCGATCACGGCGGCTGGGCCCCATACGTCATCCTGTGGGAATGAATTTGTCAGCGCGACCTTGGTCGCCTTGATTTCGCCTCCAGCCCATGTCTCGCGTGGTGCGATGCCGTCTGAGATCGCCGTCAGGCTTGCGGCACAATCGGCGACGAAATTCAGGCTGGATTGATGCATGTAGTGGTGATTTGGCTCTGCAGTGATGTCGATGATCCGCTGGCTTGCCGGTGTCCAGATGTTGCGCCAGCCCGAGCGCATCTCAATTGGGTCGTATCCCACGCAAAGCACAAGATCGGCCTGGCCAATGAGCGGCAGTAAATGGCGGTCAGCCAAGGGCGAGAGCCCGGCACCCCCAAGCGCTAACGGATGATCCTCAGGTAGCAATCCCTTGGCCTTGTAGGTGGTGATGATGGGCACACTGTAGGTCTCGGCAAAGTCGGTGATGGCCTCCCCGGCGTCTTCGACCATGGCGTCCAAACCCACGATCATGATCGGGCGGGTGGTATTGGTAAGCCATTTGCGCGCGGTGGCCAGATCGTCTCCGGAAGGCGTTGTAGCAGAGGCTTTGACACGTGCTGGGGGCGCGTTTGCAGGCACCTGCGCGTCGGCGACCGAAATCGGCACGTCGATGTGCACGGGTCCAGGGCGGCCTTCTGTTGCTATGGCGAGGGCCTTGTCAATGATCACATGCGCGGCCCCTGGAACCAGCGAAAAACTGGCCTTGGTGATCGGGCGGAACACAGCTTGTTGGTCCAGAACTTGATGCGTGTAGGTTTGCGCTTCGTCAGCGTCCACGGCACCCGCCAAAACGATCATGGGCACGCGGTCCTGATGTGCGTTTGCGATGGCATTCACACCATTCAATGCGCCAGGTCCAACAGTTGCGACAAGAATGCCCGGCGCGCCGTTCCGGTGATAGGCGCCTTCGGCCATAAAAGCCGCGGCGTTCTCGTGTTTTGCCAGAACAAATTCGATGCCCGCGTCTTCCAATGCATCCACAAGTGTCAGAACTTCGCCACCGGGCATGCCGAAGGCATAGCGGCATCCTTCGGCATATAGTCGCTGTGCGACAGCATCGGCCGCCCGGATTTTAGTTGGGGACGCCATTTTACCTCTTCCACTTTAGTGTTCTTCGCATGGTCATAAACGATGCTGTCCGCAGCGCAATTCACCATTGTGTTCAAAGTGTTTCAGGCAGCAAAAAACCCGCAAAGTAAAGCGCGGGTTTCTTGAAACATGATCGGCTGCAGATGGTTTGATTCAGCGGCGCCGGTCCCTGCGCGACGACATCGGCTGAAAAGCAACGCCCACATGCGCCTCGCAATAGGGTTTTCCGGTTTGCACGGGCAGACCGCAAAACCAAAAATCCTCGGTTGCCGGATCGCCGACAGGCCATTTACATGTGCGTTCGGTCAACTCCATCAAACCCAGGCGTTTTGCCTTTTTCTCTATCTCGGAAACCTTTGCAAGAGCTTCCGGGCTGATTTCATTTGCTGAGGGTTGCGGCGGCAGCGGCTGACCTGCCGGGATAATCTGTTTGCGCGCGGGCAGCGGTCTCGGAACAGGCTGTACTTCTGTGCTCGTCGTAGACTCAGCGGGTTTTTGCGCAGGCTTCTGTTTGATCTCTGGCTTTGGCGCTGCCTTGGCTTTGGGTTCTGTCTTGGCGGTCGCCGATGCCGTCGCGCGATTTGACAGGCCCAGTCGGTGGACTTTGCCGATAACTGCGTTGCGTGTCACACCACCCAGTTCTTTTGCGATCTGGCTGGCGGATTGTCCTTCGCCCCACATCTTTTTGAGCAGTTCCACGCGATCGTCAGTCCACGACATCAGCCATTCCCTAATTTAAAAGCGGTCCTGCTGAGTGCGGACCGCTTTGTATCTATCGTCAGCGCTCTATTTTAGTCACTAAAGGCAGAGTTACAAGCATTGAAACTCAAGTCCTGGCGTTGTGTTTCAACCACGCGGCAGCACTTTCCCTTCTCGCCATGCCAAAAGCACCCCGCCTGACAGGATAATGCTACCACCTGTCATCGTGATCCAATCCGGGAACTGGCCATAGAAAGCGACGTCATAAACCGTGGCAAAGAGCAACGTGCCGTAGGTGAAGGGTGCGACAAAGCTCGCATCCGCGCGCGCCATGGCATTGATAAAGCAGGTCTGCGCCAATGCCATACAAACGCCCAGTGAAATCAGGACGCCCCACTGTGCCGGGGTCGGCATCTGCCAAACGCCGATCACTGCGGCGGAGGCGATGACTACACCGAGACAGTTGTTGATCAGCAGTACTTGGAAAGGCGTCTCGCGCCCCGCCAGTTTTTTGATGAATATCACTTCGAACCCCATGATGATGGCCGCGGCGAGGGCCAGCAGGCTGGCGATCTGAAAACTATCCGGGGTTGGGCGCAACAAGATCACTGCTCCGGCAAGCGCGATGGCAGCGGCCAACCATCTGATGGGTCCAACCTTTTCGCGCAGCAAGGGTATGGCCAAAATCATTCCGAAGACGGGGTTGAGAAAGACGATCGCAGTGGCATCCGCGAGCGGTATGTAGGCCACAGAGGCAAACATCAGGGTTACGCCGCCCCAACCGAAAACAGTTCGCGCTACGTGAAGCGCCCAATTGGGGCGCACGAACGTTGGCCGCATGACAACGGTTGCTGTGACGATGGTCAAAAACGCAAAGACAAACCGCCCGTGACTGATTTGCAGTGGATGCAGCGCGGGGTGCAAACCATCCTCACCCAAAGCTTTGGCAAATAGAGTCGTACCTGCAATGAATGCAGTGGCTGCGAGCATCAAGAGCATGGCAAGGCTCGCGTTTTTCTTTGTCGGCAGCAGCATGCGCGTCGCTATGCGCCTCAAACGCGCGCCCATCAAGAGCCGAAAAAACAGCTTTGCAAACGCGTCTTCATGCGATAATGCCACTTTATGTATACAGCCATGCAAATTTCAAACCGACGACGCGCCCGCGCTTGATCCCGCCGCTGTGACCCCGCGCCTTCGAGCGCACATCTTCCAAACTTAAATTGTTGACCTGTCTGCTCGCCTCATGCACGTTTCGTGTTCTTGCCGCAGACCTTTTGATAAGGACGATCCGATGATCCCGACCCTTTTGCCGACGTATTCCCGTGCCGCCTTCAGCTTTGAAAAGGGCGAAGGTGCCTGGTTGATTGAGGCGGACGGTCGACGCTTTCTGGACCTTGGGGCGGGCATCGCTGTTAACGCACTGGGTCACGCCCACCCTGCGCTGGTGAAGGCGCTCACCGATCAGGCGAATGCATTGTGGCACACGTCAAATCTCTATCAAATTCCAAAACAACAGGAGCTGGCCGACAAGCTCACAGAGCAAACCTTCGCCGATACTGTATTCTTTACCAACTCGGGCACGGAAGCTTGCGAATTGGCTGTGAAGATGGCGCGCAAATACTGGTTTGACAAAGGCCAACCCGAGAAAACGGATATCATTGCCTTTTCAGGATCCTTTCATGGCCGGTCGTCAGCGGGCATCGCCGCTGCCGGGTCCGAGAAAATGACCAAGGGGTTCGGGCCACTTCTACCCGGGTTTGTGCACCTGGAGTTCGGCGATCATGACGCGCTGACAGCGGCCATTTCGGAAACCACCGGGGCCATCCTGATAGAACCGGTGCAGGGGGAGGGGGGTATTCGCCCCGTGCCGGATCAATGCCTCAAAGGGTTGCGCGATCTTTGCGACGAACACGATATTCTGTTGATCCTTGACGAGGTGCAATGTGGCGTCGCCAGAACCGGCAAGCTTTTCGCGCATGAATGGTCCGGGATTACGCCAGACATCATGATGGTCGCCAAAGGCATTGGCGGTGGATTTCCCATCGGCGCGGTCTTGGCCACGGAAGAAGCCGCCAGTGGTATGACCTTGGGCACACATGGCTCGACCTACGGCGGTAACCCGTTGGGTTGCGCGGTTGGATGTGCGGTGCTGGATTATGTGACTGCACCAGGTTTCCTCGATGCAGTTAATCGAAAAGCCGGGCTGATGCGCCAGAAACTGGAAGGGTTGGTTGCTGCGCATCCGGAGGTTTTCGAGAGCGTTCGGGGGTCCGGTCTCATGCTGGGCGTCAAGTGCAAGAAAACCAACACTGATGTGGTAAACGCCGGATATAACCAGTTGATCCTGACTGTTCCCGCGGCGGATAACGTTATCCGTTTGTTGCCGCCTCTGACCATCGAAGACGACGAGATTGCGCTAGCCGTTGATCGTCTTGATGCCGCAGCAACGGCTTTGGTTGCCGCTTAAATCAAAAGTCCAGATACCACCTTGGGCGTTTTGCGCCCGACACAGATTTTATTGAGACGCAAAAAATGAACCATTTTCTCGACATTCACCTTACGGATTCTGGTGATCTGCGGCGGATCATCGATTCTGCAGCAGAAATGAAGACAGCCCGTCTAGGCAAACCACGTGGCGCGCGCGACGCCGATGAACCTCTAAAAGACCGGATGGTGGCGCTGATCTTTGAGAAACCTTCCACGCGAACGCGCGTTTCTTTTGATGTTGGCGTGCGCCAGATGGGCGGGCAAACTATGGTCCTTTCTGGCAATGACATGCAATTGGGTCATGGCGAGACGATTGCGGATACGGCGCGCGTGTTGAGCCGCTATGTAGATCTCATCATGATCCGTACCTTCGACGAGGCGGTGCTCACCGAGATGGCGGAATTTGCCACCGTGCCGGTGATCAATGGGCTGACCGACCGCACGCACCCCTGCCAGATCATGGCAGATTTGCTGACTTTTGAAGAGCATCGCGGCCCGATCAAGGGCAAGAAGGTGGTTTGGTCTGGAGATGGCAACAACGTGTGTGCCTCTTTTCTGCACGCTGCAGGTCAGTTCGGGTTTGACATGACATTTACGGGACCTTCGACGCTGGATCCCGAAGAGGAATTTGTCGATTTGGCGCGGGCCAAAGGATCAAAGATCGAAATTGTGCGTGATCCGGTTGCGGCAGTGCAGGGGGCCGATCTCGTGGTCACCGACACCTGGGTGTCTATGCATGATGCGCAATCGGCACGGGAGCGGCGGCACAATCAATTGCGGCCCTATCGGGTCGATTCAGAACTGATGGCGCATGCGAAGCCGGATGCGTTGTTTATGCACTGTCTGCCGGCACACCGCGACGATGAGGTCACGTCCGAAGTCATGGATGGGCCGCATTCAGTCATCTTTGATGAAGCAGAAAACCGGCTTCACGCGCAAAAAGCTATCTTGCGCTGGTGCCTCGAGGTCTAGTTGAGCTTACAGGTCGCGCAAAATAGCCTTCAGTTCAGGCTCATGCACGCGAGAGGCTGCTTCATCTGGCGAAAACCAATGCCTTTCGCGTTGGTGGTCCTCAGGATAGCTTTCTGACAGGCTTTCGACTTCAGCCAGATAGACCTGCGCCTTAACAGGAGTGACCTCGCCATCAGACCGTTTCTTGTCATATTTATAGTGCCCAATGGGATCCGCCACGACTTCAGCAGATTCGACGCCTGCTTCTTCCCAAGCTTCTTGTAGAGCAGCATCGGGATCATCAAGCCCTTTAATGGGCCAGCCTTTGGGAACAATCCAACGACCCGTGCCGCGGCTGGTCACAAGAAGAACTTTCTTTCCGGCTTGCGTGTCGCGATAACATAGCGCCGCAACCTGCCGCTGGCGTTCAGGTCCAGTGAAAACGCGCACTGCACTTTCAAGAGTTGTTCTGACAATATTGATCATGACGTAAATATTAGGCCCATAGCGTGTTGATGTAGCGGATTTTATCCGACTTTTCAAGTTGTTGAGCTGTGGATAGTTTCTCAGGGCTCGACGCGATCAAAGATAGACGGAAAGATAAAATTTTCTGTAAACAACATCACACAAACCCGGCAGACCCCAAAGAGGGGTCAACTTGGCGTCAAATTGCGTGCGGGATTGCCCGCCACGCGTGCGCCGGTTGGTACATTCTTGGTTACCACGGAACCTGCACCGACAATTGCTCCGGAGCCAATGTTGACACCAGGCATGATAATGGCGCCGCCCCCGATCCAGACGTCCGCCTCCAAGCGCACCGGTAGTGCGCGTTCAATACCCGCGCGGCGTTTGGATGTGTCGCGGTGATGATCGGCGCAGTAAATTTGTACGTTCGGACCCAGCATGCAGCGCGGGCCAATGGTGACGCGCGCACTGTCCAATATTGTCACACCCGCGTTGAAATACACTTGGTCGCCCAAGACAATGTTGCATCCATAGGACGCGTGAAAAGGTGCCTCGATGGTGCACTCTGCACCAACCGATTTGAAAAGTGCCCTTAGTTCCGGTGCAATAGGGCCTCTGGAATCCGGGGGGCACACGTTATGAGCATGTACTGCGCGACGTGCGATCGCGCGCAAGTGATCAAGTTCGGGCACGAGCGCATCATACCAATTGCCGCTGAGCATCAATTCCAATGCTGATTGAGACATGAGGCCTACTTCCTGGGTTTGGCACGAAGTGTCGGGTCGGCGAGGGTTGGGTCTTCGGGCCAGGGGTGTTTTGGATACCTGCCGCGCATATCTTTGCGCACATCTGCATAAGAAGACGCCCAAAACCCCGGCAGGTCCTCGGTGACTTGCACCGGACGTTGTGCGGGGGAAAGAAGGGTCAATTGCACCGGCGTCCCTGCGACCGTCGGGTGATGTGTCACGCCAAAAACCTCTTGCAGGCGCAAAGCGATGCGCGGCTTGTACCCATCGTATTCAATAGGAATGTTCCGGCCCAGCGGTGTCGTAAATTGGGCTGGTACAATACGGTCCAAAGCCTGTGACTGATCCCAGGATAAACGCGCTTTCAAAGCAGGTGTGATGTCAAACCGCTTCCAGTCCGCGCTCGATTTGACCCCCGTCAAATGGGGCAGAAGCCAGGTTTCCAGATCCGCCATTAACTGATCTTCGCTGAAATCGGGAAATTGGGGATCGGAGGCCTGCATCAATCGAGCACGCGCCATGAAACGTGAAGCCTTCCTATTTGGCAGCAAACCCAGTTGCTCTATGCCGGTCAGCATGGCCCGCGCAATGTTTTCGGCGGGTGCATCTGACCAAGTTCGGTCATCCAGCACCAAGGCGCCATATTTTTCCTGCCTGCGCGTCATCACGCGCGCCTCTCGGCGAGACCAAATACACAGGTTGTGCCAGGCAATATCGTCCGCAAAAACCGAGCGCAGGTCCGAATGTGACAGCGAAACGGCTTGCCGAACGCGGGCCTCGCGCGGGTCGCCATCAAGATCGGTTGCAACGATCAAAGGCGCGTTCGCGAGGCTGTCACCTTCAGGCAGGATCGCGCCTTTGCCCCCGGACATCACAAACCGAGGCGCCGTGCCGGGTCGTCGTGACGCCACGCGGTCCGGATAGGCCAGAGCCGCAAGTACACCGGGATCATTCGGGCCATTGTGCGTCAGATTGGGGCGCAGCCTTTTGGCCTCGTCATGAATGCGGGACAGGGTGGCTCGGTTGGGTTCCCACGGGTGTCGGGCTCGAAACTGCGCGGGGTTTTTTGCCGCGGCGATGCGAAGTGTCAGGTCTGCGGGCGCATTCTTCAGGATATCGCGTTCAGACAGGATCGCTGCCAACAAAGGTGCGTCCGGTCCTCCTTTGGCCACCATATGGGCGAGGCGCGGGTGCACCGGCGTTGCCGCAAGTTTTTTGCCGTGAGGCGTGATGTGATATTCTTCATCCAGGGCGCCCAGGGCTTTGAGCAGGTCTTGCGCTTCGCGCAGCCTGCCTGCGTGGGGCGGTGTCACAAACTGCATCTGATCGGCGCGTGCGCCCCACATTGCGAGCTCAAGTGTCAAGCCTGTCAGATCACCGGTCTCAATCTCGGCGGGCGGATGGGAGGCCAACGCACCGTCCTCACCCCGCGTCCAAAGCTTGTAGCACACACCCGGAGCAACTCGCCCCGCACGCCCGGCACGCTGGGTGGCTTCGGCGCGCGTCACGCGCGTGGTGATCAGACGCGACATCCCGGATGCTGCATCAAACTCGGCCCGCCGGCCACGACCGGCATCGACGACGATGTGAATACCCTCAATGGTAAGAGAGGTTTCGGCAATTGCTGTCGCGAGTACGACTTTGCGACCAGATGTCATTGGAGCGATGGCCGCGCGTTGGTCTTGAAAGCGCATGGCGCCAAAGAGCGGGTGCAGCGAGACGTCTTTTGGTAGATTGTGGCGCAGGGCTGCCTCGGTCCGTCGGATCTCGCCTTCACCAGGCAGAAAGACGAGGGCGCTGCCTTCGTGCTCGGACAAAGCCGTCAACGTCAAGTCTGAGACCGCTTGTTCCAACCTTCGCTTTTTGGGCACAGGTTTGGTCAGCCAGTAAGGTGTGACGTCAAAGGACCGCCCTTCGGAGGTCAAAATCGGTGCATCCATCAAACGCGCAATCGGATCGGCATCCAGCGTGGCGGACATTGCCACCAAGATCAGATCATCGCGCAAGGCCCCCGCCACATCCAGCGCCAGTGCAAGGCCAAGATCAGCATTCAAGGAACGTTCGTGGAATTCGTCAAAGATCAGTGCGCCGATGCCTTGCAACTCGGGTTGGGACTGGATCATGCGGGTCAGGATGCCTTCGGTCACGACTTCGATGCGGGTTGCCTCGGACACTTTGGTTGTGCCGCGAATGCGGTAACCTACGGTTTCGCCGACCTTTTGCCCCAGGGTCTCCGCCATGCGCTCAGCCGCTGCGCGTGCGGCCAGGCGGCGGGGTTCCAGCATGATGATCTTGCCCGAAGTCACGTTGGCATCCAGAATTGCGAGGGGAACGCGCGTGGTTTTGCCAGCACCCGGAGGGGCTTGCAGTACCAACCTTCCACCAGTGCGCAAAGCGTCCACGATATCGGTCAGAATGGCATCAATGGGAAGAACAGGGGTCATGCCTCTGCTTAGCGAATGAATAGGGCTTGGCCAAGCTCTGGACATTTACCTCAACCTGCCGGACAACCGGATGAATGAAAGGGTGCGCGAATGGATATCGTTGATCTGGCAGACCGTGTTGCAAAGGGTGAACGCCGCGCGCTGGCCCGCGCGATCACGCTGGTGGAAAGCGCCCGCGATGATCACAAAGTGCAAGCCGCCGCATTGCTGGATCAATTGCCAAAAGACCGGCAAGCCTTGCGCATCGGACTTTCAGGCACGCCCGGGGTTGGTAAATCCACCTTCATTGAGAGCTTTGGCATGATGCTGGTCGGGCAGGGATTGAAAGTCGCTGTGCTGGCTGTAGATCCCTCGTCAACCCGGTCTGGCGGTTCTATTCTGGGTGACAAGACACGGATGGACAGGCTGTCGCGGGAACCGAACGCTTTTATCCGTCCTTCACCCAGCCAAACGCATCTGGGCGGTGTTGCCCGCCGATCACGCGAAGCCGTGGCCCTTTGCGAAAGCGCGGGGTTTGACGTCGTTCTGATCGAAACCGTGGGCGTCGGTCAATCGGAGACGGTTGTGGCGCAGATGGCGGACATCTTTTTGTTGTTGCTTGCACCGGCCGGGGGAGATGAATTGCAAGGGGTTAAACGCGGGATCATGGAGATCGCGGACATCATCTTGATCAACAAGGCCGACGGCGATTTGAAAGCAGCGGCGACGCGAACTTGTGCTGATTATTCCGGTGCGCTACGGCTCTTGCGCAAACGGCAACAAGACCCGAATGGGTATCCCAAGGCAATGATGGTCTCAGCCTTGAAAGAGGAAGGGTTGAACGAAGTTTGGTCCGATTTGAAGGCGCTACGCGACTGGCGCTGCGCGCAAGGGTTTTGGGAAGCCACGCGCGCCGGTCAAGCGCGCTATTGGTTTGAAGAAGAAGTCAAAAACGCCCTGTTGTCCCAGCTGGAAACCGCGACGGCACGGCGCGCATTGAGCGTGCTGGGTGCGCAGGTCACATCGGGCGAAAAGGCCCCGGCGCGTGCGGCACAGGAGTTTCTGATCGGATTGCGCCATTCTGATGCGTCAAAACCGTAAATCCGGTATCCTGCGGGTTGACCGCAAAGGCGATTCCCACTAAAGCGCGGAGACTATTCTACGGGGCGTGGCCTGTGGCTGCCCCTTTTGTCGTTAACCGGACCGCCGGAACGACGCATGAGCAAAGGATGAACCCATGTCGCGCGTTTGCGAATTGACCGGAAAAGGCCCGATGACGGGCAACAACGTCAGCCACGCTAAAAACAGAACCCGCCGGCGCTTTTTGCCGAACCTGAACGATGTGTCCCTGCAATCCGAAGCACTGGGCCGCGTGTTCAAGTTTCGCATCTCTGCAGCCGCTTTACGTACGGTTGACCACCGCGGTGGCCTCGACCAGTTCATGGCTAAAGCCAAGGACAGCGATCTGTCAGCCAATGCGCTGAAAGTGAAAAAAGCGATCGCAAAGTCTTCTGAAACCGCAGAAGCGCTGAGCTGATCCGTTCGTTGTTGCGATGTAGACCCAGCCCCATCGGGCGGGGTCTTTTTTTGTTTTGGTGCGCTCAGCCCGCCAAAAGACTATCAACCCAGACAGGTAGTGTTTGCGTTGCGGGGCCAATGCGTATGTCTTTGAACTGGCCGCCCACCATCGAGGGTTCCAGATTGAATTCGATAGTATCCGCACCGTTACGCCGGGCTTCGGCCACAAAACCCGCCGCTGGATAAACATTACCTGACGTTCCGACGCTGGCAAAGATATCCGCGCTCGCGAGATGATCGAAAATTTCATCCATATCGTAAGGCATTTCGCCGAACCATACGATGTCAGGCCGCGCAGATGGTTGGTCGCAATGGGGGCAACGATCACCCGGCGCCATGACCAAGGGAGCGGGCCATCGGTGGTCGCACATCGCACACAGCGCTCCGGCTAGCACCCCGTGCATGTGCATGACCTTCTCGGATCCTGCTTTTTCATGCAGATCGTCCACGTTTTGCGTGATCAGTATGACTTCGCCGGCGAATTCGCTCTCGAGTTTCGCCAGTGCCAGGTGCCCGGCATTGGGCGCTGCATCGGTGGCCTGCGCGCGTCGGGCATTGTAAAAATCCACCACCAGCTTGGGATTTCGTGCAAAGCCTTCGGGCGTGGCAACGTCTTCGATCTTGTGTTGCGCCCAAAGCCCACCTTCTGCCCGGAACGTCCCAAGACCGCTTTCAGCGGAGATGCCCGCACCGGTAAGGATCACGATTTTCTGCATGGCGTCACTCCTGACCGTCTTGAAGTAATTTCGCGCTCAGGTCTCTTTGTCGAATTGTTCGCTGTTTTCTGCATGCAGCACACGTAGATGGCCCACCAGAAACGGCAGTTGCGCCAAGGCGGGATCGATCATATGCGTCTTGATCAATTGGCGCATGGTTTGCGCAATGTTGCGAGGCACATCATCTGCCCAATCGGCGCTGGCAAAAAGCGATATCCGACGCGAAAAAGGATTTGAAGGCAATGGATGCGCCGTCAACCGATCATGAAACCGATGCGCTCGCATGAAACCCAAAGGCGTCGTGATTGTCCAACCGATTCCGCGCGCAACCATGGCCATTAATGCAAGATGGCTCCCGATCTCAAAAGGGGAATCATGTTGCGCGAGATGCATTGAAAGGCTCTCGTCAATCTGTTGTCTGATCATCTGATCCGCGTCGTATCGCAAGTAGGCCAGCCCGTCCGGATCGGGCAACCGCCCTGCCTCTATTTGGGTTCCTTTTGGGACCACGAGGATAAAGGGATCCTGGGCTAGTGGATGTTCGATAACACCATCAACACCACCCTTCTTGCTTGCCGAAATGACTAGATGCAATTCCTTGTTTGTCACCGCATCGATCAAATCATTGCTTGACGCAGTGATCATCTTGAACTGGCACCCCGTCAGGCTTTCAGCGAGTATTGTTGCAAGACGAGGTGTCAGGCTGTCATCAAAGTCATCGATTATGCCAATACCGAGCGATTGGAGATGCGCGAGATCCATCACCGTCAATTCGCTTTGTGCCAATCGAAGCTCGGAAAGGGCTGCTTCGGCTCGGCGCAAAAAGAAAGTTCCCGCAGGCGTCAGACGCATTGGCCTGCGTCCATGATCCACTAGTTCTGTACTCAAAGCCGTTTCAAGGTTTCGCAATTGCTGGCTTACAGCAGGCTGGCTAAGGCCGGTTTGCGCTGCAGCCCTTGCGACCGACCCGGTTTCTGCAAGAGCCTCAAAAACTTCAAGACCACGCAGCGTGACACCCTTCATCATATGTGCTGGCCTTCAATCGAATCCGACGCGACCATGATGCCCGCGTTTTTGCCAAATAGGCAAGCATGCGTTGTCCATGATGGAGGGATGGTCTGAAATTTTGGTCACTTTGTGCTATTGAAGTGCGCTGCCATATTCGTGACGATGTTATAGAATCTATCCCGGAGCGAACCGATGAAAATTGCCACTGCCGCCTATCCGTTGGATTTCCTGACATCATGGTCGCAGTATGAGGACAAGATCGCGCATTGGGTCGATAACGCCGCTGCCAATGGGGCAAAGCTGGCAGTTTTCCCTGAATATGGAGCCATGGAGCTTGCAACACTGGCTGGTCGAGAAGTCGCCGGTGACTTGGAAAAATCATTGTTTGCGGTATCGGAACGCTTAGCGGACGCGGATGCGTTGCATCAAAAACTGGCGGCCCATCACGGCATTCATATTCTGGCCGCTTCCGGCTCTGCGGCATCGGCGACGCGCCCCGTGAACCGCGCTAGGTTGTTTGCGCCTGACGGCGACATAGGTATTCAGGACAAGCAAATCATGACCCGCTTCGAACGCGATATCTGGGGTGTGATCGGCGGTGGCCCGTTGCAGGTTTTCGATACGCAGATTGGCAAGATTGGCATTTTGATCTGTTATGACGGCGAATTCCCCTTGCTCGGCCGCGCACTGGCAGAATGTGATGTGATCTTGGTGCCCTCCTGTACAGAGGCCTTGTCCGGTTATTGGCGCGTGCGCATTGGTGCAATGGCACGTGCATTAGAAAACCAGTGTGTGTGTGTTATGTCGTCTCTCGTTGGTGAGGCTCCGTGGTCAGAGGCCGTCGATATCACAACTGGCGCAGGTGGTGTTTTTTGCCCTCCCGATGCTGGTTTCCCTGCGACGGGCGTGATTGCGGGCGGAGCGTTGGGCCAGGCTGGTTGGACCTACGCTGACGTGGATTTGGATGCCATTGCCAAAGTGCGCATAGATGGTCGGGTTTTAGGTCGTCTGCACTGGGATGAGCAAAAAGGGCGCGACAACGTGGCACCAAAAGTGCTGTTACGCTGAATCCCCCTTGAAAACCCCTGCAAATGCGCGCATTTAAGCGGCGTCCACAAACAGGTGGGCGCGTAATTTAGGAGACAACATGGCCAAGGAAGATACGCTCGAATTTCCCGGTGTCGTGAAGGAACTCCTGCCGAACGCGACATTTCGGGTCGAGCTTGAAAACGGCCATGAGATCATCGCGCATACGGCAGGCAAGATGCGAAAAAACCGCATCCGAGTTCTGGCTGGCGACAAGGTGCAGGTCGAGATGACCCCCTATGATCTGACCAAGGGTCGGATCAACTACCGCTTCAAGTAAACCCTTGCTTGTCCTTGGGTCTGGAAGTCCGTGTCGCAAGGAATTGCTGGCGCAGATCGGTGTTGTGCCCGATGACATCCGCGCGCCTGACATCGACGAAGACCCGCGCCCGCGCGAGTTACCGCGATCCTACTGTCAGCGGATCGCCCGCGAGAAGTTGGTTGCTGTTTCGGCGGATGACACTGAAATCGTGTTGTGCGCAGATACCACCGTGGCTCTTGGGCGGCGGATCATGGGCAAACCTGCCGACAGAGACGAGGCAGCCGCGTTTTTGAATGCCTTGTCCGGGCGCCGTCACCGTGTGATCACTGCCGTTGCTGTGCGCTGTGGCGCGCGCATCTGGGAGAAGGATGTTGTCAGCACTGTCCGCATGAAATGCATTTCTGATGAAGAACTGAACGCCTATCTGCAGACCGAAGACTGGCGCGGCAAAGCGGGTGGATACGGTATTCAAGGACCTGCGGGCGCGTTGATACCCTGGATCAGCGGCTCGTTTACGGGCATTGTCGGATTGCCTCTTGCGGAAACGGCGAACCTCTTGCGCGCCGCGGGCCACTCATTGACGGGCGCTCCGACATGAAAGGGCGCAGTATTATTCTGGACCATATTGGAGACCGCGAGGCGGCGGCTGTGCTCGTCGATGGACAGCTTCATGATCTGCTGATAGACGCTGACGCCCCGCGCCCCGGTACGGTTTATCGTGCCACCGCCGACAGGCCCGTCAAAGGGCAGGGGGGTATGTTCCTAAAAACACCGGACGGCCCAGCTTTTCTACGCCAGATCAAAGGCTTATCTCCGGGTCAGACGATTCTGGTACAAGTTTCGGGATATGCGGAACCCGGCAAAGCCTTGCCCGTGACGCAGAAGCTGCTGTTTAAAAGTCGATTTGCGATCGTGACTCCGGGCGCTTTGGGCCTGAACATCAGTCGCTCAATCAAGAACGAAAAAGAAAGAGACCGCCTGCTAGAGATTGCGCATGACACACTGAATGGCGCGGAAACCGGGCTGATCCTACGTTCTTCTTGTGATGGTGCAGATGCGGAAGAAATCGCGGATGATATCGCAAATATGGCCGATCTTGCCAAGCGAGTTCTAGCAGACGATGACGAAGAAATGGCTGTTCTGGCTGAGGGTGACGGCCCGCATGTATTGGCATGGCGTGACTGGGTTGCTCCTGCAGAAATCGTGACCCAAGCCGGAGGTTTCGAAACTCATAGCGTTATGGAGGCATTGGAAAGCATCCGCGATGTCCGGGTCGCTTTGAGTGGAGGCGCCAGCTTTTTCGTTGAGCCCACACGTGCTTTGGTCGCTATCGATGTCAATACCGGTGCGGACGTGTCTCTGGCCGCGGGGATCAAGGCCAATCTCGCTTGTGCCAAGGCGCTGCCACGCGCGTTGCGTTTGCGTGGGTTAGGTGGTCAGATCGTGCTTGATCTTGCGCCGATGCCGAAAAAAGATCGCCGGACATTTGAAACCGCATTGCGTCAGAGTTTCCGCGCCGATGATGTTGAAACAGCTTTGGTTGGCTGGACACCTTTGGGGCACTACGAACTGCAACGTAAACGCGCGCGTCTGCCGCTTCAGGAGGTTCTAGGATGAGTTGCCCGATGTGTGGAAAGGAAACTAAGATGGACGTGCGGCCCTTTTGCTCAAGACGCTGCGCCAATCTCGATTTAGCGCGCTGGTTCAATGGCAGCTACGCAGTGCCGTCTACTCAACTTGAAGACACTGATGATCTGGAACAACAACTGGCCCAAGCCGCCAATGATCAGAAACGGCCAGACAAACCGCATTGACCCGGTGGGGCATTGAGGATTTCATAATCCCCTGGTTCGAAGAATGAATTTTAGCAGATGCTCGAAAACGGCGTGTGAGGCGTCCCAGTACCGAGGAAACCCACTGACGTGCGGCGATCTTCGGACTTGAACACAGGTTCGCGTGCAATAAGCAGACCCGCGGTAAATGTCGTAAAAGTCCGATTTTCAGGCAGAAATAGGGTGCCGCGCGATTATTGCTGTATCTGCAAGGATACACTCATGGATTCGCTCGACGACCCCAAACGCATGCCCGAAACGGGTGCCGCCCTACGGTAATCTCTTCCGGTCGCAAGTCGAACGTAGCGCTCGTCCGGGCAGATACCGTTCGACACATCGAACCCAATCCAACCAATTCCGTCGACATGCGCCTCGGCCCAAGCATGGCTTGCTTCCTGATCTACCCGGTCATTCATCATCAAATAACCCGATACATAGCGAGCAGGTAAACCCGCGGTGCGCGCCGCGGCGACGAAAATCTGAGTGTGGTCCTGGCATACCCCACTGCCGCCTATCAATGCCTCTTCGGCCGGGGTGGCTGCGTAAGTTTCGCCAATCTTGTAAGGCGCTGCCACCAAGATCGATGAAGAGAGAGCATGCAGTCCCGCCAGCTTGTCCGAAGATTGCGTCAATTCACCGGCGATAGCCTGAATACCCGGGCCCGGCTCGGTCAAGGGCGTATGTTGAAGATAGTACCAAAGGGGCGCGGGACCGTAGACCTTGCCCAGCACACCCGCAGTATCCGTTGTTTCAACTTCACCCGACGCCGTAATCGCGATCTCTTGCGAGCCTTTATCAATGCTGACCAAATGGACGTGGGTCCCGTTGTGGTCCCTGTATTCCGTCTCGATGGTTCCGCCGGTAACGGTCAACGCCCAGGCGTGAACATCCTGCTGAGAAGTCGAGGGCGGTGTCAGGCGTGCCTGTTGCAACGCGTAGTCAATGGGCGCGTCATATTTATAGTGTGTGGTATGATTGATTGTCAGTAGCAATCGCGGCCCTTTCCTATCCGTTAAATCGGAAGTCTTCTTCAATTTTGGATCCCAAGATGTTGTTATCACGAATGAACTCAGCAATGACCTCATGCAAGCCCTGCTCGAAGACGGCGTCAATGGTCAGTGTCTTGAGGCGCCGCGCGAGTTTATCCGCCATATCGTGACAGGGATGTCGTGTCGCATATTCCTGTTCCAGATATCGCAGGTTTTCCGTTGTCTGCTTTAGACAAAACGCCAGCGAGCGCGGCAACCGTTTGTCAAATATGAGAAATTCGGCGATGGCGGTGGCTGTCATGTCTTGTTCGTCCAGCCACCTGAAACATCGATGCGCTGAGACTGAGCGCAGGATCATCTCCCATTGCACATTATCCAACGAAGAACCCACCGATGCCGCCGATGGCAGAAGCGTGTAATATTTAACATCTATGATCCGCGCTGTATTATCCGCGCGCTCAATGAAGGTGCCAATGCGGGCAAAGTCATAGATGTCGTTGCGCAGCATGGTGCCGTAGAGTGCGCCACGTACCAGAGCACTTTGTTTGCGGATCACGGCGAGAGCTGCGGGCAGATCCACGGTGGTGATTGGGTTTGCCAGCAAATCCCGCAAACTCATCCAGTTATCGTTCACCGATTCCCATACTTCAGTCGTCAGCGCGGTGCGCACCAACCTTGCATTTTCGCGTGCCGATCTTGTTGCTTCCATGACGCTGGAAGGGTTATCGGGATCGCGTAACAACCAATCCATGACCAGCGTATCGCTGTAGCGATCATATTTCTTTGTATATCCAAAACGGGTGCCAGAGGTGGTTACGACGGATTTCCACTCAGATTCCGCATCCGAAGACCGCGTCAGCGCCATGCGGAAACCTGCTTCTAACAATCGTGCAGTGTTTTCGCTGCGTTCCAAGAACCGAAACATCCAATAGAGGCCGCCCGCTGTTTTTCCAAGCATATCAGTCCTCCAGAACCCAAGTATCTTTGGTGCCACCGCCTTGGCTGGAGTTCACCACCAAAGACCCTTCCGTTAACGCGACGCGCGTTAAACCGCCCGGTGTGATGTTGATACCTTCCGGCGAAACCAGCACATAGGGACGCAAGTCAACATGTCTTGGCGCCAGTCCTTCATCCACGAAGATAGGGACCGTCGACAAGGCCAGGGTGGGTTGTGCGATGTAATTGGACGGTTTCGCTTCCAGCTTTTTGCGGAATTGCGCGATTTCCTTCTTGCTGGCGGCCGGGCCAACAAGCATGCCGTAACCCCCTGATCCGTGCACTTCCTTTACGACCAGCTCGGAGAGGTTATCGAGAACGTATTTCAATGTTTCAGGCTCAGCGCAGCGGTGCGTTTCCACATTACGTAGAATGGCTTTCTCGCCTGTATAGAATTCCACGATATCCTGCATATAGGAATAAATTGCTTTATCATCCGCTATTCCGGCACCGGGGGCGTTGGCGATCGTGATGCCCCCCGCCCGGTAAACATCCATGATACCAGGTACACCCAACATACTGTCGGGGTTGAAGCTCAGCGGATCAAGGAAATCATCATCAATCCGACGGTAAAGGACATCGATGACTTTGTAGCCCCGGGTGGTGCGCATGGCGATGCGGCCATCAGCGACCCGCAAGTCGTGCCCTTCGACAAGTTCCGCCCCCATTTGATCGGCCAAAAAGGAGTGCTCAAAATAAGCGGAGTTGTGAATTCCTGGTGTCAGAACGGCAACTGTCGGTTTCCCAGTGCAGGCAGGCGGGGCGCATGCCGCCAGCGAACCCCGGAGGTTTTTGGGGTAGTCGCTCACCGGTTGGACCCGGATCTGTGCAAAAAGCTCGGGGAACATCTGCAACATCGTTTCGCGATTTTCGAGCATGTACGACACACCAGATGGTGTACGCGCATTGTCCTCCAGGACAAAAAAATCGTTTTCGCCAGTTCGAACGATGTCTGTTCCTACGATATGGGTGTAAACATTCCCGGGCGGAGTGAAGCCCATCATTTGCGGCAGGAAGGCTTCGTTGTTGGCAATCAGCTCCTTTGGCACTCTGCCGGCACGCAATATTTCCTGCCGGTTGTAAATGTCCCAAATGAAAGCGTTTATCGCCCGCACGCGTTGTTCAATGCCCTTGGACAGATGGCGCCATTCGCGGTGAGACAAAATACGCGGCACTAAGTCGAAAGGTATCAAGCG
Source organism: Roseobacter sp. (assembly GCF_045106495.1). Taxonomy (GTDB): domain Bacteria; phylum Pseudomonadota; class Alphaproteobacteria; order Rhodobacterales; family Rhodobacteraceae; genus Roseobacter. Next base: position 134,535 of record NZ_JBGCEQ010000001.1, read on the forward strand.
TTCCTGAGCTTCAGATTGCCCATATACATTGAACGTGATCCCGGTTCGCCGGAAAAAAGCCTCAGCTTCTTCAGACTTCGATTGCAACCGTGTTGCATCTTGGGTGTGAAACCACTTGCCATATGCTTCATAAGGTGGGCTGGTTGATCCGTCGCCGCGCACCATTTCATTGAAAATCTGTTTCTTGGTATTCATTCTGATACCTTATCAGCGGGAATTTGAGGTACAACCAATAGGCTTATCCACAGATCCTGCACGCAAGCTGGTATCAACAAGATGCTTAAATTGCGCGCATGTTACACCGTCGCTTATGTGCGCTTAGGTTTTGTAAACCTGCGCCGTAGCCGGTCAGATGCAACCACCGTTCCTAAATCGAAGGCTCTTTTTGATTTCGTTTTTGATTGAAGCGCAGTCCTTCGAATTTAATCTGAAATGGTTGCGTAATAAAGAGAAAATGCACTGGACAGGCAAGCCGCAAACTCCTAGAACCCGCTCACCCAGCCGATCTATCGGTAACCCGTGCCCGGGTAGCTCAGGGGTAGAGCAGTGGACTGAAAATCCTCGTGTCGGTGGTTCGATTCCGCCCCCGGGCACCACTTATTCTTATTTAACTACATTAAATCAATTGGATGGCGGATTTAAGCAGAAACTTGTCCACCCTTTTAACCACCTTCAGAGCCGTTGTTGAATCGCCTTAGCTTTAACCACAGTATTCCGCGCAAATAGTTTTCGCACCCATCGATCCGTGAAGACATGCCAAGCGAGTTACTTCACCCAGCGCCCGCAGTGCTCAGAACGGCCTTGTTCCAACGATTTGGACTGTTGCACTTTCCAACCGTTGACAGCGCTCCGGCTTCAAAGCGAAATTCGTCTTTCGTCTTAAGGCAATCCATCCATTCACCGTTAAGCTTCGCAAACAGTTGAAAAGAGCGATATTCAGAAGCTCCGCACATTGCCTGTATGACAGCAAAGCGCAGGAAGCGGTCTTTGCAAAGTCTGGCCTTCGTTGCGCCATCTGGATTGAATTCTCTGCGGTGCCGCATGAAATGCGGTCATTGACTGACCGCTGCAGCAAAATTTAAGGCCGAAGGTCGGCAGCGCGGGACTTTGCTGCCGTTCGACCTCATGAGTCGAACGGCAGGTTTGAGTATCGGGTGTGAGAACCTGTGGCTAGGCCGAAGCGGGCTCACCGCCGAAATGGGCCCAGAATTCATCCCGTGCATGGCTACGCGGGAAGTCA
>NZ_JBGCEQ010000002.1:0-268568 GCF_045106495.1 Roseobacter sp.
GTAAAGGATCACTGACTTCGGATAATGCGCGCCTTTGAAACTGATCAACGTCTCAATCCTGATATCGGTTTTGGCAAGCGCATCAACTGAACCGAACCGCTACAAAACGCAACCATCTTACAAAAGTTTGCGACACTACCGCCGGATAGATGTCATGGCAACCGGTGGCGTGCAGGCGTTGCACCAGCATGTGCCTGATCTGAGACAGTGACTGATCGTGCAGGCTGGAACCCGCAAGCCGTAGGTTGTCCGCCGATCCCGCGCTATCGGGCCCTTTGACAAGAGCCTGATCCGCGCTTTTGTTGATATGCCTGACAAGCGCCGCCGCCGCAGGGCCGTATGCGGCGAGGGTGGGTGGTGTGGCACCCTGGCCGATGACTGTGTGAACAAGTTGGCGAACCGCAGTTTGTCATTCGCGCGCTTGGCAACACGCGGTGAGGGCCCGCACACATGTATCACGCGCCCAGAAACTTCGCCGGCGATCCGCGCGAGATGCCAGATATGTCCGGTTGTTAGGAAGGCTTTGACCATGAGCCCGCCGTTCTGCGCCGCAAGAGCTGCCAGTTTTCTGCGCCATATTTCAAATGTTCTGAGGTGTATCGCAACAGGGGTGATACCGGATGCGGCGACCTGACGAAACGTGACATCGTGCTCCCCCAAATAAGTATTCAGGCAGTCTTTGAACGCCCGGTCCCGGGACCGAATGACAACATGGTCGCGGGGCCGCGCGATCAGCGCAATGTGGTAATCAAGATGCGTCTGTGGCGCGGTGGCCATCAGGCTGATCTCTGCCTGGTCACCAGTGAGCAACGTGGGTCCAGCGCCAATGCCTTGCGCCACATGGCACGCGGAATCTCGCGATGTCAGAAAAGCAGGTTCGTGCCGCAACAACTTGGCCGCAACCTTCGAAAGGCGCTCAGGTGTTTTTGGAGGCGGTCCAGACATGCCAGAACCATATCATTTTGCACGCCGTTGAGTTGACGAAAATCAGTCCGCACGGTGTTGGCCTGTAAATATCTGCCCATCAGAAACGGAGCCCGCCGATGTGTCGCCTATATGCCATGAAAGCGAACGAACCGACAAAGATAGAATGCAGCATGGTCAAAGCGCAGAGCATAGGTGACTTGCATGCGCATGGTCATGGCTGGGGCGTGGCGGACTATGCCGATGGGTTGCTGCTTGTGGAAAAACAGGTCTGGGCCGCTTTTCATGGTGAACATTTCACCAAGGCGGCACGATCCCCAATTTCGATCAGATCAGGCCCCATCTGCGTGAGCACATGGAACAGGTTCACCGGTCCGACATTAGCGGGACGACAGACAGCGAACATGTTTTCCGCTATTCGTTGAGCCTGCACCTGCGCCACCCTGAACGGGGTTTGATGGCGGCGGTGCGCGCGGGCCTGACTCAGGTTGTCCGATGGTGCGTAGAGGTAGGCCCGTGTCGGCCTGAATGTCATTCTGACAGACGGGGATAACATGGTGGGGTCGCGTCTGAACCGATCCCTTTTCCATTTGCCACGAGATCATATATTTGAGTGCCCAATTTGCGGGCGGCCCCATGTCCATGATGACCCGCGGCGCGCCTGTCCGGCGATTGAAATTGCCTCTGAACTGATCACCCATGGCGAGGACTGGTATGAGGTGCCCAACGACACCCTGTTCCGTATGGGTGAGGACTATCGACTGGATATGGAGCCGTTTTTGCATAAGGCCTGAGGGATCAGGCAGCGCGTTCGGGAGGGCCGTCACCATCTCGAGAAATCCACCGTGTCTAGGTCGAACTCTTTCGACACAGACTGTTTATTTGCAGCCAAAACCTAGAGCCAGAGCGAAAGACCCGGTGAGAGGCAGGTGTACAAAGGTGCGTCGCCATATAAATCCATTGAGCAGTGTCTAGCCGTCCTGCGCCACTGATTGTCGGAAAAGCAAGAGGCTGATGGTCAGCAGCACGGTGCCAAGCAGCGCCATCCACATGAACTCCAACCAGACCGTATCGATCCCCGCACCTTTGAAGGCAATGGCCTGGCTGGCCGACATATAGTGGCGGGAGGGCAGGAACAGTGTTCCGGCTTGCAGCCACGCAGGTTGGCTCTCGACCGGTGTTTCGCCCCCTGACAGCATCAGCATTGGCAGAATTGTCAGCATCACCAGAAGCGCAAACTGCGCCATAGACCGAGCGATGGTCGCGAGAAATACACCCAAGGCCGTGGCCGTAAAAAGGAAAAGCCCGGTGGCGACGAGAAAGAGCATTTTAGACCCGGCAATGCTGATCCCAAGCGTGCCCTGCATGACAAACACCAGTGACAGCCCGGACGCCACAAGGACAACCGCAGCATTCGCCCAGATCTTGGCCATGGCAATGTCAAAAGGCGCAAGCGGCATGGCGAGCAGGTGTTCGATTGTGCCGTGCTCGCGCTCCCGGATCATGGCTGCACCGGTCAGGATGGTGGTTAGCCACATGATCTGGCCGATCAGGGCCACGATCCCGGCGAAACGCACGGTGTCGCGGTTCGGATTGAAGGCGCTCCGCAGGATGATATCGACCAGTGGCGGGTCGAAGAGGTCCGCACCGATAGCAAAGCGACGGATCTCGGAGCCCAGAATATTGGTGATGTAATTTGCACCGATCCCGGCCTGTTCCATCGCGGTCGCATCGATCAATACCTGGATTTCGGGCGCACGACCGGCGCGGATGTCTTTTTCAAATCCCGGCGGTACGGCTATAATGAAAAGAAAGTCACCCGCATCCATCCGGTCCGCCCCGGACCCCGGCGCGATTTGGACAACGGGCTGAAACTCTGGCGGAAAGAAGGCCGCCGCAAGGGCGCGCGACAGCGGCGAGTTGTCCTCATCGGCAAAGGCAATGGACGCGTTGTTCACGGATGTTGCAACGCCGGTTGCCTCCATCACAGGGGCCAGAGTGAAGGACCAGACCAGCAGCGCCATCATTACCCAGTCGCGGCGCAGGCTCATCATCTCTTTCAGCCCAAGCCAGAAAATGCAGTGGAGCCGTTTCATCTATTTCTCCTGCGCGCGAAGCGACAAGCCCGCAAGTGCGGTGAACGCGGGCCCAAAGCAGGCCAGTGCGACGATGTCAGGCGCGAGGGCGTCCCAACTCAGCCCTTTGGTGAAAGAACCGACGCTGAGGTGCAGGAAATAGGACGATGGCCAAAGCGAGCCGATCATCTGCGCACCGCCCTCAAGCGTGGACACAGGTTGCAGCAAGCCGGAAAACTGGATCGTTGGCACAACAGAGGCGATGGCCGTAGCAAAGGTTGCGGCCACCTGACTTGACGTCATGGTCGCAATCAGCAGGCCATAGGACGTGGTGGCCCAGATATAGAGAAACCCGCCAATGGCCAATGGCAACGGGTTGCCCTTGAGCGGGACACCAAAGAGAAACACCGTCATTCCGGCCAGCAACAGAAAGTTGGCATAACCAATGACGATATAGGGCATTTGCTTGCCCATCAGGAACTCAAGTCGTGTTGTTGGTGTGACGTAGAAATTCGTGACCGACCCCAGTTCACGTTCCCGCGCGATACTCACAGCCGTTAGAACGGCCGGCAACATGATCAGCAGAATCGCGGGCATCGCCGGCGCCATCGCAGCGATGCTCTCGAAGCTCTGATTGTACCGGAACCGTGGCTCGATGCGGGCGATTTCAAACTGGCTGGCACCGTTTTCTCGCGCCTGCGTTTGCATAAAGCTCTGGTGCAGCCCGGCGACATATCCTTCGACTGTCTCGCCCTTGAAGGGGATCGCACCATCCACGGTGGCGAGGACCTCGGTGGCTTCTCCGGCGCGCAGTTTGCGCCCGAAGTCCGGCGGTAGCTCCACGACCAGCGAGACATCGCCCGAGGTCAACCGCTGACGTCCTTCGGCAGCCGTGGCGAGCGGTGGCGTCGGGCTGAAGTAACGCGATCCATCAATCTCGGCGATATAGGCCCGGCTTTCGGGGCTTTGTGACAGATCAAGCACGGCGTAGTCGAGCTCGTTGATGTCCAGGGTAATGCCATAACAGAAAACCAGCATCAGGATGGCGGATCCTAGAAAGGCAAAGGCGAGGCGCACCCGGTCGCGCAAGACCTCAACCGCCTCACGGCGGGCATAGGCAAGGGCACGGCCCAGGCTGCGCCCGTATTGCGGATCTGTCGCGTCTACCGTGATATCGGGTGCCACGACCTCGGGTGGGCGCTCAGCCGCTTCCAACACAGCGATGAAAGCGTCCTCTAGGTTTTCCGCCCGGTGGGTCTCCATCAATGCGCCGGGCGTCCCTTCGGCCAGCACGCGGCCCGCATGCATGAAAGACACCCGGTCGCATCGTTCTGCCTCTGCCATGAAGTGTGTGGAGACGAAGATCGTCACGCCTTCATCGCGTGAAAGCTCGATTAGCAAAGACCAGAACACATCGCGCGCAGCCGGATCCACCCCGGACGTGGGTTCATCCAAGATGAGCACGCGGGGACGATGGATCACAGCAACAGCTAGGGACAAGCGCTGTTTGATGCCCAGCGGCAGCGTCGCGGCCAGCGTGTCCGCATGTGCGGTCAGATCGAAACGGTCTGTGAGCGCATCGATCCGGTCTTGTTGGTCCTCAATATCGAATATGCGCGCATGTAGCCTGAGGTTCTGCCGCACCGTCAGTTCGCCGTATAGCGAAAACGCCTGACTCATATACCCAATATCGCGCCGGGTCTCGAGGTTGCGCGCATCAACCGGTCTGCCAAAGAGTAAGGCCTCGCCCGCACTGACGGGCAACAACCCGGTCATCATTTTCATTGTGGTCGATTTGCCACAGCCGTTTGACCCCAGAAAGCCAAAGATCTCGCCTCGGTTGATCGAGAAATCGACGCTGTCCACTGCGGTGAAGTCACCAAAGCGCCGCGTCAGCCCCCGGGCAGTGATCACAGGGTCCAATTTGACTGCGTGCCTGGACACTTCCACCGAGGTGATTTGCCGATCATCCCGCGTCTGTAGATTGCGATACGCGGTCTCAAGATCAGTGTTTTTGCCCTTCAGCTCGGCAGGTGACCCTTGGAAAAGCACAGTCCCCGCATCCATCGCAACGATCCAGTCAAAGCTTTGCGCTTCTTCCATGTAGGCGGTTGAGACAAGTACAGAAAGGTCGGGCGTCTGTTGGCGGATCGCATCGATCAGCGCCCAGAATTGACGGCGCGAAAGCGGGTCAACACCAGTTGTCGGCTCGTCCAGCACCAGCAGTTTCGGGTCATGGATCAACGCACAACACAGCCCCAGCTTTTGTTTCATGCCGCCGGAGAGTTTACCCATCAGCCGGTCGGCAAAAGGCGCGAGCCCCGTGGCCGACAAAAGCGCGTCGATCCGGATGTCACGTTCGTGCGGCCCTTGCCCAAAAAGGCGCGAGAAGAATTCAAGATTTTCGCGCACCGACAGTTCTGCATAGAGATTCCGGCCCAGCCCTTGGGGCATGAAGGCAATCGCGGGGCACACGCACCGCCGGTGTGCGGTGTCATCGATTGGGCCGCCAAGCACATCGATGCGTCCCGATTGCAACTTTTTCGCACCTGTGATCAAGCCCAGCAGCGTCGATTTGCCGACACCATCCGGTCCGATCAGCCCGATGAGGCACCCGGCGGGTAATTCCAAAGACACCCCGTCCAACGCTGTATGCTTGCGGTACCGGTGGGTAACGCCGCCCACATGAATGCCTGTGGTGCTGACCTCCGCCGTCATTCGAACAGCTCGGGCGGGATGCGTCTTTCAAGCGCGGCGGGCCAAGTCATGTCCGGACTGAGGCGGATCACCGCGACCCCGCGCAGGCCAGTTTTCACATGCTCAATCCTTTCTTCGATCAGATCACCGGGGATGCGCACACGCACGCGGAAGACGAGTTGTTCGCGTTCGTTAAGTGTCTCGACCTGCTTGGGTGTGAACTGTGCTTCTGGCGAGACAAACGAAACAATCGCCGGGATCGCATAGTCCGGCAGTGCATCAAGGACGATGCGCGCTTCGGCTCCGATGGGCAGCAGACCGGCTTCGCCCGCGGGCAGAAACACCTCCATATAGACGTTCTGAAGGCTCAGCAGCGTAAGGATCGCCCCCCCGGCGGGCACGACTTCGCCCGGTTCCGCAAGCCGGTAAAGCACGCGCCCCGCCATCGGTGCGATGAGCGTACTGTCGTCAATCTGTGCCACTATCCTGCGTTCTTCCGCCTGGGCTGCGGCGATCTGGCTGTCGGCGGTGGCAACACGTGCTTTGGCCGCCCCAAGCACTGCTTCAGCGACCTGAAATGCGGTCTCGCGTTGCTCAAATACGGACTCTGAGATGTTCTCGCCCGTCAACAATGCTGTGGCGCGTTCAAGCTCATGGGCGGCACGACGCAGTTCACTGTGACGCTGGATGACGACTGCTTCGGCTTCTGACTTGATCTGACGGGCCAGCGCAACCTCGGCCTTGGCCCGGTCAAGCGCGGCAGACAGCTCATCTGTGTCCATCTTCACGAGGGTATCGCCCGTTGCGATCAGACTACCTTCGCTTGCCATGACCTTTTCTACGCGCCCCGCAAGTGTTGGCGCGATTTCAACCTGCTCTGCTTCAATCCGGCCGTTCCCCTGAACAAATCCAGGCGGCAAAGCGTCCTGTGTGTCAAATGACGTCAGGTAACCGACGACACCGGCAAGCAAGACCACGGCCACGATGATGATTGTGCGTTTTCGGTTTTTCATAAGGGGTCGCCCGTTGTTTGATAAAACTTTTGCGCGCTAAAACGCAGCGCCCCTGCCTTGCGGTGAAAGGATTGTCTGTGCCGAAGGCTGTTCAAAGAAGGTTTTGTTGTCGTGGCGTCGAGCAGCATGCGCCATGAACTACCCTGAGCTAGATTATGGTGTATTTTGAACACGAAGATCATCTCTGGATATTCTCAAGAAAAGCGAGCAATCCGGCGAGTTCTCTGGGCGTTGGTGTCAACACACCGTCTATTTCAACCGGCACAAGGTCTTCAGTCATTTCCGCCCCAAACTCCGGCATAACACGGGCAAGATGACTTGTTTGAAGATCCCCGTAGATATAACTCAGCGCGCGAGCAGCAGGGAAAGTACCTCCGTTTCTATCGCTCAACATGGTCAGATCAGGCGGAGTATTTGCCAGACCTTTGGCGTTTCCTCCACTGCCGTCTGCGCCATGACATGACGCACAATTTTCCGCAAAAAACACAGCGCCGTCAGCTGTTGTTGGCATAGTTTGCGCAGGGCCGGTTGGTTCAGTGCAGGCGGCCAGTGTCCCAAACGCGAGCGCGCAAACCATACCGGGCAATGTTACAAAGCGCATTTGTGTCTCCTCAGTCGGAATCAGGAATGCAGGCATGATGCCACGTCGGTTTGCGCGCCTGCTTGATATCGATCAATCGACCACAAGCGCCGATTGATACTTTGGTGACGAGTTTTCAAGCAGGAGGAACGGGCAGATGATCTCTCTGGAAGATTTGGAAGACATGTCGGCATTGTCCCACGATGAAATCGACGCATTGGCAGAACACGAAAATATCACGGCGTATGATGCGGCCCTGATGGGCGAATACCTGATGCACGCGCATCATGGCCCGCAAAGGGTAAACGGCATAATTTGCGATGATATTCGCGTGGCTTTGCATAGTGGAAACGCGCAACATGCACATGAATTGTTTGCCGTGTTGCGCGGTTTCATCGCCGAACACCCCGAAGCTGCGCGCGGTGTGGCATGATTTTTTGGACCGTTTGGGTTTGCTGGTGCATTTTACTTGCCAGGATTTTGCGTCCTGCGCAGCCCACGGCCTCAGCATTCAATGATGCACACAGTTGCTAAATCCCTGCCGTGCGACCGGTTCCTTTTCAGACCGGAAAGTTGTCATTCTCTGCATCATCGACGTCATCTGCTGCAGCGTCTTCGAGCCACGCCTCTGCCGCTTTGGCAGAAGCGGCCGGAAAGCCTTTAATGTCCAGTGACGGGATGACGGCGCCTTCGATTTCCGCAGCCGTGCGGATCCACGCCGCATCAGACAGCACCGCGCATTTGTCAAATTTGCCGACCAAGCTCATCAGTTTCGGTAAATGCTGAAACTCGACCGCCAGCGCGCCCATTGTTGGCATGTCGAAATTCAGAACTTTGTAAAGCATTTTGCCTTGCGTGATGTCTTGCGACTGCTCAATCAGGCTATCCAGCGCCCTGCGCATCTGATCTGCATTAAGCGTTCCGGACAATTCAAGATCCAGACGATTTGCTGATGGTTTTGTAATGGTTAGCATCTTTAGCTCCCACAGTAGTGTTGCTGTAACTGTGTCCGATATGAAACCTGTAGGTATTGACGTAAATCAACCGCCTGCGGTCGAATGAACATAGCTGTCGAGCAATTTTTAACGCGTGATCGTCGCAAGGGCTCTGTTGCATTAAGGTATAAAGTTCGCAACAGATCCGAGTGGGTCGCTAAATTATACTGCTGCCTCGATCAGCGTGGCATAGCTGTGGCCTTTGTCGCTAACAATCGTCATCGGCTGATAGCACCCAACTGTGTCGCTTGCTTGACGCATAAATACCCTTGCCGCATTGGCGTTTCGCCGTGCCATGAGCCGGAAATCGATAGGTTACCCGCTTTGATCGACAGCACGCCAAAGGTAGCCCCAGCGTCCGTTTTCTCGGACGTAGGTTTCATCCCTTGCTCGACAGGGTATTGCACAGCAATGCCCGAGAGAGGACATGCCATTGGAGCTCGCGCCAGGAGCGTTGCTGGCCACAAGCCCGTTTCCGAATTTCTGGGCCAAACTTCTGAACCCATCGATAGATAGTGGCCGCATCAACCGAGATGGCTCGCTCCGCTAGAAGATCACGCACATCTCGATACGAAAGCGGATATCTGCAGTACCAGCGTACGGCCAACAAGATCACATCTTTAGGAAATCGGTGCTGCTTGAACGGATCTCGACGGGACACGGCGGAATCCTGCAAATCAATTACACACAATACCAGGCCACCAACGGCTAAACGCAACAGAGCCGGTTGCAGCGTTTGGTGCCGTTACATGCCAAGTTGAAGAAGCCTGAGCCTTGGCTGCGCAGGACCTTGCGGATGAACTTTGCAGCTGAACGGTAGTGGCTGGCCCCTGCCGCTTCGGCCCATCTGCCGGGCGTCCAATTGTTGTTGGCTCCCTGCATCGGGTCACCAAATAGATCTGCGTCCGAGTGTTCAGACAAAAACTGAACAAGCTTGTCATGGCGGCTTTGCAGCAACGCGTTAACCGCTGCCCAACTAAGATCCGACTGCTTCATTCGCAGATCGGCGTTGTAGCGTTTCAGGTCATTCCACTTGTAGCCTTCGGCCGGAAAGAACACCTCTTTCCCCGCCTTGCCGTTCTTGTACCACCCCAGAAACAGATCAATCCAATGGGCGCGATGGCCGATCACATCTTTGATCGACACACCGTCCTCGCCCAAAGATGCCGCAGCTTGATCCAGCGGCGCCAACAGCTTTTGGAGTTTGGCGTATTCCCTTTCCGTTAAGGTGATCAACTCGGCTTTGTTGTTGCAGGCCATTGCCGTTCCCTAGTGCGCCAACAGCAGTGGCAGGTCATTCTGTTCCATCATGGTCCGGGTGGTGCCCCCCAGAACCGTCTGGATCATCCGCGCATGGCCATATGCGCCCATGACCACCAGATCGGCTCCGAACTCTGTGGCGCGATCCTGAATAGCTTGACCAACTTCGCGGCCACCGCTGGGAAATTGAGACACTGTGACGTTGCACCCATGATGGCTGAGCCATTTGGCCACGTCTACGCCGGGGTCCTGACCATCCCCCGACGCTGTCATAACCGGATCAAAGCAGGCAATAACGACTTCGCTTGCCTCTTTCAGGTACGGCAGTGCTGCATGTATGGCTGCCGACGCTGCTTCGCTGCTGTTCCAAGCCACAAACACACGGCCTGCGTTCTGCTCAACCGACCCATTCAGGCGCAAACCGATGGGGGAGTGGAACAAAACTCCCGAAGCGGCCTCGCGCTGGACATCAGGTGTGTCGTGCAGATTGGGTGCAAAAAATGCTTCGTCACTCACGCGGGCAAGCCGGGAAACGTGGTGTTTGATATCCTGAGTCGCACAGAGCGCAGGGTGAACGTCGCCAGAAGCACCACACTTCGCGAGCAAAGCCTCAATCGCGTCAACGCGTTCCTTGTATTCTTGCTGGGCCACCTCGACCGTTTCACTCCAGTTGTCGGGGATGTTCATTCCGCCATAGGGTGGCACGCCGTAGGCATACATTGGCAACGCAGGGGCCTGCCCTAGCAAAAGGCAAATGAGGTGCGTGGAGCCCTGCGCTGCGCCTTCAGCGGCCTGCGTAATCTGCGCGTCTGGTGTATCTGAGTTCAGGACAAAAAGTATCGTGCGGCGGTGCATTGCAGTCTTCCTCTCATAAAGTCTCCAGCCGATTGGCCGGATCAGTTGCGAGCAAGTTGTCACATCGTCGGTTCGTCCGACTGACAAAGATCAAATCAGTGAGGCCTTATGGATGGCAAGATGCTGTCAGATGAAAGCATGCGAACGGCAATCAAATGGAATTCAAGGATTACTACAAGGTGTTGGGCGTCGCGCGGGATTCGGGTGCTGACGAAGTCAAGAAGGCTTTCCGCAAGGCGGCGCGCAAGTATCATCCGGACATCAATTCAAGTGCCGAAGCCGAGGCAAAGTTCAAGGACGTGAATGAGGCCTATGAGGTGCTGAAAGACCCTGAGCGCCGGGCCGCCTATGATCAGTTGGGTCAAGAGCCGCCACGCAGCCAGGGGCCTTATCAGCCGCCCCCAGATTGGGACGGTGGTTTCTCATTTTCCCAAGGCGGTCCGCAGCAGGGTGAGGCGTTCAGCGACTTCTTTGAGACGCTCTTTCGACGTGGCGCTGGCCCGACGGGTGGTAGGGGTGCCGGATTTGGTGCCGACAGCCATGGCCGGATCGAAATCACAGTAGAGGAAGCCTTCAAGGGTGCCAAACGCACCCTGAGCCTCAGATCGCCGGTCCTAGGACCCGATGGCAATATGACGCTAGAGGAACGTTCGATAGCGGTGAACGTGCCCAGTGGTGTGACCGAGGGCCAGCACATCCGGCTTGCAGGCCAGGGCGCACCCGGCTCGGGCGCTGCCGGCGATCTTTTTCTTGAAGTGTCCTTCGCCCCGCATCCCATCTATCGCCCTGATGGCAAGGACCTTTACCTTGATCTGCCAATCGCACCATGGGAAGCGGCCCTTGGTGGGCATGTGACGATGCCCACGCCTGAGGGCAAAGTTGAGCTGCGTATCCACAAGAATGCGCGTGCTGGTCAGAAGCTGCGGCTCAAGGGCAAGGGGTTACCAGGGCATCCCAGTGGCGACATTTACGCAACGTTGAAAATCGTCAATCCAAAGGCTGACACAGCCGAGGCCCGCGCGTTTTTTGAGAAGATGGCACAGGAGATGCCCTTTGATCCGCGCGCCAATCTAGGAGGTTAGATCATGAAAAAGACAACCCTTCGCAGTGAAGTTGTCGATATGCTCACGCTCGAAGATCTTTGTCGGTTTTGCCATGCGGATGAAGCCTGGGTCATTGAGTTGGTTGAACACGGTGTGCTCGATCCCATTGGCGGCACCAGCAGCAACTGGCGCTTTGTGGGCACCAGCATCCGGCGCGCGAAAAAAGCGCGGCGACTTAACCGGGACCTGGGCGTGAACACAGCAGGTGTCGCTTTGGTCTTGGATCTTCTCGATGAACGTGATGCCGTATTGCGACGGTTGGCGCAATATGAGGCACTTTAAGTCTCTACACTGATCCGGGTGCCTTTGGTGCCCTGAACCAGCGCCATGCAATCCTCCAACCGCCCGATGGCGGCAAAGCCCCCGGTCGCGCGCGCAAAGTCGCAGGCGGCATCGACCTTGGGGCCCATGGATCCTGCTGGAAAGGACATGGAGCCCAATTCCAGCGGTGTGGTGGCATGCAACATCGCTTCATCTGGTCCGCCCCAATCCGTGAACACACCCGCCACGTCGGTCAGCGTTTCACCGCGTTTTGAAAGCGCGTTCCCGCCCAAAGCAACAACAATTCTCATTCAGGAACCCAGAGTTGCGACCAGAACGGCCTTGATGGTGTGCATGCGGTTTTCGGCCTGATCAAAACGATAGAAGCGGGGCTTTCGAATACCTCTTCAGCCACCTCCATGGCGTCTAGACCAAAGGTATCGCGGATGTGCTGACCCACTTCAGTTTCGGTGTTGTTAAACGCGGGCAGACAATGCATGAATTTGGTGTGCGGATTGCCGGTTATCGCCATAACATCGGCGTTCACCTGATAGGGCATCAACAGCTTGATCCGCTCGGCCCAAACATCCTCGGGCTCTCCCAACGAGACCCAGACGTCGGTGTAGATAAAGTCGCTTTCGCTCACCCCTTGTTGTACATTTTCGGTCAAAAGGAACCGCGCACCGGTTTGCTTGGCCTCACCCAAGGCTCCGTTCACGATGGCTTTTTGCGGCCAAAGCGACTTTGGCCCACACAGTCGCACATCCATGCCCAGCCTGGCTGCCCCGATCAGCAGACTGTCGCCTATGTTGTTACCCACATCCCCCATAAAGCAGAACGCGATTTGACCCTGTGGTTTGTCCACATGCTCTGTCATGGTCAGCACATCGGCGAGAATTTGGGTGGGATGAAATGCGTCCGTCAGCCCATAATAGACAGGGACACCGGACCAATCGGCCAGCGTTTCCACGATGTCCTGATCAAACCCACGGTATTCAATGGCGTCGTACACCCGGCCCAGCACACGCGCTGTGTCCTTGATGCTTTCCTTCTTGCCGATGTGGCTGCCCGACGGTCCCAGATAGGTGGCATGCGCGCCCTGGTCATGGGTGCGACCTCAAACCCGACACGCGTGCGAGTGGAGCTCTTTTCAAAGATCAACGCAATTTCACGACCTGTAAGGGTTGGCTGTTCGTTGTCTGTGTATTTCGCGGCCTTCAGATCAGCGGCGAGCTTCAGCAGGAATTTGATCTCCTGCGGGGTGAAATCGCGCAGTGACAGGAAAGAACGGTTCTTGAAGTTAAAGGACATGGCGTTACTCCACCGGATCACGTGAAATCAGACAGGTCATGCAGGGGCCACCGCCACGGCCGCGGCCCAATTCGGCACCACGGATGGCGATCACTTCGATGCCTGCCTTACGTAGAAGCGTGTTGGTGTGGACGTTGCGGTCATAGGCGAGGACAACGCCCGGCTCCAAGGCGACTACGTTATTGCCATCGTCCCACTGCTCACGCTCTTGTTCGAAATGATCGCCGCCGGAGCCGATGATATGCAGACTGTCGATGTGCAGGGCTTCCTAAATGACATCAAAGATGTGACCGGGATCTTCGACCACCTTGAGCGCGTGTCTTTCATCTGGGTAGAGCGAAAAGCATCTGATCTGGTCCGCCACCTGCGTGAAGCCGGTGACAATTTCGCGGTCACAGAACGTCAATACCGTATCGAGATGCATAGCGGCCCGGGATGCTGGCATCTGACATGCGATGACGCGCTGCGCCACGCCTTGCTCGAACAACGAAACGGCCAGCTCCCCACGGCCTCCGGCGTTGTCCGTTCGCCCATGCCGACCAGCACGCAGCCATTCCCGATAGGCATAACATCGCCGCCCTCAAGTGTGGCGGGACCAAAGTCTTGATCGGGATTGCCCCAGATGACCTTTGCTTTGCCCGCAAAGTGCGGATGGAAGCGGTGTATGGCGGCGGCGATGAGCTTTTCCTGTTGGCGCGCGGGCCAATGCATCGGGTTCAATGTGACGCCCCCGTAGATCCAGCAGGATGTGTCCCGCGTGAATATGAGGTTCGGCAGGGGGAGCATGACAAAGCCGTCTGGGCCAAGGAATCGACCGAACATGCTGTGCGGGGCAAAGGGGAGATCGCTGACCGTAATGCCCCGGTAAGAAATCGTGTGAGTGCTGCAGCAGGCAGTTCGTTCAGCCATTCACGTAGTTCCGACATCATGCCGACGCCAATGTGGTCTTCTGTAATCTTACGGTCCAAAAGCCACGTCCGGGCCTCGGGCTGATCAAGGATTTCTGTCAACAGATCATGCTGTTCCAGCAATTCAACACCGCGATCGCGCATCTTGTCACAAAATGCGCTGTGATCCTTGCGCGCCTCATCCACCCAGAACACATCATCAAACAGCAGCGCGTTGCAGTTGCTTGGGGTCAGCCGTTCATGCGCGAGGCCAGGGCGCGAGACCATCACGTTTTTCAATTTCCAGACTTCCGAGTGGACGCCCAATGGTGCGCTCATAGCACCACCGCCGCGCTCAACAGCGCCATAGAGATCAGCGACAGCACCACCAACAGGGCCAGACGAACCTGAGCCAGATGTTGTAGGGCACGCGCCCGATGGCAAGACCACCGACAACGACGGCGTAGGTGGGTGCCACCAGATTGGTGATCCCGTTGGCGGTTTGAAACGCGGTCACGGCCAGATCGCGGCTTGCACCGGCGAAGTCCGACAACGGCGCCATGATTGGCATCGATAAGACTGCAAGGCCGGAGGTGGAGGGGACAAGGAAGTTCATCAGTGCCTCAATGCCAAAGAGCGCGTTGATAAACGCAACCTCGGACATGCCGGTGATCCAGCCTTTGAACGTATGCAGAAAGGTATCGGTGATTTGCCCCTGATCCTTAATGATCACGATGCCGTGTGCCAGCCCGATGACCAGCGCCACACCCAATAGATCGCGCACCTTCGACAAAAGAATTGGTGAACGCCTTTTCGCCCAGCCACCCTAATGTCCCAATCAGGATGGCCGTAGCGAGGAACAAAGCGGATACTTCTGCCATCCACCAGCCTTGGGAGAAGACGCCCCAAACCATCACGACAAAGGTTGTCGCAAAGAGGATCAGGATCACGCTTTGTATTCCCGTCAGTTTTTTACCTTCAACGGGCGCGTGCTTTTGCAGGAAGTGCGCTTCGTTCTTGTCTTTCATATGCGCCACAAGGGAGCGCGAAGGATCAACCCGCACTCGCTCAACGTAGCGCATCAGAAAAGCGACTGTCGCGAGCCACGACAGCCCAAGGATCATAAAGCGCAACACCATGCCTTCGGTAAAAGCGATGCCCGCCGTGTTTGACGCAATGGCAGCCGAGAACGGATTGATAGTTGAACCGATCACGCCGACGCCTGCGCCCAGCATGATGATTGCAACCCCTGTCAGCGCGTCATAGCCCGCTGCGATCATGATCGGGATCAGCAGAACATAAAACGCCAGTGTTTCTTCGGCCATGCCGTATGTTGTACCCTCTGCGGCAAACAGCGCCATCGTGATCGGGATCATCCATTTCTCACGGCCTTCCAGTTTGCGCATAGCCTGTGCCACAACAGTGTTGATCGCACCCGTTGCGGTAACAACGCCGAGGAAGCCACCGACGATCAAGACGAACAGTGAGACGTCGATGGCGTTCGCTGCGCAAGATGAGGGGTCGTAGAACCCCGCGATGGGGGCCAGCAGTACGTCAAAAACCCTTGCGGTGTGGCCTCAACCGGGGCGTAGGAACCGGGGACGGGTACGTCTTTGGCCAGCGCCGCATTCGGTGCGCGTTCATATTGACCCGCGGGGATGATCCACGTCAGCGCGGCCATTGCGATGACAAGGCCAAAGAGGATTGTCTAAGCGCTTGGAAAGCGGCTTGCTTTGTCTGGTTTCGGATCGGAGCCGTAGTGTGGCGGCATGACCATCAGAAATGCCATCCTTGATGGATGCGGTTGCCACGGTCATGGAGCAAACTTGGTGGGCCCAATTGAAATTGCTCAATCCGGCAGCAAGACTTGTGCTATTTCTTTACGCGTTGTTTGTATTTCCGGTAAAGGCGTTGGTTCATTTCGATGAACTGACCCAGCCCGCGTCCCAGCAGCCCTGCCGAATTGCGGCGCAGGTAAAAGTATCCGGTTATGCTGGCGATCAGCCCGCCCAACGCGTCAACGATCAGATCGCCCATCGTGTCGTCCAGGCCAGATTTCTGCATATTGAGCCCGAATGAGAGGTCCATCGCAAACTCGAAAACCTCCCAGATGGCGCCGACGGTCATGGCGACACAAAAACTGATGAATGCAATGGCCGAGGGCGGTGCCGCAAAGCGGTCGCCTTCGAACAGCATGAAGACGAATAGAAACCCTGTCAGGCCAAAACCCACTGCCGAAAGCCCATGCAGAGCGATGTCCCACCACCACAAGCGTTCGTAAAAATCAAATGCTTCTCCTAGAAAGATGGACGCAAAGAAAAACAGTGTCGTGAACAGCAGGAATGGCAACGGCAATCGTAGAGACCAGCGCGCGGCAAGCAGGGGCGGCAACAGAGACAAGGCAAGCGTTGCGAAGCTGACAAAGGCCAGTGACCAGCGCGAAAGGCCAAGTGAGATCACAGCCGTGCTCAGGAGCATCGTCCATATGATCAACATTATCGCACTGGTGTCTCGGATCAGTTTCACAGATGAACTTTTGGTTAGTGTAAAAATCGAGCGTGGCTGATCATATATGCTTTGTATGCAGGAAACTCAGATACGCATTGTAAGTTGTAACATGCGTAAGTCCCGGGGTCTTGACCAGAAACGGCGGCCAGAACGCACGTTGCAGGTCATCAATGGTTTGAATGCAGATATCGTTGTGCTGCAAGGGGCTGACAAACGGCTGGGACCACGCCCCTCAGCTTTGCCGCGCAAGATGATCGAAGCTGAGACGGACTTTGAACTGATCAGTGTTTTCCTCCAACGCCGTGAAAATTGGTTGGCATGGCAACGCCATTTTGGCGCGCAAAGGCCTTAGTGTTTTGGGCGTCAACCGACAGGACTTGCCTGGGTATGAGTATTTAGAGGCCCGGTTTGCGACGCATAGCCCCGGAAGGTCGTCTCACGCGCGGCGCCCGATCGCAGCAATTGATCGTTTTGCTCTCTCACATGGTTTCACGTTGCGCCACGCGGGCGTTGATCAAAGCCCGCTTGCACGGGTGGGCGTCGGACCATCTGCCGATTAGGTCCGACATTTCGGTTCCCGCTGCTACTTACTGAACAGGACTGGCAGTTTCTGGCCCTGCAATAAGGCATAGGTCGTGGCCCCCAGCACAAAGTCATAGGCGCGCGAATGTCCAAAGGCACCGGTGACGATCAGGTCCGCGCCTTTTTCAAAAGCGACGTTCTGCAATACATCTGCGATGCTGTCGCCCATTGGATCACGGTGTTCCAACGTTGGCTTCAGGCCGTGGCGCGCGTACATTTCCGCCATATCAATAGCGTCAGAGTCTTTGAACGCGTCCTGAGGGGCCTTGCCAACACGCAGAACTGTCAGCGTGGCACCCTCATCTGCAAGGCCCAGCATGTCATGCGCCGCGCGCGCTGCTTCACGCGTATCGCTCCACCCCAGCAGGATGTTGGCACCGATTTCAGGTCCGTCGTATTCCAGCGGCACCACAATCACAGGCCGCCCGCTTTCGCGGATCACCTGGGTCTGGGCATGGCGTTGATCGTAGCGGTCGCTGTTCTTATCCTCATGCGCCATGATCACCAGATCGGCCGCCCGCGCGCTTTCGATCATGCGTTCGCTGGCCGATTGTGCCTCAGCCCGGACCAGACGGAATTCGCTCACGAAGTCTTCGGGACCAGTATGCTTTTCAAACACAGCTTTGATCGCTTCGGCTTCTTCCTTCTGGCTCTCATTGAAGGATGCAAAGGCTGTGTCCGGGATATGCATTGCGATGCCGGGATAGACGATAAGCGCTTCAACGGTGTGCAACCCAATCAAATGCGCATCGTGCTTGCGTGCCAGGGGCACCGCTACTTTGAGAAGTGTATCCGCATGATCGGGAGTGGTGAGGCATACCAGAATGGTCTTTGGGGCCATTAGTCTATTCCTTTGAACGTGGTCTGCGCCGGGGCGCATCGCAGCACCCCGACATCTGTCAGGCTTTTTTGATTTTGATTTTTTGAACTGCGGCCTTGGCTGCTGAGGGTTTGGCGATGCCGAGTTTGAGGACACCATCAGCAAAATCCGCTTTCACCGCACCATCGTCAGGTGCAAAGCCGAGAGGGATCTGACGGCGGAAGCTGCCATATCGGCGCTCAATCCGATGATAACCGTCTTCTTTTTCCTCGTGATCCGCGCTTTTCTCGCCTTTCAGAACCAACACCTCGCCCGAAACGGTGACATCCAGATCATCTTCTTTGACGCCGGGTACTTCTGCGCTGACGTCGATTGAGTCGTCAGTTTCAACCACGTCGATGGCGGGGAAGGTCGGGCCGGCAAAGAAGGATTGGTCTTCATCATCCAGCATCGGAAAGTTGGATTTGAACTGATCAAACAGACGGTTCATTTCCTTTTGAAGCGACGGGAAAAGCGCAGGTTCTCCGACGGATCGGTTAGTTTGGGGAAGCGTTTGACGTGACATCTTTGGTCTCCTTTCAATGCAGCCGACACCGAGTGTGTCCCAGGCTGAATATCAGGATGCAGCAAGCAGCAATTGATCCCGATCAATCGATTCATCAGGGCTTGGCGTAGGTCATCAGGGAAACAAAGTTCTCAAACAAGGGGCCAATGATGTCTGTGTTTTCCAAGATATTCAACGCGATTGCGTTCGCGATTTTGTCACACGCAGCTTTTGCTGACCAAGTTTCGACGCGGAATGGTGATGACACGTTCTTTGGGGGTGGGCTGATCAGCCAGTCGATTGATACCAAAGGGGATACCTTTGTTGCTGCACGGTCCGCGCGCGTGAAGGGTGCTGCATTGGGCGATATGCATGTTTCCGGGTTCGACGTGTCTGTTGACGTAAATGTAGCCGAAGATCTTTACGCAATGGGTGCGACCGTTGTGATCCGGGGCACTATCGCCGAGGACCTGTCAGTCATGGCCTTTTCTGCTCGCACCGCAAGCACTGCAAAAACTGCTGGCAATGCGCGACTGATGGGTAATTCTGTCTCCGTCGAAGGATCTGTCGCCGGTGCTTTGTCGGTCATTGGCCGCGACGTTATACTGAATGCGCCGATCACAGGGGATGTGCGTGTCGTGTCGCAGACGCTTTCTTTCGGTCCAGAAGCGGTGGTTTCCGGCACGCTGACCTACAGCACCAACGAAAAGATCAAGGTGCCGGTGCGCGTGGCATCCGAAGACCGGGTGACATTCGAAAAGGTTTCGGGCGGACAGATCTTTGAGGAATGGCAGGACGTCACCAAGGAAATGCCTGCGCTGCCAACTTTCGCTTCAATGATGTTCGGGTTCATCGTGTCGTTGCTGTTCTTCCTTGCTCTGGGCGCGCTGATGCTGGGGTTCATGCCCAAGCGGCTGGCCCGCATGCGCCGTAGCATCGCTGCGACTCCAGGTCAGACTTTCATGCTGGGCGTGATTGGCCTGTCGATGCTCTTTGGCCTAGTATTGGTAACGGCGCTCACCATCATTGGTTTGCCCTTCGTCCCCATCGCAATTCTTGCCATCGTGGTGGCCTGGGTTCTTGGATATGCCTTGGGCGCCTACAGTGTCGCGATGCGTCTTTGGACGGGACTGGGCGGTGCGGATGATCCAAGTAATCTCGCGCGGCTCGCAATCCTTGCCGGCGCGATCACCTTTATCGCCCTGTTGAACTTCATTCCATTTGTTGGCTGGGTCGCGAACTACACGCTGGTGCTGTTTGGTATTGGGGCGATGACCCGGGCCCTTTTCCAGTCACTCATTGGAACCCCCGACGTGGTTCTCGATGTCGACATGAAACCAATCGAAGACTGATCTAACAACAGGAGAAACGCCATGACCGCACAAGGATTGGAAGTCATCGACCAGAGTGTCCATCTGACGCATGAATGGATTAACGAGTTGGCAGGACGGCTGGACTGGTCATCGAAGCGTTCCGCCCTCCGGCTCATGCGCGTGATCTTGCACCGTATCCGCGATCACCTTCTGGTTGATGAGGTGGCGCAGCTGTCGGCGCAACTGCCGGTGATGATCCGGGGGTTCTTCTTTGAGGGCTGGGTGCCCAAAGACACCCCGATCAAAGAAAGGCACGGGGGGGATTTCATCGCTTACTTAAGGCATCAGATGGGTGACACGGCAGAGTATCGTGGCCAGGATGATATCAAATGCGTGTTTGATCTGCTCAACGCGAGGATCAGCCGGGGCGAAGTTGAAGACGTCCGTGCCAACCTGCCGCAAGACTTGCGCGATTTGTGGCCCGCCCCTTGAAACGCTGAAAGCCACGTAGGTTATGCGTGGCTTTCGCTTTACGTTTGGGGAGAGCCAATCAAATCAATCGTTGCCCCCTTCAGCAAGACTTAGCAATGCGGTCGGGCGTTGAACAATGATCGTATGGATATTGTCGATCGCGATGATCCCGCTCTTGCGTAATTGCGTGAATGTGCGGCTGACGGTTTCTGTGGTGAGACCCAGAAAGTCGGCGATGTCCGAGCGGCTCATGGGGAGGGTGATTTGGCGGTAGGCACCCAGTTCTTCGCCAACACGGTCAGAGAGCACACAAAGGAACGAGGCGAGCTTCTCCGTCGCTGACTTGCGCCCGAGCATCATGAAATGATCCTGCATCCCGCTGATTTCACGCAATGCGGCCTGTAGCAGGGCGCAGTGCAGTTCAGGATCGCCATCGCCGTTTTCCAGATGGGACCGGCGGAAGGGCTGCAAGCGTACGTCTGTCAACGCCTCGCAATCAGTGTGGTGCAGATCATTGGCTGGAAAGCCGACGATGTCGCCGGGATAGCCGAATGCAATGACTTGTCGGCGGCCATCCGCCAGAAGCCGGGTCAGTCGCAATACGCCGCTTGTGACCTGATAAAGCCATTCGACCTCATCACCCTCAAAGTACAAGTATGCGCCGGGTTTCAGGCGCGCTTCCGCGGTTTTAGGTGTCGCGCTGGCAAGAAGTGCGGTGGAAGTTTCAATGGCGCATTCGTTGGGAATCGTGACATACATTTGGGCAGACCTCCGCGTTAAGTTGAGGTCACCTTGATCTGCATGTGTAATTTGAATTATTGTGCAGATGCTGATTTTTGTATCGTTTTGTAACAGGCGGGGTCTTGGGTGTGACTCCCGTTTGAACAACTCGTACAAGTCATCAGCCAACCATGTGAGATTCCGATGAAAGATCAGACGATCCTTGTTGTTGAGGACGATCAGAAGATCAGGAGCCTTTTGCGCAATGTGCTGGAGGATGAAGGCGCTCGCGTGGTTGAGGCGGAAACAGCCGCTCAGGTGATGCAGGTGATTGCGGATACACCGCCGAGACTTGTCACACTGGATCTGCACCTGGGTGCAGACAATGGCATAGATATCGCCCGCCAGATCCGAACCGTTTCGCAAGTGCCGATCATCATGGTGACGGGCAAAGACGATGTGATTGACCGTGTCGTTGGGCTTGAGGTCGGGGCGGATGACTACATCACCAAACCATTCCATGTGCGTGAGGTTGTTGCGCGTATCCGAAGTGTATTGCGTAGGTCTGGTGTGCCTGCGCCAACTGCTGAGGCCAATGTGGCTGAAGGCAGCGTGCATTTCAGTTTTGACGGTATGACAGCATTTCCCGATCGTCTTGAGCTTATCGACCGGGAGAACATGCCTTGCGATCTGACCAGCGGTGATTTTAAGCTACTGAGCGTGTTTTTGAACAGTCCCAAGCGGGTTCTGTCACGCGATCAGCTGATGGATCTAACTGGAGGCGTCGAATGGAGCCCGCTGGACCGCACCATCGACAATCAAGTCGCCCGCCTTCGCAAGAAGATCGAGCGCGATCCCTCAAGCCCCAAACTCATCAAGACGGTGCGGGGAATCGGCTATACCTTTGCGAGTGACGTTAAGCTCATTCAGCCGTCAGCAGTATCGGCCAAGAGCGCCTGAAGCCGCTGCGCCAGTTCCGATTGACGGTAGGGCTTGTGCAGGATGTCAAAATGAACGTCATGCGCCATCTCACCGGTAATCACATCACTCGCATAGCCTGAGGTTAGCAAGACTTTGAGCGCTGGAAACTCAGCCGTGATTTTCGCCGCCAGTTCATACCCGTTCAACGTGCCCGGCATCACCAAATCTGAAAAAACCAGATCAACCTCTGCGCCGTCTTTGAGCATCTCATAAGCCCGGTCACCACTCTCGGCGTGCAGTGTTGCAAAGCCGAGATCGCGAATGCGTTCGATCGACAGTTTTCGCACCTTTTCGTTGTCCTCGACAATGAGGATTGTCTCGCCTTTGCCGCGTGGTGGTTCTTGTCGTTTCACGCCTGTCGGGAGCACGCCGTCCGCCTCGGTTACATGCCCCACTGCCGGAAAATAGAGACCGAAACTCGTACCCAGACCCAACTCGCTGTAGAGCGTGACGTGGCCGCCGGACTGCCGCACGAAACCGTAAACCATCGCCAACCCTAGCCCGGTGCCGCCGCTCTCGGCTTTGGTGGTAAAGAACGGCTCAAACGCTCGACGCTGCGCCTCAAGGCTCATGCCTGCGCCATCGTCGCCGACAGACAACCGCACATAGTCGCCCGGCTCGATATCTGTTTCCTGTGCCATATAGTTGTCGTCAATCGTCACATTGGCGATAGAGACCAGCAGTTCGCCACCCGTGCCCATCGCGTCACGTGCGTTCAGCGCTAGGTTCATCAAGGCGGATTGCAGTTGAACCGGGTCTATCATGACCGGATCAAGTTCAGCGGCAAAGTCGGTTTTGATACGGTAGGTTGCGCCAATCGTGCGTTTGAGCAGCGACAGTGTATTCGCACAGACCTCCCGCAAGTCTGATCTCACAGGTTTAAGGTTGCTGCGCCGCGCAAACACCATCAGCCGTGTCGTCAGGTCTGCGCCCATTTCAGCGGATTCAAGCGCGTCTTTGATCAGCGGCATTTGGCGGTCGTCAGCACCACGCATCTCCAGCAGTTCAAGATTGCCGACGATCACGGTCAGCAGGTTGTTGAAGTCATGCGCGATGCCGCCTGTCATTTTTCCAATGGCATCCAGCCGCTGCGAGCGCGCCAATGCTTCTTCTGTCGCCTTGCGGTTGGTGAGGTCATGCAGGATACCAATAAAGATGCGCCTTCCCTCGACCTCACTATGCCCAACGGACAGATGCAGCGGAAAGACAGTCCCATCCTTGCGCTGTCCCTCGACATCGCGGCCAATATCGATGATCCGCTTTTCGCCGGTTTTGATGTGATGTGCCATGAATCCGTCGTGCAGCACGGCTAAAGCCTCGGGCATCAGCATGTTGACGCTTTGGCCCAGCATCTCATCTACATCAAACTGGAACATGCGCGCAGCGGCAGCATTCGCGCGGAGTATTTTTCCTGTTTGGTCCGATACGACCATGGCATCTACGGCCGCTTCCATGATGGCGTGCAAAATGGCGCTGTCTGTTGCTGTATTGACCATGGCAGGTTTCCTCTTTGCCCGACTCTGCCAAATGCTGCGCCTTGCGCGCAAGGCGGAATTGATGTGCATCAACCGCCCCTCGTTCTGGTCTGGCACATCTGAGGACATCAGGTGCAAGGAGGCCTCAATGAAACCAATCGTGACGTGGGTTGTTCTGGCGAATGCGCGTGTCGCAAACGTCTACGCGCATATGGGACCGGGCAACGGTTTGACGGCTGTGGGTGACCAAAGTAGGCACGCGCCGGAGATACCAATGCCGCGCGACAAAGCCGGAGTTGGCCACAGTATAGGTGGGCCAGGTGTTTCAGCCGTGGCGCAGAAATCACCAAAGGAAATGGCCGAAAATCGTTTTGCAAAAGAAGTTATTGACGGGCTGTCAGAGGCTTGCCGCCGCAAGAGGTTTGATCGGTTCGTACTCATCGCAGGTCCACACATGATGGGATTGCTGCGGGCACATCTTAAAGGGCCACTGTCGGCCGTTCTGATCGGCGAGATCCCCAAAGATCTGTCAGCCCAATCAATCGGTGACATTGAAACCCATCTTGGCGAACTGATCGCTGTGTAGACCCAGAGTGTGGGTCAATGGAAAAGGAAGAATGTATGTTTAGACAAATCATAGTTGGCCTTGATGGCTCGGACAAAGCCAAGAAAGGCGCGCGGACCGCGTTCGATCTTGGAAAGCACTATGGCGGTACCGTGACACTGGTTCATGTGCCACATGCCGAAACAGCGGCATTCGTTGTTGGTGCGATGTCCGGCTATCACGCAGCGATTACCAAACCCAGTTTTGATGAAATCGAAAAGGCTGGACAGCATGTGCTCGATGAAGCCCTGATCATCGCGGCCGATATGTTCTTTAAGGATATCAAGACGCATATGCCACATGGTGATGCCGCCACTGAGATCTTGCAGCATGCCGATGAGATTGATGCGGACCTGATCATTACCGGGCGTCGTGGATTGAGTGGTTTGTCCAGTCTGGTCCTTGGCAGCACCACGCAACGCATCAATCATCTGGCAAAATGCGCGTGCCTGTCCATCGTATGATCTAAGCTATTTCACGGACTAACGAATCCTCTCCTCAACGACAGTTTCAGCCGGCCCGAGTTCAGTTCGAGCCGGTCTTTCTATTTGGCCGGCGATTGCACACTTTGATTCAGGTAAGCGGCAAGGTCAGACAAGGTAATCACCCCTTGCAGTTGATGGCCCGAGACAACCATGAACTTGCGCTGTCCGGTTTTCCTAATCCTCTCCATGAGAGCTGGCAGAAGGGTGTCAGGAGCGACCATGACAGCGTCGTGCAGGCCAACAAATACGTCACCGACCTGAGTGCTCGCCCAATTCTCGCGGTCAATACCGGAGAGAACAGTGCGGTCGATATGGCCTAGAAGCACCGAACCTTCTGTCACCGGAACAAAGGTGACATTGCGCTTTAGCATGATCTGGTTGACGAAAGCGGCCAAGGTCATCTCTGGCTGTGCGGTGATCGGGTCACGTGTCATCAGCCCAGCCACCTTGTGCCCATCGAATACGGATTTTGTGAGTTGGTTTGTGTAAGCGGCACGCGCCGCCATCAGGACAAAGCCACCGATCATGATCTGCCAGAGGCCCGCAACAATCGCACCTTGAAACAAGGCTGTCACCCCAAGCGCCATCAGGAAGTAAGCAAAGAATGTGCCTGACCGTGCTGCGGTGCGTGTCGCCGCCAGCACATCGCCAGACCGGTGCCACAGGTAGGCGCGCAACACACGACCGCCATCGAGCGGGAAGGCGGGGACCATATTGAACAGCGCCAGCACCAGATTGATCAACGCCAGATAGGACAGAACAGAAGTAACAGCAGGTGCCAAGCCCGTCAGGGTGGCCGCACCTGACAGGCTCCAAAACCCAAGCGCCAGCGTCAGCGACATCAACGGACCTGCGATGGCGATCCAAAACTCGGTCAGTCCGGATTTTGGTTCGGCTTCAAGCTCAGCCACACCGCCAAACAGAAACAGGGTGATGGACTTGATCGGCACGCCCAGATGGCGGGCAACGACCGAATGCGCTAATTCATGGAGCAATAAGGATGCAAAAAGCCCCAGCATGGCAATGATTGCCATCGCCAAATAGCTCTGCGGGGACTGTCCGGGCAGAGCGTCCGGGAAGAACTGTTGTGATAAGCTCCAGGTAACGAGGGCTGCTATGATGAGCCAACTGGGATCGACTTTGATGTCGAACTTGTTGACCGATAATAGTTTTACAGCGTTTGTGAACATAATGGGGTCCATCCTTGCGGTGATCCTATCGAGGCGCAGTTGCATAAGATTGACATCGCTCAAAAACAATCATCCGGGGTGGAACAATCCCCCTACGCCATATGCAAGAAGCGCTGCCATCCCGCCGATGACCAGAGTTTCTATGCCCGAGCGCCACCACGGAGATAACGACCACCTGCTCTTGCCTGCTCCAATCAGAAAGAACGTCAAGAGCGTTGCATAGACCGACAAGGTAAAGGGATTCGGCAGGCCAAAGACGAATGGGATCAGCGGCACTGCACCTGCCATTAAGAAGGCTATAAATGTCGCCAATGCCGCGCGCGTGGGATGAGGATCATCTCGCGCCAGGCCATATTCATCGGTCAGCATCATACCAATCCATTTCTCCTTGCTCTGCGCAATGGCATTCGTTGCTTGGTCTAAAACGGTGCCAGAAAGTCCGCGCAACGCAAGGATTTGGCGTAGCTCTTCCCGCTCGCCTTCGGGGTGGTGCGCTATGTGGGCTTCCTCGATCTGGGCGATGCGCTTGCGGTCATCAAGTTCGGCCTTGGTCCCGGAATAATTGCTCGCCGCCATGGAAAACCCGTCGGCCAGAATATTGGCCAGCCCCAGGGCCACAATAATGCTGTGTGACAGCCCTGCGCCCTCGACCCCTGCGACAATGGCAAAGGTGGTCACAGCGCCGTCGATACCGCCATAAATCATGTCCTTCAGTGGGCTGTATTTCTTGCCTTGAGAAAGACGATCAGTGATTTCTTGTGGGCTGTGTCCGTGTTCTTTGATCATTCTCGCAGAATAGGGGAGCCATTGCGCGGCGCAATTGAGCAAGATCAAGTGTATCGGGCGAAACCTTTCTAACCGTAAGAAATGCTTATTCCCGCAACAACGCTCGTTCAAAGTCTGCTGGTCTTCGCCACCTGCGCGACTTGCGTCTGGATTGCGGGTGCGCGGCTGGCGTATCTAGCTGATGCATTGGCGGATCGGTTCAAGCTTGCCAAATCGCTGGTCGGATTGCTGCTGCTCTCCCTGGCAACGTCCTTACCCGAGGTTGCAACCACGCTCACCGCCGCCGTACAGCAAGCGGGGGATCTGGTGTTGAACAATCTGTTTGGCGGCATCGCGCTGCAAACCGCGATCCTCGCGATGTCCGATTTCTGGGCGAGGGGGCCGATTACCAATTACCCGCGTAAAGCCAACCACGCGCTTGAAGCCACGTTGCTGGTTCTTTTGCTTTCCGTGGCGCTGATCATCACCAGTCTGGGTGAGACGTTCGTGGTCGCTGGCGTTGGTTTGGGCAGTGTCGTCATCGCGGTGATCTACGGCGGCGCGATTTGGTTGCTCAGGCGGTATGATGACAGCAGCGATTGGGTGCCCGTTGACCTGCCCGATCCCGATCCGCTGGCCTTTCCTGCGCCTACGGGTCTGGGCAAGGCCGGAAACGCTGCCCTGATCTGGCAGGCAGTTGCGGCCTGTCTTGCCATTCTGCTCTTTGGGCTGCTGCTGGTGATTTTTGCGGAACGGATTGCCGATCAATCGGGGCTTGGCTCCGGGTTCATTGGCGTGACGCTGCTGGCTGCCGCGACTTCCCTACCTGAACTGACCACAAGCATCGCCGCTGTGCGGATCGGGGCCTACACCATGGCGATCTCGAACATCTTTGGCAGTAATTTGATCATGCTTGTGCTGGTCTTCCCGGCAGACGTCCTGTTTCGCGCGGGGCCAATCCTGCAAGATACCTCGCGCACTGTCAGTCTGGCCCTTGGCTTCGGGTTGCTGGTCACGGCCATCTATCTCACGGGATTGATCGTGCGCCGCAAACCCCGGTTTCGGGACCTTGGGTTGGACTCCATTCTGGTGTTGATAACCTTCCTAGGCAGCCTCGCGGCCTACTACTTTGCACGGTAACACCACCGGCCTGATTGCTTTGAGCATCTCCGGCACAAAAATAATCGGCAGCGCGAAGGCACCGATCAACACCCATTCATCAACCCCTATCGGGACAGTATGCAGCAGTACCTGCAATGGTGGCCAATAGACGGCGAGGACCTGCGCACCTAGCGTGATTGCAAGCGCTGCAAGCAGAAATGGATTGCTGAACCACCCGATCCGCGAGGTGGTCAGGTGCAATGAGCGGAAGGCAAAGACGCTGACCTTCTCAAAGACGATCATAGCTGTGAAGGCCGTGGTGCGCGCGAGGTCCACACCCAAATCCATCAGGTGGAAAAAGATCCAAAGGCTCGACAGCCCGGTGTACGTGCCCAGCAGAACGATAGTCACGATCCCGCGAGCACCCAGAATGGGTGTATTCTTTTGGCGGGGGCGTTGCTGCATCTGATCGGGTTCTGACTTCTCCAGCCCCAGCGCGACTGCGGTGACCCCATCCGTCACAAGGTTCATCCACAAAATCTGTGTCGCGAGGAAAACCAGTGGCCCGCCGATGGCGATGTTGATGACAAGCGCAATCACCTCTCCTGCATTCGAAGACAGCAAGTAGCGCACAAATTTTTGGACGTTTGCAAATTGTCTTCGCCCCTCGCCAATTGCGCGGACAATCGTGGCAAAGTTGTCGTCCAGCAGAACCAGATCCGACGCATCGCGCGCCACATCGGTTCCCCTGATCCCCATGGACACGCCAATGTCGGCCTGTTTCAGGGCAGGCGCGTCATTCACCCCATCGCCAGTCATCGCGACGATCTGTCCCTGCGCTTGCAGGGCAGAGACAATGCGCATTTTCTGTTCCGGCCTAGTACGCGCAAAAAGGACATCACCGCGTAAGACATCGCTTAATCGATTGTCGTCAAGTTCATCCAGCGCGTCGCCTGTCAGATGTTTCTTGATGTCAAGGGAAAGCTGCCCTGCAATGGCCTTGGCTGTAATGGGGCTGTCGCCAGTGATCATCACCACGCGAATACCCGCCGACTTGGCCATTGCGATAGCACCGCGGACCTCTTCGCGCGGGGGATCAATCAAACCAACGAGGCCAAGAAACATCATGCCATCTTCGACGATCTGGTGATCGGGCGCGCTACGTTGCGCAAAGCCCATGACGCGCAGGCCCTTTTCCGCCATTTGTGAATAGGCTTGCTCAATGCTTGTGCGGTCCTCCTCGGTAAGGGGACTTGCACCTGATTGCGTCATCACATGGGTACAGACCTCAAGCACACGTTCCGGTGCGCCTTTGGTCAATACCTCAACGCGGGTACCTGACTGGTACAACACTGACATCCGCTTGCGTGCACTGCTGAAAGGTAGTTCTGCCAGTAGGTTGCGTTCGTGGGGCAGGTCGCACCACCCTTTGTAGCCCAGCGTGACCAGCGCCCCTTCGGTCGGCGCGCCAACCATCTGCCAATCGTCGCCTTCGCAGTTCAGATGCGCATGGCTGCAATAGAGCCCGGTTTTCAGGAGTGCGCCGAGCACCGAGTCATCCGCTGCACGAATACGTGCGCCATTCCACTCGATATGGCCGACCGGGTCGTAGCCGGTACCGGTCACATTGTAGTCGCGGTCTAAAGTCCAGATTTGTGTTGCGGTCATCTTGTTCTCGGTCAGCGTGCCGGTTTTGTCAGTGCAGATCACCGACGCGGCACCGAGCGTTTCAACGGCCTGCAACCGCCGCGCCAATGCGTTCTGGCGTACCATTGCGGTCGCGCCTAGTGCCAAGGTGATAGTCACAACAGCGGGCAAGCCTTCAGGGACCATCGCGACAGACAAGGACAGGCCCGTCATCACCATCTCAGTCAGGTCGCGCCCTAACCAAATACCAAGGCCCGAAACCCCGGCAGCAACCAAAAGAGCGGCGATGCCGAGCTGGCGGGCCAGATGCCCCAGCTTAACTTGGAGGTTGGTCGTTTTTGTCCCAACGGACCCTGTGAGATGCGCGATCTTACCGAACTCGGTTGCGCCACCAGTTGCCGTGGCTTGCGCTTCGGCCCGGCCAGCAGTGACTGAGGTTCCTGCAAATACGGCGTTGCTTTCGTCAGCATCCCCCTTCGCCACTGGAACAGACTCGCCGGTCAAGACACTTTCATCGACCGAAAAATCTGCTGCGCGGAGCAGTTTGGCATCCGCCGCTATCTTGGTCCCCGGTGTGAGAATCAGAATGTCACCAGGCACGATGTCTCTGGCCGCGATGACCCGCTCTCGACCATCGCGCAGGACCATCGCTTGGGGGGAGAGCATGTCGCGCAACGCGTTGAGCGCGGTTTCAGCTTTCCATTCCTGCACGAACCCAAGGCCTGCATTCAAGATGACCACCAACCCGATGGTCAACGCGTCCACCCGTTCTCCCAGTGCAAGGGCGACAGCGGCAGCGACGATCAGGATCAGCACCAGAAAACTGGAGAATTGCCGGAGCAGCACGCGCAAGGGGCTGGTTTGCTTCACAGTGGGTAGCTCGTTCCAGCCGTGTATCTGGCGGGCGGCGCGCACCTCGACCTCCGTCAGACCGGTTTGAAGACCCTCATCACCCATCATGCATCCTTTGCGTCTGATTTGATGGAAGTATCCGCAGTAAAGGGGAGGCTGATTGAGCCATGTCAAAAGGTGGCGGCATGCGTGTAGTAAGATCACACCATCTGAACACTCACCGGAGGACTGACGATGGCAAACAAATCACCACGAGAAGAAAAAGCACCGACAAGCGAGGCACCGTTGAGTGCGATTACCCAGCTTCAGGAGGCCGGACTCGGCAGTATGATGGGCATGGGAACAGCCTGGATTGAAGCTGTCAGTGATATGAGTGCAGAAGTCGCCCATTTTGTTGCTGAACGGATCAAAGAGGACGTGAAAACGCAGCACGAAATCCTGCATTGCAAGAATGTCGCCGACCTGCAGCACATCCAAGTGCAATTCATTCAAAAGGCGATGGACCAGTATCAGGCCGAAACCGGCAAACTGGTTGAGATGAGTACCAAGGCTTTTGCAGTAAAAGAGAACTGAGACCCAAATTTACCCAAAAACGTAGCTGCCGGGCGCGGCTCCCAAAGATTTTTTGGGGGTCGCGGTTTTCGTTTGGGGATTGCTATGATCTTTTAACCAAGTGGCCCAATGTGGCCACCATGAGCCATCCTGGGCAGCATGCGCGTCAAACCATTTGGGTGCGGTCATGTGCGCATCGCCTTCGTTCTTGTGCGCGGACCGGAAGTGTCGCCCTTTGTGTTCCGGCTCAGACAGAATTCCGCCGTTGTGGCCGCCATTGGTCAGGACAAAAGTGACGTCTGTATCGGTCAACAGGGCCAGCCGGTACACTGATTTCCACGGCGACACATGATCTGTCTCAGTTGCAACACAATAAATGTCAGCTCTGATGTCGCTCAACGCCACGGCCTTGCCATCGACCCCGAACCGCCCCTTTGCCAGATCGTTCTTCAAAAACAACTGGCGCAGGTATTCAGTGTGCATACGCGCAGGCATGCGTGTCGCATCCGCATTCCACGCCATCAGCGGATTATCCGGGGTCCGTTCGCCCAAAAGATAATGGCGGATTACGCGGCTCCAGATCAGATCATTCGAACGTAGCAATTGAAACGCACCGGCCATCTGATCGGCCTTGAGATAGCCGTGTGTCGCCATGATATCTTCAAGAAATGCAACCTGACTTTCGTTGATGAATAGCCCCAACTCACCCGGTTCGGAAAAATCCACTTGAGCGGCCAACAGACTGATGCTGGCAAGGCTGTCATCCCCATCGCGTGCCATCGCAGCAGCTACTATTGATAAAAGAGTGCCGCCCAGACAATATCCCGCCGTGTGCAACCGGGGGTGGCCCATTTTTTTCACCTGACAGATTGCGGCCCGGACACCTTGGTCAATATAGTCCTGCATCGACAGATCGGCGTCAGCTTCATCCGGATTTTTCCAAGACAGAATGAAAACCTCAAACCCCTGATCCCGCAGGTAGGCAACCATAGAGTGCTGCGCTGTCAGGTCTAGAATATAGAACTTCATGATCCACGCAGGTACGATCAGGATGGGCTCGGGATGCACCTTCGCGGTCGTCGGTCGGTATCGGATCACCTCCACCAAATCATTCCGCATCACGACATCGCCTGGTGTCGCAGCCAGATCGTTGCCAACCACATACTTGCCTGACGTGCGCGGTGCTTTGGCGAGCAGACGATTGAAATCTTCCATCCAGTATCGCGAACCCCGCCACAGGTTCTGGCCCCCTTCTTCTTGCGTTCGTTTTTGGACCAGCGGATTGGTTGCCGCAAAGTTTGCGGGTGAAAACATATCAAGCCACTGACGTGTTGCGAAATTGACGATCTTGGCATGTTTCGGATCAACGCCGTGCACATCTGTCGTCGCGGCGTTCCACCAATTTTCTGCGGCTAGAAAGCTCTGCGACAGGAAATTGTATGGGTATTTCTGCCAAGCTGGATCTGCAAACCGAGGATCTTTCTGATCCTCCTGTTCTGACAGCTTCAAAGAAAGCCGTATCAGCTCCGCCTGTTTTTCCGGCGATCCAATCATGTGCAGCCACCAGTCAAGATAGGCCGTCGCAAGGGCCGCCGGGGAAAGACCGCCGGTCACCTGTCCCAAAGCTGCGTGCCATTGGGCATCAAGGCCGCGCGAAGATTTACGTTTCATACTCATAATGCATCCCTTTCCACCAAGGAAACGCCAGTGGCGATATCGTCGCTTGGATGCGTCACAACCCGCTCTTCGAATTCCAGACCGCTCAGCAGCTCGACCATTCGGTCATTGCGTCGCCCCAGTGTCACAGCACGCCTCTCGGCCAACCCGTCGATGGCCACAAAGACCGCCCGGCCATCGTCAGACCGGAATGCAATGCTAAGCGGGATCTGAAGGGCATCATCGGTGCGCCATTCGACAATCCGCAGAAAGACAGAAAATCCGTCGCCCAGATTGGGCGGTTTGTCAGCGGGCGTTGTCAGATCGAAATACGCATCGACCCGCTGTTCTTCGATCCCCAGTGCTGAGATCTTGGTGCGGGCCTTGGGGTCAATCCTGTCCAACATGGCCTCAAGAACCTCCGTACCGCCCCAACATTCAAAATAGGCCAACGCGCCGAGGCTGAGCCGCACCGCGTCGTTTGATAGAATATCGGTTACCAGTTCAAGTTCATTGGGATCACCGGTGCTGACCAACGGGGTGCCGATGGTCACTGGCCGTTTGCTGACCGCTGCAACCGACAACACAACACCATCACTGGGGGCCCTGACCTCAACGCAGCACCCATTCGCTGATACATCCGCGTTTTCGGCCTGTAGCAGTGTCTCGCGGGCGCGTTCGATGGCCCCGTCTGCCACTTCAATGCGTGCCCGAGCGGCCTCGATCGTCGCATTCGCGAAAGCAAGACGCTGTGTGTCGTCTTCCAACCGTGTGATCGAGGCGACACCGCGGGTGACCAGAGCCTGCGTTCGATCAAATTGCGACTGGGCAAAATGGGCCATTTCCTCAGCTTGTTTCAGATCGGTCTCGGCCACGAGTTTAGTGGCCATTGTCTCTTGTAAGTCAGTTTCACCCTGAAGCTGCGCCAATGCGTCCAGCAAGCCGGATGAAGCCGGTTGCACGATGGCAACAACTGTTTCGCCCGCGCGCACCACATCGCCCTCAGATACAGGCGAACGCAGAGCCGTGCCCGAAATTGGTGAGGCGACTTCAAAGAGATCCCGTACCTGACTTTGACAGTCCGCGTTTATCGTCACTTCAAGTGGGCCACGGGTGACGGTAGCAAGATCGACCGGTACAGGATCCTCGCGAAAACTGACGTAAGACAACCCGGCCACAAGGGTGACCCCCAAACCGATCAGAACCAAAATGCGGGCGGAATAGAACATTGGGTCACTCCCTTGTTTTCATGACGGCAACCAGATCAAGCCCATCGAGCCGCCGTCGCCCGCCTGCACCTCAAGATGTCCGGCCAGTCGTTCGGACAGCGCAAGCCCACCGGGGGAGACATTCAGGAAGTGGCCCTCGGAATCCAGAACCCCGCTCAGGTCATTGCCGGGGCGGCGGGACTCAACCGCTGCGCGCTTGCTTAGATGACCGTGGCGAAGGATGGCCGTGTGAAACTGCTGGCTTTCGGCTTGCAGCACGCCGGGTAGATGGCGCGCGTCTTCGGCCACGTCTGTTGCAAAAAACAGCAAAGCGTCCTGCCGGTTGGTCTGGTGGAATGCGAGATCGACAATCTCATCCAGTGCGTCATTGATAAAGGTTGCCGCGATCACCGATGCCACGGCAAAGGCGAGGCCAAGAGACGTCAGAAAGCTGCGCAGAGGCAAACGCAGCAACGAGCGCAGGGTCATGACGGTAGACTGCGCCAGCCGCATCCGCGCCATTGCCTCATCTATGAATGACCGCTTGAACCGAGGCGGGGCAGGGAGCTGCATTGCAATCGCCGGTGCCAGCTTGGCGGCCTTCAAGGCGGCTTGTGTGGCCCCAAGGCTGGTGGTCAACAGCCCGGCGAGACCCGCTGCCGCATAGACCCAATAGGACACCCGAAAGATCACGAATGGAAAGTTGAAGAACTCTGCGTATTGCGCCGCCGTGTCGCGCGCAAGCGAGGTGCTGGCCATCCAGCCGACGCCAACTCCCACGACAGCGATCAGCCCGGAGAGCGTCAGATAGTGCAAACAAATCTCGGTTTTGGAGTACCCGATGGCCTTGAGTAGACCAATCTCGCTGCGTTCCAGCGCGATGACCCGGCCCATGACCATGCTGACCAGAAACGCGGATATACCAAAGAAGATCGGCGGCAGAATCGTGGTCATGCCTTTGAGCTGATTGATCTCAGCGTCCAGAAAGGCGTCTGACTGATGCGTCGTGCGGTCATAGGCCCCCAACTCGCCAAATGGTTCCAGCAGAGTATCAAGTGCATCGACGACCGGGGCGGTCTGAACGCCTGCCGCGAGAGACAGCGATATATTGTTGCAAGCCCCTGTTATGTCGTAGGCGGCAGCGGCGGCACGTTCGGGCATCCAGATGATCCCGAAGGCCGCATTGTCAGGCATCATGGCACCGGGGCGGATGGTGTAGATGAATTCGTGCGACCGCACAGTGCCAACGATGGTCAATTCGCGTTTCGAACCGCGCAGATTGGCGCTGAAGCTGTCACCTTCGGAAAATTCATTGGCCTTTGCGAAGGGCGCGTTCACCACAACCTGGTTGGTGCTGAGAGGATCGGGGAAGCGACCCGAGACGAGCAATGGAACATTTAACACTGGATCGTTGGTTTCAGGATAGGACAGGATATGCCCGACGGCTGTGCGCATGCGATCGGGGATACCAAGGATCGCTTCACCGGAAATACGCGCCTCAACGCTTAGAACCCCGTCGATCTGTGCGATCTCTGGGAGCAAAGAGCGGGGAGTGTGTTTCGTGACCGCAAAGACATCGGCAAAACGGTTGCGTTCATAGTATGCCGCACGCGTCTCTGACAGCGCGTTTTGCATGCCCACCGACGTCAGCAGGATCGCCAAACCGCAGGCCAGAACCAGCGTGATGGCGACAGCCTGTATCCAAAGTCGCTTGAAATCGCGCAGCAGTTTGCGGTCTATCGCCTGCATCCCGCTCACCAAAAAATCTCGGACGGGGCAAAGCGCTTTTCGTTGGTACGCACTTCACTGATCTTGCTGTCCTGGAAAAAGATCACCCGATGCGCCATGCGCTGAATTTCGGCGTTGTGGGTGATGACTACCGTTGTCGAGCCGAAACGTTCGTCATTGTCGCGTAGTACGTCAAGAACCTGTACGCCCGTGGTGCTGTCGAGCGCACCAGTTGGTTCATCGCAGAGCAAAATCTGCGGGTGTTTCGCGATGGCGACACGCTGCTGTTCACCGCCTGACATCTCGGACGGGAAGTGATCCATCCTTTTGCCAAGCCCAACCAGTTCAAGCGCCCCTTCGGCGGGCATCGGATCGGGAGCAACATCTGTGACCAATTGCACGTTTTCGCGTGCGGTCAGGCTGGGGACCAGATTGTAGAACTGAAAAACAAAGCCCACATGATCCCGGCGGTACTTCGTCAGCCCCCGGTCAGGCAGATCGGTCAGCTCGGTGTCTTCAAACCATACACGTCCCTCGGTTGCGTGATCCAACCCACCGAGGATGTTCAAAAACGTCGATTTGCCGCTGCCGGATGGGCCCAGCAATACGGTCAACTCATCCTCGTAAAGTTCCAGATCAACCCCTGCCAAAGCGAAGACTTTGACCTCGCCAGAATCGTATACTTTAGTGATGCCTTGGGTTCTGAAAATGACGTCGGCCACGTTTTTCTCCTGTAGAGACCACAATAAAGGGGGTCGCAAAGCAGCAATTGATTGATCTCAATTCCGGGAGATTAATGCGTCCTGCTCTTTCAACTCGAGCAGAAACTGCGCGATTGTGCGATCCTCTTGCGCGGTGTCTTCGGCAGAGTTGGGCAAGACACCTGTTGCAATAAGAGGACGGCCAAGGTCGGCCGCGCCAGCAGCAAAGGCTTTCAATGGTGGCGAATGCGCGCCTGATGTGAGGAAAAGGGAAACAGCCTGCGGCAGGGCGTCACCCTGCCGCATCAAGGCGCGCAACGGCACGGCAGGATAGGAGGTCCAAACCGGGCCAACGAGGATCAGATGGCGATACTTTTTCAAAGTGTCAAAAGCCTGAGATGCCAGTGCACCCTTTTGACGGACACTGTCAAAACCCGCGCGCATGTATCCCAAGAAACGACCGCTATACTTCGGTGCTGTTATCTCAACCTCATCGGCATGCAATTCCTCGGCCAATTTGGTTGCCAACCGCTTTGAGTGGCCCGACCGTGAGTAGAAAGCGATGCAAATTTCTGGCGTAGCCTTGGCCATGGGGATGTCTCCCTTGTTCGGTTAGCCAATGTCTGCATCCAAAGTGACGTCGCCCATTTGACAAAGATCAATCGCCGCCTGAGATCCGGGAGTTACAAAAACCGCGACAAGGACGAAGACATGCTCAAAGATCTTACATGGCGGTTCAAATTTCCCGGTCTTGCGAACCTTTCGCCGGCGGTTTCAGACCTGCTCGACACTCAGGCTGTTACGGCGGTTTTGAAGAAGGGTACAGTGATTTTTGGGCC
Source organism: Roseobacter sp. (assembly GCF_045106495.1). Taxonomy (GTDB): domain Bacteria; phylum Pseudomonadota; class Alphaproteobacteria; order Rhodobacterales; family Rhodobacteraceae; genus Roseobacter. The sequence continues at coordinate 36,704 of NZ_JBGCEQ010000002.1, forward strand.
TGGCAAACCGGCGGAAAACCTGTTGCTTCTGGTGTCAGGTACGGTGCGGGTACAGCAACTTTCCGAAGCGGGTCGCGAGATCGTGCTTTACCGTGTGCATGCCGGAGAAGGCTGCGTGCTCACCACGGCATGCCTCCTCGCGTTTGAAGACTATTCTGCCGAAGGTGTCGCGGAAACGGATGTCGAAACGATCCTGATCCCGCGCGACACATTTGATGAATTGATGGCGGTTTCGAAGGAGTTTCGCGCTTTCGTTTTCGAGTCGTATTCAAAAAGGATCACCGACCTTTTCATGGTGATCGAAGAAATTGCCTTCAAACGCATGGACATCCGCGTGGCACAAAAGCTGTTCGACCTTCAGGATGCGCAAAAGACGTTGCATCTGACACACCAGCAAATGGCGGTGGAACTGGGCACAGCGCGGGAAGTCGTCTCGCGGCAATTGATGGAATTTGAGCGGCGTGGATGAGTGACCCTAAGTCGCGGCGTTATCGAACTGCGCGATCCTGCGGCCATTGGACGTTTGGCAGCCGCACCCTGAGAGACATGGCTTCTGGTGACAAAGTCACAGACGGGCGCACCATTTCGGATCAATAAGACAACAGTAACCTCAGAAAGGATAAAGACATGATTGCCAATCTCGGAAGCCCCGATCGCCTGCTCAGAGCTATTCTGGGCATTGCATTGATCATCCTACCCCTGCTGAACATCCCTGCCATTTGGTCCAACGCTGCGCTAGCCTATGGCAGTATGGCTGTTGCACTGATCCTTATTCTGACTGCGCTGGTCCGGTTCTGCCCGCTGTACCGTCTGGTCGGCATCTCAACCTGCAAGCTTTGAGCCATGGAAACAACCTTTACACCACTGGCCTCTCTCGCGGGGGGCGCGCTGATCGGTCTTGCCGCTGTCTGCCTGATGCTTTTGCGTGGGCGCATCATGGGGGCAACCGGCATTCTGGCGGGCGCTATGTGGCCCGCAAGCAGGTATGACTGGACATGGCGCGCAGCGATGCTCTTGGGCATGGTTACGGGGCCTTGGATATACTTCGCGCTGACGGGCAGATTGCCGGAAATTGCAGTTCCGTCCGCGACTCTGCTGCTGATCTTTGGCGGCGTTCTCGTCGGTATCGGTGTCACCCTGGGCAGTGGCTGCACCTCTGGCCACGGTGTTTGCGGGATGGCACGTCTATCGCCCCGCTCTTTTGCGGCGACGGCCACTTTCATGCTGACCACTGGGCTGACCGTCTATGTGATCCGTCACCTCCTGGGAGGATAAGCCATGCGAACGCTTTTGACCTTCCTCACGGGCGCAATTTTCGGTACCGGTATTGCGATGTCCGGCATGGCAAATCCGGCAAAAGTCATCAACTTTTTCGATGTTGCGGGTAGTTGGGACCCAAGTCTTGCCTTTGTGATGGGTGGTGCCGTCATTGTGACGTTCATCGGCTATCGGCTGGTGCTGCAAAGGCCGACGCCAGTGTTTGAGCCGACATTCGACATTCCACAAAATAGGAAGCTTGATGCGAAGCTTTTGACAGGTGCCGGCATTTTTGGCGTTGGCTGGGGGATTGCAGGGTTTTGCCCTGGCGGCGCACTGCCAGCTTTGGGCACGTTGGACAGCCGCGTGATCCTCTTTGTCGCGGCGTTGATTGCTGGCATGTTCGCTACACGGCTTGTGATCGATTGGGCGGCGCCGCGCACGCAACCGGCTGAGTAGGTCGCGCATGTTCTTTTCTCTGTTTGTCGGGTCCGCCATGATGATCGGGGCATTGGGCATCTCCATCGGGTTCTGTCGCAAACTTTTAGAATATGGGCTTGCTTGGTAGCCTGTGGTAGCGGCCGTCTTTTGAATTCGAGGGTGGGTGTAAGAACGTGACGATTGATTTCAAAGGCAGTCATTAACCCAGATCCGTGATACTGTACGCTGTGTTTTTCTATGCACGGTATGCTGTTTCGTATCGTGATCTGGAGGAGATTATGGCGGAACGTGGGGTCGAAATTGACCATGCAACGCTGAACCGTTGGGTGATAAAGTTCTCCCCTTTGATTGCCATGGAAGCCCACAAACCAAAGTGGAAGACTGCTGTATCTTGGCGCATGGACGAGACTTTCATCAAAGTGAAAGGCAGGTGGACCTACTGCTATCAAGCCTTCGACAAATTCGGGAAAACTCTTGATTTCATGTTGTCAGAACGCCGGGATGAGGCGGCGGCAACCGCATTCTTTAGCCGCGCAATCGGGAACAACTGCTTCCCCGATAGGGCGGTAATCGACAAAAGCGGGGCAAATCTGGCCGGACTGCGGAATATCAATTGCGAGCTGATTTTGAACGGTTGGTTCTGGTTGATCGAAATCTTCCAAGTCAAGCATTTGAACAACATCATAGAACAGGACCACCGGTTCATCAAAAAACTTACGTGACAAATGAAGGGTTTCAAATCCTTCAATTCAGCTTCTGCAACTTTGGAAGGCATCGAAGTCGCGCACATGATCCGCAAGCGACAATTCGAGGCGACGGGCCAATCGGCATTCCAGCAATTCGCGGCGCTCGCTGGGTAACTGTGTGCAGCGCAATGCATGAACCCGCAATCTATCAAAATTTGCGACAAAACCCTGTAACCGCTTCCCGAAGGCATCAATGCGCCAAGGTGGTCTGCAATGATCCACAAAGGAGGACAGTTACAGCATCAGTCCCAACCGCCACTAGGCTTCGCTCAACTGCAATGCCATAAGGGCAACTGAACGCGCTAGATGGAGTTCGACGCTAAAACGTTCTCTGCGAAGTTATAAAAGGACCTCTGACATGTCTGGATTCGATAAAGGCCCAATCCTAGTAACAGGCGCAAGCGGTGGCATTGGAGCCGCAACCGTGCGTCTGCTTTGCAACGCCGGGGCGGATGTGATCGCAAGTGGGCGGGACACATCGGTTTTGGCGAAATTGGCCACTGAGACAGGCTGTAAGACTCGCCCGTTCGATCTGGAGTCGGAGGACAGCATTCGAAACGCCTTACATGATCTCGAGCTGTGGGGCGTGGTCAACTGCGGGGGATTTGGAGGGGAAATCGCTTCCCCGATGGACACCGATATCGATGTATTTGACAAGGTTATTTCGATCAACGCGCGCGGGGCCTTGTTGGTCACGAAGTATGCCTCTCAATCTATGATCCGATTGAAAAAGGGGGGCGCAATTGTGAATGTCTCGTCTCAGGCGTCTCTTGTCGCTTTGAAGGGGCATATTTCATATGGCTCTTCAAAGGCCGCACTCGATAATATTACCCGAGTTTCTGCCATGGAGTTGGGGCAATATCAGATACGGGTCAACAGCGTTAATCCAACCGTTGTTATGACAGAGATGTCGGCCTTCTACTGGGGGCGCCCTGAGATTGGTGACACATTCCTTTCTCAAATGCCCTTAGGCCGTTGGGCGACTGAGGATGAAATAGCGGCACCTATCGCTTTCCTCCTGAGCGATGGAGCATCAATGATCACGGGTGTCACACTGCCGATTGATGGCGGCTTCACGGCATGCTGATCTGGGCGCAGATCAGCATCAGCCTGAAGTTTCGAGAAACTCGCTGGTAACATTTCGCCAACTTTGCCAGATCCGTTGCATGACGTAATCTAGAAGTGCCTGGTCGCAAGACGCATCTTGGCCGCTGTAAACGTTCAAAGAGTGGACTGTTGTCTTTTCGGCTTTACTCTTGCCATGGCTTTACCTCATCTTGCGCCCATCGTCCGCATATCTGTTCAGGCGGTAAAAAACCTTCCCAATCTTTGACACATGTCAAACACTTGCCTAGATTTTCCGTGGGACGGGAGAAGAAAATGTCTGATATCCAAACCATTGCGACCATCGGTGAAATCCTCGTGGAATTCGTGTCGCACAGCCGAAATTGCGCATTACAAAAGATCTCGGACTATTCCGGACCCTATCCAAGCGGTGCCCCCGCAATCTTTCTGGATCAGGCCGCAAGGCTGGGTGCGCGCACGCAGATGATCGGCGGTGTCGGTGCCGATGGGTTTGGCCGCAGCGTTTTGGCCCGTCTTGAACAGGACGGGGTGGGCACCAAGGGCGTGCATGTCTCGGCGTCGCACAGCACAGGCGTCGCCTTTGTCTCTTACTACGACAACGGGGATCGCGATTTTGTTTTCCATCTGCAGGGCACCGCAGCCGATGCGTTCGACGTGTCACCCGCACTTCTGGATCCAGCCAAAACCATGCTTCATGTGTCCGCGTCATCGCTCGGAGCGCCCTCGATGCGTGCCAAGATCATGCCGACTGTTCGGAAGGTCTGCGAGGCTGGCGGATGGATCACCTGTGATCCGAACGCACGCCCCGAACTGATGCGAGACGACGAGGCGAGAACGGCTATGCTGGAAACGATAGAGCTCAGCCATTGCTTGCTCCCCAGCACCAGCGACTTGGACTTCCTTTTCCCGGATCTCGGCGAAGAGGCCGCCATTGATCTCCTTCTGAAGTCCCGTGCCGAGGTGATTGCCATCAAGCGCGGCGCAAGAGGGGCGACAATAGTCGGCCGCGGTGAGCGCCACGATTTCGATGGGCATCCAGTTGAGGAAATCGACCCGACGGGTGCGGGAGACTGCTTCGGCGGAACGTTCATTTCGTTGCTCGCACAGGGCGCGTCCCTGTTCGAGGCTGGACAACGGGCCAACGCGGCAGGTGCAATCGCTGTAACGCGACGCGGACCGATGGAAGGCAATTCCAGCCCTTCCGAGATCGCCGATTTCCTTTGCACCGCGACGCCGAAGAAACAGATGGCATGAGCCTTGTTCAAGACCTGATTGCCAGCAACCGCGCAGGCAAACCCATCGGCATGCCTTGTTTCTGCACGGCCAACGAACATGTCCTGCGCGCCGTGTTGGCTTATGCCGCCGAAACCGGCCACCCCACTGTAATCGAGGCCACTTGCAATCAAGTCAACCAGGAAGGTGGTTACACCGGTATGACGCCCAAAGACTTCATGTCTTGGCTTACTGGAATGGCGGGCGACGCGGGTGTCCCTATGGATCAGTTGATCCTCGGCGGCGATCATCTAGGTCCGAACCCCTGGAAATCCGAGCCCATCGATCAGGCAATGGACAAGGCGCGTGAATTGGTCCGGCTTTATGTTGAGGCTGGATTCACGAAGATCCATCTAGATGCCAGCATGGCCTGTGGCGACGAACCGAACCCCAGCTTTGCGAAGATCGCCGAGCGTGCAGCCGATCTTTGCACCGTGGCCGAAACCCATGCGCCAGACCCCGAAAAACTATTCTATATCATAGGCACCGAGGTTCCGATCCCAGGTGGTGAAACGGAAGAGCCCGATTCTTTAGACGTCACCTCCGTGGCCCGGTTTCAAGACACAATCCAAACCCATCGCGAGGCTTGGGCAGCACGCGGTCTTGAGGCCGCTTGGCGACGCATCGTCTCGGTTGTCACCCAGCCCGGCATGGATTTCGGCCACACCTCGATCTATCCGTTCTTGCCTGAAAAGGCGGCCCCTCTGAGCGCGGTAATTCTGGACGAAGAGGGGCTGATCTATGAGGCCCACTCGACCGACTATCAGGCGAACGACGCGCTGTCAGATTTGGTCGCAAACCACTTCTTTTTTCTAAAGGTCGGCCCGGAATTGACTTTCAGGTTTCGCGAAGCTGTCTGGGCTCTTGCGTCGATCGCCGCGCAGCTGGGAATTGATCCAGCTCTGGACATCCGCGCAGTTCTTAGGGACCGCATGGACGCCAATCCTGGTTATTGGCGGGAGTACTACGGCGGCACAGAAGCAGAGCTGAAAATCCAAAAAGTCTACAGCTACAGCGACCGCATTCGTTACTATTGGGCCGACCCGAGGGTGTCTAGCGCGTTGGACGCCCTGATTGCGTTTTTGACTGCCAGTCCCGCCCCAGAAACACTGACGTCTCAGGCTTTTTTAGGGCTGCAGTTCGGTGAAATCCCGACTTGCCCGAAAGCCCTAATCGAGCAGCACATACAACGCTGCATCGTGCGATATTTTGAAGCGGCGGGACACATCGGTTCTGGGAATGATTGAGGAGTAAGGTTTGACTAACACAATGCCGAGTCTCCGAACTCCCGATGGAAAACCAATTTTTCGGAATAAGCACCCGAAGTTGCCACTTGGACAATTATTGCGAATGGCGGCAATGTAGCCTGCCGTCGCAGGATTGGAGCGCCTTGGTCAAGGCTTTGTGCTGATGAATATCGCCCCGCCTAGCTGAAACGGTTTTTTTCAGTCTGGTTTCTAGGTCGCGATTGCTGATGTACAGGCGAACTATGTCTTTGTCTTTCATCTCAGGCGATTTTGAGCTCAGTCAATCGCGCTAACCTACGCCGCGCCACTTGCAATGGCCCTCATAGAGCGAAAACGACCGCAGGAACTGAAAAAATCACGTGCTCGAGCCACTATCAGAGTGCGCGCGGGTCAGGCGTCATAGTCGCTGGTGGCCCCCATCATCAGACGCACGATTTCCTCGTCGTTCGTATCAGAGGGTTTGCGTTCTCCGCCGACGACGCCGCGTGCCAAAACGATGATCCGGTCCGCAGCGGCAAAAATGTCCGGCAGGTTGTGCGATATGAGGATTACCCCAACATTCTTTTCCTTGAGGCGATGGATCAGAGCCATAACCTCGCGTTGTTCAGGTACGCCGAGTGCCGCGGTCGGTTCGTCCATGATCACCAGCTTTGCTTGCCAGTGAATTGCTCGCGCGATGGCGATTGCCTGCCGCTGGCCGCCTGATAGATCGCGTACCGGTGCCGAAGGATCAGGCACCTCGATCCCGAGGCTTCGCATGACGTCGGCAGCATCTTTACGCATGGCGGCCCGATCTAGGAAGGGCACGCCAAAAACACGCTTCATCTTTTCGCGTCCCAAATACAGGTTTAGACCCGGATCGAGATTGTCCGCCAACGAGAGGTCCTGATAGATTGTCTCGATTCCTGCGTTGCGCACGCCTTCCGGGGTATTACCGGTCAGGAGTTCACCATCGAAATATACCTCACCCTCAGTTGGAGTATAAACGCCTGAGATCATTTTGATAACCGTGGACTTTCCCGCGCCGTTGTCTCCCGCCAAAACGACGCACTCTCCGGCGTTTACCACGAAATTGACGTCGCTTACGGCTTCGTTCCCAGCAAATCGCTTTTTCAAACCCTTGACCTCGAGGAGCGCGCTCATGTTCGCCCTCCGGTCAGTTTGCTCTTGGATTGATCGACCAGAACCGCAACGATGATCACGAGACCGACCGCGACGAATTGCCAGTAGGGTGGCAGACCGGAAAACACGAGACCGAACTGGATCACGGCTATGATGATGGCGCCGATGACCGTGCCTATTACAGTGCCCTGACCACCTGTCAGGGAAGCGCCGCCGATAAAGACTGCCGCGACTGCATAGAGCAGGATCGGTTCACCTGCGTTCGCGGCACCTGCCGAAAAGCGACCGGTGTAGATCAGACCGCCAATGCCAGCAGAAACGGCTGATATGACGAAGAGCACAATCAACAGTTTCTTGACGTCAACACCTGCGCGTTCAACCGAGGCGCGGTTTGCCCCAAGTGCATATGTGTGAACGCCGAACTTCGTATGGGTTAGCAGATAGTGGAAAAGAACTGCGAGCACGATGGCCGTCACAACAGGAATGGGAAAGCCCAGAACGTCACCGTTGCCTATGAAGCGCGCCTCGTCACTACGGATGGATACGGTTGCGCCTCCTGCAACGATCAGTGCTGCACCGCGCGCGACCCCGTAGGTGCCAAGCGTGCCGATAAAACTGGGAACATCGAGATGCGCCACCAGCCAGCCGTTGATCAGTCCCACGATCACGGCTGCTGCCACTCCGATCAGCATTGCGACAATGACCGCGAACCAACCCGCGTCAGGCCCAAGTGCGCGGATGATCAACGCCATTACGACGGCGGATAACCCGGTTGTAAAGCCAATGGACAGGTCGATATGTCCGGCCACAATCACCAGCGTCAACCCCAACGCAAGAAGTAGAATTTGCGAGGCTGCGATTGCGATGGCCTGGAGGTTATAGATACGGAAGATGAAGGTGTTGCCAGTTTCCATCCGGGCATAGATTTCAAAAAAGCCAAGGATCAAAACCAGAAACAGCCAGGACCAAGCGTTAAAAAGGGACCTCAAAAATGAGGCCCCAGTCATTTGATTTGCCAACGTTCTAGCTCACTCGGAATAGATGAACTTGGCGATGTTTTCATCACTGACATTGTCCTTGGTGATAACGGTGAAACCCGTACCAATGGACGTCGGCACCGATTCACCTGTCAGCACCGCATAGGCTGCCATAACGCCGAAGTAGCCGATTTCGGCCGGGTGCTGAGCAATCGCGGCATCCACGAGACCCGATGAGATGTTGTCGACAATACTTTGCGGCGCGTCGAATGCGATGACGGTCACGTCTTCAGCCTTTCCTGCGCCTTCCACGCCATTACCTGCGCCCAGAGCGGAGAAGAGGTTGGCGCCAAACACGCCCTTAATGTCAGGATTGCGGGCCAGAACAGCGCTGAATTGCGAGGCTGCGAGTGAGGCGTCGTTTTCGTTATATTGTGTGTCGAGTACTACGACGTTCGGATAGCTTTCAGCCATTTCAGACTTGAAGCCCTCTTCTCGCTGGTCTGTGGTTGAAATGCCCGGACGCACGTTAGACACATAGACCTGACCTTCGCCACCAATGGCTTCAGCCATGAAGCGAGCTGCCATGCGGCCACCGCCTAAATTGTCAGATGCGATGTAAGACATTGGAAAATCGCCGTCACCAGAGCCTGTCTGGTAGTTGCCGTCGTCAATGAAGGTATCAACGGTCAGGACGGTGATGCCTTGTTCATGGGCGCGGCGGAGGGGCTCGATCATCTGAGTGGTGTCGGTAGGTGCTATCAGAATGGCATCGGGTCCGCGCGCAATAACAGCATCCAAAACGGGAGTTTGTAGAACCGGGTCGAATTCTTCGGCACCTTGGAATTCAACGGTGATCCCCAACGCTTTCGCGGCAGCCTGAGCGCCACGATTCATCGTGATGTAGAAAGCATCAGTTGTGAGGCCCGGCACCAGAGTAATACTGATGTCGCCATGAGCATCGGCATGCGCTGTCCCAACAAAGCCAGCCAGTCCAAGTGCAGCACCAACGACAGTTGATTTGAAGATATTGAACATTCTTTCTCCTCCCTAGAATTTTAAACGGGCCCTCCCTGGCGCCGTTCGAAGCGCCTTACCCGCGCTGTTCGTGGGTGACACGCACAGACACGGTCTGCAGATTAATGATTGCGCAATTGATCCTGTTTAGGCAAGAATTAAATGCCAGAAATTTATTTCAGGATTGCAAATGGCAGATTCTTCAAAGTCGGCGGGATTGATGAGCCGGATGCTGATCCATACAGCGGCAAAATTGTATTACATCGACGGGCTTTCGCAAATCGAAGTGGCGCGGCGGATGGAAATTTCGACTGCCAGCGTTTCACGTCTTTTGACGCGTGCGCGAGACGGAGGTTTCGTTCGGTTTGAAGTGCCCCCGTTGGATGACATCACGGGGGATGACGCCAGACTGGCGCAGGGGCTCGGCCTGAAACAGGTACGAGCGGTTGACGCGGCACATCAACCAGCATTGGCCGTCGCGGTCGGCTTTCTCATTGCAGAAGCTGAACTGCCGGAAGACCCTGTTGTAGCGATCGGTTGGGGACGTGCGGTTCAAGGTATCGTAACCCATGGCTTGCCTGCCTTACCAAACGCGCGGGTCGTCCCGGCCACAGGTGGAATGAACCAATCGCAGGCGCATTTTCAGATCAATGAATTTGCACGTACTATCGCTGAGCAGATGGGCGGTACAGCGCATCTGCTGTATGCACCGGCGCGCCCAAGTCCGGAACTTTACGCGCAACTGATCCGCACGCCGGAGATCGCCGCTGTCTCCGAGCTTTGGGATCGTGTGGACATTACAGTCACGGGCGTAGGCAATTTTCCAGACACCTCGGCCGAACATGCACTTGGGTTTAACGCTGATCAGAAGGCCCGGATAAAAGGCGACGTGGTTCGGCAGTATTTCGACAAATTTGGTGCGCCGATCGACTGGCCGGGTCAAGAGGCTCAAATGGGTATGAGCCGAACGCAACTTTCGCAAGTTCCATTGGCCATCGGTGTTTGCGTCGGTGGCGACAAGGTCGATGCAATCATCGGAGCCGCGCGATCTGGCATGATCAACGCACTTGTTACGGACACCCGCACGGCCAAACTTGTGCGCAAAAAGCTGGACGTAGCTTAATCCACAACGCAAACTGAGAAATAAATTTCAGGAATTAATTGTTGTGTCCCAGGTTTGGCGGCTATAATTCTTGTACTGGACCAATCCGGTTGACCTCCTGACTGGCCACGCAAAACAAGGACATGGACAATGACATTCAGGATGACGACTGCGGAACGCCGCGGGTATCAGCAGATTTGCGGTGATAACGGCTTCATGATGGTCGTGGCCTGTGACCAGCGCGGAGGCATGCGAAAGGTGCTATCCGACACGCCAGAAGGGCAAAAAGCCATTGGGGTAGATGTTCTTGGCAAGACGAAATACGACATCACCTCCTACCTCGCCAACAAAGCGACCTGCGTACTTCTCGACGCCACTTGCGCTGTCCCGGGCGTTATCGACGAGGGGATTCTATCGCGCGACACTGGCTTGTTGATCGGGCTAGATGATTCCGGATGGGACACCGATGTCAACGGCTACCGAAAATCGATCATGACGCCTGGAATCACGGCCCGCCGGGTCCGTGAACTTGGCGGCACTGGAGCCAAGTTGATGGTCTATCTGCGTCCAGATTTACCAGACGCCAATAACCACAACGTGCAGATCATTCGCGATTGCGTGGCGGATTTCGCAGTCGAAGACGTGTTCCTCGTGGTAGAGATATTGACGTATCAAGTCGATGGCGAAACCGACGCCGACTATAAGGCTGCGTTCCCTGATCTAATTATTGGCTGCGCGCGTATGGCTCTCGAGCTCGGCTCCAAAGTCCTAAAACTGCCATATCCGGGCACCCCCGACGCCTGCGCCAAAGTTTCAGAGCTGTGTGATGGCGTACCATGGGCCGTGCTGTCCGCTGGAGTGGACCACATTACATTTGTCGGTCAGGTGAAAACCGCGATGGACAATGGTGCATCTGGTGTGATCGCTGGTCGCTCTTTGTGGAAAGATTGTATTTCGATGGATCGCGCGGTTTCAAAAGATCGGTTGGAAAACGTGGCAAGCGTGCGGCTTCACGAAATACAGGCGATATTGGATGGATATGCTGAACAGCATTGACACGTCTGTCGGGTTGGATGTCGGGGGCACGCGTATCCGTGCCGCGCGCGTCGATGTTCATGGCCGGATACAGGGGCGGGTGACCGAAGCCGTCTCGCGCGATCGCGACAGCTTTTTGAGACAGGTGCTTCGGTTGGTTTCGACTGTACGCGACGACACCAGTCGTGCCGTAGGAATAGGAATTCCAGGGCGTGTGTCAGGCACAAATGGCGCAGTCCATTCAGCCGGGTATCTGGACATTGGAGGGCTTGATCTGTCGCATCTTGTGATGGAAGCGACAGAGCTTCCTTGTCGTATCGAAAACGATGCGACCATGGCCCTGATTGCCGAAGCGCAGAACACCTCGGAGCTTGTCGCGATGATCACCATCGGAACTGGCATCGGTGGCGCGCTGCTGCGCGATGGCAGACCGTTTTATGGCAGCGATTTTGCGGGCCAGTTTGGTCACATCATCGTCGCGCAGAACGGGCCTTCGTGCAATTGCGGTCAACGTGGCTGTGTCGAAACGTTTTGTGCCGGACCCGCACTTGGCTCCTTGATTGCCCAAGCGGGGATTTCCAAGGGAACCTCGGCATCCGATATCCTTGCAATTGCTGCCGGAGGCGATGAGGTGGCCGCTCAGATTGTCACCGATTGGGCCACGCCAATGCAACGCGCGCTGCAATCGCTCGTGGCTGTGGTCGACCCGGCTTTTATCATTCTGGGCGGTGGATTGGGAGCCGATATGGCACAAGCCCTTGCGCGAAAACCAGACGTTGTGGACTGGTTCGACAGGCCCATCAAGGCCGCGCGCCTCGGCGATAAGGCTGGCGTGGTAGGTGCGGGACTAGCAGCGCTGTTTTTGGACAACGACTCTTGAGACAAGCTTTGTTGATCAATGGCGTTCCGGCGAGTGGCAAATCCACTGTATCGTCAGCACTGGTTCCGATGTTGCAAAAAAAGGGATTTCTGCCGATCCCGCTGGCGCTCGACACTGTGAAAGAAGCGTTGTTCGCCGAAATCGGCACTGGTGACCGCGACTATAACCGGATGCTCGGACGCGCCAGCTACCACGCGATTTTTAATACGGTGGCGCATTTCCCCAAGGCGGTTCTGCCGGTCATTGATGCATGGCACGGATTTCAGCCACGCGACGTGCTTGAAGGACATCTGGCCCGTGCGCAGATCAACCATGTAGTCGAAATCTGGATCTCTGTAACGCCTGAAACAGCGGCTAGACGGTATCGTGCGCGGTCGGCGGAACGCCACGCGGGCCACTTGCCAATTTCCTATGCTGACGAAGTGTTCGACCTGGCCGGGCGGGCAGGACCGTTGGGTTTTGGCGACGTTATTACGCTGGACAGCGAAGCGCAGTTGCCCGACGATTTGTCGGATAAAGTCGCTACGTTCTTGTCACGGTGAGGCGCTGCTTGGCTTTTGACCGAGAAGGGCTCGAAATTGGTCGCCTCAGATCCAACTATGCAACTACATCGGTTGTGTCGCAAACTCTGCAGATGGACGAGTTACACCCTTGTTTGCGATGGACTCAGCCTGCGATTTGCACGAACGTCTCGAAGCCAGATTGCCCGATCTGTCCAAACTGATCTTTGTGGATCATATACGCGACCTCAACCCCGGCCAGAGTTGAAGCGGCTGATGTGCATGATTTGAAGGTCTGGATCGAGCGGGTGATCCTTTCGACAAAGCAGTGGAAACGCAGATTTTTGAGAGCTAAACCAGAGCTGTTAGTCGGCCCTGGCTGATGACGTGCCATCGTTCGCAAAGGTCAGCGCAGCGATAACCCCACGCAACTCGGCAAGCCCCTTCAAACGACCAATGGCCGGATAGCCCGGTTGCGCCTCGCGATCAAGATCGTCGAGAATTTCTTGCCCATGATCGGGACGAAATGGGATGTTAGGGTCAACCCGCCCGGCCTCGCGCCGCCGAGCTTCTTCATTCAAGACGGCCTGCACCAAGGCAACCATGTCGGTATCTCCTTGAAGGTGCTCAGCCTCATAAAACGATCCGCGCACGTTGCTGCTTTCGCGGGTCACATTGCGCAGATGGAGAAAATGCACATGCTCACCCATCCGCGCCATCATGCCGGGTAAATCATTATCCGGCCGCGCGCCAAGTGAGCCCGAACAAAGAGTGATACCATTTGCTGGAAGATCGACAGCATCCAGAACGCTACGGTACTGCGCTTCGGTGGACATGATGCGCGGCAGGCCAAGCAATGGAAACGGCGGGTCGTCAGGATGACAACATAGCCTTATCCCAAGCTCTTGTGCCAAAGGGGCTACCTGTTCAAGAAAGGCTATCAGATTGGCCCGCAAACCGTCTTCCGACAGAGACGCATATTCTGCCAAATGCTGGCGCACGTCATCAAGCGAGAAGGTTTCTGCAGCCCCCGGTAAACCGAAAACAACATTGCGTGCGATGCGGTCCTGAGCGCTGTCATCCATCGCGGCATATCGTTGCCGTGCGATTTGCAACAGCGGATCGGGGTAATCTTCAGATGCGCCCGCGCGTTTCAAAATATGCACATCAAAGGCGACGAAATCTTCCAGATCAAAGCGCATACAGGTCGCGCCATTTGGCAGGCGATATGCAATATCAGTGCGGGTCCAGTCCAGCACCGGCATGAAATTATAGCAAACTACATTGATACCAGCAGCAGCCAAGTCGCGAAGGCTCTGTTTATAGTTTGCAATATGGGTCCGCCAGTCACCTTGTTGTTTCTTTATGTCTTCCGACACGGGCAGGCTTTCTACAACCTCCCACTTCAGCCCTGACGCGGTGCCATCAGCGTGGAATGCAATATCTGCCTGTCTTTGGGCGATCTCTGCCGGGCTCCAGACCTCACCGGTCGGCACGTGATGCAATGCCGAAACGACACTTTCGACACCGGCTTGCCGCATGTCTCTTACAGAGACCTGATCTTTCGGTCCAAACCAACGCCAAGTCTGTCTCATTCTGCTCTCCTTCACTGCCGCATTCATTTAATTGGCACACCACTGTAATGGCATGCTTAAATCTTCCATACAAGATGATTGACTTGTATGGAAGATGGGCGCATAACGAGGCCGGGGGGGTAGAAATTGCTGGATTCTAACTGGGACCTGGATCACGACGCGCCGATTGGGCCACAGCTCCACCGGATTCTGCGTGAACGGATCGTGCGCAACGATCTGATTTCAGGCAGTAAAATTTCCGAACCTGAAATCGCCAAATTCTATGCGATCAGCCGTCAGCCCGTCCGCGAAGCCTTTATCAAACTGTCTGAAGAAGGGCTGATTTCAATCCGGCCCAAGCGAAGTACCGTGGTTAGAAAGATTGATCCCGTGGCCGTGTTTGATGCCCGTTTTGTGCGCGAGGCGATCGAGGCTGATGTGGTCAAGCTCTTGGCCGAAGCTTCGGACCCAATGGTGGTGAAAGAGCTTCGCAGGCAAATCGAGGCCCAGAAAAGCGCCACAGGCGGCAACCCGGACCTCTTTATTCAATTGGACGAACGCTTTCACCGCACTTTGGCTGAATCCGCAGACAAAGCCAATGCTTGGCATTTTGTGGAAGGGCTAAAATCGCAGATGGACCGTGTTCGGTTTCTCAGCCTCAGCCAGTTTCCAAAGATCACTTTGGTTGAACAACACATAGACATCGTTGACGGAATTGAATCCGGCAATGTCGATCGATCGGAAACGTCTATCCGTAAGCATCTCAACGAGATTCTGAAGGATTTCCCTGAAATTCAGGCCGCAAACCCTGAGTTTTTTGAACCGGTGTCTGAAGAGACGCTCAAATGACTACATGAAATGGAGGAACATCATGAAAATCACTAGATCCCTTGCAAAGCTTCTTGCGGCCGGGATTGCCGCTCAATTTATCGGCGGGGCGGCCATCGCACAAGACATGACGCTCAAGCTGGGCCATTTGGCCAATGAATCAAACCCGTGGCACAAAGCCTCTGTCAAGTTTGGCGAAGAACTATCACGCCTGACAGACGGTCGCATCGCTGTTGAGGTTTTTCCGAATGAGTCGCTGGGCAAAGAAGTTGATTTGATCAACGGCATGCAACTTGGCACCGTGGATATGACAATCACGGGCGAAAGCTTGCAAAACTGGGCTCCAATGGCCGCGCTTCTTGCTGTGCCTTATGCTTATAAATCCATCGAGCATATGGACGAAGTTGCTGCAGGTGAAACTGGCGAACAGATCAAGGCACAGATCGTTGAAAAAGCACAGATTCGCCCAATCGCACATTTCGCCCGAGGCCCGCGCAACCTTACATCGAACCGTGCTATCCCCTCGCCTGACGACCTGAACGGTTTAAAAATGCGAGTGCCCAACGTGCCACTGTTCGTGGATGTGTGGAAATCGCTTGGCGCCAATCCTGGCCCGATGGCGTTTTCCGAGGTGTTCACTTCGCTGCAAAACGGCACAATCGACAGCCAGGAAAACCCGCTGGCACTGATCCGTTCCGCGAACTTCAACGAAGTGCAAAGCCACGTAAACATGACCGAGCACGTACGCTCGTGGATTTACCTGACAATCGCAGAATCGACTTGGCAGAATCTGTCGACCGAAGATCAAGCTGCTGTCATGCAAGCGGCTGCTCTGGCCCAAGCTTACGAGCGTGGTCTGTTTGAGGCCTCGATTGAAGCCGACCGCGCCTATCTTGAAGGCAAAGGCATGACCTTTGTTGAAGTTGATGGCGCTGCATATGCCGCCATGGCCAAAGACGCGGTGCTGGCCAATGTCAACGATGAGATTAAACCCATCGTCGAGGGCTTATTCGCCAACTAAACTGGCTCAAAACCTAAATGCGGGGCTCCTTTACTGTTGGCCCCGCATTTGGCTTGCCACTAGGATTTCCTATGTCGATCCAAAGCATTCAATCCATCGCCGAGAAAGTTTGCCGTGCAGGTGTCGGCATTGCGTTTTGCGTGCTGATCTGCGCCGTTCTCTATCAGGTGCTGGGCCGCACAATTGGCATGTCCTTCGTTTGGACCGAAGAATTGACTCGCTACGCTTTGCTATATGTCGCCGCCTTTGGCGTCGGCTTGTCTTTGGTCAGCGGTGATTTGGTGAACGTAGATGTTGTGTGCGAGTCTCTTCCCGGAGAATGGCCCCGTCGCCTGCGGCTTTTGTCAGCAAGCATCACCGCTCTTCTATGCCTTATCCTGATCGGACCCGCCTGGAAATACACTGCGATTGGCGTGCGTCAAACTTCCCCGGCAATGGGGCTGCGCATGGATTTCGTTCACTTCAGTGTACTTCTGTTGATCATCGTATTGTTTGTTTTTGCCGTTCTTCGCGTGGTGTCCATGCTGTGGGTCGCTGACTCTGGCATGCCCACCAGACCAGGAGATGACAGTTAGTGGATGTTGCTGTACTCATAGCCGTTTTCCTGACTGGCTTGATCATTGGGTTGCCGGTCGCAATCACCCTCGGGGTAGCGTCCGTGGCTTATCTGTTGATCGCAGGCATCCCCATTGTCGTGATGCCCCAAAAGATGTACGCGGGCATGGACGTCTTTGTACTGCTGAGCATTCCGGGCTTTATCCTTGCCGGCAATCTCATGAACAGCGGTGGCATTACGGGGCGAATTATTCGGTTTGCAAATGCCTTGGTAGGCTGGATACGCGGAGGGCTTGGCCTGACCAACATCTCGGCCTCTATGTTGTTTGGGGGCATTACTGGAACAGCTGTGGCGGATGCCGCCTCGATTGGCGGCGTAATGATCCCGGGTATGAAAAAGGCCGGATATCCACCTGAATTTGCTGCTGCTGTTACCGCTGCATCTTCGACCGTTGGCCCCATTATCCCCCCGAGTGTACCCATGATCATCGTTGGCGCGTTGTCGGGCATTTCCGTTGGGAAAATGTTCCTTGCGGGAGCCATACCCGGCATTCTGATGGGGTTGGCGATGATGGTCACTTGCTACATCCTTTCCGTTAGACGAGATTTTCCTCGTCAAGAATGGCGGGGTTTCTCTGAATTGGCCCGATCCTTCCTCTCGGCATTCTGGGCTCTGGCGATGACGGGGCTTATCATCTACGGTTTGCTAAGCGGGCTGGCCACGCCAACGGAAACCGCCGTCATCGCAAGCCTCTACGCGTTGATCGTCGGTGCGTTTGTCTACGGTGATCTAAAGCTTGCAAAGGTCCCCAAAATCCTGATCGAAAGCGCTGTGTCCTCAGCGGCAATTCTGGTCTTGGTTGGATTTGCCAATGTCTTTGGTTGGATTTTGGTATCCGAGCGTATTCCCCAGGCAATCGCTACCGCTGTGCTATCGTTCACCGACAACAAGTTTCTAGTGATCTTGATTATCAATATTCTACTTTTATTCGTAGGCATGTTCATGGAAACCATCGCGGCCCTGATCATCCTTTTCGTCCCCCTTCTTGCCCTTGCTGTCGCGGTCGATATCGAACCTTTGCATTTTGCGACCTTCGCGGTGCTGAACCTGATGATCGGGTTAACGACGCCACCCGTGGGCGTCTGTCTGTTTGTGTGCGCCAATATTGCTCGGCTGCCGCTGACGCCGGTGGTCTGGGCGATACTTCCCTTTCTGGCCACCAACATCATCGTACTATTGATGGTCTCGTACATTCCGGCATTGGCAACTTGGTTGCCATCTGTTTTGATTCCATAGAACCAGGTTCCGTCGCGGAGTTGTCACGTTATTGCTGGCAGCAGAATGAAGCGCCATTCGCAGACTCTTATGGACAATACCAACTTGAATTGATCTCGACGTGCCATAGCTTACTCCTGCTAATCACATGCCCTAAACCTCACACCGCCGCTTACTTAATGCAACAGAACCCTCAAAGGCGAGTTGCTCGGCGGCTGCAAGTTCAAGGACAAAGCCAAAGTGGTTGCAGTTGCTTGGAGTTCACTGAGAGTTACATCACCAAGAGCGAATTTTATGGGGTCACATCGAACTGTTGACGATAGAGCGCTCCAAAGCTGCCGTTCTTCTCCAACAATTCGGTCAGGGAACCCGCTTCGACCAAACGACCGTTTTCCATGTAACAAATCTGATCGGCCGTGAGGATAGTGGACAGACGGTGCGCCACGACGATGGTCGTCACGCCCTTGGTGATTTTCTCGATGGCGTCCTTTACGAGGGTCTCGGAATGGCTGTCCAACGCGCTGGTGGCCTCATCAAGCAAGAGAACTGGCGCTCGACGCAACACAGCGCGCGCAATAGCCAGCCGTTGACGCTGACCGCCCGACAGAAAAGCACCGTTTTCGCCAATTTGCGTTTTATACCCTTTGGGTAGTTTCCTGATAAATTCATCCGCATGAGATATGCGTGCGGCCTCATAGACTTCTTCTTCACTGGCATCAGGTCGCGCAATACGCAGGTTTTCCAACACGTTATTGGAGAACAGGAAAGTATCCTGCCCGACATATCCGATTTTTTGCCGCAGTGATGCAAACGTAGCATCACGCAAATCGCATCCATCGATTGTGATCCGACCCTCGGTCGGGTCGTACAAACGCAGGATCAAATTCAATATTGTAGATTTACCGCCACCCGAAGGGCCAACCAGTGCCGTCGTTTTGCCTGCTGGGAAATCAATTGTCAGATCATCTATGACATTTGTATCTTCGACATAACTAAAACTGATATTTTCAAATTTCAGGCTGGTGGGTCCGTCTCCCTCCGACAAATCTCGCGCATGATCAGACTCCATCATGGTTTGGGGCTGATCAATCAACTGATACATCATTTTCACACCCATCATCCCGGCCTCCAGCGTGACACGCATGCGCGACAACCGCTTGGCCGGCTCGTAAGCCATCAGGAAGGCAGTCACGAAAGACATCAATTGGCCAGGGGAGCCCGCCGACTGGCCAAAAAGATTGGCAGAGCTCAGAATAACAATCGACGCAATCGCCAGACCGGTAATGGTATCCATCAGCGGCGCCGTTGCGGTCTGCAGACGGATCATCTTGTTTTGACGCTTTTCGACCTTCCTGACGGCAGCTTCCATGCGGGAGGCCATGATGTTTTCCAGTGCGAATGCCTTTACAACTCTTGCACCCATGGAGGTTTCCTGAATGACCTTGATGATCTCAGCCATGCCCGCCATTTCCTGCTCCATTACCAGCCGTACTCTGGAAAGGATTTGACGCACGCAGAAGATTGCCAACGGGCCGATGACCAAGCACACCATGGAGAGCACCGGCTGCTGGTAGATCATCACCAGGACCAGACCCAACAGCGTTAGCGCGTCGCGAACAAATCCGGTCACGATCGTATCGATCACGTTGCGAGCCATTTCCGCGCTGCGTGTGACACGCATCAATATGTCAGACGATTCAGTCACATTGAAAAACGCGACACCCTGCTCAAGCAGACGGCGGTAAAGCAGCACCTGCTTCTGGGCGACAATGCGGTTGCCAGCGCGGGCCATCATTACTGCCTGAACATATGAGGCGCATCCTTTCAGGAAGAAAATGCCCGCCACACCGAAAGCGACCCAATAGACCCGCTGTTTGTTCTCTGAATCAGTCATGGAGTTGACGATCTCACCCATGATCCAGGCAGTGCCGGCCGTCGAAGCCGCAACAAGAACCATAGCCACGATCGCCACAAAATATTTTTTGCGGTGTTCTGGGACGCTTTCGCGTAGAAGTCGCCAGAGCACACTGTTTCCAGTTATCTTACTAACCACTTGTGATATCATGCTTATTGACTGCTCATATACGATTTTAGTTTATTTTTTGCACCTCAACATGCGACCCCTAGCAGAATTGCATGTTAGGGTCCATTGGACGGAGCCTGTAGCATCAGGTTTGCCCCCAAGTCATTTCGTAAAGCACATGACCCTTGGCTTTGCCGGTTCGGTTTGAAAAAAAGTTTGGTACTCTGCTTCTGGCAGGAATGTGAAACGTCAAAAGCAATTTACCAGCTTGCAAAGTTCTGGCGCGGCGATCTTCAGCTAGGAAAATCTGGCACAACGGCGGCGTAAGCGCATCAGGGAGTTAAGGCTGGGCTGTGTGGCGGGCGGGGAATATCTGTCATCGCCAGCCGTTTCGCAGATATAGGCATCACCTCTAAAAATTTGGCCTGAAACGCCTTAGGGCGCTGGACTGGGTAGGAGCCCAACAAACGAGCGCCCTGACCAATTAGCGCTTTCCACATCTGACAAGGCTGGCGTCGCTCAAGAGCCAACAGGTGTTTTTGCTTTCGAAGAGAGCAGTGCTTGAATGTTGTCAATCGATAGAGGTGTGATCTGCCGGATTACGGATTTTCGATCCCGGCTTTCGGTCGCGAGGGAAGAGTCCCGGCGGCGCTTAAAGATGATTGTATTCGGGGCCGTCCGGTGCTGCCATCCGGCAGCGACGGTCTCGATGGCAAACTGGCAATCCTGGTAGGACAGACCGTTGGGAATGTCGCGTGAAACATAAGGAAGATCGAAATGCACCTGCCGCGGGGCCATGCAAAGGCTGTCATAGTAGTTTTCAAAATAGAATAGAACTGGCGAAAAGACTGGACTGTCTTGCGGGGTTACCGCCAAAATCGCCTGATCGTCGTCAAAGAACCAATTGATTTCTGGATGTACAATCACCTTCTCACCTGCTGACGTAGCGACGTCTAGGACGGCGGCGCCCTCAGCGAGCCAATTCTCGCTGAACAGATCATCGGCATCAAGAAAAGCGATGTACTTACCCCGCGCCATTCGGACAACCCGGTTGCGAGCGCGACCCAGATCGCGCTCGGTCAACTCGACAACACGCCAGTCTGCGTAGGCCGGATGGCTCAGGCAGGCTCGGGTGTTTTCGGAGGCGGCGTCCAGCGCAATGATCCTTTCGACCGTGAATCCGGCATTCTTGGCGGCCTCCACCGACGCGTTTGCCGCGATCATGCTCATGCCGGTTACAATCGTTTCGTTATGCGCGGTCACGATCAGGGAGATGTCGATACCGGCGTCGCAATCGCAGGGCGTTACATCAACTCCGCCGATTGCGGGCAGAAGATCGAGTTCTGCGCTCACCGCGTCAGCCATAACATCGAGCGGGACCAGACGTGATGTATTGTCAGAGCAGAGCACGAACCGTGCTGCCAGGCTTTCTCTCGCGGTAGCGTCCATGACATGGATCTGCGAAAACAATTCGAAAAACCGATAGAAATACCGTCTGGTAAATGTGTTTTCCGGGCGTGCTGAGAAGAAAGCACTGATCTCGGCAGCGGCGGCCAGCGCCCTTCCATGGCTGGCCACGACACGCCACATCAACGCGCTATCGGCGAGAATCACCCGTTTCGGCTGCAGGGAACGGATGAACTCGAAGAGGACACGCTCGCTATCCACATCATCCAGCAACGCTGCATGTGGCGAGACTAAAAAAAGGTGGAAAGTCTCACGCTGCATGGAAAGCGCACCATCGCGGGATGTGTCGATTACCAGGGCCTGCCCACCCTGTTTCTCGACCTTTGCGATCAGCGTCTGTATTTCGGAAGGATCGGCAGCGTTGCTGGTCACAATAATCGTGTCGAACCGATTCCGGTCGAGGTTATTCTGAAGTTCGAGGATCCCGTTGATCATCTTGAGAAACGTTCGGTCCGTAAACGGATGAACCACGATAGGGATGGCCTGGTCATATGCCGGGATCAGGGGTTCTATCTTATGGGCTGCCAAAGTCATTTCATGCAGGCCGCCGTCCTTCAGTCTTCGGACCAGATCGTCCTGGAAGCTCTCAAGCCAACGTACAATCTGTTCCGGGTCTCGGCCATGAAAACGGGCGAAAGTCGTCAGGGTCACCTTTTTGACCTGCCGCTTGCGAAGGCGCTCCATCAACATGAAAACCGCAATGAAAGGTAGGAAGGGCAGAGCCCCGAGTAACAACCAATTCCGCTGACGCTTTAGTTTTTTTATCTTATCCATGGTCGATTGCTTGAGTTGCCACCTTTCCACATAACTATGGGGAGGTTTGAACTTAAAGGTCTATTTTCGCAGATTATTTCGAACCGTCGCGCAATCTCCCCATTTTTATGGGAATTGCCACAGCATTCACACAGCTGTTTTCAGTTTGATTGCGGGTGTGATAATGCTGATGCCCATATTGGGTCGCTCGTTTTTGTCAGTCCAGAGCCATTCGTTTGCCTCAAAATCTCCATGATCTCTGGCGTGGCTACATGGGTCACCGTTCAGTTGTAACACACCCTACTCACGTTGATTGTCACGCTACGAGAATGGTTGAAAACCATGCCCAATGCTAAACGGAGCTCAATCGCCAGATCCGAGTATCGTGGCTGCCCCTCGGGTTGTTCGGGGCGGTGCCGCGTGCAGGTCAAGCGTGGCATCGCGGATCCAGGCCGTCAAATCCCGCGCAGCGCAGGCCCCCGTTGTACTCCGCTCAGTTGGTCACCCGATACTTTTGTTTGGGCATCCTGTCACGGCGGTCAGCGAAGAACTTGTATGGAGTTTACAGCATCTGCAAAGGGACAAACCGCTTCACTATCAGCCTTCGGGCGATCCGTTTAACAACGTCATTCATCGTTGCGAAACCAAACATGCGCCCAAACGCGCCGTGCGCTTGGCCAATTTGAGGGCTCTGCGTTTGACCCGCTTGCCCAAACCGACAAAGACGAAAATATAATCCGAACCTGCAAACTCTCATTATAAATGAGGGACACTTGAGGCGCAGGTCACTTCGTAGGTGACCAGCCAACGATCTGCCCAACCCAAAGGATTAAAGGCAGGTTGGCACAGACTCGCCTCTTCACTGAGTTTAGGGGAAAACCGATCGGACAAGTAACACTGAGAGCACTTATTTTGTGCCTGCATAGCCCATTGCGCTATCAGCAGCGTTTTGCTTTTCGCAACCCATTTCAACCAAAGCACTCCCGGCGATATATTCGTACCGGAGAATTCGCATATGGTTCATCTTGGATCTCCAGCCAGATTTATTGTTTGGGTCAATTGGTGTTGAATGTCAGTGAGTACTGACATTCAACAGTCGATACCTATGCTCATGCAGCGGCGCTGGTCGCCCTGCCATTCATTGCGTGGTTTTTCCGCATGGGAGCTGGTCCGTCAATGCGCGCCAGATCCGGCAACAGGTTCGCAAGGCGATCCGGCAATGCCACCTACGGTGAGGCTGACTGAATGGGTGAGAAGGAAGCGGCAGTTAAACAGAGACTTGCGCGAGACTATCGACCTCAACACCCCTCAACCGGCACAATCACATGGTGAATGCAATAGTCTCATTCCGATACATTGCTTGTCACGGGATGTATGAAATGCGATGTGGCGATGCAGGAGGAGACATGCCTGGAAGGTTCACGCCTTAGTGGGGACCACTCGCTGGTTAATGGGGTACGCGCATGCAAAGGCAAGAAAGTAGCTCTAATCAAGCCCTTCTGTGGTTGCTTACTACGAACTTGGCCGTTTTTATTTACTACTCTGTTTTTTCGCTTCGCTCTTCCAGCGCCCCTCGGGGAGACGGACCTAGAGTGAAAATCTGGGTGGAAAAAGCCATGTCCTCTGATTGGTATGTCCCGACTTGGGATCCTTATTCCAACCTTGGTCAATACGTTTTTTCCGATCCCGAGCGCTACTTTTACCTTCTTGCCGCACCGGTGATCGCTCTGCCAGGGCTTGAAAACTTCAACCTGACATTCAACTTCTTGCTGATCATTTCGGCCTGCGCGACTGCAAGTATGACGTATCTCGTATTTCGGTCGCTTGGTCTAGTTGCCAGCCTCGCCGCGCTGGCAGCAGTTACTTTTGTGAATTCTGATATCATTTACACTCACCTATCCAGCGGTCGACTGAACACAATGACGAACATGTTTTTCATGTTCTTCTCTATCGTGTGTTTTATCCGTTGGAAGGCCACGCACCGCGGGATGTATCTTGCCATGCTTATACTCGGCCTAGGCGTGATAATGGTTTTGAGCGCATATTACATTCTGGTCCCTGCATTCATGTTATTTGTCATGTCGTTCGCAGAGTTTCGACGCAGAGGGCTGGCGTGGATGCCAGCGATATTGAAAGCGGGGGCAGAGATTTTTGTGATCTCCAGCGCGGGCCTGATTGTTTTTGTACCCATATTGGCCCCGCTCGTGTTACACAATATGACAATAGCGGCGCAGGGGTACGATCGGTTGATATCGCTGCCGGATCTCAGCACACTGTTCAATTTATTCCTGCCAATTACCGAGGATCAGAAAGAAGTTCGAAGCCAGGTTAGTTTTCCGCATTTGTCCATATTTCTCATCGTCGGATTGTCCATGTTGCGCCCCCGAATGCTGAGACGTGCAAACGCAAGTTTTTTAGGAATTGCTTTTTGTAGCGCAATCTTTCTGGGTGTTTCGGTAGGCTTTTTCCTACCGCGAGAGCTCTTTCGGGAATACTATGAGAAGATCCCTATCATCTCGCAGCTTCGCCACAGTTTCATTTTCGTTTCCTATGCGAGTTTCGGTCTGATCGCGCTGGCCACATTGGGCCTGCAAGAGAGGTTTTGGAAAAATTGGGAGAAGCCGGCGCTGGTCAAAACTGGATTGGTTTTACTGGTCATCGTTGTCCAGTGCGGGTTCTACCAGCGGGATTTTACCAGTTATCGCCTGACCAATGAACCAGACTATCCCGTGACGAGCGGAATGTCGCAAAAGCTGGCTATGCAACGCACTTACTGTTTCCCCCCGCTCTACTGCCCCCCACGTGGTGTTCCGGAAGCCCGCGGTATTTTGGGGTTTTCCAACAATTTCTTGGAGCAGCAGAAGATCGCTCTTTTTTTGCTGACCGGCAGGACAATGGACGTGGCGCGCCCGCATTGGATCGGCAGAAACAATTGCAGTAATCTGCGTTCTCCGGGGATCGAATTGACGGCATTGCGCTACGCCGTATGCAGAAAGAGTGATGTGCCGCCTGACCCATTCAAGGCGGTTTGGACATCAGCGAATGAACGCGTGATAACTTACGAACATCCATCATCATTACAAGCCTTGCCACGCGCCTTTACCGATTGGACGGTTGGGGCCGTATCGAGCGGGGATGTAAAACCTGCAGCCAATGCTTGGGCGGACGACAAGGTTCTGCTTGAGCAAGATCCTGGCCTGCTCCCCTCGGAAATAGAAGATCCGTTGGTGTACTCCATTGATCGGCTCAGATTGACCGGACCGGTCGCGAACTACAACGTGACTGTCAACAAATCTGCTATCGTGGTGTTCTCTGAACTGGATGCAGATGGATGGACTGCGGCTGTCAATGGTGCACCTGCGCAAATTCTACGTGCATTTGGATCATTTCGCGCTCTGAGTCTGCCGCCTGGAACACACACTGTAGAGTTCTACCATACGGATCCCTATCTGTCGCTCGGCTTAAGAATTTGGATCTTCGGTTTTCCGGTTGTATTGCTTGGCTTCATCGGTGTGATGTTAACAAATCGCAGGTCGCACATGATGCAAAAGTAGTTGAACTTATGGAGCTTGAGGGAAGCTTTGATTACACGTGGAATTGTCCAAATATAGAGAAACACCCCACATGACTCTGAATAAAAAGAAGAAGGTTGCAATTCTCCAATCGAATTACATCCCGTGGAAAGGCTATTTCGACATGATTGCGGCAGTGGATGAGTTCATCCTGTACGATGATATGCAATACACACGTCGCGATTGGCGTAATCGCAACAAGATCAAGACGCCCAATGGGCTGAAATGGCTGACTGTCCCAGTTGTGGCCAAAGGTCGATACCATCAAAAAATTCGTGAGACGCAGATCAACAGCGATGACTGGGCGATAACGCATTGGCGTAGTCTCGAAAACAACTATCGAAAAGCACCTCATTTCGATGAAGTCGCGGAATGGTTAGAACCGATCTACCTGACGAAGAAATTTGATCATCTGTCTGATCTGAACCGTTGTTTCATAGAAGAAATTTGCCGTTTCATTGGTATCAAAACCAAAATCAGCAATTCCTGGGATTACACGCTGCGCGATGGGAAGACCGAACGGCTTGCGGATCTGTGTGGCCAAGCTGGAGGAAATGAATACATCTCTGGCCCAGCCGCACGCGACTATGTTGACGAGGCTGTTTTTCTTGAGGCGGAAATTAAGTTGACCTGGTTCGATTACGCTGGCTACCCAGAGTATCCGCA
Organism: Roseobacter sp.; assembly: GCF_045106495.1. GTDB lineage: Bacteria > Pseudomonadota > Alphaproteobacteria > Rhodobacterales > Rhodobacteraceae > Roseobacter. The sequence continues at coordinate 63,121 of NZ_JBGCEQ010000002.1, forward strand.
GATCTGGGGTGAATTCGAACATGGCGTTACAATTCTCGATCTGCTTTGCAACTGCGGGCATGACGCGTCTCGGTTCATGAAGCATGTTTCGTGAAGCGAGACGGTTTTGGTTCTAGCGACCATGGCCTGAGACGCTCACATTCCAAGGCTGATAGACCCGTCCAAAGGCTGCGCACTATAATCCCATGCCGCAAGTTATTGCGACGCCATTACTTGTGAAGTATACGATTTGAAGGGTGTACAAAGTTTCAGTACGGCAGATGAAGGACGTCAATTTGACAATCCGTAAAACGTTGACATGCCCAGCCTGCGAACAGACCGATCTGCTCGAATTGCCTATACCCCATCCAGAAAACTCTATGCTAAGCGATGGGCAGACTCTGAAATGCGTGCTCAGAAAGATGTCCTGTTGCGATTGCGGGCACTGTTTTCACGCAGCGCCGCCGACACAGGAAGATCTGCTAAAGCTTTTTGATGAAAATTACAGCCTTGGTCAGCGGGATCCGTCCGCCGAGGTGCATCGTGCAGAACTCTATGCCGAAGCCATAATGGAGTTTCTTGCGGAAAATAGCATCGCTTGGCCACAACGGTTGGTCGAGATCGGTTGCGGAATGGGTAGCCTTTTGTCATTGCTGGCTGGGCGCTGGAACTGCCAGTCGGCAGCGGGGATCGAACCCAGCCAACAGTTGGCGACCGCGGCACTGACAAAGTGCCCCGAAAACGCTGTGGTGCATCAATGCGCTGCAGAAGACTTGCCGATGCAGGAATTTTGCGGCTTTGATCTGTGCCTATCCGTCAACGTGGCCGAGCATACCTTGGCGCCATCAGAGTTTCTGAGAAAATGCAATTCCACCGTCACGGATGCAGGGCACATTTTGGTCATCTGTCCGGATGGTGAGCAACCAAGTTCGGAGCTGCTTTTTTACGATCACATGTCCAGCTTCACCGATGCGTCCTTGACGTCGTTCGCAAAACAGGCGGGTCTACGCAAAGTGGCCTCCCGTTCCTTGACCGGAGGATTACAGGGGTTCCGTGCCCATCTACTGGATCAAGACAACCAGTTTCCAGAAACTGTATCTTCTTCATATCAGGACCTTTCGAAACAAAGAATAGAATTTCTTGAGCGTTGGTGCCAAGGATGCAGCACGCTAGGCTTGGCTCTGCGAGAAAACGACTACGCGATTTTCGGCACAGGTGAATTCGCGGATCTACTTGCAACATATTGCGCGCCCATTGTTGAGAACGCTACATACTTCGTTGTAGATAATTCGGTTGTGGAAAGTTATCGTGGGAAACCTGTCATCGATACGAAAACCTTCATTTCGCTGGAAGATCTGAAGTTGGTTGCAGCCGTGCATGAACGGAGCTGGCCAGCAGTGCACAAACGATTCAGGTCTTTGGGTGCAGAAATCTTTCATCCCTATTGTCAAAACCCGAAGATGGGATCTTAATGATGCAACTAGATAGATATGGCGTGTTGGAAGGGAAGCCGGACGATACGGCTCTTGATACCATGGATGAAGAGGTCAGGCTGCTCGGGTTCACCACGCTGGATGCAGGTTTGACAGAGACGAAGCTTGACCAATTGTCCGACCTTTTTGATCGCGCAGCAAGCACGTATCGGGTACGTGCCGCAGAGCAAGGGTTGGATCTGAAGAGCATTGCTGAAAACGACACGATCCGGTTACTGCCCAAGGAAGAGCCTGCGTTCTGGGAGATTGTTTTCAACAAGAACCTGCACGTGCTGCTCAATAAACTTCTTGGCGGCTACTATATTCTCAATCAGGTCAATGGGCTGATCAATCGCGGAAATGGAAGTGAATACCATCAAAGCAAGTATCATAGAGACCTGCCCTATCAGCACTTCACGAGTTCGCGACCACTTGCAATTAACGCCCTTTTCGCGCTGGACCCTTTCACACTGGAAAACGGTGCGACACGGGTAATACCAGCCAGTCATCATCGGGAGGCTTTTCCTCCGGGAACCCTCGTGAGTCGTAACGAAAAACAGGTCACGGTTCCGCGCGGAACCTTCATAGTCCTTGACTGCATGGTGTACCACGCAGGCAGCAGTAATCGCTCGAAACGGGACCGGCGTGCGATCAATCATGTCTTCACAATCCCGCTTATCCGCCAACAATTGCATCTGCCATCTACTCTCGGAGAGGAAGTGGAGTTCACGGAAAGCCAACGTCGCACACTTGGATATGGGCTGGAGGAATACCGTTCCGTCGATGAATGGCTGGCATCGCGTGCGGGAATGGCATCCTAATGTCTGTTCGTATCTCCATTGTTACGACGGTCTACAGGTCGGCAGCGACCATAACCGAGTTTATTGAAAGAGCGCTGCAGGCGGCCGATCAAGTCGGGTATGATGCCGAGTTGATCGTTGTCGATGATGGCAGTCCAGACGCCTCTGCTGAAATCGTATGCGATGTAGTGGACAAAGACCCTCGGGTCCGACTGGTGCGGCTCAGCCGGAATTTTGGGCATCACAAGGCGATGCTCACTGGCTTGAAACACGCCAACGGCGATCTGATCTTTCTGATCGACAGCGACCTTGAAGAACCACCAGAGTTGCTTAACGGGATGTCCGAGTTCATGCACAAGACACCGGTGGATTGTTTGTATGGCGTCCAGAAAAAGCGCAAAGGCGGGCGCGTTGAGCAGGTGACGGGGAAAATTTTCTACAGTTTTTTTAATAATTTAAGTGAAGTCGAGCTGCCAAAGAATGTTTCCACCGTACGATTGATGACAAAACGTTACGTTGACTCGCTGCTGGCATTCAAAGACAAGAGCCCCGTGTTCGTACCCTTGTCCCTTCTGGCAGGCTATCCTCAAGCAGCCTATGTTTTTGAAAAATCGGAGAAATCAGAGACCACCTATTCATTGGGTCGGCGCATCGGTCTGATGATTCTCGCAATTACGTCGTTCAGCAGTCGTCCGCTTTTGCTGATGTTTTATCTCAGCTTGATCCTGTGCTTCATGGGACTGCTTTATGGCTTATATGTTGTATTGATGGGCCTTTTCGTCGAAACACGCGGTGGATGGTCGTCACTGATGGCCGTAGTGGTCTTTTTCTTCAGCCTGAATGCAGTTTTCACAGGGCTCATTGGGCTCTATCTGAAACAGGTACTGGAAGAGGTGAAAGACCGTCCGATTACTGTGGTGCAGGAAGTATATGAACGGCGGTCCAACACGGCAGGGTTGGTTCACAACGAAACGGGTGCTTAGTTTCAGTCAGAAGAGCGGCGGTTGCGCCGAAGGAACAGGTAGCTAGAAAACGAAAAGACGAACATGGAAATGAGCTGTGCCACGGTGATGTGCAATCCTAGCTCTTCATAGAGAAGCCAGAGCATGAAGCGGTTGCCGATGAAAATACAAACAAAAGTCAGAAAGACTTTTTTTGTATCCACATGACCTACAAAGTATCTGGCTTGCAGCAAGAAAAGGCAAAACCCGATCACGACGACCACTGAGAGTGAGACGGTGACACCCAATCCCTTGCCAACAAGCCAGGCTAGCAAGACCAAACCAAGCAGGTTCCGCGCAGCACCCGCGAAGAAGTACCCGATCATATCAAGCCGAAAAGAGCCGACCTAGCGACTTTTGATGGGGCTTGAAATTGGCTGGCAAGGAAGCTTTGCCAACGATAATGCCGTTCAGCCGAATCATTCCGGAATTCCTTCATACCGGATCGAGAGCCGAAATCTAATGAAAACTCGGATTGAATTTTCCCGATGACTGTCAACGGTGAGTCAACCACCTCCTTGAAGTCGAAGACGAGGAAGTGCTCGCCCACAAATCGCACCGCTTTCTGGTAATCCACCTTTGAAATGTTCTTCAACGCAATATTTTCAATACTATTGATCGTAAGGTATTTGGAAATGGAGGAGACGAAGTCAGCATACGGCCTGATGATGAAAAAACATGGAATATCTCGCTTAGCAATTTTGTTCAGAGCGCGCTTGTTGAAAATATACTCGGGCGTGAAATCGAGATGGATTTTGTTTTTTGGCAGCGTGCGGAGTTTCAGATTAATCAAGCTATTGGAACGTTCAAAAAGATAACTTTCTTTGATCAAACTGTTTGACACGTTGTCGTAATTTGACAACTCGGTATGCAGAAAGGTGGTTGCCCCCCGCGGTACACCGCCGCATATCAGCAAGTTCATATCCACATCTATGATCTTTCTTTCACCCCAAGACACCGGTAGATCGACACCAACTAGAAGTCGTCGGGAGATCCAAAACGGAACTGCACGTTTTCATGAAACGGCTTCTGTCTCAAGCTGGTTTGCGTGCGATGACTAGTCTTGATCCACCTACTGGGAAGCGCAGCCCGCGTTTGATGCAGGCCAATTCGACACTGAGGCACATCTCGAAGAACTTGTTTAGGGATGGATTGATCTGCATTTCTGCACAAGGATCGTAGCTACCTGTTCTTTTGCGATTGATAAGTCGCGATAGAACCATCGGTGGCAACAATAGCGTGACAAACGAGGTGCTGAGTAAGATATCAAAGCCGGCGCGTTTCAGTTTTCCGCTCAATTCACATGCTGTGTACCTGCGTTTGTGGCATGCGTAGTCGTCTGCGGCGCTCCACATCCATGGGTGTTGGGGCACGCTCGCGATCAGTGTGCCCCCGGATTTTATCGCACCAAAGACCTCGCCAAGAACAGTTTCATCTTCCTTGATATGCTCAAGCACGTCGAAAGCTCCAATGAGATCGAATTCCTCAGAAAATGGGATCTGTCGCGCGTCCATTTGCACAAGTTCAGCAGATGGCAGGCGTTGGCGTGCAAAACTGAGCCCGCTGGTGAAGATTTCACTTCCCATGAACTTCGCGTCGGGAAACTGCCTGGTCAGGCCTGAGAGGACAAAGCCGGTGCCGCATCCTACCTCCAGCATGGATGAGAAGTCGGATGCATAGGTTTCTACGGCCCAGGTGATGATCTTGTTACGTGATCTGAACCAGAAGTTCTCGCCCTCAAGGGCGGCAAGATCGCCAAAATATCCGGCTTTAAACCCGCTGCTTTCACCTGCTAGGGATGGGGCATATGCCGTAAACCCATCAATAATCTGTGGCGTTTCATGGCATTGGTCGCAAACCTGCAGGTTTGAATTGTAGATTTGAGAGCAATGCAAGCACTTCTTCATCGGAGTTTTCCTCGGGCCGGATGTACTGTCGCGCCCGCCACGCATAACCGACCGCGATTACTTCGTCCACGAGGATTTCGGCCGAGCCAGTTGGCCTCTCAGGATGCGCCCGCCCAGTGCGTTTAAGCGTTGTTTGCTGTTCTGAAAAGACCGCATCGCCCATGGACTTTCTCAACCGCCGCGCGCAATCTAGAGGTTATTAATAGTTCTGGACCCGGTCACTGCCGTCGCGTCTGGTCCGTACGTCCGACAACACACGCAAAACGAGAGTTTTAATGACCGACGATGTGACGCAAGCCACCCGGAAGATAATACCCTTTAATTGGCCGCATATGACCGGAAAAGAACTGCACTATGTCGCGCAGGCACATAATAACGGTCGCCTCGCCGGTGACGGCCCGTTTACGAAAAAGTGCCACGGCTGGCTAGAAGATTGTATTGGATGTAAAAAATCACTTCTGACGCACTCTTGTACCGCTGCATTGGAGATGTCCGCACTGCTGCTCGACATACAGCCCGGTGATGAAATCATCATGCCGTCATACACATTTGTATCAACAGCTAATGCGTTCGTGTTGCGCGGGGGTGTGCCGGTTTTCGTGGATATTCGCAATGACACACTTAATCTGAACGAAAACCTGATTGAAGCTGCGATCACATCAAAAACCCGCGCGATCGTTCCGGTACATTATGCGGGTGTTTCGTGCGAGATGGATAGAATTCTGGAAATTGCGCGCCACCATGGCTTGCCAGTGGTAGAGGATGCCGCTCAGGGCCTCATGTCGACCTACAAGGGTAGACCGCTCGGCAGCCTGGGTAGCCTTGGGACCCTAAGCTTTCATGAGACGAAGAACCTGATTTCCGGGGAAGGTGGCGCTTTACTTGTCAATGATGAAACGTTGGTGGAACGGGCGGAGGTCATCCGCGAAAAGGGCACCAACAGGAGCCAATTTTTTAGAGGTCAAGTTGACAAGTACACTTGGCAGGAGGTTGGATCGTCTTTCCTGCCCGGCGAACTCGTGGCGGCGTTTCTTTGGGGGCAATTGGGGGACGCGGAAAAGATCACTTCGAACCGGCTTGAGAGTTGGCAAACCTATCATCGGATACTCGCGCCCCTTGAACAGAATGAGCTGTTACGCCGACCGGTCGTTCCCGACCATTGTTCACACAATGCACATATGTATTATGTTTTGGTCTCCCCGCAGGTTGATCGGGCAAAGGTTCTGAAGCGCCTCAAGGAATGCGGGGTGGATGCTGTATTTCACTATATTCCATTGCACTCGGCGCCAGCAGGGCGAAAGTTCTCCCGCACTAACGGTCCACTGCCGGTCACCGACCGTGTTTCTGACACATTGATCCGGTTGCCGCTCTGGTACGATCTTGAAGAGACTGCCCAGGAGAAGGTAGCTGAAATTCTTTCAGAGTTTTCTTTCAAAGCCATTGTTTGACTACCGCTTGCCAAGCTTCAAATACAGAAATGTGGGTTCACGATCCGTGATTATGTAAGGATGGCGAGACCAAAACCGGTCCTGCCGAAGCCGTTTCCATTGTAAAACATGTATCTTTCTCCCTGATGTTCTAGCACAAATGGGTACTCGATCATGTCGCTGTCCCATCCATCGGGCGAAACGTCGATGCCTGCGTCTTTCAGGGCCACCTCCCATGTTTGACCATCCATACAACGGGCATAGCCAATCCTGTACGGCGTGTTCTTGCTACCGCGGTAGGAAAACCACATTTGGCCTGTTCCGTCATTGTTCCAGACAACGCTGGGGCGCGAAAAGGCCTGCGCAATGTCTTCTGAATAGGGTACTGCAATACCCCTGCGCTCCCAGGCATGACCGTCGTGCGATGTCGCATGTTTTATAACGTGCAGCATTTCGCCGTTTCCGCTCGTCCAAGAAATTGTGGAGCCGTACCACATGTCATATCCACCACCCCGCGCAGGCAGAACCCAAGGGTAAGATAGGCTGAGGGGATCTTTGTCGTTTGATGCTAGAAGTGGCTCAGCCCCGCATAGGGTGAGGTCGAGATCATCGCTGACGCGCAGTTTCCCGATGTCGCCACGCCAATGCGCATTTTCAGGGGCTTGCCACCCCATGAACAACATGAATGTCTGCCCATCCGCACGATAGCAATTACCGATACTCACTCCGTCGGCGAAAAAACTGCCCTGAGGTCCGTGTTCGAAAATGGGCTTGTTGTACACCTCAAGTACATCTCGGCGCTTGATGTCGAAATCCAGTGCACCGACTGAGGATCGGTTGTGATCGTCCCTGCTGCTGAAAAACACGCGATACACGTCCCCTTCCATGTGGACAGGGAGTGGGTTTGCCGCGTGGGATCGCAACTTCGGGTGCAAGACGTTCTCGGCAGAATAGATCTGTCCGAGTTTGCGCCACACCGGCATCAGATGTTCCGCAGCCGTGTACTCGGAACACGCGACCTCTCCGCCTGCGATGCCAGATAAACGCCTCCCGGCTCAGCATTGCCTAGCAGTAAGGATCCAGCGCCCAGGACACATTTGTCTCCGACGTCAATATGATCTCGCAGCGTTGCATTTACGCCAATGAAGCATTGTTCTCCAATCGTTACGCCGCCGGATACGACGACGTGCGAAGAGATGAACGTGTGATCGCCAATGTGCGAATGATGACCGATGTGGTTTCCGCTCCATAATGTCACGTTGTTCCCGATGCGGCAAAAGGGCTGAACCGTGTTGTCTTCTAGGATAAAGCAATTCTCTCCAATCTGCCCATCATTCAGGACAGATGCATGTGAGCTTATGTAGCTTGCGATCCCGTATCCCATGTCGCGTGCGGCCAAGTACTTTTCCTTTCGAACCGCGTTGAGCTTTGCATAGCTCAGTGCCACGAACATATCGAAGTCGTCCGACGGGAACTCTTCTTGAATATCTTCCACCGCCACAACGGGCAATCCAGCAAAACGGTTCTCTTTTAGGTACGCGCCATCAACCGTGAAGCCCGCAACGTCATAAGCTGAATCCTGCGTGAAATAATAATGAGCAAGCTCGGCAATGTCGCCGGCGCCAAAAATAATTAGTTTCTTCATTGTTTCATTTTCTCACCAAGATCGTGAATTCATAAAGGCCGTAGTCATGAAGCAACGCGACGTTCCTAGAGTACTTTTGCTTGCATAGATCGAATAACCAACAGGGATCCGCGTAAAATAGATCAGCGCGTTTCTTGGAGGTGTCAGAGTACGAGGTTAGGCAATTAAACGCGAAGCCTCTAGTGGTGTTCGCGTCCATCGTATCGAGTGTGTCTTCTATTAGGGCTTTCCATTCAGAATCTGATCGGTTCTGTTTCACATTAAATATGCCACTTGCAATTGCGTAATCCGCAAAGGTCTCGGGAGTCGAGGAATGAACAAAATGCGCATTGGGCTCCTTCGCGTAACGACGTTTTGCCTCCACAATCATCTCTTCACTCACGTCCAGTCCAGTGTAAGACGCCGAAAAGCCCCGCAGGGCGAGGTAATCTAACAAGGCGCCGTATCCGCAACCAAGATCAAGCAGTGAGAATTCGTCTTTGGTAGATGGCAAGATCAGGCACAGTTGTTCGAACCGCAATTCCTGGCTCGTACGGCCGTTCCAATCGACGCCTTTTGGCGTCTGACCATATTTTCTGATTTTTTCGCTATAATAGCGAGTAACTTCGGCGAGGATTTCGCTATTTCTGTTTTCCATCGGTTCGGCCTTAGTTACTGCAGCGACAGAGCCCGATTGTATAGTCGCGGTTATGGCCCCGTTTGCTGAACAGACTTGCATCAAATTCGGACAGTCCACAAGTTGTCTGAATGAGGGCGAATATTTGTAATCCCGTATGGTTTTCTGCGTATCAGAACAAAGCTTGCATTGTTGACCGTATCCGCCGTACCAAACCAGTTCGCGGGCATCTGTTCAAAGCTGCCAATATGGGCCCCTGCCGCGAATTTTGGCATGTTGCCTTACTTGATTTGAACCCAATTTTGCTGGGAGTGGCGCGAACCGCTCAGATGCAGTACATGCAACATTTCATATTGTTTCGCTTTGGGACGTGATCTAACAATGCGTCGAATTTCAAAAAGTTTGTTTTACCAAAACAAAGGCAGATATTGGTATTTTCTGCACACATTTGAATTTTACGAATGAACGGCTTGTCTTGCTCTGGCCGGAGGGTCGACGATCATTTGAGCAATTCTTGCGTGGTACATTGTCGCTTACGAACGTCCGGAGTTGTCACGTTAATGCAGGCCGCAAAATGAAGCGCCATTCCCAAACTCTTATGCGGACTTCGTGACCACGTTCCAAACGTCAAACGCCTCCAATCGGTGGTATCTGATTGTTAAGGCGGAACGACGACGCGCCAGGACAGAGAAGCAGTTTCGAAGGGCTGAGTGGATCGATACGAAGCGCTGTAAGCTACTCGGCGATCGATAACGCTGCATCGCTTTTTCTCGCTTTCGATACGGCAGACGGCTGTTCTCATCTCGGTTGTTGAAGCGATGATGTTTGAAAGGATTGCTCCGCGTTATGAAAATCTCGCTCGCCGATCAAAGCATAGCGCAAGCTCCATCAGCCATTAATGCGACATGACCCTCTACTTTGGTGCCGGTCCGCACGACTCGTGAACAGGATAAGTCGATGCGCGTATCGTTGACGCAATAAATGAACGATCAAATGCGTTTTTGAAGCATCGTCGCCTCTTTCAATGCGTCTTGTGATGCAGGTGTTCCCAATTTTTCGAGTAGCCAAAGAGAGATATCGGACGATTCCCGATCAAGCCACAGTGGTGACTTCTTTAGGAAAGGATATCCCAATTCAAAGATCGAGAAATAGGCCAGTGCATAGCCAGCGCCCTGACGGGCAGCAGCAGTCAAAATAAACCCAGTCAATTCTTTTCGTGACAACGTATCTATTTGAGAAAGCAGTTCTTTTTTTACGGCTTTTAGCCGAGCGTCCTCTGGTATGATCACTTTTGACGCAATTTCCGCGAGCCGGTCGTCCGAAAGACTGTCAAGGTAGTCATTCAGATGTGCTACACCCAATGTTTCGCCATGGGTAAACCCATGTTTCAAAACCCAGGCTGTCAATCCGATTTCACCGCGCCGCACGGTTCTTTTTTTCTTACTGGTCAATGGAAAATGCTTCCAGAACCGCACAAAGCCCGGATAATGCAGTATATTTTCGCCAAAACTGAGTGCAAAAGAGCAGTAGTGGAAATTCTTGTGGTCGGTGTGATAGTCGAAATTGAGGTCTCTAAAGTTCTCGGCTTCAACCCTGGGCATACCGTAATTGGATACTGCACCCGAAAAGTCAACATTCAAGCTGTCTATATCCTCCAGCCAATCGGTTTGTGAGCTGACAGGAAACCATACGGAATCGTTGATCAGGACAAGCTGCTTCGTCTGGCTTAGTGTCTGCTCAAGTGCAAGAATTCCGTCTCTGTATCCTCCGAAGTCATATCCGAAATTTGGCCTTTCGATGTAGCAATGGCACAACGTCAGCAGTTTTTCCTCATCTGTTGAACTTAGCGGTACGTTGGACACAACAGTAACGCTCAATCCCTTCGACAACAGATAATTTAGGCTTCTTATGTGTGTTGGTAGCAAGCCATTTATCGGGAAGATAAGATACACTGCCCGTCGCGCCGAATCGCGCCGTTGGCCCGACAGCACGCGCCGTTTTTTGGATAGAAACAGGTCGTAATAAAGCGACCCGAAAACGAAGCTTATGGCGTCAGTGGGCAATTCCACCATATTTTGGACCAGCCGTTTCAGTTCGCGCTTGAATTTCCAAGGCTGCAGCATGCTTGAGCTTCCAGTTCGTCTTACATCGCTTAACTAATCCGAAAGGATGTATTCGGAAGCCGTTTAGAGCGGTTCAACCTAATATTGCAAGGGTTGCTTTGTTGCTTGCCGGTTCTGGCTTTAGGTGAACCAGCCCCACCTATTCTTCGCGTTTGCCCTGTTCTCGGTTTTTGAACCATTGCCACGTCTTACGAATTCCATCATCCAGCTTCACCTGCGGGGCGAAATCCAGCACCTCTCGCGCCTTATCGATCAGACCGTAGGTGTGGCGGATTTCGCCAGGTCGCCAGTCTTCGTAGCGCACGTTAAAGGTGATGCGGTCCTCGCCAGCCACGTCGCGCAGGATGGCGATCAGGTCATCCAGAGGCGTGGGAATGCCCGTGCCAAGCTGAATTACGCCGACCGCGCTGCGATCGATGCAGGCAAGGATGCCCTGGCAAAGGTCGTCCACATAGATGTAGTCCCTTGCCTGGCTGCCGTCGCCGTAGATAAGCAGATCCTCTTGGTTGAGGATTTGCTTAATAAAATGCGCCACGACACTGCCCTTGTGGAACGATCGCGGCCCATAGACATTGGTAAAACGCAGCGAGGCCGCTTGCATGTCATAGCTACCGGCATAAGCCGAAAGATAGCCTTCACACGCGAGTTTTGAGGCCCCGTAGGGAGAGATGGGTTTGGGCACCATGCTTTCATGAACAGGCGGGTCGACTTCGCCCAAAATAGCACCTCCGGTTGACGCGTTAACCAGCCGATTCACACCCGCATTGCGCATTGCCTCGATCAGGTTAAACGTACCGATCACGTTGTTCTCAAAATTGAATTTCGGGTTTTCAATAGAGGGGATGACGCGCGTATCGGCCGCAAGATGTACTACCGCGTCCACGCCGTCGAGTGCCTTCTCAACTGTGGCAGCATCGCGGATGTCGCCCTCGATCAGATCAACATCCAGGCCTTCGAGATGCCCTGGGTTTCCTAGTACCATATTGTCCAGGATCCGCACTTTGTATCCGTTCAACCTTGCAAAATGGCTCAGGTTTACACCGACAAATCCGCACCCACCGGTCACAAGTATCTGCATGTTATTTTCCAGTTATTTTCGCGCCCCTGTACGACGCGCGGTCACAAAGATAAAGAGGCAAGCCGTGTCCTGCGTGTCGTTTCGTAAGAAAGGGTTGTAGTACCTACACACCGAGAGATGGTCGCAACGATTGGACGAGCATCAGTCGTCCCAACTGGTCGACTAAAAGGCCAGGTTGACACTTTTAAGGAGGTCTTCTACCCAGAGCCACAATTTATCAGAGTTAATAGGAAGGCGCAAATTCAATGAAGGTTATCATTCTAGGCGGTGATGGGTTTTGCGGTTGGCCTACGGCTTTGTATCTTTCTCGCAAGGGACACGAAGTAATCATCGTAGATAACCTGTCGCGTCGGAAAATCGACGTCGAACTCGAAGTATCTTCTTTGACGCCAATCCGCTCGCTTGGCGAAAGGGTTGACGCCTGGAAGGAGTTGACGGGCAAGGATATTCGGGTCGAAAACTTCACTGTGGGTGAGAATTACCACCGCATGATGACAATGATCCGTGAAGAAGAACCTGATGCGATCATACATTTCGCTGAGCAGCGCGCTGCCCCTTACTCTATGAAATCCGCCGCTCATAAGCGTTACACTGTAAACAACAACCTTAACGCCACCAATGACGTGCTGGCAGCGATTGTGGAAAGTGGCGTCGATACGCATTTGGTCCATCTGGGCACGATGGGCGTCTACGGTTACGGTACGGCGGGAATGCAAATCCCCGAAGGATACCTAGAGGTTCAGGTTGAAACCTCGGAGGGTCCGCACAAGCAGGAAATCCTGTATCCGGCTAATCCCGGCTCTATATATCATATGACCAAGACTCAGGATCAGCTGTTTTTCCACTTCTACAACAAGAACGACAAAATCCGGATCACCGACCTGCACCAGGGCATCGTCTGGGGCACCCAGACGGAAGAGACCAAGATGGACGAGCGTCTCATCAATCGGTTTGATTATGACGGCGATTACGGAACCGTTCTGAACAGATTCCTGATGCAGGCTGCCGTTAACTATCCGCTAACCGTGCATGGTACCGGTGGCCAGACACGCGCCTTCATACACATTCAGGACACTTGTCGCTGCATCGAGTTGGCGTTGACCAACCCGCCGCAGAAAGGCGAGCGCGTAAACATCCTCAACCAGATGACCGAAACGCACCGCGTGCGTGATCTGGCCAAGATGATCGCCGATCAAACTGACGCGGAAATCGCCTATGTCGAGAACCCTCGCCAAGAGGCCGACGAAAACGATCTGCACGTGGCCAATGCCCGGTTTCTGGGCCTCGGACTGGAACCGATCACGTTGGAAGTCGCGCTCCTTGATGAAGTGACCGAAATTGCGCGCAAATATGCGGGCAACTGCGACCGCAGCAAAATCCCCTGCGTCTCAAAGTGGACCTGAACAGGGGGAGCGGCAAAAGCGCCCGCTTTCGCCATTCTTTAACACCAGTTGCACGGAGCGGGCGATATCGTGCGCGCCTGTTTCTCGATGGAAATTCGAGACGGCGCGCCCATACCTATATGGCATGAAACGGAGTTTCGGCGTGGCACTGAACCCTAATATCATAGAACTTTTCAGGCGTCTCCCGATGTGCAGTGGTCGGGTACTGACCCTCGGGGAGCAGAAAGTGAACTTCTCTTCGCGCGATCTGGCGCGCATGCTCGGAAGCCGGGACATCCGAAAGAAGTTGACCCAAGAGGATGTGTTCCTGGCTCTTGGCTTCGATGTGGTCGAAAGCCTGGATGTTTCGGATTATGAAGGCTCGCATCACATTTTTGATCTCAACGCTCCCACGGCCCCGGACCACCTGTTGAACCGATATGACATGGTATTCACCGGTGGCACTTTGGAACACGTATTCCACATCTCTCGAGCTTTGCAGCACGCGGCATCCTTTGTTCGGCCGGGCGGTTGCCTTGTACACCTGTCCCCTGCGAACAACTGGATGCAGCACGGCTTTTACCAACCGGGACCCGAATGGATATCCGCCTATTTTCAACAAAACGGATGGCAGATTCACATCTCAGCGATCATCGACGTATTGGAAAAGACCCATTGGATCGTGCAGCCCCCGCGTCATTCGTTACAGGGCATACGGCAAATGCTCTATGGTGTGGGAATACGCGCTGAAGAGGCCACGATTGACACTGCGCCCGTGCAGAACCTCTACATTCGCAAACATGAATCCTCCGAGACGGAAACTTGTTTTGACCAATTTCCGCCGCTCGAACTTCACAACGGAGAAGTGATTATCACAACCGATTAGGACTCTATCGGTTCGCCGTTCCGCTCGTTATTGCACGTTTCTGCGATGGGTTTTCTGGATACGCCGCACCGCCGCCACATAGGCCAAATTGAGCGGCTTTCTTTTCCAGATATCTTCCCATTTTTCGTCGGCCTGGGCGATGCGGTCGACATCCTCGATGCTGTCGATCCCCAACGGCAGGGCCTTTAGAGCCAGATCCTCCACTGACAGGCTGCGGGTCTTGCCTTCGGCGAGTCGGTTGAGCCTGAGCACCGCTAACCATTCTTCGAACGACCAAGGGCGTTTCAGCATGATACGGTACCACCGTTGTTGCCGCTCCATTGCATCCTGAAGGGTTGTCAAATTGCGCATGCGAGACGGAAGCGCCGACAGGGAAAGCTGTTGCATGTGGTTCAGACTGAGCTGTTGATTGGTTGTCTGGATCTTGTTTGCCAGAAGCAACCGGCGAAGCGGATAGGAGGGCGACTGGATCAAACCCCGCGCCACAAGATACTGCGCGCTGGCCTGGTTCAGCGCAAGGCTGTCCTTCTTGACATCTTCCAGCACGATATGTGTGGGGATGATCTCGACCTTCTCGCCGTCTTGGATCGCGCTGAACACAAAACTGTGCTCGACACCGTCCACCCCGAAGATATCCGTAAACCCGCCTCGCCGGTCGAATATCTCCGCCCGCATTGCGATCATCGAGCTGCCCATTTTGGCACGGTCGACAAAGCCCGCAGCAAGATCCGCCCCAACGGGGACCTGATGAATGCACTTTTGCGTCGTGAGGTCGATTTTATCGAAGAAACAGGTGAAGACCGATGCGTCCGAGTGCGCGAATGCCTGACGATAGGCCCCGGAAGCCTCTGGGTAAATCGTGTGGATATCACTTCGAGCGAAAACAAGCGCGGCGCTCGTAGCATGGCTACGCGCGAGGTTGAATGCCTCGCCAAGGGAACGCTCGTTGGCGCCAACCACATCGAGTGAAACGCCTTCCGGCGCGCTCAGGGCCGCCTTGAGTTCGGCAAATGCCTGGCTACTCTCACCATACTCGTGTACGGCAACGACGATTTGATCGGGCCGCTCCGCAGCCTCCGCTACCAATGCATCGATTGCTTGTTGCGCGGCTTCGGCCTGACCCCGATGCAGGAGACATACGCTCAGTGATGTTGCTGCGCCGCTGCCTGTAGGCCGCGCACTTCCGGAATAGTTGATCTCGTCGATGATCTCTACGGCACTGGTGGTTTCGAACCGAGCGGCAAGAAATTCGTGAAAAGCGTTCCAAACCCGCAAGTTTTCGGTATTGTCGAAGCTGCAGCGCGCCACCCGCGCGCCTTTTCGAAGCGCAACCTCCAGGCCGTTTGCCAGCTCGCGCGGCCGTGCTGGCACCAGTGTCTCGGCCTGATGCTCGGAGGCGACCAATTCAGGCGTGCCGCCCGAATCTGAGGCAATAAACGGGATTTTGTAGATCAGCGCCTCGTAGACGGCCATAGTGGAATTCTCGATCAGCGATGGCATGACAGCGATGCGGTTCGTCGCGGTCAGATAGCTGATGACCTGAAGCTGATTGAATCCCGTATGTACTTCGATCTCGAACGGCCAATTAGCCGCACGCTGTTCGAGAAACTGAAGACTGTTCATATCGGGATGCGACAGCAGCGCGCCTGGTTTACCGAGAAAACTGACCTTGGAGGGTGCTTTGCCCCGCGCCACCAGGTAGTCCAACGCTTCGCAGAAGACCTCCAGCCCCTTGCGCGTCTCCAGTCGTCCAAAAAAGGCCAGCTCGTCACAGTGCACAACGTCGCCCGGCTCTACGGCTGGGCGTTTGTCTTCGATGTCCAGATGCGCCAACTCGATCACATTGGGTTGCACGAAAACGCGCCCTGCGGGCAGTGTGTAACCCGTATTTTCCATGAAGCGCAGAAGATGCGCGCTGCCGCCGATGACGACGTCGCCATTTTCCACGCACATCTGTTCGGGATACATCACACTGAAGGTCTGCTGGTCGCTCAAGAACTGCATCTGATAATGCCGGTTCCAGACATGCGGTGAGGACGTTTTGACGAGGAAAACTGTATTCTGGAAGGCCAGACCCTGCTTCTTGGCAAGGAGCGCATAATAACAGCCACCGCGCCATTCCGATGTATGTATGACATCGAAATCCGGTTGCGTTTGCAGCCAACAATAGGCCGTGTAATGCTTGGTTTGCCAAAACGTCCCTGAGCAGCGCGCATTGACCGGGGGCATGGGCACCAACGTTACGCCGTCCTTGGCATACCACTCGATCCAGTATTCGATGGAGTGATCCTCTACCTGACGGCCCTTCAGATAGAGAACGCTGACATCATGCCCCGCCTTAGCAAGCATCTTGGCGAGATACATGTAGGTCGAACTGATGCCACCATTGCGAACCGGCCCGAAGATCTCCTCAGTGACGATGCAAACCCGTAGCCTACGGGTTGGTTTCTCCACCGTCTTGAACCCTGAAAGATCCGGGAATGGCTTGACCTCGAAATCGTCCGTTTGCAAAGCATCAAATCCTTTACGTCTGGCAGCTTTACAAAGGGCTTAAGGCAATAACTTGTGCAAGAAAAGAGCGGTTGTTGAGATTCCACAGAACCTTTTCAAGAGGCCAGTTCGTTGGAGATTCGATCTGTTTGGCTTTCCTCTTGCGCAGAAAGCGGTTTTTGCTATCTGTACGCGTCAAATAAATTCCGCAATCGATTTTAATGACACCCGGTAACGCTAGATGGGAAACCACTTGAAACGCTTCATGATTGTAAGCAAGCAGCGATCAGGAACGAACCATTTCGTTTCCTTGCTGAAATCCCATCCGCAGATTGCATGCTTTGGGGAAGTTTTCCGAGACGGTTACAACGTACCCGAACTCATCGGCGAGGCGTTCGCCCATTATGCGCCTACCGAGGCTCGTAAAACCGATCCCGACAGGTTTCTTGACGATCTTGAAGAATTCGTGAAAACCGACGCGTATGTGAAATTCGCCGCACACCTGAAAGATGGTTCATTCCTGGATCCTGCTGCGTATCAGCATTACGCTTCATATGTGAATAGCGACATAGACGTGCTTGGTTTTAAGGTTTTTCCAAAACAGTTCCTACCTGTTACCCAGGTTGCGCACCGCGCTGGTCTGCAGATCATCCGTCTGGTCCGGACCAACCTTCTGGCCATTTACTCAAGTTCCCAGATCGCCAAGCTGACCGGACAAGGGACCGCACTGGTACACCAGGAAGTGCAGCGCAGCAAACTTGATTTCGATGCCAAGCATTTCGAGCGCTTCATAACCGCTCTGAACGCTAAAGATGACGATGTGAACAAAGCACTCCAGATCATCCCTGAGGATCGTATCTTTGAGATGGAGTATTCCGACCTTGGGTCGGAAAGAGTCCTTGAGAACCTTTTGAACTTTCTGGGAGTGGAGCCGCGCCAGATGACCTCGCTCACACAGAAGCGCAATCCGTCGCGCATTGTCGATCGGTTCAACAATCCGGGTACAGTAATGGCCTATCTCGAGCAGCATCAGCTGACTACTTGGGCGGAGGAATAAACCACAACTCTGCCGAAAAACCCAATTGAGCGGTGGTTCCGCCAGTATCCAAACAGACAATGCAACAATAAGCGGACACTTACGGGGCATCATATGAAAAGCACGAAAAATATTAAGAACCGCGTCGAAATCAATAAAAATGTCGAGGTCCTGTTAGAGCAATTTGAAATAAAGTCATTTCTCGAAATTGGTCTTGGCCCTATGCTTCGACCCTCGCGCCTGAAGGCAATCGACCGGCTCGGCATACGCTTTACTGGTCTTGATTTTCAGGAGGTTTGCGATACGCATGATGCCGAGCGCGACCGCCTTGAAATCCCGAAGGATCGAATGCGCTATATCGGCAATCACACCGGGACATATCTCTACAATCTCATACGTCTCAAGCGCGAAGGTGCGAAGTTCGACTTAATCTATCTTGACGGTCACCACACGATGTATGTTGATTTTGCAGCCGCAATGGCATGTATTCCCCTGCTTAACCCCGGTGGCTTTATTGCGTTCGATGATGTGACTTGGAACCTTGCCGAAAAAGAAAAAAGTCTGTCGAACAGCGAATTCTACAAGGACATGTACGATTTTGATATCTACACGCCCGAAGAGAAGGCAGAGGCACATATTGGTGTAATCGCCAACGAATACTTCCGTGACGGTTTTGGCTTCGAGGAGGATGCCGAATTTTCCGCCGAAAACTGGAAGCTTCTCAGGGCTCCCCGGGCCATATGGAATATTCCGCGCTGGGGTCAGAAATGGACCTTGAAAAGTTTGTGGGCGTGGACCCGCAACAGATGACCTCCTTCAGTGATAAAGGAATTACTCCTTTCGCAGATCGTAGCGCGGTCCAACTTTCCGATTGAAAGCGATAAAGAGTGATGCAAGGTTTTCGGTCGCCGGGCAACTTGCAGCGGTTCACTACAATCCATCCGCTATTGGAAACTGATTCTCCGCCTCAACCCGTCGTCGTTCCTCCCTAACAATCCGATACTTCAGAATGGAGACATTCGACGCTTGGAACGTGGTATCAAAAGCCGGATGAGAACTTGAAAATAAGAGTTTCGTCTGCGAACTACTCTAACACGACAGCTCCAAAGAAACCGTTGATGATAAAACCAATCCGCGGTCGCGTCGCCCGTTTCCACACAAGTTCCACCTACGAAAGATGTGGGATCCGGATATCAAAGAAGTCTATGAGACTGCCAATAGATTCTTAGTTTGCAAAACAGCAAGCACCAATGTCGCAAACCCATTCAGTGCAAGTAGCCTTCAAAGTCGAATTGTGGTGGACCGCTTAAAGCCTGCTATCAATGCATACGAAGATGCTCTGCTTCGCTAAATCGCCCCTGTTGCTGTTTTGGATGGAACTTTTCTGTGGCATTTTCGGCGGCGCCTCAGTGCCGCGAAACCTGCCAAGCCGGTCAAAATAAGTACGCCGCCCGCCGGCAATGGCACAGCACTGATTTTTATAGCATACGCGTAGGGCCGAACCTCATCCTGCCAATGATAGGATTGAACGGGGGCAGAGGGCGGAACAGTATACCTGTAGACATCTGCTTCTTGAGCCAAACCATCAATCGTGAATGCGAAAAGCGGCCCTTCGAGAGTGTTTGTGGCGCTGTTCGGGTACATTCCCAAACCGGTGTTTACAGCAGCAGAGAATTTTATCGCGCGGTCGCGCGCGATCTGGAATTCCGGCCTCCACCATGTCTGCGATCTAAGCAAAACTGATGACTCTTCAAATGTCGTGTCGAGGGTCGTAACAGCCCACTCGGCCCCGTCCACATTTACGCGCACTGTCGCTGCGTAAGCAGAAGCGGCAGACAGGGCCATTGCGACCATAGATGCTTTTACAAGAGTTTTGATATTCATAGTATTCATCCCCCAATTTGTCACCACGAAAACGCTAGCGGGGGCCATTCTCGACGACAAAAAGACCACCGGCGAACGCACTTAAATTATGGTGAACAAACCTCGTTCAGTAAAGAAAAATACAAGGCGCCAAGATCAATTCGGTATTGCCAAGCTGTTTACCATAGACCGCGCCCGGGATATCAGCTGCGTTCCGCCGTTTTTGAGCAAGGATATCAAGCACGTCTCTGGCCGCGTCGATGGCACTCCATAGCCAGCACTTCTAACAGCGGATCGTGATGACAGCTTTGTCCAAATGCCAGTTACGGTTTGGCCGAAGCCGATCACGGCGAACGCATGTAGCGAAGTACGAACCGATGCGCTTGATCCACAACCGGATGCGTTCTTGGCTGACGATGATCCCTCTCCGCGAGAGGATCCTCAACATCTGCCATACTCAAGGCGAAGCGTTGCTATGTTCAAACCTGGTAGGCAATGATGTCTCGCAGGTAACGATAGCCTTTCAGGCGCACTAAGTTAGCTGGCATATTCGTGCTGAGCAATTAGGGTTGATCGCTCATTCAATTAACTTGGCAAAACCTTTGCTGAGCGTGTTCAATCTTCCAGAACTTAGAATTGCAATTGGAAAAGAGGATGGCGTGGCGCAGTCGCATAAAGTCCGAAGGTATGCGATTTGGCGACGACGACACGCCGGGTTTCTTGAACCGCGCTGTCCGGAAATTCGGCGGCAGCGCATTGCTGCCGCCAATTTTTTTAGAAAGTGGGCAGCTCAGGCAAAGGTTGGCCCAACCACTTAAGCGAAATCTCATTCAATGTGCCGTTCAGTTTCTTGTGCATGATCCAAACATTGACCCATTGCAGCAAATCAATTTCGCCTTTTTCAACACCGATAAACGACGCACCATATTTCGAGATGTATTTGGTTGATAGATCAAGACCGGGGTTTGCTTCGGACAGGGCTGCGGCGACCACGTTTGACGTGATAATGGCATCCACTTGCCCGGCCACATAGGCCGCCTGTGTTGCAGCGTTATCACCAAAACGCAGGATCTCTGTGCCTTCGGGTGCGTCTTCTGTCACCTGAATGTCTTCGATGGTCCCACCGGTAAGGCCAATTTTCAGGCCCGCCAAGTCATCGATACTTTCGACTGCCAGATCGGCTTTGCCGAATGCGCCGGTGTAAAACGGCGCATAAGCCGCTGAGAACCAGATGGATTTCGCCCGCTCAGGGTTTGCGCCCAGAGTCGAGATGACCAGATCAAGTTTGTCGGTCTCGAGAAACGGGATGCGTTGTTTTGAGACGATCGGGATGATCTCAACCTCGACGCCAAGGTCTTCAGCAATAAGGTTGGCGACATCGATGTCGTAGCCGACATGCTCGCCTTCATCATTCAGCGATCCAAACGGTGGAAAGCTTTCGGGCACGCCGATTTTAATGACACCTGCGTCAAGAATGTCAGACAAGTCGGCAAACGCCGGTCCGGTAAACGGCAGTGTAATCAAAGCAGCCATGGCAAGGGATTTTAAGATCTTCATATTCATTTCCTCTTTGGTTTTCAGGCGGTAGTAACGACGGGTTCCCTCGGTTTGGTGCCGAGGCTCTTTTCCAGATGGCGCGACCAAAGCGTCAATGGGTAACAAAGCGAAAAGTAGATCAGCGCCATTACGGGAAAGATGATGAAGGGTTCGGACCCAGGCACGGTGGCATTCGCCCAGCGTTTGCCTATTGCCATAAGGTCGTGGAACCCAATGATGTAAGCCAGCGACGTACCTTTTATGATCTGCACCATGAAGCTGACGGTCGGTGCTAACGCGGCGCGTACGGCTTGCGGCATGATGACCTTTTGCAGCGAGCGGAAGAAAGAGAGCCCCACGGCGCGGGCTGCTTCCCACTGGCCTGATGGGACACTTTCAAGGGCGCCGCGCCAGACGTCGGCCATGAATGCCGAAGAATGCAAGGTCAATGAGATAACGGCCGCTGTCCATGGGCTGATGTCCAGCCCCAAGAATCTTGGCGCTCCCAAGCCTGTAAGGAACAGAAGCATCAAAAGCGGCGTTGACTGAAACAGCCAGACAAACGCGGTCGCGCTGCGCTGAACGGCTTTGTTTGGAAGAATGCGCAGAAGTGTCAGGAGCCCGCCAAAAGTCGCGCCACCGGCAAAGGCAATGAGTGACAGGTAAATTGTGAACTGACTGGCTTCGATCAGCTGAAACAGGATGATGCCTTCGGGCTTACCAAAGAGGGCTGTGAGCGTGTCCTTCATCGAACAAATTTCCAATGCATGCTTATGCGCTCAACTTTGGACAACACGGTTTTGAAGATCAGGGACATGAGAATGTAGAGGATGGTCAGAGTCAGAAAGACTTCGAAGCTGCGAAAGGTGCGGCTGTCGATGAAAACGCCTGCATAGGTCAAATCCTTGACGCTGATCTCGGAAATGATCCCAGTGGTCAGAAACAGAAATACAAACTGCGCACTCAGAGCCGGGAACATATTGCTCATTGCTTGCGGCAGCAAAACGCGCCGCAGCACGACAAAGCGCGACAAGCCAAGCGCATTGGCTGCCTCGCTTTGATTGGCGTCAACCGATTTCAACCCGGCCCAAATGATCTCTGCGAAATAGGCAGAAAAATTCAGCGACAGGGCAAGTAAAGCATGCGCCCAAAATGGCCATTGATATCCCAAAAGCTGCGGCAGGCCAAAGGCGACGAAAAACATTTGAACGACAAGCGGCGTGTTCCGCACAAAATCGACATAGCCCGCTGCAATCAAGCCTAAGATCTTGACGCGTTCAAACCGGGTGATCGCCAGCAAAACCCCAAAGACAAATCCAATGGCCCCACCGGCAATTGTCAAACCAGCTGACGTGGCAACGCCCTGTGCCAAAAGCCAAAGATACTCGGCATTTCGATATATCTCGAAAAAACGCAATTCCATTCTGACAGCAGTCCCCCGGCCTCTCCTCAATGCCTAGGCTGTTGGTCTTGTGCGAGGTCAACGCGAAGATGCCCGCTTTTGCGGCGCCCTTTCGGAGGATGCCTTTTCTTGACTAATTTATGAGCGGGTTGCTCGCTAATTGCCCGTTTTCAGAGTAAAAAGAGTCCGCGTTGACTCATTTTTCAGTCCGCGTTCTTCAGTTTCGCCAAAGTCTCGGCGAACTGTTGGGCAAATCTGGTGGCGGCGACGGGCAGCGAGCGCCCTTTGAGATGGACAATGAAAAGAGAACCAAGTTTGGATTGGGAGTTCTTCAAGGGGCGCGAGACCAGCTGGTGAGAGACAGCTTGTGGCAAACCAATCTTCAACTCGAATCCGATGGCTTGCGTGCGCGCGACATAGTGTTGAAGCAGAACATAGCTGTCAGCCTCTACGGTCGGAGTAACACGCGTGGATAGCTTGTCGGAGAGGACCTCAATCGTTTTACGCACGCCGTAGTGAGCCGTCGGCAGCGCCAGCGGAAAATCAAGGCACTCGCTCAATGAAACTTCTGTTTTTCCGGAAAGTGGATGATCGCTTGCCATAATCGCATGAATAGGTTGAGGCATGGCAAAAACAGTATGGAATTCCGCCTGGCGCAATGGATCGAAAACGATAGCCAGATCGGCGCTGTAGTTCAAAAGCGCTTCTGCCGCTTCTGACCCGTCCTTGTTCATGACACTGAATGTAACTTGCGGGAATTCGGCTTGGTAATCGCGGATCTGTTCAGGCAGCAGATAGGGTAGGACGGCTTGAGAGCATGCGATTGAGACATGTCCGCGACGCAACCCCGACAGATCGGCGATGCGGGACTTCAGTGTATCCGTTTCGGCCAGATGCTTGCGCATTGTATCGATCAACAACTCACCTGCTGTCGACAGGCGAACGCCGCGGCCAAGACGATCAAAGATCTCGACGTCAAGTTCCTGCTCAAGTGCGATCACGCGCCGGTTTAGCGCCGAAGGCGTTATCGAAAGCTGCTCCGCCGCCTGACGGATAGACCCCGTTCGCGAGATTCGATCGATGTAGCGGTAGATGCGCAGATTTTGCATTTCAGTCCGACTGTTGAGTTTTTCGTCACATTGCCACACGAAATTAGCAGCAGTTTGCACCGGTTGCTTCGAATAGGCTCCTGATTGGAACATTTGGTGGGGTTACACTGTGTCTGCACAAGAATTGTCTGCGTTTGAGCAATCGGTAATCAATAAAATTACAGAAGAGAGCTGGCTAAAGCTGGCCGCTGATCTCATTCGCTGTGGTCAGCCTGACTCTGGCAACGCCCTTGATCCTGACCAACCGCACGCCAAAGAAGAGGCCATCGCCCACATGGTGGCAGGCGAGCTTAAAGGGATGGGGTTTGATGTTGAAATGCCCGTCAAACGCACGGGTCGTCCGAATGTTCTTGGCCGGATCAAGGGAGCCGAAGGTCCGAGCTTGATGATCAACGATCACTTGGACACCTATCCTGTGGTCGAGCCTGAAAAGTGGGACAAGACAGACTTTGACCCTTACAAAGCAACGCGACACGGCAATTTGCTTTTTGCCCGCGGCACGTCCGATACGCGTGGGAACATGGCAAGCGCTCTTTTGGCGCTGCGTGCGGTCACCGATGCGAAGCCTGCCCTTAAGGGTGAACTGCTGGCCTGCTTTACGGTCGATGAAGAACGCGATGGCACCGACGGTTCGATCTTTATGGTCGAAGAAATGGGTTTGAATCCTGACTATTCCATTACCGCAGAGCCAACCGCGTGGGGCGGGCCTGATGGCCCATGGGGCATGTCGATTTCCACGGCTAACTCTGGTCATTGTCTTGTCGAAATCGAAATCACCGGAACAAAGGGGCATATCTGGCGACCGGACATTGTCGCCAATCCAATCTTGGAGGCCGGGCGCCTTTTGGCAGATCTTGAAACCATGGCGTTCAACCATGTGCCCGACAAATTCATGGGGCACACGCCGCCCATGTGTTCGGTCGTGCGTATCCGTGGCGGTTTGACTGGAGAAATCCAGTTTTCGCCAGATACCTGCACCATAACCTTGTCAGTGGTGGGGATCGTACCCGGCATGACGATGGAAAGCGTGTTGCAGGACATCAGTACCGTGGTCACCGGCAAGCTGAGCGGTTCGAATGAAATAACAGCAGCTGTGCGTCAGGTTGCGGGATCGCTTTTCGTGTCGGGTACCGAAAACGTCGAGGCCGATCAAGAACCCGTCGTCACCCTGAGTTCTGTCTATGAAACAATGCGGGGCGAAGCGCCAAAGCTCAACCGCAAGAACGCCTTCAACGATACGATCCGGTTTCGCGAGGCGGGAATCAATGCGGTCACTTTCGGCCCTGGTGAAGACGGTTGGGCTGCGGATAACGAATGGATTTCGATCCCGAAATCTGTTGAGGCGGCAAAGATTTACGCAATAACCATCCTTCGTCTGCTGGGGGCCAATGCGTGAGCGAGACACCCGACACCCTGATGCAGCGCTTGAAAGGGCGCCTCTTCACGCGTTCGAGTGTTTTGTCCATGACAACGGTTATTGTCATGTTTGCCACCTGGGAATTCGTCACGGCAACTGGTTTGGCCAACAAGCTTTTTCTTCCCGCGCCAGAGGCCGTTTGGCAAGCCTTCATCAAAGCGGCAACAAAGGGCTATCAGGGCAATACCTTGCAGACCCATGTGGGCGTCAGCCTTTTACGCATCCTTGCCGCATTCTTCGCAGCTATCATTGTTGGCGTACCCTTGGGCATTTTGATGGGTCTCAGCAAGGATGCACGTGCTCTGCTAAATCCAATCATCGAGTTCTACCGCCCCCTGCCACCGCTCGGGCTTTATACGCTTTTGGTAATGTGGCTTGGCATCGGCGAAGAAAGCAAGTTCGCGCTTTTGTTCCTTGCCGGATTGCCCGGCATCATCATTACGACGACGCAGGCGATCTGGAGTATCGAGCCGATCTATGCACGCGCGGCCCAAGCATTGGGTGCGCGAGGTTGGGATTTGGTCCTGCACGTTTATCTGCCTGCCGCCGGGCCTACGATTTTGGCAGGCATGCGTATTTCACTTGGGTTTATCTACACCGTTCTGGTCGCCGCCGAGATCGTGGCTGCAACAGCAGGGATCGGGTGGATGATCTGGGATGCCGCGAAATTTTTACTGAGCGATGTCGTCATTATGGGCCTGATAGTTCTTGGCCTGACGGGTGTCGCTTTGGACATGGCGATGCGTCAAATCGGACGCTGGCTCATGCCGTGGGAGGCAAGAATCAGAAACTGAGAAACGCAGAAGAACTGCGTCTTTGAAATTAGAAAAGACAACACAACACGGAGACTGACATGAAAAAGTTCCTACTTGGCCTCGCGTCTACGCTCGCGCTGACGTCTGCCTCACTGGCGCAAGAAGCGCCCGAAGAAATCACCATCGGCTATCTGAACCTGGTGAACGCCCAGCTTGTGACCAAGAACCTTGGTTTGGTTCAAAAGCAAATGCCGGGCGTGAAAATCAACTACATCAAGGTCGGTGGTGGCGGTGACATGCTGCGCGCGATTGCAGCCGAACAAGTCGATTTCGGCGGCTTGGGCAATCCACCAACGGCCATCGGCGTTGCGCGCGGCCTGCCCATCAAAGGCACGATGGTGCTGAACATGCTGGACTATGTCGAAGCGATGGTGGTGCGCACGGACAAAGACATTCAATCGTTCAAAGACCTTGAAGGCAAAACGATCGCAGCACCTTTCGGCTCGACGACGCATTACTTGCTTTTGCAAGCCCTTGCGAACGAAGGTATCGATCCGGCCAGTATGAAAATCCTTGATCTGCGACCCAATGATATTGCTGTTGCGTGGGCGCGCGGCGATGTTGATGCGGCTTGGTATTGGGAACCGAACCTCGACAAGGCCGTCAAGGATGGCGGCAACATCTTCATGACCTCAGGAATCATGGAAAAGCGTGGGTATCCTACTTGGGATGTTGGTGTAGTGATGATCGAGTTTGCCGAAAAATATCCGGAGTATGTCGAAAAATTCATTTCGGCTGAATGTGAGGGCATCGACTATTGGATTGATAACCCGAAAGAAACTGCAGCGATTATTGCCGAAGAATTGGAACTGCCACTGGAAGATGCCACGCGCATGATGCGCGGCACCGAAATGGTTCCGTGCGACAAGCAATTGACGGGCCAGTACATGGGCACCGAAGCCGCCGCTGGTGGGTTTGTCGACACGTTGATGGCAACGTCTGAGTTTCTGGTCAGCCAAGACCGTTTGCCGGAAGCTCCGAGCCGGGCCATCTTTGAGGATTTCCTCGAATCGACATGGCTTCAAAATGTTGTCGACGCCAAATGACGACACCACTGACAATAGGCGCGCTGCGGCGCGCCTATCTATCAAGTGAGGCCACACCAACAAGCGTGATGGCCAAACTTGCCAGCCGGTTCTCTGACCCGGATCAGCGCGCGGTTTGGATATCGACCATATCGCCCGAATTTTTAGCGGAACGTTGTGCCAGTCTTGAAGCCGACCCCGCGGCCAAGGATCTGCCACTCTATGGCATACCGTTTTCAGTCAAAGACAATATCAACGTGGCTGGCTTTCAGACAACGGCTGCCTGCCCGGGATTTGCGTATTCTCCAGAAACCTCTGCAACTATCGTTGCCAAAGCTGAAGCGGCTGGGGCGATTTGCATCGGCAAGACGAACCTTGATCAGTTCGCAACCGGCCTTGTCGGTGTGCGCTCGCCCTATGGTATTCCCACAAACCCCTTCAACGCGGATTACATACCCGGTGGCTCCTCTTCGGGCGCCGGTGTGTCGGTCTCGACCGGAATGGTCGCTTTTGCCATCGGAACAGATACCGGCGGATCAGGGCGCGTTCCGGCAAGTTACAACGGTATCTACGGACTTAAACCAGCCCCAGGAGAATGGAGCCGCGCCGGTCTTGTCTACGCCTGCCGCAGTTTCGACACAGCGACGGTTTTCGCCGCCCGGATGGAAGATGCTCTGAAGGTGCATGACACTGTCAAAGGCAGCGACCCAGAAGATGCTTTCAGCGCAGAAATTGTAACAACCAACATTGCCGCTCCACGCGTTGCGATGGCGGGTCCGGAACATATCGAAACCTTTGGAGACGCTGATGTCGCAGCACTTTATGCAGAGGCCCATGATTTGATTTCCAAGACAATGGATGTGGCGGAAGCAGATCTCGTGCCGTTTCAGTCCATCAACGACCTGATGTTCTTCGGAGCTTTCTTGGCCGAACGCGATGTATCGGTGGGTGCATTTATCGACGCAAACCCAGAAGCCTGCCATCCGGTGGTGGCGACGATGATCCAAGCAAGCCGCAAGTTCACCGCAGCGGATGCGTACCGTGCGCTTTACCAAACAGCAGAAGTACGTAAGGCAACAGAACCCTTTTGGGATGCCCATGACGTGTTGGTTACACCAACAGTTGGCGTGCTTGTGTCTCTCGCTATGTGCGAGGAGGACCCGCTTGGACCAAACTTTCGAAATGGAACCTACACGAATTTTGCCAGCCCATTGGGTTTGAGCGCCCTGGCCGTTCCTTTTGGGAAAACGCCCAGCAATGTGCGATGGGGGCTGACCTTGTACACACTTCCTGAACGCTTGCCTGCGGCAGTGGAAATCGCCAAGAGAATTGCCGCGCTGATTTAGACCCGACGGCGTAAAAAATGATCCAACAACGCTGAGGCGTGTCCTGAGATACGCCGGTAATTATTGCGCTCCGTCTTCAGTTTAATCCGCGCCATCGGATGCTGATGCGCTGTTTTTTTCGTCGCAGTCAAAACGAGCATGGAGCCGTCAGCCGATTGATAATTGTGCAGAAAACTCCCTAGGGATCGGGCTGATCAACTGTCTGTCAATTAGTTGTCAATGCGCCGGGGGTGCTGCGTGTGAGCCTCATTCATCCGGGCAAATCGCCCACTCATGTTATTTGGAGATTCTCTCATGTCTCACACGGTACCGAACTTGAAAAACCCACTTAAGACCCGAGTGGCAACGCACTTTTCAGGCCTTGTTCTAAGTGCAGCTTTCGCCACGGCAGCAAGCATCACCCCGCTTCATGCTGAAGAAACCGAAGCCACCATGGCGCTCAATCTTTCACCAATCTCAGGCATTGCCATTGTGGCCATGGAAGAAGGAATTTTTGAGAAGAACGGTTTGTCGATCGCTCAGAGTAATTTCACTTCCGGCAAACAGGCCCTGAATGCGGTTTTGGGCGGGGCTGCGCAAATCGCAACCACAGCCGAAGCGCCGACCACCGCGGCAGCTATGGCTAAGCAGCCCATCGCGTTTCTGGCACGTATGGAATACTCCGACCTGAAGACATTGACGAGTGCCACATCCGGCATCGCGTCGTTCGAGGATCTCAAAGGCAAAAAGATCGCCTTTACTGCCGGTTCGGGCAGTGAAGTTTACACCATGGCGTTGTTGGCAAAAGCAAATCTGACACAAGACGACGTCGAGCTTGTGAACCTGCGTCCGCAAGACATGTTGCCAGCCATGGTCAGCGGCAGCATAGACGCTTACAACACCTGGGAGCCGCATATCAGCAACGGAGAAAAAACCCTATCCGATAAAGCGCTGCAGCTCGACACAAGCGGCGTCTATTCAGAGACGTTCAACATCGTTGTGATGCAAGATTACCTCGAAGCCAATCCCGAACTGATCAACACGTTTCTGGAATCGCTGATTGAAGCCGAAGGCTGGATGAAAGCCAATCCGGAAATGGCGATTGAGGTTGTTGCGACGGCGGTAGGAATGCCGGTTGCTGACCTTGCGGCGATCTGGGACGATTACATCTTTGAGGTGGTGTTGGATCAGCGCCAAGTCGACGTGCTGACCGCGCATGCGCAATGGCGTCTTGATAGTGGCAACCATCCGGACGGCGCGACCATGCCTGACTTCAGCACCGTGATCTTTCCCGAACCACTGCGCAGCATCGATCCTGCACGCGTTAAAGATCCGTTCTGATATGGCGTCGGACAAATTGGCGGCGGAGCGTTCGCAAGAACGTCTTCGCCGCCTTGTTTCTTTTGTTTCGGTCCCGGTTTTCCTTCTGGCGTGGGAGGGTGTTTCTCGTTCCGGGGTGGTGAACTCGGTCTTGTTCCCACCGCCGAGTACAGTTGCGAGATCCTTGTATGGCTGGGCGGCAAGCGGCGAGCTGACAGAAGATTTCTTGATGAGCGTCTCGCGTGTTGTCGTTGGATTTGTCTCAGGCGCCTTGGCGGGCATCATCGTTGGCGTAATGACGGGGCGGTATGCCTTGATCTCGGCCTTTCTGTCGCCGATATTCCAGCTTTTACGTCCCATTCCTCCGATCGCCTTTGTGCCGATCGTCATCCTTTGGTTCGGTCTTGGAGAAATGGGAAAGTACTTTCTGGTCTTCTGGGGCGTCTTTTTTACAGTCTGGATCGCAGCTCATCTTGGTGTGAAACAGGTGGACCCAGGGCTGATCCGAGCCGCGAAATCTCTTGGCACCCCAGAACGCCTCATGCTGCGCGAGGTGCTGATCCCGGGAGCCATGCCTTATATCTTTGTTGGGCTGCGCACGTCTGTGTCGATCTCATTTTATACGCTGGTTGCAGCAGAGCTTGCCGGTACTTTTGCCGGGCTTGCCTACCGTATCGACATCTCACAACAGAACTTGCAGATGGGAAAAATGCTTGGCGGGCTGGTGATGTTAGGCTTGATTTCAGCAGCGGCCGACAAAGCATTTTCGGTTACGGCAAAAAGATTGGTCTGGTGGTAGTGGCGAAAGCGGACCAGATCCGCGGTGGGGCGATTGATCTTGATTCTGTGCGTATCATTTTTGGCGAAGGGCAGGACGCGTTTTGCGCCGTCGACCGCTTTTCTTCCAAGATTGCTGCGAGCGAATTTGTTTGCATTTTGGGTCCATCAGGCTGCGGAAAATCGACGGTGCTCAACGCCGTCGCTGGGTTTGAGCGGATTAGCAGCGGGCAGTTGCTTGTCGACGGCAAAAAAATCAACGGCCCCGGACCGGATCGGGGTATGGTGTTTCAACAACCCACACTTTTTCCGTGGAAATCCGTGCGCGCCAATGTTGCGCACGG
Source organism: Roseobacter sp. (assembly GCF_045106495.1). Taxonomy (GTDB): domain Bacteria; phylum Pseudomonadota; class Alphaproteobacteria; order Rhodobacterales; family Rhodobacteraceae; genus Roseobacter. The sequence continues at coordinate 93,896 of NZ_JBGCEQ010000002.1, forward strand.
TCCTCGCATGCAGGGGCATTCAAAATCCAAATCGCTTGAGATCGCGGACGCGCTATTGTCCTTGGTGGGGTTGGCCGGGTTTGCTGACCGGCGTCCGTCGACGCTTTCAGGGGGTATGCAACAGCGTGTCGGTATCGCGCGTGCGTTGGCGCCATCGCCGCACGTACTTTTGATGGATGAGCCCTTCGGCGCGCTGGACGCGCAGACCAGATTGCTGATGCAGGAGAACCTGTTGCGTATTTGGGCGGACCAAAAGCCAACGGTGGTTTTTGTGACGCATGACATTGATGAAGCCGTTTTTCTGGCCGACCGGATACTAATCATGAGCGCAAGCCCCGGGCGCATCATCGACGAGGTGATTGTTGATTTGCCGCGTCCACGCGATCCGAAACTCTCGCTTTCCGTGGAGTTTCTTTCTCTCAAGCAACGCTGTTTCGAACCCATCCAACAAGAAAGTGCACGCGCTTTCGAGCAACAAATGACTGGCCGACAGCTGTGACGTTCAAGGTAGTTGCCAACCTATTGAAAGCAAAATTGAGCGACATCGCATTCCAGGTCCGTTTTTAGATCAGAATGCAGGAGGCACTCAGCCGCGAACATGAGTGAGTTTCGAGAAAGCCGCGTGGCGCCGCGGAGAAACATCCAAAGTTAGAGTTTCGGCTTGGCCGCTCGTTCAGCAGATTGCGGTTTGGTCCACCGCGTCGCGGAAGACGTAACGATCATTTTGAAACCCTGCGGTTGAGACACTACAACGCGTCTCGAAGCCCCTGAAAATGTGGTATTTTGGCCGTGTTTCAGTAAACTGCGAGTTGGATCACCACATCGGTGAGGGCAACGATTCACCATTCCCGAAGGCCTTGGGAAAAGAAGGGCGTGTGGCGCAGATACTGGTGCGAAATGGAAGCGACCGCACCAATGCCGGCAATCCCGAACAAAAAGGCAAGCTGCATAAAAGCAAGATCTGGGCGCTGATCATCGGGGCGCATGAATTGCAGCACAATGGCCGGTGGAGAAAGGTACAGCTTTGGGTGCACTGGGGCGTCAGCAAAGAAATCTGAGGCCGAGATTGCGAATAGTTCAGAGCGTTCACACTTGTCCTAACAGCCGAATGCATGCCAGCTTCTAGTGATCTGTAACTTGATGGCGACCAGACAAGCGATCCCAACGTTGAAATAGCAAATCGGCTTGGCGCAAATTGTCAAAATGAGGATTTCCATCTGCTTGGCGCGCGTCAGAAATTCGATGTCAAGACGTCGCCAGAGGCGGTGGCGAAAGCGGTGATCAACCGATACCATCCTCCATGATGTGATTTGACATTTGTATTGGGCAATCAGGTGAATGCCAGGTGGCTTAGAAAATCGCAAGCGAAGCGATCAATCTGCAGAGCAAGCTGTTTCGATATTTGCATCTGAATTTCCAAAAACGGCTAAGTTGGGTCCAAAAACCGTCTGGTAAGCCGATCAAGCGAGGTATGCAGGGATACCCTGCATACCCATTGTTTTACTTCGTCAGTATAGCACCGATGGCCGCCCCGAGAAGTGCAGCGCCCAAAGCATCATTGTTGCCGTTATTGCGTCTGGTGTTGTTCGAACTCGGGCGCGAATTGGCCACGGGCGCTGTGTAAGGCGTGTAACGGCCTTCGGTTTGCGAGACCAACAGCTGGTACTGGGGCACGTTCAAATAACCCGTGGGTATCAGACCGTTTGCCACTTGCCAGTTAGACAAACCAGTCCGGGTCTTGCGTCCCCATTGACCGTCCACTTTGCCGACGTTGTGGCCAGCTGCATTCAGGCGTGACTGAATATTGCCGCGCAGCGTCCTGTCAAGTTCCAGCCGCATCTCTGTGGCTTCTGAAGATGGCATTGCGCGCAAGGTGTTGGAAACCGGCAAAACGAGAGGGCCGGCTTCATTGATTTGTGCGCTGCGAGAGTTGGCTGGCGCGGGCGCAGTTGCAGCGGCTGTCACCGTGCCCGTTGACGTGAACACGCCTCCGTTCCCGTTGCCCTCAAGTCGACGGATCATACGACGCGCGTTGTTTGCGTAGAGGCCCTGTGGGAAACTTTCGAGATACGCACGATAGTCTTCCGGGTCTTGCGTCTCGCGTGCCAGATCGAAGAGCATCTTTTGTTCTTCAAGGAGCTGACCGCCCGCCGGAGCGGCACTTTGCGGTTGCGTTGCCAAGGCAGTTACAGCTTCATTCTGAGCGGGTTGCAGACGTGTAACCGGGTTGAGCATCACAGACCCGGTGAGCGACACATTCAGCCAAGGACGCTGTTGTTGGCCCGTGGATTCATATACGTCGCCGGTCACACGCGTGAACACCTCGGCAATGTCCGTATTTTCGGCATCCAGATGGCGCAGCAGCGCCGTGGTAAAGGGCGAGTTCATGCCCTCGCCATCAAGGGCAACCTCGCCGGGGCTCGTTGCAAAAGCAATGGCCATACCCTTGCCGGTGTTTGCTACTTTCATTTCGGCCAGGCCATTTGCGACAGCGGCCGAACGTGTACTTCCCATCGACCGTGAAAGTGTGCTGGCCAACGGGTTGTCTCGACATGCGTCTAGAAACACGAGGTTTACCGCATTCGACAATGACATTTGACGCGTGATGAAATCGACGGCTACCGCCTCGAAATCAAGCGCGGTCTCGTCTTGGAAGGCGGCGTCAACGGGGACAAGATAATTTATCCCATCAACAGCCATACCGTGACCGGCATAGAAGAAAACGTTCACGTCGCTTTCACGCGAAGCACGCGCGAAATCGCGCAGCAGACGTTCCATTCCGAATTTGTCGAGATCAAAACCGGTGTAGGTTTCAAAGCCTAGAGATTCAAGTTTGTTGGACATTGCCTGAGCATCATTGACAGGGTTGGCGAGTGGACTTGCATGGGTATACGCACCGTTGCCAATAACCAGGGCGACTTTACGCTCCATGGTCGCACTAGCCGATTGAGCTGTGAAAATGAGCGCCACGCATACGAGAATAGATTTTAGAGCTTTCAGCATAGTATTCGTCTCCTTCGTGTGCGGGTTAGGAAAGGGGTTGCAAATTGATGATTTCAACACGCCGGTTCAATGGATTCATGAGGTTTGTGGGGTCCATCGGGCGGTTAAAGCCATATCCAATAGGGATTAGCTGATTGTTGGGCACTTCATAATGAACGGTCAGGAACTCCACGACCGCTTGTGCACGGCGTTCAGAGAGACCTTGGTTCATAAAGGCATCGCCCCGTCCGTCCGTGTGGCCTGCTACCTGAAAAGTCATGTTCGCAATGCTGGGATGTAGCAGCGCCTTGGCCAGCGAGCGCAATGCTATCATGCCATCTGTTGTCAACCGCGCAGATCCGAGTTCGAAATTTACGGTGAGATCAACTTTTGGCAGGTCGACATTGGCGGGCAACGGCCCTTGTATGTTAATGCCGCGTTTTGCCACAGGTGTCATTGATCGGACCATTGGACCTGTATTTTGTGGCATGAGTTTTTGGAGTATGGATGTGCTGTCCTGAAAATCCTGCGCTGACACAGGTGCGGCCAGCACAGCAATAAGAAAACAAATTCGTTTAATCATTTTAGGCCTCCACAGAGGGGTTTCACGTTTAAAGTCATCCTTGCACGACAGTAATGTGCAGGACTTCGGCAGAAATTTCGCGCCGGCCACCACCGGCTTCATATTCTTCGTCGAGGCTGCTGTTCAGAAGGTCAAGAAACACTGCCTGATCAACATCACGGACCCCTGACGCACCTCTCATAGTGTATTGCCCCGAAGCGCCTTGTTCGAGGTTTTCCAAAGCGTCGATTGGGCTTCGGGATGCGATCCCGATAATGGCTTCGGTGCCCGCCGGTGCGGAAGCGGTATATGTCTGGCGTCCCTCGCGCCCGTCGCCAAAGCGCAGAACGGTGCGAGGCGGGTGTTGCGGTCGCATCAAGCCTCGCCTGGGCAGCAGGTTCACCACGGTCCCATCAGCCTGAAGATAAGCAAGGTAAAAGAATGCATAAAAATCGGGCGTGACGACTTCGAAAGCCAGACTGTCATCAAACAGAATGTTGGATTGCCCGCTTAACATCCGGATAGAAGGCTTGTCTTGCGAGGTCAGCGGCAATTCCAAGGCTTCCAGAGCAGAGCATACCGGGAAGGGCCGCGTCACAACGTCTTTGGTCAGCGCGGTACCGAAACGGGTGCGCAGCGCATCCAGATCTCCAGGGTTTTGTACGTGGCCTGACAGGTTCAAAGCGCCGCTTGTGCCAACTTTCCAAAACAGGCTCGCACATTCAAACGGGAGATCGATGCGAACCCGCGGCGCAATGCTTTGAGCGCAAGCATTTATCGAGGGAAGCCGTGTCAAAGCGCTGTTCAAATAATCCGCCTGGCCTACTGATTGCAGATCGTCTCGGCAGCCACCACTTGCTGAAGCAGTGACCGGATGGTTGGCGATTTCGCGACCCAGCGCGGCTAACTCACCTTCTGATCTGCCCGGTGCAACTGTCCGCGCGCTCCTCGTGGCGGACGCACGGCTTAAGCTCGTTTCCCATGCGGATAGACGCGCCTCAGTCTGTTCGATGGCGCTTTGCATTTCCAGAATCTGGCGGTTTGCATCGTTCACAAGTGTGTAGACTTCGCGCAAGGCAGCGCCTTGCTGGGCAAAAAGCTGACCGGTCGTAACGGCCAAAAAAGCGCCCATTGTGACAAACGCTATTCGCACCATTGCGATGCCTCCCGGTAGCTGCGCTGGATGCGCCCGTAAGCATTGAGCCCTGTGCGCGCACGCAGAAAACGCTTGTCCATTTCTGCAGGTGTCACGGGTGTTTGGTCCGCCTCGGACATATCGTCATCTGGCCAGCAGCTTTCCAGATGAAAAACCAAATCGCTCAGGTCGCGGCGCGAAATGCTTGCCAGCTGTCCGTCTATTGTTGTTACCATATCCGTCATAAAACTGGGGCAAGCGCTTTCTTCAAAGCTCACTTTAAGGCCTTCGAAGGCCGCGAGAGTAACGTTGATCTCTTTTACCAATCCTTCGAAGCTATCGAAGTATGTATCCAGTTTGGCAGGATTCACATGGCCGGTTTCTGAATCCCTAAAGCAAAGGGCATTTGCGCGGGAGCGTGTCGTTTGCACCGCAACGGCAGGCGTCGGGTCTGTCGAATTCCCCGAAATCCCGGCCAAGGGCGGGCTTGCGACTGAAGCATCTCCCTTTAAGCGCTCAACTTGCAGTGCAATGTTGTTGATTGCCGTATCAATCGCAGAAAGGTCAAGCGCGGCCATATCTTCATCCGTCAGTATCTGCGCTGTACTTTGGTTGCCTGACCAGGCGACGCACAAAACAAGAACAAAAGTTAAGGATGAACGGACCACGCTTATTAACCTCCTTACTACTAAGTTAACGAATCAATTGATTATTTATAATCCGTTAATGATAGTCTGTGGAAATGTGTGTCGCAACAATCGGCATGGAGTTGATTAATTTTGGCCATTTGGCAAAAAGTTTTATCTTTTTTGATGGTGTTCTTTTTGACGGGGGTTAACCCGAACATCGCCTCAGCATCCGAAGCTGTCGGTTCATTTTTGGGTGAATTCCAAAACCCGTATCCTAATTTCAAATGCGAAGACGCGCCTATATTGGAGTGGTTGAAGTTTGAGGGATGTGGTTACCTGTACATCCAGGAATTGCCAAACTACCTCGCGAATCGTGAAAAGGCGTGGGAAGAACGGCTTGAGATCGAACGCGCGCGGGCTTGGGTTTGGTTCGTGGCACCGCCGACTGCTGAAAGTTGTGACATCATTCCTGCTTTGGAAAAAGCGAAGTTTTCCTATCAATGCGCTCCGCGAAGCGAGGGGACCGATGCGCTCGGTCTTTTTGAATGGGAGCTTGCACGCCTCCAAGGACAGCGCGATGGTCTGGCTGCGCGGCTCGAAATTGTGCGCAACGACTTTGAGCGTTTGAAAACCCGTCAGGCCACTTCGGGGGTGCTTTCGCCACGGGATCTGGAATCGATGAACGAGCTGCGTCAGATACTGGATACCCTTGATCAGGTGGCGCGTCGTGAAAGTCTGACGCGCCGCTTTGCGCTGGAGCTTGAGGGCAACCGCGGGCTCGATCTTGGATCAGTAACTCAGATTGTGGTGGAAGAAGCACCGGCCGGACTTTTGCTCAAAACAGGCTCTGACTCAGGTTTCACGGAAGTGGGGTCGATAAGCGACACCGGAGAGAACGTGATTGTTATCGAAACAGAAGATACAGACGCGCAAACGGTGATGCTCGTCCATGCGGAGTTTGGACTCGTCTATGTCGATAAATCAGAATTTTACGCGCGCTAAGGAGGTGGCAATGTCAGTCCGCTCAACACTAGGGAATTTCATGCAGACGGCGCACCGAAGCGCGATTTCCCTGATTTTTGGGGTTTTTGTCGCATTGGCATTCAGTGTGCCTGCCGAGGCTCAGGATGACGGTCTTTATCTGACCATCACAACAGGCTCTCCCGGTGGGACTTACACGCGTTTTGCCAGAGAAATAGGCGAAATGATTCCGGATATCCGCTTAGAGATCGTGCCAAGCGAAGGATCCGTGCAAAACCTAAAGCGCCTCATAGGATACGAAGGGCACGAAGATCAGCAGTACTTTCAACTCGCACTAGTGCAGGCTGACGTGCTTGACCAGTTGCGGGCACGGGCAGCAGGCAGTGATGTGCTCGAAACCGTCGTAGATCGAATTAAGGTGGTGATGCCGCTCTATGGCGAAGAGATTCATGTCTATGCGGAATCGGCGAACGAACTCGAAAGCGTAAATGACATCATAGGCGCGGGACTTGTCGTAAACGCGGGTGGCGAGCGGAGCGGTACGAACCTTACGTCAAGGTGGCTGTTTGAGCAAATGGGATATGCAACCGAAACATACAATTGGGACAACTATTCGGTAGAAAAGGGCCTGCCGGCGATAGGTGCGGGATACGACGTTCTTTTCGACGTTTCGGGAGCGCCCAATTCGTTGGGTCAATCTATCTCTTCCGAACAGGGCCTCGAGCTTTTGCCGATAACGGAATACGGAACGTTGCTGGACGGCGCTGAAACACCTTACCGGAAGGCCCTATTGACACGTGATCAGTATCCTTGGCTTGAAGCCGATGTCCCTACGTTGGCGGTGACTGCGCTACTGGTGACTTTTGATTACGACGAGGAGAATCCCTATTGTGATCTGATTGCCCGCCTGACGCAGGCGATCAAAGACGGCCTTAGGGACAGGCAGAATCCGATCTCGGGCAGTCACCCGAAGTGGCGGGAGGTTGATCTTGTAGGCGCAGGTAACCGTTCGGACATCTATCGGTGTTCTGCGCGCGTCCTGAACGGACGTTAGGGTTGTGCGACGCGCGCGCTGGAAAAGCAGTGGGATCTTTCTTGTTTTTGCGGTGATGCTCGCCGCCTCACAGCCGCTTGCGGCCGAGGTCGTTACTGACAGGTTTGCTTTTGTCATTGGCAATGGAGCATATGAACGACTGGGCGATAACGAACCAGTAATGAATTCTCCGCTGAACCTGCTCACGCCCCGCGCGGATGCATTGGGCTATGTTGAAGCCCTTGAGGACATGAACTGGGATGTGATCAACACCTCATTTTCGGATCGTTCTCTGCGGTCCATCGAGAATGACCTCGACGTGGCATCGACCAAGATCACCGAAGGCTCTGAAGTACTTTTTGTTTTTAACGGCCACGGGTTTTCTGACGATGGGAAAAACTACCTGGTCGGTGTGCCAGGCTCCGGCGAACGCTATGGCTCGATTGGCGATATGCGCGCTGGGTCGATAACGCTTGAGGAGGTCATTCGCAAACTCAATGTCGGGCGGCCCTCCAGAATTGTCCTGATTATCAATGCATGCGGGGATGAACCGCTTGTCTCTGAGGCGTCTCGTGCGCCTGTGCGACCACGGTTCGATGATGTGGATAACGAGATCCTGGTGCTCTATAGCTCTTCGCCAAGGGGCATTGCCTATGACATCATGAACAATTCGGAACGCGAGGAACTTCTGAGAGGCGATCAGTCGGTTGGCATGCTGGACAGCTTGGATCTCGAAGACCTGCCAACCGATGAACTATCAACCGAGATTTATTCACTCTTTTCGCGGAACCTGCTGCCGGTGATAAGTGACAAGCGACCTCTTTTGAGTATCTTCACAGACGTGCGTCTAGCGGTCGAGGCCCAAAGTGTTTTTGCTGCAAGCGACCGTGACTTGCCAATTCTGGGATGGCGTCAAATTCCTCACGTCCTTTATGATACGATCGACGGTAGCTTCAGCCTTTCGGAACCCAAAGTTTCCGGGCCTGTAGGGTCGGCGTCGTCAGACTGGCGACAGGACGCGCAGATTTGCAGGATCGATCCCGAAAAACGCGATGAAGCGCTTGCATTGCGCGATCAGGGTCTGGTTGTTGAAGGACCCGAAAAAAATGTAGTCAACGCATGCATTTTAGAGGCAGCACTATCCGATTTGGGCATCGCAGCACTTGGCTTTGACGCCGATGGCAAAAGCGTCATTGTCTCTCGCACAAATACGGCTTCGGCCTTCCGGTCTCAGGATCGTATTGCAAGGGTCAATGTGGTGTTGGAAGGCCAGCCACGGGCGCGTTATTCTTTCCAGTCGCTTGATGATTTTCGTGATATGCTGGCCGCAAACTATTTTTTACCGGGTAGCAAATTTGTATTTGGCTGGCGTCGAGCAGACGGCACGCTGCCGGCGTCTGGATTTGAACAGCGCAGCTTTTGAGGATGTTCCAATGATTGTACGTCTTGCTTTGATTCTAGGCTTTGGCGCTTCTGTTGCGACCGCCCAAAGCGCCTCTCCCGAGATTGGAAACTCCTTTTTCCAGGATCTTCCAATCTCGGGGGAAATCGAATTCAAGGAAACGATCAATGCCTCGAGTGGTACCATGTCTGGCAATCAACGGCTGTCGATCCGGACCAATCAACTCTTTGCGGCCTTTCAGTTGATCAACGTAGACGCAGAGAAGGAAGAAAACGAAAATCAAGAGAAATCCGCGCCCACCGCGGCCGCAAAGATAAACATGAAAGATCTGCGATTTGCACCCATTAGATTGCCGGCAAACATTGATCAGGAAAGTGAAAAACTCCTGCTTTGTGCAGAAGTGCGAACAATCAATGGCTTTTATGAGGCCGTAGCGAGAAGCATCCCGCTTGCCGCTCAGGAGGAGGCTCAGGGCAGTCCGATCACTATAAAAGCCGATGAGAGCAAGTATATTGATGGGAATTATACAGAAGATCTAATGCTTCTGCGCGGTTTCGTGGCACCAGATTGTGCAGCGGGTCGCTCGAGTTACTACGTGCCGATGTATTTCAGTTCCAAGAACAGTGACGTGCCCAATACGCTCCTGGCTGTCTTTGAGATTGGAAATGCACGGGTACAAGCCACTCTTCACGAGATTGATGAGTCAGGCAAACCGAATGAAGAGCCGGTGGATAAATTTGAGTGCGAGACGACGCGGCGTGTAGATAGGGGATTTGATTGTACTTTGGGAATCAAAGAAAAACCAAAGTTGAAGGGAAACACGATCTATGAGGTTTGGCTGGAAGTTACCCAGCCGCACCTGCCGAAACCCCGTCTCTTTCGCTCGCGCATCACTTTGCCAGAGTTACCCTGAAATGACGGGGACCGAGCACGATCAGCCATTGGCGCAATCTCCGGCGCATTTGAAAAGTGAGGTCAAACAGCCGTTGGATGATGGAGAGCACGTAGCTGCTTCGCCTACCAAAAAACCCGGTCCGATCAAGCGGGCGGCTCATGCCTGTTTCAGGGCATGTAGCAACGTCCAAGTCAAAAACCTGTTTTGCCGTTTTGCGCCGATCTTAAGTGTTCTGACATTTGGGACGCTTGTCCTTTTGATTTGCGCAATCTTGTTGTTTGTTTTTCTTTACCCATCTGGCGGGCTATTTGTCACCAAAGTTGAAACGACCCGGCTCGAATACGATGTGACAAACGAGAACAGGAGCGAGATCCGACTGCAAGGAGTATTGATCTCCGCCAAAGGGGGAGACGTTGTCGATGTTTCTCAACATGAGGCGAAGACCAATGATATTGTTGAAAAAATCAAAAATATCGTTTCCGCATTTTTTCGTGTTTTTTGGCAAGAATGGAGTTCTTCAACACTATCGGCTCAGGCAATTACAGTCGAAACCAGACCAGACTATTTTTGCTACAGCGGTATTGTTAAGCCTCTTCTTGATTCACGCATTGAGATGGATATCGACGACGGAAAACAAGTTCTGAGAATTTCAAACGTCCGGCCGTCTATTGCAGTCAGGCCGCCATGGTTGATCTGGCTAATGCAGAAAATTGGTAAGGATGAAGAGGATACCCAACCCGCAAATGCGAAAGGCACACTCGCCACGCTCAGCTTTAATGGTCAAGATTTGGCGGTGCGTGATTCGCACCAGGACCCACCGGAGAAAACAAAGCCGACAGACCCGAATACGGAGGAACCTGAGGGATTGATGCTTAAGCCACTGAATTTTGATGACGTCAGCGATCCGGTGGATATGATCGGGGAGTTTGCGATCAAAGGGCCTATCACGATTTCACAAGATCCCGGTTGTGCGCAAGAACGTGGGGAAAACGCGGCCTTCGCTTCACCACTGACACCTGTCACCATAGATGGCCCTGCTGTGATCGGGCGCAAATTGCGCACTGTAGGCGGCGCCACTGTGGCTGACGACGATCTTCCGGTCATTAAAGGGGAAACCGAAATTCTAATACGTCAGGTCTTGTGTTGGAAACTTTTCTCACCGGCGCGTTTTTTCGCATCGGATAGAAGCGTTTCAGGAGATCAGGACCGTTCATGCACACGTATCTATCCGACAAATACTGAACCTGTCAGTTTTCCGGCAGGATCTGCATTCTACGGCACCGAGACTAATTGGTTTCCCGAACCATTGGCTGAGTGGTTCGATAGGCGGAACGATCCAACTTATTACTGGAGCGCATCACCATCCCATTTTTATGGTCAGGTCGAATTCAAGGACGGTCGGTACCACGCAAATCTTTCTGCCGAGGCGAACAGATTTCACATTCTGCGTCCCGGCGCTGGCGGAACAACGGACAACAGCAACGTGGTCTCTGTCCCGTTTCTCACGCGCGTGCTGCTTGAGCCGTCGCTCGTTGTCCTGACATCGCTCTTTTTGGCCTTCTGCGGCCTCATTCTAGGTATTCTGCAAATCGAACGCGACGAGGAGCGTTCCCAAACAAACACGGGAAAACCTGCCGACAGCGCTAGCGATGACTGTTCTGAAGACAAAAACACATAGCCCTTGAGCGACTATTCCGTGGATTTGCAGAGATCTTCTTGTCTATTTCTGCGGCAAAAAGGCCGTCTTGCGGAAACTAACCCATAAGCTCGGAGCCAGCTGGTTGGCGTTTTCGCTGGGTTTCGCTTTGCCATAACGACCAGAATCTGTCTTGAGACTGTTTTTTCAGCGCTTCCATGCGGTCGGACCTGTGGATTGGGTTCTACCAATTGGGCGGGGATTGGATTGGTCTGTGCGCGACCTGCGAACCATCACGCGGCGCTGCTGTGTTCGATCCTGGAACTTGAGAAGATGGTCGCGTCGTCAACGCGGGGATTGGAGATGCGAAGTGCAAGTTGATGCATCATGAATAACCGCTCCATGCGCAAGAGGTAATTTCAGAGTTGATTTTGACGCGTCATCGGGTGCTGACATGTATCCGGCCTCTGATGCAGTGATCCACATGCTGCGGGCCCGTATGGTGTTCGAAGTTCAAAGTCAGATCAGTCCCGCGTGCTCATCGGCACTTGTTGCATATTGATTTATTGAACCTGTCTCACGACTGTTGCGCCAAACTACTCCTTGCCCTCTTACGCTCCGACGTTCTCGCGGCCCTCGGTAGCCTTATGCTTCCGGGACCGGAGACTGGTAGACGCCACCACGGGCCATCAAGGCCCAGACGATGCGCGCCATCTTGTTTGCGAGCGCCACCCGCACCAGCATCGGCGGCTTGCGTGACAATAGATTGCCCAGCCACGTTCCCGGCTGAGCGTCTCGATGGGTGTGCCTTTTGATGATGACACTATTGGCACCAATTATTAGCAACCGTCTCAAGGATCGCTCGCCCATCTTTGTTGTGGCACCAAGTCGCTGCTTGCCGCCAGTCGAATGCTGGCGCGGTACTCGTCCAAGCCAAGCTGCAAAGTCGCGCGCCCTCCGGAAGTTTTCTGGCGGTGGCGCAAGGGTGGCAAGTGCCGTCGCGATCAGCGGGCCGATACCTGGTACTGTCATCAGGCGCCGTACGAGTTCGTCTTTCTTGGCCCGGCGGGCGATCTCGGCATCAAGCTTGGCAATCTCCGTTTCAAAATGGGTGAGTGTTGCGAGGAGGGTTTTCAACGTCGCAATGGCATCCGCTGGCAGTTCACATTCCGAATCTTCAATGATTCCAATCAGCTTCGTTGCATTTGCTGCGCCTTCAGGCACGACCTGCCCGAACTCACCCAAATGTCCTCGCAGCGCATTGATGGCTTGGGTCCGCTGCCGGATCAGAAGCTCGCGGACACGGAAGACCATCGCCGCGCCTTGCGTCTCTTCGCTCTTCACTGACACGAACCGCATTGAGGGGCGCACAGCAGCCTCACAGATCGCCTCAGCGTCGACCGCATCGTTCTTTTGTCGCTTCACAAAAGGCTTGACGTAAAGATGCCGTCGGGGAGCGGTTACAGCATCAGTCCCGACTGCACCATAGTGAGTCAAGGAATGGTTTCTCACGGGTCACCGAGGCCACAAAAGCGGCCTCGGTCGTATACAAGTTATTGATTTAGCGGTTCAAGAATTCCAGATCATATTTGTCTGGGTAATCCGGCACTGGGTGCTCTTCATGCAGGGTTTTGACCATGCCATAAATCATGAGCAAGACGATGACAGCTATGGGCAAACCCGCCACGATGGATGCCGTTTGCAACGCGCTCAAGCCGCCCGCCACCATCAGAACCGCTGCCACCATGCCGGAGGACAGGCCCCAGAAAATGCGGAAGCGGATCGGTGGGTCTTCGTCACCCATCGACAACATGGTGCACAGAACGAGCGTGCCGGAGTCCGAAGACGTCACAAACCATGAAACCAGCAAGAGCGTGACAAGGATATACATCGGGTAGGTGATCCAGTCATATCCAAATCCTGCAATCGTCTGGAATACCCCGCGTGCATAGTCTTCGTTGACGGCATCAACCACGCCTGCGCCGTAAAACAGATCCACTCCTGCCGCCGCTCCGCCAAACACACCCATCCAGATGATCACAACCGTGACCGGCACAAACAGGACGGCTAGGCAGAATTCCCGGATCGTGCGCCCTTTGGACACGCGTGCGATGAACATGCCGACAAAGGGACACCAGGCGATCCACCAACCCCAATAGAAGATGGTCCACCATCCTTGCCACTGACTTTCCGGTTCATTGTCGATCCAGAAGCCCATCGGCAAGACGTTCCAGAGATAATCGCCCATGCCCGAAATCGTAACGCCTAGGATAAACGCGGTTGGCCCCAGAATGACGAACAACAGCAGCAAACCAAGACTGGTCAAGACGTTGATCTCAGACAGGATGCGCACGCCTTTACCGACGCCAGATGCTGCAGAGGCAGTGCCCAGGACGGTTATGATGCCCACCAGGATCAACTGATTGGTTTGGGTGTTTTCCATAATGCCCAGCCGTTCGAAGCCTGCACCAATAGGCACGATGCCCAAACCCAGCGATGTCGCGATACCAAAGATTGTTCCGAACACCGCGATCAGGTCGACCAGATGTCCCCAAGGTCCATAAATGCGATGCTTGAGCACAGGGTAGAGCGCGGCACGCGGTGTCAAAGGCAGGTCGTTGCGATAGGCAAAATACGCCAGGCAAAGCCCGGTCAGTACGTATAGGCCCCAGCCGTGAAAACCCCAGTGAAAGCTGGTTACAGTGACGGCCTTGACTGCTGCGGCTGTTGATCCTGCCACGAGGCCCGCCTCGTCGCCAAACGGGTTTCCCTGAATATGGAACATTGGCTCAGCCACGCCCCAATAGATCAGGCCGGACCCAAGTCCTGCCGAGAACAACATCGCGATCCACGAGAAGGTCGAGAAGTCTGGCTCGTCGTCTTCCTTGCCCAGTTTCACGTCCCCAAACCGACTGAACATCAACCAGATCGAAAAGAACAGGGCCGCATTGGCAACCAGCACATAAAACCAGTCCATTGTGCCCAGAATAAAATTTTTGCCCGCAGAAAAAACTGCAGAAGAACGTTCAACATCCATGATCGTGTAAACGACAAAAGCAATGATCATGGCCATCGACGCGAGAGCCATGAAAGTGTTCATCCCGGCAAACAAACCAGATTTTGCAATCAGGGTTTCCGGTGTCTTTTTTTCTCTATTTGGCATGTCTGTTCCCTGTTATCTTGTTGTGCCCGAAGGACCTTGTTGCACGGTTTCGCTGAGCCATGCGCGGAAGGCTTCTTCCAGTCGACCGTGGTTGTCGGCCCACCAGGCAGCATCTGATACGATAGACAGGCTGTCGGCATAGACCGGGCTGTTTGGTATTTTCGCGAGTGTGTCCTCGGACAAAAGCGCCAGAGACGACCGGCGTGTAGGGCCGTTGGGCAGGTATCCGACCATATTGGCTAGCGACTTTGTCGAACTTGCAAAGCGAATGAACTCAATCGCTTCGTCCTTGTATCGGCTGCCCTTCGGAATGCCAAAGAGGTCAAGCTCCATCACCCGCCCGTCAAACACGATCTCGAAACCGGCCCCATCTTCTTCGGAGGCCGTGGCACCTGTTGTGGCCCAGATCGATGACATCACGACATCGCCATTGTTGAGCAGGCGGACAGGTTCGCGGCCTGTGGACCAGATTTGCAGACCAGGTTTGATATCCTCCATCTTGGCTAGGGCCTGTGCGACGCCATCGGGTGTTTCAAGCGTTCCATAAACATCGCCACGCGCTACGCCGTCGGCCATGAGCGCCCATTCCATGATTACTGTCGGATCATTGCGGATCGCGCGCGCACCCGGAAAGGTGTCGACGTCAAAGAAATCCGAAATGGATGCAGGGGCACCATCCCCAAAGGCCGACGTCGAATAGGCAAAGGCTGTCGACCACTGGATAACTCCGACACCGCAATCGTTCAGGGCGCCTTCGACAAAGTCTTCCTCTGCGGCTGTGCCGTCGGCGCCGTTGGGCAGCGAGATGTCGGAAATGTTCTCTAATAACCCTTCCTCGCAGGCGCGCAAAGAGTCCGCCTGTGTCAAATCGACAACGTCCCAGATGACGTTAGCCGACTCCACCTGATCGCGGATTTCGGCGAGCCCGCCATTGTAATGTTCGACGTGGACGCGATCTCCGCTCTGTTCCTCGTAGGGGCGCACGAAGCCAAGCATCTGCGACCGCATATAGGGACCCGTCCAGCTTGTGAATGTGATCTCGTTCTTGGGCTCTGGCGGATCTTGGGCGACAGCAGGCTGCAGCCACAGCGCGCTCAGTAATGCGCAGCCGATACTCAGCCTCAGGTTTCTGTGTGATCTGTGTTTCATCAGGTCCCTCCCCTATTTGGTTTGTCTTGAAGTGTGTTGATGGCACTGTCCGCGATGGGCAGCGTTCTTGACGGTCATGGGACCGGATCACGTTGCGGCGAAGCGCCTCTACTGGCTCTGCCCAGAGTCTCCGGTTTGGGAAGGTTGCTGTTATCAGCTTGAATCTCTTCAATCCGCACCTGAATGCCGCCGACAGGCTCAGAGGGGCGGCGCGTCGTCAGATCAATGTGTACCAAATATGTTTTGACACTTGCGCTAACGGTGCCCGTCTCGCTTTTAACGAGGTGGAACAGATGCAATTTTTTGCCCTGGCCCGAACTCAGTTGTGTAGCGACCGTCAACAAATGGCCTTCGAACATATCATCAAGAAACGGAAGGCGGTTCTCTATAGTAAAGTAGCTGCCACGCGCAGCGATGTATTTGGTATTGCAGACAAACATTTCCATAAAGCGGTCCGTTGCCTGCGCAGAGGACTCCACGTAGTGAGCCTTGTTCAAATGACGGTTACAGTCGGTCCGGCTTTGCGGCACGTAGCGGTGCATGGTGATGCGTTCCTTTCCCAGATATTGAAAAGGTTCGGGCAGTTGCTTTTCTTGCGCATCGATCACGGCGCCAGCCCCAGTACCGGTTTGTTGCAGTTTGCGCTTCCTTCCGACAAGATTGTCGTCGCACAGACGTTCCATATCTCGGATCGACAGATGGCTTAATGGCGTGTCCGACTGGCCCGAGATCAGGTTGACCAAGTCTTCGGTAAACTCTGGCATATCCATCAGCTTGCTCCAAGGCCATTTCGCCGCCGACCCTAACCGTGACACAAAATGCTTCATTCCGGACTCGGCCCCAGCGATCCTGTCGGTCTTGGACAAACCCATTTGTGTCCATTGCAAACAAAAGCCCATGCGGGTGTCCTCGTCGGGTTCCTCAGTGGTACAAAAGCTATCCTTGATGAGCCGAAGCCCTTCGCGCCAGATCGCCTCCCGAATCCGATCGGCGATAGGGGCGTCGATTTCCCTGCGCAAGGTCAGGGGAAGTACACCGATGTTGCGGAAGACGTCCGATGTCTTGGCGCAAGTTTGGGCGTCTTCGACAAGCGGCGAAAGGCGCACCGGGTTTAATGGGGGGACACGATGATCCGTGTCCTACCGGCAATCAAATCTGGCTGTTTGAAGCCTAATGTTGACGACCCGACGATTGCCTCGCGCGTGGTCTGCTTGGTAATCACAGAGTGTACTTTGTGTTTGAGATCCAAACGCTTTGGCACGCTTTCCTGCACCCAGGACCTATTGATTAGCGTCTCTCCAATGTCATCGCAAAACATAATTGCACCTTCAGGCGGCAACGCTCTGCGGGTATTTTCGAAGACTGCGTCAGTTTTATGTTCAGAGCGTTGATCAAGAGCGAATACCGAAACATCCCAGCCGTTCAGCATTAGCCGCGCAACCCAGCCATCCCAAATCAGACCGCCACCGACAATTGTTGCTTTGCGGGTCATGCAACGCCCCGCAGGTCGACAGCCGCGCGGTTTTTCTGGCCCAGATTTTCGCGTTCGGCATCCAAACCGATGACGTGGCCGCAGTCTCTGAAATCGCGACCATGGGGCGCTCTACCAACTGCACGTTCGTGGCCAGTAAACCCTTTTCGAGAAACAAATTGTCTTCGAGACTCACGCGCACGTTTCCTCCAGCCAGTCGGCGCGGCCTTGGCTGTGTATGGCATTTGGTTCCGGCCAAGATTGAACGCGGCCCAGGTCCAGTCGGCAGGTGCGCTGTTGACCATCGTCATCAGCGTGTTGATGTCATTGGGTGCCCCCCAAGCGACGCCGATGCACAATTGCACAAGAGGGCCATCAAGGACACTTTCCTTCATCTGTTCCTTGGCGAACCTCAGATGACCTGCGTTGAACGCCTCGATTTCGGGTTTTAAGCCTATGGCCCATGTCATGTCAGCCGAGTTGGTCATGACGTAGTCGGCGTTGGCAAAGTTCATTACACCGCAATACAGGGCGCACAGCTCGGGAAGGCATGCGCTGATGTGACTTGTTCGTTCGGGTGGGCCGATGACAAAGGACGTGGCTTCGTGGACAGGGAGGGAGGGTTCGGTCGGACCAAATACGATGTCGCCGCGCACGTCGGCGGTCAGGTTCAGAACGGCATCCACGTTTGAGGAACGGTTCCGGTCTGCCACCTCGGGGTAGAGATGGAGACGGCGGGAGGGCGCCCTGGTTTCCGGATCACGCACATAACAATGGATAATCGCTGCACCGGCGTTGGCGGCATCAATCGCAGAATCTGCGATCTGTTTAGGACTGCGGAGCACATGTGGCGACCGGTCCTGCGTTCCACCCGACCCCGTGACTGCGCATGCGATAAAGACGTCTCTGTTCATGCGAAGTGGCACAGCCGTATCCGTTTTTCCTGTCATCGAGGGCGCCCCCCCGTCGTGTTTCAGGGTTTCGGGATTGACCAAACCAGACACGTCTCGAATTGGGCATTGCGCAGTCGAATGCAGACACGACTAGGTCAATTGACCGGACATTCGTGCCGACATCGCCTATGTTTCACGGGTTGCCCTTTTGACTGGAATCGCCTGAAGCCCGAAATATTGCGTGTATTCAAACACGTGATAGGGTTTTCAACATTGTCAAAATTTGCCAAAAATATGTACATATGTTGTCAGAATCGATCCACGACTTTGAATTTCTGTTGTTCGGGGGTTTCTCGAACATTGCTTTGTCGTGCGCTATGGAACCTTTGCGAGACGTCAAGTTGCGGGCGGGCCGGAAGCGCGCAAACTGGATCGTTACAACCTTGGATGGAGAAAGAGCCACCAGTTCCAGTGGTCTTCAGATCGTTCCAAACAGCACATTTCAGGCTGATCGACCGTCCAAAAGGCTGGTGTTGGTGGCCGGCTACGGTGTTCGCAACATCACCAATCCCGATTTGCGGGCCAAATTGCGGATCGCGGCCCGACAATGCGAGGCAGTGGTCGCGATTGATGCGGCTGCCTGGCTGCTTGCCGATGCGGGTCTGCTGGATGGGCACGTGGCCACGATCCATTGGCAGGATCTGAAAGAGTTTGCGGAAGCATTCCCTGCTGTTGCTACGACATCGGACCACTTTGTGAAATCCGGGAAGTATTATACCTGTGGCGGCGCGAGCACTGTTTTGGAGCTGATGTTTGACATGCTTAGCAGTCTGTTTGGACCGGCCACTGCTTTTGATGCCTCAAATATGTTTGTTTACTCCGACAAACGCGCGCCTGACGCGACCAAAAGTGCGCCAAATCTGAGCGTCAGAGGATCGCCAATGCTCGTCAAGGCTGTCGAACTGATCGCCGAGGACATCCAGTCTCCCATGTCGACAAGTGAGATTGCCAAACACATTGGCGTTTCCAGCCGCACATTGCACCGTACGTTCTTGAGTGAATTGCATGTGACGCCAGGCAAATTCAGATCCAGATTCCGGCTCAAGCAAGCGGAGTATCTTGCTGCGAGTACAGATCTCTCTTTGGAGCAGATCGCACTACGATGTGGCTACGCTTCAGCGTCATCATTGTGTCGTGCCTACAAAGGGGTCTTTGAGGAAACTTTGGTAAGAAAAGTATCCCAAATGGTCTGAAGCGAGACACAGGTTGCCGGTATAAGTACCAAAATAGATGCCTACTGCGCCTGCGCGCGTCGCGGCATCAGCGCATCCAACCCAAATGGCGATGCGTAGTTGATGGGCCCGTAAAAGAAATGGCTTTGTTATTTCCATTAGCCTGTCCGTATCGATTGGCGCGGTCATGAGCGAGAGGAACATGCTCTGACGCAGCATGGGCTGACGCTCAAACACATCTCCTTGCCCTGGTTCACTGACTTGGGCCAGACATTTGAATGGATCTCCAGCGCGGTGTTATCTAAGCTCTGTAGTGTTGACCAATTGCTACCCGCCTCGATCCGAGACAATTGATAGTTCCGAAGCTGGTCAGCAGGATCGGTGCTCACCGCCAGTCAGCGAACATTTTGGTGCGCGTAGAACCGTCGACTTGTTTGGTTCCGATCCCGCCAGCGCCTGGGTTCTTACCCACTTGGCTGTCGTTCTCTTAGTGGTTGGTAATGCCAAAAACAGTTTTGGTATTGTTCGCAAGGATCGCGTTGCGCATCAACAATTGGGAGATGCGCCCCAAGTCGATCTGCAGTTGCGCCAGTGCGCGTGTAGATCGCTACATCCTTTGTCGGACCCGATCCATAGAAGGCCCACCGCCGCGCCACGTTGTGCTTCCGCTGCAGCGAGGTGAGAGGTCAAGACGCAAAATTCAAACATACTGCCAATTCGTAAAACCCTATGCCAGTTGCACTTTTGGGATTGAGACGTTCAGCCGATTCTGTTGCCTTGGCTCCAAACACCGCGCAGCATGGGTGTTTGGCCCACGGTGCGCACACGCAGCACATCACCACGAAACCCGTGCTGCAGCACACCGCGATCATGCAGTCGCGCAGCCTTGGCCGGGTTGCAAGTAACTGTTGCGATGGCGCGAGGTAGATCGTCCCAGACTTGGGCGAGGTGGAAGGCAGACAAGAGCAGTGCCGAGGGCACATAGTCCGAAGACACGATGTCCAAGAGGTCAGCTTGGGCGAGCTCTTCCGCCGCGACATTCCCGGAGTGAGAACTACCCCGGATCAGGTTCGGCGCGCCCATCATCACCGCAATGCCATGGGCGCGGCAGGCTTTGGCGGCTTCCAAAGCGGTTGGGAATTCCGCGAAACCTACACCATTTTGCGCCGATGTTGCCACATGTTCAGATGTCGTGTCGTCGTGGCTGGCGAGAACCGCGCCAAGGCGGTTAGCCTCGGTCACGGCGCCTGCCTCGTGTTTGGAGCCGAAGCTTTTTTGCAGCCGCAACAGGTTCTCGACGTGCTCGGCAAATTCCATATCGTTCATGCCGCGCTTTTTGGCGACATAGGTCTTCAATCTGGCAAGGTCGCGGAATTGACGCTGTCCCGGGGTGTGGTCCATCAGGCTGACAATACCGACGCGATCTTCCAGTCCGAAGGCTGCCAGCTCGTCCAGCAGAGTCTCGGAACAGATCTCGGCCCGCAGATGCAGAAAATGACTGATCTTGAACAGTCCTTCTGCGCGGGCGGCCAGCAATTCGTCTGCCAGTTTGCGAGCGTAGTTAATGTACCGTCCTTTGCCGCCGTGTATGGAGCCCACCCGCATCGCATCGAATACGGTGGTGATGCCGGTCGAGGCCAGTTCCGCATCATGGGCAATCAAGGCCGCCAGATGGGGCCAATCCACCTTTGGACGTGGCTCGATGTGCCGCTCGACATTGTCCGTGTGCAGTTCCACCAAACCGGGCAAAACCAAATCGCCCGCGCAATCTATGGCACCGGTTAGCACGCGGTCCCCTTCTGCGATGTCGCAGATCACACCTTTTTCGATCGTGACCGATCCGGTGACAATACGATCGGGCAGCACCATCTGTGCATTTGCGAGGCATAGATCGGCTGGCACATCGCTTTGACAAGACCGGGCCAAAGAGGACGCATGGCAAGGGGAATTCATCTCATTTTCTCGCTTCGCAGTTTGCCATGACCCGCTCGAGAGCACCTTGTCGAACTCGGTGTTGCGTGGCCAGACTGGCACTTTTCCCACGTCCTATTTGGTCGGTTAGATCACCCTGTGCGGCGCGGGGAACAATGGTCGGTTCGAGTTCATACATCGCTACACGCTCTCGGGTTGAAGGAGCGCCACACCGAGTGCGACGGTCTGAGACAGTGGGCCGTCATTGGACAGGTGGATTACTTCAAGGTCGGCAGGCAGGGGATTTGACGCTTGCGCAAGGCGCGCCGCAATCTCCTCGTCCGTCTCGCGCCCGCGGGCAACCAGACGCTGTTTAAGGGTAGAAGGCTGTGCCGTGATATTTAGAACCTTGAAGCGTGGAAAGATCGCGGCCGCTTCAGACAAGGCCTTGCGAGAGAAATTCACGAGGCAATCTGTGCCCTTGTTCAACTGGCATTTCACCGTGATGGGGATGCCGTAATAGAGCCCGTGCGCGGACCAATGTACGGCAAAGGCCCCATTCTCGACCATGGCCTCAAACTCGGCAACCGACACGCCATCATAGATTTCGCCGCCGAGCCCAGGCGCGCGCGTGACCACTCTTTGCACCAGTTTAAGCTGGGGTATTGCATCGTGAATGCCCGCCATCACGCTATCCTTGCCAACACCTGAGGGCCCGACGACCGCGATGAGCCTTCCCGACGTCATGCGGCCACCCCGGGCGTAAAGCGCCCGACATCGATCTCGCGGTCGCAGACACGTGCGCGGGCCGCTTCGTCATGGAAGATACCAATGATAGCAACCCCACGCGCCTTGGCCTCTTCAATGAGCGAAAGCACGACTTCGCGGTTCACGGAATCAAGGCTGGCCGTTGGTTCATCCAGTAGCATCGCCGGGTAGGCATGGGCAAAACCGCGGGCGATGTTCACGCGCTGCTGTTCACCGCCCGAAAAGGTTGTCGGCGAGAGGGTCCAGAGCCGTTCCGGGATGTTCAGCTGAGTGAGAAGCGCTTGCGCTCGCGCTTGCGCTGCCTCTGCTGCCACACCCACCATACGCAAAGGTTCGGCGACCACGGCCAGCGTCGGCACACGGGGCACCACCCGCAGGAACTGGCTAACGTAACCCAGCACTTCGCGACGCAAGGCGATCACTTCACGCGGCTCTGCTTGCGCCATGTCCAACCCGCCGATCTGTATTGACCCCGCTCGCGTCAGGTAGTTGCCGTAGATCATCCTCATCAGCGTCGACTTACCCGCGCCAGACGCACCGGTGAGTGCCACGCACTCGCCGGTGGCGACTTCGAAGGACACATTATTGATAACCTCGATGACCGCGCTTCCCTGATTATGCAGGGTGAAGGTCTTGGACACGTCTTTCAATTCAATCATGGGTCACACCTGCAAAACGGAACTGACAAGAAGTTGGCTATAGGCATGTTGCGGGTCGTCGAGCACCTGATCGGTCAACCCGGTTTCGACCACGCGGCCGGATTTCATCACCATCAGCCGGTCTGCAAGTAGACGCACCACGGCAAGGTCATGGGTTACAATGATCGCAGACAACCCCATGTCGCGGACCAGCCCACGCAGCAGATCCAGCAATCGGGCTTGCACGGACACATCCAATCCGCCCGTGGGTTCATCCATGAATACCAGCCGCGGTCCGTTGACCAGGTTACGGGCGATCTGCAGGCGTTGCTGCATGCCACCGGAAAAGGTCGTGGGCCGATCATCCACGCGGGTGGCGTCAATCTCGACCCGCTCAAGCCAGTCCGTGGCCTTGTCACGGATATCGCCATAGTGGCGCGCGCCGACGGCCATCAGCCGCTCACCTACATTGCCACCCGCTGACACACCCATGCGCAACCCATCGCGGGCGTGCTGGTGTACAAATGCCCAATCGGTTCGCGACAGCATCCGGCGTTCCGGCTCAGGCATGGCGACCGTATCGCGCGGGCCATCCATACGGGTGTCAAACAACACTTTGCCTGCATCTGGTTTCAGATGACCCGCCATGCAGTTCAGCAGCGTGGACTTGCCCGAGCCGCTTTCGCCGACGACCCCCATGACCTCACCGGCATAGAGGTCGAAGGAAACATCCGCGCATCCGATATGCGGGCCATAGCGTTTTGTTATCCCCTGAACTGACAGCAATGGTGTCATGCCGCGTCCTTTCCCTTGTGGCCCGCCGCCTGACGTGCCTCGCAATAATCGGTGTCAGAGCAGACGAACATCCGCCCGCCCGTGTCATCGATGATCACCTCATCGAGATAGCTTTCTTCGGCACCACACATCCCGCAGGGGTGATCGGCCTTCGAGGCCTCAAAAGGGTGATCTTCGAAATCGAGGCTGACCACTTGCGTGTAAGGGGGCAGCGCGTAGATCCGCTGTTCCCGCCCCGCCCCGAAAAGCTGGATCGCCGCCATCCCACCCAGCTTGGGGTTGTCGAATTTCGGGATTGGCGAAGGGTCCATGACATACTGCCCTTCAACCTTCACTGGATAAGCATAAGAGGTGGCGATATGCCCATGGCGGCTGATGTCTTCGTAGAGCTTTACATGCATCAAACCATATTCCTCGAGGGCGTGCATCTTGCGCGTCTCGCTCTCGCGTGGCTCCAAAAACCGTAGTGGTTCTGGGATCGGCACCTGGTAAACGAGGATCTGACCCTCGGTCAGCTTCTCTTCGGGGATGCGGTGCCGGGTTTGGATAACCGTTGCGTCCCGGGTTGTGGTCGTTGTCTCCACACCTGCGGTTTGCTCGAAGAAGGTCCGGATCGATACGGCGTTCGTTGTATCATCCGCGCCCTGGTCGATTACCTTGAACGTATCGTCGGGCGTAAGAACGGCTGCAGAGACCTGAACACCGCCGGTGCCCCAGCCATACGGCATGGGCATCTCGCGCGAAGCAAAAGGCACCTGATAGCCGGGGATCGCCAATCCTTTCAGGATTGCGCGGCGGATCATCCGCTTGGTCTGTTCATCCAGATAGGCAAAGTTGTAGGACTGGTCGGTCATAGCAACCCCCTTTCATTCAGCGTCAACCAAAGGGCATCGGCACCGGTAAAGTGAATTGCGTCCATCCCCACTGCACGCGCAGCCAGACAATTGTGAAGGCCATCATCGATGAAGACGCAGTCTTGCGGATTTACCTCGGCGCGTTCGCACAAGAGCCGGTAAATCAGGACGCTGGGCTTCAGGACACCCACCTCGCCTGAGACCACGAGGGTTCCAAAGACCGTGCCCAGTTCAGGATGCACCTTCAGGCCTTCGGGCCAAGTCTCGGCAGACCAGTTCGTTATGGCGTGAGTTGGAATGCCATTGTCCCGCAAGGCATAGAGACACTCCCATGTGCCCGCGATCTTGTCAGGTACGGTCAGAGAGTAGCGGCCAACGTATTGGGCAAGGCGCGCTGCGTCTTCCCGATCCGGAATATGTGCTGCGGCGTCACTGAAACGCGTGCCGCCATCGCAGGCAAAGTTGATCTTGTCGAACCTGACCCGGTCTAGAAAGGCGCGTGCACCTTCTTCCCCAAGGTCATCGACCCAGGCAAGATGCGGTTGCCAATCCACGAGCACGCCACCGATGTCGAAAACGACAGTACTGACCGTCATTCCGCGGCCTCCTGCACCTGATCGGCTCCTGCCTCTCGGCGCATCTTGCGCACCAGTTCAAGTTCCGACTGGAAGTCTACGTAGTGCGGCAGCTTTATGTGCTCCAGAAAGCCCGTCGCCTGAATGTTGTCTGCATGATAGAGGACAAATTCCACATCCTGCGCGGGCGCGCCAACGTTGTCTTCGCCCAGTTCTTCCCAGCGGAGGGCGCGGTCGACAAGGGCCATTGAAATCGCTTTGCGCTCGGTGTGGCCGAAAACCAGCCCATAGCCGCGCGTGAACTGCGGCGGCTCGGTTTTTGACCCCTTGAACTGATTCACGGTTTCGCATTCGGTCAGGGTTACTTCACCGATTTCAACCGAGAAGCCCAATTCCGGGATCTCCAGCTCAACCGGCACAGCACCGATCCGCAACTCGCCCACAAAGGCGTGGTTGCGCGCATAGCCGCGCTGCGTCGAATAGGCGAGCCCAAGCGTGAAACCTTCATCGGCACGGGTCAACGCTTGAAGCCGCAAGGCGCGATCAGCAGGCATCTCCAGCGGTTCGCGTGTGAGATCGGGGGGTGGTGTGTCGTCGTGCCCTGCGGGTTCGATGAGGCCTTCGCGGTTCAGGAATTCGGTGACATGCGGCACATCACCCGGCGTAACCGCGCGCGCAGGCGCTTCCGGGACATCGCCGTCAGCGGCCAGTTTGAAATCCAGCAGACGGTGGGTGTAGTCAAAAGTCGGCCCTAACACCTGCCCACCGGGGAGGTCCTTGAAAGTGGCCGAGATACGCCTGTCACATGCCATTGTGCCAGTATCAACAGGCTTTGAGGCGCCAAAGCGGGGTAGAGTGGTTCGGTAAGCGCGGATCAGAAAAATTGCTTCGATCAGGTCGCCACGCGCCTGTTTGATTGCCAGTGCGGCAAGGTCGGGATCATAAAGGGAGCCTTCCGACATGACGCGGTCAACTGCCAGTTTGAGCTGCTCACGTATCTGTGCGATGCTGAGCTCAGGAACATCCGGATCGCCCCGGCGCTCTTCGGCGAGCCAGGCATGGGCGTTCTCGATCGCTCGCTCTCCGCCTTTCACAGCAACATACATTATTGCACCTCTGTCGATCTGGGCAGTGCTGCGAGCCGACTGCCGCTGGTCAGAATGAAGTCCAGGCCCAAGGGAAACAGGCTGCGGTTGTTCCGGAAGGCCCGCACGTTCGGCAACGACAGGGACGCGCTTGTCTTGATGCCAGGGCCTGTGAGCGTTGCTCCGGTTGCCGCAAGCTCTGAGCATTCGACGATCAATGTGGCAGAGCGGTCCGGGTACTCTGGGGTTCCGATGGAGTATTCCGACTGAGGCGCCAAAGCCTCCCACGTGCCGACCGCAAACATACAATTGGACGGTCCGGTCATCGGCGCGCCGGTGTGAAAAGCCAACCATGCACGCACTGCTTCGCAATTGGTATGGCCGGCCAGATAAACCGGTGTCTCGCTGTCGCAAAGTGTCAGCAGAACGGTACCCGCCGCCATGGACAAAGGCGCAGGTGGTTTCGCGCCGCTGATGTCGTGAATCGTCCCCGGACGCGCCATTGCCTCCATCATGCTGCGAAAGGCATGGGCCGACTGGATTGCCGGATCGGCGAAGCCGCCGAAAAGAGTTTCAGCCTGCATCAATCTTCCCCTCTGACCATAGTGAAAAAATCGACCTTAGTGGCGGCGGCCTTTGCGGCGCGGGCCGCTTTTGCAGTGTTCTGCTCGTCTGCGAGTGGGTCCAACACTGATCTGCGCAGAGCTTCCGATGCGCGCGTTTGCATCAGCGCATCCACCAGCGCCGAAGCTTCGGCATCTGCTTTGCGCCGCCCTTGGATATAGGCATGCCCGACCTCGCCGGTGACAAGTGTCAAAGCGCAGCGGGTCACCGTCATCTCGCCCAGGTTGAACGGTGATCCGGTGCCGCCCGCATGGGCGCGCACCATCGTGCTTCCAATCTCCGGTGGCCTCAACCATGTAAATTCAGGACGGGTCATCGCCGCATCAAGCAGCGCAACAACACGGCCTTCCGGGGCTTTGGCGAGCAGACTCATCCAGGTCTTGCGAGGATTATTTTCGTCGAAAGCGTCTTTCATCTCGACAACTTATCCATTTCCTATACAACTATACTTATCTTACCCTATTCCGCGCGGGAAGACAGAGGAAATTTGTGAAACTTGCGTGACATATCCGCCAAGACACCGATTTGGAAAGCCATCGCCGATGCTCTGCGTAGCGATTTGGCCGAAGGGCGCTACACCCCTGGTGACAAGCTTCCGACCGAGGCTGCCTTGGCGGAGCGCTTCGGTGTCAACCGCCACACGGTGCGCCATGGTATTTCCGCTTTGGTCGATGAAGGGTTTGTTCGGACCCGCCGCGGCGCGGGTGCCTTTGTGGCGGCCACGCCCACGGATTACCCGATCGGCAGTCGGGTCCGGTTCCACGAAAACCTGATCGCAGCTGGGCGCAGGCCGGAAAAGCGCGTGCTACATTTGGAAGAACGCGCGGCAACTGAAGGCGAAGCGAAAGCATTGTATATTGCGTCGGGTGACCCCGTCTGTGTGTATCATGGCTTGTCGCTTGCCGACGGTCAGCCGATTGCGGTATTTGAGAGCTTGTTCCCTCTGGCGCGCCTACCGGGCATCGGCGAGGCATTGAAAGAAACAAGCAGTGTAACCGAAGCGTTGCGATCCGTAAGTGTCGCCGATTACACGCGCGCTTCAACACGACTAACGGCGGTTCGGGCGTCAGCTACCCAGGCGTTGCATTTGCAGGTCACAGAGGGCGATCCGCTGCTGAGATCCTCAGGTGTGAATGTTGACGAGGCAGGGGTGCCTGTGGAGTATGGGCGGACTTGGTTTGCCGGAGATCGTGTGGCTCTGACGCTAGAGGGACAATAAGGACTGCAGGTGAAAACCCCCCGGGCAACGCAACGGCGGGTACGTGCGTCTGGAACGGACAGGACGGATTATTTGAGGCCCATGCAGTTTGCGTAGTAGGTGACGGTTGCAGGCCAGTCGGAAAAGATGCCGACAACCCCTACGTCTTGCGCCAATGTATCGATAAACTCATACATCACCCCATCGCCGGTGGTGAGATTGGCAATGGACTGGTAGTACCACCCTCCGCCAGACACCAGTGGCCCAGAACGTTCGATGGTCCATGTGATGATGTTCAAGCCGGCCGCTTTCGCCTGATGCGATAATTCAGATGGCACGATCTCGCCCTCAGCAGAGGCGGTCACCAGCATCCACATGGGCGGCGCGATGTAGTTGACACCCATGGATTTCAGATCTTCCATGGAATTGGGCCATGTCTCGGGGTCCATGGGCGAATAGCCATCGATGTCATACTCATCCATCAGATAGACCGCTTGGGCCCCAAATTCCGGTTCGGCCTCAATCCAATAGAGCACATCATCAATATTGAACGATTGCAGCCAGACGTCTGCTGCGGGAATTCCAGCCGTCTTGTATTCGTCAACCAGCTTTTGCGCAAAGTTCTGCTGAGAGAATCCGTTGAACGGCATCTCTACCGATGGCGTTTTCAATTCCGGTGTGAATTTGGCTCCCAAAGATTTAAACAGCGCAATGGACTCTGCATGCGTCATGAGGGTTGCAGGTTCGGCGGAGTAAAGATCCGTCCTCCAATCGGCCGTACCTTGCAAATAGGCTTCAACCGTCGTGGCCGCGCTGTTTGCGGCATCCATCTTGGGCGTCAATGTGCGAAACTGATCCAAGGTAATTTCAGAGGTCCGGCACTCTGCGCCTGCAGGTGTCTCACCCTCTGCCGGAGAAAACGACGTGATGCAGCTCTCGGCCAATGGGGTGGTCAAAATGTTTGTCGTCGTGTGCAGATCATTCTGCGCATGGCGGCAAACCAGTTCCAAGTCTTTAGTAAAGGTCACATCGCATTCCAGGATACCGGCTCCCATACGCGCTGCCGCCCGATTGGATTCCACCGTGTGTTCGGGAAACTGCATGGGTGCGCCCCGGTGGCCGATGGAAAACAACGACGTACTGGCTTCCTGACCACCGCAGGACAAAAGCTTGTCTTTGAGCGGCCCTTCAGACATCCGATCAATCAGGTAGTAGGGTCGAGGGCCAAACTCGACATTGCCGTCGAAAGATTGAGACAGGGCAGGTGAGGCGGCCATACAGATCGACATGAGTGCCGTGATGCGCAACATTCTGTTTCCTTTGTTCCAGATAGTCTCTTATCTGCGTTTTGCGGGGTAACAGGAGCGCGACAGTTTCGTTGCAGTTTCCTGAAATTGCGCCGCCTTCAGAGTATACGCTATGCATTTTCGTATTTTTCCAGAAACGCCTCGGCTTCAAGCATGCGGAAATCTGCCAGAGCCAAACGCAATGTATCATGCGACCAGTCCCACCACGCCAGCGCAATGAGGCGGTCCGCGATGTCGCGGGGCTGCCGCAGGCGGAGGGGCTTGGCCGGGGTGCCTGCAACGATAGTGTAGGGCGCCACATCCTTGGTCACAACTGCGCCAGCGGCAACGACTGCACCATGGCCCAGTGTCACTTCGGGCTTGATCATCGCGCCTGCGCCAATCCATGTATCATGGCCAATATGGGCGCGGCGGGATTTGCGATGGGTAAAGAAGGCGTCATCCCGCCCGGCATTGTCCCAGTAGTCGTCCGAGCGATAGAGGAAATGGTGGCAGGCTGCCGTATGCAGCGGATGATCTGTTGCACCGATCCGGCTGAAGGCCGCAATATTGGCGAATTTACCGATCTGCGCGTTGGCGATGTCGGCATAGCGGTCGCAATAGCTGTAGTCCCCGAAAACAGAGTGCGCCACGCGACTGCCTTTGCCAATCTCAACATAGGCCCCGAACGTGCTGTCGGTGACCTCGCATTCAGGGTGGATGAAGGGGGCGTCTGCGGACAGGCGGGCCATGGTCAGAACGGGCGTACTTTTGCTGTGGCGTAAAAGAACTTCGAGGCGTTTTCCACTGCCAGTCGGCTGGCCATCGCAAGACTACCCTTCGCGATCTCCTCCGGGTTATTGAGAGTCACTGTGACCACCTTGCGGTGCTGATCCCTTGGTTGATGACTATGACAGATGTTTTCGCCATCAATCTGTACGCCCTATCAGCTTACTGCGCAGCCAGCCTGAGAACCAATCCATGAACATTACCATGGCCACGATCAGGATGATGTAATAGGCAACTTCCTCCCAGTCTTTTTGGGTCTGAATCGCCTGCGTCAGCATCAGGCCGATGCCACCTCCCGTGATCGCCCCTATGATGGTGGCAGAGCGCGTGTTGGATTCAAGGAAGTAGAGGATCTGTGCCAGCAACACCGGCACCACCTGCGGGATCACGCCAAAGCGGTAGCGTTGTAGCGGTTTGGCCCCTGTAGAGGCGACACCTTCGATCTGTTTCTGATCGACGTTTTCGAGTGCTTCGGAAAATATCTTGCCGAAGGTGCCGGTGTCGGTGATCAGGATCGCCAGCGCGCCCGTGAGGGGACCAGGACCAAAGGCGCGGGCAAGCACAACCGTCCAGATTAGCGCGTCGACTCCCCGCACAAAGTCAAACAGGCGCCGTGTTGCGGCACGCATCAGCATGAAGGGCGAAAAGCGCCTGGCGGCGAGAAAGGCCAGCGGTAGCGCGATGATCGCCGCGCCCATGGTTCCGAGGAACGCCATCAGGATCGTTTCCCCAATCGCCCAGGCGACGTCCTTGTGCCGCCACATCGCGTTGTTCCACCAGTCTGAAACAGCGCCCGCGATGTTGCTGCGCTCCGCGTCCAACTGCTCTCCAAACAGGATCGTGCCAAGGCTCTGCCCGTGATAGGGGCTGTCGAGCGTGAACCAGAACAGTTCCCATCCGGGGAAGTAATTGAAAACTTCGGTGCGCGCGCCGGTCATCGTGATCCGACCCTCGGGTGTGGTGATGCCGATGCGCCGGTCGGAGGCGGAAATCCAGTCCGGGAGGTTCTCTCGCAAGTTGCTTGTGACGCGCCGATCCTTGGCCTGCAGCTTGATCAAGGGGAAACCGGGAATTTCGATCTCTGTTCGGTTGTCCGGCTGGTAGCGCACGATGTAGCCACTGCCGAGATCGATGGTGAGGGTCTCGGTCCCACCAACCCAATCCGGGCGCTGGCCGACTGGATATGTACCCTTGCGTTCGCCCTCGACAGCGTAGGTGATCTCCCCCGAGCTATTGTCTCGCGTGACGTGAACCTTGTGCGACCAGCTGTCGGAGGCCAGCGTGAGGGCGTTGTCGAGGTTTGCGCGCTGCGCGAGACCAGGCAGATCGAAGGCGAAGAATATGTAGACAAGGTAAACCGTAACGACAGCAGGGATGCCGAACCCAAGCATCCGTTTGCCCTGAAAACGCTTGTCGGTCGCGCGCTTGATGGCATTCAGGTCAACTGCCGTCATTGTGCCTGCCCCTCGGTCAGTCGGTTGCGATAGCGGCTGGATAGCTGGTCAAAGAACACGATGGTGCCAAAGAGAAGAATGAAGATTGCACCTGCCTCGTCAAAACGGCCAGGACCCCAGGCCATGGCATTACGCAACTCATACCCCAGGCCACCCGCGCCAACGAAGCCAAGGATAGCAGAGGCGCGGATGTTGATCTCGAACCGGAGAAGCGTATAGCTGACGTAGTTCGGCGCAACCTGTGGCAGAACGCCTAGAAGCATGCGTTGTGACCACGTCGCACCGGTCGACGCCAGGCCCTCAACCGGCTTCAGGTCGGCGTTTTCGGCGACTTCCGAGAACATCTTTCCAAGGGCGCCGGCGGTGTGGATTGCGATTGCGATCATCGCGGGAACAGGGCCGCCGCCCAGTACGAAGATCAGCACCAGAGCAATGACGATCTCAGGTACGGCACGCATCACGTCGGAGATGCGACGGAACAAAGAGATCAACCGCGGCCATTTCGCGAGCCCGCGTGTGCCAAGCAGCGACAAGAACAAGCCGCCTATCGCCCCGATCAAAGTAGATACGGCGGCGATATTGATGGTTTCAACCAATGCCGGAAAATACTTAGCGATGAGACCGGGCAGATTGGCGCGCTTTTCCCAAGCCTCGGAAAGAACATCCGCGGGATAGTCACCAATTTGATCCAGACCGTCCCAGAAGCCGCCTGCGTTGCGGTTGTCCGCGATGTTGAAGCCGGACATCATCAGAACGCCGAAAATGAGAAGGGTCAGACCACCATAGAGCCTGCGGCGGTGCACCTGCGCCATGTAGCTTTCTTGAATGCTGTCGACACTGGGCAGTGCGCCACTAAGTGATATGTTTGCCATCCCCGACCCCGAACAAAGAAATACCGGCCGCCTCTGTGGGCAGCCGGTCACGTCATGAAATCTGCTTATCCGCCGATCTTGGCTTTACGCGCCTCAACGATAGAGATGTAGGTGTGATGGGTCACGGGCTGCGCCCCCAGATTGTCACCGGCGAACACACCGTAAGAGCATTCGGCGTCTTTCTCATAAAGGGTGTCCATGAGTTCGGTCATTGTCGCCTTCACATCCGCAGGCAGCGCTTTGCGTAGAACGATAGGGCCTTCGGGGATCACGTCGGACTTCCAGATCTGGACCAGATTGTTCATGTCGACCAGTCCCGCGTCAACGGCTCGGCGCAGCGCGCCAGAGTTGTAGCCATCTTCCCAATTGCCCTGACCATCGGCCCAGGTTACGCCGCCGTCGATATCGCCATTGTTGACAGCAACGATGGTTTGTTCATGGCCGCCAGTGAACTTGACCTCTCCAAAGTACGCGCCGGATTCCATTGTGATACCGTCTTTGTACTGCGGAATTTCAATGGACGGGACAAGATAGCCCGAGGTCGAATTTGGATCACCAAAGCCAAACACCTTGCCTTTCATGTCGTCCAGCGAGGTTATGCCGCTGTCAACGCGCGCAAAGCCGATTGAGTGATAGCCGATGGAGCCGTCAAGGTTGACCTTTACCAGAACCGGCTCGACCGCTTCCGGATCTTGCAGGAACGTGGCCGCATAGGAGGATGCACCCAGCCACGCCATATCGATGGTACCGCCGAGCAGGCCCTGGATAACGCCATTGTAATCCGCAGGCGCGAAGACTTTGGTTTCCACGCCAAGCGCTTCTGTGGTGTAGTCAACGAGACACTGGTAGTTATTGATGCGGTCCTGGGCATTTTCGCCGCCCAAAACGCCGATGCGAAATTCAGTGATTTCCTGAGCGAAGGCTCCCGTACCGAATGCTGTAGTTGCGGCAAGCGCCAGGGCGAGGGTCTGTTTCATTGTTCTCTCCGTGATTTGGTGCCCTATTGCCTTGCGGCTGATTGAGGGCGGTTTTGAAGAAGGTGGCCCGCGCGCTGCGGGGAAATTGTCAGGCTCAGGCGTATGCTTCGGCTCCGCGAACTCCCGGCCTGTCCAGTGTTCCGATTTCGGTGGAGGTGGCTGCTTCGGAAAAATCTGCACCAGCTCCATAGATATCGCGTGCCACGCCCGTGGTGAGCTGAGCAGGGTTGCCGTCAAAAACGATCCGACCGTCGCGCATCCCGATCACCCGGTCGCAATAGCGCCGTGCCGTGTCTAATGTGTGCAGATTAGCGATCACCATGCGCCCGTCTTCCTCGTGAATAGTGCGCAACGATTGCATCACCACCTGCGCATTCATCGGGTCGAGGCTGGCGATCGGTTCATCTGCAAGAATGATCTTGGGATCCTGCATCAACGCACGGGCAATCGCGACGCGTTGCTGCTGACCGCCGGAAAGCGCTTCGGCCCGTTTTGGGGCTTGTTCCGCAATGCCGAGGCGGTCCAGAATTTCGATTGCTTTGTGGATATCCGCTTGCGGATAGAGGTTGAACATCGTCGCAATGGTCGAGCGCTTGTTCAGTGTTCCATGCAGGACGTTCGATACGACATCCATGCGCGGCACGAGGTTGAACTGCTGAAATATCATGGCACAGCGCGACTGCCAGTTGCGCTTGGCCGCACCTCGCAGTGTGGTGATCTCCTCGCCTTCGAAGATGATCGTGCCTGCCGTTGCATCGCTGAGGCGATTGATCATGCGCAACAGCGTCGACTTACCTGCACCTGAACGCCCGATAATCCCGATCATTGTCGATTTGTCGACGGAGATGTTAGCCGCGTCCACGGCCGTCTTGTCTCCGAACCGCTTCGTCAAAGTATCGATTTGCAGCATATCGCCCCCATGTTTGAGAGGCGGATAAGAGACCAAGGCTACAGCTTCGTGACGCTTTTGATTCAACTTTCTGACAATTGCACAACAGATATGTGACACAAATCAAAAGCCCGTGGTCACACTGATGAAAAACCTGACGTTGCAGTTAAGTGATATTGTTATCCACAGGCCTTCATAAAGCTGTTACATTTTGATTCAGGAGCAGCTGGAATTTGAAAATGATCACTCGCCTCATATTTCTTTTTTGTGTCTGTGTGACGCTTCCGGAACTCGCGCAGGCCCGCATGTCGGATGTAAGCTGCGATGACAGCGCCCGGATGACCGAGACCCTGAACAATGTTTTGGGTGCAGAGCGCCAAGGCATGGGTTTGCGAGACCCTGAAACGAGGCTCGAAGTCTGGGTCACTACTCGGAATGGCGATTGGTTGATCGTGCAGAGTTACGCGAATGGCACTTCTTGTATCGTGGCCATGGGCGAACACTGGGAAGGTTCCCATGCGAACCCGGCTTAGGCTGTCGCCACCGGCCGCGGAAATAGAGCTTTGATGCGCATTCCCAAAGTGTTCGTGATAAATCGCACCATTGTCACTTGCTAAACAGCGAAATTTGGCATGCCGATATGCTGGATTTTACCCGCCTTCTGCAAAACGCTTTGAACCTCCGAGGTCTCTTGCAAAGGAGTAACTGTGCCAATTCCGTGCAATTGGACAACAGCGACGATGTCGAGACCTGGCCGAGTGGGGCTTTCAACGTACTGTCGCAAGAAATTGTCGCGGCCACTACTACCTATTTCGGTGCTCTTAGTCGTAACAAACTGGCGTTCTCCAACCTGCTTTGACGAATTGTTTCAAGAGGCTTCAGTTTGGGTATGTGCTGTGTCAGCTAAGTTTAAGTCCGGTGCTGGGCATGCTGAGAACATGACGTGGCTCGCCGCGTAAGCCATCTGCGAGATTAGCGGCTAAACCCATGATATTGTTGAAAGTAGAGTACGATGCTTATCATTTATGCGCATGATTGACGTGCATCCAATATGAGGGTATCCTTCGAGCAGGAGACCGATAAATGACTTCTCAACCTCGCAAAGCCACAAATCTATCGTTGGACGCTAGTCTGCTTGCAGAGGCCAAGGCGTTGAAGGTGAACCTGTCGCGGGCGGCCGAAGATGGGGTCCGTGGCGCCGTCGTCGCAGCCAAAGCAGAACGGTGGAAAGTCGAGAACGCGGCTGCAATTCAGAGTTCCAACGCATACGTCGAAAGTCATGGTCTGCCGCTTGATCGCTATCGCCAGTTCTGATGCCGAAATACGATGTTTTCCCCAACCCCTCGGGAGACGGGTATCTCTTGGATGTTCAGACGGATCTACTGAGCGACATGAACACTCGCGTGGTTGTACCGTTGCTCCCAGCATCTAGCGCTCCAAAACCAGCAACGCGACTCAATCCGGTCTTTAATTTCCATGACGAGCCAGTTGTCATGGTAACCCAATTTATGGCGGCGGTCCCAACCGGTGTTCTTGGTGCCTCGTTGGGCAAACTCGATAAAGAATTCGATCGGGTCACGGCGGCAATCGACATGTTGTTTCAGGGATTCTAGCAATCACTTAGCTAGCAGCGCTCTTCGGGTAAGCATTTTGCAGGCCGTGCTATGAGCTCGATCAAAAATGAGCAAGTTGCCTTTGCCGCATTTTTGTATGCACTAAAACTTCCCGTTTTCGACTATCCGCCGTCGGTAAGGGCGCCGTTTTCCCAGTCGCCTGTCGCTTCCTCACCGGTCGCGTAACGCATAGTGCCACTTCCTTGGCGTTTGCCCGCTTTGAAAGTGCCCTCGTAAACATCGCCATTCGCGTAAGTGGCCAAGCCTTCGCCTTCGATCTCACCATTTTGCCATTCGCCATCGTAAACGAAGTTACTGGGCATGGTGATTTTGCCTTTCCCATGCCTTTGCCCGTTCTCGAAAGATCCAACATAGATGGTACCATCAGGATAAGTCGCGGTGCCTTGCCCTTGCCGTTGACCATCAACCCAATCGCCATCGTACTTGTATCCATCCGCGTAAGTCATCACGCCCTTGCCGTGATTGCGCGCATTGCGAAAGCCGCCCTCATAAACGACACCATTGACGTATGTGGCCTTACCTGTTCCGTCGATCACACCGGCTTTCCAGGTACCTTCGTAGGTGGATCCATCCGGATATGTGATCAGACCTTCGCCATCTGCCAAACCGTTGCCGAAAGCGCCGACGTAAACGGACCCATCCGGGTAGGTCACGCGCCCCTGACCTTCTATCTCTCCTGCAACCCAGGAGCCTGTGTATGTATAGCCATCTTGTGCGGTGAATGTGCCTTGGCCTTCACGTAAATCGTTGGTGAATTCGCCCTCGTAGGTATCCCCGTTGGCGTACGTCACTTTCCCAACGCCCTCGCGCCGCCCACTAGAAAGTTGCCCT
Organism: Roseobacter sp.; assembly: GCF_045106495.1. GTDB lineage: Bacteria > Pseudomonadota > Alphaproteobacteria > Rhodobacterales > Rhodobacteraceae > Roseobacter. The sequence continues at coordinate 130,239 of NZ_JBGCEQ010000002.1, forward strand.
TCATAAACGTCGCCATTTGCCTGAGACAGCTTACCCGTGCCATCAATCTGGCCGTCTTTCCAAAACCCGACGTAAACCAAACCGTCCGGCATCGTCAGCGTGCCTTCGCCGGAGCGTTTGCCAGCCTGGATCGCGCCCTCGTAAATCGCACCGTCCGGGTATGTTATCGTACCGATGCCCTCTTTGATGCCATCAACCCAGTCGCCCTTGTATTCATACCCACCGGGGCTTTGCATCGTGCCTTTTCCGTGGTGTTTTGCATTCCGGAATTGACCCTCGTAGCGCACGCCGTTGGCATACAGAGCGATGCCGGACCCCATGATGGCCCCGCCAGACCATTCGCCCTCATAAGTCCCGCCGTCAGCGAAAGTGATCTTACCCAATCCGTCCGGTTTACCTTTGGCAAAGATGCCTTCGTAGACAGACCCATTAGGGAACCGGGCGATTCCTTCGCCTTTGATCTCGCCATCTTCCCACTGGCCGGAATATTCGTACCCGTTCGGCAACTTGTATGTGCCGGTGCCATGTTGCACGCCACCCTGGAAGGTTCCCTCGTAGACACCTCCATCATCATATTGTTTCGTCAGAACCTGGCTGTCCTGCGCCAAAAGTTGGGCAGGAACAAAAGCGAGGCAGAAAATCAGGTGGCGAATGGACATTTTGAACCCTGAACGAATCTTTGCGGCAAGAATTGCGAACGAACCCCCCAAAAGGGCCTTTGCGAGAACTTATGCAATGGGCGCGCCGGGAGCAACGCTCTTTTGTTGCAATGCGCGGCGATGGCCTTTTCACCCACGCCCAATCTGCTACATCACTGGTAGTCATGTAAAAGGACCGGGCATATGTCGGATCGTTTTCGTATCACTCTGGGGCAACTTAATCCAACGGTAGGAGATCTGACGGGAAATGCAATCTTAGCGAGAGATGCTTGGCAAGTGGGTCGCGCTGCAGGTGCCGATCTTGTGGCTCTGCCAGAGATGTTCATCGCTGGCTACAACGCACAAGATTTGGTCATGCGGCGGGCTTTTCACCTGAATGCTGCTCAGGTTGTCAAAAAACTTGCTGCTGAATGTGCAGATGGGCCGGCACTGGCCATCGGCGCGCCATGGGTGGAAGGCACCAAACTCTATAACGCCTATCTGATCCTCAAAGGCGGAATAATTGCCAGTCAGGTGCTAAAACACCATTTGCCCAATGAAACTGTATTTGATGAGGTGCGTATTTTCGATTCCGGGCCCTTGGGCGGACCCTATTCAATTGGCAACTCGCGAGTCGGGAGTCCTATTTGTGAAGACGCATGGCACGAAGATGTAGCCGAAACACTGGCAGAAACCGGCGCCGAATTCCTATTGGTCCCAAATGGTTCGCCTTATTACCGGGGTAAATTCGAAACGCGTTTGAATCATATGGTTGCGCGGGTTGTGGAGACAGGTCTGCCTTTGATTTATCTCAACATGGTCGGCGGGCAGGACGATCAGGTATTTGACGGCGCGTCGTTTGCGTTGAACCCCGGCGGGGAATTGGCAGTGCAATTGCCTGTGTTCGAAGAAAACCTTTGTCATCTTGATCTCGAACGCACGTCGGAGGGCTGGCGGATCGTCACAGGCGAGAAAGCTGTGCATCCGGATGGCTGGGAACAGGACTACAACGTGATGGTTCAGTCCTTGCGCGACTATTGCGGCAAAACCGGTTTTGGCAAGGTACTGCTGGGTCTGTCGGGCGGTGTCGACTCCGCGATTGTCGCGGCGATTGCTGTGGACGCATTGGGTGCCGAAAATGTGCGCTGTGTGATGTTGCCGTCTGAATATACTTCTCAAAGCTCGCTTGAAGATGCCGAGGCGGTCGCGAAAGCTTTGGGCTGTCGCTATGACTATGTGCCGATCTCAGAGGGGCGCGCGGCGATCACCAATACCCTGGAACCCTTGTTTGAGGGGTTGGACACCGGTTTGGCCGAGGAAAACATCCAATCCCGCCTGCGCGGGCTTTTGCTCATGGCAATGTCCAACAAGTTCGGTGAGATGCTTCTCACCACAGGCAACAAGTCCGAGGTCGCTGTCGGTTATGCGACGATTTACGGCGATATGGCGGGCGGCTACAATCCGATCAAGGATCTCTACAAAACACGGGTGTTCGAAACCTGCCGCTGGCGCAACGCCAATCATCGCGGTTGGATGAAGGGTCCCAGCGGCGAAGTGATCCCAAACCGTGTGATCGAAAAACCCCCTTCGGCGGAGTTGCGTGAAGATCAGAAAGACAGCGATAGTTTGCCTGACTATCCGGAGCTCGATGCGATGTTGGAAATTCTGGTGGATCAGGCCGGTTCCATCGAAGACTGTGTGGCGGCTGGATTCGCGCGAGACGTTGCTAAACACGTTGAACACTTGATTTATATCAGCGAATACAAACGCTTCCAGTCCGCCCCTGGCGCGCGGTTGACCAAAGGTGCGTTCTGGTTGGACCGGCGTTATCCAATTGTGAACCGCTGGCGTGATCCATCTGGTTAGTACGGCACGGGACCTGTCTTTTTTGTGCGGATGTTCGATCTATGAGCAGGTCGGCCGGGCTTCTATGATTGCTGTTTCAAAAACGCGGATGTGATTTGAATGCGCATCAGACTGGCGGCAATGTCGCGTCAAACAGCAAAGGGACAGACGATGCGGATCGTTACGATGGTGGCAGTGGTTTTGGGGTGGGTGGGCATGCCGGTTTTCGCCTGTGGTCCGGACAGCGATTGCGTTTTGGGTGACAGGCATTACCGGATTGCCATGCCTGAAGGACATGATGGCGCGACAGCGGTTCCGGCCATTGTCTTTTCTCATGGGTATCGCGGGTCGGCGCAGGGTGTGATGCGAAATGGTTCGTTGCGCCGCATGGTGTCCGACTTAGGGGCCGCCTTGATCGCAGTGAAATCCAAGGACGATGACTGGGTGATCCCCAATGCGCCACGCCATATGGATACGGATGGTGCAATTGAGTTTGCCTATTTCGATGCAGTGCTCGAGGACGCTGCCGCACATTTCAACATCGACGAAAGCCGTATCATGGCGACTGGGTTCAGTGCCGGTGGGATGATGGTCTGGAATCTTGCCTGTGCGCGCAGTGATCGGTTTGCCGCATTTGCACCGATTTCGGGCACGTTTTGGCTGAAACCGCCAGAGGAATGCTCGGGACCCGTGGCTAACGTCATCCACATTCACGGCGACAATGACAAAACCGTGCCGTTGAAAGGGCGCCGCATTCAGCAAACCAAACAGGGCGAAGTACAAGACGCTCTGGATATGTACATCGCCTATGGCAGGTTCGGGCCTGCAAGTCCGACCACTCACGATACCCTGCGGTGTCAGGAACGACGCAATGACAACGCCGACATACTGGATTTTTGCCTCTTTGAAGGCGGGCATTCCTTTCGAACGGAATACGTGCGTTTTGCCTGGGAACGATTCAAGGATGCGGGGCGGCTTTAGAGCGCCGCCCCACCAAAGAGTTACAACATCAGTTGATAGCTGTGCGGTGCATAGGCGTAAGAATCGCCGCGTTTTTCAACATAACCGATGCCCGGCCATGGCATGTGGTAGCCGACGAAGGCAGTTTTGTCCGTCGCCATCATATCGAGTATGCGGCGCCGCGTGACGGCCGCCGCTGGTTTGTCCATGTCGAATTTTACTTCCCAATCCGGATGTGCCAGCGACCAAACGTAGTGGTTCGCAAAATCTGCTCCCAACACCAACTGTGTGCCGTTCGATTCCACCATATAGATCATGTGGCCGGGCGTGTGGCCGAAGGCCGCCATGGCTGTCAGGCCCGAGGCCACGTCGCCGCCGTCTTCAAGAAAGGTGAACTGATCTGCAAAAGGCGCGATCTTGGCTTTGAAGTTGTCGTTGTCGGCTTTGGACCAGGCGTCAAATTCCGTCCGCCCTGTCACCAAACGGGCATTGGCATAGGTCAACGATCCATCCTCAGTAGTCATGCCGCCGATGTGGTCGCCATGCATGTGCGTGATCACCACCACGTCAACCTGATCCGCGGTGTAGCCAGCCGCCTCAAGAGCTGCTGTCGTGCCAGCGGCGGACAGGCCGGTGTCAAAGAGCGCCAGTTCCGATCCGGTGTTTACGATCGTCGGAGTGAAAAAGAACTGCGACACATCGGTAGGCAGATTGGCTTCGGCGGAGACCGATGCGAAGGTATCTGCGTCCACGTTGAGGCCAAAGATGTTGTGTGGCCCCTCGACGGCACGGGTTCCAGCGAGCAGGGTGGTAACGTCGAATTCGCCGACTTTTACACGGTTGAAGGGGCTCATCCCGATACCCTGCATCGGCGCCCCGGCGCGCGCAATGCCCGAAGAAGCAGCTGCGAGTGGTAGGGCAGCCGCACCTGCAAGTGCAGCGCGGCGTGAGAGGTTGATTTGATCTGACATGATCGCGTTCCTTTTGTGTTGGACATTCGGAAATCTAGCATGGCGATAGGCGCTGCCCATGCTAAAGTCGAGCCATGCGATCATTTTTTTGCGAGGGACGCGCGTAATGGATGAAGCACGAGCAATCGCAGGTTTTCTGGAAACCGTCATGCCGATACGTCGTCAGCATGAAGCGGAATCGCTGAACCGCATTTTCCAGCAGGCCACAGGATGGCAGCCAAAGCTTTGGAAAGGCGGGATTTTAGGCTATGGCACTTACGACTACACCTATGCATCCGGTCGATCGGGAACCCATTTGGCCACAGGTTTTGCCCCGCGAAAGGCCAAACTATCGGTCTACATTATGCCCGGCTATGCCGATTTCGCCGCCATTCTGCAAAATCTTGGCAAGCACAAGCTGGGCAAATCCTGTCTCTATATTAACAAGCTAGAAGATGTGGATCTCACTGTATTAAACCAGTTGATCCGCGCAGGGTTGGCGGATCTGAGCACACGCTGGCCTGTCCATCCCACGTGATGGCTTTGCTGGACAATCGCCGATCCCTGTGACACCACGCGCCCCAACAGGAGACATGCATGACCACCACACGCTTCGCCCCTTCGCCTACCGGCTATATCCATATCGGCAACCTGCGCACGGCCTTGATGAATTATCTGATTGCGCGCAAAGCCGGTGGTACGTTCATCCTGCGGATCGATGACACGGATCCTGAACGCTCGAAAGAAGAATACGTAGATGGCATCAAGAGCGATCTGGAATGGCTGGGTCTGCACTGGGACCGCATAGAGCGGCAATCCGAACGCTTGGACCGCTACCAGGCAGCTGCGGACAGTTTGCGCGAGATGGGGCGGTTTTACGAAGCATTTGAGACCCCTACAGAGCTGGATCTCAAACGCAAGAAGCAACTGAACATGGGCAAGCCGCCGGTCTATGATCGTGCGGCTTTGGCCCTGACGGATGCGGAAAAAGAAACCCTGCGCGCTGAACGCGGCGACGGTGTCTGGCGGTTCAAGCTTGATCGTGAACGGATAGAGTGGCGTGATGGCATTCTGGGCGACATCTCCATCGATGCGGCGTCGGTATCTGATCCGGTGCTGATCCGGGGCGATGGGCAGGTGCTTTATACGATAGCTTCCGTTGTTGACGACACAGAGATGGGTGTGACGAATGTTGTGCGGGGGTCCGATCACGTGACCAATACCGCAACGCAGATCCAGATCATCGAAGCTCTGGGTGGGAAGGTCCCCGCTTTTGCGCATCACTCGCTGCTGACCGGCCCACAGGGTGAGGCACTTTCCAAACGTCTGGGCACCTTGGCTCTGCGTGATCTACGCGCCCAAGGGATTGAACCGATGGCGCTTTTGAGCTTGATGGCACGGTTGGGATCTTCGGATGCGGTCGAGTTGCGCTCTGACATGGCCGAGCTGATTGATGGTTTTGACATTGAGCGTTTTGGCTCCGCCCCCACGAAATTTGATGTGGATGATCTTTTCCCGCTGACGGCACGCCATTTGGCGAGTTTGCCTCTTGCGGCGGTACAAGAGGCCGTGGTTGAGGCGGGTGTACCAGACGAAAAAGCAGCGCAATTCTGGGATGTGACCCGCCAGAATATTTCGACACTGAAAGACCTTGGTCCCTGGTGGGAGATGATGCGCGACGGTGCCGTCCCGCAGATTGACGCCGAAGACGCCGCATTTGTCAAAGAAGCGATGGCGCTTTTGCCCGATGGCCCATTTGACGATCAGACATGGGGTGCCTGGACCTCTGCGGTCAAGGAAGCAACAGGCCGCAAGGGCAGGGGACTTTTCATGCCGTTGCGCAAAGCGCTGACCGGGCAGGCACACGGGCCTGATATGTCGGCGTTGATGCCGCTATTGCAGGTGGTCAAGGCGCGGGGATGACCTGGCGATCCGCGCAAACGGAGGCGGGTCATGGCTGACGCACAGGCCAAGTTCCTGACGGGCAATCTGTTTCGTCATGTATCGGTTATGTCTCTGACATCTTCCGTTGGCCTGATGGCGATTTTTCTGGTCGATTTTGTCGACATGATCTTTATCGCTATGTTGGGAAAAGCCGAGTTGGCCGCAGCGGTTGGCTATGCCGCGACAATATTGTTTTTCACCACCTCTTTTGGCATCGGCATGTCCATCGCTGCTGGTGCTCTTGTCGCGCGTGCGCTTGGCAGCGGAGACAGCCAGCTTGCCGAGGAACGCAAGACACATTCCTTGATATATGGGTTTGTCTTTGGCCTCATTTTTGCGGTCGTGATCTGGCTGAACCTCGCTTTTCTGGTTTCTTTGCTGGGCGCTCAGGCAGAGATCGCAGATTTGGCGGTTGGCTATTTGCAGATCATTGTGCCGACACTGCCGTTTTTGATGCTCGGCATGATGGGGGGTGCCATTCTACGCGCGCATGGCGACGCCCGGCGGGCCATGATGGCCACCATCTATGGCGGTGCGGTCAACGCGGTGCTGGATCCAATTTTGATCTTTGGGTTGGGCCTTGATCTGACGGGTGCAGCACTTGCGTCCGTGGCGGCACGGCTGGTCATCGCCTACGCCGCGCTGGTCCCTATTGCCCGGCACTACGGGGGCGTGGGCCGACCCCGTGCGGCAGGTATGTTGCGCGATATCGTCCCCATCGCCACCATTGCGGTCCCTGCGATTTTGACACAGCTTGCAACGCCGGTTGGCCAAGCCATCGTGACCCGAGCAATGGCCGACTACGGCGAGGCAGCGATTGCGGGCATGGCAATTGTAGGCCGGCTTTCCATGGTTGCCTTTGGTATTGTCTTTGCCCTTTCGGGAGCGGTTGGGCCGATCCTTGGTCAAAACTATGGTGCGGGCAATTCAGAGCGTGTCAGAGACGGGTTTCTGGCTGCGGTGTATTTCAATGGAATGGTCGTTTTCGTTGTATCCGCACTTCTTTTTTTGTTGCGCGCGCCGATAGCAGATCTGTTTTCTGCCACAGGCATCACACGGGAGCTGGTGTTTTTGTTCTGCGGTCCACTCTCGTTACTATTCTTTTTCAACGGCGTGTTGTTCATCGCGAACGCGGCGTTCAACAACATGGGTTACCCCTTCTATTCCACCTTCCTCAATTGGGGGCGGAACACTGTTGGCATGGTGCCTCTGGTTCTGTTGGGTGCTGGCTTACTGGGGGCAGAGGGCGTGTTGATCGGCCAAGCGTTGGCGGGCGTGATTTTTGGCGGTTTGGGATGGGTGTTCGCGCGCCGCGTGATGCGCGAAGCTCCGGGTGTCCTACCGGCGACGGGGTCAGAATTCGGGCGGCAAGGGCGCCTCATGGCGCTCCTGCACCTGCGCCGATAAACGCGCCAAATGATCATCCACAAGGGCAGTTTGCCCTTTGGTCAGGGTTTGATGTCGGGGGTAAAGCGGGCTGGCACGATCGTTGACGATGGGTGTATCCCAGCCGTCTGTCGTGTCAAAGAAACCCTGCACGCCGGTTTCGCCGAAAACCTCATGAAACCCTTGTACGACCACATCCAGATAGCTGAGCAGGATCATTTGCCGATCGCGTGGCAAGTGGTTTTCAGGGGCCACTGCGTAGACAGCAATATCAGGATCATGCGGGTGATTGTGATCCACGGCGTGGCGCGCGGGTAGCCGGGCATATCCGCCCTCGCGTGCATCAAGAGCATCCCAGTCTGCACCAGGTACGGCGGCGATCAATCCCTGAATGCTGTGACCCGGTGCCGGAACGCCCGTCAGCAACACCACTCCGAATCGCGGTGTGGCCACCCAGGCGCGGCGCCAACCGTTCAAGGTGGCCGGGCGCGGATCGGGATAGCTGTGACTCTTGGTGTTCACAAGACTGCCATAGCCAAAGAAATAGGGGTCGTTCATCGTTACTCCGCAGATCAGTGAACGTAGTCAAACATTATGCCGAAAGAGGCACAAGAGACCTTGACCAATCTGTACGCAACGGAATACCGTCTGACCAAATCCCGCCCGGGAGAACCAGCTGCGAGGCTGGTGCCGAAGGAGCAACCGCCCCGGAAACTCTCAGGCCACCGGACCGTGCGGGATCTGAAACTCTGGAGAGAGATGCATGATGCATCCGCCGAAGGGATAGCGATCTCAGGCGAAAAGACAGAGGGGGCATCAGGACGCGCACATGCGCGTATCAGATGCCGGTGTTTTGATCACACATGAACCGGCGCAGGGGAGAAGCCGAATGAGTGACTTACGCCAAACACCGCTTTACGAGCTGCACGAGAGCCTTGGCGCGAAGATGGTGCCCTTTGCAGGATATGCAATGCCGGTTCAATACCCGATGGGTGTGATGCAAGAACATGTTCATACGCGGACGCATGCCGGGCTCTTTGATGTCAGCCACATGGGGCAGGTGATTTTGTCCGGCCCGTCTTGGGAAAGCGTTGCGCTGGCTTTCGAAGCGCTGGTGCCAATGGATGTGCTGGGCTTGGCGGATGGGCGACAACGCTATGGTTTGTTCACCAATGAAACGGGCGGCATAGAGGACGATCTGATGTTTGCGCGGCGCGGGGATGATTTGTTTGTGGTTGTAAATGCTGCTTGCAAGGTCGCGGATCTGGCGCGGATGCGGAACGGCCTGCCACAACAAATACAGCTGACAGAATTGAAAGATCGCGCTCTGATCGCTTTGCAGGGACCCGGCGCGGAAGCGGTTCTGGCCGCATTGGATAGCCGCGCTGCAGATATGAGGTTCATGGACGTTTTTGATTTGACGCTGGATGGTCATGCGGTTTGGGCCTCGCGGTCCGGCTACACCGGGGAGGACGGCTATGAGATTTCCGTCGATGCCAGCGAAGCCGAGGCGCTCGCGAAAATACTTTTGGAACAGCCGGGTGTAGCACCCATCGGTTTGGGTGCGCGGGACTCCTTGCGATTGGAAGCCGGGCTTTGCCTTTATGGCAATGACATTGACGCCGGTACGGACCCGGTTTCCGCCGGGCTTACATGGGCCATGCAGAAAGCGAGACGAGTCGGTGGTGACCGGGAGGGGGGTTTCCCGGGGGCGACAGCCGTGTTTGCTGCCCTGGAAAGAGGCGTTCCCCGACAACGCGTGGGATTGCAACCCAAAGGCCGTGCTCCGATGCGAGACGGCGTATTGATTTATGACCAAACTGATGGTGGCACCGAGATCGGATGTGTGACCTCTGGCGGGTTTGGACCATCGCTTCAGGGACCGGTTGCAATGGGGTATGTCAGCACCGGTTTCACGACGCCCGGTACGGAATTGTTCGGCGAGGTCCGCGGCAAGCGGCTGCCCCTGGAGGTGGTCAAATTGCCTTTTGTGCCAGCCAAATTCAAACGATGATCAAAAAGGAGACCAGAATATGAAATTTACCGAAGAACACGAATGGTTGCGCGACGAAGATGGAGTCATGGTTGTGGGGATCACCATTCATGCCGCGGAACAGCTGGGCGATGTGGTGTTTGTGGAACTGCCCGACGAAGGCACCACCGTGAGCAAGGATGATGAGGTGGTGGTGATCGAATCTGTCAAGGCTGCCAGCGACATTCTGGCCCCGGTAGACGGTGAAATCGTGGAGGTGAACACTGCGCTCGCGGACAATCCTGCCATGGTCAATGATGACCCGCAGGGTGAGGCTTGGTTTTTCAAACTGCAAGTGAGTGATCCCAGCCAGATGGACGAGTTCATGGACGAAGCAGGGTATCAAAAATTCATCGCATAGACTGTGCGGGCGGATCATCAAAGCCGGATGAAACTGCACGTCAACGGAAGGGAACCAAGCCATGGTTTACAAGCCAACTGATTATTTGCCCTATGACTTCGCCAACAGGCGCCACATTGGCCCCTCTCCGAGTGAGATGGCGGAGATGTTGGGCACCTTGGGCGTAACCACGCTGGAAGCGCTGATCGATGACACGCTGCCATCTGTGATCCGGCAAAAGGAACCTCTGGATTTTGGCCGGGCGATGTCAGAGCGCGAAGTGCTGGAACATTTGCGAAAAACCGGTGCCCAGAACAAAGTGCTGACCTCGCTGATCGGGCAGGGCTACCATGGCACGGTGACGCCCCCAGCAATCCAGCGCAATATTCTGGAAAACCCGGCGTGGTATACAGCCTATACGCCCTATCAACCAGAAATATCGCAAGGTCGTCTGGAAGCGCTGTTGAATTTTCAGACCATGGTGTCCGATCTGACCGGTCTTGAGATTGCCAATGCTTCACTGTTGGATGAGGCGACGGCTTGTGCCGAAGCCATGACCATGGCGCAACGGGTGGCGAAATCGAAATCGAAGGCTTTTTTTGTGGACCGTGATTGCCATCCGCAAAACATAGCCGTTATGAAAACCCGTGCCGCGCCTCTCGGGATAGAAGTGATTGTTGGTAATCCCGCCAAGATGGACGCAAGTGCCGTCTTCGGCGCGATCTTCCAATATCCAGGCACCTACGGCCACGTAAATGACTACACGGATCATATATCCGCGTTGCATGAACACCGTGCGATTGGCGTTGTCGCAGCGGATCCTCTGGCGCTCACACTATTGAAAGAACCCGGTGCCATGGGGGCAGATATTGCCGTTGGGTCGACCCAGCGCTTTGGCGTGCCCGAAGGCTACGGTGGGCCACATGCGGCCTATATGGCCTGCCGCGATGCTTATAAACGCGCGATGCCGGGGCGGATTGTCGGCGTGTCTGTCGACAGCCATGGCAACCGCGCATACCGGCTTTCACTGCAAACGCGGGAGCAGCATATTCGCCGTGAAAAGGCGACTTCGAATGTCTGTACCGCGCAGGCTCTGCTGGCCGTTATGGCGTCGATGTACGCAGTTTTCCACGGGCCCGAGGGGTTGCGCGCGATTGCACAGCGCATTCACCGCAAGACAGTGCGGTTGGCCAAAGGGTTGGAGGCCGCCGGATTCAAGGTTGATCCAAGGGCATGTTTTGACACGATTACTGTAGATGTGGGTCCGCTGCAGTCGGCTGTCATGAAATCGGCGGTGGATGAAGGCATCAATCTGCGTCGCGTGGGCGAGTTTCGGGTCGGGATAACCCTGGATGAACGCTGCAAGCCTGCAACGGTGGAGGCTGTTTGGCGGGCTTTTGGGATTGTGCGCGAGGACAAGGATTTCAAACCGGACTACCGCTTTCCAGAAAAGATGTTGCGCAGCTCAAAGTATCTCACACATCCGATTTTTCACATGAACCGTGCGGAAACCGAAATGATGCGTTACATGCGCCGGTTGGCGGACCGCGATCTGGCCTTGGATCGGGCGATGATCCCGCTCGGATCCTGCACAATGAAGCTAAACTCTGCGGCCGAAATGATGCCGGTGAGCTGGCGCGAGTTTTCGTTGATCCACCCCTATGTGCCGGCCGATCAGGCGCTGGGTTACAAGGTCATGATTGATGATCTCAGCGCCAAACTCTGCGACATCACCGGCTATGATGCCATTTCAATGCAGCCCAATTCCGGCGCGCAGGGTGAATATGCCGGTTTGCTGACCATTTCGGGGTATCACCGCAGTAGGGGTGAGGGTCATCGCAATATCTGTCTGATTCCGATGAGCGCTCATGGAACCAATCCTGCCAGTGCGCAGATGGTTGGCTGGAAGGTCGTGGTGATAAAAACAGCTGACAATGGCGACATCGATCTGGATGATTTTCGCACCAAGGCGGAAGCGGCAGGCGAAAATCTTGCAGGCTGCATGATCACCTATCCGTCCACTCACGGGGTTTTCGAAGAGACAGTGACCGAGGTCACTGCAATAACTCATGCGCATGGCGGTCAGGTTTACATCGACGGTGCCAACATGAATGCGATGGTTGGATTAAGCCGTCCAGGCGATCTGGGGGGTGACGTGAGCCACTTGAATCTGCACAAGACATTCTGCATTCCCCATGGGGGTGGCGGCCCCGGCATGGGACCTATTGGCGTGAAATCGCATCTTGTGCCGCATTTGCCGGGCGCGCCGACGGATGGTGAAGGAGCCGTTTCGGCCGCTCCCTTTGGTTCGCCATCTTTGCTGCCGATCAGCTGGGCATATTGTCTTATGATGGGCGGGGACGGGCTGACGCAGGCGACCCGTGTTGCGATCCTGAATGCCAATTACATCGCCAAGCGGCTCGAAGGCGCATACGATGTCTTGTACAAAGGTCCCACTGGACGAGTCGCGCATGAGTGCATACTTGACGTACGCCCTTTTGAGCAAAGCTCGCATGTGACTGTTGAAGACATCGCCAAGCGATTGATCGATTGCGGTTTCCATGCGCCGACGATGAGTTGGCCTGTGGCAGGGACGCTGATGGTAGAGCCCACGGAGAGTGAAACGAAGGCCGAACTTGACCGTTTTTGTGATGCGATGCTGGCCATCCGTGCAGAAATCGCAGCCATCGAGGCAGGGCAGGCGGATGCCGAGAACAACCCCCTCAAAAACGCGCCGCATACGGTCGAAGACCTGGTCGGCGAGTGGGAGCGCCCTTACAGCCGCGAGCAGGGGTGTTTCCCGCCGGGCGCCTTTCGTGTGGACAAATACTGGCCACCGGTCAACCGGGTGGACAACGTCTATGGTGACCGGCACCTCATTTGCACATGCCCCCCGATGGAGGACTACGCGGAAGCCGCCGAATAGCAGACTACTCCTTGGCGCGCAGCACGCGGGCCGGTGTAGTGTTCACCGGACCCCACGCAAATGCCAGGCTTGCCATTAGTGTCGCGAGAATGCCGCCGCCGATGATGGCAAGCGCATAGGGCCAGATGATGGTGAACTCAGTTTCCATGATGAAGGTGCTCACTGCCCATCCACCTGCTATGCCTGCCGCAAGGGCCACCGACCCGGCCAGCAAACCCAGTAGGGCGGAGCGCAGAGCGAAGCTGATGAAGATGCTGCGGCGGGTCACGCCAAGAGTTTTCAGTACTGCTGCCTCATAACTGCGCGCGCCCGTTCCAGCAGATGCTGCACCAAAGAGCACAAGCAACCCGGTCAGCAGGGTCGCTGCCGCGCCGTAGGAGGTTGCCGCTGCAAGCCCGCTCAACACATCCGCAACGCGGTCAATGGCGTCTCGTACGCGAATGGCCGTGATGTTGGGATACCGGGTGCTGAGGTCGCGCAGGATCTTGGTTTCGGCGTGTTCTTCGGCGTAGACGGTTGAAATAAAGCTATGGGGCGCACCGGAAAGGGCCGCAGGGTTCATGGTCAGGATGAAACCAATGCCCGCCGTTGAAAAATCAACCTCGCGAAAGCTGGCAATGGTGCCGGTGATGTCGCGCCCCAGGATGTTAATTGTCAGCGTATCGCCCAGGCTGAGGCCGATTTCTTCGGCTTCTTCTGCGGCAAAACTTATCAGGGGCGGACCCGTGTAGTCTTCGGCCCACCAAGTGCCGGCCGTCAGCCGCGTGTCTTCGGGCAGTGCTTCGGCATAGGTGACGCCTCTGTCGCCGCGCACAACCCAATGATCGCCAGCCACCTCACGGGCGGGGATGCCGTTGATTTGAGTGACCACACCGCGCAACATGGGTGCGGACTGGATACGCTCTACAGCCGGGTCGTTTTGCAGCCGCTCCGTGTAGCCGTCAATTTGGTCTTTCTGGATGTCCACAAAGAAGTATGAGGGAGCAATGGCGGGCAGGTTTCCGGAGATGGCATTGCGCAGGTTGCCATCGATCTGACCGACAGCGGCCAGGACGGAAAGGCCCAATCCGAGTGAAAGTACAACCGATGCAGCGCCTTCGCGCGGGTCGGCAATCGCCGCAAGCGCCCATCTGAGACGTGGGGCCCCCCGGGCCAGTTTGCCGCCCCTTCGCGACAGGGTCCTGATCAGAAATGCAGCACCTGACAGCAGTATCAACGCGCCGGTAATCCCACCAGCGGTCCATAGCGTGAGCCACCAAGACCCTGAAAACCATCCTGCAACTGCGAGCAAGAGGGCCAATGCCACTGCGGTCATAACGAGATAGCGGAGAGCCGGCAGCTTGCGCCCGGCGCTCAATGCGTCGCGAAAGAGGGTGGCAGCGCGGATGTCTTCGGCGCGGGCCAGAGGCCAGAGAGTGAACAGAAAGGCAGTGAGCAACCCATAGATTACGGCTTCGAACAAGGGTTTGGGGTAAAGGGCGAATTGCGCAGGAATGGGAAGGCGCGCTTCGATCAATGGCGCAAACAACAGCGGCGCAAGCCCCCCCAACATAACGCCGATGCCAACGCCCAAAATCGATAGAATACCGATCTGCAAGAAGTAGGTTTGAAAAATCGTCGATCGTTCGGCGCCGAGGGTCCTGAGCGTGGCGATGACATTGGTCTTGCTAGACATGTAGGACCGCACGGCAGAGGAAACGCCGACCCCGCCAACGGCCAGACCCGAGAGCCCGACGAGCACTAAAAAGGAGCCCAGACGCTCCACAAAACGCGATACACCGGGAGCGCCATTGCGCGAATCCCGCCAACGCACGCCGGTGCCGTCAAATCGAACGCGGGCTTCGGCTTCGAGCGCATCGAGGTCTGTGTTTTCGGGCAGTTTCAGGCGATACTCTGACTCAAAAATCGATCCTGAAGCCAGCAGCGAGGAGTTTTCCAGGCTCGGCGTACTGACGATCGTGCGCGGGCCAAGCGCGAACCCGCCTGCGGCACTGTCAGGTTCGCGTACCAGCACGGCCGAAAGGTGGAAGCTTTGCGTGCCCAGCCGGAAGGTGTCCCCAACGGAAAGGCCGAGTCGGTCAATCAATACCCGCTCCATCACGGCGCCCGGCAAGCCATTTGAGCCTGCCAGCGCTTCGGCGAGTGAGATATCAGGGTCTAGAACCACAGTACCGACCAGAGGATAAGCCGTATCGACGGCCTTGATCTGGGTCAGACCCCGTTCAGCAGTGTCACCTTCGCCGACCACCGCCATGGACCTGAAGTCTACGATCTCTGAAACAGCGAGTGCCTTGTCCGTCATCCATGCGCGTTCTTCTTCGGTCGCAAAACGGTAGGTAAAATCAAGCTCGGCATCCCCTCCCAAAAGGGCCGCACCTTCGCGGGCCAGTCCTGCTTCGATGCTGGAGCGGACGGACCCAACGGTTGCAATCGCCGCCACGCCGAGTGCCAGGCAGGCCAGAAAAATGCGAAACCCGCGCAGGCCGCCGCGCAGCTCACGTCGGGCAAATTTTGCCGCAATGCGTAGGCTCATTCTGCGGCTCGCTCAAGCGGAGCAATGCGGCCATCTGTCAAACGGATCACGCGGTCGCAGCGTGCGGCAAGGCTTTGGCTATGGGTGACTAGAACCAGTGTGGCGCCGTAGCGGTCCCGCAAGCCAAACAACAAATCGATGATGGCGGTTCCGTTGGCCCCATCCAGATTTCCGGTGGGTTCATCCGCCAAAAGGATGTCCGGTCTGGGTGCCGAGGCGCGGGCCAGTGCCACGCGTTGTTGTTCGCCGCCGGACATTTGCGACGGATAGTGATCGGCGCGGTGAGCCAGTCCAACCACCTCCAACTCGGCCTCAGCCTTGGAGAAGGCATCCGCATCTCCCGCCAGTTCCAGCGGCGAGGCGACATTCTCCAAAGCGGTCATGGTCGGGATCAAGTGAAACGACTGGAAAACCACGCCCATGTGGTTGCGTCGAAATCGTGCCAAAGCATCTTCTGACATGTGGGTCAGGTCGTGACCCAAAGCCATAACGCTGCCGCCTGTTGCGCGCTCCAATCCCCCCATCAGCATTAAAAGAGATGACTTTCCTGAGCCGGAAGGCCCGATCAGTCCCAAACTCTCGCCCTTGTGAACATCCATCGTTATACCATGCAGGATATCTACCCGCCCGGCATTGCCATCCAGCGACAAAGCCGCATCATTGAGAGAGAACACAGAGTTGGTCATAGAGTGGGCACCTTTAGGGGGATACGTGTGGCATATGGAGGCTAGATCAAGATGCGCAAGGTTTTGATGGGATTTGCTTTTCTTTGGCCGGGTGTGTTGCAGGCCGAAGACATCGTTATCGCAGCACTCGGGGACAGCCTGACGCAGGGTTACGGGTTGGTAACTGAAGAGGGTTTCGTGCCGCAACTCCAGGCGTGGTTAGAGGATCGAGGGGCCGAAGTACACCTGATCAATGCGGGCGTTTCCGGCGACACTACGGCTGGTGGGTTGTCGCGCGCTGCCTGGACGTTGACGCCGGAAGTGGATGCGATGATCGTGGCCTTGGGCGGCAACGACCTGTTGCGCGGGATAGAACCATCTGTCAGCCGAGAAAACCTTGACGGGATACTGCAGGCAGCCGCCGCCGTTGATGTCGATGTATTACTGGTCGGGATGGAAGCGCCGGGCAATTACGGCCCGGAGTATAAAGCTGCATTTGACGCAATTTACCCGGAGCTTGCCGAGACCTACGGAACTCTTTTGGTGCCAAGCTTCTTCGCGGGGCTGAATGCGATGGAGGACCCAGACGGTGCCCGCGCTTACATGCAGGCCGACGGTATTCATCCCAACGCGGAAGGCGTGGCTAAAATCGTGGAAACGCTTGGCCCCGATGTGCTTGCGCTGATCGCGCAGGCCGCGGAATAGCAACCATGCCAGGCCGCTTTTTTCTGACGTCATCGATGTCTGATTTGGCAAAAGACCTGGGACGAAATGGGGAGTCGGTTGCAGATGAGCCTGTGCGTCACAATATTGCGCCGGGTCAAAACATCGTGGTGGTCACAGAAGCAGGACTTCGGTACATGCGTTGGGGTATTGTGCCGGTGGGTCGGGTCAATGCGCGCGGCCGCCCAGTCATGGAGACCATTGTGAACGCGCGCAGTGAGACCGTTTTTGACAAATCAGCCTATCTGGGCACGGGCCGCGCCGTGGTGCCGATGAACGGCTGGTACGAATGGACGGGTGAAAAACGTCGCAAAACCGCCTGGGCCATTACGCCTAAAGTGGGAGGGTTTTTGTATTTTGCAGCGATCACCGATCGTTGGCAGGGGCCGGGCGGTGTTGTGGTGGATCAGGTGGCCACATTGACCTGCGCGCCATCGAAAGATGTGTGCGATATCCATAACCGTATGGGTGTCATTTTGGAACTGACGGATATTGAACATTGGTTGTCGAGATCTGAAGAGGATGTGAAACCCCTGCTACGGTCTTGGCCGGCAGGCAGGCTGACGGTCGCCGAGGCCAAGGGCATAGATTGGAACGGCCCCTGATCCAAAAAAAACGGGCACCCCCGCGCCCGTTTGCAATCGTTTCGTTCTGCGATCACGCCAGTGCGATATTGCCTGCGCTTTCGCGGCCATCGCGGCCTGCTTCTACGTCAAACGTGACTTTTTGATTGTCCGCCAATCCTGTAAGGCCGGCTCGTTCTACAGCGGAAATATGTACAAAAATATCTTTGCCACCGCCGTCGGGTGCAATAAACCCATACCCTTTGGTGGTGTTGAACCATTTCACGGTGCCTGTGGCCATTCCCGTGTTCTCCTGTCTTGTGCTGCCCGCAGAATGCGGCAGCTTGGCTCGGTCGAAAGCAGATCGATTGACTGGCCAAATAAGAGCAGTGGTCGATAGTTTGTCGCGTCGCGGCTCTGATATTGAAGCACGAATGTTCAAAATCAAGTGATAATCTAATGACAAAGGTGCATACGATTGCATCGGCAATTTCCCGCCATCCGTGTATTGCTTTTAATTTGAGCAATTGATCATTGATGAGCAGGAATTCAAATTTTACCAGTTGATAAAAAAATGAAACCATGAGAGCGTTTTCCAAAATGAACCAGCCAGTGTGGGAAAAAACCATGTCCAGCGATGCATTTACACCCGGAATCGTGCCAGGCCGTTTGGATGAAACGGACTATGAGGCGCAGTTTTCTGACCTGCATCCCCCACTTGATCCGCATGAAGCACTGGTTGCGGCAGATAGGTGCTATTTCTGTCACGACGCGCCATGTATCACCGCCTGCCCGACGGATATCGATATTCCGCTGTTCATTCGCCAGATTGCGACAGGCACACCGGATGCAGCTGCAAAAACGATTCTCGGTCAGAACATTATGGGCGGTATGTGCGCGCGGGTGTGTCCGACCGAACAGCTTTGTGAAGAAGCCTGTGTACGCGAGGCTGCAGAAGGCAAGCCAGTATTGATCGGACAATTGCAACGCTATGCGACCGATCATTTGCAAGGCCAGGGGGTACATCCCTTTTCCCGCGCTGAGACAACCGGCAAAACAGTGGCTGTCGTGGGGGCGGGTCCTGCTGGCCTTTCCTGTGCGCACCGGTTGGCCATGCTGGGACATGACGTGGTGGTCTATGATGCCCAGCCCAAAGCAGGTGGTTTGAACGAATACGGCATTGCGACCTACAAAACGGTGCAAGGTTTCGCACAGTCCGAAGTGAACTGGTTACTGGAAATCGGTGGAATACGGATTGAATACGAGCGTGCTTTGGGCCGCGAAGAGACGCTCGACGGCTTGCGCGACGCATATGACGCAGTATTCCTCGGCATGGGTCTGGGCGGGGTCAATGCATTGCACGCAGAAGGGTCGGAGAAGGAGGGCGTTTTGGATGCAGTCGATTTCATCTCGGAACTACGGCAGGCTGAGGATTTAGCGCAAGTGCCTGTCGGCCGCGATGTGGTCGTAATCGGCGGCGGAATGACAGCGATTGATGCGGCGGTTCAGGCTAAACTGCTTGGAGCATTGAATGTCACACTGGTTTATCGAAGGGGTCGGGACCGGATGAACGCGAGCGTGTTTGAACAGGATTTGGCGGCGCGTAAGGGCGTGCGTCTTGTCACACATGCGGTTCCAGGCGCGATCATTGGAAACGGCGCGGTGCGTGAGATCGAATTTGACTATGTCGACGATAGAATGAAACCGACAGGCCAAACGTTGCGATTGGCAGCGGATCAGGTCTTTAGGGCCATTGGTCAAACGCTTGAGGGCGAGGGCTTGCCAGATCTCGAGGGTGGTAAAATCGCTGTAAAGGATAGAGGCCGAACCTCGGTTACTGGGGTTTGGGCGGGAGGAGATTGTGCTTCTGGCGGGGATGACCTGACTGTGACGGCTGTCGCAGAGGGTCGCGATGCAGCGATGGACATTCACACCGCATTGACGAGCGCAGCGGGTTGAAACCCACCATACGGAGTATAGCAAATGGCTGATCTGAAAAGTGAATTTATTGGAATCAAAAGCCCGAACCCGTTTTGGTTGGCATCCGCACCGCCTACGGACAAAGAATACAATGTCCGCCGCGCATTTGACGCGGGTTGGGGCGGCGTCGTGTGGAAGACGCTTGGTCTGGATCCGCATGTGGTCAACGTAAACGGGCCAAGATATGGGGCAGTTTACGGCGCCGATCGTCGGTTGCTGGGGTTAAACAACATTGAATTGATCACGGATCGCCCGCTGCAGACCAATTTGGATGAAATCAAAGTGGTCAAGCGTGATTATCCGGACCGTGCCATGGTCGTATCGCTGATGGTGCCCTGTGAGGAAGACCCATGGAAGTACATCCTGCCGCTCGTGGAAGACACTGGCGCCGACGGGGTGGAGTTGAACTTCGGTTGTCCTCACGGGATGTCGGAACGCGGCATGGGGTCGGCTGTAGGGCAGGTGCCCGAGTATATCGAAATGGTGACGCGCTGGGTCAAGGCCAATACGCGCATGCCAGTAATCGTGAAGCTTACGCCCAACATCACAGATGTTCGCAAACCGGCCGAGGCGGCTTTGCAGGGGGGCGCGGATGCAGTTTCTCTGATCAACACGATCAATTCAATCACATCCGTGGATCTGGATCTCTTTGCACCTGAACCCACAATTGATGGCAAGGGTGCGCATGGGGGATATTGCGGGCCTGCGGTGAAACCCATCGCTCTGAACATGGTGGCGGAAATCGCACGTGATCCGGCTTTGGCGCAGCTACCGATCTCCGGGATCGGCGGCGTTACGACCTGGCGCGATGCCGCAGAATTCTTGGCTCTTGGTGCGGGCAACGTGCAGGTTTGCACTGCGGCCATGACCTACGGCTTCAAAATCGTTCAGGAAATGATTTCAGGCCTCAGCGATTACATGGATGGCAAAGGTTTGACCTCAGTAGATCAGATTGTGCGACGCGCTGTGCCAAATATCACGGATTGGCAGTACCTGAACCTGAACTATGTCGCCAAGGCCAAGATTGATCAGGACCTTTGTATCTCTTGCGGGCGTTGCTTTGCGGCCTGTGAGGACACGTCACACCAGGCGATTGCCATGTCTGAAGACCGCACATTCACCGTTATCGACGAAGAATGCGTCGCCTGTAACTTGTGCGTTAACGTTTGCCCGGTGGAGTCTTGCATCACGATGGAAAAGGTCGCGCCAGGTCAGGTAGACCCGCGTACTGGGGTAGTGGTGTCACCGGAATACGCCAATTGGACGACCCATCCCAATAACCCTGGTTCAGCTGCAGCGGAGTAACCTACGCGTCATCGCGTTCAAGAATAGGGGCTGTGGGCAGTGGGTTGGGCAGCTCAAATTCAGGCTCCTGCTCTTTGGCGGCGGCTTCCTTCGCGGCTGCGGCTCGTTCAGCAACCTGCGCATCGTCCCGTGCATTCTGCTGCGCTTTGAATTCCGCCCGCAATTGTGCTTTTTGAGCAAGAAATTCGGCACTGGTTCCTTCTGTCGTCTGCGCGTCAATGACTGACTTTGGAGTTGCTTCGACAGGCGGCATTGCGACTCTGCCACGTTTGAGCAGACTGGCGAGATGCGCGCCTCCAGTTCCTGTCCCGTTGCCTGCGCCCTGTCCGGAGTGATCTGATGCCAGATTGGTCCCGTTGTTTGCTGCCGAATTTGCAATCGGCTGGTTGATCTGGGCATTAATGCCCTGTGGGTCGTTCGCCGACGCCGCAACCGGTTGCGGCGCGTAAGGGGCGTTGAAAGAAATCGCACTCATGGTTAGCTCCGATTTAATCGTTCAATCTGAAGCCGCCACCCGCAATCATTAATGCAAAGTGAAGATTAACGAGGCCTTAAGGCGCTGTGGTTTCTGCAAGCTTGGTTAACTATCGGTTAAGGTCTCAAAAGACGTGTGAACAAGGTATCAAGATACAATTCTGCTTGCTCGTGGCCTTTGGGGTCATCTTCCAGCAAGACTTCTACTTGCGCCGCGAAATCCGCGTAATGTTGGGTCGTGGCCCAGATGGAAAAAATCAAATGACGCGGATCAACTTTGTTGAGATGCCCCTGATCCACCCAATTCTGTATCACGTCACACTTCTCTTCAAAAAGAGGCTGTAAGTCAGTTTTGAGGTGGGGCGCTATCCGTGGTGCACCTTGCAGAATTTCACCCGCAAAAAGTCTGCTTTCCCGTGGAAGTTCACGCGCCATATCCAATTTGCGCCGAACGTATCCGAGAATTTCGCTCAACGGGTCGCCCTGTGGATCGAGTGTTACCAAAGGGTCCAGCCAGGTTGCCATCAACTGGTTCAGAAGCGTGATATGGATCTCTTCCTTGCCGTCAAAATAGTACAGAATATTGGGTTTGCTGAGACCCGCAGCTTCGGCAATCTGATCCAGCGTAGTGCCACGATAACCGTGTTGAGAAAACACATCCAAAGCGGCATCCAGAATAAGGCTGCGATTGCGCTGCTGGATGCGACTTGGTTTTTTGTTTGTGCCGTCCGGCATTGGCGAAGGTATCCAATCAGGTTGCGTGAAATTAGGGCATCAAACCGGTTAACGGCAGCTTCCCATGCAAGGCGCTCAAAAGGAAGTCTTGACTTGCCATAGCCGAGTGGCAATCGTGTATTGACCAATTGGTAAAAATTACTGTTGCCCCCAAGAATGTATCGTCAGGAAGGACCTAGCTATGCCCGCGCCCGGAGAAAACCTGAAAGTCAATCCGGACCGGCTTTGGGACAGCTTGATGGAAATGGCCAAAATTGGCCCTGGTGTGGCGGGAGGTAACAATCGGCAGACCTTGACCGACGAGGATGCAGAAGGCCGCGCACTTTTTCAAAGCTGGTGTGAGGCCGCCGGGTGCACAATGGGTCTGGACCAGATGGGCAACATGTTTGCGCGCCGCGAGGGCACGGACTCTGATGCCTTGCCGGTCTATGTCGGATCGCATCTGGATACCCAGCCAACCGGTGGGAAGTATGATGGCGTTCTGGGTGTTTTGAGCGGTTTGGAGATCATCCGTACGCTGAACGATCTGGGTGTTCAAACCAAACATCCGATTGTGGTGACGAAGTTCACCAATGAGGAAGGAACGCGCTATGCACCGGCGATGCTTTCATCAGGTGTGTTTGCTGGCATTCATTCGCAGGACTGGGCCTACGACAGGGTAGATACCGAAGGGAAGAAATTTGGCGATGAACTGAAGCGCATTGGATGGCAGGGCGAGGAAGAGGTCGGTGCGCGCAAAATGCACGCATTCTTCGAATTGCACATCGAACAAGGTCCGATATTGGAGACTGAGGGGCGCGACATTGGCGTGGTTACCCATGGTCAAGGCCTGTCATGGACGCAAATCACGATCCTTGGCAAAGACAGCCACACCGGCTCGACCCCGATGCCAATGCGCAAGAACGCAGGTCTCGCGATGGCGCGGGTATTGGAAAAAGTGGACGAGATTGCATGGTCGCATAAGCCGCACGCCGTGGGCGCAGCAGGGCACATTGATGTCTATCCAAACTCGCGAAATGTGATCCCCGGCAAGGTTGTGTTCACAGTTGACTTTCGTTCGCCTGATTTGAGCGTGATTCAGGATATGGAGGCTCAGCTTCATGTTGAAGCTCAGAAAATTGTGGACAACATGGGGCTGGAGATCGTGTTTGAAAAGGTAGGTGGGTTTGACCCGGTCACCTTTGATGCGGGTTGTGTCAGTGCCGTGCGGGCGGCGGCTGAACGTCTGGGATACTCCCACATGGACCTGATTTCCGGTGCCGGTCATGACGCCTGCTGGATCAATCGTGTGGCTCCCACGGCGATGGTGATGTGCCCTTGTGTGGACGGGTTGAGCCACAACGAGGCGGAAGAGATATCCAAAGACTGGGCTATGGCGGGCACAGACGTGTTGCTGCATGCTGTGGTCGAAACAGCTGAGATTGTGGGATAAAAACACTGGTTGCAGCGCGCGTTCGGTAGTCACCGCGGCAGCTGACAGAACGAGGAGTTAAGAAATGTCCAAGGTTATTAAAGGCGGTTTGGTTTGCACGGCGGATCGGACCTGGAAAGCCGATGTGTTGATCGAAGGCGAAACGATCAAACAAATTGGCGAAGACCTGACCGGCGACGAAACCATTGATGCCGAAGGCGCCTATGTGATCCCGGGTGGCATTGATCCGCACACCCATCTTGAGATGCCCTTCATGGGCACGACTGCAGCTGAAACCTTTGAGAGTGGCACATGGGCTGCGGCGGCGGGCGGGACCACCATGGTCGTTGATTTTTGTCTGCCGGGCGCGGATGGGTCGATCAAGAATGCCATCAATGAGTGGCACCGTAAATCGGCGCCGCAGATTTGTTCCGACGTCGGTTATCACATGGCGATCACAGGGTGGGACGAGACAGTCTTTAATGAAATGAAAGACGCCGTCGACATGGGCGTGAATTCCTTCAAACACTTCATGGCCTACAAAGGGGCGTTGATGATCGAGGATGACGAGATGTTCGCCTCTTTCAAGCGCTGTGCCGAGCTTGGTGCGCTGCCGATGGTACATGCGGAGAACGGTGATCTGGTCGCCGAGATGCAGCAAAAGTACTTTGATCAGGGGATTACTGGTCCAGAGGGTCATGCCTACTCCCGACCGCCCGAGTTTGAAGGAGAAGCGGCAAACCGCGCGATCACCATTGCAGACGCGGCGGGGGTGCCCTTGTATATCGTTCACGTGTCTTGCGAGCAGGCGCATGAGGCGATCAGGCGCGCGCGTCAAAAAGGCATGCGGGTCTACGGCGAGCCCCTTATTCAGTTCCTGACGCTAGATGAATCCGAGTATTTCAACAAGGATTGGGACCACGCGGCGCGGCGCGTCATGTCGCCACCATTCCGTTCCAAGGACCATCAGGATTCGTTGTGGGCGGGTCTGCAGGCAGGATCCTTGCAAGTGGTCGCGACCGATCACGCGGCATTCAATACCGAACAAAAGCGCGCCGGTCGCGATGACTTTCGCATCATTCCTAACGGTTCAAACGGGTTGGAGGAGCGTCTGGCCGTGCTGTGGACCGAAGGTGTGGAAACGGGCCGCTTAACCCCGAATGAGTTCGTTGCAGCAACCTCGACAAACGTGGCCAAAATCCTGAACATCTACCCACGCAAGGGCGCGCTGGTCGAAGGCGCGGATGCGGACATCGTGGTTTGGGACCCAAAAATTTCCAAAACCATTTCGCCCTCCAATCATCATTCTGTTTTGGATTACAACGTGTTCGAGGGTTTCGAGGTCAAAGCCCAGAGCCGTTATACCCTGAACCGGGGTGAAGTGATCTGGGCCTGGGGGCAAAATTCGCAACCCAATCCGGGCCGCGGTCGTTTCATCCCGCGCCCGGCGTTTTCCTCCGCATCTGAGGCCTTGAGTAAATGGAAAGCGCTGACCGCACCCAAGATGATCAAACGTGATCCGATGAACATTCCGGCGGGGATTTGAGGATTTTAGTGATTTGAAAGGTTTGCTCTTTTTCTCTGCTGTGTTGTCGAGCGTGAGCATGGTCTATGTTTGTGCGGTTGTTGGAACTATGGCGATTCTATCGAATTGGTTCCCAAAAATAGCGGTTATTATCGGTTTTGTTGGCACCAGCACAGCGCTTTACGCCACGTTGGCTCTTTTGCTGAATTGTACAGGTGATCCATTTAGATTGTTACCAAAACCAGACGGTGCAACCGAAGTAATTCCTTTTTTCCAATGCAGCTATAAGTTTCCGGACATTGACCGCCTCACTGCGTTCGTTTTTGCGCCATTTGTCACTGTGCTTTTGGCATGGCGTACACTCTGCAAATGGCGCTTGGCCGCTGCAGAGCGAACAATATGAGACAAGAAAAAACCCCGAAACGAACCGAAACGGTTGGAACAGTTGAAGTCAAAACGAGTGTGATTTCCGCAAGAAACCTAGACCTGACCTTCGAGACCAACGATGGTCCAGTACGTGCCCTCAAGGACGTATCGCTCGATATCGGCAAAGGTGAGTTCGTGAGCTTTATCGGCCCATCGGGGTGTGGAAAGACGACGTTTTTGCGCTGTATAGCGGATCTGGAGCACCCTACGGGCGGAAAAATCACAGTCAATGGTGTGAGCGCCGAGGAAGCGCGCCAAAAACGCGCCTATGGTTACGTTTTTCAAGCGGCGGGGCTATATCCGTGGCGCACGATAGGTGGCAATATCAGGTTGCCGCTAGAGATCATGGGGTATTCAAATTCCGATATGGATGCGCGGGTAGCGCGCGTGCTGGAGCTTGTCGAACTGGCGGGGTTCGAGCGTAAATTCCCTTGGCAATTGTCGGGCGGCATGCAGCAACGCGCCTCAATCGCGCGGGCCTTAGCCTTTGATGCGGATATCTTGCTGATGGACGAGCCCTTTGGCGCGCTGGACGAAATTGTACGGGATCACTTGAACGAACAATTGCTGCAGCTTTGGGCCCGAACTGAAAAAACGATTGCCTTTGTGACCCACTCGATCCCTGAGGCGGTGTATCTGAGCACCAAGATTGTGGTGATGAGCCCGCGTCCTGGCCGGATCACCGATGTGATTGAGAGCCCCCTGCCCAAAGAGCGGCCTTTGGACATACGCGACACAGCCGCTTTTCTGGAAGTGGCCCACCGGGTCCGTCAGGGACTGCGTGCGGGGCACATTGATGACTGATCGAGGTTTGATCCTTGCGCGCCACTTGGCGCACAATTGTTTCTGCGAGCCTCTGGGCAGGGGTGTTTGATGCGCATCCTCCTGTCTCTTTTGGTGCAGCCGATATTGTTTGAGTTGGTGGTGTTGGCAGTAATTTGGCGAGGCAGAGTCGGAAATGCGTAGCGTGCTGCCTATTGTAACCGTTGTCTGCGCAATCTTTGTGCTTTGGTATGCTGCGGCCATTTGGCTGAACGCGGCCTGGGCCCATGACAAAGCGACACGTTCGGGCGAAACGCTGACAACGCAAACGTTGATCGCAGATACATGGAGCCAAGAGAAACCAAAACTACCGGCTCCACATCAAGTAGCTGCCGAAATCTGGCAAACCACGGTTGAAAAGAAAATCACTTCGAAACGCTCGCTGATTTATCATAGCTGGATCACGCTGAGTGCTACGCTTTTGGGGTTTGCACTTGGTACTGCGCTCGGTATCGCGCTGGCGGTCGGCATTGTCTACAACCGTACGATGGACATGTCGGTGATGCCCTGGGTCATTGCCAGCCAAACCATCCCTATTCTCGCCATTGCGCCAATGATTATTGTCGTTTTGAACGCGGTAGGAATTTCAGGTTTGTTACCCAAAGCGATGATTTCAATGTATTTATCGTTCTTTCCTGTAGTTGTGGGCATGGTCAAGGGGCTGCGCAGCCCCGAAAGAATGCAGCTGGACCAGATGCATACCTGGAACGCCAGCCCGCACCAGACATTTTGGCGGTTGCGATTGCCATCTTCGATGCCCTACCTCTTTACCTCGCTCAAGATCGCGATGGCAGCATCATTGGTTGGCGCCATTGTTGGGGAACTACCAACCGGTGCCATTGCCGGTTTGGGTGCGCGGTTACTGGCGGGCAGCTACTATGGTCAGACAATACAAATCTGGTCTGCTCTGATCATGGCGGCGGCGTTGGCTGCAACCCTTGTGGCAATCATAGGGGTGATCCAACGCGTCACCTTGAAGCGGATGGGCATGGTATGATCTGGCTTTTCTTTGCTTTCTGGGTTTGGGTCGCGGGGTGGTGGTTAAACTCGCGACTGGCGGCTTTGCCACAATCACGGGCGATTGCGTTGGTCGTCCCGGTGATATTTGGTCTGACTTTGATCGCGGTTTGGGAAGGTCTTGTCCGCGGATTTGACATCAGCCCAATCCTGTTGCCAGCCCCTTCAATGATTGCCGTACGCTTTGCCGCATCTACGGCGATCTTATGGGAAGATTTTGTGCAAACTGTGATCAAGGGCGCTTTGACGGGCTACGTGCTGGGGTGCGGATCGGCATTTGTCGTGGCGATTCTAGTGGATCGGTTTGACTTCCTGCGGCGCGGATTATTGCCCGTCGGCAATTTTGTGGCCGCGTTGCCGGTGATCGGTATGGCACCCATTTTGGTGATGTGGTTTGGGTTTGACTGGCACTCCAAGGCAGCTGTGGTGGTGGTGATGGTATTTTTCCCAATGCTTGTGAACACTGTACAGGGCTTGTCGGATAGTTCTGCCATGCAGCGTGATCTGATGCGAACCTACGCGGCCGGCTATTGGACCACTTTGTTGAAACTACGTTTACCTGCTGCAATGCCATTTGTTTTCAACGGGTTGAAGATTGCAAGCACTCTGGCGTTGATCGGCGCCATAGTCGCGGAATTTTTTGGCTCACCCATACGAGGAATGGGCTTTCGAATATCGACGTCTGTTGGACAGCTCTCGCTGGATCTGGTCTGGGCGGAAATCGTGGTTGCTGCGATCGTGGGCTCGGCGTTTTATGGTTGCGTCGCGCTGATTGAACGGGCGGTGACATTTTGGCATCCGTCCCAAAGAAACTGAAAAACAAAATAAAGGAGAGTATGATGAAAAAAGTAAGAACATTTGCCACCGGGGCGGCGCTAGCGCTCTGGGCGGCTTCTGCGCAAGCTGCAGATGATGTCACGCTGCAGCTCAAATGGGTTACGCAAGCGCAATTCGCGGGCTACTACGTGGCGCTGGACAAGGGATTTTACACGGAAGAAGATCTAAACGTGACCATTCAACCCGGCGGCCCTGACATCGCTCCAACACAGGTGCTGGCTGGCGGCGGTGCGGACGTCACGGTAGATTGGATGCCTTCTGCTCTGGCTGCACGCGAAAAAGGCCTGCCGATGGTCAATATTGCACAGCCTTTCAAATCCTCTGGTATGATGTTGACCTGTCGCAAGGATGCCGGCGTTTCCAGTACGGATGATTTCGCGGGAAAAACACTAGGCGTTTGGTTCTTTGGCAACGAATTCCCGTTTCTGAGCTGGATGAGCAAGCTCGATATCCCGACCGACGGGTCCGATACCGGCGTTACGGTGCTCAAGCAGGGCTTTAATGTGGACCCGCTTTTGCAAGGTCAGGCGGCCTGTGTATCGACCATGACCTACAACGAGTATTGGCAGGTGATCGATGCGGGGTTGACGCCCGAGGACCTGACCGTCTTCAAATACGAAGACCAAGGTGTGGCGACGCTGGAAGATGGGCTTTATGTTCTTGAAGACAAACTGGCGGATGCTGAATTTGCGGAAAAGATGGTTCGCTTTGTCCGCGCTTCTATGAAGGGCTGGAAATATGCAGAAGAAAACCCTGATGAGGCGGCAGAGATTGTGCTCGACAACGACGCAAGTGGAGCGCAGACGGAAATGCATCAAAAGCGGATGATGGGAGAAATTGCGAAGCTGACTGCTGGTAGCAACGGCGCGCTGGATCCTGCAGATTATGAGAGAACGGTCGAATCATTGCTATCTGGTGGATCTGATCCTGTCATTACCAAAGCCCCGGAAGGCGCGTGGACGCATGCCATCACGGACAAAGCGTTGAACTGATTTTTTACGTTTGGAAAGTCCTGTAAAGGCCAGTTAAGCGACTGGCCTTTTTTTTGTTTAAAAACCTAGACTTTGCGCACGACCGCACCATGTTTTCCTTGACGCAAAGGAGTATGGAAACAGTGAGCAATATGGAAAGCCTGCAAAATCAATTGACTGAAAAAGAGCGCCAGACGCAGGTCTATGACCAAGCTGTTGCTGCTCTAAAAGCGAAAGGTGTACGGCAAGAAGCGCGTGGATACGCTGTCATGGCCAGCTTTTTAAGCTATGGCGAAGCCGCATTGGGAGATCGCATTTTTGGAAAGATCAGTCATGTCGCCAAGCTTTTTTGCATCCTGTTTGCGATGCTGGTACCAAGCTTGCTAATCTGGCGCGTACTGCTTTGAAGCCACGCTCCCGACATTCAAGTTAGCGCAAAAAAACCGGCCTCAAAGAAGCCGGTTTTTTCTTACGTGATCGTGGCTTACGCCAAAGCGATATTCGTCGCACTTTCGCGGCCATCACGGCCGGCTTCGATGTCAAAAGTCACCTTCTGATTGTCGGCCAGACCTGTGAGTCCAGCGCGCTCAACGGCAGAAATGTGAACGAATACGTCCTTGCTGCCGCCATCGGGTGCGATAAAGCCGAAGCCTTTTGTTGTGTTGAACCATTTCACGGTGCCGGTGGCCATATCCGTGGTCTCCTGTGTAGATGCTATCCGCGTTTGTGCGATAGCCTGGCGTGGTCGGTCTGGATCGAAGACTGACCGTCCATAAGAGACAGCAGGTCGAAAAAGAAAAACGTTTGCGAGGGGCATATGACAGAAAGTTGCTGTTTTGACAAGAAAAAGCTTTAACCAGCGGTGGAATTAAGGGCCATATTCCGCTGGTTTTTCATGCTTTGCTTCTGAAAAACCAGGGGTGATTTTGAGCGGAATCCAAGTATGCAATGGTGACAATCAAAAGTTTGATCTAGATTGGTTGTCAGCACTTATTTCGGAGCGCTCTAATCACGAACAGAAGACCTGCAACGACAAATGAAGTGATAATATGCGTAATCACGGCCGTCAAAAAGCCTGTTTGAAACACCAGTAGTGCAATAGCTAAACTCACAAATCCGCTTACAGCTCCGATCAGGACTATCAAGATCGCCATGTCTGTTTCCCCTCTCGTCCCGTCCCGTCGCTCGTCTGACTAGGCTCGCGATGGTTCGACAGCCGAGATCTGGCCCACTGGGCCGCCGTCGTTTAAATCTATTTGTCTGTCGACACACTTCTCGTATGCGTTGCAACGAATATCGAATTTCAATTTAGCCAGTTGTGATTTGTGAATTGGACCGGATATTATCTTTAATTATAAGGTCTTAGGATGATCTTAACAGCAGTCGTAAAATGTAAATTTCTTTGTATTACGCCCGATTCCCGCGCGTATTTCAATAGGGTTTGCGGCGTGATTTTTGTGCAGGTTTCGTCCGTCTTCTACTAATTTTGCTTAATTTGAAGGCAATATTTGGTTATTGTCGATCCAGATAACGGTTCCATTGGGGTGTTTCCGCGTCATAGTGCTCCTGACGAAATCCCCAAAATTCTTTTTTATTCGTATTTCAACGGTCGAAAATCATCAGGCCATCCTTCTATTTCTTGGTATTCGGGTATGTAAGGCTTGATGGAAAACGCAGCGGCACCTGATCGTAAGAAAAAGGTTAAAAAAGCCCCGAAAGTTTTAACAAGTGTGATCCTCTTCACAGACGCTGGCCATTCTATCGAATTAGATGGATTTGTGAGCCGGGGTTATTTTCCTCCTCGGAAGTGGAGTAACGATTATGGTCAAATTTCCAGAATTTCATGACGACCCCCGGGACATTATCCCGGAAATCTCCCCGGTTCCGCGCACCTCTTCCTGGCGCGCAATCGGGTGCAGCCCAGTCAATCCTCGTCCAGGTCCGAAATGTCCTTCCAAGTGGCGTTTCACCGACTGGGCTGCCCTTTGACACAAGCAACGTTGTTTTCTCCCCCAGCGTTGTTTCTTCCCTGCGGGCCGGTTTAACACCGGCCCGTTTTTTTTCACATTGCGATCTGTCGTGCGGCGCACGGTTTGAACTAACCCATAGCCTGGGTTTTGTTCAGAATGGTGGCAATTTCGTCTTTGATCCGCATGCGCTGCTTGCGCAGTTCGGTCTCGTACTGAGAATCAATGGGTTCAACATTTGTTTCCGCCCTGTGAACTGCACGATTAGCATCATGGTAAGCGTCTGAAAGCTTGCGAAAATGCGCGTCGGTTTCGCGCAGATCATGTATCCGAGCGGTGTGTTCAGGGAAGTCATCGGCAAGTTCATGTGGCGTGTGAGACATTTATTCCTCCTTCGTGGACTTGCTGGACTTATGTCATTGGGTTGGCGATCTTGTTTTGATCTGGGTCAACAAAACAGGCTTTTAATGCGGGGCTGCTGGCGCAAGCTTGCAATAAATGACAGGGTTTGGGTGATTGATAGGTAGGGAGTCTCTTGAGTGAACGAGGTTTTGGGAACGGGAGTTGTGATGGGTTTGCTCGCGACCGTATTGATGGACCTTTGGGCTGTGGTGCTGAACCGCGCCGCCGGTCAACCCTTGCCGAATTGGGGTTTGGTCGGGCGTTGGGTGGCGACTTTGCCATTGGGTCAGGTGTTTCACGACGATATTGGAGCTGTGGCGCCTGTGACCGGAGAGCGCATGATCGGTTGGGGCTTTCACTATGCGGTCGGGGTCATTTATGGCATCGTGCTGGCGGGGATAATGGGTGCCACGTGGCTGGC
Source organism: Roseobacter sp. (assembly GCF_045106495.1). Lineage (GTDB taxonomy): Bacteria > Pseudomonadota > Alphaproteobacteria > Rhodobacterales > Rhodobacteraceae > Roseobacter. The sequence continues at coordinate 162,037 of NZ_JBGCEQ010000002.1, forward strand.
GGCGCCCACCTTTATGCCCGCATGGATTTTTTCGCTTTTGATGATTGGCTTTGGTTGGTTCTTGCTGCAACCGGGGTTGGGGGTCGGCTGGGCCGCGTCGAAAACGCCTCAACCCTGGAAAGCACGCGGGCTGGGGCTGGCGGCCCATACGGTTTTCGGTGTCGGTCTTTGGATGGGCGCGCTGTTATAGGTTTTGCGGCGCGCGGGTCACATCGTAGACCCACTGAATGTAGTCAGCGTTGGCCGCGTCCACATTGACGCGTGTGATCGGCGGCACTTCATAGGGATGCAGCATACGCACCGCATCCTCTACAGCGTCGCCCAGTTTGATACGGGTCTTCAAAAGTAACGGGTTTTCCTCTTCCTGCTCTACCTTGCCCTTCCAGAAATGGGCGCTTTGGATAGCTGGGTAGCGGTTAGAGCAGGCGACGAGGCGCTGTTCGATAAGAGCCGCACTGATGGTGTCGGCGTTTTGGATGGAAGGGCAGTTTGCGAGGATGTCGATGAGGAGATCGGTAAGTGGGTGCACGCTGCACTTTCCTACGAGAGTGGAGATTCATCCCTTGGATCTGCAGAAAACGCTCTGTCAGATTTGAAATTAGGCATAGGTTCTTGAAAGCTAAAGGTCCAGCGCATGGAAAGAAAATCCTTCTCTTGACCCAGTATCCGATTGCCCTCGATCAGCTCTTCAAGCCTTTTTACGATATGCGAGAGCACCTTACCGGAGCCGATATACCGTAGAAGAATCATTATTTTCAAAAAGGGTTCGTACCTTGCAAGCGTCCCTTCGCGATTTGCACCATGAAACCAGTCGCTTCGAACTCTAAAAACATCAAAGCAGAATTTATTAATCGTTTCCGATTTAAGCTGTTCAATGCAAAACTTGCGACGGTCCGCGCCATTTCCCAAGGCTCTTTCGAGAGCTAGCCAAAGAATCGAAAACCGGACTTCTGGCACTGTGCTGGTCTCTGCCTGCGCGACAAGGTCCAGAACTTCAACTGGGAAGCGTTGATAGAGGAGATTTCTCTCGGGAAGTCCATCAAGCAAAAAATTGTATATGCTGTTCTCGTGGGCTAGAACCTCCGAGTCGCGCGTTTGATCACTTTCAAGGGAAATCCATGTGCTCTTTACATCCCTGCGAAACACAGCATGTACTCCAAGAATAGAGCCAGCGCCAAGTAGAAGGTTTAGATGAGCGCGGATTTCGCTTGATATCCGATCTATTTCCGTCGATCCACGTTGCTTGAGTAAGGCGTTGCCTTCAGTTCCATCAACAGGAATATATACTACAAGATAATTGCCGACGAGCGGTACGATAGCGTCTTGGGCCAAGTGTGTGTACGACTTGACTTTATGGTATAGACGAACAACTGGAGGTGCATGTACATATCGCTTCTCCATTGAAGGCCACTCAAAAAAGGCATCTGTTGGTAAAGTGTTGCGAACTGTCGCAAGCAAGTCGTTAGTGTTAGCCACCCGTTCAACGAGAGTGGTCGAAAGCCAGATTTGACAGTATTCTGTAACGTCTCTTGATTTGAGCCGAGCAACGATCTCTTCACACGCCGGGGTAAAGCTCGCAAGCTTGTGGAGACTAATCTCTTGAGGCTCTGATTTCTCAGAAACTGTCCAAATCATCTCACAAACTTCTTATGCTTCAACCGCTTCGGCTCCAGAGCATCTGCACCCAACCGGCGCTTCTTGTCCTCTTCGTAATCCGTGAAGCCGCCTTCGAACCATTCCACATGGGCTTCGCCTTCAAACGCGAGGATATGCGTGCAGATGCGGTCAAGGAAAAACCGGTCGTGGCTGATCACCACAGCGCAACCGGCGAAATCGACCAAAGCGTCTTCCAACGCGCGCAGGGTTTCGACGTCCAAATCATTGGTCGGTTCGTCGAGCAGCAGCACGTTACCGCCGGCTTTCAGCAGCCGCGCCATGTGCACGCGGTTGCGCTCGCCGCCTGAGAGCAGGCCGACCTTCTTCTGTTGGTCGCCGCCCTTGAAGTTGAACGACGAACAGTAGGCACGAGAGTTGACCTCGGCATCGCCTAGTTGGATTAGCTCAGCCCCACCGGTGATTGCCTCCCAGACATTATCATTGGCGGCCAGATCATCGCGGCTCTGATCCACATAGGACAGATCGACCGTATCGCCGTATTCGATGGTACCGGCGTCCGGCTCCAATTGCCCGGTGAGCATTTTGAAAAGTGTCGACTTACCTGCGCCGTTCGGTCCGATCACACCCACGATGCCACCTGGGGGCAGGGAGAAGTCGAGACTTTCTAACAGTTGCTTGTCGCCCATGTGTTTTGCCAGCCCCGTGACCTCGATCACCTTGGCACCCAGACGCGGGCCATTGGGAATGACGATCTGTGCGCGGGCAAGTTTTTCGCGCTCCGAAGTTTCCGCCATTTCGTTATAGGCATTGATCCGGGCCTTGGATTTGGCCTGACGGGCTTTGGCGCCCTGTCGCATCCACTCCAATTCCCGTTCCAGTGTCTTCTGGCGGGATTTATCTTCGCGGGCTTCCTGGCTCAGACGTTTGGCTTTTTGTTCGAGCCAATCCGAATAATTGCCCTCGTAGGGAATGCCGCGGCCGCGGTCGAGTTCCAGTATCCAACCCGTGATGTCATCCAGGAAATAGCGATCATGGGTGACAATGAGAATGGTGCCTTTGTAATCGATCAGGTGTTGTTGCAGCCAGGCGATGGTTTCCGCATCCAGATGGTTGGTCGGCTCGTCGAGCAACAGCATATCGGGGGCTTCGAGCAGCAGTTTGCACAAGGCCACACGGCGCGCTTCGCCGCCGGATAGATCGGCGATATTGGCATCATCGGGTGGGCAGCGCAGTGCTTCCATCGAAACATCAATCTGGCTGTCGAGATCCCAGAGATTCTCGGCGTCGATCTTGTCTTGCAAATTGGCCATTTCGTCGGCGGTCTCGTCGGAGTAATTCATTGCCAGTTCATTGTAACGATCCAGAATGGCCTTTTTGTCTGCCACCGCGAGCATGACATTTTCCCGCACCGTCAGGCTTTCATCAAGTTTGGGTTCCTGTGGTAAGTAGCCCACGGTGGCGCCTTCGGCATGCCAGGCTTCGCCTGAGAACTCGGTATCCAGGCCGGCCATGATTTTCATCAACGTGGATTTACCTGCCCCGTTCACGCCGACAACACCTATTTTCACACCGGGCAGAAAGTTCAGGTGAATGTTTTCAAAACACTTTTTGCCGCCCGGATACGTCTTCGAGACACCGGACATATGGTAGACGTATTGATAGGCAGCCATGGGAAACCTCGTTTGTTTTCATTTGCTCATCTCTTAGACACAGACAGAAGCAAGGGCAATGCGGAGGTGCTATGCAAAAAGGATCACGTCGCTTGTTTATGGGGCGCTGATGCATTTCAGAACACACGAGGGGACAGCAACACACAGCCAGTCGGCCAATTCAATACATGACAGCGTTAGCAATGCTGTTTTCACGCGTTGCCTCATTGCGATAGACAGGCATTATCCGCTGATCTCCAAAGGTGTGATTTGATTTTTTGGCACCCCATGTTAGCGCTGGTTCTATAAGATCAAGGGCGGGGCGGAAGCGGTGAGGACCTTCACAAAGATTGCGGTGCTGCTGGCTGTATTATTGGGCTGCAGTGCGCGGGACGTTACGCTGGCACCGCCTCCCAATATCTATTTGTCAGAAGAAAATTATCCGGCGGATGAAATTCCGGCCGTTCTTCAAACTGTGGCTCCGCCAATATTCTACGTCACGGATCGCGCGGCCTTGACAGACGAGGCGGGTCAGTTGACCTACTCGTCGCAGCGCTCCAATTCCATGGCATTGGGCGTTGCACGCGTCCGGTTTGGGGCGCAGGATTGGGCCGACTTGGTTGCGCGCACATCGCAGGATGGCGCTCGGCGCCTGTCGCGCCTTGACGTGGAAGATACCACTGAGCTTGTGCGGTTCCGTGATGTTCCGCTCCCGACCCGGCGCGAAGATGGCAAGCTGATGTTCGAACCCGACGCGCTAGAGCGCTATGAAGAGGACGCGCGCGCCTTTCAAAAGGCCATCCGGGACGAAATCATACGTACTGGCAATGGACGGGTTCTGGTTTTCACTCATGGTGCTGCCAACGACTTTGAACGCGCAATGGATACCCTGGCGAACCTCTGGCATTATACGGGTCGCGAAAGTGTGCCGATCGCCTTTACATGGCCTGCGGGCAACAGTGGCCTTCTGGGGTATTTCCGCGACCGGGAAGCGGGGGACTTCAGCGTGTTTCACGCAAAGGAATTCCTGCGGTTGCTCGCTGAAATCGAGGAGGTGGAAGACATTGACATCGTGGCGCACTCTCGCGGTACGGATGTCATGAGCAAATCTCTTCGCGAGCTCGTGATCTACCATCGCGGGCAGGGCGTGCCGCCCAAGACAGCCATGAAAACAGGTACTTTGATCCTGGCGGCGGCTGATCTGGATGCAGGTGTTGTCGAACAACGCTTACAGGCCGAACGGTTCTCCGAAGCATTTGAGCAGATCAACATCTACATCAATCCTGAAGATGGTGCATTGCGATTGGCGTCATACATCACCAACGCGCCGCGTCTTGGGTCCGCGACGTCGGATACGTTGAGCGTTTCGCAACTGGAGCAGTTAAAGAAAGCAGAATTGGTGCATTTTATCCGTGTCGAGAATGTCATTGGCCGCGGTCATTCGTATTTTCGCGACAATCAGGCGGTACTGTCAGACATCGCGCTTGCTTTGCGCACGCGAGCCTTTCCGGGGGGAGTTTGCGGCCTTTGGAATTGGCTGATGATGGGTTTTGGCAGTTGCATCCCAACTATCCATTGGAAAGGTTGCCAGAGTTGGCCAATGTCGCCGGCGAAGATCGTTGACATCGGCATAAGCAAAACCAGCTCAATGCAACGATCTTTCCTCCAAGGGGGTTTTTGTATTCTGGATCGTTTGCGCGTTGGATGTTTCTTGGCAAAGACCTGAGGCACCGTAGTTTGATGCCGGCGTGACGCGCATTTAGCGCAGGTTATTGACAAAAACGCGCAGCGCACGTTCAAAGAGCGCTGAAATGGCTTAGAAAGCGTTCCTTTGAAACAAGGGTTCCCCATCGCGCGCTCAGGAGAGGTCATCGGCCTTTTGGGTGGGTCGTTCGATCCAGCGCACAGCGGACACGTGCACATATCACGCGAAGCCTTGAAACGTTTCGGGCTGACCCGGCTGTGGTGGCTGGTTAGCCCCGGCAACCCTATCAAGAAACAAGGCCCCGCACCTTTGGCACAACGTATGGCGCGCGCGCAGGCGATGATCCAGAATCCGCGCGTTACGGTCACCGATATGGAGACCTATCTGGGCACGCGCTATACTGCTGAGACACTTGCCGCATTGCAAATGCGCTACCCCGGCGTGCGGTTTGTCTGGTTGATGGGCGCGGACAATCTGGCCCAATTTCACCATTGGCAGAATTGGCGGCAGATCATGATGGCGGTACCCATCGGTGTCTTGGCACGCCCGGGAGACCGAATATCCGCCAGAATGAGTCCTGCCGCACGGCTGTTTTCCGCCGCGCGGATCGCGGGACATGCTTCCGTTCTATTGGGACGTGCGGATGCACCAGCTTGGTGTTTTGTGAATGTTCCCATGGTTGCCCAATCCTCATCTGCTATCCGCGCGGCAGGAGGTTGGCAGGCATAAACAGGTTGCGTCACGAAATATTCAGAATTTCCGGCGACGCTTCCGCTTGTTTCAACCGATAGGCTAAGGTTTACTTACCCGTATGACGCGACACCCCTCATCGCAGGTCTCCCGACGGGCCTTCATTGCCACGTTTCTGGCGGGCGTAGCCAGCCCCGTACTGGCGGGTGCGCCTGAAGTATCTTTGCGGCCCAGGCTCCGGGACAACACTCCAAAACCGGCACGCGAACTCAATGCGCTTTTGCGCGAGTCAAGGGTCACCGGTGACATTGTTTTTGCCGTTGCGGATGCCGAAACAGGAAAACTGCTTGAGGCGCACAACGAAGATTTGGGGATTGCGCCGGCCAGTGTGGCGAAATCCATAACAGCTCTTTACGCGCTTGGCGTGCTGGGCCCTTCCCACCGTTTTGAAACCACGGTCGTAACGACAGGAACCTTGACAGATGGCGTGCTGGACGGAGATCTGGTGCTTGTTGGTGGCTGCGATCCGACCATGGATACCAATGATTTGGCTGAGCTCGCCAGCCAGCTCAAAGATGCGGGTCTGCGCGAAATTCGCGGGCGATTTTTGGTCTTTGAGAACATTCTGGAACCTGTAAAAACCATCGACCCGGAGCAACCTGACCATTTGGGTTATAGCCCGGCCGTGTCGGGTATTGCGCTGAACTACAACCGGGTGCATTTCCAATGGAAACGCGCATCGGGGAAGTACAATGTGACAATGGACGCGCGGGCTGCGCCCTACCGCCCAGACGTTGCCATGGCCCGCATGAAGATTGTGGACAGGTCGTCGCCCATATTCACCTATGAAGACGCCGGTGCGGCGGACGAATGGACGGTCGCGAAACGCGCTCTGGGCAGTGAGGGATCGCGCTGGCTTCCAGTGCGCCACCCAGGGCTCTATGCCGGAGATGTCTTCGCGACGCTTGCACGGTCCCACGGTATCGTGCTGAAGACCGCGGAGCTGGTTGAAGAAATGCCAATGGGTTCCGTAATCGCGTCCGTGAAAAGCCCCCCGATGAACGAAATTCTTCATGGGATGCTAAAGTATTCAAATAATCTTACCGCTGAAATGGTCGGGCTTGCCACCACTCGGGCCCGGTCAGGGCGTGTAAATACGCTGGCTGCGTCGGCATTGCAGATGAACCTTTGGGCAATGGAAAACCTCGGCATGACAAGGCCAGCTTTTGTGGATCATTCGGGCTTGGGTGGCGCAAGCCGCATAAGCGCGAATGATATGGTGCGTGGTCTGGCGGCGGCGCACAAAGAGGCAGAATTGCGGCCAATCCTGAAACCGGTCAATCTCTTCGACAAAGACGGTCGCACAACCAAAAACCATCCGGTCAAAGTGGTCGCGAAAACCGGAACGCTGAATTATGTGTCCGGCCTGGCTGGCTTCATTACCGCACCAGGAGGCCGTGAGATGGTCTTCGCGGTTTTCTGTGCGGATGAAGACATCCGCGCGACGATCACGCGGGCCAACCGTGAACGCCCAAAAGGAGCCCGGCCTTGGGCCACGCGTGCGCGCCGATTGCAGCGGAAATTGCTAGGTCGGTGGGGGACAGTTTACGCAGAGCGAAGCACTGCAGCGTTGAAAAACTAAAACCCTTCTGCAACACACCCCCATTTACCGAGCGTGTTGTGTTTGTTGTGCCAAAACTGTGTTTCGCGGGGTGCTGCGCACCGCGGATGTTCGTGAAATGACGGAAACCTACTGACTTACGTCAGATGCCTTGCCCGTGCGCCCCGTTCGATGGCCGCGGCATGCAGCCGATCGAGATTCAGTTCATAACGGATTTCTTCGAGCAGACGCAGTTCAGCTTCCTCAAGCGTGCCATCGGCGGCGGCGACATCGCAGGCCAGAGCATAAGCTGTTTCAAACAACCGTTCCGGCAACGCTTCTCGGATCAGTCCAAAAAGTGCATCCAGCCCGTCTTCCTGTTCGAAAAGGTCGAAGACGGTCTGGCTGATGACGCCCAAACGATCTTCATCATAGTCCGCGAATATGGGAAGCATTTGAACGGCGGACTGAATTTTCACAAGCTCTGCTGTGCGGATGTCCTCGTCCGACGCAGAAACCGCGATCATCATGGCAACGAGGCTGTCTTGTTCGGAAAACGCGTGAGCGGGATTGTCAGGCACTTGGCTGTTCTTTCACTTGGGTCAACGCCGTCAGATTATTGACGGCAATGCTGCAACGCAATAGGGACGGACGAAACCCGGCGCAAGGGGTGCCGGATGAGTAAGCCTCAGGTGAGACATGTCCGAATTACGCGACGCCGCAATGACCAGCAAAGCATGGCCCTTTGAAGAAGCGCGCCGCATTCTGAAACGGTACCAGAAAGCACCACCTGAAAAAGGGCACGTGCTTTTTGAAACCGGGTATGGGCCCAGCGGTCTACCACACATCGGAACCTTTGGCGAAGTGCTTCGTACCACAATGGTGCGGCGCGCATTTGAGCAAATTTCTGATATTCCAACGCGGCTGATCTGTTTTTCAGATGATCTTGATGGAATGCGCAAGATACCGGGCAACGTACCTCAACAAGACATGCTTACCGAGCATATGCACAAGCCGTTGACCTCCGTACCCGATCCCTTTGGCACGCATGAGAGCTTCGGGCATCACAACAATGCGATGTTACGGCGGTTTCTGGACACCTTCGGGTTTGACTACGAGTTTTACTCCGCTCGCGAGTTCTACCAATCCGGTCAGTTCGACGGCATCCTGCGCCGCGCAGTGGAGCGCTATGACGATGTGATGAAGGTCATGCTCAAATCATTGCGCGAAGAGCGTCAGCAGACTTATTCCATCTTCCTGCCCATTCATCCCGAAACGGGCCGCGTGCTCTATGTGCCGATGAAGCATGTGGATGCGACAAATCATACAGTCACATTCGATGACCAAGATGGGCGCGAGTGGACCCTGCCGGTGACGGGCGGCAACGTTAAACTCCAATGGAAGCCAGACTTCGGAGCGCGTTGGGCCGCATTGGACGTCGATTTCGAGATGTATGGCAAGGAACACGCGACCAACACGGCGATCTACGACCGGATTTGCGAAATACTGGGCGGCGAAAAGCCCGAGCATTTCAGCTATGAGCTTTTTCTGGACGAAAACGGCCAGAAAATATCCAAGTCGTCCGGCAATGGTATTTCGATAGATCAATGGCTGACTTATGCCAGCACTGAAAGCCTGTCATACTTCATGTATCAAAAGCCCAAAACCGCCAAGAGAATGTATTTTGATGTCATTCCCAAAGCAGTTGATGAGTATCATCAACAGCTGCGCGCCTACGAGACGCAGGATGTAACGCAACGGCTAAACAATCCGGTCTGGCACATTCATGGCGGTGACGTGCCGCAGTCAAATATGCTGGTTCCGTTTTCGATGCTTCTCAATCTTGCAAGCGTTTCGGCGGCTGAAGACAAGTCTCAACTTTGGGGTTTTGTGCAACGCTATGCGCCTGAAACAAATGCAGAAAACAACCCGGATATGGATGCAGCGGCGGGTTTTGCCGTGCGCTACTACAATGACTTTGTTAAGCCCAAAAAGGTCTACCGATTGGCCAGCGAACTGGAGCGGGAGGCGTTGAGCGATTTGCGGGATCAACTCAAAGCATATGATGGTCCAGTGGACGACGAAGCCTTGCAGTCGATTGTTTATGCCTGTGGCCGCGACAGGTTCGAGCCGTTGCGTGCGTGGTTCAAGGCGCTCTATGAAGTCTTGTTAGGCGCCAGTCAGGGGCCACGATTTGGCGGGTTCATCGCTCTTTATGGCGTAGATGAAACTGTGGCTTTGATCGAGCGAGCCTTGGCCGGAGCATTGGTAAAAAACAGCTAGTTGCTTGCCAGACAGCCTGAGTGCCTTACTTCTTGCAGACGTGTCGCGGAGGGTACTATGCGCAGTTTAATGTTGGGAGCTCTGATTTGGTTTGGACTGCAAACTTCTTTGTATGCGCAGGAAACCGACATTCAGGCCACGATAGAAAAGCAATTGCAGGCCTTTCAGGTTGATGATTTCGACGCAGCGTTTGAATTTGCCAGCCCGAACCTGCAGCGATTGTTTCAAAACCCAAAGAATTTTGAACGCATGGTCACCCAGGGTTACCCAATGGTTTGGCGGCCAGGGGAGGTTCGGTATCTGGAGTTGCGCCAGCAGGATGGAGCTTATTGGCAGCGGGTCATGATCACCGATCAGTCAGGTCGCGTCCATGTTCTGGACTACAGAATGTTGGAAATCGAAACCGGTTGGCGCATAAACGGTGTTCAAATTCTGGGCAGCGATGATTTAAGCGCGTGATTTGATGGTGAAAGTGTGTCGGCCTTATAGCCCAATTCAGCGCATCATGGCGTTTGCCCATGGTTAGAATTCTCGCCAAACACCGATTTTGAATTCGGTGTCGCCTCCGCCTCGGACTGGGATTTCAGCCCCGATCTGGAATGTATAGTTCCCCTTTCCGGGTAAGAAAAGTAAAGATGGCGCAGCTTTGGTAAACAGTTCATCCTCCTGATACGTGTTAAAAACTTGCATCATTCCCTTGAAATGATCGGTAAAACCCAAGCCCACCGTACCGTCTAGTTTAATGCGGGTTTCCAAAGTTGATCCGGGGATGTTGATGCTGCTGTCGACGACTGTCCATCCATAGCGTTCGCCGAGCTTGATACCACGGCCCCAGGAAAGCCCGGCCTCTATTGCCGGAGCAATCACTGTGTTTTGCGACCTTGCTCCGATCCCGGCGTGCCAGGCCCATTTATGGGTCGCATCGGGTGCGCTCAACGGAAAACGTGCGAATAAGATGCCTGATCCCGATTGTTGGAGAGTGCGGTCAATGCCATAGAAGAGGTCCGCGCCAATGGTGACGGTGTCACGTAGCCCATATTCCGCGTAGAGGCTGCCTGATGTATCTTTTGCCTTGGTGGCATTCGCTGAGCCTGCGTAGAAACCTTTCCCCTTTTCGCGGAGCCAAGGGCCCGCCAGCGTCACTTGCACGCTCGCCCAGAATATCACAAAGGCCAGAGCAAAAAGACGCATGACACCAAACTCCTGCCTGGCATCATGGTTAATGAAAGTTAATTTTTGGTTACATGCCGCATTTGCTGCCATTCCGCTTCGCGTTGCACTAGATCATAGATCGCAGTAGTCAGCCTGCACCCCGCTATCCCGGCTTGCATATGATGATCGCTGAGGCTGCAAAAAAGAAGAAACGCGGCGGATTTCTCGAAGTGACAATTGACTTTTACGCGATGCGGCTCATCAGAATCATCGACAGTAAGGCGCAGCCCAGGCCAAGATATTCGCGTGTGTGCAGTGGTTCCCCAAAATAGACCGCGCCCAAAACTGCCAGGGCAATCAGCGTCAACATGGAATAAGCGACGCCTGCTTGCGCGAGGGTGACATGCTGCATGGCATAAAACCACAAGATGGCGGAAAAACCATATAGCGCAATGCCCAGAATAACGTGTTTGGACGTAATTGGCAGCCCGTGATCGACGGCTGACTTGATGGCAAAATCGCCGATGATCACCGTCATTGCTGTGAAGAATGTGAAGAAATAGCCGAACGCGAGATGGCCCATGGAAAAACCTCAAATAAAAATTCAATAATAAAATGCGATTGGTGCAGCGTTCATACCATAAATGCCGCGAAAAAATCTACAGTTGCATCCGGAGCAAGTGCTTTTCAACGGTATTGTCGGTTAGTTTTCAAAATCAAGGCGACGCAATGCCCGCTCGGACTTTTATTGATCATGCCGGGTCATGTTTGACGCAAAAACAAAAAAACCCCGCAACCAGCGAGGTTTCTTGAGATTTCCTGATGGTCGTTTCGCTTTTAATTCAATTGTTTGACGTTACATTCTCGCGCCATTTCGATGGCTTTCTTTGTACCGGTCAAATCAACTGAGAATGCATATTCCGTCTCCGGAAAGACCACCATCTCATACTGTTGCTCCAAATCCTTGACGAATTGCGGATTGTCGCTGAGCACGTAGCCACCAGAGTACCCTTTGGTGATGTTTCCGCGCATACCAGTCACTTCGCCAAGATAGATGTTCTCACCGATGAGGATGGCGACGGCTTCTTCGCTGTCCTTTTTGATGTTGGTTTCACCTTTGGTAAAAACGCCCAAGTACCCAACGCCGCGGTCCTCTGTGAGACCCATTTGGACCACGTTTTCAAAGTCGTCGACCGCCTCGATCAAGCAGGATTGTTTTTGTTCATCGATGAAGACACTCCAACCTTCGACTTCGCCGTATTTTAAGAACGTATCAGCGCTGGCGCCGAAGGTGAAAGCCGCTGTAGCAAGTGCTGCAGCAGCGGCGTGTTTGATTTTTAGCATATTTGCGGAACTCCTGTTGGAAAAGGCCCGAATTGGGGGTGAACACAACCTATACGACAGATGACTCTGCGCAAGGCAAGAGTTTCACCGAACATGTCAAAACCCTTGTGTGAAACCGTTTTAACAACCCATCACTGGCTCAATTGAAAGCCGCAATAAGCTCTAAACCAAACACGTTTCGAGGTTTTATCGACCTTTTCGCCGCTTTACGCCGCCCCGCATACCGCCGCGTCCCATAGTGCTACGGCCGGACGCCTTTTGCGCATCACCCACGGCTTTTTCGACCGCATATTGCCGTGCCATTGGATCGTCTGCGATGGCAAGATCGACCGCTTCGAGACGCTTGACTTCGTCGCGTAGACGGGCCGCTTCTTCGAATTCCAGGTTTTCGGCGGCTTTGCGCATATCTGTGCGCAGGCCATCCAGAACGGTTTGCAAATTGCCGCCCGCCAACGGGTTTTCGATTTTGGCGGTTACACGCGATTGATCTGTGTCGCCTTTGTAGAGTCCCGCCAGAATGTCCTCGACATTTTTTTTCACGGTTGCGGGTGTGATGTCGTGCTCCTGATTATAAGCTATCTGCTTCGCGCGGCGCCGATCGGTCTCGGCCAGCGCGCGTTCCATCGATCCTGTGATGCGATCCGCGTACATGATCACCCGGCCGTCCGCGTTGCGTGCGGCGCGGCCAATGGTCTGAATGAGCGAGGTTTCAGACCGCAGGAATCCTTCTTTGTCCGCGTCGAGAATGGCCACCAGGCCGCATTCCGGGATGTCGAGCCCCTCTCGCAGAAGGTTGATCCCGATCAGCACATCAAAGGCGCCAAGACGCAAGTCCCGCAAAATTTCGATACGTTCGATCGTGTCAATATCGGAGTGCATATAGCGCACGCGGATGCCCTGTTCATGCATATATTCCGTCAAGTCTTCGGCCATGCGTTTGGTCAAAGTCGTGCAAAGCGTCCGCATGCCCTCCGCAGCGACCTTTCGTACTTCATCCAGAAGATCATCCACCTGCATTTCAACCGGGCGAATTTCGACTTGCGGGTCCAAAAGACCGGTCGGCCGGATCACCTGTTCTGTAAAAACGCCACCGGTTTGTTCGATTTCCCAATTGGCAGGCGTGGCAGAGACAAAGACCGATTGAGGGCGCATCGCGTCCCATTCCTCAAATTTGAGGGGCCGGTTGTCCATGCAAGAAGGAAGCCGAAATCCGTGCTCAGCTAAAGTGAACTTGCGTCTGTAGTCGCCTTTGTACATACCGCCGATCTGTGGCACGGAAACATGGCTCTCATCCGCAAAGACAATGGCGTGATCAGGAATGAACTCAAACAGCGTGGGCGGTGGTTCGCCCGGTGCGCGACCAGTCAGATAGCGCGAATAATTCTCGATACCATTGCAAACCCCTGTGGCCTCCAACATCTCCAGATCGAAGTTGGTGCGTTGCTCGAGCCGCTGCGCCTCTAAAAGCTTGCCGTCGTTCACAAGCTGGTCGAGTCGGATTTTCAGCTCTTTTTTGATGCCAATAACGGCCTGCTGCATCGTTGGTTTGGGCGTTACATAGTGGCTGTTGGCATAAACGCGGATTTGATCAAAATTATCGGTTTTCTCACCGGTCAAAGGGTCAAACTCGGTGATAGATTCGAGTTCTTCGCCGAAAAAAGACAACTTCCAAGCACGGTCTTCCAGGTGGGCCGGGAAGATTTCAAGGCTGTCGCCCCGCACCCGGAAAGACCCGCGTTGAAAAGCCTGATCATTGCGACGGTACTGCTGCGCAACCAGATCGGCCATGACCTGGCGTTGGTCATACATCTGACCGGTTTTCAGATCTTGTGTCATGGCCCCGTAGGTCTCCACCGACCCTATACCATAAATACAAGAGACAGAGGCCACGATGATCACGTCATCCCTTTCCAGAAGCGCGCGCGTCGCGGAGTGGCGCATCCGGTCAATCTGTTCGTTGATCTGGCTTTCTTTTTCGATGTAGGTGTCCGAACGCGCGACGTAGGCTTCGGGCTGGTAGTAGTCGTAGTAGCTTACGAAATATTCCACGGCATTCTCCGGAAAGAACCCTTTGAATTCGCCGTACAGCTGTGCTGCCAACGTCTTATTGGGCGCAAGAATGATCGCAGGGCGTTGAGTTCCCTCGATGACCTTGGCCATGGTGAAGGTTTTGCCCGTGCCGGTGGCGCCGAGCAATACCTGATCCCTTTCACCGGAGATCAACCCCTCAGAGAGCTCCGCGATCGCTGAGGGCTGGTCACCTGCGGGTTCAAATTCCGTGGACAATACGAATTCCTTGCCGCCTTCGAGTTTCGGGCGGCTGCGCACGTCCGGCGCAGGGTTCGCCATGATGACAGGAGCATCAGAAGTATCGGTCTGGGCGTAAGGCATGATCTATCCTTGGAGGTTATCTCCAAAGTGTCATGTTTCTGAGCAGGTTCAAGGGCGGCTTTTCCCCTAGTGACAAAAACTGTCACCATCAAGTATCAGATCAGCCCGAGACTTTTGAACGAACTTTCAGAGGTTTTCCCAATAATCACGTGATCATGTACGCGCACGTCAATGGACTGGCAGGCCAGCAAGATGTTGTCGGTCATGGTAATGTCCGCCTGACTGGGTGAGGGATCGCCGGAGGGGTGATTGTGCACAAGGATCAGGGCCGAGGCATTCAGTTCCAGCGCGCGTTTGACCACTTCGCGCGGATAGACCGGAACGTGATTGACTGTGCCACGGGCCTGTTCTTCGTCCGCGATTACGACGTTTTTATTATCAAGAAACAGGATGCGGAATTGCTCCGTGTCGCGGTGCGCCATCGCGGTCCGACAGTAATCGATCAAGTCGTCCCAACACGACAAGGCACAGTGTTCCAGAACTTTGGCCTGCGCCATGCGATGCGCAAAGGCTTCAACAAGTTTTAGTTGGGTGTAAACTTTCTTGGTTGTCCCTCGCACCTGAAGCAAGCGATGTTCAGAGGCTGCAATCACACCGTTGAGATCGCCGAATGTTGACAGCAGCTTTTTTGCCAATGGTTTGACGTCGACCCGCTCAATGGCGTTGAAGAGCAACAACTCCAGCAGTTCGTATTCGGGCATGGCGGCATGACCGCCGTTCAAAAACCGGGTGCGCAGCCGCGCTCGGTGGCCCATATAGTGTGGCGACGGACCGCCGCCGTGGCCTGCAATTTCGCCTTTGTCCAGCGGTTTGGTTACAACGCCGCTTGGGATACGGCGCTCCAGTTCTTCGAGCCCGCGCAGAGCAGCTTCAGAAAATCCATGTTTCATAACGGCATACATTTACCCTGTTGACCATTTGCGAGTCGGATTTTGGGAAATTTCGGTTAGCGAATTCTTAACCAAGTCGCATTTGACGAAAAATTTCGATAACTGTTGCGTTTTCGCCGGGCATTGACGCAAAACGCGTCTTGCTCCGACCGGTTAAATCCTCGATAAAATGGTAAGGCCCGGTCAAGGAGCATTCTTATGCGCGCGCGTATTTACAAGCCTGCCAAGACAGCCATGCAATCTGGCACGGCGAAAACGCATTTGTGGGTGCTGGACTTTGCGCCAGCCTCTGCACGCGCGGTCGACCCTCTTATGGGGTGGACGTCGTCGGATGACATGCAAAGTCAGGTGCGCCTTCGGTTTGAATCCAAAGAAGCGGCCATGGAATATGCGCGAGAAAACGGCATTGATGCGGATGTTCAAGAGCCCAAAAAGCGGCGCGCGAACATCCGTCCAGGGGGCTACGGTGAGAACTTTGCAACTGGGCGCCGAGGTGCTTGGACTCACTAAGAATGCATGAAATCGCGCCGGCAAAAGCGACGGACAGCGATGTTGCGGCTCTGCTTGGCAAGCATTTTGACCTGATGCGCGCGCAATCTCCTCCAGAAAGTTGCCATGTTTTGCCAGCAGACCAGCTTGCCGGAGATGACATTCATCTACTTGCGTTGCGCGGCGAGGGGCGGCTACTGGCCATTGGAGCCATTCGAGTTTATGGCGCGTGGGGCGAACTCAAATCGATGCACACGGATCAAGCGGTGCGCGGGCAAGGTCTGGGATCGGTCATGTTGCAGGAATTGATTAAACAGGCCAGGCAATTTGGCCTCCGCAGTTTGAAACTGGAAACAGGCTCGGGACCTGAACACGAGCCTGCACGACGTTTGTATCAGAGCGCTGGCTTTGTAACTTGCGCGCCTTTTGGCGACTATTCGGCGGACCCTCTGAGCATGTTTATGAGCCGTGCGATCTGAAAACACACCAGTGAATGTTTCGTACCGAGACCGCAGCGGTGGCGTGGCGTTGTTGCGCGCGCTTCAAACTGACGCCAGTTCCTGCGCACTCGCACTAAATATGCTTTGATTTTAAGGTGGTGAGCATTTAGAGGGATTTTGCAGAGAGTTTTGCGGCTCCGTAGCTCAACTGGATAGAGCAAGGACCTTCTAAGTCCGAGGTTGTGGGTTCAAGTCCTACCGGGGCCGCCATTTTTCCGCTAGGGGCAGTATCTGTATTGGGAAAGTATTCTTCGGGTGTTGGGCTTGGGGTTTTACCGCTTCGGTCTGGAAGCACTCTTTCTTGAAGGCACAGACAATCCCGGGCGATATGGTGGAGAAAAGTGTCGTGCCAATTCGATGGCTCCACAACAGCCATTTTGCAAGTTTCACTCTGGTCGGCGTTCTTTCCGCGCTGCATAAAGCGTAAGACCCACTGATATCGGAGACCAAAGATGACCGGCGCATATGATCCAGGACAGGACGGTGCACAAATGTCGTTTAAGGTCGATATGAGCTACGGTGATTACCTCGGTCTCGATGATTTGCTGGGTGCGCAAGGACCACTTTCAGATGCGCATGACGAGATGCTCTTTATCATACAGCATCAGACGTCAGAGCTTTGGATGCGGTTGGCGTTGCACGAATTGGATGCCGCCCGTGGGCACATTCAAACCGAGCGTTTCAGCGAGGCATTCAAGATGATCACACGTGTCGCGCGAATCTTTGAACAATTGAACAGCGCCTGGGACGTGCTTAGAACCATGACGCCCAGTGACTACACTGCATTTCGTACACAATTGGGCGCTTCATCTGGATTTCAATCGCACCAATATCGCCTGATCGAGTTCTTCGTTGGCAATCGCAATACTGCCATGCTCAAGGTCCATGAGCATCGGCCGGAGCTACACGCCAAACTGGTTGCGGAATTGGAGCGGCCCTCGCTTTATCATGTGGCTTTGCGGGCTCTTGAAAAGGAGCTGGATGTTTCTCTGCCGGAAGATGCTTTTCGCATGAAAGAGCCGCATCAATCCGACGATGCAATTGTGGCTGCCTGGTCAGCCGTCTACCGTGCGCCAGAGACACACTGGACGCTGTATGAACTTGCGGAAAAACTGGTGGACCTTGAAGACTATTTCCGAAGGTGGCGGTTCAATCACGTCACCACGGTCGAGCGGATCATTGGGTTCAAACGCGGGACGGGCGGGACCAGTGGCGTGAAATACCTGCGCCGCATGTTGGAAGTCGAGCTTTTTCCAGAGCTGTGGAACCTGCGCGGAGGGCTATAGATGACGCTGCCAAGAAAAGACCTTTTCGACATTCCTGACGGCGTGATCTATCTGGATGGTAACTCACTGGGCCCCTTGCCAAAAGGCGTGTCTGAGGCAGTACAGGAAGCGGTTGTGGCGCAATGGGGCGGAGAGCTGATCAAAGGGTGGAACACATGCAACTGGATGGAACAGCCCGCACGCGTCGGCAACAAGGTCGCTCGGCTGATTGGGGCGCCGGACGGTTCAGTGGTCATGGGAGACACCCTGTCGATCAAGGTCTTTCAGGCGCTTGCAGCCGGTTTGGCGTTGCGACCGGAACGCCGGGTTATTCTTTCGGACACCGGAAATTTCCCGTCTGACCTCTACATGGCGGAGGGTTTGATCGCTCTAAAGGCGCACGGACATAGTCTAAAAACCGTCGCGCCGGAAGCTGTGATCGATACCATAAATGATACGGTTGCCGTGGTTATGCTGACGGAGGTGGACTATCGAACTGGCCGGAAACACGACATGGACGATATCACCGAACGTGCGCATCAGGCGGGCGCAGTCATGATTTGGGATTTGGCGCATAGTGCCGGTGCCGTGGATGTACAGATCGCCGCGTCAAATTGTGAATTCGCGGTTGGCTGCACCTATAAATATCTCAATGGAGGACCAGGCGCGCCAGCCTTTATCTACGTCCGACCGGACTTGGCGGCATCAGCTCAGCCCGCCCTTGCCGGTTGGTTGGGGCACAAGGCACCTTTTGCCTTTGATCAAACTTACACGCCCGCGCCAAACATTGAACGCATGCGCGTGGGCACGCCGCCCGTACTACAGCTTGCCGCCCTGGAAGAAGCGTTGAAGGTATGGGACACCACGACCATGGCGCAGATCCGCGAGGCCTCCGTTGCGCTCTGCGACCTGTTCATCACGCAGGTGGAAGCGCGCTGCCCGGAACTTACCCTGATTAGCCCACGTGACGGGTCGGTGCGTGGCAGTCAGGTGTCTTTTTCGTTTGAGCATGGATATGCAGCAATGCAGGCCTTGATCGCCCAGGGGGTGATAGGAGATTTTCGCGCCCCTAACGTAATGCGCTTTGGGTTCACCCCCCTTTACATCGACAAGGAGGACGTTGTTGGCGCTGTGGATGTGCTGGAAAACATTCTAAACAATCGTTTGTGGGACGCGGATGTTTTCAAACGGACGCATCTTGTGACGTGATCGCGGTATGTCTCGCTGAAATGTCAGTTAGTCGGGGGGAACAGGTGCGTCCGATTGCGCAATGTCATTTGAAAATCGGTGCCATGAAAGGTATCTGAAAAGCGGTTTCCAGTGCAGCAAGGACATGTAATGCAGGTTAGGGGAGACGGAATATGACCGGGACGTTGGAAACCCAACCGGATCGCATCACCGCTGCGGAAGTGTATTTGTCTGTAGAAGATCTGAAGACTGAAATGCCTTTTTTTATCAAACAGCTGGGCTTTCGGTTGGAGGAGATTTTTCCTGCGGATGATCCTGCAGTAGCGCTTGTTTCTGGACATGGGATGCGGATCAGGCTTGATCGGAACATGGTGCCTCATCACGGGAAGATACGCCTGCGTTGCACGGACCCGGATTATTTTGCGGGCGGCCTGCTGATGTTGACATCCCCCAGCGGCCACACAGTTGAGATCGTTGACGCCAACCCGCCATTGGATATGCCCGAGACCCAACACTCCTTTATGGTGCGGCATCTACGTGACAGCGATAGCTGGATCATTGGGCGGGCAGGCATGCATTACCGGGACCTGATCCCGGATCGTTTGGGTGGTTCGATCATTGCCAGTCACATACGCATCCCCGATGGTGGGCCAGTGCCGGATATGGTGCACTACCATACCGTCGGGTTTCAGTTGATCTTTTGCTATCGTGGTTGGGTGCGGCTGGTCTACGAAGATCAGGGCGATCCGTTTGTTTTGGAGGCGGGGTGTTGTGTGATCCAGCCTCCCGAAATCCGCCACCGGGTATTGGAAGCCTCCGACAATGTCGAAGTGCTTGAGATCGGTGTACCTGCTGAACATATCACAACGATTGATCACAAGATGAGCTTGCCAAATGGCCGTATTGACTCGGCACGCGACTGGCAAGGCACGCGATTTGTCCATCATCGTGTGCAAGATGCCATCTGGTCTCCATGGCGCATTCCAGGTTGGGAAAGCCGCGATACCGGGATCGGGAAGGCGACAGCTGGTGTGGCCGGTGTACATGTAGCGCGCCCGACTGAGAGCGGGGATATCTGGACGAGCCATGACACCGATATCCTGTTCACTTTCGTCAAAGAAGGCACCATGACATTGGAAGTGTCAGGCGAAAAACCTGTTTCTCTCGTGGCCGGAGATGCCTTTGTGCTACCCCCGTTTTTAAAGACGCGCTACGTGAAGCCAAGTACGGATTGTGAGTTGATTGAAACAGCCTTGCAGGCAGATTTTCAAACTGATTTCACTTAACTGGTCCGCCGGATCACTGCGTTTGAGCTAAGCATGAGATTCAGTGGCCATTCGGTAGTGTTCAATTGGCTGCGCGTCAATGAAACAAGGGCTTGCCGCGCTCAGAAACAGTTTCTAAGCGCGTTGCATCAACGACCAATAGTCGAAATCGCGGTGGTCATTTCAATGGGTTATTGCACATTCATGGCTTGGTCCGAGACGGATGTCATAATGTGATCTTGGACGGCAGGATGGGCCGCCGTCTGACAGAGGCGAGCATTTGGTCAGTCGCGCTCAACGCAAAGTGCGACGCCCATACCGCCGCCGATGCACAGGGTTGCGAGACCTTTCTTTGCGTCGCGCCGCTGCATTTCGAAAAGAAGCGTGTTCAGGACACGGCACCCGGATGCGCCGATGGGGTGACCGATGGCAATGGCTCCACCGTTGACGTTCACGATGGTCGGATCCCAGCCCATGTCCTTGTTTACAGCACAAGCTTGGGCGGCAAATGCCTCGTTTGCCTCCACAAGATCCAGATCTTCAGCTTTCCAACCTGCTTTTTCCAGCGCTTTACGCGAGGCATAAACCGGACCCACGCCCATGATGGCAGGATCGAGCCCGGCCGTGGCATAGGAGGCGATCCGTGCGAGGGGTTGGATCCCGCGTTTTTCGGCATTGGCTGCTGACATCAGCAAGGTTGCCGCGGCCCCATCGTTCAGGCCAGAGGCGTTGGCTGCCGTGACCGACCCTTCTTTGGCAAAAGCAGGCCGCAGTTTCTGTAGTGTCTCGATGGTAGCGCCGTGCCTGATGTATTCATCCTGATCGACAAATATATCGCCTTTGCGGGTCTTTACAGTGTAGGGCGTAATCTCATCCGTGAACTTGCCGGTCTTTTGCGCCGCCTCGGCTTTGTTTTGGGATGCGACGGCAAACTTGTCCTGCTCTTCGCGGGTGATCTGCCAGGCGTTGGCGACGTTTTCCGCGGTCTGACCCATATGATAGCCGTTGAAAGCATCCCACAGGCCGTCTTTGATCATGGTGTCGATCATCTTCAAATCACCCATTTTATGACCTGCTCTCAATGTTTGGGCGTGCGGCGACATCGACATGTTTTCCTGACCACCTGCGGCGACAATTTCCGCGTCCCCCAACAGCACATGCTGTGCTCCAAGTGCGACGGCACGCAGGCCGGAACCGCAAACCTGGTTCAGGCCCCAGGCGGCCGCTTCCTGTGGCAAACCTGCATTGATGTGCGCCTGTCTCGCCGGGTTCTGGCCCTGGCCGGCGGTCAGAACCTGACCCAGAATCGTCTCTGAGACCTCGTTCTTTTCGATCCCGGCGCGTGCGACGACGGCCTCCAATACGGCAGCGCCCAGTTCATGGGCAAGTGTATTGGCGAAAGAGCCCAAAAAACTCCCCACCGGAGTGCGGGCTGCAGAAGCGATTACCACATGTGTCATAGTCTCGGCCTTTCTCGCCTGACTGTCAGGCGTAATATTTTTTCTTGGACATTTTTCCGATGCCCGGGTTCATGGAATTGGTTGGATCAATGGATTTGTAGAAGTTGGCCAAGTCGGGTTTGGCTGCGTACAAATGCCCGACGTTGTGCTCTGCGGGGTATTCGGCTCCACGTGCCTTAAGCAAATCGAGCATTTTCGCCTTCAAGGCTTTGACGTCCGTACCCTTGCGCACGACGTAGTCCTGATGCAGCACGTGGCACATGAAATGGCCGTAGTAGAGGCGGTGCACGAGGTGATCGCTGATCTCGGGGGGCAGGTCTTCCAGCCAATTGCGCTCGTTGCGCTTGAGCGCGATATCGAGCGCCAAAATATCCTCGACCTCGCCTGCATGGACGTTCTGATAACGTATCGCGGCCCCTGCAGCGGCAAATCGGTGTAGCCCGGCGATCTTACCTTCCCGCGCTGTACAGGCAAAAAAATCTGCTTCAAGACCGGCAAATGCGGTCTCCAAATAGGCTTCGGTTTCCGCGATCCCGGCGTCGTGGGTATTGAGGATGAGATGGTGTTCAAATCGATCTCTGAACTCTGTCATGCGCCTTGGCAGAATTTTGGGCCAAAGCGTGCTGAGCCCCTGCATGCATTTGTCGCTAAAGCCGCGCAGGCCTGGGATCTTGTTTAGACGCGCGTCGACGGCCCCCTTCAAGGCAAAGAACATGGGCAGTTTATCGGTGCCCAGCTTGTCGATCATGACCATGGTGTCCTTGCCGTATTTGGTCGTGATGTCGAACACCTCGCGGTGCATGTATTCGGCGCTGACGGGAAGGGTCTTAAACTGCTCCAGTATTTGGCGGCGCAGCATTGTCAGGTCGCCGGGGTCGTTGGTCCCAACATAGAAAACCTGTTCGCGGTCATTCATTGGGTAAGTATCCAGACGCACTGCAAATACCGCCAATTTCCCCGCGCACCCGGCACTTTCATGAAGGCATCTTGTATCTGCGTTAAATCGGGCGGGGGTATCCGCGTCTATTTCACGCACGATCCGCGCATAGTCGGTGTCAGAGGCGCGCTTGTTGGTTTGTTCCAGATCCGCATCGCCAATATCGCCATTTTGCACCCGGGTCAGGATCTCTTCTGGATTATCGCCCAGTGAAATGCCCAAGCGATTGACCAGCCTCAGAGTGCCCGTCTCGTCGATCTGAGCAAAGAGCGACAATTCGGTATAGGACGGTCCGCGTTCGATCAGCGACCCGCCGGAATTGTTACACACGCCGCCGATCACCGAAGCGCCAATGCAAGACGAGCCAATCACCGAATGCGGTTGGCGGTTATGGCGTGCTAGCAGCTTTTCCAGCGCAAAAAGGGTTGCGCCGGGCAAGGCCAGAACTTGCTGCGCGCCCTTGAGCAGAAGCAGCCCGTCAATTCGACGCGTGTTGATCAGCACAACGCCACGGTCATAACTGCCTTTCGGTGTGCTGCCTTCGGTCAGGCCAGTGTTGGCCGCCTGCATGATGACGATCTTATCCGCCGCAACGCAGGCCTGGAGCACCCGCCACTGCTCGACCAGAGTGCCTGGTTGCACGACACAAAGCGCCTCTCCTTGCCCGGACCGGAAACCTTTGCGAAAACGTTCGGTCTTTTTGTCACCCACCAGTAGATGCCGGGACCCAACAATCTTGCGCAGCTGTACGAGAAGGTCATGGTCAGTCACATTCATTCTCCTTTGTGCGTCAGGCGGGTGGATCAGGTATTAGTAGGCAACGGATGGCAACCAGGTGGCGAGAGCGGGCCAAAGGAAGACAAGGGCGAGCCCGGTCAGCTGCAGCAGTACAAAAGGCACGACGCCGCGATAGATGTGCATCAAGCTGATTTCCTTGGGCGCGACGCCTTTGAGGTAGAAAAGCGCAAAGCCGACAGGCGGGGTCAGGAAAGAGGTTTGCAAGGTCACCGCAACCAGGATTACGAACCACACCAGCGAGGGTTCATCGATCACGCCAAAGCCTGGGATATCCATCCCAAGGCCGTTCACGATGGGACGCATCAGCGGCAATACGATCAGCGTGATCTCGATCCAATCCAAAACGAAACCCAGCAGGAAGACGATGAAGAGGATGAACACGATTGTGCCAGTTGGTCCAAAGCCGGTGGACGCGATCATATTTTCGATCAGCTCATCGCCGCCCAGTTCTCGCAGGACATATGAGAATACGGTGGCCCCAAGGAAGATCGCAAAGATGTATGCGGTCGTGTTGAAGGTAGAGACCAAAACATTCACCAGTTTCTGGAGGGTCAGCTTGCGGTAGCCCAAGGCCAGCAGAGTGGCTCCCAATGCGCCGATGCCGGAGGCTTCGGTTGGTGTGGTGATGCCTGCGAAGATCGAGCCGAGAACCGCAAGGATGAGACCCAAGGTTGGTATTACTGCAATCAAAACAGCCTTGACCGCGTCCCAGTCCGGGGCTTTTGCGCCTTCTGGCACCGGGGCAACGTCAGGTCTGATCAGAGCAATAATGAAGATGTAAGTCAGGTACAGACCGCCGATGATCACACCAGGGAAGACCGCGGCCATAAACAGATCGCCGACAGACAGGGCCATCTGATCCGCCATGATCACCAGCATGATTGAGGGAGGGATCAGGATGCCAAGCGTCCCCGAAGCTGACACCACACCGGCAGCCAATGTTGGAGAGTATTTCTGCTCCATCATGGAGGGCAGGGAGAGCACCCCAAGCAGGACAACAGAGGCGCCGATGATACCGGTGGAGGCGGCCAGAATAATGCCGATCATCGTCACTGTAATGGCCAGTCCTCCGCGAGTTTTGCCGAACAATCGTTGCATCGCGGTCATGAGTTTCTCAGCCACGCCGGATTCGTCGAGCATCAGCCCCATGAAGATGAACATCGGTAATGCGACGAGCACGGCATTAGACATGGCGGCATAGACCCGGTTCACCACGGCGCCCAGTGTGAGGTAGTCAAGCCCGGTGAAAGTGGCCTCGAGACCCGTCCAAAGCATCAGGTCGTTGTCAAAAAGATAGGCCAGACCGCAATAGGCTACCCCCACGCCCGCAAGTGTCCAGGCAACGGGAAAGCCAGTGAACAAAAGCGCGATAAAGGTCATGAACATTGCGATGACCAGCTTTTCTTCGGTGGTTTCAACGATGAAGGTGAGTGCTGTGGCAACAACGACAAAGCCAAGCATTGCCAGCACAATCAGGCGAAGCCCCTTGCCGACACGTTCATTTTCGAAATTAGTATTTAGCGCATGGCCGTCGTGGATCAGTCGGGCCAGTGCCGCAAGACCCAGCAGAATGAAAGAACCCGGAATGACCGCTTTCAGGGCCCAGCGGGCTGGCAGACCGGTCGGGCTGTCAGACCGTTCGTTGACCCGCAGGCTGTCGTAGAAGTAGTCATAGCCCTGGTCGATCATCAGATAGATGAAAGGCACCAGGAGTGTGAGGATACCAATCACTTCGATGATGCGTTGGGCGCGACGTGTCAGTTGCATATGCAGCAAATCGACCCGGACATGGCTGTCGGTCACCAGCGCGTATGAGATGCCCACCATGGTCACGAGTCCATAGAAATGCCATTGAATTTCATCAAGTTTTGGGAAGTTCTGATTGGCCATGTAGCGAAACAAGACTTGAGCGACGATGGCTGTTATCAGCAAAATGTTGGCCCACATGACGACATGGCCGACAGACTTGATGGTTTTGTCCAGGCCGACCGCTATCGGTTGCGTGTCTGTCTCAGGTTGCTCCAAGATGTCTTCATAGACTTCAATTGGATCGACTGCGTTGTTGTCTTGATGTACCATGGTCCCCTCCCGTTGCCTGACGCGCACGCGCGCTCAAGCCTGTCTGATGTCAGCAAGTGTGGTGAAAGAATTTGAGGTTGGTTGGCGACCGATACCGCCAACCAATAGAAAGAAGCCTTACTTGCGCGGCAAGAAGGCGTTCTCTTTCCAGAGCTTATAGCCGTCACGGAACTCGGTCATGTCTGTATAGACCCTGGCAAAGAAGGGGTCGGCCGCAGCTTCTTCGCTTGCCACTTCTTCCCATGTACTCCTGAATACTTCGAGCATTTCTGGCGACCATTGCTTGATGATCACGCCGTTATTTTCAACGTTGTCTTGCAACGCGGCATGCTGGATGGCTTCGCCTTCGGCCAGACTGTCGGTCATGGAACTGCGGCAGGCGTTTTCGATGATTGCCTTGTGCTGATCAGATGCTTCGTTCCAAACGTCTTTGTTGATCATCAGTTCAAATACGGTTGCCTGTTGGTGCCAGCCGGGGAAATAGTTGTATTTGACCAGTTTGTGAAAGCCCAAACGTGCGTCGATGGCGGGCATGGAGAATTCAGTCGCGTCAATCGCGCCTTTTTCGAGAGCTGGGAAGATTTCACCACCTGGCAAAAGCGATGTTGCAACACCAAGTTTCTGCATGACCTTGCCCCCTAGGCCAAAGAACCGCATTTTGAGGCCTTGCAAGTCTTCCGGCGCATTGATCTCTTTTGAGAACCAGCCGGATGTTTCAGGGGCAATGATCGCGCATGGCAGCACTTTGACATTGAAACCAGCCTGATCGTACATCTCTTGATACAGCGTCATTCCGTTTCCGTAGTAGAGCCAGGCCATGTATTCGCCAGCTTCCGGTCCGAATGGCACCGCCGAAAACAAGGGCGCTGCTGGTATTTTACCGGCCCAATAGCCTGCTGTCGTATATCCAGAGTTGATCTTTCCCGATGATACGGCATCCAGGATTTCAAACGGCGGCACAAGTTTGCCGGGCTCATAGACCTTCATCTTGATCGTATTGCCTGACATCAGGCTTAGCTGCTCTGCCACGCGCGGGATTGGGGATCCCAGACCTGGCAGCGCTGTCGAGAACGCAATCGGCGTCTTCAGCAAGATCCTGTCGGCAGCCAATGTGGCTGTACCCGAGGCCAATGTCGCCGCAACGGCAAGACTTGTTAAGATGGATTTCATTGTGGTTCTCCTCCTGCGGCATCAAATGCCAGTTTTAATTTGGGTGGAGAGATTTTGACCAACTCAAAACACCAGCTCCTCCCGCATGAATACAGTGGTCAATATTATTTACCACTACGTTTCGTCAACTATTTTGTTTACCACTTGAAGCGTTTCGAGATGAAAATTTGTCGTTATTAAGTGTTTTTTGCTATCATCTGTATTGAATTTGAATATAGTTGGGAGAGTTTTTAGTAATATAAATCAAACAATTAATATTCACATCCATACAATAATTTTGCGCGCATAAATAATATTAGAAGAATTTTTAAACTGGACTATTATTTGTACCAGTTGTAGCGATGTATCACCGCGAATCTCAAATTGCGCGCTTCCTTATAGGCGTGCATCACGCAAGCGTCCGGATACTTTTTCTACCAGATTCCGTCCGCACAGTGGTTTTAGGCGATTGAGTTTTCAGTTCGATTGCCGCCCAAATTGATGCACTTGTTCGGAAACCTCTCCTGCTGTGGCACGGTGGTTTCGCCTGGGTCCGCTGTTGCACTGCAAATTTCGAGGTTTTACAGCCTGACCTGAAAGCCCAGTTGTTGCGGAAACAATTCTTGAGCGCGTTCACGCGAACCGGTGTCCCGGCGCAAAGTTGCTTTCGGCCAATAGAGATAAATGCAACAAAGCCGCACGTTTTAATACTATCTTTATTTCGGATCTAAATATTGCGGAGCCTGGAATATTAAAAAAAGGCTATCTGTAAAGGCTGCGGATGAAGTATCGCCGAGAGATCGATGGGTTGCGCAGTTTAGCGGTCATTCCGGTCATTCTATTTCATGCTGGCGCTAGCATTTTCAGCGGTGGCTTCCTCGGCGTCGATGTTTTTTTTGTCATCAGCGGTTACCTGATAACAGGTATCATCCTGCCGGATTTGGAGAGAGGCGAGTTTTCTCTTCTTAATTTCTACGAGCGTAGGGCGCGGCGCATTTTACCTGCGCTCTGCGTGATCGTTCTGACCTGTGTGCCTATGGCGTGGCTCTTCATGTTGCCGGATCCGCTGGAAAATTTTGGTCAGAGCGTCTTGGCGACGATGCTGTCGCTCAATAATGTGCTGCTTACCATGACCAGCGGATATTGGGATCTCGCGTCCGAGTTCAAGCCACTGATACACACGTGGAGCTTGGCGGTAGAAGAACAGTTCTATGTGATGTTTCCCCTTCTATTGCTGTTCCTACACCCGCTTCTTAAAAACAGGACGATTGTTGCCGTTTGGCTTGTCGTCATTGCAAGCTTTGCTAGCAGCATCGTTTTGGTTCAAAGCCACCCAACGAGCACATTTTACCTTCTCCATACACGCGCATGGGAGCTTGGCATCGGAGCTTTGGGCGCTTTTTGGAACCACAAACGCAAGGTGGTAGCAAATGAAGCCCTGTCAGGTATCGGGTTGGTTTTAATCCTCGCCTCCATGTTGTTGTTCGATAGAGATACGCAGCACCCGTCCTATTTCACACTCGTCCCCGTTCTGGGTACGTTGCTGATACTTTTGTACGCAAAAGAGCAAACATGGGTGGCAAAGCTGCTGAGTATCAAGATACTCGTTGGCATCGGTTTGATCAGTTATAGCCTCTACCTGTGGCACCAACCCATCTTTTCGTTCGCACGCATTCTGAGCTTTGAAGAACCAAGCACCAGTCTGTTTATCGGCCTTGTGCCGATTACCTTCCTTTTAGCCTATCTGACCTGGCGATTTGTTGAACAAACCTTCCGCCGCAAGTCCGCGGTTTCAACACCAAATCTTGTGATATCATCCGTGGCGACAACTGCGATACTGTGCGCAACGGGCGCTTCATTTCATCTTGGCCAAGGGTTTCCAGCCCGCCTGTTTGAGGGTAACCATGAGACCGCAGCCGGTATGCATATCACTTACAATCACCGAATAAGCGGTTTCAATGCAGAGAGATTTGATCCCGCAGCAGGCACCAAGGTACTCATTGTCGGCAACAGCCAAGCGCGCGATTTTGCCAACATCTTCCTTGAAGTGAAGGTGAAGAAGGAAGCGCAACTGATCTATAGGTCGGGCTTTGCTCTGTGTGACTACGCGAATTTGCCCGCGTCAGATGTTGCGCTGGTGCAGCAAGCCGACATTGTCTTCTTTCCTATCGTGGACCTCTCGGCCGCCTGTCAAAACCTCCTGACTACAGGTCAGGCCGAGGCCGACAATATCGTTTTCGTCGGCCCAAAGCATTTTGGATATAATTTGAACGCATTCACCCGCTTGCCCAGAGAAGGGCGCGCCCAATATACCGCAAAGGTTTTCGATAACATCATCCAACAGAATAATCAGAATGCTCTGGATATTCCTGCCAATCACTACATCGACCTTATTCGTTATTCTTCAAAAGATGGCATGCATGTTCGCATCTTCGATGCCGATGGCAACATAATTTCGGCTGATCGCGTCCATATTACACAAGCGGGCGCGCGTTTCTTTGCAGATCGTATCAAAAGTCATCCTGCATTCGCATTGTTCGAATAACAGGCGATAGAATAGCATTATCGCTGCCTCGTCCGGAGCTCGGACACCCGTGGGAAAAGACGCTATAAGTCGACTTTGTCGGTTTTATGTGATGATCCGCCTCCTGTTCATCATTGTCGGGCACGTTATCTCAGTCTGAGCACTTTCCGGGTCAGTCTCGGCGCGACGCCATCGATCTGTACGTTGTGTCCTTTGCAGCGCGCGGCGAGACCTTGCATCTCCCCGATGCTGTCGCAGTGGTATCGTCAGGGCTGAACCAAAATCATTCAAAGAGGCCCGGTCGGCAAAAATCCAACAGTTTGCGCACAGATTTCGTGCTTTGATAACAATGCAAAGTTTGCCATAGACGTCCGCTTAACAGGGTATTTTCTCTTTGGAGAATGCGACCAGCCCCGCACTAACAGTGATGAAAGTGCCCAATACGACGATGGTCCTCCAGCTTAAGCGAAGAAGCAGCGATTACGATGGCAAGGCTTTAAGATGAATTTCTGTGCGCTTGCTTGTCCGACTTGGCCCAGATCCAAAGGCTTAGCAGAATGGCCCAGGCCGAGATCAACGTCATGACCGTGCCAGGCACAAAATGGACGAACCCACCGAGATCCATAAACAGGAAATAACCGACATCGGCCAAACCACCCGTCAGGCCCGCAATAAACATTGCCGTAAAGTTAAGGCGCCAGATGAACATGGCGCACACTGCCGTGGTCAACCCGATCCAAAGCAAATTGAACCCGTGCTGATTGATCAAGGCACCAGCGGCTTCGTGATAGGGACCCACCACCAAAGCAGGATCGACTGCGTCAGCGATGCCAGCGACTGCCGCAGGGGTATCGCTTGAAATGGTCATGATACCTGCAAAGACATGAACCAAACCCCAAATGACCCAAAGTATTGAGATTATTTGAAAGATTACCGCAGTTTGCATTGTGTTACTCCTGATCTGAAGGATTTGGTCGAAGCGCGGTTAGCGCCCGAGTAAGGGCGGTGATATCTTCTGGGCGGGTCAGCGCCTGCGCCTCTGCGTCCCAGGCCTCTGCCCATTTTCCGATCCCTAGCTTTGCCACGATCTGCCCGCCGAAATGAGGAAGCAGCATCTCTTGATTGGTCAGAACACCAGCACCGGCGCGCCCGCCGGGGGACGCTGCCAGGATCACCATTGGTTTGCCCTGAAAGACCTTCATGTCGATCCGGCTCATCCAGTCGAAGATGTTCTTCCATGCTGCCGTGACCGACCCATTGTGCTCGGCAAAGGAAACCAGGATCGCATCCGCCGCCCCTATGTGATCGAAGAAGTTCTGCGCTGGGGTGGGAATGCCGTTCTGACGCTCGCGATCTACGGAATAAATCGGCATCTCGTAGTCATTTAGATCAAGCGTTTCAACCTCAGCGCCAGGCAGGATGCCCGCCCGCAATCGCTCGATTGCATACTCGATCAACGCGCGGTTTATCGAAGAGCGACTGTTGCTGGCCGCAAAAGTGACAAGTCTCATTGGGTGTTTCCTTGTTCGATCGGTCAAGAACGCTTGCCGAACCACATTCGGCGCATGAGCGCCCCTTTTGGGACAAACTGGTGATAAACCGCCGCCTTCGTATGCAGCGCGATTAGGGGCGCCAAAAGCAATACCATGCACCCCAGCGCCACGCGCGATGGGAAGTTGGTTAACTCCGTAGGCAGGATCTGGGCCGCCCCGCTATAAGCTACAGGGAAAAGGCCCGTGCCAAAGGATGTCGCGAGACCCGTCAAAACCACGCTGGTTACAAGGAAAAACAAGCCCCAACGTGTCATGCGTCCGCTCCGATCTATCATATCATTTCCGGTCTTGACTGTTCGGTGCTGCGACTCCGGGTCAAGAGACTCAAAAACAATGTGACGTCGATTGACCAACCTAAAATCACATGCCCTCCACGCCCTGCAACTTCTCCCGAACGATCAGGCTGCATCTTGGCCAGCACAGACCCGCCGACTGTGAGTGCAATGACAACCATCACGGCCATCAGCCCACGCAATGTGAGCAAGTTCGGGTGATGTTTTTGCATGGTCGAATACCTATGATTGCGCTGTACGTCAGTGAAATACTTGCTTGCACAGAGGCGCACCAGATACAGAAACGCGCGCTCGATGCGCGTTGATGCGACGCTAGAATATTGGTAAGCCAGGGTCATGGAACATTGGTTGGAATTTCGTACCGCTTACCGGTTGGCAAAGCTCGGTACGGTAAGCGCAACGGCAAACGATCTTGGAGTGCATCGTGCTACGGTGAACCGTCACGTGGACATTATCGAAAAAGCTTTTGGAACGAAGTTCTTTCAACGCCATGCCCGTGGCTACACGTTAACCGATGCCGGACAGGATCTTCTGGATGTGGCAAGCCGGGCGGACGAACTGATTTCTGATCTTGCAGGGCGCAGTCAGGGAAAAGCCGGGCAACTCACGGGTTCACTTCTGATAACCTCCCTTTCGGGGCTTGCTCCGTTGATCATGCCCGCAATTGCCAGATTTGGGATTACCCATCCTGATATCAAACTTGCGTTCAGCGCTGATGAGGCTCTGGCGAGGCTTGAATACGGCGAGGCTCATATCGCAGTTCGTGCAGGCGCACGCCCGCAAGAACAGGATTATGTCGTGCTGCCGTTTTGCAAACTGCGCTTCGGTCTTTATGCCGCACAAAGCTATGTAGACCACTTTGGCAGACCTAACCCCGATGATATTTCAGGGCGTAAGTTCATAGGAGCAGTCACCGGCGGGTCGCGATTACCCTTTACACAGTGGATGACTGACAACGTGGCGCAAGATCATATTGCGCTGGAGACTATGGACCCGAGTGTCATCATTGCCGCAATTGAGTCAGGGCTTGGGCTTGGATTTCTTACCGAACACGACGCCCGCACCAGGCCGGAGTTAGTCGAAGTTATTGCCCCTCAAGATGTTTGGTCGACCGATCTGTGGATTGTGACCCATGTTGATTTGCATCGAACACAGAAAGTGCAGGAATTCCTGAAATGCCTCAGACTTGTCAACGAGGTCCAAAAAACATCTGGCTGAAGCTCTGGGTCCCGAAGCCGCCGTTCTTGCGAAGTGAAGCAACCGTTTGTGTTAGCGTAGAGTGGACAAATGAAGCGACGTGGTTGTGACGTCATGAAGCGCTGCGTGACAGTTCGGATCGACGCCTGTTACCAATAGCTCTTAAGTGAACACATTCTGCGTGGTCAAAAAACAACGACTTGAGCAAGTTGATCGCCCAGATCAGCACCTTTGAAACCAATTCTTTCTTAGCTGTATGCATTACCCGTTCAGATCGGCAAACAACTTACCCTCAGAAACCAACCGCTCTAGTAGCGGTGCCGGCTGCCACATGAAGGCGTCCTCAAGTGACAATCGCCTGATGTCGTTGAGAACCTTCTCGAGGCCGATGGTATCCGCATAGTGCATCGGGCCGCCGCGCCAGCGTGGGAACCCGTAACCGTTCAATAGCACCACATCGATGTCCAGCGGACGCATTGCGATGCCTTCTTCGAGAACGCGCGCCGCTTCGTTGATCATGGCCGCCATAAACCGATCAACGATCTCTTGATCACTGATATCTTTTGCAATTACCCCTTTTTCGGCGCGTTCAGTGGCGATGACCCCTAACACCTCCGGGTCTGAAGTTTGCTCGCCCTCTTCATAGATGTAAAAGCCGCGTCCGGTTTTACGGCCAAAGCGGCCCTGCTCACACAGAAGATCCGCGAATTCAGCATAGCTCTCGCGTGGGTCGCGGGTTGGTGCCAATCGTTTGCGAGTGGCCCAACCTATGTCCAAACCGGCCAGATCCGACACCGAAAACGGCCCCATTGCCATACCAAAATCAACCAGTGCGCGGTCCACGTCATAGGGGTTCGCACCGGCAATCACGACACCATCGACCGCCTTGCGGTAGTGAGACAAAATGCGGTTGCCGATGAACCCGTCGCAGACGCCTGATCGCACAGCCACCTTACGCAGCGTCTTGGCAAATGCGAAGCCGGTTGCTACCGCCTCGGCGCATGTCCTCTCCGCGACAACCACCTCCAATAGCTTCATAACATGTGCGGGCGAGAAAAAATGCAGACCGAGGACATCTTCCGGTCGTTTGGTCATGGCAGCGATCGCGTTCACATCCAGATAGGACGTGTTGGAGGCTAAAATCGCCCCCGGTTTGCAAATTGAATCTAGCTTGCCAAAGACATCTTTTTTGACCTCAAGACTTTCGAAAACGGCCTCCACAACGATATCCGCTTCCGCCAAAACCTGATAGTTTGACGAAGTTGAAAAGCGGTTTGTCACGATATCGTCAAATGTGTCCTTACCGAGCTTTCCGCGTTTCACGGATCCTTCCAACATCGTGGATACAGACGCTGACGCCCGATCTGCAGAGACCTCGTCCCGTTCGATCAGCGCTACTTTAAGTCCTGCCAGCAAAGCACTTACGGCAATTCCGGCCCCCATCGTGCCACCACCCACAACGCCGATTGACGTGACGCTTCGTGGTGAGACGTGCTTGATTTCGGGCACCTTGCCGACCTGACGCTCGGAAAAGAACGCATGTATCAACGAGGAACGTTGATCGCTGGTCATTAACTCTTGGAAATACGCGCGTTCCCTCGCCAGTCCTTCGGCAATGGGCAACTTGGTGGCACATTCAACCGCATCAACGCATATAAGTGGCGCGTTTTGGCCCCGCATCTTTTTTGTCAAACTTGCGCGGGTCGCATCGAACAGACCTGCTTCGGCAGTGTGACAAGGCAAAGCTCCCGTCGGGCGGGTAGACTTGCCCTCGGACAGCAGCTGCCTGGCATAAGCAAGCCCGGCTGCGCGCGGGTCGACGTTCTCTGCCACGGTGTCAATGAGCCCGGTCGCCTGTGCCTCAGTGACGTTAATCTGACGACCGGATGTGATCATACCTAAAGCCTCTTTGACCGGAATCAGACGGGGCAAACGCTGCGTGCCACCGGCCCCCGGCAGCAAACCTAAGGTCACTTCGGGCAGGCCAAAACGTGTGTTTGGCTGAGCGATGCGGTAATGCGCGCCCAACGCTACCTCCAACCCACCGCCCAGAGCCGTACCATGCAAAGAGGCAATTATCAGCTTTTTCGAGGCCTCTATGGTTTCAATGACAGAAGGCAAAGATGGGTCCGCATGCGGTTTGCCGAATTCGCGAATGTCGGCTCCAGCGATAAAAGTCCGACCAGAACACCAAATCACTATGGCCTGAATGCCATTATCCGCATTGGCCTGCGCCACGCAATCGGCCAACCCGGCCCGCACAGATTGCGACAACGCGTTTACCGGTGGGTTCGATACCTCAATAATAGCTATGGTTCCGACTGTTTCAATGTTTACGGGTTTTGTCATGGGGCACCTGTGTCGTGAAACATGTGTTGATTATGATCACACTTAATACGCAGAATAGATTTCTGATACATAGTAATGTGCTTGGGAAGCCGTCTCTTCGGATAGATTTCGTAATTAGTTTTGTTGATTTCTGGAGAAAGCAGACCGACGCGAAGAATGGCAGATCAACCGACGTTCATTGTTACCGATAAGACGCGCGAAAACCATCTGGCCGTTTGCTGTCTCGTATCACATCGCATGCGCACGGTGCTAAAGAGTGGACGGGTGCGGCGGAAACACCCGGCTTCTGGGATCACCGGCACACTTTGAGCGATGCGAGAAAATCAAAAAATCTATCGTGTTTGAAAGTAGGTGCTATGGTACAAAAGTCGCAAAAAGACCAAAACCACCAAACCTTTCGCATCTGAGACCTCAGCGTGCACAATTATCAGGTAGAACCGCGCGGGCTTTTAGGCATACTTCACCCTTTTTTGTTCCGTCTTGGGATCTAAAAGTTGAGGAACTGAAGTACATGCCTGGTGACACTTTCAGGTGCTTCTTCGTGGACCAAATGACCTTTGCCTGCAATTTCAATTATGGTGGCATGTCGCATGAGTGCTGCGGCGGTATGTGACACTGCAGGGGGGACGGCGCCATCCTGGTCACCAACAATGAATATCGTTTGAGCATCAATCGTATGCAAGGACTCCGACAATTGATCCAAGTTCCACTGCGCCATCATCAAAAGAGTTGCATCTACATGATTTCGGTCCGCTACAAGTAACCGATATAGTTCCAAACCACCAGGTGCCAGACTAGATCCTGTGCTCTTTATCAGGGCCTCAATTCGTGCGGGATTTGCAGAGGCGGCCGAAAAGAACTGTGCTGTATATGGCAGAGCTGCAAGAATTTTTGCCATGACCGGGAACAGCACACCGGCAAGTCCTTTGAAGTTATCTAGTGCGGGGTTAATGCCGATGATCTTGGGGATCTGTCCCTGTGGCGAACGCATCGTTTGAGTGAGCCGCAGTGCAAGCGCTCCACCTGCCGAGTGTCCGAGGATTGCGGAGGGCTGCCAGCTTTCTTGATCACAGAGTTTTTCGATGTCTTGTGCCATTTCGTTAAGCCCG
This sequence comes from Roseobacter sp., assembly GCF_045106495.1. Classification (GTDB taxonomy): domain Bacteria; phylum Pseudomonadota; class Alphaproteobacteria; order Rhodobacterales; family Rhodobacteraceae; genus Roseobacter. The sequence continues at coordinate 197,513 of NZ_JBGCEQ010000002.1, forward strand.
CATCGGTGTCGCGCACCCAATTTTGTAAAACCTTGTCCTGGCAGATCGACCGCAACGACATGATGTGTTTCAGCGAGCAAAGGAATAATGTCGCGAAAGGAATGTGTGCTGCCACCGGCGCCATGCAGCAGAAGTAGGGTGGGCCCGGATCCGGTTTCCTGCACATGCCATCGGTGCGGCGTGGATAAAATTTGCCGAGAAAGATGCGCGTTAGGCCAGTCAGAGGGCGGTGGCCATTGCAAGGCCTTAGTGGCTCAGGGAGGCGCTAACGGCGCCTGTGAGTGTCTTTGCGTCCGCTCGGGGCAGAGCAATGTATTGGCCGTCGCATTGGGCAGCCAGCTCTCGCAGGTTGGTCTGCGGCCTTGCAGACATGTCAATCATTAGCACTTGCGTACCTTGCGCGCGGATCAAATGTGCCATTTGCACGGCATCATCTCCAGCCCGCACGCGGTTGGCACTACCGTCAAGCGCGATGTTTGCACGCCCATCAGTCAGGACGACAATCGTTGGTGTCAGACCTTTGCTGCGGCTTTGTTCAGCCAGCAGCGCCGCGTTTTTCAAGCCAGTTGCCAGGGGCGTGCCGCCGCCGCCTGGCAAGCTGGCCAGGCGACGCTTTGTTTGAACCAGGGATCGAGTGGGGGGCAACAGTACTGCGGCATTGTCGCCGCGAAACGAAACCAAGGCCACATGATCGCGCGCAGCGTAGGCTTCGGCGAGCAGAAGTTCGACAGCACCTTTGGCTTCATTGAGGCGCGAAACCGCCGCAGAGCCTGACGCGTCCACAGCAAAGATCAACACACGATCAGACTGTTCCTGATAACGTTTGAGGCGAATGTCACTGGGACGGATAAGAAGTCCGTCCATGTCGGGTTGTTGGCGTCGGCGCATCGGTTGCCAGGGCGCTGCTGCGCGAAGGGTGGCCACCAGATCTATCCGGCTGCGGCCATCGGGGCGTCCTGGTCGTGAGGGCAAAGGGCGTCCACGCCTGTTGCCGCTTCGCTTTTGGCCGGCACCATCACCGCCTGATTGCCGCATTGTTCCCGCGGGCACCAGTCCCGCCAGCAGATCTGGTGGAAGGCACGCTTTAATGGCCTCTACCAACATCTCGCCTTCCGGCAATTCGAAAGAATCCTGCGTGTCACCCTGGTCTTCCGTCTGAGATTCCTGCTGCGATGGTTCTTCCTCAATCTCCGGCTCTTGAGGAATGCGCGTCGCTCGGTGGGGATAAACCAGGCTGACTGCAACTTCCAGGTCGCTCGTTTCCAAAGCATCGCGGCCTTCGAATGCGGCATGAGTGCGCGCCACACGCAAGGCCATCAACGGTGCGCGTAGACTGTCAATTCCGCACTGCGCTGCGAGATGCGCAAGCATGATCAGATCTTCTGGCTGACATGCAACACCGGCTGGCGCGTGACGCCCCGTTCCCTCTGGGACAGATGCCCAAAGCGACGGCATTCTGACTGTTGGCGAAATGTGAAAGGGCAGGCGCTCGGCGAGAGCTGAAGGAACCTCCTCGTCGCCGTTCGCACCCTCATCAAGCGCAATCAGACACTGCCCAGTATCCCGATCAATCTGTTGCGCGAGTTTGGCCGCAAGACTCGCGGTGCACCGTTCGGCCATGACCAATAAAGTGGCGCAGGTGTTTTCAAAAAAACCTGTGCTATCAACAAGGTGATTTGATTTCAACGTGGCGGCGAGGTCAATCCCGCCAAACAGCTGTGTGTCGGATATGGACGGGTGCAGACGTTTCAAATTCAGTGGAGCCAACTCCTGCAGGACCATTTCCCTTTGTGGACTGGCACGCATTCGGATTACCGCACCACCTAAGTAGCTGGGGGCATATCGCAAAAGCGCAATGGCAAGCGCAGCACGGTCCCAACTCTCGTCGTCTGTGCTCACCCTAACACTTCCTCCACGGTTCGCATCACGCGTGTACCCGAACCCGCTTCGTCCAGGGGATCGCGCCGAAGACGGTGTGAAAGGGCGGAGGGCGCGATGTCGCGCAAATGATCGCGGGTGAGTGTCTTGTCGCCTTGATACGCGGCCCATGCACGGGCTGCTCTGAGCAAGGTCAATTCACCACGCAAACCATCGGAGCCAAGTGCAATGCAAAGTGCCGCACAATCCTGTAAAATATCGTCAGGGGTTTTGACCCGAGACAGCCGCTTGCGGGCCTTCAGGATGGTGTCACGTATCTTTGCGTCTTCGGCTGAATAATGCGCCATGAAGCTGTCGTGGTTGGTCTCAAATGCATCTCTGCGCTTGATCACTTCCACGCGTTCTGAAACATCATTGGGCGAGCGCACCTCGACGGACAACCCGAAACGGTCGAGTAATTGCGGGCGCAATTCGCCCTCTTCGGGGTTGCCCGACCCAACCAAGACAAATCGTGCGGCATGACGGATGGAGAGACCTTCGCGTTCAACGACATTTTCGCCCGACTGCGCGACGTCCAGCAACAAGTCAACGATGTGATCTTCGAGCAGATTTACTTCGTCGATGTACAGATAACCCCTGTTGGCACGGGCCAGTAGTCCGGGTTCAAAGGCCTTTTCCCCTCGGGTCAGCGCCCGTTCTATGTCAAGCGCTCCAACCACACGGTCTTCGGTTGCACCCAGCGGCAGATCGATCACGGGGGTCGGGCGCGAGACGCGCCTTTTCGAGCCCAATTCTGCCCAATCGGGACAATCCGCGCTCTGGGCTGAGTTAACAGGGCAGCTTTCGACCGCCACTATCGGCGGTAGCAACGCCGCCAAGGCGCGTACTGCAGTTGATTTGCCCGTCCCCCGGTCGCCAAACACAAAAACTCCGCCTATGCCGGGGTCCACCGCTGTCAGGACCATTGCTTGTTTCATCGCTTTTTGACCAACGATGGCGGAAAACGGGAAGGGGATCTTCATGCAGCATATTCCAGTGTGTCGAGAGGGCTTTTGCCGTCCCATGATCCTGAATCGCCCAAAATCGCGAAGCGCGCGTAGAGCTCTTCGGAGAACCAATTGCCTTCTCGCACAGCTTGGATTGCGGCTGCATGTGGTCCGTTGGTACGCGCAAAAGCGGCCATGGAACTGGCATTTGGCCAAACAGAAAAAGTTATCTGGTGCAACAAAGGCATTTCGCCGATTCCGATTTTGAACACGACATTTTGGTCTGAACCGATCATGCGGCTGATGTCCGGAACCCGCCGCCAGAACTTTATGGCGGTAACCGGTTTGATGGTGGCCCGTGTCAGGGCTGCCAAAGCACCTGTCTGTGTATTCCCGGTGGCGTCAAACGGCGTTTTCCCGGACCACTGGCCACGCGACGAAGTTGTTTCCAAAAATATGGTCCAGTCTTCAGACGCGCGACGGCGATAGCGGTTGTAGATTTCTGTTTGCGCGGTTTGTTTGCGCGCCGTTTCTTCGTCTTCCCAACTGGCAAGAATAGCATAGACGGCGGTGTTGGGCAGCGGTGTGAATCCTTCGCCGGTGCCAGAACCGCAGAGCTTCCAAAAACCGATGCCAGAGACTTTGGGCAAGGCAAACCGGGCCGCGCCCATCATCGCCAGGGCCCAAACACAAGCAGCGGGGCTGGCAAAGCGAAAAAAGCTCAAAGATACAATGGGTGTTTTGGTCATTGCGCGCCGTTTTGGTCCTGAGTGTCAACCAAGTTTGACACGCAAAGACGCGAATGGGAAGAACACAATTGTCAAGTTAACTAGACACATCTAATGTAAGGTTGTGATGACACGTATCGATGCAATCGAATCTGTAAATGCCGGCGGTGGATCCGGCGACCGGGCGATCGTTATTGGCGCTGGCCTTGGTGGTTTGGCAGCTGCCATGCGGCTGGGAGCCAAGGGTTACCGCGTCACTGTGATTGACAAACTTGATGTCCCAGGCGGGCGCGGGTCTGCCATTTGGCAAGATGGCCACCGTTTTGATCTGGGGCCGACAATTGTGACCGTACCGCAGCTCTATCGCGAGCTGTGGGCCGCCTGCGGGCGTGATTTTGACAAAGACGTGACGCTGAAAGCGCTCGATCCTTTTTATGAAATTCGATGGCCTGACGGCACCAAATTTGTCGCCCAGCAAGACACCGACAAACTGCGGGCGGAAGTAGCAAAACTCTCTCCCGATGATCTGGCCGGTTTCGACAAGTTTCTGGAAGACAGCGCAAAACGATATTGGTTCGGGTTCGAGGACCTGGGCCGCCGATCCATGCACAAGTTGTGGGAGCTGATCAAGGTTCTGCCCACTTTCGCGAAACTGCGCGCGGACAGGTCTGTTTATGCACATGCGGCGCGGCGCGTGAAAAATGAAAAGCTGCGCATGGCGCTGAGCTTTCATCCGCTCTTTATCGGCGGTGATCCGTGCCATGTAACCTCAATGTACATCTTGGTCGCTTATCTCGAAAAGGAATTCGGCGTGCATTATGCCATGGGCGGTTTGGCGGGTATGGCGCAGGCAATGGCGCATGTGATCGAAGACCAGAGCGGCGCAATGCTGATGGACACCGAAGTCGATGAGATCGTTGTTCATAAGGGCGCGGTCACCGGCGTGCGATTGGCGTCGGGTTTGGAAATGGGCGCGGATATTGTCGTATCTAATGCCGATTCCGGCCATACTTACGATACATTGCTGCGCAATCACGACAGGCGGCGCTGGACTTCAAAACGGCTTGCACGCACGCGCTATTCAATGAGCCTCTTTGTTTGGTATTTCGGCACCAAGGGCACCGCGGAGGCGTGGTCGGATGTGGACCACCATACCATTCTGAATGGGCCGCGGTATACCGGGCTGCTGAAAGACATCTTTATCAAAGGCAAACTATGTGACGACATGAGCCTTTACGTGCATCGGCCTTCCGTCACGGACCCATCAGTTGCGCCCGAAGGGGACGATAGCTTTTACGTGTTGAGCCCGGTACCACATCTGGGCCACGACAATGGCATTGACTGGGCGCAGGAAGAGCCGATCTACAAGGAAAAGATGCTCGCCGTGCTCGAAGACCAGTTGTTGCCAGGCCTGCGGGAAAAAATTTCCACCGAGGTGGTCTTTACACCAGAAACTTTTCGCGATCGTTATTTGAGCCCCTTTGGCTCCGGTTTCTCCATCGAGCCCCGCATTTTACAAAGCGCTTGGTTTCGCCCGCATAATGTCTCGGAAGAAGCCCGCGGTCTCTATCTTGTGGGCGCGGGCACCCATCCGGGGGCCGGGGTGCCTGGCGTGATCTCAACAGCGGAGGTTCTGAGCACTTTAGTACCCGATGTGGAGAGTGTGAAATGATTGCACCAAAAGATCTTGAACACTGTCATGAGGCCATCCGGCATGGATCGTTGTCGTTTCATGCCGCGTCGAAACTGCTGCCTGCGCGGGTACGGGATCCCGCTCTGGCGCTCTACGCGTTTTGTCGGCTGGCCGATGACGAGGTTGATCTGAAGGCCGAAAAAGCCGAAGCCGTGCTGCGGTTGCGCGATCGGCTTGATGCTGTATATGCCGGGCGACCGCAGAATGCGGCCCCGGACCGTGCTTTTGCGGCCATTGTTGAAGACTTCGACATGCCGCGCGCGTTACCAGATGCATTGCTCGAAGGGCTGGCATGGGATGCAGAAGGTCGACAGTATCAAACCCTCTCCGGCGTTAAGGATTATTCGGCCCGAGTGGCGTCTGCCGTGGGCGCCATGATGTGTGTGTTGATGGGTGTGCGGGATGCAGACGCCTTGGCGCGTGCCTGTGATCTTGGTGTCGCCATGCAACTCACCAATATCGCACGTGATGTTGGCGAAGATGCCTTGGAAAACCGCATCTATCTGCCGTTGGATTGGCTCGATGAAACCGGTGTGGACCGTGACAGGTTTCTCGCGGACCCCAAGCCAACAAAGGCCATTCGTCACATGGTCAAGAAATTGGTGATGGAAGCCAACCGGCTCTATATGCGATCCGAGGCCGGCGTCGCAGCTCTGCCACGCAGTTGTCGTCCAGGTATATATGCGGCGCGCTTCATCTATGCCGGTATTGGCGGCCAATTGACGACAATGGGTTACGATTCAATTTCGTCCCGCGCCCGCACCACAAAGTTGCAAAAGATGGGCTGGTTGGGACAATCGACGATGCTGAGTACAGCAAGCATGCTGATGCCGAGATCCGCCGTCCTTTACGCCAAACCGCTTGAAGAGGTGCAGTTTCTGGTGGAGGCGGCTTCCATCGGGTCTGTCGGATCGTCACGCAGCGACGCATTGATTTCGGTGCTGACAACACTGGAACGGCATCGGCGCGACCAACGCAGCCACTTGGCAGGCCATGGAGCAGGCGTGGTCTGATGGTCAGTTTCTGGTTGCTTTTTTGCATCTTCTTTGCGGCTTGCTTAGGGGCGGGGGTGACGGGAGGTCTCTTCGCGCCCGGCCCTTGGTATCGCGCCCTCAATAAGCCTTGGTTTACACCACCCGACTGGGTGTTTCCGGTGACCTGGATGGTGCTCTATTTCTGTATGGCAATTGCAGGCGCCCGGGTAGCAATGTTGGCTGACAACGGCATCGCAATGGCTTTTTGGGCGTTTCAGATCGCAATGAATGGGCTGTGGACTCCAGTGTTTTTCGGTCTCAAAAACATACGGTTAGGTATGGCGGTTGTGTCTGTGCTCTGGTTGTCCGTTTTATGCGGCATGATCTCGATGTGGCGGATCGATGCGATCGCCGGATTGCTTTTCTTGCCTTATCTTGTGTGGGTCACAATTGCCGCGGCCCTGAACGCAGAAGTCTGGCGGTTGAACCCTGAGGTCGCACGCAACCCACCACCGGCCCCTTCTTGAAACTAGTCAAAGCGCCAATTTTTTCGACGGGGTACGCGCAAAGCCAGCATCGGTTTTAAAAATGGCGAGCGAAACCGGCGCAGGTCCAAAGCCTCGAAAACGCCTGTGACTCTTTCACCGTCAATCTTTGTCTCGACCGCCGCGCGCGAATAGAAGGGCGCATCCAGCATGTTAAGTGTTTGGCGCGGCGTAAAACCTGCATCTGCACGGGTTTCCCGTTTAACTGCCCAAAGACTCCGGCGAAAGCTTGCGCGGGGGGGAAGCGGGATTGACGTGCCCACACCGGCTTCGTCGAATTTGAAGGCGGCCGCCAGCTTGGTTCCGTCCAACCGCGTCGCATCATAGAAGCAAGTGGCGCCAGTTGCGCTTGGGAAGCGCCCCCATGTCCAATAGCTGAAATCTTCCTCCAGGGCGCGGGTGCCAAAGTTGGCATCGAAATACCCTTCGCCTTCCCACTGCCAACCCGGTCGGTCTATGTCGACCGAGATACGAGAGGATGGCGCGAATGGCCGCCAGATATGCGCGCCATCGGGTGTCAGCGGCAACTCTGTCTGTGTCAGCGCAGAGGGGGTCACGCGGATTTGGCCACGGATGCGGTTGATCAGTGGTGGGCTGGAAACCTCGTCGATGTCGATGATCAGTTGGTTGTCGTGCCACCGCATCATAGAGGGCCCAACTTCGAGCCGCGCATTGGTTTGACGCAACGCTTGTACGCCCCGATCTGTCATGGTGAACCGCCCGCCGGGGCCATAGGTTGCGACATTGATGCAGACGTGGTTTTGCGGGTTCTTTCGACCAGACCAGCGGTACCAGGGCGAAAACACCGATCCAATGAAACCAATCACGGAGACCGCGCGCGTGCCGCAATCGCTCAAGCCGTCGACATACCACCATGCATAGCCGTTTGGCTGGACCGTGACGTTGAAGTTTGGGCGCTCAAGATCGCCTCGGCCGCGTGCCGGGCGGAGAGCGTCGCCATCGGCACCCCCGCGCCCGGATGCGTCCCGCCCCCGGCCAGCCAAAGTCCCTTGATCGGAGTGCGTGCCGTCGGGCGTTGCAGGGATGCGGTGAGCCCGTGTGGGCTTTGCCCGTAGAGCGCGCCCATTGTTTCGGGGAACATCTCGGCGAAGTGTTGAGGTGTCGTTATCGTCGAGGACGTCGGTATCGGCGACATAGTGATCCCGAAGTCCGCTATCCTCTGCATGATCTGATGATGCCATAAATCTAAGTCCGTTGGGGGCCTGAGTGTGGAGGTGGCCGGTGCGTTCGAAATGATTTCGAATTTTTCAAGGGCCGGTGTGGGTTGGTTTTGACCACGATCTTCTGCACATATGTAAAGGCTTGGCGCGCGCGGAAGACGGTCATTTGTCAAATCGAGGAATTCCGATTCGGGGTTGTCTGCAAACAGTACGTTGTGGTGCGCCAGCTCAGGACCTGCGGGTCGGGCGGCAAAACTATGCACGCGCGCAGAGAAGGACCTCGGGAAAGTGGCGGTTTGAGGTGCAACAGATTTCAGGTCTTCACCCATGCTTCCCGTGGCCAGCGCACGAGGATCGCCAGCGTATAAAATTACATCCGCTTTCAGCTTTTCAGAGCGGTCAAACTCGACGCCGATGGCCTGACCCTTGTCCAGAATGATCCGGTTCACATGGGTCTGGGACCGTAGCGTGACCCCGTTTGAAACGGCCAGTTTTGTTAGCGCTTGGGTTAGTTGGTGCATGCCGCCTTGGACCACCCAAACTCCTGCGGCTTCCGCTTGCCAGATCAGCGATAAAATCGCGGGGCTCAAATGCGGTGCTCCGCCCACATAAGTGGCATAGCGTCCAAAGAGTTGCGTGAGCCGTGGATCGCTGAACTGGCCCTTCAACATCTGCGCCAGGTTAGACAAGGGGGCCATGGCCGGGATCAGGCTGGGTTGGCGCAGAACGCGTGCGACAAGCCCAGAAAACTTCGGGCTAGCCGCTTGCATCATAGGCGCGTCGAAAGCCTCAAAAAGCAATGCAGTACGTGCGTTGAAGCGGCGAAACTCGTCTGCTGCCTTGTTGCCCGCAAATTCTGCAATTTTGGCTGCGCTGGTTTCGGCATTTGCATGCAGATCCAATTGAGTGCCATCTGACCAGAAGTGACGGGCCAGAATGTCCTGCGGGATCAGAGTGACATGGTCCTCCAAACGTGCACCCGCTTGCTTAAATAGGTCGTCAAAGACGTGGCGAAGTGTCAGAACGGTCGGGCCGGCGTCAACCGGTCCAGCGGGGCTCGCCACCGTTCTGATCTTACCGCCTGTGTGGGCGTGCCTCTCCAGCAACGTGACTGACATGCCGCCGACCGAAAGCCGCAATGCCGCAGCCAAGCCGGCAATGCCAGCGCCGATGACGATGGCAGTAGGTCGCTGAGGCGAAAGGGCAGGGGTCTGAATAACCATATGGGATTGTTGACTCACAACAGCAATGTGTCCAGTATGATTTACACTATTGTGTCGGAATTTTGTGACACTTCGCCGGTGAAAGGAACCTTGCATGGGCATGAATACCCGAATTGAGACTGCAATTTCATCGGCTGTGGCCGTCGGGCAGGGACGCGGTGCAGTGCCGCCGCGACTGGCCTCGGCGTTGGGTTATGCAACCGCACCTGGCGGTGCGCGCATCCGCCCAACCATTTCAATGTCCGTGGCCATGGCCTGCGGTGATGATCAACCCAAGCTTTCTGATGCGGCAGCATCGGCCTTGGAGATGATCCATTGCGCGAGCCTGGTACACGATGATTTGCCGTGCTTTGACGATGCTGAAATCCGGCGTGGAAAACCTTCCGTGCATCGCGCCTATTCGGAACCGCTGGCAGTGTTGACAGGTGATAGCCTGATCGTTCTCGCCTTTGAAACATTGGCCCGACAATCCGCGCTGGCCCCGGAACGGGTGGCGCAGATGATCATGATCCTGGCGCAACGTACCGGGATGCCGGGTGGCATTTGCGCGGGGCAGGGCTGGGAAAGCGAGGCGGAGATTGATCTGTCAGCATATCATCAGGCTAAAACCGGTGCGCTCTTTATTGCTGCCACACAGATGGGGGCCGTCTCGGCAGGTCAGGAAGCGGAACCTTGGTTTGAACTTGGCGCGCGTATTGGAGAGGCTTTTCAGGTCGCGGATGATCTGCGCGATGCGCTCTATGACGTAAAAACACTGGGCAAACCCGTCGGGCAGGACGATTTGCACGGGCGCCCAAATGCCGTGGCGTTGCTTGGCGTTCAGGGCGCGATCTCCCGTCTCAAGGATATTCTGGGTGGCGCGATCGCTTCAATCCCCTCGTGTCCTGGCGAGGCGCAGCTGGCGGAGATGGTGCGCAAATACGCCGAACGCCTAACGCCCGTCACACCCAACATCAGCACCACGCGCAGCAATGTCTGACGCATCCGGCGATCTTTCCGCATGGCGCGGAGGATGGCTGAACCGTTTGGTCGCCCGCCCGGGTTTTCAAAGCTGGGCCAGTAGATTTCCACTAACTCGTCGCCAGGCTCGCAAAGATGGCGCGGCGCTCTTTGATGTCGTTCAGGGGTTTGTGCAGAGCCAAGTGCTTATGGCGTTAGTGGAATTGGATATTTTCAGGCGCTTGAGATCCGGACCGCAGACAGCCGAAACTCTGGGGCGCGCGACCAATGTTCAGCCGGAACGGATGCAGATTTTGTTGCAGGCCGCTGCAGCGCTCAACTTGTTGAAACGGAGTCGCAACGGGTATTTTTCCTTAGCACGTAAGGGCGCTGCCGTGATGGGGGTGCCCGGATTGGATGCAATGATCCGCCATCACAGGGCGTTTTATGCGGATCTTGCAGATCCGGTGGCATTGCTGCGTGGGCCTGAAAAGACAGAATTGTCCGAATTCTGGCCTTATGTATTTGGCGCTCACGGGAATATAGATCCGACTGTTGCGGAAACCTACTCCGACCTGATGGCGCAGAGCCAGAAATTGGTCGCAGAAGACACGCTACGCGCGATTTCTTTGAAAGGTGTCAAACATCTTCTAGACATTGGCGGTGGTACAGGCGCTTTTCTGGAAGCGGTCGGCGCTGATGCCCCTGCGGTCCAAATGACGCTTTTTGATTTGCCGCAGGTCGCGCCTGCCGCACGCGCACGTTTTGATGCCGCGGGGTTGAGCACCCGCACCCGCATTCATCCCGGATCATTTCGTGAAGATGCTCTACCACGCGGTGCGGATGCGATTTCGCTGATCCGGGTGCTATATGACCACGCGGACGAAACTGTTGCAGATCTGCTGCGCGCTGTTTGGATAGCCTTGCCAGCCGGGGGCCGATTGATCATTTCAGAGCCCATGAGCGGCGGGTCTTCCCCGGATGTATCAGGGGATGTCTATTTCGCCTTTTACACAATGGCTATGAAAACCGGGCGCGCGCGGTCTCCGGAAGAAATCAGTGCTTTGTGCGCTGCCGCCGGATTTGAAAAAATCCACAGTCCGCGACCAGCACGGAACTTCGTCACGCGGGTACTGACGGCTGAGAAACCCAACTAACCAAATCGGATAGTGTCAATTATAGTTGACACAAATTGATGTCAGTTTAGACTGACAGACAGGAATCTGCGTTATGAGTCTCTGACAAAGAACAGGGCGGCGAATGCAGACAAGGAGGATAACTTGGAAACCAGTGCAGTTCTTCTGAATGGCCCCCGTGATTTGGACGTGGATCAGCTTGTGCTGAAGACGCCCGAGCAGGGCGATCTGGTGGTTGATATTATGCACTCGGGTATTTCCACCGGGACAGAAAAACTCTTTTGGACCGGTGAAATGCCGCCATTCCCAGGAATGGGATACCCGCTTGTGCCAGGCTATGAGGCGGTCGGCGAGGTTGTCGAAGCCGCCCCTGAAACCGGCTACAGGCCAGGTGATCACGTCTTTGTGCCCGGTGCCAATTGTTTTGAGGGCGCGTTCGGGCTTTTCGGCGGGGCCGCGTCACGTCTTGTCACTGCACCTGATCGCGTCACACGAATCGACGCGGGACATGGAGCGCAAGGCGCACTTCTGGCGCTGGCGGCTACTGCGCGGCACACGATGGCAGGGTTGAACAAATCCATGCCGGAGCTGATCATTGGCCACGGCGTTCTGGGCCGGTTGCTGGCGCGGTTGACTATTGCCGCTGGCGCACCTGCTCCCATGGTTTGGGAAATTGACCCGTCGCGCAGAGATGGCGCGCAAGGGTATCAGGTGATGGCCCCAGAAGATGACACCCGGTCCGACTATATGTCGGTCTACGATGCATCGGGAAGCGCGGACATTCTCAACAGACTAATGAAGTCTCTCGGCAAGGGCGGGGAGATCGTACTGGCGGGGTTCTACAAAGACCCAATTAGCTTTGCCTTTCCACCGGCCTTTATGAAAGAGGCGCGGATCCGCGTGGCCGCAGAATGGACTCATGACGATCTCGCGGCGACGCGCGCTTTGGTGGAAAGTGGCACTTTGAGCTTGGATGGTCTGATTACACACACGGTGCCGGCGTCTGAAGCGTCCACCGCATACCGGCGGGCATTTGATGATTCAACTTGCCTGAAAATGATTTTGAACTGGGAGATGACGGCGTGAAAGATAATGTGGATGACAAGCGCCCAATTGCCGGCGACGTACCAAATCTGAAAGAATTCGACCAGCGTTTGCGCGATGAAGCCTCCGAGCCGACGCTCGAGGTTCCACAAGGTGAGCCCACATCGAAAACGCAGATCATCGCGATCTACGGCAAGGGCGGTATTGGCAAATCATTCACGCTGGCGAACCTCAGCCATATGATGGCCGAGCAGGGAAAGCGCGTATTGCTCATCGGATGCGATCCCAAATCTGACACCACTTCGCTGCTCTTCGGTGGCAAGGCGTGCCCCACGATTATCGAAACCTCGACCCGCAAGAAGCTCGCGGGCGAAGAGGTGAAGATCGGCGACGTCTGCTTTAAGCGCGGCGGCGTCTTTGCCATGGAGCTTGGCGGCCCCGAGGTCGGACGCGGGTGCGGCGGTCGTGGCATCATCCACGGGTTTGAACTTCTCGAAAAGCTCGGATTCCATGATTGGGATTTCGACTATGTTTTGCTCGATTTCTTGGGCGATGTGGTTTGCGGCGGCTTTGGCCTGCCAATTGCCAGGGACATGGCGCAAAAGGTTATTTTGGTGGCGTCCAACGATTTGCAGTCGCTTTATGTGGCTAACAACGTTTGTTCGGCGGTGGAATATTTCCGCAAATTAGGTGGGAACGTCGGTGTAGCCGGATTGGTCATCAACAAAGACGACGGCTCCGGAGAGGCGGCGGCATTTGCAGAGGCGGTCGATATTCCGATCCTTGCGTCCATTCCACAAGACGACGACCTGCGCAAGAAATCGGCGAACTACCAGATCGTCGGGACAGCGCAATCGCAATGGGGCCAACTCTTTGCCGAACTTGGCGACAATGTGGCTGTTGCTCCGCCAGTGCGTCCCGCTCCTTTGGACCAGGACGGGCTTTTGGGCCTATTCGACGCATCCGAGACAGGCGGTGACTACGTGCTGGTGCCTGCCACGGACACGGATATGCGCGGTAAGAACGCGGAGCCGAAACCATCGCTGGAGGTCGTGTACGATGAAGCATGAGCAGCCAGACCATTTCGCAGAGACCGACCCGCAGAACAAAGTGAATCAACCAAGAGAAGATCAGATCATGCGGGTGTTGCAGGACATTGGTTTTCTGCCGCGCCATCTGGATGCCGACATCAAGGGTGGCTCGGATGACAAGGTCTGATCTTATCCAAGACACTTGGTGCGCTGTGCTGCGCGATGACGTCAGAGACGACCGGTCGATTGAGATCTATGAGAACAGCCTTTCCGCAGTCGCAAACAGCCATCTGTGGAATGTGGGTTTCAATGAACTGCCTGATGCTGCGCGAGGTTGGTCACAGTGAAAAAAGAAGTCACATATGACGGCGCTGCCGAAGTTGAAGTGATCAAGGGTCATCCGCATGGCGATGTGTCACGAGTGACCGGCGACGGATTCGAAGAACCGCAAGATGGCATGGGATGTCATTCTGGAAAAGACATGGCGCAGGCGGCTCGGACCGCCGGGCAGTCCGAACTACTTGATAAATTCAAAGCCGACTATCCGATGGGCCCACACGACAAGCCGCAATCGATGTGCCCCGCGTTTGGTTCTCTGCGCGTCGGTCTGAGAATGAAACGAGTGGCGACAGTACTGTCTGGCTCGGCTTGCTGCGTTTACGGGCTGACCTTTGTGTCACATTTCTACGGCGCGCGCCGGTCAGTGGGTTATGTGCCGTTCAACTCCGAAACACTGGTGACCGGAAAGCTCTTTGAAGACATCCGCGAGGGTGTGCATGATCTTGCAGATCCTGATCGGTATGACGCGATCATTGTGACCAACCTGTGTGTGCCAACGGCAAGCGGTGTACCTCTACGGTTGCTACCCGACGAGATTAACGGCGTGCGCATTGTAGGCATCGACGTGCCAGGTTTCGGCGTGCCGACCCATGCTGAGGCCAAGGATGTGCTGGCCGGAGCGATGCTGGAATACGCGCATCGCGAGATCAAGGCGGGCCCTGTCGCGAAACCCGTGGGTGGCAAGCATGACCGTCCGACCGTCGCGCTGCTGGGTGAAATGTTCCCCGCGGATCCGATGATGATCGGAGCGATGCTTGGCCCGATGGGCTTGGCTGCTGGTCCCGTAGTGCCATGCCGGGAATGGCGAGAGCTATACGCCGCACTGGATTGCGGTGTTGTTGCGGCGATCCACCCGTTTTACACCGATGCCGTACGCCAGTTTCAAGCCGCTGGTCGGACCGTTGTCGGGTCAGCGCCTGTCGGTCACGACGGAACAGCAGCCTGGATGGCCGCTATTGGGGACGCCTATAATGTGCCTGCAGCCCAGATTGGTGCGGCGCAAAATGCATTCCTGCCCGCAGTCAAGAGCGCACTGGCTGGCGCACCGATCAAAGGCACGATCACGCTCTCGGGGTATGAAGGATCCGAATTGCTGGTGGCCCGTTTGTTGATCGAAAGCGGCGCTGATGTGCCCTATGTCGGCACGGCTTGCGCCAAATCCCCTTGGTCCGCGGCGGATGCCGAGTGGTTGGCTGCTAAAGGTGTCACAGTCAAATTCCGGGCAAGCCTTGAAGATGATTGCTCTGCTGTAGATGCGATCCAGCCGGATTTGGCCATAGGCACGACGCCCGTTGTGCAGAAGGCTAAGGAAAAAGGTATTCCTGCCCTCTATTTTACCAACCTGATTTCCGCTCGGCCCTTGATGGGTCCGGCAGGGGCAGGATCGCTGGCCGAGGTGATCAATGCGGCGATGGGCAACAAAAACCGTATGGACCGCATGAAGGCGTTCTTCGAGGACGTGGGCACAGGCGACACGGCTGGCGTTTGGGAAGGTGGACCAAACCTGCGCCCGGACTTCCGCGCGCAACACCAAAAGAAATTGGACAAACAGGCGAGGGCAGCGAAAGCTGCGCAGATGGTTTAGTGCGCATTTATGTCCATAAATGCGCACAGCGCGAGGCAGCGGTTGGCGCAGCCAACTGCGTTCGTGCCGCGCTCAAAACTGTGCGGAACAAATCGCCAATCGATACCGTCGAATCCCGGATCGGAGGCGCGCTATGCTAGTCACCGATCATGATCGTGCGGGCGGCTATTGGGGCGCTGTCTACGCATTTTGCGCCGTCAAAGGATTACAAGTCGTGATCGACGGCCCGGTGGGCTGCGAGAACCTGCCGGTGACAAGCGTATTGCACTATACTGACGCTTTGCCGCCCCATGAGCTGCCCATTGTGGTGACCGGTTTGGGCGAAGGTGAAATGGGGTCGGGCACCGAAGAGTCGATGAAGCGTGCCTGGGAAACGCTGGACCCGGCTTTGCCGGCGGTCGTGGTTACCGGATCGATTGCAGAGATGATTGGTGGAGGGGTGACCCCACAAGGCACGAACATTCAGAGATTCCTGCCGCGCACCATTGATGAAGATCAGTGGGAAGCGGCGGATCGGGCGATGACCTGGATCTTTACCGAGTTTGGTATGACCAAAGGTCGGATGCCGCCCGAAAAGAAACGCGAGGAAGGTGCGCGCCCTCGCGTTAACATCCTCGGTCCGATGTATGGCACCTTCAATATGCCATCTGATCTGGCCGAAATCCGCAGGTTGGTCGAAGGGATCGGCTGCGAGGTCAACATGGTGCTGCCTTTGGGCGCGCATGTGGCTGAAATGAGAGATTTGGTAAATGCGGATGTAAACATCTGCATGTACCGCGAGTTCGGGCGCGGGTTGAGCGAGCTTCTTGCCAAGCCGTATCTACAAGCCCCGATAGGGATCGAGAGCACGACCAAATTCCTGCGCGCACTGGGGAACTTGGTGGGCCTCGATCCCGAACCCTTTATCCGCCAAGAGAAACATTCGACAATCAAACCGGTCTGGGATCTTTGGCGTTCCGTGACCCAGGATTTCTTTGCAACAGCGAGTTTTGCGATTGTAGCGAACGAGACCTACGCCCGGGGCATCCGTCTGTTTCTGGAAGAAGACCTAGGCTTGCCCTGTGCTTTTGCCGTGGCGCGGGTGGCAGGAAAGAAAACCAACAACGAAGAAGTGCGCGCAATGATGGGGCAAAAACGCCCTTTGGTAGTGATGGGGTCTATCAACGAAAAGATGTACCTCGCCGAGCTCAAAGGCGGGCACGGACCCAGCCCCGCGTTCATTCCAGCGAGTTTTCCGGGCGCCGCGATCCGACGTGCCACCGGCACCCCTTTCATGGGTTACGCGGGCGCGACCTATCTGGTCCAAGAAGTCTGTAACGGACTGTTTGATGCGCTGTTTCATATCCTGCCTTTGGCGTCGGATATGGACGCGACAGATGCAACACTCACGCCCCTGCGGCGTGACTTTCCATGGGATGCGGATGCACAGGCGATGCTCGATAAAATCGTTGAAACACATCCAATCCTGACACGAATTTCCGCTGCGAAAACACTGCGTGACGCAGCGGAGAAAGCGGCACTCGCCGCAGGCGATGAGCGGGTGGTTCTGGAGACCATACGCGCGCTTGACCCGGCGATAGCCCAATCTGATCGAGAGGATCAAACATGAGTGACATGACAAGCGACATGATTGAAAACACAGTCGAGACGTTACACGGTGCGCCGAGCCGGAAGGCCGAGAAGACCGAGTTTCTGGTCTATTTCGCGATCATCTTTCTGGCGACCTTGCCCTTGGCAACGCTGACCTGGGCACTGTCGGCAATCCGTAGCCGCAGCCTGCCGGACAAAGGTCCGATTTCGCGTGCCTGGACGCAAACCCATATCATTACGCCGATGATCTTCTCGGCCTATTGACCAACGACCTCGCGTACCGTCGGTGGCAAGATCGCCGGTGCGCGCCCGAATTCTTGGCTTGTGTGCGCCTGCCAGGTCCAAGCACTGGAAACCCGGTAACGGGTATTCAGAGACCCCGAGGGGATCCGTCCCCAAAGGACCCGGCCGCGGGGTGCGCGGCGTCAGCATAACGTTCCGGAGGAATATTTATGGCTGATAATAACCTGTCTTTTACAGGTCTAACCGACGAGCAGGCGCAAGAATTGCATGCTGTCTATATGAGCGGGCTTTGGCTGTTTTCAGCAGTGGCCGTAGTTGCTCATTTGGCGACATTCATCTGGCGCCCGTGGTTCTGAAGAGGAATTAGAGAATGGCAAAGTTCTACAAGATCTGGCTTATCTTCGATCCTCGTCGTGTGTTTGTTGCACAAGGCGTGTTCCTCTTTTTGCTGGCAGCGATGATTCACCTCGTCCTGTTGAGCACAGAACACTTCAACTGGTTCGAACTGGCGGCGCAATCTGCCCAGTAAAGGAAGGGTCTGGCAAGGACCTTTTCGCGACCCGGTGTTGAGGCACCAAGATCAGCTGTGGGCGGGCATGATGTGCGCCGCCCGCCCGCGGCAAACACAAACACAATGATAACATGTCGGCCTCGCGCTTGGGATAGGGCGTGCCGCACACACGCGGAGAATGAAGATGGCTTTGCTCAGCTTCGAAAGAAAGTATCGCGTCCGCGGAGGGACGCTTGTTGGGGGCGATTTGTTCGACTTCTGGGTGGGGCCTTTCTATGTAGGCTTCTTCGGCGTGACGACCGCATTCTTTGCCCTCTTGGGGACAATTCTGATTTTCTGGGGTGCGAGCCAGCAGGGGACGTTTAATCCCTGGTTGATCAACATAGCGCCGCCCGATCTGAGTTACGGACTTGGGTTGGCACCGCTTCTCGAGGGTGGGCTTTGGCAGATCATCACATTCTGCGCTACAGGAGCTTTTATCAGTTGGGCGCTGCGCGAAGTAGAGATTTGCCGCAAATTGGGCATGGGCTATCATGTCCCCGTCGGGTTCGCCTTTGCCATCCTGGCTTATGTCACACTGGTCATTTTCCGCCCACTTTTGATGGGCGCCTGGGGTCACGGATTTCCCTACGGGATTTTCAGCCACCTCGATTGGGTGAGCAACACGGGCTATGCGTATCTGCATTTCCACTACAACCCGGCCCATATGCTGGCGGTGACGCTCTTTTTCACCACGACCATCGCGCTGGCATTGCATGGGGGTTTGATCCTTTCTGCGGCCAATCCCGAAGCGGGTGAAGAAGCCCTGACTCCCGACCACGAAGATACGTTCTTTCGTGACTACATCGGCTACTCGGTCGGCACGCTTGGAATCCACCGAGTAGGTTACTTGCTGGCGCTGAATGCCGTGTTCTTCTCGGCGGTCTGTATCATCATTTCAGGTCCCGTCTGGACTGCAGGCTGGCCCGAATGGTGGAACTGGTGGCTTGATATGCCCATCTGGGGCAGCGACCCGATGCAAGTGGGAGGAATGTGATCATGCGGTTACCCGAGTATCAAAACATATTCACCCAGGTGCAAGTTCAAGGCACGCCCGAATGGGGTATGGACGATAGTGGTGAAATGTCCCAGCAGCGGGCAGGTAAGCCATTCTTCTCAACCTTGATGGGCTTGATCGGCAATGGTCAGATCGGCCCTATCAATATGGGTCTCTATGGCATCGTTTCCTGTATCTGTTTCATGATCTGGTTCAACATTGTCGGTTTTTCCATGTTGGCACAGGTCGGTTGGTCGGTGCCGGAATTTATTCGGCAATTGTTCTGGCTGGCGCTGGAACCACCCGGTCCGGAATACGGCTTGAGCATGCCGCCTCTCAACGATGGCGGAGCATTCATCATCGCAGGCATGTTCTTCCTAGTAGGCTGTGTCACTTGGTGGCTGCGCACCTATCAATTGGCGCAGCAGCATAAAATGGGCAAACACCTCGCTTGGGCCTTTGCTGCACTGCTTTGGCTCATTCTGGTGCTGGGACTCTTCCGCCCGATCCTGATGGGCAGCTGGTCTGAAGCTGTTCCATACGGCATCTTCCCGCATCTGGATTGGACCACAGCGTTCTCCATCCGCTACGGCAACCTATACTACAACCCGTTCCACTGCCTTTCGATCCTGTTCCTTTATGGCTCTGTTCTGCTTTTTGCGATGCATGGCGGTACCATTCTGGCCGTGACCCGTTACGGCGGCGACCGTGAGCTAGAGCAAATCTACGACCGCGGCACAGCCACCGAACGCGCGGCGCTTTTCTGGCGCTGGACAATGGGGTTCAACGCCACCATGGAGGGCATTCACCGCTGGGCCTGGTGGTTCGCCGTTCTGACCCCAATCACGGGCGGCATCGGGATCCTGTTGACCGGCACGGTTGTCGATAATTGGTTCATCTGGGCGCAAGAGCACAATTTCGCACCGATGTATGACGGCTCTTATGGCTACGCCGATTATGGCTCCTATGAGACCTTTATTGGGAAGGGAGAATAACGGATGTTTCCCAAGTGGTTTGATAAATGGAACGCAGATAACCCGACCAATATATTCGGTCCGGCCATCTTGGTTGGTGTCATCGGCGGGGCGGTCTTTGCTGCTGCGCTGGTGGTCACCTGGGGTAATCCGGCGCAAACGGCCAGCTTGCAAACCGGCCCGCGCGGGACCGGCATGTCGGTACCAGAATTCAATGTGGTGCGCGCCGTGCCCGATCCTACGATCGAGGATTACTATACGGAGGAGCCTTACATTCCCGAAGGCGGAGAAGACCTGGCCAAGGACATCTATGAAAATGTCCAGGTACTGGGCGATCTGACCGAAGACAACTTTAACCGCGTCATGAACGCCATGACCCAGTGGGTGTCGCCCGAAGAAGGCTGTGCCTATTGCCATGGTGATGGTGATCTGGAGACTTATGGCGAGGACACGCTTTACACCAAAGTTGTCGCGCGCCGCATGGTGCAGATGACCCAGAACATCAATGAGAACTGGGACGGCCACGTCAATGCAAACAAACAGGTCGGCGTCAATTGCTATACCTGCCATCGCGGCGAGCATGTCCCCTCAGAGGTGTGGTTCAAGATTAGTCCGGTGAACGAACGCGTGCAGGGGTGGTCTGCGAACCAGAACCGCGCGACACCGATCAGCCAGTCGACTTCCTTGCCATCTGATGCGTTGGAAAAATACCTTCTGGAAGAAGAAACCATAGCGGTGCATTCGTTGGAAAGCCGCGAAGCGGGTGTGGCGGGTGTCGATGGATATGCATCCATTCAGGATACGGAACGCACCTATTCGCTGATGAATTACTTCGCCAACAGCCTCGGTGTGAACTGTGTGTTTTGCCATAACTCGCGTGCTTTCTATGACGGCGCGCAGGTGACGCCGCAATGGAGCACGGCCAGCCTTGGCATTTTGATGGTGCAAGAGTTGAACAACGAGTACCTCGTACCGTTGAAAGATACCTACCCTGCCGAACGGCTCGGTCCGATCTATGCGGACGCGCCCAAAGCAGCCTGCAAAACCTGTCACAAAGGATACCAGCAACCCATGCAGGGCACCAATGTGATCGCCGACTGGCCTGAGCTCGCGACGACTGAGGCACCGGTCTACGAATGAGGTTTGGGGCGGTGATGGCACCGCCCCAAACCCCGCCGTGCACGGATCATTGGCTTCCTTGATCCGGGCTACGGGGTCTTAGGCACCCCGGTTCCCTTCCTGTTGGCTACAGGAAATTGACGTCGCACCCGGTTTCGGCCGGATGCGACGTCACTCATCTAAGGACGCCGGTTACGGGGCTTTGGCAAGAGCCTTCCATGCGTCCTGAAACAACGGAGATGTGCGCCATGACCAATCTGAAAACACCAAATCTTGACCGCGTGGCGGGACCAGCGGACCTTCGACAGATGACTGATCACACCTTGCGTGCGGTGGCTGATGAGTTGCGAGCCGAAGTGATCGAAGCGGTAAGCCAGACCGGTGGGCACCTTGGATCGTCGCTGGGTGTGGTGGAGCTGTCCGTTGCTTTGCACGCGGCCTTTGACACTCCGCGCGACAAACTGATCTGGGATGTCGGGCATCAGTGTTATCCGCATAAGATCCTGACCGGGCGGCGGGACCGGATGCATTCGTTGCGGCAGGGTGGAGGGCTCAGCGGTTTCACCAAACGCGCGGAGTCAGAATACGACCCTTTTGGCGCAGCCCATTCCAGCACATCAATCTCAGCGGCACTTGGGTTCACCATTGGTCGGGACATGGGACAACCAACCGGCGACGCGGTGGCCGTGATCGGGGATGGTTCCATTTCCGCGGGGATGGCCTATGAAGCTTTGAACAACGCCGGTGCCGAGGGCCGCCGCCTTTTTGTGATCCTCAATGACAACGAGATGTCGATTGCCCCGCCCGTGGGGGCGATGTCTTCCTATTTGTCCAACCTTGCCGATCTGTCACGCATCGGACCTTTTGGCGGTTTGGTCGCCGTGGCCGAAGGCATGGAGCAACTGGCGCCCAAGCCTGTTCGAGAAGGCGCAAGGCGTGCCCGCGAAATGGTCACCGGCTTGGAGAGCAAGGGGACGTTCTTTGAAGAATTGGGATTTGACTACATCGGTCCGATTGACGGTCACGACATGGGTCAATTGTTGAGTGTTTTGCGCAGTGCGCGGGCGCGTGCCACCGGCCCGGTTTTGATCCATTGTTGCACCGTAAAAGGCAAGGGCTATGCGCCTGCCGAAGGATCTACCGATAAGTACCACGGTGTCAGCAAGTTCGATGTGGGCACAGGCGTTCAGGCCAAGGCCAAGGCAAATGCGCCTTCCTACACCGGTGTTTTTGGGGACGCGCTGACGGCCGAAGCGGCACAAGACCCAACCATTGTGGCCATCACCGCTGCCATGCCAGGGGGCACTGGCGTTGACCGCATGGCCAAGCGGTTTCCGGCACGTGTGTTTGATGTCGGCATTGCAGAGCAGCATGGTGTGACCTTTGCAGCTGGAATGGCGGCCAGCGGCTTGAAACCATTCTGTGCCATCTATTCGACCTTTTTGCAGCGTGGTTACGATCAGGTTGTGCATGACGTCGCCTTGCAAGGCTTGCCTGTGCGCTTTGCCATTGACCGGGCTGGATTGGTCGGTGCCGACGGAGCGACCCATGCTGGTGCATTCGACATCGGTTATCTCGGGGCGTTGCCGGGTATGGTGGTCATGGCCGCTGCAGACGAGGCGGAATTGGTCCATATGGTGGCAACAGCTGCGGCGCATGACAGCGGACCGATTGCGTTCCGCTACCCGCGTGGCAACGGTACAGGGGTGGCTCTGCCCGAACGAGGCACTGTCTTGGAAATCGGCAAAGGCCGGATGATCCGGGAGGGCAATGGCGACGTGGCATTGCTGTCACTTGGCACCCTGTTGGAGGAATGCGAGGCTGCAGCGACCATGTTGGCTGCCGAAGGGATCAGTGCCACAATTGCGGATGCGCGGTTTGCCAAACCATTGGACATGGATCTGATCGCACAGCTTGCCCGGAACCACACCGCGTTGATCACCGTCGAGCAAGGCGCCAAGGGCGGGTTTGGAGCGATGGTGCTGCAGGAAATGGCGGGCCACGGTTTGCTGGATCACGGGTGCCGGGTGAGGTCGCTTTGCTTGCCGGATCGGTTCATTGATCAGGCGTCACCCGTCGAGATGTACCGCAATGCGGGCGTCGATGCAGATGGCATGGTCGAGACTGTGCTTCTGGCCTTGGAACGGGATCGCAAAGTGGTTGATTTGCACGCCGAACGTTAGGGTTCAATCAGGCCGTTAGAGGTTCTGGCTGCGCCATGCCGGAAGCAGATCGCTTGGGTGCGGCTTGGCTTCATAGACCGCGCGCGCTATGGCGCGGCTCAGGCATAAAGCAGCCGCATGACCGATCAGACCCGGATTGCTTTCAGGCTTGGTCGCAGTGGAAAGCGCAAAGACAAGATCGCCGTCGCCTGGTGAATGCGCAGGAACACATGCCCGTGCAATACCGTCATGCGCCGCAACAGCAATGCGGTGGCACTGGGCTTTGCTCAGCGCAGCATCAGTTGCGACAATTGCAATGGTCGTGTTGGACCTGTCAGAGACCAAAGCCCGTTTGCGGCTGGTCAGATCGCGCCCTTGGCCGCTGGCTGGATCTGCACCCAGTCCTCCAAATTCACTATTGATTTCGAATGGGGCCGCATGGAAATGGCGGTCACCTGGCGTAGTGACGGACCCCATTGGATTGGCAGCCACCAAGGCGCCCACCAAGGTGCCATCTTCAAGTTGCAATGAGGCAGAGCCAAGGCCACCCTTGAGCATTGCCGTTAGCGCACCGGTCCCTGCGCCTGCGGTGCCGAGGTCAAACCGGATACCCGCGTCTTCAAAGGCCGCGCGCCCAAGCGCCGCATAGGGGTTTTCTTGCCAGTCTTTGTCACCGCCGCTCAGCAAATCAAAGAGGATCGCACCCGGCACAATGGGCACAATCGCAGGCCCCACTCGGTACCCGCGCCGCTGTGCGCGCAAACCGTCAACGACGCCCGAACAGGCATCCAGGCCATAGGCCGAGCCACCCGAAAGGACCAAAGCATCAATATGCTCAACGGTTTTGTCTGGCGCCAGAAGATCGGTCTCCCGCGTACCCGGCGCCCCGCCCATCACATGCACCGAAGCGACAAAAGGGGCGTCTGCGGTCAACACGGTGCAGCCTGAGTTAAGGCGCATGTCCTGGGCATTGCCGACGGCAATCCCATGAATATCCGTGATCAGATTGAGCGGCCCAGGTGTCATCATTTGCAGAATACTCTCAAACCCGAACCTGTGCCGTTACAGACGCGGCTTAGGCGCTGCGGTCGCGGTATCGCCGGTGTTGGGCTCGCCCTTGGGTTCGATAAGCAGGACCTTACACTCTTTATCTGCGCGCGGACGGTGGGTAACGCCCTTGGGCACGACAAACAATTCACCTTCTTTGACGTAATGCGAACCGCCTTCGATATCCATGATCATTTCGCCTTCGAGAACCAGAAAGAAATCGTCGGTATCTGCGTGCTTATGAAAGGGGAATTCGCCCTGAAACCGCACCACCATGACGTCGTTGTCGTTGTAATCCGCAATGACATGTGGATCCCAGTGGCTGGTGAACTGGTCCAGCTTTTCCGATAGATTGACCGGTTTCATATGCAGCGCCCTCCATCAACCTCCAAAGCCGTTCCGGTGATCATTGAGGCCTCATCGGAGCATAAATAGCAAGCAGCATTGCCCATATCCTGCGGCGTCGAAAACCGCCCTATAGGAATGGTAGCGAGAAACTTAGCGCGCATTTCCGGTGTGTCTTCGCCCATGAACGACTTTAGCAAAGGCGTTTCCCCCGCAACGGGGCATAAGGCGTTGACGCGCACACCATCCGCGGCCAGTTCAACGGCCATCGCCTTGCTGGCTGTGATCATCCAACCCTTGGAGGCGTTGTACCAACTGAGCCTCGGACGCGGTGAAATGCCTGCTGTGGAGGCAATGTTCAAAATACACCCACTTTTGTTGTCTTTCATATGCGGCACCAGAGCGCGTGCAGTAAGATAGACGGACTTCATGTTGACCGCGACGACACGGTCAAAATCTGCTTCGCTGACGTCTTCCAATGGGGTTGGTAAATGCGTGACACCGGCGTTGTTGACCAGAACGTCCACGTGGCCCCATGTATCCAACGCGGCGCGAGCCATAGAAGCAACCGATGCTTCATCCGAGACATCCACCTCGCATGCAATGGCATGATCGCCCATTTGGTCCGCAAGATCGCGCGCGCCAAACGGGTCAATGTCTGCAATCATCACTTTGGCACCCTCGGCGGTGAATTTGCGCACAATACCGGCGCCAAAACCTGACGCGCCTCCCGTAATGATTGCTGTCTTCCCTGTCAGACGCATCTTTTTGTCCCCCCTACAGTTCCAGTTTCAGAACCCAGCGATTGTGCCCGTCACTTTCAGGCGTCGCCGGCGCAAACCGATGCGGTACGAAGCCTTCTTGAGTCCAGAAATGCAGCGCGCGTGGGTTGGCCTCGAGCACCGCGAGTTTCAACATGGTCATCTTGGCGCTACGGGCTTTCTTCTTGACCAACTCTAGCACAGAATGCCCGATACCGCGCCCGCGAAATGCTGGGTCGAGCAACACCAATCCAATCCACCAATCATCGGGTAACTCGTACCCTTCGGCAATACAGAGCATGCCAAGCATGGCCCTCTCTTGCATCACGGAGAATGTAAGGAGGTTTTTTGTAGTCAAACCCGGGGGCACGGCCTCAAAGAAATCCACCACAAAATCCATATCCGGCGCCCGACCGATTTCCAGTGTGACGTAATCCGCAGCACGTTCGGCAAGGTCCAAAGCATCCTCGGCATGCTCTTGTTTGTTGATCGGTTCAAGTATGATCTTAGCCATCCGCACTATTCCCTTGCCAGCGCGATACATCCGGCAGTGTTGGCGCTGCCGCAATAAGCTTTTTGGTGTAAGGATGTTGAGGCTTGGTAAATACTTGGTGAGTCATCCCTTGCTCCACGATCTCGCCGGCCTGCATGACCATGACCCGATCCGTCACGGTTCGCACGACGCTGAGGTCATGTGACACAAACAGATAGGTCAAGCCATAAGAGCGACAGAGATCGGCAATCAGATCGAGAATTTGAGCGCGTATGGACACATCCAGTGCAGAAACTGCTTCATCAAAAAGGATCAGATCAGGGCGAATGATCAGTGCTCGAGCAATTGCGATCCGCTGACGTTGTCCACCGGAGAATTCGTGAATGTATCTGCGTGCATCTTGGGGCTGCAACCCAACGGCTGTCAAAGCCGTGGCAATAGCGTCGTGACGAGCTTGACCCGATGGCGGGTCCGGCAGCAAATGAAACGGCTCAGAAATCAGCCGCGCCACCCGGTGGCGCGGGTTGAAACTGCCGAACGGGTCCTGAAACACGACTTGCATGCGGCGGCGCACGTCCAGGTTTGGTTTGCCCTGGGTCGTTACCGGAGCACCGCCCAATTTGATGCTTCCCGATTGGGGTTCTTCCAGCCCAAGAATAGCGCGCGTCAATGTGGATTTGCCGCATCCGCTTTCCCCCACAAGACCCAGCCTTTCACCGCGCATCAGGTTAAAACTGACGCTCTTCACAGCGTTAAATTGACCGGGTGTCGCAAATAGGTTGCGTCTGGGTAACCGGTAGCTGCGTCTTAGGTTTGACACCTCCAGTAAGGGTTCTGGTGGTGGCGCTTTGGGAAGATTGACCACATGCGCCGATGTTTCAAATAGCATTTGTGTATAGGGGTGCCGCATATTGCGCAGCAGGTCCTGTGTCGGCGCGCTTTCTACGATTTCACCCTGACGCATGACAGCAATGTGGTCCGCCATATCCGCAACCACGGCCAGATCGTGGGTTATTATGATCATCCCCATGCCATCTTCGGCAACCAGTGTTTTAAGCAAGTCAAGAATTTGTGCCTGGGTGGTCACATCCAAGGCCGTGGTTGGCTCATCCGCGATCAGCAGTTTGGGGCGCAATGCGATGGCCATTGCAATCACCACGCGCTGGCGTTGACCACCGGAAAGTTCGTGCGGGTAACGGCTCAGCGGAAACCGTTCCTGAGGTAAACCGACGCGCATCAGAACCTCAGCAGCGCGTGCCGCCGCTTCGGAGTGAGAGGCATCTGTGTGGATCTTGATGGTTTCGGCCACCTGACGCCCAATATTCTGAACCGGGTTCAGTGCGGTCATGGGTTCTTGAAACACCATCCCGATGTTTCTGCCACGCTGCGCGCACATTTCTCGTTCAGAGAGCGTCGTCAATTCTGTTTCATTAAGATGGATTTGCCCAGATGTGTGCGCTCCTTTGGGCAGCAATTGCATGATCGCCAGCGCCGTCATCGATTTCCCAGACCCGCTTTCGCCTGTGATGGCCAATATCTCACTGGGCGCCACGTCAAGTGAGACGTTTTTGAGAATGCGCGCGCCTTGAATATCAATCGAGAGGGCATCGATGTTCAACAGGGTCATGTTCGTACCCGCTGCAACCGCGGATCCAAAGCGTCCCGCAACCCGTCTCCCAACAAATTCAAACCCAACACAATAAGAATGATTGCGACGCCGGGAACGATCGCAAGATGCGGAGCAAACCCCACCATTGTTTGGGCATCTGCCAACATGCGCCCCAGTGACGGCGTCGGCGGCTGCACACCAAGTCCGACAAAGGACAGCGCGGCTTCGACCTGAATCCCCAACGCAAACTGAATTGTGGCTTGCACGATCAAGAGGTTGAGCACATTCGGCAGAATGTGTTCGACGGAGATGTGGGAGCGGCTTTTACCCGCGACCCGCGCGGCCAATATGAATTCATGTTCCCAAAGCGGCAGTGCCCCGGCCCGCGTGACACGTGCAAAAACGGGGATGTTGAAGATCCCGAAGGCGACAATGGCGTTGGTGGCAGAAGGACCGAACACGGCGGTGATCAGAATGGCCATCACCAGCAGCGGAAAAGCAAAGACAATATCGTTGCCCCGCATGATGGCTTCATCCAGCCATGCGCCCTTGTTCATCGCCGCTACCAGACCCAGCGGAATACCAAAGGTCAGCCCTATTGCCAGAGCCAAAAGAGCAACGCCGATGGAGGTGCGTGCGCCAACCATGATCATGCTGAAAATGTCGCGACCCAGATGATCGGTGCCGAGAAAGTGCGCACCGCCTGGTGTTTGCAATTTGTCAGGAATGTTCAGGGCCGTGTGATCAAAAGGGGTCCACAAAAGAGACAGCAACGCCAGCAAAATGAAACTGCCAGACAGTACGGCACCAATCAAAAGTGTTTTGTTCATTGGCGCGTCCGAAGCCGTGGATCCACGGCTGCATAAGCGAGATCGACAAAGAAGTTGATCAAGATGACACCAAAAACCACCAGCATCACCACAGATTCCACAACAATCAGATCACGCGCGGAAATGGATTGGAAGATGAGGCGCCCCAGTCCGGGCAGGTAAAACACCTGTTCTATGATAATGGTGCCCGCAAAGAGGAAAGAAAACTGCAGTCCGATGATGGTGAGCACCGGAATCAATGCGTTGCGCAACCCGTGTCGCCAAAGTGTTTGGCGCGCGTTCAAGCCCTTGGCGCGGGCCGTGCGCATGAAATCCTGATCTTGAACATCAATCAAAGCGGAACGCATGACGCGGGTGAGGATGGCCGCCTGGGGCAGAGCGAGGGCAATGGCGGGCAAGGTCAGTGATTTGAGGGCCAAGAATGCGCCTTCGTCCCAACCTGGGAATCCCCCTGCTGAGAACCAGCGCAGATGTATTGCGAAGATCAGAACCAACATCATAGCAAACCAGAAATTGGGCACGGCGACACCGAGTTGCGTGGCGCCCATGACACCCAGATCGCCGGTGCGGCCCCGCCGGGCGGCGGCAAAGAGACCGGCCGGAAAAGCGATGACAACCGACAAGATCAGCGCATAGAGCGCCAAAGGGATCGACACGCCCACGCGGGTCGCAACCATTTCCGTCACGGGGGTACGGTATGTGTAGGAAGTACCGAAATCACCCGACATCATGCCACCGACCCAAGCAAAATATCGTTGCACTTT
Source organism: Roseobacter sp. (assembly GCF_045106495.1). GTDB lineage: Bacteria > Pseudomonadota > Alphaproteobacteria > Rhodobacterales > Rhodobacteraceae > Roseobacter. The sequence continues at coordinate 226,279 of NZ_JBGCEQ010000002.1, forward strand.
TGGTACATCCAGTCCCAGCTCGCTGCGCAGGGCTGCAAGGGTTTCTGGCTGTGCATTGATCCCCAACATAAAGGAGGCTGGATCGCCCGGTGCAATTTCGATCACCACAAAAATGATCAGCGACGCAACCGCGAGGCTGAGAACAAGCGAAAGCAAGCGTTTGAGCACATAGTGCAACATGTTCCGACTTTAGGCGGTGACTTGCGCCGGGTCCAGAGGGGTTGTTGAGCCGCGACAATGGTTTACCTCTGGCAGCATGGATCAACCGCGTTTTATCGGAGCAGAGATTTTCCGCCATTCCAGTTATGGCCGCTGGCATCCGCTTCGGGTGCCTCGGGTTAGTACTGTGATGGATCTGTCTCGCGCCTTGGGCTGGTTACCAAGGGATCAGTTCATCACCGCGCCGCGTGCCAAGGCCAAGGCTTTGACCGCTTGGCACACCACCGACTACATCAGCGCCTTGAAACGGGTGGAAGCGGATCAGACAGCGACCCTGCACGATACCGAACGTCACAACCTGGGGTCTGTCACCAACCCTGTGTACCCGGAGATTTTTCGACGCCCTGCCACTGCGGCAGGCGGTTCTTTACTGGCGGGCGAACTGCTGCGGGACGGCGGCGTGATTTACAACCCACCCGGCGGTACGCATCATGGTATGCCGGATCGCGCAAACGGGTTTTGCTATCTCAATGACCCGGTTTTGGCGATGCTAAGTTTGCGCCGCAATGGTGTGCGGCGGCTCGCCTATGTTGATATCGACGCACATCACTGCGATGGCGTGGCGGTCGGGTTTCAGGGCGATCCTGAGTGCCTGATGATATCTGTTCATGAAGAAGGGCTGTGGCCCCGCACTGGCAAATTGGAGGATACGGCGGGGAGTTCTGCACTCAACCTACCTGTGCCACGCGGGTTGAACGATAGCGAAATGGCTTTCATTCGCGAGGCTCTGATTGTGCCTCAAGTGACAGCATTCCGCCCTGATGCGATCGTCTTGCTTTGCGGTGCCGATGGTGTCGAAGAAGATCCGCTGGCGCATTTGAAACTTTCCAACAACGCACATTGGGCAGTTGTGCGGGCCTTGATGGGTATGGCGCCGCGGTTTCTTGTTCTGGGTGGCGGCGGGTATAACCCATGGTCGGTTGGGCGACTTTGGACGGGCGTGTGGGCCACATTGAATGGTCACACTGTGCCGGAACGGTTGCCCTCTGATGCCGAAGCTGTTCTCCGCAGCCTGACATTTGAAGGGAACCGGCGCGGCAAAAACCCGCCTGAGCATTGGTTTACAACGTTGCGCGACGCCCCGAGAGAAGGCCCGATCAGGGATACAGTCAAGGACCGCGTCAGATTTTTGACGCACCGCCGAAACAGGAATTGACGGGTACAAAAATTGCCAACGCTGCAAGAGTGTCAGCATTCTGCGGATTTGGAAGGCTTTGTAACCGAATAGCGTGGTTTTTGGTATTCTCGTGCCAAGCCTGTCCGTTGTTTTTAAACCGGCATGTTGTCGAACAGATCTTCGATGGCTTCTTCTTTGAGTGCTGTATTGAGCCGATGCAGGCGTTTTGGAACCACCTCGCCGTGTGCGGTAAGTGTCGCGATTACGCGATCAAATGCGGGCAGCAAGGCCAATCTCTCCTTGTGCGACGCATTTTCGATCTGCTTTTCCAATTCTGCGGCGCGTTCTGCAAGGTCGGTCAAGGCGAGCTCCTTTCGGGCAAAACAGGGGTGGGAAAAGGTGCGGCAACTGTTTGGTCTTAGACTTTAGTCTGTATAGGGTACACGTACGGGTAGAAAATTTGCAAGGAGTTTTGCTCAGCAGTTTGGCACGTTTGTTCGAGGGGGGCGTCGGGACGTATCCCTCAGCCCCGCTCAAAGCTCCCAGGGTCTTGCAACTGTGGATTTACCGAGTGTTCGAAGTGAGATTACACAAATAGTATTTGATTTGTAACGATCCCTTTTCCGGTCAGATCTGTATCGATTTGAAGCGAAATTGCCATGAACTGACACAAAACCCGTCAATCGTTCGCTTATCATTGTTCAAAGTCGCGTTCATTTTCAACCGATATGCCCAAGCATCCAGAGCTGCCGGGCCTTTTAGACGCAGCGCGGGCCTGATGACAAAACACCCTGGCCCGTGCCCAGATCGGTTCCACCGCTATTTTGTTTATTCAACCCAGGACACACCGGTGAGATCGGTGGCTTGAGTGGGTGCGTTGGCCCAAAGACCTTGCAATTCCTTTTTGGCGACCGAAAGTTGCGCCAACTGAAACAGGTAGCCGTTGACGTAGTCATCCGCGATCATTTGCTGCGCGTCGCCCATCATGGTTTGGCGCATGTCTGGGTCCGTCGTGCTGTTCAGTTTCGTGATCAGCGCCTGAAAATCAGGGTTGTCATACTGGAAGTAATAGTCTGGATTGGCATAGATACCGATGTCCATGGGTTCGGTATGGCTGACAATTGTCAGGCCGAAGTCCTTGCCGCGAAAAACAGATTCCAACCATTGTGCCCATTCAACGTTGGTGATCTTGGCGGTGATCCCGACTTCGGCCAATTGCGCCGCGATGATCTCGCCGCCTCGCCGGGCGTAGGAGGGAGGTGGCAGGTAAAGAGTCGTTTCAAATCCATCTGCCAGACCGGCCTCTGCCAAGAGTGCCTTTGCTTTTTCTGGGTCATGGTTCGACTGATCTGTCAGGTCCTTATAGGCGGGATTATGCGGGGCAAAATGCGTCCCAATCGGCGTGCCATACCCAAACATCGCCCCGTCAATGATGGCTTGCCTGTCAATAGCATGTGCCAGGGCCTGCCGTACCAGGGGGTTGTCGAAAGGTGGCATCTTGTTGTTGGTCGACAGAATGGTTTCGCCTTCGGTTGAACCAACCAACACCTGGAAACGAGGGTCTGCTTCGAATTGCGGCAGATTTTCCGGTGCTGGGAAGGCTGAAAAATAATCAATGTCCTCTGCCATCATGGCAGCAAAAGCCGCCGTGGGATCAGAGATGAATTTGAACGTGGCGGTCTCCAGTGCTGCGGGTGCGCCCCAATACGCCTCGTTCTTGGCCAATTCGATCTTGTCGCTTTGCACCCACTCAACAAATTTGAAGGCACCCGTTCCGATCGGCGTCTGTTTGATCGTATCGATGCTCTCAGGTGCGACAATCACCGCGTCACCCCAGGCGAGATTGAAGAGCATATTGCCGTTCTGTTCACTCAACGTGATCTGGACGGTCAGCGGGTCGAGAACGTCTACGTTCGAAATCGCCGCATATAGTGCCTTTTGCGCATTGGCGCTGTCTTCTGCAAGGATACGATCAAGTGAAAATTTTACATCCTCCGCATCCATGGTCGTGCCATCGTGAAACGTAACGCCCTCCTGCAAGGAGAACGTATAGACCAGACCGTCATCCGAGATTTCCCAGCTTTTTGCGAGGCCGGGCACAACAGACCCATCCGCCACAAAACGCGTCAGACCTTCGAACACATTGGAATAGAGCACGGAGTCAATCGCGCCCGCCGCTGCGGAGGTCGGATCAAGATGCGGCGGCTCCAGTTGCAGCGCGACGGTGATATCCGATTTGGCATGTGCGACCCCAAGGCTGGCCATGAGCGCAACCGCGCTGGCCATGCTGAGCCGAGTAAAAAAGTGTTTCATGGATCTTGGTCCCCTTATGCGTCGTTTTTGGGCAGCAACAGTGATTCCAGCGCGGCCCCCATGACCTTGGCGCTGTCGATCATATCATCAATGCCGACATATTCATCCGGTTTATGCGCCAGTTCCAGAATGCCAGGCCCGTAGGCGATGCAATTCTTGAGTTTGCCAATGCGGTCAATGTGTTTTTGGTCATAGGTGCCCGGTGAAGCCACATATTGCGGTTCCTTACCCATAACGTCCTCAATGGCTCGCGCGACGGTTTGCACGACCGGTGCGTCTTGGTCCGTCATGGAGGGTAGTACCGAATTGATTTCGGTCAGTTCATAGTCGAAATCTGCACGGCTGGCCTTAAGCCCTTCCAGCAGGGTGGTGACCTCTTCGCGGACCTGATCCAACGGTTCTTCCATCAAAAACCGCCGGTCGATCACGATCCGGCAGGCATCTGGGACGCAATGCGCGGGCAGGCCGGTGAAATCGTCACTTTGCTCGGGCTGCCCGCCGTGGATTGAATTTATGTTCATGGTTGATTGACGTGCCCCATCTGGCACCACAGGCATGTCGGTATGGCGCGCGGCCATCGCCGGAAAAAGCTTGTCTTCGAATACGTTCAAAACCGCCCCCATATGGCGCACCGCACAATCGCCCAAAAACGGCATAGAGCCGTGGGCGATCTCCCCTTTGGTTTCGATCTCGGCCCACCATCCACCTCGGTGCCCCAAGCAAATCCGGTCTTTGTTGAGCGGTTCGGGGATGATCACATGCTGCACGCGTTTAGGATCAAAAAACCCCTGTTCCGCGAGATATGCCACGCCGCCATAGCCACCCGATTCCTCATCTGCTGTGCCAGAGATTTCAATGGCACCGGAGAAAATGGCATGTGTTTCGATGAAGGCTTCCGCAGCGATAATCGATGTGGCGAGCCCGCCCTTCATGTCGCAGGCGCCGCGTCCGTAAATCTTGCCGTCCTTCTCCGAGCCGCCAAAAGGCTCCATCGTCCAACCGCGCCCTACCTCGACCACGTCCGTATGGCTGTTGAAATGCACACAATCTCCCGGTCCGCGCCCCTCACGTCGGGCGATAATGTTCCAACGCGGGTACTTTTCGCTGTCGCCAGGGGTGCCCTTGGCCCGGATCAGTTGCGTTCCAAAACCATGTTTGTTGAGCCGTCTGTCCAGATATTCACAAATGTCGCGATAGTTTTCGCCCGGGGGATTCAGCGTGGGGATGCGGATCAGGTCACGCGTCAAAGCGATCAGGTCCGCGCGTTTCGCGACAATGGCGTCTTGAAGGGGTCCGTTCATCTTTTCAGTCTTGAGCCTGACGCCCGGAATGGCAAGCTCGACGGCTGGACAGGCGGTATGTCAGTCATCGGCAAGGTCGTTCATGGCTGCGAGAAACTGATTGACCTCTTCGATGCTATTATAATGGCACATCGACACACGTACTGCAGCCTCAAGACCAAGCGGTGTCAGAATATTGCCGGAATAATGATCGGCCTTTCGGATGTGAGTGCGAATACCGCGTGCGTTGAGATGAGATACGATGTCCCCTGCAGGCGTTTGACCAAGCGCAAAGCACACCAAACCCTCGCGTTTTGAGTTGTCCACGCCGCCCAAAATCGTAACGCTTGGCAATTCTGCAATCCCCCTCAGATTGCCCGTACCATGCAGCATGGCTTGCGTCAGCGTCCATTCATGCGCGCGTATGGCGGCGCCCGCGGCCTCGATCCGGGTGCGCCGATTGGGGCTGTCTGAGTGCCGCGTGCCCAGCCAGTCGAGGTAGTGAACGACATTTGAAAACGTTGCGTAGGCACCGGTGTCGCGCGTGCCCATCTCCCATGTGTCGCGTGGCCCGCCGGTGAGTTGTTCCAGCGGTAAAGCGGTCATGCGGTCCGACACCCAAGCCACGCCATACCCGTGCCGGGAAAACACCTTGTAGGGAGAAACGACATAGCCATCGATGTCATAAGCGGCGATGTCGATATGTCCGTGACTGGCATGCTGGATGCCGTCGACAATAATAAAAGCATCCGGCGTGACCTGCCTGATGGCTGCGGCAATGCCTTTCACGTCGTTGGCAATGCCGGTGACCGGGGAGGTGTGCAAGATGGTTGCAACTCGCACTTCTGGTGTCATCAAGGAGGCATAGGCCTCCGGACTTACCGATCCGGTTGCATCGTCATGCGGGACCGAAATATAGCCTTTGCCCGCCTTTTCCGCCCAGTGTGTTGCCGCAGAACGGGATGCAGGGTGTTCAACCGTAGACCCGATTACCACACCATCCGGCGCTGAGCCCATGACGGCAGTGCGAACGAGACGGAATATCAGTTCTGTGCCGCTTTCACCTACAAAAAACTGCCCGCCATTGGGGTGAAAGAAATCCGCCATGTCCAATTTGGCTTGCCGTATCAGGTCAACCAACGCGTGGGCTGCAGGGTTATCACGCCCCTGATTGTCAGGAATGGCGGCAAACTTCGCCGAAGTTTCTGCAACAGATTTCAGGGTCAGGGCACCACCCGCGTTCTCGAAAAAGATACGCGGACCCTGAAACGGGCAGTTTTCCACATGCGCAAAACGCGCCCGCACATCGGTCATCAGGTCAAGGGAAAAGGCTGACATCGCCACTCCTATTGCACATGTTTCACAGGCCTCATTCAGGCGGAACCAAGTCCCATGTCAACCGACATTCACGGTCCACACTAGCCTCATTGGAGAAATTTTGCGATGCAATAGGGACATACAAATCACCCCAAGCCGGTTCATCCACCGGCACCAAGAAATTTGCACTATCGTATTGGTTGTTGGATCGGGTACAACGACAGGTAGCATGTCGACAACACCACGATTAAAATCAACTTTCTCCTGGTCTGCCCTGATTGCCGCTCTGCGCCAAATCAGCAGCAACAACCTAGGCCTTATCGCGGCCGGGGTTGCATTTTATTCAATGTTGTCTGTTTTTCCTGCATTGGCTGCTTTGATCGCTATTGTCAGTCTGATCGCCAATCCTGCGGTGGTTGTCGTACAGCTCGAAGAGGTGCGCGGGCTTATGCCGGATGCGGTCTACGACATTCTGAACGCGCAGATTGTTGGTCTGGTCAGCACCAGTTCCGGCACTTTGGGGTGGGCGGGGTTGATTTCTTTGGCCGTGGCGCTCTGGTCCGCCCGTGCGGGTGTGGGCGCCATGATGCATGGGTTGAACCTGGTCTACGATCAAAAGGGCCGCACGAGCCTGCGCCACTACTTTCGTGCTCTGGTGCTCACGATTAGCTTGCTAGGGGTGGGCGTTATTTCAATGCTAACCATCGTGATCACCCCGCTTGTGTTGTCCTTCTTTTCCCTTGGCTCTTTTACTTCCTGGGCGTTGGAAATTTTGCGATGGGCCGTCGCGATTGTGGTCATCTTTGCGGGAATAGGGTTGCTGTATCGTTTCGGCCCCAATCGCAAAGGGGCCAATATCGGTTGGCTGACGCCCGGGGCACTCATGGCAGGCACCTCCTGGGCGTTGATGTCGATTGCCTTTTCCTACTACGTTGCCAATTTTGGCAACTACAACGAGATTTACGGGTCGATCGGTGCAGTTATTGCCATGTTGATCTGGCTCTGGATCAGCAGTTTCCTTGTTTTGTTGGGTGCGGCGCTAAACGCTGAATTGGAAAACCGCCAAACCGCGCCACCATCTGACGAACGCGTTGCGGACCAAGCCGTCCATCAGGCCAATGAGGCAGCGGAATAGCTACCCAAGATCAGGTTGACCGATACCAGTTGATTGCTCGGCCCTGACACAATGGCAGGGCCGTTCTTGTTTTAAGCTTTGAGAGTTTCTGTAGAGGAAAAGAACATCGCCTGGCTGACCGCAGAGATCACCTGATCTTCGGTGTAGGGTTTTGAGATTAAAAAGGCGGGTTCATGTTTGTCGCCGGTCAGCAGGCGTTCCGGAAAAGCAGTGATGAAGATGACCGGACGTTCTCCCAGTGATGCGATCAGATCATTGACCGCATCGATCCCGGAAGAATTATCCGCCAGCTGAATGTCCGCAAGAATCAGGTCCGGTGTCTCAGCAGCGCCCAAAGCTACGGCTTCGCTGCGCGTTCTGGCGACACCGGTCACGCGGTGGCCCATTTCTGACACGATGCTTTCGATATCCATGGCGATGATGGATTCGTCTTCGATGATCATCACCGAACCAGACACTGCATCAGCCATCTCGCGGCGCGCGATCTGCACCAGCTCTTCGGCTTCTCCCTGATCGATCCCAACGATCTTACCAATCTCACCAAAACTGAACCCCTCAACGCTGTGTAACAAAAGGGCTTCGCGACTGTTGGCGGTCAAACGCGCTAGATGTTTTTGCGCCCGCGCCTGCAATCCACTTTCGCCAATATCCACCGGCGCACCCGCGCTGGACCAAATACCATAAAGCGTGCGGAACACACCCGTTTTCACGGAAACGCCCTCCAAAACGGAGCGATCGATCAAGATTGCCTCCAATGCGGCGGCGGCGTATTGGTCACCGCTGCTCTGACTGCCTGTCATTGCGCGCGCAAACCGACGCAAGAAGGGTAATACAGTGCCAAGTTCTGCGCTGATATCCGGGGTCACGGTACCGTCCGACATACAAAGTCTTCCTTTTTTACTTTTCTTGGAACAAAACGCGTATTCATGTGTTTAGTTCCGATGCAGGTGGGATTTTTTTAAATCTTCTCGGAGAATGATTAGCAGTATGGATCAGCACGGTGCGAACAGGAAACGCGAAAGCGTCATAGACGAAAACTTGAAACGCGTTTTCGAAGAAACGCTGGAAGAAGGAATTCCGGACCGATTCCGGGATCTTTTGGATGCGCTCAAACGACAGGACAATCCTTCAGGATCGCAAAAATGAGCGGGCCTGACCCAAGAGATGAGTTGATTGAGCATTTGCCTGCCATGCGCGCGTTTGCTATCAGTCTGACCCGGAACAACGCAACGGCCGATGACATGGTGCAGGACACCTTGGTCAAAGCCTGGACCAACATCGAAAAGTTCCAAGTGGGCACTAACATGCGCGCCTGGCTTTTCACTATATTGCGTAACAATTATTATTCGTCCCGGCGCCGTGCGCAACGAGAGGTTGCTGATCTGGACGGCAAACATACCGAAGCATTGGCGGAAAAGCCGGCCCATGACGGCCGCCTTCAAATGAAAGATTTCCGCTGCGCTTTTGCACAGTTGAGCGATGAGCAACGCGAGGTTTTGCTGCTGGTGGGTGCCTCCGGGTTTTCCTATGACGAGGCGGCGGAAATGTGTGGTGTGGCTGTTGGTACAATCAAAAGCCGGACCAATCGGGCGCGGCAACGTTTGGCAGAATTGATGCACCTTGAAGACGACGACGCATTGGAAATGACGGATGACGCGACCATGTCCGTTCTGACAGCGGCCAAAGCTGCGTCTTTCTGAGGAATGACTGGCGGTTTTCTGGACGGCGATGTTTTCCGGGGTCTCGCCTTCCGGATTCTGGTTTTCTTGTCATTGGCGCTGCTACCTTTTGGATTGATCGCCGTGTTTCAGACACGTGAAATTGCGCGCCAAGCTGACACAAATGCGGAATTGTCTCTTCTGGGACTGACTGAACAGGCATCCGGTGCCGAACGTACAATTATTCAAGAAGGGTTTGGCGCCGCCGAAGCTCTGAGTTCCATTGTACGCCTTTTCGCAAATGATCCAGAAGCATGCGTGTCTTTTTTGCAGGCCTATCAAAAAGCCTCGGACCGTTACTCGTTGATCGGCATCCTTCCTGCTGATGGTGTTATGACATGCTCGTCGGTCGGAGGAATTTATGACTTCAGCGCTTATCCGGATTTTGACGTAGCACTCGAGAAACCGCAGCGATCGGTTCTGATCAGCCGGACCGGACCGATCAGTGAGCAACCTGTTCTGGTGATCATGCACCCGCACTTTGAAGAGGGTGCATTTGTCGGTTTCACCACATTGTCCGTGCCCTTGACCGAACTGCGTGAGATGCCGGACGCACCCACTGACATGCGACCCCATGACGTGATTACCTTCAACGCTGCAGGTGAACTCCTGACATCTGACAGAGCCCGCTTGGTGACACTCTCGGATTTGCCACAAAACAGAAGCCTCAAGACACTTGTGGGTGCCAATACGACCGTTTTCGAAGGTCTGAACACCGAAGGCGATGATCGAGTGTACGCCGTGGTACCGATTGTGCCCGGCGTGGCCTATGCTATGGGTATCTGGCGACAAGATGTGGTTCTGGATGGGGCAGGCCAAACCAGCAAGCTCAGTATTTTTCTGCCAATTCTAATGTGGATCGCCAGCCTTGTGGTGGCTTTTTGGGCGATCAACCGACTGGCCATTCGTTACATTCGCAAATTGGGTCGCCAAATGCGAATTTTTGCATTCAACCGCTCCATGCCCCGCTCAACGCTTGGGTCTTCTGCGCCCCGCGAGTTCGTGGAAATCCAAAAGGCTTTCATGGGAATGGCGGATTCAATTATCCGTGATGAAGCTTCTCTGGAAGATTCTTTGCGTGAAAAGAACATCCTTCTGAAAGAAGTTCATCACCGGGTCAAAAACAATCTGCAATTGATTTCGTCTATCATGAATATGCAGATAAGGCGTGCTCCGACCGACGAATCCCGCCAAGTGTTACGTCGGTTGCAGGAGCGCATCCTCAGCCTCGCAACGGTGCACAAAAACCTCTACCAAAGCGAAGGATTGGAGCGCGTGGACGCTGGTGCATTGGTCGAGGAGATCGTGGGTCAATTGCTGGTGGTTGGATTGCCCGCCGGGTCTGCGGTGCAGGTCGAGCAATCCTATGAACCGGTGCAATTGGATACGGATGACGCGGCACCCCTCACGCTTTTGGTTTCCGAAGCTGTCACTAACGCGATGAAGTACATTGGCTCTGAAAGCCCGACGCATTCGGCGCGACTGGACATATCTCTGACGCAACCGGATATGGAAAAGGCCGTCTTTTCTATCAGGAATACCATTGGCAAAGCGCCCACCGCTGAGGGAACAGGACTGGGTATGCAATTGATCAATGCCTTTGCACGACAGTTGAATGCACAGGTTACATCGCGCATAGAAGGTCAGTGCCACACGCTGGAACTGGAGTTTCCCGTGCCACATCGCACAAAGGTCTCCCAAGACTATTAATTCTACTGGAACCATTGTCGCCCGCGCGCGTTGGTTTGTTACACAACCGCAATGGGAGCCAGTCGTGGACACGGATGTATTCTTAATGGGCCTTGCAACACTTACGGTGGTTGCTGTGCTTGTGTTCGTTTTTACTGGCGGGAGTGTCAACAAGCACAGAGACGACTACGACTGACCCGCACCTTCGCGTGTTGATGGCCTAGGGCCACTTTTCAACGCAAGCCCAAAAAGGGAACTGTTTTTGGCACTATCGAAGTTTTTAGTTAAAAACTCGGCGGCGTACAGGCGCTAATGATTTCGCAGTCGACATCCGCTGTGTTGCGAAACCGGTGGGGCAGGGTGCTGTTGAACAAATAGCCGTCGCCCGGACCCAGCACGCGCACTTCATCACTCACCGTGATTTCAATCCGGCCTTTTACGACCACGCCAGCCTCTTCTGCTTTATGACTAAGCAGTTCCGGCCCTGTATCTGCGCCTGGAGCATAACGTTCGTGCAATACTTGCAACGCATGTTCCTGCGCATTGCCAAGCTGTCTGAGCGATAACAATTGCGAGGCTGTCCCTGACAACTCCGGTGGGGCGATTTCGGTAAACTCATCTGCGGCATAGAAATACCTGCTCTGTGGGTTTTCCTCGAGCGTACTGAAAAACTCCGCCATGGAAATCTGGATTGCATCCAGCAAGCTTTTGAGCGACGCCACGGACGGGCTGGTCTTGTTCTGTTCAATCAGTGATATGGTGCCATTGGTCAGGCCCGCCCGTGTCGCCAGTTCCCGCTGCGAAAGCCCACGTTTTTTGCGTATTGCGCGCAGTTTGTGTCCGATATCCAACGTTTGAAATCCTCGCCTGCCAAATGACACTTTGGTTTTACTTGCTTTTTTAGACAGTAGGCAGGCCTTGCTGACAATCCTTTTCTGATTGCTTCGAACATCAAGGGAAAAGCCCTTCCAGAATCTTGATTGACAATTAAATTAAACGGCGTATCGCTATATTAAACGCATGACTTTCCCTCCCCATCGAAGGACTGACCTTATGGCCACTTCTGCAAAATCCGCCCCTCAGAAAACTGCCGAAAAAAAATCGCGCAAGCCGCGGGCGCCCAAAGCGCCTAAGATCGCTGTGGTTTCAACCACGCCAGCCGAGCAGACCAATGCCGCCCTCCTGGCGCGCCGCGAAGCTGCAGTTCCGCGCGGTGTTGCTTCCGCGGCGCCCGTTTTTGCGGATATGGCCGAAAATGCTGAACTCTGGGACGTAGAAGGCAACCGTTACATTGACTTCGCGGGCGGCATCGCGGTTTTGAACACCGGACACCGGCACCCTGCAGTTGTTGCTGCTGCCAAGGCACAAGAAGATAAATTCACCCACACGTCTTTTCAGGTGGTGCCCTATGAAACCTATGTAGCACTGGCAGAAAAGCTAAATTCACTCGCGCCAGGGGCTCATGACAAAAAGACCCTATTGGTGACTACCGGGGCAGAAGCTGTTGAAAATGCGGTAAAAATAGCACGCGCAGCGACGGGAAGGCCGGGTGTTATTGCTTTTACAGGCGGTTACCATGGCCGTACTCTGCTGACTCTCGGCATGACGGGTAAAGTCAGCCCTTACAAAAAAGACATAGGTCCTTTTCCGTCCGATATTTTCCGCGCCCCATTCCCATCTGTCCGTGACGGGATCACTGTTGAGGATGCGCTCACGGGCTTGCAAAACCTGTTCCTGACGGATGCGCAACCGGAGCGCATTGCCGCGATCATTATCGAGCCGGTTCTGGGCGAGGGGGGTTACACGCCTGTGCCCTTTGAAATGATGCGTGCCCTTCGTGAAATTTGCGACCAACATGGCATTTTACTGATCGCAGATGAGATCCAAGCAGGCTTTGGTCGCACTGGAACATGGTTCGCCATCGAGCACTCAGGCGTCGTGCCGGATCTGATCACCGTCGCCAAGTCCATGGCGGGCGGCTATCCAATTGCAGGTGTGATCGGACGTTCTGAAGTGATGGATGCAATGGAACCAGGCGGACTGGGCGGCACATACGGCGGCAACCCCGTGGCGTGTGCTGCGGCTTTGGCGGCCATCGAAGCCATTGAGAGTGAGGGGTTATTGGCGCGATCCCTGACATTGGGCGCGCATTTCCGCACCCGTTTCGCCGAGATTGGTGCGCGGGTCGCACCCTATAGGATGTGGGATATCCGTGGGTTAGGGGCAATGCTCGCCGTTGAGTTCGTGACTGATTTCGATACGGCAAAACCAGATGCTGGGTTGGTGAAATCCATCTGCGCCCATGCATTGAAGCGCGGTCTGATCCTCTTGGGCTGTGGGATGCATGGTAACGCGCTGCGCATCATGGTGCCGCTCACGGCATCCGATGAGATTGTCGACGAGGGAATTGCGATTTTCGAGGCCGCTTTGGCTGATGCCATTGCGGACCAAGCGGTCTGAAGCAACCCTAAAGATTAATGGAAGGGGTCTCGTTTCGAGGCCCCTTTTTCTAACTTGGCGGTGCAAAACTGGCAGCATCTGCCCGCGCCCATCGTTTACGGTAATCTGCGCCGATGTCATCGTTGGTACTGAGAAGGAAACCCTCGGGTAGGTAAGCGTAGGCTTCGCTGCCTTCCACCATTTTTTTATCCCCCATACGCACCATAAAGTGCTGCGGCATAAAATCACCGGGGTGGACCAAACCCGCGGCACCAGTGACTTCACCTAGCGCTTTCAGCGTGTTTTGATGAAACCGCGCCACGCGTTGGCTCTTTGAAGTTACGTCCAATGCTTTGGCGCGCAAAGGATCTTGGGTCGCGACGCCCACCGGACAGTGGTTTGTGTGGCACGCCTGCGCCTGAATGCATCCAATGGCAAACATAAATCCGCGCGCCGAATTGCACCAATCCGCCCCCAGCGCCAGCGCTCGCGCAATGTCGAAGGAGGACACCACTTTCCCAGCGGCGCCGATCTTCACTTGATCCCGTATGCCGGCACCGCGCAGCGTGTTGTTTACAAAAGTGAGCCCCTCTACCATTGGCATCCCGATGTGGTTGGCAAATTCAACAGGTGCCGCCCCTGTTCCGCCTTCGGTGCCATCCACAACGATGAAATCCGGAATGATTTTTGTTTCCAGCATCGCTTTGACCATACACATGAATTCCCGCCGGTGACCGATGCACAGCTTGAAACCGACAGGTTTTCCGCCGGACAACTCGCGCAACTGAGCAATGAAATGCATCATCTCAAGGGGCGTCGAAAAGGCCGAATGGGCCGCTGGCGACACACAATCCTTGCCCATGGGAATACCCCGCGCCTCGGCGATTTCCGAACTGATTTTGGAAGCAGGCAACATGCCGCCATGACCCGGTTTGGCGCCTTGCGATAGTTTCAATTCGATCATCTTGACCTGTTCAAGTGCCGCCGTTTTCTGGAACTTGTCCGGGTCGAATGTGCCGTTGTCGGCGCGGCATCCGAAGTACCCTGACGCAACTTGATAGATCAGGTCTCCACCCGCCTTTTTGTGATAGCGACTAACAGAACCCTCGCCAGTATCATGGGCGAAGCCGCCCAGCTTGGCACCCGTGTTCAAGGCTTCGATTGCATTTCCTGAGAGCGATCCGAAACTCATTGCAGAAATATTATACAAAGATGCCCGATATGGTTGTTGGCAAGCGCTGCCGCCAATTGTCACTCTGAAATCGGTGTCTTCGATTTCGATGGGGACAACGGAATGAGTTACCCAGGCGTAACCGGCATCATAGACCCGCATTCGTGTACCAAAGGGGCGTTTGTCTTCTTGACCCTTGGCGCGCTGATAGACAAGGCTGCGGGCATCTCGGGAAAATGGCTCTTCGTCTTGATCGGATTCGATAAGATATTGGCGAATTTCCGGGCGAATGCCCTCGAACAGAAACCGCATATGGCCCAGAACCGGGTAGTTTCTTAGAATGGAGTGGTCGGGTTGCCGAATGTCGTGAAGGCCCAACAGTGACATGGCGGCAAAAAATACCATAGGTATCAGCATCCAACCGGTCCAAAGAAGGGCAGCAATCAAGCAGATGAAACAAAGAACTAAGACGCTCGCAAAAGTAGCATATCGCATCATGGAACCGAAGTCAGGCATAGGTATATCCCATTGAAAAGACTGATGGATGATCTCAAAACACGCGGTGCATCAATCACGGAAAATTAAACAAGTGTCATGTTCGACGATTGCACGGCTGTGCGCAAGCGCCGCAAACTTTTAGAAGATGTCGGCATATGCCTTGATCAACCTACAAAAGGTTCCTACGCTTAACCAGAAGATGTTTTGCGAGGCGGATCAAAATTATTCATGGCTTTACGACTGTATACTCGATGAGCTTGGTTGGAACGTTTTGGTCTGCGATACGACACGATCCCACACGTCTTTTGATCTCGAAGGTTTGGTTTTTGGAAGGAATCACACATTCAGATGTTTAAAATTCTAACCAATTTCAGCTTCTGCAAGCGAGACTAAGGTGCCAGTTTTGGTAGCTCATTCGAAATTCCGCGGCCAAATAGCGAAGGAAACACCAATTTTTCGTATTCGACTATTCCAACTTTGTACTGATCGGCGTAGGCGCTTCCGATGCGACGGGAGATTTGGGCTGTTATGGTGCGATCCGTCGCGATGGAGTAGTGAATTATGAGCCCTTTCGCCATTGCCGGCGTGCAAATGTATGTCAACGCGCTGCAGTCAAACGTGGAGGGTATGATTCAACGGATGGACGTGTTGATGGCGCGCTTTCCCTGGACGCAAATGGTACTGTTCTCCGAATTGGCACCCTATGGCCCGCTAGACCGGTTTACGCAGGCCCCGCAGAACGATGCGCTTGACACATTTTGCGAAGCGGCACGCAAGCATCGCATCTGGTTGATCCCCGGATCAATGTTCCTGCGTGATCCGGAATCAGGGCTGATCTTCAACACCGCCGTTGTGATCAACCCCGATGGAGAGATCATTCGTCGCTATGCGAAGATGTTCCCGTTCCGGCCATATGAGACAGGTATTGCAGCCGGCACGGATTTCTGTGTTTTTGATGTGCCGGATGTGGGCCGGTTCGGGTTGTCGATCTGCTATGACATCTGGTTTCCCGAAACCACGCGTCAGTTGACGGCGCAGGGCGTGGAAGTGCTTTTGCACCCTGTATTGACCGGCACGACAGACCGTGATGCGGAACAGGCGATTGCGCGGTCCACAGCCGCACAGTTTCAATGTTATGTCTTCGATGTCAATGGCTTGGGGGCTGGTGGTGTCGGCAAGTCGCTTGTTGTTGATCCTTCCGCGCATGTCCTGCATCAGTCAGCCGGGCAAGAGGATATGTTCCCGATTGAGGTGGATTTGTCGACAGTTCGGCGTCAACGCGAAACCGGCATGAAAGGGTTGGGGCAAGTGCTCAAAAGCTTCCGCGACCGGTCGGTTGATTTTTCTGTATATGACAGAAAAAGCGGTACGGATTCCTATCTCATGACCCTAGGTCCGCTTGAAATTCCACAACAAGGGTCGCGCGCGGGCCTGCATGTGGATGTACCGGCGCAAAAAGTCCAAGAGACGCCTGCATATAAAGGAACTGCCTACGATACTTTGTCCGCTACACCATTTATACATGCGGCACCGACAACAACCGAGGCCAAGACAACAGAGCCAGTGGACCAAACCCTGACAGAACACACTCAGGGAAACGAAAAACAATCTAGCGGATAAGTTGCCGATTTTGTCCGCGCACTCGTGCCTGCGCGTCGCATAAATGGTGATTTACCCGCGCAGGGGAGGACACTTATGCATGCGATGAATGATTATTCTTCGGCCATACAACTGCGATCCGATCGATGGAGTGCGTTGCGCGAAGCGACATCCGCAATGAATCGCGATCCAAAGCCCAGCCAAATGGCCAAGTTGCAAACCAAGATTGAAGAGCTGTTTGCCTCATTGGCCATCATCGAACCTTATTGGGCGTTTCCGGGTATGTCCGCTTTTGACCACCTGCGGCGCCAGTTCGATCACGGGTCCTTTGGTGACTTGGAGTTTGCCGTCGGTCGGGTCACGCGCGCATTGACCACCGGCGCATACAGACGTCGTCACATTCCACTAGAGCGCGATAGCGTTGATCAGGATGAGCATGACGACGAAGCGATGTTGCCGCCAGAAGCGCGGGCCTTGGCCAAACCCTACTTCGAAGTTCTGATCGTCGATAACGTAAATGAGCATCAGGAACGTTGGCTCCGCAGTAACGTTTCGCGCATGCGCCGCCCGGAAGACCCGTTTCTTTATGAGGCGCTGGTGGTGCCGAGCCTCGAGGACGCACTCGTAGCTGTTTTGTTCAACCACAATATTCAGGCGATAGTGGTTCGCCCGGGTCTCGTGCTGAAATCAAAAATGGATCAGAGCATCATTTCGCGGTACCTCAACCGGGCAGGCGGGCAGGAAGAAATCGACAACATGCTGCCCGAGAACTACGGGCCTGAACTGTGCCGTTTGGTAGCCAGGGTGCGTCCGGAACTTGATGCCTATCTGGTCACGGAACGCTCGGTCGAAGAGATCGCAGGACTTGATCTGGGGATCTGTCGCCGGGTTTTTTACAACCAAGAAGACTTCATGGAGCTGCACCTCAATATTCTGCGCGGGGTACAGGCCCGCAACAAGACCCCCTTCTTTACGGCACTTGTGGAATACTCCAAACAACCTACCGGGGTTTTCCACGCCATGCCGATCAGCCGTGGTAAATCGATTACCCGTAGCCACTGGATCCAGGATATGGGGGCATTTTATGGACCAAACATATTTCTGGCAGAAACTTCCGCCACCTCTGGCGGTCTTGATAGCCTGCTGGAGCCCCATGGGCCGATCAAAGAAGCGCAAGAACTGGCCAGCCGGGCCTTTGGCTCAAAACAAACTTTCTTCGCCACAAATGGTACCTCGACCTGTAACAAGATCGTTGTACAAGCGCTTGTTCGACCCGGAGACATTGTGCTGGTCGACCGGGATTGCCACAAGTCACATCACTACGGGATGGTGCTGTCGGGCGCGCAGGTCTGTTACCTCGATAGCTATCCGCTCAACGAATATTCGATGTATGGCGCGGTCCCGCTGCGCGAGATCAAACACCGATTGTTGAAACTGAAAGCCCAAGGCAAACTCGACCGGGTGCGGATGCTGTTGTTGACCAACTGCACGTTTGACGGCCTGGTTTATAACGTCGAGCGCGTGATGGAAGAATGTCTGGCCATCAAGCCGGATTTGATCTTTTTATGGGATGAAGCCTGGTTTGCCTTCGCCCGGTTCAATCCCACCTATCGACAACGAACTGCGATGGCCGCCGCCAATACATTGCGCGCCAAGTTCCGCAGCGATCAGCACGCGAGCCTGTATGAGGCACAGCAATCGAAGCTGGTGGATTGCGACGATGAAAAACTGCTCGACACCCGGCTGGTCGCGCCGCCCAACGCGCGGGTCCGAGCCTATGGCACCCAGTCAACGCACAAGACGCTGACGTCGCTCAGGCAAGGATCGATGATCCACGTAAATGATCAGGATTTCAAAGGCGAGGTGGAACAGGCGTTTCACGAAGCCTACATGACCCATACCTCGACCTCGCCCAATTATCAGATCATTGCATCGCTCGACGTCGGGCGACGGCAGGTGGAGTTGGAAGGCTATGAGTTCGTCCAGCGTCAGATCGAGGCGGCGATGTCCATGCGTCGCGCGATCACCACACACCCGCTTTTACAGAAGTATTTCAAGGTATTGACCGCGGGTGACATGATCCCGGACCACCATCGGCAGTCCGGTGTCACCAGCTACTATGACGCAGAACAGGGCTGGACCGATATGTGGGATTGCTGGGAACAGGACGATTTTGTCCTCGACGCAACTCGCGTGACCTTGGCCGTAGGTGGAACAGGCTGGGATGGTGATACGTTCAAGACCGACATCCTGATGGACAAATACGGGATTCAGATCAACAAGACGTCACGCAATACAGTTTTGTTCATGACCAACATCGGCACCACGCGATCCTCGGTCGCCTATCTGATCGAAGTGTTGGTTGAGATTGCAAAATCCATTGACGATCGCTTGGATGATGCCAGCCGAATGGAGCGTTTGTCCTTTGACCGGCGCGTCAAGGCATTGATGGAAGACTTGCCGCCCTTGCCGGACTTCAGTCGTTTCCATGATGCGTTCCGCCAATGTGAAACCACCGGCGAGGGCGACATTCGGTCCGCGTTCTTTCTCGCATATGACGAGGCCAAATGCGACTATCTCGACATCAACGGCTCGCTTGGTGAGGCACTTAATGCCGGCGAAGAGGTGGTTTCCGCCAGTTTCATCATTCCCTATCCGCCCGGCTTTCCGATCTTGGTGCCGGGGCAGGTTGTCAGCAAAGAAATCCTGGCTTTCATGCTGGCGCTCGATGTGAGTGAAATCCACGGGTATCGGCCCGATCTGGGTCTCAGGGTCTTTACACAAGAAGCGTTGCAAACGCTCGTTCATGCCAAAACCAGCACAAAACTTGCCCCTGCGGCAGAGTAAGCGAACAGAGAGGACAGAAAACATGCCCGCCACGGTTCTGAAGAACATCTCGGAAATCCGACGGTATTTTCACCGTAATGAGGACCCGATCTACTTCATCTCAGCCACGAACTTCAACCTTCTGGGGCTGGATGAATGGGTGAAGAACTTCAAATACATTTGCTACATTGATTGTTATGGCGGCAAGCATCCGAATGTGTTTTGCCCCTCCGAGCAACCACATGCGGAATTCCAGTCCATTGAAGACATCAATAATTACCTGCTGCAGCACAAGGAGGTGATTGATTTCATCAGGCGGCGTGGCGGCAAGCCCAAGTTTGTCTTCTTGATGTTCGACGCAGAAACGGAGCGGTTGTCCAAGGAGTTGGGTGCGGATGTCTGGTTCCCCAAGGCCAAATTGCGCACCAAAATGGACAACAAGATCGAAACAGTACGCATCGGCAACAAGGCGGGTGTACCGTCTGTTCCAAACGTTTTGGCCGAGGTGAAGTCCTATGAAGATCTGAAGAAAACCTGCGAAAAAGCGAAGATCGGGCACGACTTGGTGCTGCAGTCGGCCTTTGGTGACAGCGGTCACACAACGTTTTTCATCAAATCCGAGGCCGATTTCCGCCGGCATGAGCATGAGATCATCGGCGAGGGTGAGATCAAAATCATGAAGCGGATCGACTGCAGGGGATCTGCAATCGAGGCTTGTGCCACCAAAGAAGGAACCATCGTTGGCCCCTTGATGACCGAGCTTGTCGGGTTCAAGGAACTGACACCTTATCGCGGTGGATGGTGCGGCAATGAAATTCTTTCCACGGCTTTCCCGCCAAAAGTGCGTGAACAGGCGCGGGATCTCACATTCAAATTCGGCGAGCAACTGCGCAAGGAGGGGTATCGCGGATACTTCGAGCTCGATTTTTTGATCGACAAGAAAACCGGCGATCTTTGGCTGGGCGAATTGAACCCGCGCATCACTGGCGCATCTTCCATGACCAACCACGCGGCTTTTGCTCATGCGGATGCGCCGTTGTTTCTGTTTCACCTGCTGGAGTTCTCTAAAAAGAAATTCAATCTGGACGTCGATGAACTGAATGCCCGCTGGGCCGACAGTGCCAACATCGACAGCTGGTCGCAGATGGTGATCAAACATACAGAAGACAGCGTGGATATCTGCTCATCGAGCCCGGAGACCGGTATCTACAAGATGCTGGAAGACGGTCGTGTGGTTTATGATCGGTTCGACTACCACCGCCGCGCCGTTGAATCGGAAAACGAGGCGTTTTTTCTGCGCATCCTGCAACCCGGGGATTACCGCTATGAAGGGGCAGACATTGGCATATTGGTGACGCGTGGTCGGTCGATGACAAAGGGTTTTCAGTTGAACGAACGCGCGAAAAAGTGGATCCATGGCATCAAACAGTCCGTGACAGCCAAACCACTGCCCACGGCAACAGCGCTGGCGGATCCGGCGTTCAAAATCCTGTAGCTCGAAAGGATTGCGCACCCCATGTTATGGCGCGCCGTAAGTGAAGAAACGCCCGGGCGGAAATGGTCCGGGCTTTTCGCCGAATACTGGCCGGATTATAAACGCTGGTGGCTTAAGGAGGGCGAGAGCGCCCGTCCGACCTATACCGAGTCGCGGAATGCGTTGAATCACCACATGCCGGAAATCGTTCCGCTGTATGAGGAATTGTGCGAGCTGGCGGGCGGAGGTGACCTGGCCGCGCGGTTCTTGTCGTTCTATTGCCCACCGCCTTACCTCGCGGGATGCAGCCAAGCCATCTGGCCCGGCAAACAGCCGGTAATGGTGCGCAATTATGACTATAACCCCAATGCGTTTGACAGTCTTGTGTTGCACACCAAATGGCAGGGTCGGCAAGTTATGGGCACATCGGATGGGCTTTGGGGCATGGTTGACGGGGTCAATGACGCGGGTCTTGCCATTTCGCTGACCTTCGGCGGCCGTCGTGTTGTGGGGGACGGGTTTGGGGTGCCAATTATCCTGCGCTATGTGCTGCAGACCTGCGAAACCGCTGAGGAAGCCGGTGAGGTTTTAGCGCGCGTGCCGACACATATGAGCTACAACGTCACCGTTTTGGACAAGAAACGCCAGTACCTAACGGCCATGATGGCCCCTGACAGACCTGCTTTGATCACCCATGCGGCCGTGGCCACGAACCATCAGGAAAATGTGGAATGGGTGAGCCACGCGCGGTTCACGGCGACGGTGGAACGGGAAAGGTTCCTGTTGCAGCGATTGACCCTGCACCGCGACCCAGAAGAAAAATTCATCGGTGCATTTTTGAGGCCACCGCTTTATTCGACCGCATTCAACGCGGGGTTCGGTACGCTTTATACAGCTGTATATCGACCCCGTCGGCTTGAGATGGAACTGCGCTGGCCTGGAACGGTTTGGCCGCTGTCGATGAAAACCTTTGAAGAAGGGGGACGACAGATTCTGATCCCCGGCGCCGCCTGAATTTTGGGCGGCTTGAATTTTTCCCTAATAGTTTCAATAACATTCGCGTTTTGTCTGCAGAAGGGGCTTGCCAAATGAAGCCCTGTCCCAAAGATAGGCGCCAGAAAAATAAAAGGGGAGATTACTATGAAATTCACGACCTCATTGCTATCCGTTGCTGTACTGCTTTCGAGCACTGCACTTGCCAGCGCTGAAACACTGCGTTGGGCACGCGCGGGCGACTCGTTGACCCTCGATCCGCATGCGCAAAACGAAGGACCAACTTCTGCTCTGGCGCATCAAATTATGGAGCCGCTGGTCATGCGCGACCATTCCGGCACCATCGTTCCGGCCTTGGCAACGGAATGGGCGCCTTCGGAAGAAGATCCGAATGTCTGGACCTTCAAACTGCGCGAAGGTGTGACGTTCCATGATGGCGCAGCCTTTGACAGCGCTGACGTCAAATTCAGCCTCGAGCGGGCCATGACCGAAGATTCCGATTACAAGGAACTACTGGCATCCGTGTCCGAGGTGCGAGCGCCTGACGCTTACACAATTGAGATCGTCACCGATGGTCCAAACCCAATCATGCCGAACAATCTGACCAATATGTTCATCATGGACAAGGACTGGGCTGAAGCAAACAAAGCAACCAAGGTTCAGGATTACGAAGGCGGTGAAGACACCTTTGCAGCAAAGAATGCCAATGGCACTGGCCCCTACAAGCTGGTCAGCCGTGAGCCTGATGTCAAAACCGTTTTGGCGGCGAATGAGACCTATTGGGGCATCGGTGAATTTCCTCTCGAAGTAACAGAGATCATCTATACACCGATCCAGAATGCCGCGACCCGCGTGGCTGCCTTGTTATCGGGCGAAGTTGATTTCATCCAGGATGTTCCAGTTCAGGATCTTGAAAGGGTCGCCGGGACGGATGGTCTTGATGTGCGTACAGCGCCACAAAACCGGGTGATCTTCTTTGGCCTGAACTCGGGCGACGCAGATCTGAAAAATGACAACGTGGATGGGGCCAACCCTTTGGCAGACAAACGCGTGCGTGAAGCAATGAACCTTGCGATCAACCGCGACGCCATCCAACAGGTTGTGATGCGGGGCCAGTCGGCACCGGCTGGCATGATTGCCCCGCCCTTCGTGAATGGCTGGGACGAGACCATGGACGCGTCGTCATCCACCGATCTCGACAAGGCCAAGTCGCTGATGGCGGACGCGGGCTATGGCGATGGGTTCTCTATCCAGCTCGATTGCCCGAATGACCGCTACATCAACGATGAAGCAATCTGTCAGGCTTCAGTCGGCATGTTGGCGCAAATTGGCATTAACGTGAACCTGGATGCCAAGCCAAAGGCGCAACACTTCCCGCTGCTCAGCAATCTGGAA
The DNA here is from genome assembly GCF_045106495.1 of Roseobacter sp. Lineage (GTDB taxonomy): Bacteria > Pseudomonadota > Alphaproteobacteria > Rhodobacterales > Rhodobacteraceae > Roseobacter. The sequence goes on from NZ_JBGCEQ010000002.1 coordinate 249,462, forward strand.
ACGGATTTTTACATGTTGGGCTGGGGCGTTCCGACTTACGATTCCGAGTATATCTTTAACTTTCTAGTGCATGGCCGGGATGACAAATACGGTTCCTGGAATGCGACACGTTTCACCAATGACGATCTGAATGCCAAAATTCAGAGCCTTGCGTCCAATACCGACCTTGAAGCACGCGATGCTGACATCGCGGAGATCTGGCAGGTCGTTCAGGATGAAAAGCTTTACATTCCGATCCACCACCAAGTGCTGAACTGGGGTATGAAATCAGGCGTGGACACTGTTGTGGAAGCCGAAGATTCTCCCAAATTCAAATACTTCAAACTGAACTAAAGAACGCGCGCCTGCCAATCAGGCGCGTTTTCTGATAGACTGGCGGTGCAGAGGTCTATTTTCTGCGCCGCCAGTCAGCTTAATTTTCAGAAACAATGAGGGTCCCACCATGCTGCGTTCCGCCCGATTGATCATCGCTGTCCTAGCTTTGGCTTCCGCTGCGGATGCCGAAGAATTCAGCTGGGCGGAAACAACCGATCCGCAGACAATGGACCCTCATGCCGTAAACTCGGCACCTGTGCTGGGATTTTTGAACAATGTCTATGAAGGGCTTGTGCGACGCGGCAAAGACATGAGCATAGAACCTGCTCTGGCAACATCCTGGGAACCAATTGGCGCGGGCGAGGGCTGGCGTTTTAAACTGCGCGAAGGTGTCACGTTTCACGACGGCAGCTCATTTGACGCGCAAGATGTTCTCTTTTCCTATAAGCGGGCGTCGGATGAAGGATCCGATACACGCAGCTGGTTTGCACCTGTCTCGGACGTGCAGATTGTTGACGACTACACCATCGACATTCTCACCAGCGCGCCCAATCCGATTTTCCCCGAGAGTATCGCCAATTGGATGATCCTTGACGCAGGTTGGGCCGAAGCCAACAACGCCACCCGGCCCGACAAGGATAATGGCAACTATGCCACACTGAACACCAACGGTACTGGCGCATTCAAAGTAGTTGGCCGAGAACCAGGGCTCCGCACCGTGCTGGAACCCTTTGAGGAGTGGTGGGACACGGCCGAGCACAACATCACGCGCGCAGAATTGACACCCATTCAAAATCCAGCCACCGCTGTAGCGGCCTTATTGTCGGGCGATATTGATTTCATCAACCCAGTGCCTATTCAGGACACAGCGCGATTGGCGTCAAACGATCAGGTAAAGGTAATTCAAGGGATTGAGGCCCGCGTGATCATGTTGGGCTTTCCACACGAAGCCTCTGCATTGAAGTACTCCAGCGACAGCCCCGATGCGAACCCGTTTGCGGATCCGCGGGTACGTCAGGCCGTGGCCCATGCCGTAAATGTGCCGGCGATTTTGCAGACGATCATGCGCGGCAATGCGGAAGAGGTGAGCCAATTGGTGAGCCCCGCGATGCGCGGTTTCAGCGCACAGCATGCCGATCGCCCAGCTTATGATCCCGACAAGGCGCGCGAACTGCTTGCACAAGCCGGGTACCCTGATGGGTTTTCGCTGGGTTTGAAGTGCCCCAATGATCGATATTTGAACGATGAAGCCGTCTGCCAAGCCGTGACCGGCATGTTGGCACAGATCGGGATCAAGGCGACGCTCGACGCGATGCCGGTTCAGAATTACTGGCCAGAACTACGGGCCGATAATTACGACATGTACCTGTTGGGCTGGTCCCCTGGCACCTTTGACGCCGAACACCCGATCCGTTTTCTCGCCAGCACGCCAAATGAAGAAAAGAAGCTGGGGTCATGGAATTTCGGGGGATATTCCAACGCGCGGATCGATGAATTGCTGCCTTTGATTCAGTCCGAAATCGATGATGGCAAGCGCCAGGCGATGTTGGATGAGAGCGCCAAGATCCTGCAGGACGACGTCGCCTACGTGCCGCTGTATGTGCAACCCTTGGTCTGGGGAACACAGGCCAATATCGACCTGACGCAGCGGCCTGATAACTTCTTTATTCTCCGATGGGTGACGGTCAATTGAAACACGTGTCTGCAAAGACCGTCGGGAAATGTGAGTTCTCATGCTAGCCTACGTAATACAGCGCGTTTTCCAGTCCGCGATTGTGCTGTTGGTCGTCGGCCTTGTTGCGTTTTCGATGTTTCGCTTTGTGGGCGATCCAGTGGACAACATGCTGGGGCAGGAGCGCACGCAGGCAGACATAGAACGTCTGCGAGACCAGCTGGGACTTAACGATCCGTTCCCTGTTCAGTATTTCAAGTTTCTCAAGAATGCCGCGCAGGGGAATTTCGGTGTCAGCTACCGCCAGGGCAGACCCGTGTCCGATATCCTGATCGAGCGCGCACCTGCGACGCTCGAACTTGCTGCGGTGTCCGGGTTTTTGGCGATCACAATTGGCATTGCCTTGGGGGTTTTCACCGCAATCCGACGTAACGGGTTTGCCGCGAATGCAATCATGTCCGCGTCGCTTGTAGGTGTTTCACTGCCAACGTTTCTGATTGGTATTTTGCTGATCTATCTGTTTTCAGTGGAACTTGGCTGGTTGCCCAGTTTCGGCAGAGGTGAAACAGTGAAACTTGGCTATTGGTCTACAGGTTTCCTGACCGAAAGCGGTCTCAAAGCCTTGATCTTGCCTTCCATTACTCTTGGCCTGTTTCAGATGACGCTGATCATGCGTCTTGTGCGATCTGAAATGCTCGAGGTGCTGCGTCAGGACTACATCCGGTTTGCCCGCGCGCGCGGGCTGCGTGAACGTGCGGTAAATTTTCGACATGCGCTCAAAAACACGTTGGTTCCGGTGATTACTGTGACCGGCTTACAGCTTGGGTCAATCATCGCCTTTGCGATCATCACGGAAACTGTTTTTCAATGGCCAGGCGTTGGCCTTTTGTTCATCAACGCCATTCAATTCGTCGATATTCCGGTGATGGCCGCGTATCTGATGCTGATCTCGGTCATGTTTGTTGGCATCAACCTAATTGTTGATCTCCTTTATTTTGCAATCGACCCGCGCTTGCGTGTGGATAGAACGGCGGCACATTGATGGTTGAAACGTCCCTGAATACACCTCTGAAGCAGCCAGAACGCTCACGGTTGCGCGTCGCACTCGACAGTGATTTCGCCTATCAATTCAAGAAATCACCTGTCGCGATTGCGTCAGCTGTAATGGTATTGATCATGGTGTTCTGCTCGGTTTTTGCGCCTTTGATTGCCCCTTACAACCCTTTTGATCCCGGCTCGCTCAACCTGATGAACGGTTTCTCAAAACCAATGGAACCCAACGCCTTTACCGGCGAGACCTTCTGGCTTGGAACAGATGATCAGGGGCGCGATGTCTTCTCGACCATTCTTTATGGCCTGCGCATCTCCCTCTTCGTCGGGGCTGCGGCAGTGCTCTTTGCAATGGTTTTGGGTGTCACTTTAGGACTTCTTGCAGGGTATCTGGGGGGATGGGTCGAAACCATCATCATGCGCGTCGCTGACGTACAATTGACCTTTCCAGCCATCTTGGTGGCCATGTTGATCTTTGGGATCGCCAAGGGGATCACGCCCATAGAATATCGCGATCAAATGGCGATTTGGGTTTTGATCATCGCGATTGGCCTGAGCGATTGGGTGCAATTTGCGCGCGTAGTACGCGGGGCCACGTTAGTAGAGAAGAACAAGGAATATGTTCAGGCTGCTCGCCTGATCGGACGCGGATCCGGCACCATCATGCTGCGCCACATCCTGCCCAACGTTCTCGGCCCGGTTCTGGTGATTGCCACAATCTCGCTGGCGTTGGCGATTATTGCCGAAGCGACACTGAGCTTTCTCGGTGTTGGCGCACCACCAACACAACCCAGCCTTGGTACATTGATACGCATCGGGCAAGGGTTCCTCTTCTCTGGTGAATGGTGGATTTTGCTCTTTCCCTCAATCACATTGCTGACACTGGCTTTGTCGGTGAACCTTCTGGGTGACTGGCTGCGCGACGCCCTGAACCCGAGGCTTCGCTAGTGCGCGAAGCGATTTTATCCATCCGCGATCTGACCGTAGAGATCCCAACACGCGACGGCATTTTGCGCCCTGTCGATGGCGTCAGTTACGACATTGCACCCGGCGAGATCCTGGGCGTGGTTGGTGAGTCAGGGGCTGGAAAGTCCATGGCCGGGAATGCGGTCATCGGGCTGCTGAACCCCCCGGCGCATATCGCCAAGGGAGAGATTTGGCTACGTGGCAGGCGCATTGACCATTTGAAGGGCGAAGACATGCGGCGCCTGCGTGGCAAGGAAATCGGCATGGTCTTTCAGGACCCGCTGACCTCCCTGAACCCCTTGTTGCGGATCGGAGACCAGTTGACCGAAACCATGCTTGCGCATTTGAACATCTCGCGTTCAGAGGCCGAAAAACGCGCGGTGGCCGCCTTGGAAGAGGTTGGCATTCCGGGCGCTGCGGAGCGCGTAGGCAGCTATCCACATGAGTTTTCCGGTGGCATGCGTCAACGCGTTGTGATCGCCTTAGCTCTTTGCGCGGAACCATTGCTCATCATTGCGGATGAGCCAACCACCGCACTAGATGTCTCCGTGCAGGCTCAAATCATTTCCTTGCTTAAAAAGCTCTGCCGCGAACGCGAAACGGCAGTCATGTTGATCACCCATGACATGGGTGTGATCGCTGAAGCTGCTGACCGTGTCGCGGTGATGTACGCCGGGCAGTTGGCTGAGCTTGGGCCTGTGCGCGACGTGCTGACGGCGCCTCATCACCCCTACACGGACGGTCTGATGGGATCGACACCACTCGCCTCGCGCGGCAAAGATCGGCTGCATCAGATCCCGGGCGCGATGCCGCGACTGGATGCGCTGCCTCAAGGATGCGCCTTTCACCCACGCTGCCCACAAGCGCAGGATCAATGCCGCCAATCCAAAGGTCCACGGATCGAGGACGGGACAGGGCGTGTAGCATGCTGGTTTCCAATGACCAGAGAGGCTGTTGCCTGATGGGTCTGGTTGATGTTCGCAATCTGAGCCGTATTTTTGATGTTTCGAAGCCATGGCTCAACCGTCTGATTGAGCGCCGTGAGAAATCCTATTTGACAGCCGTTTCAGACGTCAGTTTCGAGATTGCCGAACGCAGCGTATATGCGCTGGTCGGGGAAAGCGGTTCTGGCAAATCAACCATCGGCAAAATGCTGGTGGGCTTGCTGAACCCGTCCAAGGGTGCGGTGGAAATTCGCGGTACGGATCTGGCGCGCGAAACCGATGCCGCCAAAATCGATGCCGTGCGACGTGATATTCAGATGATTTTTCAGGACCCATTTGCCTCTCTGAACCCCCGATGGCGCGTGCGCGATGTAATCGTCGAGCCGGTAGCCGCACGTGGCGGCAATACCGAAGGCATGGCGGAGCGTCTCTTGGAACAAGTGGGTTTGTCGGCGCGCGACGCGGGCAAGTTTCCTCATGAATTCTCCGGTGGGCAACGGCAACGCATATGCATTGCGAGGGCGCTTGCCTCAGAGCCGAAACTGATTGTTTGCGATGAGCCAACCTCGGCGCTTGATGTCTCGGTGCAGGCACAAGTGCTGAACCTCATGAGCGATCTGAAAGATGAATTTGGCCTGACATATCTCTTTATTAGCCACGATCTCACCGTTGTTCAGCATATGGCTGACAGGATTGGCGTGCTTTACCTGGGGCGTCTTGTTGAAGAGGCCGGGCCGGACGCGCTCTTTGACGACCCCAAACACCCCTATACCCAAATGCTGCTGGCCGCAGCACCTCAGCTTGGAAATTTCGGACGCGATGTACCCCCGCCGAAAGGCGAAATTCCGGACCCGATCAATCCGCCAACGGGATGCGCGTACCATCCGCGTTGCCCGCTCGCGGCCGGTATTTGCAGCGAAAAGCGACCGGAAATGCGCAACGTTCGCGGTGCGCGGGTGGCGTGCCACATGGCTGAATGAGCGGCCCGCTTGCCTCTTTGAAAGTTGTTGAGTTTTCCGGGCTCGGACCTGCGCCCTTGGCAGGTCAATTGCTTGCGGATTTGGGTGCCGAGGTCATTGTGATTGACCGCAGATCCGCCCCAGCAGATCCCACGGATATCAATCGGCGTGGCAAAAAGAGCATTGCGCTTGATCTGAAAAAAGAGGCGGGGCTAACCGTCGCCAAAGCCATGATCGCCCGGGCCGACATCTTGATTGAGGGGTATCGCCCCGGTGTTATGGAACGCTTGGGCCTCGGGCCTGACGTCTGCCCGGACACTCTTGTTTACGGGCGGATGACGGGGTGGGGGCAAGATGGCCCTTGGTCCCATACAGCCGGTCATGACATCAACTACCTATCTCTGACGGGTGCGTTGCACGCAATTGGTCCCGCAGATCGCCCCCCCGTTGTACCGCTCAATCTGGTTGCCGATTTTGGCGGCGGTACAATGTTTCTGATCTTTGGTCTGTTGTCCGCGATCATCGAGCGCAATGTGTCAGGCAAAGGCCAGGTTGTTGATGCCGCCATGGTAGATGGTGTGCCCGCGATGATGGGGTTGATTCATAGTCTGCAAGCACAAGGTAAATGGGGGACACAACGAGAGAGCAATTGGCTTGATGGTGCTGCGCCGTTTTACCGCTGCTACGAATGTGCGGACGGTAAATTTATCTCAGTGGGAGCGTTGGAGCCGCAGTTTTTCGAAGAGCTGCTTGAGATTGCAGAAATACCGCATCCTGGCCCAAAGGTGCAACACAACTCTTCAAGATGGCCATCGGATTGCGCGTCATTTGCCGAAATATTCAAGACAAGGTCCCGGGCCGAATGGGAAAAACTATTCGAGGGTACAGACGCCTGTGTCGCACCGGTTTTGGATTACAAAGAAGCCCCCAATCACCAACAAAACGCAAAACGGGAAGTCTTTTTCAAGGATCAAGATGTTTCGCAGGCAAGCCCAGCTCCGCGTTTCAGCCGCAGCACGCCGCAACGTCCGGCGTCACCGGGCGCCCTTGGCGGCGACGCCGACGCTATTCTTACCAGCCTGGGTTATGATACTGACGCCATCCAAAAAATGCGGGAGAATGGCCTGCTGACGTGACACATGTGCCCAGATCCGATAGATGAGGTGCACCATGTGTTGGACTTCGAGTAAAAATCTGGACCACCGAACTGGCGCTTGGACATCAAAAACAGTGTCCATTTTCCATATGCTTAAGCCAGAGTTCCACCTAAATGGCTTAATTGAATCCTAGCGCAACCCGTTGGCAGCAACGTAGCGCGCCAAATCCAGTATGATCTGTCCCCGGGCAACAGCAATCGCTTGTGGACCGCCAGCGGGATCAAAGGTAACAGTGAGATCGAACAATCCCGACCGTTCGTTGCCGCTTTCTACGGCAACAAAGTACTGTCCTGTGGTGCGGAATTGACCATCGTCGCCCGCGATCAGACTTTCAAACCGGATCTCAAGGCGGGCATCTGCAAAAGTTTCAAACGGCCACGGTTCCGAAGCCACCCGCGCGCCGGTCAACTTTGCCAGATTGCGGGAAAGCTCCAATGACACAGCGCGTTCTGGGGTGTCTGCCCACAGAACACTTCCCGCACTCGTCAGTTTACCATCAGCGCCCTGTTGCGGTATCTCGTCTGAAGCTGCGTAAGCAGGCAGGGAAATCTTGCGGATTTCGACCGATCGAAAGGCAATGTTTTGTCTTTGCGTCACTTCTGGCGATGGCACGACATAGCGATCAGGAGAAACCGCGCAGGACGCCAGCACCAAGTAACATCCCATCAGACCCAAAAGTTTGGTTACGTTCATGGTCATCGTCCTCTGATCAATGCGCTGGGATTTCGTTCCAGTAAGCGGGCCAGCGCGGTGAGAGCGTCGGCTGCTTGCGAAATGTCACGCAAAGCCGCTTGGGCATCGCGGCTTATAACATCACCCTGATTGTAACCTTCAATGGTCCGGCTTGCCTGATCAAACACTTCGGTGATCCTTTCCACCAATGCTGGCAGGTCCTGACTGGACAGGGCAACTGCATCTGCCGCATCACGCGCGGATTCGAGGGTTGCATTCACATTCTGGACAGCCCCACCCTCGCGCAATTCAGTCAGCGTGGCGTTGAGTTCATCAAGTGCTGCACTCAAGGATGCAGGAAGGTTCTGCGCGGCGGGTGTGCCCAAAATCGCGTCTGCCGAAGCGAGGAGCTCGGTCAACTGCTGCGTCAGATCCTCCACAGGCATGGCTTGGGCCTTGGCCGCAACACCGCTAAGATTGTCAATCAATTCAGGCACACCGGCGACCGACAAAGTGACAGAGTTTGCTGCCGTTTTAGCAGCATCGATGGCCTCGACGATCCGATCAACCGCTTGTCCGACTTCGATTTGTCCAAGCAGGTTTTCCACGCGCGCCAAAGCCGCATTGACCGAAACCGGGATGTCTTTAACATCTTGCGATGTCACCAAACCCCGGACGTCTGCCAAAAGCCCACGAACCTCTTGAGGCGTCTCACGCAGGTCTTCACTGGCCATGAAAGATTGAGCGCTTTGCAGGAAACCGATGGCGCTGTTAAGCAATTCCTCTATGGGCAGACTGTTGATGCGGGAAAAGACGCCTTCGACCGTCGCTGCAGCATCAGAGATATCGCTTTTTGTGGTAGGTATTGTCGCAATCTGGTTTGGCGACAGCACCATTTCTGCTGGTGGCGCGTCCTCATCAACGATCAGTTCCACTTTCAAACCACCGGTCAAAAGGCTGCCAGATACAAGACGAGCGCGCAGACCTTCCGATACACGCGTACCCAGAAACTCAAGCGCCGCTTCTGAATCAATATCTCCTTGCAAGCCTAATCGTGAGGGTTGAATGCCAATCACAACATCAAGTCGGACGTCGTTATCGCCAAAATTCTCGAAATCGACGATACCCGATAGGCTCTGCACAGACCCGATGCGCAACCCGCTCAATTCGACAGGAGCGCCTAGGACGAGCCCGGAAATATTGTCGTCAAAGATAACGCGCAGCTCTATCAATTCGACCTCAGAAGCATTGAAGATGCTGTTTCGGGCTGATGTCTCGTCTGCGTAAACTTCGAACACTGTTCCGTCCGTCACCGGCGCGCCACCTGAAACGAAGGTATCGAAGGTCAAACCGCCCCCGAGCAAGGTTGCCAGCGAGGAAAAATCTATTTCGGCACCGGTGGGCCCAATAGACACGTTGAACCCTGATGTATCCCAAAAGCGCGTCGCCGATGTGATCAGCCGCCCGTGTGGCTCGTAGATGATCGCCTCGGCAATGGCAAAACTGCCTTCGCGGGAAATGCGGGCGGGACCCACCAAGCCAATTTCAATGCCGCGAAAGAGGATTGGGCTGTTGTCCGTTAACGAGCCGCCTGGTGTTGTCCGAAGTGCAATTTGCAAGCCTTCGCGACCAGGTCGAAATAGTGGTGCCGTTTCCAAACCTTTGAATTTGGTGCGCGTCGGGCCAATCTGGCTGTCCCAGGAGCCTTCAATGAAAATACCACTGATGACGGTATCAAGACCGGACACGCCCCTGACCGACAATTCGGGACGCACAACCCAGAAAGAAGCACCAGCATCAACAAAGGGAGCAACCTCTTTTTCCAGCCGCACCAGTGCGACAACTCCGTCCAGCCCTTCGGCAAAAGAAACGCTTTCAACCACACCCACCTTGATGTCGCGAAAGCGCACTTCGGTCTGATCCACGGATATGCCTGCACCATTTTCAAATTCGATGGAAATCAGCGGTCCGCGGTCATTGTAGGATTGCCAAGCGACCGTCAAGGAAATGGCCAGGGCAACAATTGGAATCAGCCAGATAATAGAGGCCCGTCCCAATAGGGATTCGCATGCTGGATCGATGGGCACCGGATCAGGGCTGTTCGTCATTCGTATTCCGTCCCTCGCCGCTTTGTTGCGCGTCCCAGATCATTCGGCTGTCAAATGCCTGCGCAGACAACATAGTAAAAATCACCGATAGCGCAAAAAACAAGCTGGCCGGACCGGGGCTAATGGCCACAAGAACATTGAGTTGCACCAGAGAGGACAAGATCGCAACAACAAAGATATCAATCATTGACCACCTGCCAATGTATTCCACGATCTCATAGAGCAATTGACGTTGGTTTTTTGAGACGCTCGAGGGTCGGGTCACCGAGATCGACAAAAACGCAATAGCAAGAAATTTGGCTATAGGGATCATGACGCTGGCAACCAGGATAATGATTGCGACGCCGTAGCTTCCGTAGTGAAACAACTCGATCGCACCGCCCACAATCGTGTCTTGTTGCGTGGTGAAAAGCGCACGTGTCTGCAACATCGGATAGAGATTTGCCGGAATGTAGCAAATCAAACCCATGACCCAGAGCGCCCAGACCCGTTGCAGGCATTTGGTGTCTCGTTGCACCAATTTGTGCCCACACCGCGCACAGATTTTTACCTCCTGCGGCCAGACCTGCATACAGCGTCTGCAGGCGACGACACCAAGGTCTTTTGCGCTTACGATTTCTTTGGGTTGCTCAGCGCGTTCCATACGGACCATCTGCATAAAAAGCTGTCCTGCACCACCACCAAAAGAACCAGTATGGCAAAAAGCCAAAAGGCCGGGCCAAGGCTGACGTCCGCCAATGCACTGATTTTGACCAGCGCCACAGCACAACCAATCGCGAAGATTTCTGCCATGGACCATGGGCGCAAGGCTTCTGCTATGCGAAAGGCGTGAGCCGCTTTGCGGGCAGGCGGTTTATCCATGACGATGGGCACAAGCACGTAGAGCGACAACAACACCCGTGTCAGAGGGACAAAAATAATCAGCGCCGCGGTCGTCAATGAAAGGACGACCAAGGGCCCATCGCTGAAGGCAAGGGCAGCATCCAGCACCGAAACTGAATTGTGCACACCCCCGATGGATATGCTCAGGAAGGGGAAAATAGCGGCAGCAGTAATCAGGATTACGATAGCGATTGATAAGGAAATTATCTGCAACCCGGCTTTGCGGCGGGGCATGATAAGTATCGTGTGGCAGCGATGGCATACCGCGCGTTGCCCATTGCCGGGACGCTGCAGAGTGTAAGCCGCGTCGCAATGCGGGCACACAATCAGGTCATTGCGGGGTTGGTGTGTCAAAGTCATGCCCGACACTTAGCGCATTTCCTGCGTTGCCAAAACACAAGATATTTTGCGCGCTGCGACACAAGCCTTCTGCATAGATAGCCAATGCTGACTGACGTCACTTTGGCTATCACATTCAAATCGGCACCGGTCGAAACCGATTATCACGGGAATTGCACGCCTGACCTATTCAATGTGACGCGATAGACGCTGGTGGTTGCCGTGATGAACAATTGATGTTTCGCACGACCTCCAAAACAAATGTTGGACACTAACTCGGGTACTAGGATTTTGCCCAAAAGACGACCTTCCGGCGATATACAATGGACCCCGTCTGCAGCCGAAGACCAAAGATTGCCATCTGTATCCACCCGAATACCATCTGCAATACCGGGATCAATTGTATGGAAATGTCGACCGTTGCACACGGCATCGTCCTCTACATCATATACGCGAATATGTTGTGCATCATCCGAAAACATTCGTCCGGTATCAGCCACATAGAGCAACTTTTCATCGGGTGAGAATGCCAGACCGTTGGGGCAGTTCATATCATCGACCACGACGCTCATGTCACCCGTTTCCGGGTCAACCCGGTACACAACGCATGGGTTCTCCTGTGGCGATGCAAAGCCTTCGTAGTTGGTCATGATACCGTAGTGAGGATCACTGAACCAGATCGAGCCATCAGATTTGACAATGACATCATTGGGCGAATTCAGAGGCTTGTTGTCAAAACTGTCGGCAATAACAGTGACCGCACCATCAAGCTCGGTGCGTGTGACCCGTCGGGCGCCGTGCTCGCAAGAAACCAGACGCCCCGCCTTGTCGCGGGTATGGCCGTTGGAATAATTGGAAGGCGCGCGGTAGGTTGTTACTCCGTCATCAGGTGTCCAGCGCAGAATGCGGTTGTTGGGAATATCCGAAAACAACAGACATCCCGCATCGCCGAACCAAACAGGTCCCTCGACCCAATCAAAGCCCGTTGCCAGCTGTTTGACCGGCGCATTGCCCATGACATATTGCCCAAACACCGGGTCATGTATTTCAAAAAATGACACTGCCATGTCTCCCCAATTTATGACTGTTCCCTGCCACAATAGCCGTAAATCGAAAGACCTCGCAGACTATTGGCATGCTCGATTTAAGCGAAAGCGATCTGTGCTTTCATGGCTTGTGTGCGATCCGCCGCGATTTCAAAAGCCTTCACAGCATCAGCCAAATCAAGCGTCTGCGTGATGAGAGGCTTCACATTAATCAACCCCTTTTGCATCAATTCGACGCCGGTATAGAACTCCTCATGGAACCGGAACGACCCACGCAATTGCAATTCTTTAGCGGTGATCGACTGAACCGGAACTTGCATATCACCACCCAGACCCAATTGGACTATGATGCCGCGTGGGCGCAAAGCGGCAATGCCTGCAGCGAGGGCAGGGGCCACACCCGTACATTCGAACAAAACGTCAAATGTACCCTTGTTGATTTCATAAGCCTTCAAACCGTCAGGATCTTCGCGCGAATTGATGACCCGGTCGGCGCCGTTCTCCGAGGCCATTTTCAGAGTAAAATCCGTAAGGTCCGTGGCGACGATCTCAGCGGCACCAGCCCGGCGCGCAGCCAGGATGCACAAAAGTCCAATGGGTCCGCACCCTGTGACCAGCACGCGTTTGCCCAGGAGTTCGCCAGCCTGTCGCGCGCCGTGCAAACATACTGCGAGTGGTTCCGCCATTGCAGCCTCTCCTGCGGTCAATCCGTCGGCTGGGGCGCATTGCGCCTGATCTGCCACCAGCACCTGGCGAAAAGCGCCCTGAATATGAGGAAACGGCATAGCTGATCCGTAAAACCGCATGTTGAGACAGTGGTTGTGTTTGCCTTCGTGACAATAAACGCAGTCGTGACACGGGCGCGACGGCGACACCGCCACAAGTTGCCCAACCTTGAGGTCTTCGACGCCTTCGCCGAGCGCGGTGATATGCCCTGAAACCTCATGCCCCAGGATCATGGGCTCTTTCAGTCGGATTGAACCAATGCCGCCGTGCTGATAGTAATGCAGGTCGGAGCCGCAAATCCCCCCCGCAGCGATGGCAATTTGGACTTCGCCAGGGCCGGGATCTGACGCGACGCTCTCTTTGATCCGCAGATCGAGCGGCGCATGGATGACCAAGGATTTCATGCAAGATCCTTTCTGGGATAGGCGGACGCATCGCATTAGTGTCGACCGCCTGACCCTCCGCTTTGCTTGACAATATTTGTTATCGTTAACATAAGCCTCTTTAAAATTGACGTCGAGCGCAAAGAGAGATCCCATGAGCCTGAACCTATTTGATCTGACGGGCCGTCGCGCCCTTATCACTGGATCTTCACAAGGCATCGGCTTTGCCCTCGCCAAAGGTTTGCAGGCCGCCGGCGCGGAAATCGTTCTGAACGGTCGTGATAAGGGCAAACTCGAAACGGCACGTGCTGAATTTGATGCAAAAGCGCATGTGCTGCCGTTTGACGCTACCGATCATGATGCCGTGCGCAAAGCGGTCGATGGCTTTGAGGCCGACACCGGTGCGATCGACATTCTGGTCAACAATGCCGGCATGCAACACCGCGCACCGTTGGAAGATTTTCCTGCCGATGCGTTCGAACGGCTGATGCAAACCAACATCGCCAGTGTTTTTCACGTGGGGCAAGCCTGCGCACGTCATATGATTGGACGCGGGAACGGAAAAATCATCAACATTGCCTCTGTGCAAACGGCCCTGGCCCGGCCCGGCATTGCACCTTACACGATGACGAAAGGTGCGGTGGCCAATCTGACCAAGGGCATGGCAACCGACTGGGCAAAGTATGGATTGCAATGCAACGGGCTGGCGCCGGGTTATTTTGATACGCCACTCAATGCAGCCTTGGTTGCAGACCCTGAATTTTCGGCATGGCTTGAAAAACGCACTCCAGCGGGGCGTTGGGGCAACGTCGATGAATTGGTTGGAACCTGCATTTTTCTGGCGTCGGCAGCATCGTCCTTCGTCAACGGCACAACTGTGTTCGTCGACGGAGGTATCACAGCGTCACTTTGATAAGTAGTTTTTGAAAACACCCCGGCGATAGACCTCGACCTTAGACGGGCTTATTTGGCGCGGCAATTGCGCGATCAACCTTGGGGCTGGCCCAATTTGGGTACAACGTGCAAAATTTCATAAGCGTTTAGCAGTCTGTGCGATGGTTGGCATTGCGGCAATGGTCGCGGCAGGTCACAGTGTCCACTTGAAGCTGCCGCAAATCGCTAAATTGGAGATCCGCCATGACAAAGAACCCATTTGACTTCAAAGAAATGATGGACGCCTTTGACCCTAACAAGATGAGCAAACTATTTGATCCGCTCAATTTGTTCGAAAACCTGGATCTGCCAAAATCGGATATGTTTGATGTTGCTGGCTTGATGGAGGCCAACAAGCGGAACTTCGAAGCTTTGAGCGAGGCCAACAAGGCCGCCGCTGCGAGCTACAAGGATATGCTTGAAAAGCAAATGGAGATTTTCCAGCAAATGACCCAATCGGCGCAGAAAATGGCGCAGGAAGCTACCGATACAACATCAATGCAGGCGAAAGCTAAAGCAATGAACGCTGCCGTTGAAGAAGCTTTGGGCTTGATGAAGAAGATGGCTGAAGCAACGCAAGAAGCCAACCAAAGTGCCTTTGACGGCATCAAAGACCAGATCGCTGACGCAGTTAAACAAACGCAAAAAAAATGATCGCCTTCATTTGATTGGTTTTGTACTGCGGCTTTGCGGTCGACCGTAGAAGAGCGTCTGAAGGGCCATTCCTGGGAACTCAGCGCGTTGGATTTTTAATGACCTGCATTGTAGACGCAATGCGACCCAATATTGGGTTTGCAAGCCTGACGTTGTTGGAAAAAACGGACTGTTGCGCAAAGTTTCATCAAACATAAACCTAATACGGGCAGCCTGCCTTCAACAATAACGACGGCACAACCACCCGCGCCATTGCCAAACAGGTGATCGCAGCGTTCGAACCTTACCACCACTGTTTGGTTGTACCATCCGGCCCCTGCGCCGGCATAATCCGTTCTCACCATGGCGCGCTCTTCGATGGTGATGCAGTTTGGGCAGAACAGCAGCGCCTCTTTTGAACAAGGTTGCGGCGCTAAAATTAGTGCCGCTGTCGGAAAACAACGATTGCCGTGGGTTTGGCAGCACATGCTACGTAAAAAAACACGGAGCTTTCTGAAGCCATAGTCAGCTATAAATCTGAGTAAATATTGGCCACTGGTGCCGACACTTTGCGCGGCGGTATCATGGGTTGCCCAATGAAAATAGCCGGAAAACTCAGTCGTCAGAGCGCGCCACAAGTTACGGCCAAATTCCCTGAATGCTGACGTGGCAATATCAGGTTCCGACTTTCTGATCGCGGATACTGGCACTTTTGTCACGGTCACCAATGAGGGCAATGCTGAGATGACAGCGACGCCCTCCAAAACCCACTTTTTGACCGGCGGCACTGAGAAAATCGTCCCGAGCATGACCTATTGCGCCGAGTTTCTCAGGATTTTAGCGCGCGCGGCGATTGGAACAGAGATCACGCAGTACACTACCTTTTTCAATGGATCCAAACGGGACGGTGACGCGGATGGGCCGTAAAACCTGCACTTCTTATAGGTGGATAATCATCGCACAGACATGTCGTCCAGTTACCTGCGGCCCATGTTGCGCTTCATTCGATGTGGCGCTTGCATGAACCATTGCCCAGTCTATGCGGCTGTGGTCGGACACGCCTATGGCGCGGTCTATCGCACTCCGACGGGGTCGGTCTTCACACCCGCGATGACATCTTTAAAGTAGGCCAAAGATCGGCCGAGCTTGTATCTAAACGGCCGATGCAAAGAGGTATGCCCGGTTAATATTCCCCTGCCGGAAATGCCGCGCAGTTTGCGAGTCAAGCAGTTCGACCAGCCCGTCATGTCTCCAATGACCAAATGGAGCCTGCGCATATGGGGGATACTGGACACGCAGCCAAAACTTTGCGGTCTGGCGACCTAGGTTTCAAGTCGGGGATTGAGATTGCTGGCGCGAGCCAAGGGTCGTATCTCCGCCGTACTTATGCGAGGGGCTGGACGCATACCCACGATTTTCCTCAACCTGAAAAGGGACCTACAAGCAGCAATACGAACGCAAAATGCACAGATGAGCGACATTAGAAACAGGATGTTTGCCAATATTGATCGCGCGGCATCGAGCCCGGTCAACGAGGATTTTGCGGAGGCAACCGCGACGCTTATTGCCGATCCCACAACCAACCGACCTGCGTTTTTGGAGCAATCCTACTTCGAGTGCTTTGTCGAAAAGGCAACGTCAGAAAGTGTTGCCGCCACTGTCGAGAATCTGGATAGCGTCGCGGCGCTGCCAAACGCTGTTCTGCGGCAAATGTTAAAGCAGCGGTAGACTTCCCCCTTGGCACTGCAGCCCAAAGCGGAACTTCTGGATCTTTCATGAGGAGATATGGAAACCGACAGCAAGCCCGCTCCAAACGAGGGCATCGCCATCACAATGGTTGACATCGGCGTTGCAGATACCGGATCTTTGGCGCTTCTGACTACTGCGAATACCCCGGTTTTTGATGAACTTTTTATCCTTGCATCATCTGGTAACGCTGCAACGGTCATAAATCCTGCGTTACATTGAAGACGTATTCCAATTTGTCAGTATTGCCCCACAACACCTGCCGCGTAGCATCAA
Organism: Roseobacter sp.; assembly: GCF_045106495.1. Classification (GTDB taxonomy): domain Bacteria; phylum Pseudomonadota; class Alphaproteobacteria; order Rhodobacterales; family Rhodobacteraceae; genus Roseobacter. Next base: position 266,269 of record NZ_JBGCEQ010000002.1, read on the forward strand.
TCTGGTCACCGGGAAAACCGGCACTGCGGACATTTAAGCCAAAACATCTTCGGTTCACATGGCTCACTTTTCGTGCACATCTGCTGCCTGGCAGATTAGCTAACACCATGTGGAACGCGTAACAACAGAGCCGCATAGGGAGTGAAGAGATCGATCCGGTCGTGGACTAGAATTTGTTCTATGTCAAAGACGCAAGCACGGGCCGATATACTTTCAGTCGCATGAACAACGACCAACTCAGAGCCTTGGGCTTTTTCGATGCCCGGATCCCTCGCTACACGAGCTATCCGCCGGCAACCGTCTTTACCACAAACATCGGTGCTGATTTTCAGGCGCACTGTTTGAGCACGCTGAACCCGGACATCCCAATATCTGTTTACGTACATATTCCATTTTGCGAGCGACTTTGCTGGTTCTGCGCCTGTCGGACCCAAGGCACGAAAACACTCGGGCCAGTGGCAGAATACATCAAGACAGTGAAATCGGAGTTGGAACTACTGCGCCTGACACTTCCGCAGGGTATGCGAATGGGGCGGTTGCACTGGGGTGGCGGCACACCGACCATACTGCAACCGGATTGGATTCGTGATCTTGCAAACACCATCAAGACGGTTATTGCACCGGCCGAAACCTTCGACTTTTCCGTGGAGATCGATCCGACACTGGTTGATGCCGACAAAATCGCCGCACTTGCCGAAGTTGGCATGACCCGCGCCAGCATTGGCATACAGGATTTCGCCGAAGATGTACAAAATGCGATTGGCCGGCATCAGAGCTTTGAGCAAACCCTTGATTGCGTGCAAATGCTGCGCAACGCCGGAATCAATTCGTTGAACGCTGATCTGGTCTACGGATTGCCGCATCAAACCAATGCCAAGATTGGTGCCTCCATCGACAAGGTTCTACAGCTTGCACCAGATCGAATAGCGCTTTTTGGATACGCGCATGTACCGCATATGTCCAAACGACAAGTGCTGATCAAGGATGCTGCGCTTCCCAGCGATCTCGCCCGTCATGCATTGTCGGAGTTGGCCACTGCAAGACTTCAGGAAGCTGGAATGGATGCCATTGGGATCGATCACTTTGCCAAACCGGATGACCTGCTAGCAAAAGCTGCTCGAAAAGGCCATTTGCGACGTAATTTCCAAGGCTACACCGAGGACAATTGCCAGACATTGATCGGAGTCGGCGCATCATCAATTTCTCGGTTCGAACACGGCTATGTTCAAAATGCTTCCGCCACCGCAGCCTATTCTACGCGGATCAAAGAAAGGCAATTTAGCGGCTTCAGAGGTCACAAAAACTCTGAAAATGATCTCATGCGAGCACGTCTTATCGAGATGATCATGTGCGGATTTGAAGCCGATTTGTCTGCTTTGCGCAAAAGATTTGGTGATCTGACCAAAACGCTGGATGCGGATCACATTGCGGTATGTGATCGCTTTGGTTCAATTGTTGACCGTACTGAGGATCGAATTGCGCTGCGCTCCAACGGTCGGCAAATGGCGCGACTGGTCGCCAAAATGTACGATCACAGCAATGTAGAAGTCGGCATGTACTCCAAAGTATCTTAAAATAAATCAAATACTTAAACTTTTTCGATAGCACCAAGCCTACCAGAGTTATCGCCAGTTTTGTGATACGCTGGCACGCATTATTCTGAATTGCGACAGCCATTGAGCACAATTTCTTTAAGACTGCTGGCGGGAAGGACAGCTGTAGGATGAACAAGAAAAACGACCTTTTCTAGTCTAATTCCTCGCTTTGAAACTAGGTCGGTAACACGCAAGAGCGATATCCCGCGGTATGGTCGACAGCCTCCCTCAGCATTGAACAAGTGCTGCCCCGATGAATGTACCGACTGCTGTCTGCAAGCGATCAATTGAATGTTCCCAGGAAGTCGCTGATATGTATTTGGCCTTTGCACCGGCTTGTTGGTCGCCGTGGCCCGGTTTAGCGTATGCACGCGCCGCTGTCTCATGAGTGACCAGGTCTTTTAGGGCCATTTGGCTTTCCGCCATTGGGTGCGCTGTTGTTCCGCTCCATGCAGATGGGGTTGGCGAGCTTCATTTGCGGTTGGGGTCTGGTCATACCGCTGCCGCTATCTCATTTCCCTTCCAATCAAAACCTCGATCGGATTGCAGCATGCTCCTTGCGCGCCTTGCTCGCTTGTTGGCCAGGGCGACGCCGAATTCGTTGTGTTGCGTGCGCGTTGATACCGCCTCCAGCCATGTCCCAAAACCGAACTTGGGTCAGTTCTTCGGTCGCATCACGATGACCTGGGCGGCCTGCAAAAATAG
>NZ_JBGCEQ010000003.1:0-555126 GCF_045106495.1 Roseobacter sp.
GGCTATTCCGTAGAGAAGGGTATGTTCCCACGCGTTACTAACCCGTCCGCCGCTCACCCGAAGGTGCGCTCGACTTGCATGTGTTAGGCCTGCCGCCAGCGTTCGTTCTGAGCCAGGATCAAACTCTCAAGTTGAAAAGCATTTACATGCTTGTCCTTGACGTTCGAACCTCTGCACATCGACCTACATCACTTACTGAATGATATAGGCGTCTTTTCTGTTTGTTGTGCTTCAGTTATCAAAGATAACTGGAAGCCGTCCAAACAGTGAAGCTGACACTCCATCATCGGGCGAACCCTAAGAGCGCGATATGAAGAGGCTGATCCATCGAATGAACCAAACCGCCCACATATCTCTTCAGATATTCATCAATTTCAAAGAGCGTAGAGACAAAAGTGACTGAATGCGCCCTAACTTCTTTGGCGCGCCCCGCCTCGTTTACCTCTGATTTTATTCTTGCGTCTCGTTTCGGTCCGTCCCGTTTCCGGTGTGTCCCGCCCGTTTGGCGCCCCGTCAGTGCATCTCTGCGCCGCCGGTGAGGTGGGTTCTACGGTTAGTACGGGGTACCCGCAACCCCTTTTTTTAAGAAAAGTCATTTTTTTTACATCTTTGAGGTTTTCTCTTTTAAATCAGCTGGTTGAATACCATAAATTTCGAGAAAGGGTCAATTTGAGCAGCTTTCTTTCGTTTTTCGATGGTAAAGTATGTGCCCTCGCACCCTACATATTGCGTTATCCACAGAGCTACCCCCAAGACTCTCCGCGACATTCGACAAATCAGCCCCGACTCGCTGTGTGATTTGCGTGAATCACTGCCGATTCACTTGGCTTGCTGCGTGGCATCATCCTCAAGATCAAAAATCGACTCGGGATTTAGTGTGATTCACGACCACCTGGCACTGCACATGCTTTGCACACTGCCTACTTTTTGATCAAGATGCGCTCAGGCTGTCTTTGATTGGCGGGCCTTGGGCAGGCGTAGCGCCAAAAGCCCCAAAATCACGGCCAGATAGAGCATGGGCTCCAACGCCCATGTTTTCGTCAGCATGACGTAGTGCACGCCCCCTAACAGCACGGCGACGTAAGACAGCCTGTGTAACTTGCGCCAGCCCGGCCCCAGTTTACGCACCGACCAGTTGTTTGATGTGATCGCCAGAGGGATCAGCAGAACAAATGCGCCCATACCGATTGTTATATAAGGTCGTTTGATAATGTCCGCCCAGATCTGGCTCAGGATCCCTACGTCCAGAACTAGCCAGACCAGCAAATGCAGGGCCACATATGTAAAGGCCAGCAAGCCGAACATGCGACGGAACTTCAAAAAGTTCAGGCCAAGGAAACGTCGCAAAGGTGTGATGGTCAGTCCGATGATCAAAAGCTGCAGCGCGATCTCGCCCAACTCATGCTCCAACGCCTTGATGGGTTCGCGTCCCAACCCGCCAGTTTGCGCAAGATACAGCAAATAGGGGACCGGCATGAGATAGAGCACATAAAGTACCCAAGTCGGTACCCTGCGGGCAAAACCGTTGACACGGTCAACCCAGGTCACTTTAGCTGCGCCTGTCACCATGACATCTTGATCCTTTTACAACCCAAGGAACACCCCATCTCACTTGCCCCTCTCTATCAACACGGCTTCCTTATAACAGCGCACAGTTTCGCTGCCGTTACCGCGCTGCTGCTGGCGCCGCGCAATTGCTTCTGTCGAAAGGCGGGATGCGGCATCGCTGGATCGGTTACCTCTGGGTAACACTGATGGGTTTGGTTGCGCTTTCGAGTTTCTGGATCCAAGACATCCGTCAACTTGGCCCTTTCAGCTTTATCCACATCCTGTCTGTCGTCGTCCTGGTCAATCTCTATTTCGCAATCCGCGCCGCCCGGCGGGGCGACGTGGCTTCCCATCGGTCGTCCATGCGCTGGCTGTTTTTTGCGGCGCTCGTGGGAGCGGGCGTCTTTACCCTGCTGCCCGGCCGCGCCATGCACCTTGTACTCTTTGGTTCCTGATCCGCGCTCAGTAAAACCGCGCCAGGTCCATACCATCATAAAGGCCGGCCACCTCTTTTTCGTACCCATTGAACATCAACGTCGGTACACGCTTTGAAAATAACCCGCCGCCAATCTTGCGTTCCGTCGCCTGAGTCCAGCGCGGGTGATCCACGGACGGATTCACATTGGCGTAGAAGCCATACTCATTTGGTAGAATTTGCTGCCAGGTGTTCAAAGGTTCCTGGTCGGTCAAAGTGATCCGCACGATGGATTTGATGGATTTGAACCCATACTTCCACGGCACAACCAGACGTATCGGCGCGCCGTTCTGGTTTGGAATGGTTTTGCCGTAAATCCCCGTCGCCATGATCGTCAGCGGATGCATCGCCTCATCGAGCCGCAGGCCTTCCACATAAGGCCACTCAATGGTGCGGTACTTCTGACCAATCATCTCTTCGGGGCGCACCAGCGTTTCGAACCGCACGTATTTCGCTTCAGGTTGCACGCCTGCCATCTCCAGCAGATCGGCCAACTCAAATCCATTCCAGGGCACGATCATTGACCAGGCCTCAACGCAGCGCAGCCGGTAAATGCGCTCCTCAATGGTCATCGCCGCCATTATGTCCTTGAACGCATAGTCTCCGGGGGTGTCGACCATACCATCAATCTTCACGGTCCAGGGATCGGTCGTCAACGCACCGGCATTGGCCGCCGGATCGCCCTTGCCTGTGCCAAACTCATAGAAGTTATTATACTGTGTGATGTCTTCCCAGGGGTTCGGGACCAGCGCTTCTTCTGCATTGGCCCTCGCTCCGAGCCCGGCCAGGCCGACGCCCGCCGCGGCCGCAAGCATGATCTGTCGACGATTCATATAAAGGTGCTCTGGTGTCACGTCGTCTTGCGTCAGATCATTTGTCCAGCGATGTGCCATCTTCTTCTCCAGCCTAAAAGCATTTTGCGTTATGTAGAGGGTAGACCGCGCAGCACCAAACCATTTCGGGTCACGAATATGACAGAAAGCTGTAACCTTTGGATGCGAGGCGGCCCGTTCAGCCGACCCCGAGGCACCAGATCACTGTCCCGAAGCGAGATTTTTCTGACATTTTTGTTATTTGAAAAGCCGCTCTTTCGAAGCTTAGCGCAGGCCACTTTCAAGTCAAATATCATTGGCGGATTTTCCCGCTGATCCAATAACTCCCGTCGTGCGTTTCCCTCCCAGTGCCACAGAGGCATCTCTCGCAAAACATTTAGGAGTTTCTCATGATCCGTCGTATTTTTCTCATCTTGACTGCCGCCACCACCCTGGCCCTTTCAGGAACTGCTGCCCTCGCAGGTTCGTCCAAGCAGGACATAGTGGACACCGCCGCAGGTGCGGGCACTTTCGGTACACTTGTCGCTGCCGTTGAAGCGGCCGATCTGGTTGACACACTCAAAGGCGACGGTCCTTTCACAGTCTTTGCACCAACGGACGAAGCCTTTGCCGCCCTGCCCGAAGGTACCGTTGAAACGCTGCTGCTGGAAGAGAACAAGGACCAGCTGATCGCCATCCTCACCTACCACGTCGTTCCCGGCAAAGTAATGTCCACCGACCTCGCTGACGGCATGACCGCGACAACGGTTCAGGGTAGTGATATTACCGTTGATTTGGGCGATGGCGTGAAGATCAATGAGGCCAGCGTCACCACTGCGGACATTGAGACATCCAACGGTGTGATCCACGTGATCGACGCGGTGATCTTGCCCACCGAGTCCTGATATCAAAAGACCCTGTGCCCGGCGGTATCAATCGCCGGGCTCTACTGCGGCAGGCCCATTAATTTGGGCAGCGCCGTCATATCTGCAAAGAGTGAATCGCAGATCGGTTCGAGCCGGGCCGGATCGGTCTCCGCCACAAACCCAAAACACACCATACCCGCCGCCTTACCTGCACGTGCACCGCTGACACTGTCTTCGATGACCACACACCGGCTCGGCGCAACTCCGGCTTCCCGCGCGGCCTTTAAGTAAACGTCAGGAGCGGGTTTGGGATTTGCTACATCTTCCCGCGAAAAGATACGCCCCTGCAACCGCTCCAACAGGCCCGTGCGGGATAGAGTGATCTCCATCTTGCGATGCGGCCCATTGGAACCGACCGCATAGGCAACCCCAGCAGCATCCAGCGCATCCAGCACACCGATAATGCCAGGCACGGCTTCAACCCGATCTGCGAGTACTTCGAATATTTCACTATATATATTGTCGACCCAATCCTCGGGCAGATCAGCCCCCATCTCAAGGGCCGATTCCTGAACGCCCATGATGGTCCCACCCACGAACAGATCCACGATGCGATCTATGGATAAATCCAAGCCATGCTGCGCAAGGTTGTCGCGGATCACTACATTCGTCAGGGGTTCGCTGTCGACCAGAACACCGTCACAGTCGAAGATTACCAGATCAGGCGGGAATATCATGAAAGAGGCCGGGTCATATACCCGGCCTCTTTGACGTTATATTCGAAGCCGCGTCAATGCACGACCCTCGCGCGTCCTCACTTAATGCACGACCGCATCATCCGGTTTGGGCCGGTTGGTTGCCGCGACCCGGTCGCCGATGATCAACCCTTCGGCCCCGGCGGAGATGTTCAGCGTATCGCCGTCCATCACATCGCCTGCGAGCAGCATTTCGGCCAGTGGATCCTGCAAGGCACGCTGGATCACACGTTTCAGCGGACGCGCCCCGAAGACCGGATCATAACCCTCGTCTGCCAGCCACTTGCGCGCGCCTTCATCCAGATTAAGCGCGATCTTGCGAACCGCCAGCCGTTTGAGCAACCGCGCCATCTGTATATCGACGATCCCGCTCATATCCTCGCGTGCCAACCGATCAAAGATGATGGTCTCATCCAGCCGGTTCAGGAACTCGGGGCGGAAATGGGCCCGCACCGCATCCATCACATCGCGCTTTGCATCAGAAGCATCAGCCCCATCCGGCAACTGGCTCAACGCCTGTGCGCCGAGGTTCGATGTCAGGATGATCAGCGTCTGCTTGAAATCAACCGTGCGTCCCTGACCGTCGGTCAGCACCCCATCATCGAGCACCTGCAACAACACGTTGAACACATCCGGGTGCGCCTTTTCGACCTCATCAAAGAGGACAACCTGATAAGGCCTGCGCCGCACTGCCTCGGTGAGCACCCCGCCTTCGTCATAACCGACATAGCCGGGAGGCGCCCCGATCAGACGGGCCACCGCGTGTTTCTCCATGAACTCCGACATGTCGATCCGCACCATGGCGTTATCATCATCAAAGAGAAATTCGGCCACGGCCTTGGTCAGCTCGGTTTTACCCACACCGGTCGGCCCCAGAAACAGGAACGAGCCCAGGGGGCGGTTTTCATCGTTCAAACCGGCCCGCGCACGGCGCACCGCGTTGGACAGAGCCCGCACAGCCGTACCCTGCCCGATCACCCGCTTGTGCAGCTGATCTTCCATGCGCAGCAGTTTTTCGCGCTCGCCTTCCAGCATCTTGCCTGCGGGGATACCCGTCCAGCGCTCGACCACGCTGGCGATCTGTTCCGGACGTACGGCCTCTTCAACCAGCATGTCGCCATCGTCGTGGCTTTCCGCATCCGCGATCTGTTTCTCCAATTGCGGGATCACACCATAGGAAAGCTCCCCGGCCTTGGCCAGATTACCCTCGCGTTTGGCAATCTCCAACTCCGCCCGGGCCCGCTCCAGATGTTCTTTCAGATCACGCGCACCAGAAAGCTTATCGCGTTCGGCCTGCCATTGCGCGGTCAACTCATCACTGCGCTCCTGTAAATCCGCGAGGTCTTTTTCCAACGTTTCCAGCCGGTCCTTGCTGGCCACATCATCTTCGGCGCGCAACGCTTCGGCCTCGATCTGCATCTGCAGGATCGACCGGTCCAAAGCATCGAGCTCTTCCGGCTTGCTGTCCACTTCCATGCGCAACCGGCTCGCCGCCTCATCCATCAGGTCGATGGCTTTATCCGGCAAAAAACGATCCGTAATATAGCGGTGGCTCAGTGTCGCCGCAGAGACCAGCGCGCTGTCAGAAATCCGCACCCCGTGGTGCAACTCGTACTTTTCCTTGATGCCGCGCAGGATACTGATGGTGTCCTCTACAGTTGGCTCCAGGATCATCACCGGTTGGAAACGCCGCGCCAAAGCTGCGTCCTTCTCCACATACTTGCGGTACTCATCCAGCGTGGTCGCCCCAACGCAATGCAACTCACCGCGCGCCAGCGCAGGCTTGATCAGGTTGGCCGCATCCATGGCACCATCGGCCTTGCCCGCGCCCACAAGCGTGTGCATCTCGTCAATGAACAGGATGATCTCACCCGCCGCCTCGGTAACTTCGGTCAAAACCGCTTTGAGACGTTCCTCGAACTCACCACGATATTTCGCCCCGGCAATCAACGCACCCATATCAAGCGCCAATAGCTTCTTGTTGCGCAGGGATTCAGGCACATCACCGTTCACGATCCGCAGCGCGAGACCTTCGGCAATGGCGGTTTTTCCCACACCCGGCTCGCCGATAAGCACCGGATTGTTCTTGGTCCGGCGCGACAATACCTGCATGGCGCGACGAATTTCCTCATCCCGCCCGATGATCGGGTCAATCTTGCCCGCCCTGGCGCGCTCCGTCAGGTCCATCGCATATTTCTTCAGCGCGTCGTATCCGTCTTCGGCACTGGCCGTATCCGCTGTGCGCCCTTTACGGATGTCATTGATGGCTCCATTGAGCCCCTGCGCGGTCACGCCGCCTGCATCCAAAGCGGATTTCGCGGCAGATTTCACCATGCACAGCGCCATCAGAATACGCTCAACCGGCACGAAACTGTCGCCCGCTTTCGTCGCAAGTGCTTCAGCCTCTGCCAAAACTTTCTGCGTGGCACTATCGAGGTAAATCTGTGCCGCATCGCCGCTGACTTTCGGCATCTTCGACATGGCAACTTGGAGTGATTGCACGACTTGCGCGGGGTCACCCCCCGCTGCCGAGATCAGATTGCTGGCCAATCCCTGGTCATCGTCCATCAGTGCTTTGAGTATGTGTTCCGGCGCAAGCCTCTGATGGCTGTCGCGCGTCGCGATGGTTTGAGCGGCCTGAATGAAACCGCGTGATCGCTCCGTGAACTTGGTCAAGTCCATGGTTATTCTCCTTCTATAAAGCGTCCCTTGAGGCTGCGCCCGGCATAGCGGCACGTCAGCGGATAAGACCTTGGTCTTCATTTGGGGCGCGCGAACGTCGGCTTCAAGAGGTCCGCATGCGCCAATTTTAGTATAATCCTACGACCCCGGGGTTGCCGTGATGTAAATCAACCAGCGCCACCATGGGAAATCACTGTATCCTTTCCCCGTTACCCTGATATGCCGGGCCCCTATCTTCTTCTTCAGACCAGCGCAAAGAAAACGGTTCGCCCCGTGATCTGCCGGTCGCATGGTACGGTAAAAAGTTGGCGTGTTTCGCCTATGACAGTTGATCCACCTGACTTCCCAACACCACATGTCAGGTGGCCCAACCGGTCTTTGTGACGAGATGTTTGCATGCCCATTCCCGACCCCAGATCGGGCAAAGCAACACAACTGCCAAGACTGAACAACAGACTTGGCCCGGGCCGCTTACTTGGGGCGGTAGCCGGGCCTTTTTGTTCTTTTTTTGCGATCCGATAGACATCAACACTTGCACGGCATATGGAATCCACACGAAAGCGGGAGCAGACGACGATGGATGACAGGCTGATTGTGGCGCTGGATGTGCCAAATGCGCTTGCAGGCGAAGCGCTTGCGGCGCAACTGGGCGATACCGTGAATTTTTACAAAATCGGACTGGGCATGCTCACCGGTGGCGGGCTGGGACTGGCCAATGAACTCAAACAGGAGCAGGGCAAGCGCATCTTTCTGGACCTAAAGCTGTTTGACATCAGCGCCACGATTGAAGCCGCCGTGCGTGGGCTGGCGCAATTTGACCTCGATTTTCTGACGGTTCAAGGCGATCCACATGTGGTTGCCGCCGCCAAAGAAGGGGCGGCTGGCTCAAATCTCAAAATCCTGGCCGTGACAATCCTGACATCCCTGGACCGGTCTGATCTTGATGCCTGCCAGATGCGAGCGGGCGACGTGGCCGACTTGGTTGCGGCCCGGGCGACACGTGCTTTTGAGGCTGGAGCAGATGGTGTCATCGCCTCGCCGCATGAAGCGGCAATGATCCGCGCGATTCCCGCCGCCAAAGACCGACTGATTGTCACCCCCGGTGTACGGCCCGCAGGCACCGCCCTTGGCGATCAAAAACGGGTCGCAACGCCAGCCAAAGCCATCGCGGAGGGGGCAAACCACATCGTTGTGGGGCGTCCGGTCTGGAAATCAGCCGATCCCAAAGCCACCGCCGAGGCCATTTTAGCTGAAATCAACGGCTGACAAATCCATACCCCAACTCACTGATCCTCCTAAGGTTTTCCAGTTTATCCACAGCCTTAATCCTTCAGTGATTCGTCAACCAAAAAACTACCCACTGTGGCCAAAGCACAACAGACTACCGTATCTGGTAAAAACTTGTGATCCCGGGTTAGGTGAATTCGCCTCTAGGTGGTAAGTTGACCCTAGGTGATACTCCCCGACGAACCACGTCTTCCTGAGGTTCGTTACCTCCCCCCGCTCCGAATAGCGGGGGGTTTTTCTATTTTCTGGCCTCTTTCAGAAAAATCCTCAACCGTTCCTGAAACTCTGGCACTGCTTTGGGGTGGTGCAAAAAATCTTCGACCTGCATCAGCTTCCACCCCTGCCCTTCGTTGCCAAAACGGACATGGTTTTCTGTCCCGCGCGGCATGTGCGCAACGAAAAACCAACTCTGCTGAGCACCCACAACAAATCGCCGTGCCCAACAAATCACATCATCTGGCACCACCAGGCCTACTTCTTCGCGGGTTTCGCGCTGCATGCATTGCACCGGTGTTTCACCGGTTTCGCGACCGCCACCCGGCAAATCCCAATAGCCCGGATACGGAATATCCGGGCGGTCATCCCGCAGGAGCGTGATGATCTGCTCATGGATCAACAGGGCGATCTTGGTCCCGGTGAAAGGCATGTTCATTTGGTCAGCACTGGCGTAAGATTGCGTCATGTCATCATGATAGACGAACTGCCCGCAAATGCCCGCTCTTTGCCGCGATTGCCTGACCGAATTTGACGCCGGACGCCGCTGCCCGGCCTGTGCCAGCCCGCGCATTGTCGTGCATCCGGAACTTTTTGACCTGTCGATCGCCCATATGGACTGCGACGCTTTCTATGCCTCGGTGGAAAAACGCGACGATCCCAGCTTGCAAGACAAACCCGTGATCATTGGTGGCGGGCGGCGCGGCGTGGTCTCGACAGCCTGCTATGTGGCACGCATCCGCGGTGTACGCTCTGCAATGCCCATGTTCAAAGCGCTCAAGCTCTGCCCCGAAGCCGTGATCATCAAGCCGCGCATGGAGGCCTATGTCGAAGCCTCCCGCGCCATCCGCGCCATGATGGAAGAGATGACGCCCGACATCGAACCGCTGTCGCTCGACGAAGCTTTTATGGATCTCACGGGCACCGCCCGACTGCATGGTCGTCCTCCGGCGGTCATGCTGGCCCTTCTCATTCGCCGCACGCGCCGCGAATTAGGCCTCACCGGGTCCATCGGCTTGTCTCACAACAAGTTTCTGGCGAAAGTCGCCTCCGATCTGAACAAACCTCATGGGTTTTCCGTGATCGGTGCGGCGGAAACCGATGATTTCCTGCGCGACAAGCCAGTGCGCATGATCTGGGGCGTGGGCCCCGCAGCACAGGCCGCTTTTGACAAGGCCGGCATTCGCACCTTTGCGGACCTGCTGCGTTGGGACCGTACCGACCTGATCGCGCGCTTTGGTGGTATCGGCGACAGGCTGTGGCATTTGGCGCGCGGTCAGGACGCGCGGCGCATCTCAGCCCATACGCCGATGAAGTCAATTTCCAATGAGACGACCTTTCATGAGGACACCAACGACCCGGACCTGCTGGACGGGCACCTGTGGCGCATGGCCGAAAAGGTCTCCGACCGTGCGAAAGCCAAAAACCTCGCAGGTCGTGTGGTGACGTTGAAACTGAAACGATCGGATCACTCGCTGCTGTCCAAGCGGATCAGCCTGCGGGATGCAACCCAGATGGCGGATGCGATCTATCGCACGGCGCGCGGTTTGTTTGATCAGGTTGGGAATCAAGGGCCTTACCGTTTGTTGGGCTGCGGGATCTCCGATTTGATCGACGCGGAAGGGGCCGACAGGTCAGGCGACTTGCTCGACCCGCAAGCAAAACGCCGCAGTGATGCCGAACGCGCAACCGACGAGATCCGCGCCCGTTTCGGGACCGATGCAATTTTGAAAGGCCGCGCGTTGCGGTAGAGGCTATTCGGCTGCCAACGGCATTTGATCCTGCCCGATTTGCGCGATCTCGGCGATCACGCCGCGCAGGACCAGCTGTAGATCGGCGAAATCTGAAGACGGTTTGATGGTCTGCTCATCCATATAGAGCGCGCGGTCAATCTCGACCTGCACGGCATGTTGTCCACGGGAGGGGCGACCATAGGCTTGCGCCACGTAGGCCCCGGCAAAAGGCGCATTGCGCGAAACGACAAAACCCGCAGAAGTAAAGGCGGCCTCGACCCGGTCGACAATATCAGGGTTGGCAGCGGCACCGAAACGGTCCCCCAACACGATCTGCGGTCTTTTTGCCCCGCGACGCACAATACCCTGCACGGCTTCATGCGGCATGGAGTGGCAATCGATCAACACCGCCTGCCCGTGATATCGCAACGCTTCATCCAGCAAAGCCTGCAGCATGTCGTGGTAGGGATGCCAGTAGTCCGACAGACGCTGCTTGGCTTCCATCAAACTCAATTTGCCCTGGTAGATCGCCCGCCCATTGGCCACCACCCGCGGGATCACACCCAGACCCGACGCCACGCGCGGGTTATGGGTCTGGCGGCGTACCCCTTCGATCAAGGCCGGGTCAAGCTCATCATTGCTGCGATTGAGGTCCACAAAGGCCCGAGGTGCACCCGCCTTTAGGAACGTCGCCCCAAATTGCGTGGCGCAGTCGAATAGCTGATCGACAAAAGCATCCTCAGAGGATCGGATCGCATAGTCATCGAGCACGGTGGAGCGCAACAACGACCAGGGATAGTCCCGCCCACTATGAGGCGAGGCGAAAACCACACAGGATTTGTTCCGTTCCGGGTAACTGACTTCAAACGCTGATTTAGCCATTCGCGATCCTCTTCCCGCAACCATAGCGCAGAAAATACTAAAACCGAAAGCCCTTGATCCCTCTGGCGACTCCTTTTATAGACCCCGCTACCGGCGCGTGTTTTCGCGCCCCATTTTTGTTTGGGGTTAAGAAATTCGCGTTATATAGGGGGTGATTAGCTCAGCGGTAGAGCACTTCGTTGACATCGAAGGGGTCACTGGTTCGATCCCAGTATCGCCCACCACCTTTTTCACTGGTCCGGCTGACCCCGGATCGCCCGCAACCCGGCGCAGGCCCGCGCCACAACATGAGGAGAACGACCATGAAGGTTCGCAATTCGCTCCGCTCGCTCAAGAATCGGCACCGCGACTGCCGTGTTGTGCGCAGGAAAGGCCGCGTTTACGTGATTAACAAAACGCAACGCCGGTTCAAAGCCCGTCAGGGCTGAGCTCCGACAGCAGCGCATGCACGCAAAGCCGCACCTTCGGGGGCGGCTTTTTTCGTGCCCGTCCGCCTAGCAAAGATGGGCCCGGATATCGTATTCAGGTGCTGAAAAATAGGGCGCGTAGCGGGTCGGAAAGACTGGCGCATCACCACCGTCCAGCAGCCTCTCTTTTGAAAACCGCGGTGGAAAACGCATCAGCTCGCCATCATCAGGGATGCGCAACGTGTACGACTCGACATCATCAAACGAGGGCTGCAACCGCGGCACACTGACCAGGCGTGGACCCTGGCAAACAAAGTGATCGCTTACCGAAACCGCAGCCATTTGGTGCTGATCAGGCTCCTTGATCTCAACCAGATGCCCCGCCTTTGTACTCAAATCACGGATCGCAAAAGTCAGCGGTTCTGCCAACTCAAACACATCTGTCTTGCCGCCTGCGCCAAAAAGCGCGTCTTCATTGATCCATCTGCTTCCACTGGCAAACCGCAGATCATAGGAACCCGGCGGCACAAGAACTTTAAAAAACGCACCCCCCTTGATGAATGCCGCCAGCGCTGCATCGCCGGATTGGGCATCAAAAAGGGTTAGGTAGTAGTCGCGACCGGCGGGCGTCTTCACCAGCAGCGGAAACACCGCAGGCAATCCGGTGCGATTCCACATCAAACCCGCAGGTGGGTCACTCGGGTCCTTTGGTCCTGCGTGACTTTGCAGTGCACCCAGAAACAAGAGCGCCCCACACAGGACACCCATCACCGTCTTGAAAACCTGAAAAACCGTCAAACGCATGGTCACCTGTTTATCCCGTTCCGACCCATCGTACCGCATTTAGCCGGTTTCATGCTGATCGTTCCCATCCCCTCGAAAAGACCCGCGTTGCACCGTTGCGCGTGGTTATGATACACGGCTTTTCGATTACGGTTCAACGCACCACAGCAGCGGTGTTTCTCCCGTCAGGTAATATTTCCGGCACATATCCATATTATCACAAGTACGTGTATTCTCGTGTCCGAGACGCCGGTGTTTGCAATCCAGCTCTTGCTTTCATCCAATAGCATCCTAGGGTCTTCTTTTTTAGCGATTAAAATCAGGAACGTTCATGACCGATGAAACTGTTTACATCCCACCTTCTGTCTGGACTTGGGACGCCCAAAACGGCGGAAAATTTGCGAACATTAACCGTCCTATTGCGGGGGAGACCCACGACAAGAACCTGCCCATCGGCAAACATCCTTTTCAGCTTTACTCTCTGGCAACGCCCAATGGGGTGAAGGTCACCGTATTGCTCGAAGAGCTTTTGGCGCTTGGCATCGAGGGCGCAGAGTATGACGCCTGGTTGATCAAGATCGGAGATGGCGACCAGTTTGGCAGCGGTTTTGTAGCGGCAAACCCCAATTCCAAGATTCCTGCGTTGGTTGATCGTTCGGGCGATGCGCCTATACGCGTCTTTGAATCCGGTGCGATCTTGCTGCACCTGGCTGAGAAATTCGGAAAGTTCATGCCGACGGATGCTGCCGGGCGCGCCGAAACCCTGTCATGGCTCTTTTGGCAAATGGGCTCGGCACCCTACCTTGGGGGCGGGTTTGGCCATTTTTATGCCTATGCACCGGAAAAATTCGAATACCCGATCAATCGATTTACGATGGAAGCAAAACGCCAGATGGATGTGCTCGACCGGCAATTGGCAGACCATGCATTCGTGGCCGGGGAGATCTATACCATTGCGGATATGGCGATCTGGGCGTGGTACGGGCAGTTGGCATTAGGCCGTCTTTATGATGCGGCGGAGTTCCTGGATGTTGCGAGTTACAAAAACGTAATGCGGTGGGCCAAAACGATTGACGCGCGCTCTGCTGTTCAAAGGGGTCGCATGGTCAACCGCATGGCTGGCCCGCCCGAAATGCAATTGCATGAACGCCATGACGCCAGTGATTTTGACACGCAGACCCAGGATAAGATCGGCGAGGATGCGTGACACCGGATTGTCGGCCTAGCAATAGCGCGTTCTGGCAAAGGCCTGATCAAAACCGGTAGGGTGACCCTACCGGCTGCGCCGCCCCACTTGTCGACAAATCAGGATCACCGGCAGCAGACCAATGGCGACGATCACCAGACTGGGGACGGCTGCCCCTTCGAGCCGCTCGTCTGAGGCCAGACGGTAAGCCTGCACCGCCAACGTGTCGTAATTGAACGGGCGCATGATCAGGGTGGCAGGCAGTTCTTTCATCACATCGACAAAGACGATCAGCAAGGCAGTCAACAGGCTGGGTGCCAGGATCGGCAGGTGCACGCGCCGCAAGGTGCCGGCCGGAGTTTGTCCCAATGAGCGCGCGGCAGCATCCATATTTGCGGGCACCATCGCCTGCCCACCTTCATATGCACCCAAGGCTGCAGCCAGAAACCGCACCATATATGCCGCCACCAGCAGCCAGATCGACCCCGTCACCAGCAACCCGGTTGAGATGTCAAACCGCGCGCGCATGAAAGCATCAAGCGCATTGTCAAATGCCGCAAAGGGCACCAGCAACCCAACCGCGATAACGCCACCGGGTACTGCATAGCCCAGACGCGCGACATAGGCGGCGCTCTGGGACATGCGGCCCGGGCGCAACCGTTGGAAAAACCCAACGGTGATCGCGGCAACCACTGTGCAGAGCGCCGCCACCGAAGCCAGTGTCAGCGAGTTTTGGACAAAGCCCAGGTAACGCGTGCTCAACAGGTTTTGCTCGGACCCCAACCCCATCGAAAAGAGCACGCCGATTGGCAACACGGCCCCAAAGAGGACCGGTATACCGCATAGGATCATGGCGATCATTGCTTGCGGGCCTTTGAGGTCTGCGGGTTCCATGCGTTGTTGGCGGCGCGACGGGTCATGGTATTTGGCGCCGCCCCGTTGTGCACGCTCCAGCATCGCCAACAGCAGGGCGAAAGACAGAAGGCAAAGCGCCAATTGCGCCGCCCCTGCCCGGTCGGCCAACGAAAACCAGCTTGTGTAGATCCCTGTGGCAAAGGTCTGGACGCCAAAGTAAGCAACTGTGCCAAAATCCGCGATCGTTTCCATCACGGCCAGCAAAACGCCCCCTGCAATCGCCGGGCGCGCCAGCGGTAGGCTGATCTTGAAAAACGCAGACCAAGCACTGGCACCCAGCGCACGGGCCGCCAGAAAAGTAGTGGCGCTTTGCTGCAGAAACGCTGCACGGGCGAGCAAATAAACGTAAGGGTACAGCACCAGGACCAACATGGCCGCTGCACCGCCCACGGACCGAATGTCCGGGAACCAATAGTCGCGCGGGCCCCATCCCGTCAGCGCGCGCAATGTGGTTTGGACGACCCCGGGATGATCCAGCACATGGGTATAGACATAGGCCAGCACATAGGCCGGAAACGCCAGCGGCAAAACCAGTGCGATCTCAAACAGCCGACATCCGGGAAACCGGGTCATGGTGACCAACCAAGCCGCGCCGACACCCAAGGAAAACGTGCCCGCCGAGACCATGACGATCAACCAAAGCGTTGTCCCGGCATAGCGCGGCAAGACGGTTTGCATCAGGTGCGTGATTGTCTCTGTCCCGCCACTCAACGCTGCGAGCGCAACTGCCAGCATTGGCAAGGCACATATGCAGGCCACCAGCACTGACAGCCCGGAGAGCGCGCGCAATCCGTCCTTGCCGCGCAGTGTTCTGCGCCGGGTCATCACTGGACCAGGGTGAGGGGTGTCAGACATGGCCCCTTTTTCGATGCTTTTTGTCGGAATTACCAGACCGTTCCAACGGCAGTGCCGCAGACGGACACATCTTCAACCCGCGCTCAGTCGTAGCTGCGCTGATCCTCGATCACCAACCCATCTTTGGGCAGGCTTCCGGGGGCCACAACCTCGACCCTCCCCTTCATCTTCAGCGTTGCCACCACCGATGGCGCCAGATCATCTGGCGATGCGCCGGTAGCCTCCACCTGCACCGTCATCGCGTCCTGCGCGCCATCTCGGCTGGCAATCACCCGCGCTTTGACGATGGCATCGTGATGCGCCACCAAGGCCGCCACCTGTTCGGGCCGCACAAACATCCCCTTGATCTTGGTGGTCTGATCGGCACGCCCCATCCAGCCCTTGATCCGCATATTGGTACGCCCGCAAGGGCTCTCCCCCGGCATCACCGCACTGAGATCACCGGTCGCAAAGCGCACCAGCGGATAATCCGGGTTAAGTGCGGTCACAATGACCTCGCCGACCTCACCGGGTGCCACCGGGTCGCCGGTACCTGGGGTTACGATCTCGACGATCACCCCTTCATCCACGATCATCCCCTCCATCGCCGCACTTTCATAAGCGATGTTGCCCAGAGCGGCGGTGGCATAGCATTGCAGACACAAAATACCACGATCCGCGTATTCCTGACGCATCGCTGGAAAAAGGGCGCCGCCGCCCACCGCCGCCTTGGTGACGCCCAGCGCCACCCCCATCTCGACGGCCTTGTCTAAAATCACTTTCAGATAATCCGGCGTGCCCGCATAGGCTGTCGACCCTACAGCCTGTGCCGCCTGCACTTGCAGTTCGGTCTGCCCGGTCCCGGCGGGCAACACCGTCGCCCCCACCGCCCGTGCGCCACTTTCGAAAATCATGCCCGCAGGCGTCAGGTGGTAGCCAAAGCAGTTCTGCACCACGTCATCCTGACCAATGCCCGCCGCGTGCAAAAACCGCCCCATGCGCCACCAATCATGGCTGACACCTCCGGGTTCATAAATTGGTCCGGGGGATTGGAACACATGCGCGACATTGCGGACCGGGATACCACCAAAAGGCGGCTTGTCGGTTTGCCATTGTGCCAGATCAGATTTGCGCAACACCGGCAGGCGTGCCAGATCGCTCAGGTCCTGCACCTGACCCGCTTCAATCCGGCAGGCGTCAGGTGCGGCGGCGATACGGTCAATATTTGCCTGCAATGCGGCCAATTGCGCCGCCTCGCGCGCATCCGTACTACGGATTTCCAGATCGTCGTAAAAACTGCTCATGTCATTCGGCCGCCGTTTGAAATGGCTCACCTGCTTGCAGGATATGCGTGGTGATGATTTCGATGCCCGCATCCCCGTGATTGGTCACGCCGCCATGCACTTCGCCTGCTGCGAAAAAGACCGGCGTGCCGTCGGCAAAAGGCACCACTTTGCCATTCGGCATCAAGGCATCCCCGCCAACGACAATCACTCCATGTTCGTCACCTGGATGGGTGTGCAGCGGAATGCGCCCCCCCGGCTTGACGGTCAGTTTGGACACGATCACTACTATACCCTCCAACCCGCTGAGCGGTTGTTCGTTCAACACCCTGCGGTCCACGAGGTCTTCGGCAGCCAGGGGAGCCGCGAACAGCAGCGCAACAAAGGCGAAGGCAAGTTTATTCATCTTTGGTCTCCAAGGTCCGACGTTACGAAAGCCACCGCTTGCGTCGGCGGTAGCTGCGCACGTCGCGAAAGGATTTGCGCCCTTCCTCCGACATGCCCAGATAGAATTCCTTCACGTCCGGGTTTTCGCGCAGCTCTGCCGCCGGGCCGTCCATGACCACCCGGCCCGATTCCAGGATGTAGCCGTAATGCGCAAAGCGCAGCGCCACATTGGTGTTCTGTTCGGCCAGCAAAAAGGTCACGCCTTCGTTCTCATTTACCGATTTCACGATCTCAAAGATCTGTTCCACCAGTTGCGGCGCCAAACCCATCGATGGCTCATCTAGCAGGATCGTCTCAGGCCGAGACATCAGCGCTCGGCCAATCGCCGTCATCTGCTGCTCGCCGCCCGAGGTATAGCCCGCCTGTGACTTGCGACGCTCTTTCAATCGCGGGAAATAATTGTAGACCAGCTCCAGATCAGCGGCGATCGCGCCCTTGCCATCGCGCCGCGTATAAGCGCCGGTCAACAGGTTCTCTTCCACGGTCAGATGTTCAAAGCAGTGACGGCCTTCCATCACCTGCACCACACCCTGTTTTACAGTCTCGGCCGGGTCCTGATCCTGGATCACCGCTCCATGATAGCGGATCGACCCTTTGGTGACCTCGCCGCGCTCCGACGCCAGCAGACCCGAAATCGCCTTAAGCGTTGTGGTCTTCCCCGCACCGTTGCCACCCAGCAAAGCAGTGATGCCGCCTTTGGGCACATTGAGGCTCACCCCTTTCAACACGAGGATCACGTGGTTGTAGATGACCTCGATGTTATTGACCTCCAGCACCGTTTCGGCGCTTGTGTCCTGTTCCTTGGTGGCGTCCAGCATATGCCGTTTCCCTCAGGTCTTGGAATGGATGCCCCGGCAGAAACACCGCCGGGGCAAAGCCTTTAGTTACACCGGGGCTCGATGTTGTTTTCCGCCGCAAAAGCCATGCTGTCCTCTTCGATCAAGGGCTCGATGATCGAACGGTCAGACACTTTGAACTCGGAAATCTGGTTCCAGACACCAGCAGACGCATCCCACTGTGCAACAGCACCCAGACCCGGGCCACCGTGGTTTTCACAGCTGACCGCGAATTCCGGACCCATGCCCGCAACGCCATACTCTTCCATCAACGCATTGGTGATCTCCAGATTTTCCATGCCGTCCACCATCATCGCCGGGGTGATCTCGGCAACACCGTGGATTTCCTGCGCCTTCAGGATCGCCATATGCGCAAGGAACCCAGCGTAAATCGTACGGTTATAGAGCACGGTACCGATCTGATCGCCCGCACCTGCAGCCTTCCCTGTATCTACGACATATTTCTGGATGTCTTCATAGATTGGGTAGTCCTTGCCCACACCATTCATGGTCAGTGCCTTGTAGCCATTGGCCGCCGCACCGGCGGGAATGACGTCAGCTTCCGCTCCCGACCACCAAGCGCCGATGAAGTTCTCCATCGGATACCGAATGTTCGCGGCTTCCTGTACCGCAACCTGGTTCATCACGCCCCAGCCCCACATCAGGACATTGTCCGGCTTTTCGCGGCGAATTTGCAGCCACTGCGATTTTTGCTCCTGACCGGGGTGGTCCACCGGAATGAGGCTCAGATCAAAACCATGCTTTTCCGACAGCTTTTCAAGCGTCCGGATTGGCTCCTTGCCATAAGCGGAGTTGTGATAGACCAGCGCGATCTTGCGCCCGGCGATGTCGCCGCCATTTTCATCCAGCAGGTAGTTGATCGCGACCGAGGCCGCGTCCCAATAGTTGGCCGGGAAGTTGAAAACGTTGGAAAAGACCTTGCCATTGGCCGCTGACGTCCGGCCGTAGCCCATTGTGTGCAAAGCAATACCGTCCGCTGTCACCTTGGGGATCAACTGATAGGTGATGCCCGTCGAGAAAGGCTGATACAACAGCGAGCCTTCGCCCTTGGTGCTCTCATAGCACTCCACGCCTTTTTCCGTGTTGTAACCCGTTTCGCATTCCAAAATGCGCACCGGCACGCCGCCGATGCCGCCATCACGTTCGTTTACCAGGGTAAAGTAATCTGCATAACCATCAGCCAGCGGAATGCCCCCGACCGCATAGGGGCCAGTGCGGAAACTCAGGCTTGGCATTACGAGATCTGCCATCACCGGGCTTGCCGCCATCAGGGCCGCGGTGGCCCAGGTTGCTAGTTTTGTTTTCATCGGTGTTTCCTCCCTTGGATTTCGATGATGCCGGGTTGTACCGGCCTGTTTTTTCCCACGTTATGAAGGGTGGCCCGAAAGCCCCCCCGACCCGCAGCCGCCCCTAATGGGGGAAAGGCCACAATCGTAATTTCTCCTTGGCCACGCGCCATAGCTGCGCCAACCCATGTGGCTCTGCGATCAAAAAGACCACGATCAACCCGCCGACGATCACCAGATTAAGGTGCGCCACGATATCCGTGGGCCAGCCCAGCCAATCTACGCCGATGACCTTCAAAAGCACCGGCAAAAGCACCAGAAAGGCCGCACCCGCAAAAGAGCCAAAGATCGACCCCAGCCCGCCAATGATGATCATGAAGAGCACAAGGAAGGATTTGGTGATGCCAAAGACCTCGCCCACTTCGACCGCGCCCAGATAGACCGCAAAGAAGAGCGCGCCGGAAATGCCAACGAAAAACGAACTGACCGCAAATGCCGTAAGCTTTGCGCGCAGCGGGTTCACCCCAATGATCTCGGCGGCAATGTCCATATCGCGGATCGCCATCCACTCGCGCCCGACAGATCCGCGCGTCAGGTTCCGCGCGATCACCGCCGAAAATACCGTGAAGATCAGGCAGAAAAGATAGGTCGCCCAGGCTTCGGTATTGGGTCCGGTGATCAGAATGCCAAAGGTGTCGCGTTCCGGCGCATTGATCTGGCCGGAAGCGGAATAGTTGTAAAACCACGACACACGGTTGAACAGCCAGACCAGAAAGAACTGTGCGGCCAAGGTCGCCACCGCCAGATAGAACCCCTTGATCCGCAACGACGGCAGCCCGAAAAGAACGCCGACAAGGGCCGTAATCCCCCCGGCCAAAAGCACATGGATGAACATGCTGACCTCCGGGAAGGACGTCATGAGTTTGTAACAGGCATAGGCCCCCACGGCCATGAACCCGCCCGTGCCCAACGAGACCTGCCCGCAATACCCCACCAGAATGTTCAGCCCGATCGCCGCGATTGCATAGATCAGAAACGGCATGAAGATCGAGTTCACCCAATAATCATTGACCATGAACGGGATAACGAAAACCGCCACGAACAGCACCAAATAGTATCGCCAGCGGTCGAATTTGATCGGAAAGGTCTGGCTGTCTTCAGGGTATGTGGTGCTGAAATCACCGGCTTCACGGTAAAACATCTAGGCGTTCCCTTGTTGTTCAGGGTTGTAGTTCACGCCATCCAACCATGGCACAGGGTCGATATCACGCGGATTGACCCCTTCCAGACATCCGACATTCA
The DNA here is from genome assembly GCF_045106495.1 of Roseobacter sp. Lineage (GTDB taxonomy): Bacteria > Pseudomonadota > Alphaproteobacteria > Rhodobacterales > Rhodobacteraceae > Roseobacter. Next base: position 20,554 of record NZ_JBGCEQ010000003.1, read on the forward strand.
CGCCAAATTCAGACGACTTGGAGCGACGTCTGTGATGCGTATAACACCCGCAGTTTTGGCAGAAGTAATGCTCGGCTCCGAAAGTTCCGAACTGATAAAGCCGCAGCGCATCACCTTTGATGACCTGCAAGTCGCCATCATTCACCGAGACATTCATCGCACCGCGTCGCCGGCAAAACGAACAATCGCAACGTCGAGACGTTGACAGCGGCTCGGCCAGAATAACCCGCAACTCGCATGCGCCGCAGTGGCACGTCAGGCGCATGGTCTCAGCCTGTGACATCGCGTGCAGTCCCCCTGCTTTGGGCGCGAGCAACGGCCCCGTTAACCAGGTCACAGTGTTTCACGCTTTTTCCCAATTCTGCCCCATTTGATCCGGCACAACCGCTACTGTGGAAAGGAGTGGTGGTTATGACTGCGATTTTGAGAGAGTTGCGAAGCCTGGACGAGCGTCGGGCGCGTGACGAAATCACGGACGTCGAATATCTGGCAAAACGTGCCAACCTGATCGAAAGCGTTGATGTGGTCGAACCGGAATTCGTTGCCGGACATGCGCCTGAGCAGTCAGAAGCATCGCAACCCACTGGGGCCATGTCATGGTCGTTCGGCCTTGTCATTTGCTTCGGGGTGGTCGGCGTGTGCCTCTGCTTGGCCATGCTGACATTTGCCGATTTCAATCTGGCACTGACCTTGGGCGTGACCGTGTTGGCAGCGCTCAGCATCGCGCTCTTCCGCAATCTCGAAGAATAGCACATCCCGGGATTTGACCGGCTCAAAAGATCCTTCGGACCCATTGCAGAAGGGCGATCACACACGTTCAATGATCTTCTCCCCAAAGAGACCTTGCGGACGAAACACCAAAAACAAGAGCGCCAGCATATAGGCAAACCAGTTTTCCGTAGCCCCGCCCAGATAAGGCGCGCCAATCAGGAACTCGAAGAGCTTCTCGCCGACGCCGATGATCAACCCCCCGACAATGGCACCGGGTATCGAGGTAAACCCGCCCAGCATCAAAACCGGCAGAGCCTTGAGCGCGATCAGCGACAGCGAAAACTGCACGCCCGACTTCGCGCCCCACATGATGCCCGCGACCAGAGCGACAAACCCCGCCAGCGACCACACCAATATCCAGATGAAATTCAGCGATACGCCCACCGATAAGGCGGCCTGGTGATCATCCGCCACCGCGCGCATGGCGCGTCCCTCTTTGGTGTATTGGGCAAAGATCACAAGCGCTGCCACCAGCACAATCGCGACTACAGAGGCAACAATGTCCAGATTATCGATGAAGAAACCATAGCCAAACCACTCATAAGTGGTCAGATCAATTGTCTCATTGATCCCCTGCGGCAGACTAACGCTCAGTGTCTTGATGTCCGATCCCCACATCAGATCGCCGACCCCTTCCAGGAAATACGCAAGCCCGATGGTGGCCATAAAGAGGATGATGGGTTCCTGCCCCACCAGGTATCGAAAGATGAATCGCTGCACCAGATAGGCCAACAGAACCATGATCCCGATGGTCAATAGGATCGCGGCAAAAGCAGGGACATTCCAGCCGAAATGATGCAGATCCGTGCCAAAAATCGCGTTGATCAAATGAGCAAAGGGCACCAGCCCGTTCATGATCCCGTAAAGCGTCATCGCCGCAAAGAGCGCCATGACGCCTTGAGCGAAATTGAAGATGCCCGAGGCTTTGTAGATCAGCACAAATCCAAGGGCCACCAGCGCATAAAGCACCCCGGCCATCAGCCCGTTGAGGAAAACCTCGATGGTGAAGGCAAGTTGTTCAGGCATGTCCGGCCTCGTTCAAGTCAGATCTCAGGATATGTCTCAGCGCAGGGTAGGCACTCGCGCCAGAGTCCCGCAGAATCGGCGCCCCCTGCAAACGCGGCTTGGTCCACTCACGGCGCTGCGGGTGAGCTACCACGCCCTGGCCAATGTCTCCGGTCTTTGACAGCCCGAAGGCCGATGGCATTGCAAATAATGCCTCTGGTCGTTCGGCATGTCCGATTAATTTCAGATCCACCAGCATAGCGCGCGGGAAAATGTCGAATGCGTCAAGGTACCGGGCTTTGACCCTCTGCAAAAGGTCCGCATGGGCAAAAGCTGAAAACACCAGGCGCCAGCACCCTCCCAGAGCAGCGGTGCACCATGCCAGTGCACAGGCTGTGTACAAGTTGTGCACCACTGTCACCGGACGAAAATCAGTCATGCGCTACCCCCAGATAGGCGTCAATCACCGCTTGATTGTTCCGCACATCTGATGGCGTACCATCACCAATCTTCTTGCCGTAATCCATCACGACCACCCGGTCGGAGAGGTCCATGACCACGCCCATGTCGTGTTCGATCAGCGCAATTGTCGTGCCAAATTCGTCATTCACGTCGAGGATAAAGCGGCTCATATCCTCCTTCTCCTCGACGTTCATCCCTGCCATTGGCTCATCCAGCAACAACAGCGACGGCTCTGCCGCCAACGCCCGCGCCAGCTCCACGCGCTTTTTCAAACCATAAGGCAGACGCGAGACGGGTGTTTTCCGGATCGCCTGGATTTCCAGGAAATCAATAATCTTTTCCGCGACTTCCCGGTTTTCAGTTTCTTCCTTCTCAGATTTTCCAATCCAAATAGCCTGGCTGAACAATCCGGTCTTCATGTGCGTCAGCCGCCCGGTCATAACATTATCGAGCACCGACATGCCCTCAAACAGGGCGATGTTCTGAAACGTCCGCGCGATCCCCTGCTGGGCGACCTGAAACGGTTTCATCGCAGGGCGCGGCGCACCTTTGTAGAAAACCTGACCTTCCTGAGGAACGTAAAATCCGGAAATAACGTTTAGCATCGAGGATTTTCCCGCCCCGTTGGGTCCGATGATTGCCCGGATTTTGCCCTCGCGGATATCGAAGGAAATATCGTTGATCGCCTCTACCCCGCCAAATCGCAGGGTGATATTTTTCATCTCCATCACAACAGGGCCGATCTGACGGCCATCAGCGGTGGTGTAGCCTTCGGTCTGATCAAGCATGAGCTGCCCCATTCGTGCGCAGAGCACGCGATATGTTAACCATTATGTGACTAGGATGAGGGGAGCAGCAAAAAGGACCGTCACAATGAGCCGCGACTGGGAACGCACGTGCCTCATATCCATGGCCACCAAACGTAAAAACCGTGGTCTGAGCCGCGCCGAAGCCATCCACGACATCAACGCTACCCTGCACGGGTTTTCCACAAAATTTCTGATTAGCCGTGCTGTCAACGCGGCCTACAACGGGTCCGCCACGAATATTTGAGCGCGCCCGGAAATTAGATGGGCAAAGCGATTGCGCAGCCGAGTGTCGACCCATCATTCCGCCGCCATCTTCTGCGTTACCGCCTGAACCGCAGCCGACCGGACTTCCAATGTTGCCGAGATGGATCCCTTGCGACCGTCTTCATACGTAACTTCTGTCACCGTATCGACGGACGATGACCCATCGTAAAGCGCCGCGATGATGTCGGCATATTTCTCCTCAATGATCCGGCGCCGAACCTTGCGGGTACGGGTTAGTTCACCGTCATCTGCGTCCAATTCTTTATGCAGCACGACAAACCGGTGCACCTGACAGCCAGACAACATATCGTCTAGCGCAACCGATCCGTTCACCTCTTCGACGTGGCTTTGAATAGTGTCCATCACTTGCGGATGCCGCGCCAATTCCTGGTAAGACGCATAGCCTATGTTGTTTCGCTCTGCCCAGTTACCGACTGCTGTGAGGTCAATATTGACAAAGGCCGTGCATTCATCGCGGCCATTGCCAAACACCACAACCTCTAAAATGTTTGGGAAAAACTTGAGCTTATTCTCTACATACTTTGGTGCAAAAAGCGATCCATCCGCCATTTGCCCCACATCCTTGGCCCGATCAATGATCCGCAAGTGGCCCGTATTTTCCTCGATGAAACCCGCGTCGCCTGTCGCCACCCAACCTTCTGCGTCTTTGGTATTTGCGGTGCTCTCAGCATTTTTATAATACTCAACGAACACGCCGGGCGAACGATAGAAAACCTCGCCGTTCTCCGCGATTTTCAACTCTACACCGGGGCAGCAAACACCAACTGTATCGCTGCGCACTTCGCCGTCCGGCTGCGCCGTGATGAAAACGGTTGCTTCGGTCTGGCCGTAAAGTTGCTTAAGATTGATCCCAAGCGAACGATAAAAATCAAAGATCTCCGGCCCAATGGCTTCGCCCGCTGTATATCCCACCCGCACGCGGCTAAAACCCAATGTGTTTTTGAGCGGGCCATAGATGAAAAACTCGCCCAAGCTGTATTTGAACCGATCCCAGAGGCTGACGTTTTCGCCATCAAGGATCGCTGGTCCAACCTTGCGTGCATGCGCCATGCAAATGTCAAAAAGCCATTTCTTGAAACGACCGGCGTCTTCCATCCGGATCATGACATTGGTCAGCTGAGATTCAAAAACCCGAGGCGGCGCAAAGTAATAAGTCGGTCCGATCTCACGCAAATCAGTATGCATGGTATCCGCGCTTTCAGGGCAATTGGTGCAAAAACCCGTCCACATTGCCTGCCCGACAGAGAATATGAAGTCTCCGACCCAGGCCATGGGCAAATAGGCCAGAATATCATCCGTTTGGCGCAAGCCGTCGAACTCCGAGGACGACTTCGAGGTTTCGATCACATTGCGGTTGCTCAGAACCACACCCTTCGGCTTGCCGGTGGTGCCCGACGTGTACAACATCACACAGGTGCTGTCGTAGGTCAGTTTACTTTGCCGTGTGGTGAGTTCTCCCATCAATTCGTCACGCTTTGCGCGGCCCGCATCCTGTACGTGGGCGTATTGATGTAACTGTGCGTGGTCGTATTTGCGTAAACCGCGCGGGTCGAGATAAATCATTTGCTCGAAACTCGGCAGTTGATCCCGAATCTCGATTACCTTGTCGACCTGCTCTTGATCGCCAACGATGACAAATCGAGCGCCGCAATGTTGCAGCACATAAGCCATCTCCTCAGCCACAGCGTCTTGGTAGAGTGGCACTGGAACCGCGCCGACCATCTCGGCCGCGACCATCGCCCAGTATAGCCTGGGCCGATTGCGCCCGATCACCGCAACGAAGTCCCCTTCGACCACTCCCAGATCAAGCAATCCGAGGGCCAGTGCTTCGATCTCTTCAAGAGTGTCCTGCCACGTCCACGCCTGCCAGATACCATATTCTTTTTCGCGATACGCAGGTGCGTTCGCAAACTTCGTGGCGTTACGATGCAGAAGCGCCGGGACGGATTGCGGCCCGTCGGCGCCTTCAGTGCGACTATTCAAGTGTTGTCCTCCCAGACCTTGCCCTTAGCGGACAAGCACAGCTCTTTTCGGCCTTCCTATTAGAAATGCCATTTCCAGATTAAGGTCAACTTTTTCATCATGTTTTCTCAATTCTAACGAATTGTTACATGCAGCAAAATGGCAAGTTAAAATCTCACAAAGCTGATTTTCGTCACCTCATTGCATGTTAAGGTCGATCCGTGCGGCCAGCACAGTATTTGCCCAGTGGAGAGCGTCTTGTCCCTTTCTCAACAACAGACGCAGGAATTGACGGCGGCAGGGCTGAACCTGATCGGTCAAGCGTTGACCATATACGATATTGATCTGAAGCTCGCAGTCTGCAACGCCCCGTTTCAACGCATGTTTGACCTGCCTGCTGAGCTGGTCACACCGGGCGCTAAATTTCAGGATACCATTCGCCATCTGGCGAACCGGGGGGAATATGGAAACGTCGCGGACGTGGAGACCTTTGTCGCGGAACGTGTCGAACAAGCTCGCGCCTTTGAAGTGCACTATATGGAACGCACACGATCCAACGGCCGTGTCATCAGCGTTGAAGGCGCTCCGCTGCCACAAGGAGGTTGGGTTACCGTCTACACAGACATCACCCACACCAAGAAACAAGAGGCCCTTTTGCAGGCCAGATCTGAGGAGCTGTCCGATCAGTTGCACAGCTATGCCGAGGAACTGTCTACAACCAACCGCGCCCTCTCCGCCATGAATGCCGCGCTCGAAGAAACCAAGCGCGCGCTGACCGAAAGCGAGGCGCGCACGCGGCTCACAACTGAAATGATGCCCGCACATATCGCGCATGTGGATAACTCTGGCCACTATACTTATTCAAATCGCCAACTGCACGCGGTCATGCCCGGACGCCCTTCTGACATTTTGGACATGCACATTGCGGATGCGTTGGGACCATCGGCCTACGCCCGTGTGATACCGCATCTTGAAACCGCCTACGCGGGTCGGCCTTCGGTGTTCGAGTTCACGGACGATGTAAGTGCCAGGCGTATCCGTGCGGCATTTACCCCTGATACCCGAGGCGGGGTCTACATACTGTCGATGGATGTGACGGCCGAAATGCAAGCGCGCGTTGCGCTACAGCAAACGAGGCGACGTGCACTGGCCTCGCAGATGACTTCCGGATTGACCCATGATTTCTCAAATCTCCTGACCATTATTCTTGGACTTCAATCAAAACTCATGCGCTTGGAAAACCTGCCGGAACCTGCAGTCGAGTTGGCAGAGGGGACACTTTCGGCAGCTCGGCGCGGTGGCGCGTTGCTTGGCAGTATTGCGGGCATGACCGCGCAGCGCGCTCTGCGACCTGATGTCACTGACTTACATGCCCTCATGCGCGATCTTAGCACTCTGGCAGATCCCACTCTGCCACAAGATGTGCGTCTGTCGGTGGAAAACATCACCCCCAAGTCACCAGTGATGCTGGATGCCGGTATGGCAACTGACAGCCTGCTCAATCTCATCCTTAATGCCCGAGATGCCTGCGGCGTGTCCGGAGAAATCTCCATCAAAGTTGGTCTGGTGCACGACACCTGGATCGAATGGCAAATCACCGATACAGGGCCTGGGTTTTCGGACTCTGCTCTAAGCCATGGGTTCGATCCGTTTTTCACTACCAAAGGTGCCGAAGGATCCGGTTTGGGATTGCCGATGGTCTATGACATGACAAAACTCGCAGGGGGCGATTTACGTCTGGAAAACAATGAGCAAGGGGCATGTGTCACGCTACGGTTGCCCTACAGGCCAGCTGTCGAATTTCGCAAAGGAATGGTCCTGCTTGTCGAAGATCGGGATGATTTGCGCGGACTTTATCGCGACATGCTGACCGACCTGGGCCATTCGGTGATCGAGGCCATAGGTGTTGATGAGGCTAGTGCTTTGTTGGCTGATATTCCGAGCATCACTTTTGTGCTGTCGGATGTGCAACTGGCAAGCGACTCTACCGGCGTCGATCTGGCAAAACGGATCAACGGCAAGGTACCTCTCGTCTTGATGACGTCGTTACCGGTTGATGATCCGCTTTACCTGAGCGCTCAGAAAGCTGCACCGGTTTTGCACAAACCTTTTTCGTCAAAAGACATTGCAGCCCTGCTGGCACCTACCTCAAGCAAGGAGCCAGCCGAATGACGGCACCTCTGGTTTCAATCCTGGACGATGAACCGGCCATTCGCACGATCCTGGAGGAAGCACTGCAGGATGCAGGATTTCGTACGATCTGTTTTGGGCGTGCCCAGGCCTTTACCGCAGCCCTCGCGCATCAAACACCAGACGTTTGTTTGATCGATTTGTCTTTGCCAGATACTGATGGATTGACGCTGGTTCACAAGCTTGCCTTGGAACAGGGCGCGATCGTCATCATCATTTCCGGACGCGCGTTGGTTCAGGACAAAGTCACCGGATTGGAACTTGGCGCGGATGACTACATCATCAAACCATTCGACCCAGCCGAAGTGGTTGCACGGGTCAGAGCCAGGTTAAGAACATCGAAAACAGCTCATTCCGCAAGCCAAATCGCTGAATTCAAAGGGTGGAAGGTGCTCTTTGATCAGTATGTTCTGGAAGATGGAGAGGGTCAGAGGTTTCCGTTTTCTCATGCGGAAGGCGAGGTGCTGCGACTCTTCCTTGAAAACCCCAAACGGTTGATCAGCCGTTCTCAAATGCAGGACCACCTCGGCGGCGCCGCCAGTGAGAGCTTTGATCGCGCAATGGATGTCCGTATTTCAAGGCTGCGCACCAAGCTGTGCGAAGATCCAAAGAATCCGCAATTGATCAAGACGATTTATGGAGCGGGATACATATTTCTGGCTGATGTGGCATGGCACTGAGTTCAACACGAGTGGTAAATGCTAGCCCTGCGGCGAGCTGGAGAACTCTCTACTCCCAGATTTGCGACATGCGAACCGACCCGGACACCATTAGCAGTTTAACTGTCGGACCGGTCCAAGTCGCTTTTGGACATAGCGTTGTTTCTGCGGCCATCCGCTCGGCAACAACACAGCTTTTTCAAGCGGATGCCGGCACCTACTCTGCCGCGACCTGCAACGCTTTTTCCACGCGCACGGCGGAGAACTTGAATTCAGGGATTTTGCCATAGGGATCAACGGCGGGGTTGGTAAGAATATTCGCCGCTGCCTCGACATAGGCAAATGGGACAAAAACCATATCTGGTGAGACCGCACGATCCTCGCGCGCCATAATGGAGATCGACCCGCGTTTTGTGGTCAATTGGACATGCTCACCCGGTGCTACGCCCAGTTTGCGCAATGTGGAGGGGTGAAGAGAGCAGTTCGCCTCCGGCTCCAGTCCATCCAGCACGGTTGATCGGCGCGTCATGGACCCGGTATGCCAATGTTCCAATTGGCGCCCGGTGGTCAGGATCATCGGATAGTCTGCATCTGGCACATCATCCGGCGCAATCACGCTGGCGGGAGTGAACTTCGCGCGCCCATCCGGACGTGGAAATCCTTCGCCGAAAACGATGGCCTGACCGGGATCTTCGGGACTGAGAGATGGGTAAGTTACCGCATTCTGCTCTTCCAGCCGCTCCCATGTTATGTTTTCCAGACTGCGCATGTTGCGCTTCATTTCGGCAAAAACATCCGCAGGGCTTTCATAGGCCCAGCCAAGCCCAAGACGCTTGGCCAGCTCAACCTCAATCCACCAGTCTTCGCGCGCGTCACCGGGAGGGGAGACGGCGGGGCGACCCATCTGAACCTGACGGTTTGTGTTGGTCACGGTACCGGATTTTTCCGCAAAGGCGCTCGCGGGCAGGATCACATCCGCATAGTTTGCGGTTTCCGTGATAAAGATATCCTGCACCACCAGGTGATCGAGCTTGGCCAGTGCCGCCCGCGCGTGTTCGACATCCGGATCCGACATCGCCGGATTTTCGCCCAGAACATACATGCCCTTAATCTTGCCCGCATGCACCGCATCCATGATTTCCGTTACCGTCAAGCCACGCTCATTTGAGAAATCCGCAGAGCCCCATACTTTGGTGAAAGCCGAACGCACGCCATCATCTGTCACGGGTTGGTAGTCCGGCAAGAACATCGGGATTAGACCGGCATCCGAGGCGCCCTGCACGTTGTTTTGCCCGCGCAGAGGGTGCAAACCAGACCCAGGTCGACCCACTTGCCCTGTCATGAGTGCGAGCGAAATCAAACACCGCGAGTTGTCCGTCCCATGAATATGCTGACTAATGCCCATGCCCCAGAAAATCATTGCGGACTTGGCCCCCGCAAAGGTCCGCGCCACATCCCGCAGAACGTCAGGTTCAATGCCGCAAATCGGCGCCATGGCTTCCGGAGAGAAATCCGCCAGATGGGCCTTTTCAGCTTCCCAATTCTCTGTGTAGGCATCGATATACTGTTGATCGTACAGCCCTTCTTCAACGATCGTGTGCATGATTGCATTTAACATCGACACATCCGCACCCGGGCGAAATTGCAGCATGTGGCTGGCGAACCGCTTGAGCGCCTGTCCACGCGGGTCCATCACGATCAGTTTGCCGCCACGTTTGGTAAATTGCTTGAAAAAAGTGGCCGCCACGGGATGGTTTTCAATCGGGTTGCATCCGATGGCGATGGCCACATCCGCGTTTTCGATCTCGTTGAATGTTGCTGTCACCGCGCCCGAGCCCACGTTCTCCATCAATGCCGCAACAGAAGACGCGTGACACAACCGCGTACAGTGGTCGACGTTGTTGTGCCCAAAGCCCTGACGGATCATCTTCTGAAACAGATATGCCTCTTCATTGGTGCATTTCGCCGACCCGAAACCCGCGATCTCACGCCCGCGGCCCTTCATGCCGGCGGCGGCAAAGTCCAGCGCTTCGTCCCAGCTGGCCTCGCGGAAATGCGTTCGCCAATTGCCCGGATCGACGTTCAAACCCTTTTCCGGCGCGTCCTCGCGACGGATCAGGGGTTTGGTCAATCGGTGCGGGTGGTGAATGTAGTCAAACCCAAAGCGTCCCTTGACGCACAACCGCCCTTCATTTGCCGGGCCATTGATCCCGTCGACGTATTTGATCTTGTTGTCCTTGACCTTCAAAGACACCTGACAACCGACTCCGCAGAAGGGGCAAATGCTCTCCACCTCGCGGTCAAAATCGGCACTGTCGCCGACCTGATTTTCATCAACCACAGCCGCGGGCATCAAGGCCCCGGTGGGGCAAGCTTGAACGCATTCACCGCAAGCGACACAGGTGCTGTCGCCCATGGGATCGGCCATATCGAAGGTTGGATAGGAATCGTGTCCGCGCCCGGACATGCCGATCACGTCATTGACCTGCACCTCACGTCAAGCGCGCACGCATAGCCCACATTGAATGCAGGCATCCAGGTTGACGCTCATCGCCACATGACTGTCGTCAAGCAGCGGAATGCGCCCTTCCTCAAGTTTGGGAAAGCGACTTTCCTCAACACCGTTCAGCTCTGCCATATCCCAAAGGTGGCTGGATTTGTCGTGCGACACGTGTTTGTCGGGTTGATCTGTCAGCAGCATCTCAACCACCATCTTGCGGGCGTTTTCCGCACGCGCCGAGTTGGTGGTCACAACCATGCCATCCAATGGCTCACGAATGCACGAGGCCGCCAAAGTGCGCTCGCCTTCAATCTCGACCATACAGGCGCGGCAATTGCCGTCAGGTCGGTAACCTGGCGCAGGTTTATGGCACAGGTGTGGGATAATCAGGCCCCGACCATTTGCCACTTCCCAAATCGTCATACCGGCTTCGGCCTGAACTTCCTGGCCGTCCATCGTAAAGGTAATTTTGTCGGACATGCCGGTGCGCCTCCTGAGTTTCTCGCGTTAGCATATAGCGCAGACAGCCAACGCAGGACACTAATCCCGACATATCGGGCTGGATTTCCGCCAGATGTGTTTCCCATTGGAACGCCGTGTCGCGCATCTACGACCCAAGTGAAAATCTCGGCTGTCGTTGCAAGGTCCCCTTTCCACCGCGAGGGGCCTCGCCTACTAAGACGGTACGCAACCGAAAGCACATATGTCCCACATCACTCTCATCCGGCACGGTCAGGCCAATTCCGGCGCACAGGACGAAGCCAGTTACGACAAACTCAGCGCTCTGGGTCACCAGCAATCAGCATGGCTGGGCAAGCATTTACGTGCTCAAAACCAACATCACACCCGCCTCTATACTGGGACGCTCAAACGCCATATCGAGACGGCACAATCCATGGAGATCGACCTTGAACCGGTCAGGGACGCGCGTCTCAACGAGTTGGAATACCTGACACTTGCCCGCGCATTGGAACGGGAACACGGGGTGCCTTTCCCTAATGATCAGGCTGCGTTCACCTCGCATCTACCACTGGTTTTTGCAGCCTGGCAGCGCGATGAGATAACGGATGCCCCAGAACGCTTTTCCGACTTTGAAAACCGCGTTTGGGAGGTCATGATCGAAATCGCAGACGGGGATGGCCCGGCACTCGTGGTCACGTCCGGCGGATTAATATCGATGGCGATGCGCCATGTTCTGCGGCTGGACATTCAGGCGATGGCGCAGATGGCTTTGGCGATCTACAATACGTCTCAACACCGGCTTTTTCCAATTGGCGGCACATTGTCGCCCACGATGTTCAATGCAATACCTCATCTGGAAAACCCGGACCGTCACTATGCCCAGACACATGTCTAAAAGGATACTTTGATGCGCCTTTATTATGCTCCTGGCACCATTGCCGTTGCCTCAATCATTGCCCTTGAAGAGGCAGGATTACCCTACGACCCTGTGCGGGTTGATTTCCAATCCGGCGAACAGTCCAAGCCCGCCTATCTCGCCATCAACCCGAAGGGGCGCGTTCCAGCTTTGCAAACCGATGATGGTGCATTTCTGACCGAAACCGGTGCAATCCTCGAATACATCGCAGCTCTTGCACCCCACGCGGGGTTAATACCGTCGGATCCCTTGCGCGCCGCACAAATGCGCAGCGTGATGCATTACCTTGCGGCGACAATGCACGTGAACCACGCCCATAAAAAACGCGGTCATCGTTGGGCAGACCAGCAATCCAGCTTTGATGACATGACGGCCAAGGTGGCGCAGACCATGACAGAAAGTGCACGGTATTTTACCAACGAATGCCTGCAAGGCGATTATGTGCTGGGAGAGCACTTTTCGCTGGTGGACCCGCACGCTTTCATGTTGTGCAACTGGCTCGAAGGAGACGGTGTGGACATAAACGATTTTCCCGAAATACAAGCGTTTCTGATGCGGATGAAAGAGCGGCCTTCGGTCAAATCCGCTGTGGCACAAGGAATGCTCTGACGTGGTGCACCTCTGGCTGCGGGCGGAACAGCGCGACAATGAAACCAGGGTCGGTCTGACACCTAAAGGGGCGAAGGCGCTGCGGGCTGCGGGGATACAGGTGAGCGTGGAACGTTCTGGCGCGCGCGTGATCCCCGACGCGGATTACGCGCAAGCTGGCTGCATCATGGTTCCCAGCCATACTTGGTGCGACGCACCTAGAGACGCCATCATCTTTGGCCTCAAGGAATTGCCCGAGGACGGCACCGCCCTGCCGCACCGCCACATCATGTTCGGACATGCGTTCAAGGGGCAGCCTTCTGGTCTGCGTTTGTTACAGCGTTTCAAAACAGGCGGCGGCACGCTTTTGGATCTCGAATACCTGACAGATGACACAGGCCGAAGGCTGGCCGCTTTTGGCTATTGGGCCGGATATGCCGGAGCGGCGGTGGCCTTGAAATGCTGGGCAGCACAACAGAATGGCAAGATCGCAGGACCGATTGCGGCCTATGATAGCTCGCCGCATCTGCTCGCAGATCTACAATCGGACCTTGTCGCAACAGGTAGTCATCGACCCAACGGGCTGATCATCGGAGCCTTGGGCCGTGTTGGCACGGGGGTTGCCGATCTGTGCACGGCCATGGGCGTCGCAACCACCAAATGGGACATGGCCGAGACATCAACTGGCGGACCTTTCCCAGAAGTCCTTGCGCATGATTTACTCTTCAATTGCGTTCTTGCCCGAGCTGGGACCCCGGTTTTTGTTCCGGCTGATGCACCGTCGCGAGTACGCCAATTGCGCGTCATCGCCGACATTGCGTGCGACCCAGATAGCGATTTTTCACCGATCAAAGTGTATGATCGCGCAACCACGTGGGAGGAACCGGCGCTGCGCGTTCACAAAACCCCGATACTGGATGTCACTGCGATTGACAACTTGCCTTCAATGCTCCCGCTGGAAAGCAGCGAAGACTACGCCGAACAGCTACTACCCGTGCTCATGCAATTGGCCGATCCGTCGGCCGCCGTATGGTCCCGCGCGGCGATGATTTTTACGGATCACATCGCCCGACTCTAAGAAAATATGCGGTAGTAAAGCCAGTCTGGTAAGAATTGACTGCCGCGAAATACCCACGAAAAAACACGTGGAAAACTGACCTTGAACCGCTTGGTGTTCATCTGTTTGAACATCTCTTCAGCCGCCGCCTCCGGCGTCATGATGAATGGCATTTTGAAGTCATTCTTTTCGGTCAGCTGTGTTTTGATAAAACCCGGATTGGAGACTTGCACTTGTATTCCAGTGCCACGCAAATCGGCATACATGCACTCGGCCAGAGACATCGTGCCCGCTTTTGATGCGGTGTATCCAATGGATCCCGGAAGTCCGCGAAAACCACTCAAGCTACCCGTGATCATAATATGGCCTGCGTCACGGTGCACCATGCCCGGCACCACGACACCCATAACGCGCAAAAGACCTGTAAAGTTGATGTCAGCCATCGCAGTGGCTTGATCATAGTTCCATTCCTGTGCGCCAAAAGGCCAGTACACACCGGCAAGAAACACCACGCCATCCACCAGCCCAATTGTATCAGCTGCGTCCTTGACGCTCTGATCGTCTGAAACATCCATCGTTTGATAGGACGCTTCATTGGGTAGCGCGTCGACCAGGTCTTTAAGCTTGTGTTCGGATCGCGCAGAGACAATCACATGCGCGCCGGCCTGGCTGAGCCGATGGGCAAGAGCAGCACCCAAACCATCGCCGGCTCCAACGAGCCAATAGCGTTTGCCCGTCCAGTTTCTCACGTTGCATCTTTCGGGCGCATTGTCGCCACCAGCTCGGCAACTTTGATGCCGAACTTGCGAAACTGAGAGCGGTTCATGATCGTACCGTTGGGTGTCAAGTACATCCAGTCCACCGTGCTGAGGACATGTCCTCCAGAGGCAGCAGGCAGTTTGATATCATAGTTGAGTTTCACAGCAGGGCCAGTCTGACGGCCCGCTCCTTCGCCAATCACGTCGTCTGCTGATGCACGAATGGACCCGTTTTCGGCGATGGTCAGGTGCCATTCGCGGTTTTGTGTGCTGCCGTCGTCATAAGTGAATCGTTCTTTGAGCGACCCCTTGTCGCCCTCCCAAGACCCTTCGAAATCGGCAATGAACCTGCTGCTGACACGGCCAAAAGGTCCAAATATCACGCCTTCGCAAACAATCGGGCCGTTGAGATGTTTGCGCACATCAAATTCCGGACCTGCGTCTTCATAATCTTCCGGTTTCTGGGCAATGAAACCTATGTTTTTGCGAAACAACCAGACGCCCAGCATCCCAAGCACCACTCCGCAAAGCAAATAAAACAAGGCACCCATGGCTTCAGACCTCTCTCAAATTCGTCATCGCCAGCAGAGCAATTGCGACAACTTTCAATCCGCAAGGCACTGCGGCATACAAAAACGCCAGCAACGCCAACGCTTCTGGCGTGTTCATCGCGCCTGCGCCACTTTCGAAACCTGCCAAATCCAAAACTGGCAACAAGCTCACGGCGGCAAACGCCAACGTCAGCTTGGAGACAAATGACCAAAGGCCAAATCCTTCGGCAGCAGATGGAGAAATTTGCGCCATTCGATTGGCAAAGATGGCTGGTAACAAGGTCAAATCCGCACCAAGCGTGGCGCCCGACGCCAGACATATAAATGCGAAAAACGCCCAATCACCCGGTCCAAGCGTTAAAGTAACGCCAAAAGAGGCGATGGCCAGCACCATGGCCGTGATCAGCACGTTCCGCGCACCAAAACGTTCAGCCATTTTACCCCAGAAAGGCGCTGCAATTGCTGCGGAAAGAAAAAACAACAACAGCAGAGGGCCTTCATATCCCGGCGCCTCCAGACGGCTTTCCACAAAGAACAGAAAAAGGGTCGAGCTTACGGCAACAGGGGCTGCGTTGATCAGAGCAATCAACAACAATCGACGGGCCAAAGGATCCTTGAGAACTACACCGAAGCCAGTAGCGGCAGCGATTCCTTTGGTGCGCCACTCGCTCCGCATTCCCACAGCCGCAACAACAGCGAGAATGGCAAAGCCAACCGCAAACCCAGCGAAAGGCGCGGACATGAAAGAGGCCAAGGCGATCGGCGCCACCGACGCGGCGCAAACCCCTAAGAGCGCGCCACTTTCACGCCAACGGGCAAGTCGCAAGTGACCTTGGCCCGTCATTTGCGTACCTTTCGAAACACCCTGTGCGTAGAAATTTATCGTCAGGAAGCTGAACGCCGAAAACACCAGGGTCAGAGTAAGCGCGAACCAGACAAGAGGCGGCAACATGGGCGGGACAGCAAAAAGGCCCAACATTGCAATTGCAATGACAGCGCAGCCAATAGCCACAGCAAGGCGACGATGGTCCCGTAATCGTTCGGAGAGTTTGCCCAACAGAGGGTCCTGGACAACGTCGATCAGGCGCAAGGCGAACAGAACTGCGCCAAGGGCCGCAAGAGAGACACCATATTCATCCAGATAGAACTTTGGCGCATGGATATAGATCGGCAACCCGGCAGCGGCCAGCAAAGCCGCGAAGAGAGAATAGGCGGGCAGACGCTCGGTTTCCTGTGTCACCGAGACACCTCTTTTTCCGGCGGCGTCGGCCGTGCCCGGTAGCTGGCCCCTTTGAACCAAAGTTTGAGCGCTTGCCAGTGGATCAGCGCCAACACACGGCGTGCTCCAAAAGGACGACGCAACGCGAACCCAAGGATCGCGCGATTGGTCAGCGGTTTGCGTTTTCCAGTCAGAGTGGCGATGAGCCCACCCTCGCCACGGGAATAATCGATCCAGATGCCGATACGTGCGTCAGTAATGTCAAAGCGGAATGCATACCCACCACCCACCGGTTGAAACGGGGACACATGAAAAATCTTGTTGGCCGTCAAAGTATCACCAGGCGCAATCACGCGCAAATCGGGATGGTAGCAAAGATAGCTATGGCGATCGCCAAAAGTATTGCTGACCTCAGCAATGACTGTGATCAGCGCATCATCATCGCGCCTGCACAGCCAGAAACTGACCGGATTGAAAACATGACCCAACGTTCGCGGCTGCGCCAGCAATTCGATCTTGGAAACACCAGTAATCTGATGCTGTTCGAGCACGTCCCGAACCCACTCAGCCCCACGTCCCGCCTTGGGGGGCCCGCCATGGTCGGTATCATGCAAAGATGTAAGACTTGGACCGTTGCGCGCAAATAGTCTTGGTGCTTTCACTTCAGCTTCAGCATCCAGCAATACGTAGTCTACAGAATAGCGAAAGGCGTTCTCAACCGCTCCCTTGCGACCATGGAAGGTTTGGCCGGCGATATGATCGACGGTCAGACTCATTCGGCAGCGACTCTTTCGTGTGCGAAACTGCGCAATGACTGAACTACATCCACTGCGCTGCTTAACCCGTCTTCGTGGAAACCGTTCTTCATCCATGCGCCACAAAACCAGGTGTTACGTGCGCCATTGAATGCTTGGATGTCTTTTTGTGCGCCCAAGGCTGCTAAGTCGAAGACGGGGTGGCGCAGGGTCACGCTATCGTAAATCAGCTCGTCGCGGATGGTGCGCTTTGTGTTCAGCGTCACAAAATGCAGATCGTCGTGTGGGATGGGTTGAAGAGAATTCATCCAATAGGTCAAATCAATCCGGTCGCTTTGGGCCGCTTTGTCTTCCGTATAAACCCAACTCGCCCATGTCTTGCGACTTTTGGGCATTACATTGGTGTCGCGGTGCAGCACAATATCGTTGGGTTGATAGGCAATGGCACCCAAGGATTTTCGTTCCCGTTCGGATGGGTCTGCCAGCAGGCGCAATGAATCGTCCGAGTGCGTGGCAAAGATAACATGATCATAAACTTCAGATTCGCAGGCCTCAGCTCGGACGATGACATGGCCGGCTGCCCGTTCGACTGAACGAACTGCGGTGCCCAATCGAAGACCACAGCCGGCACTTTTCAATGCTGCTTCCAGCCTGCTGACATATTGAATCGAACCGCCCTGAACAGTGTACCATTGGTGCTGCCCGTATACCCCAAGAAGGCCGTGGTTTTTGAAGAACTGCACCATCGCATGCGCCGGAAAATCCAAGATTTTCCGAGCAGGAGTCGACCAGATCGCGCCAGAGAGCGGCAACAAATAGTAGTCACGAAACCAGTCGCCGCTACCCAGTTTCTGCAAAAAACCGCCAAGAGTTAGGCTGCTGTCTTGTGCAATCTGTTCCGCATGTTTGTTGAACCGTAGAATATCACGCACCATTCCCAGAAAGGCAGGAGACACGGCATTGCGACGCTGAGCAAACAAAGCATCCAACGACGACAGCGCATATTCCAGACGACCGCCGTCAATCGAAGCACCAAAACTCATGCTCGACTTGACCACTGGCACATCAAGTTGATCAAACAAGGCGGTCATAAAAGGATAGTTCTGCCGGTTGAATACAATGAACCCCGTATCCACAGGTTGATCGCCGTTCTTTCCGGCCATCACCGTTCTAGCGTGTCCTCCCAGCCGATTTTCGCAGTCGTAAAGCGTTACCTGGTGGGTCTTGCTCAACATCAAAGCAGCCCCCATTCCTGAAATGCCACCCCCGATGATTGCTATTTTTTGAAATTGATCTGCCGTTTTCTGATGCGCAAAAGCACCTGTGGTCAAGGCTTCGAAGGGCATTATTGATAGTTCCAGATTTCCAGACGTTGTTCACCGTATACGAAGCGCGTGGCAAAGTGGATGTATTTGCAGCACACAAAGTTTTTTTGATCTGGTTGCGGTGATGCGGCGTAGTAGATGCATGTTAACCTTGAGCGACAAAGATAGTGAAAGTGGGAATGCGGCAAGCGCTTTGGCGCGAGCCGTGATGGTTATGTCGCGCCCTAATAACTTTAAGCGAGATTTCGTGACTTCAAAGGCTGGATCAAAACGTCTGCTGTGGGTTGATCACGTGGTGCGGATCAGAGATCACAAGGATAAGGCGGCCTTCGCCGAGTTGTTCTCTCATTTTGCACCGCGCGTGAAGGGGTTCTTGATCAAATCCGGCGCGGACGCATCTTTGGCGGAGGAATGCGCTCAAGATGTAATGGTAGCGTTGTGGCACAAGGCGCATCAATTTGATCCATCGCGCGCCTCCGTAGCGACGTGGATTTTCACGATAGCACGTAACCGGAAAATTGACATTTTGCGCAAACAGCGCCGGCCGGATCCTGAGGATCTGACTTGGGGCCCGGAACAAGAACCAGACCAGACAGACGTGCTGGCACTGCAACAAGAAACGGAAAGACTTGGCACGGCATTATCCAAATTGCCGGAAGCCCAGAGGGAGTTGATCGAAAAGGCGTATTTCGGGGACCTTACACATAGCGAAATCGCAGCTCAAACCGGTCTGCCACTTGGCACGATCAAATCCAGAATTCGATTGGCGCTGGAACGCTTGCGCCACACAATGAAGTGAAGAGTGAAATGACTGATAAAATCAATCACCATTTGAGTGATGCAGTGTTAATGGCGTATTCTGCGGGCACGCTGTCAGAGGCCTTCAATCTGATGGTTGCAACTCACGTGTCGCTCTGTGACAGTTGCCGTGCGCGGGCCGAAAGCTATGATGCTGTGGGCGGCGAAGTACTCGACCAAATAGCCGAATTTGACGTGTCCCCTCTCGATCAAAACAGTTTTGAAGCAACGCTGAATTTGATCGCAGGCGGTACAATAGACGCCCCGAAGGCAGCAGAAAATTCATGCAACGTCTTGCCGGAACCACTGCGTGATTATGTCGGAGGCGATTTGAATGCGGTGCGTTGGAAGCCCGTGGGCATGGGCGTCAAGCAGGCGATCCTGACAACGTCCAAAGACGCGTCAGCACGCCTTTTGCTCATCCCCGCAGGAATGGCGATGCCGGATCACGGTCACCATGGGACAGAAATGACCATGGTTCTGAAAGGGGCGTTCCAGGATAAGGACGGCTATTTCGCGAGAGGTGATGTCGAAATTGCCGACAGCGACATGCACCATACGCCTGTTGCTGACATTCATGAGGATTGCATCTGTCTGGCCGTCACTGATGCACCACTTCAGTTTGACGGGTTGATCCCGAAAATTGCACAGCGTTTTTTGCGGATTTAGTGGCTCAGAGACGCACCTCGAACGGCGCGAGCTGAGACCAGTCAAACGTCACCCCGATGCCTGGCACATCAGGTGCAACAGCCTCGTGGTTTTGAACAACTAGGGGTCGCGTCGTGTAGCGGTCGATAGGGAAACTGTGCACTTCCAGCCATCCACCATGAGGTTGCGAAGATACCAGGCTGACGTGCAACTCCTGCATGCCATGGCTGCAAACCGGAATTTTCTTGGCACGTGCTAACGCGGCGACCTACAACCACCCGGTGACACCGCCGCAATTCGAGGCATCCGGCTGGATAAAACCAAGGTCGCCTTGCGCCAGCGCCATTTCAAACTCGTAGATTGTGTGCAAGTTTTCGCCCTGCGCTACAGCGATGCCTGTCGCCCGCGTAATCTCAGAAAACCCTTTGTAGTGATCCGGGAGTATGGGTTCTTCGAACCATAGAATATTCTGGTCTTTGACGGCGAGAGCCAGTGAAATCGCCTGCTTCACTGTCATGGAATAATTCGCATCAATCATGAACGCTGTATCTGGTCCGATCTGGTCTCGAACGGCCCGTATACGCGCCACATCCTCGGCCTCGGTGGGTTGTCCAATCTTGATCTTCACGCCGTTCAGCCCGGCATCCAGATAGCTTTGCACGTGGGTCAGCAGTTTTGGCAGGGGATACGCCAGATCAATTCCGCCACCGTAGGCTTTGCATGAGTTGCCCGCACCGCCCGCAACTTGCCACAATGGTTGGCCTGCTGCTTTGCATCGCAAATCCCATAACGCAATGTCGACCGCAGATATTGCAAAGCTCACAATACCGCCGCGTCCGACATAATGCATGTGCCACTGCATAGCATCATAAAGCGCTTCGATGTCTTCGAAATCCTGCCCTTCCAGAAAGGGGGCAAGATCGTGTTCAATCATCGCCGCCGTGGCGTGCCCGCCGCGCCCGCCATTGTAGGTATACCCGGTTGCCACGCGCCCATCTTCCAAGGTCACAGTCGCTGTGATCAGGTGAAAATGGCTGTGGCTGCCGTGTTTGGCATCCACCAGAACCTCATCCAGTGGCACATTGAACATGCGCGCTTTCACTGAGGCGATCTTGGTCATGGCATCACATGTCTGCGCACTCGGGCACCGGGCTGATGACAGTGCCGTCTTCGAGATGCTGCAACAGGTTGTCCACCGTGAGTGCGCCCATGGCCGCGCGCGTTTCATTTGTACCGCTGCCAACGTGTGGGAGTAAAACCACATTGCTGAGAGCGCGCAGAGCTTCGGGAACTTGCGGTTCCTGTTCAAAAACGTCCAACCCGGCCCAACCCAAGCGTCCGTCTTGCAAGGCCGAAATCATCGCTTCCTCATCTACAACCGACCCACGGCTGACATTGATCAATGTCCCTTGCGGCCCGAGGGCATCCATGACCTCGCTGTTTACGATCTTATTGGTCGATGGACCGCCCGGCGTAATGCAAATCAGCGTATCCACATCGCGCGCCATATCTGTCAGATTGTCGTAGTATTTATAGTCGACATCTTTTTTGCTGCGCGAGTGATACACAATCGTGGTGCCGAATGGGGCCAGCTTGTCGGCAATTGCCTGACCAATCCGACCCAGTCCCAGAATGCCAACGGTTTGCCCATCCGCTGAGCGTGTCAACGGCGCGTTGCCTTCAGTTTCCCAACGGCCAGATCTGACATATGCGTCATCGCGCAGAACTTCCCGGTAACACGCAAGCATCAACAAAACTGCAGTGGTCGCAACTTCGGCGTTCAGCACATTGGGCGTATGCGTCACGACAACACCTTTGGCCTTTGCAGCACCTGTATCAATGGCGTCGTAGCCCACACCGTAGCAGCTGATAGCTTTCAGGTTTGGCATCGCCGCCATAAATTCAGGTTTCACGCCGTCATGGCCATTTGTGGCGATATAGCTGATGGATGCCCCGTTTTCAGCCAGCCATGCCTGCGGATCATCCATGTCCTTGGTTTTATGGATGGTGAATTTTGCGCTGAGACGTTCCAGCATGATGTCGGTTGCACCGCCGATGAGAAATAGATCAGACATTTTTATGCATCCTCTGTGACTGTCTGGCGCTGATGCCCCAGACCTTCGATTGTCAATTCCATCACATCGCCTTTTTTCAGGTAGACGGGATTTGGTTTCATGCCCATGCCAACACCGGGCGGCGTACCGGTGGTGATGACATCTCCCGGGTGCAGGGTCATCAATCCAGACAAATGCTCAATGATTTCGGCAACGCTGAAGATCATCGTCGACGTGTTGCCAGTCTGCATGCGCTTGCCGTTTACATCGAGGCTCATCGCCAGACTTTGCGGATCCGCCACTTCGTCGCGTGTCACCAGCCAGGGTCCGGTCGGCCCGAAGGTGTCGCAGGATTTGCCCTTGGTCCACTGTCCCGTGAGCTGCGTTTGGAAATGCCGTTCGGACACGTCGTTGACGACACAATACCCCGCAACGTGGTTCAACGCGTCTTCCTTGCTAACGTACTTTGCGGTGGTGCCAATCACCACACCGAGTTCGACCTCCCAGTCGGTATTGGTGGACCCGCGCGGCATTGACACATCGTCGTTGGGACCCACGATGGCTGAATTGGCTTTGAAAAACAAAATTGGGTGCTCAGGTATCGCTGCGCCTGTTTCCGCTGCGTGATCGGAATAATTCAACCCGATACAGAGGAATTTGCCAATGCTGCCAACGCATGCGCCGATGCGTGGGGTGCCCTCGACTGCGGGCAGGCTGGCCGGATCGATGGCGCGCAGTTTTTCCAATCCAGCATCGGACAAGGTGCCGCCTGAAATATCACTGACATGTGCGGACAGATCGCGCAGCACACCATTTCCGTCCAACATACCGGGTTTTTCTGCGCCCATGGCACCGTAACGAACAAGTTTCATTTGTCTTCCTCTTAGTGGTTGTCACGCGGCATGAACTTGCGCGCAATATCTTGATATTTGTCGGCATCTTCCAGAATCATACCCTGATCGAACCGACCAACTTTCTCGCGGAAATACTGTTGCCATGGTGACTGGCTTTCCGGAGCGTCATAGCCTCCTGCAGCCTCGAATGCGCGTGCGCGTTCGGCTAATTCATCCAAAGGCACCAACATATCTGCCGTGCACTTGTTCAGATCAATCCGTACGGTGTCCCCGGTCTGCAACAGTGCAAGCCCACCGCCAGCCGCCGCCTCAGGCGACGCGTTCAAAATCGATGGGCTGCCAGATGTGCCAGACTGACGACCATCGCCAACGCACGGCAATGCCTCTACGCCTTGCTTGAGCAGGTAAGAAGGCGGTCGCATGTTCACCACCTCAGCACCCCCCGGGTACCCTTTGGGGCCAGCGCCACGCATGAACAGCACGCAGGATTCATCAATATTCTCAGCAGGGTCGTCAATGCGGTGGTGAAAGTCTTCCGGGCCATCGAAAACCACGGCACGGCCCTCAAATGCATTTATGTCATCAGGTTTCGAAAGGTATTTTGCGCGGAAGTTCGGGCTGATCACACTGGTTTTCATGATTGCGCTGTCGAAAAGGTTACCTGTCAGATTGATGAAACCCGCCTGCGGCTTCAACGGGTCCGACACCGATTTGATTACCTTGGTATCCGCGCTGCGCTGTGCGGCACAGTTCTCGCCCATCGTCTTGCCATTCGCTGTCATCGCATCCGGATGCGGCAACAACCCGGCGCTGATCAACTCGCCGACCACTGCAGGAACACCGCCTGCGTGCTGATAATCCTCGCCTAAATACTCACCCGCAGGCTGCAGATTCACCAAGAGAGGCACATCGTGACCGATCTGTTGCCAATCGTTGTTGTCCAATGGAACGTCCAGATGTCGTGCGATCCCGTTGAGATGGATCGGGGCATTTGTGGATCCACCAATAGCGGAATTGATGACGATCGCATTCTCGAAAGCTTCTCGCGTCATGATTTCTGAGGGACGCAAATCCTCCCAGACCATATCGACGATCCGGCGGCCGGTTTCATAGCTGATCTGGCCCCGTTCCCGATAGGGCGCAGGAATGGCTGCTGATCCTGGCAATTGCATACCCAAAGCTTCCGCCAGTGAATTCATCGTTGTCGCGGTACCCATGGTGTTGCAGTACCCCACAGAGGGCGCCGAAGACGCGACCAGTTCCATAAACCCGTCATCATCGATCTCACCTGCCGCCAACATCTCGCGCGCTTTCCACACGATCGTACCGGATCCAGTGCGTTCGCCCTGGAACCAACCGTTAAGCATGGGTCCGACAGATAGAGCCACCGCCGGGATGTTCACGGTTGCCGCCGCCATCAAAAGCGCCGGCGTGGTCTTGTCACAGCCGATATTCAAGACAACCCCGTCGAGCGGGTAGCCAAACAGCGTCTCTACCAAAGAAAGATAGGCAAGGTTCCGATCCAACATCGCGGTCGGGCGTTTGCCGGTTTCTTGTATCGGGTGCACGGGTACTTCAATACATGTACCACCTGCGGCGATGATGCCGTCGCGCACCCTTTTGGTGAGTTCCAAATGGTGCCGATTGCATGGGCTCAGATCACTACCGGTTTGGGCAATGCCAATGATCGGTTTGCCAGACTGCAACTCTCCGCGCGTCAGGCCATAATTCAGGTAGCGTTCGAGATAAAGCGCGGTCATCTCTGGATTGTCCGGGTTCATGAACCATTTGCGTGACCGCAAGTCTTCGATGCCGATTTTCTTTTTCATTGGCCTGACCAACCCCCGTCAATGATGTGAGGATGCCCCGTTGTAAACGCGCTTTCATCACTGGCGAGATACACAACAAGCGCAGCAATTTCCGCTGCTGTCGCCACACGGCCCATAGGCTGTCGGGAAACGAACTGAGTCATGGCTTCTTCCTTGCTTCCCAATTTTTCCCCCAAAGCGTCCACGCGGTCATGCCAACTGGGACTTTCCACTGTGCCGGGACAAATTGCATTACACCTGATGCCCTGTGCCACATAGTCCAGGGCGACAGATTTCGTCAAACCGATCACTGCTGCCTTGGTCGTGCCATAGATAAACCGGTTCGGCGCACCGATCACAGACGAACAAGCCGATGACATGTTGATGATCGATCCCTGCCCGCGCTCCAGCATACCTGGCAGAGCCGCACGAATGGTGCGCAGCATCGAACGTACATTCAGATTCATCGCGAAATCCCAATCGTCGTCCGTTGCATCAAGCACCGTGCCGTGATGCACAAAGCCAGCGCAGTTGAACAATACATCCGGTTGCGCCCGAGTAACGCCGTCAATAACGCTTCTATCATCCAAAGCATTTAATTCGAAAATTTCGATATTTTCGTGATTCCCATCTCGAATCGTGGAAAGCGCTACCATGTTCACGTCTGTTGCGAACACCTGAGCGCCCTCTGCGGCCATTGCAATCGCGCTCGCGCGACCGATCCCCTGACCCGCGGCGGTAACCAACGCGCGCTTCCCTTTAAGTCTTTGCCCTGACATAATAATCCCCCCTTGGACCAGCGCCAATCTTCTTGCATGGCTCGACGATGAACCAGTCAAAGAAGTGCATCAATATCGCTGACTTCATAAAAAACTTCCGGACGGGCTGGTCCATCGGCTCATTTTCGTTAGCGTATGACAAGAGCCAGCCTTTGGCTACTGCTTTGAAATCAGAATTCACGGGGCACCCCTGACAATGACACAATCGCGCAAAGTCACATTAATCGGAACCGGCCTAATGGGTGTTCCCATGTCCCGCAATCTTCTTAAGGCGGGGCATAAACTCACGGTTTGGAATAGGACGCTGGCCCGCGCGGAGCCTTTAGAGCGTGACGGCGCCCGGGTCGCGGCCAATGAAATTGACGCCGTGACTGGAGCGGATTTCGTAATCACCATGTTATCGGATGGCTTCGCCTCAGGCGCGTTGATCAATGACCCGAAGGTTCAGGCCGCCCTGTCACCAGGCGCCGTTTGGATCGACATGTCCAGCGCTAAGCCAGAGCATGCGCGCCAACAGGCGGAAACACTTGCTGATTTGGGGTTCGGACATCTCGATGCTCCGGTATCAGGCGGTACAAAGGGTGCCGAAGCTGGCACGCTAGCAATTATGGTAGGTGGGGAGACAGAGACATTTAATAAAACGCGCACAATTTTTGATGCGATGGGGCGACCCGTTCATGTGGGCCCGTCGGGTGCCGGACAATTGTCCAAATTAGCCAATCAAACAATTGTTGCCGTTACCATTTCGGCAGTTGCGGAAGCAA
Source organism: Roseobacter sp. (assembly GCF_045106495.1). Classification (GTDB taxonomy): domain Bacteria; phylum Pseudomonadota; class Alphaproteobacteria; order Rhodobacterales; family Rhodobacteraceae; genus Roseobacter. The sequence goes on from NZ_JBGCEQ010000003.1 coordinate 46,533, forward strand.
TGTTGCTCGCGGAACGGGGTGGCGCAAATCCAGCCGCCGTGCGACGCGCGCTCCAAGGTGGTTTCGCCGATAGCGTGATACTCCAGCAACATGGCGAGCGGATGACCGAAGGCAATTTCGAGCCGGGCGGGCTGACCAAGTTTCAGGTCAAGGATCTGAACAACACCCTGGATGAAGCCGCCAGTCTAGGACTTTCACTGCCCGCAACAGAAAGCGTGCGTGATCGGTTTCAGCATTTCATTGACGCGATGGGTGGCGCGGAAAAAGATCATTCCGGCTTGTATCTCGAACTCAAGGCACGAAACGGATTGGCAACATGACCCGGGTACTTATCATCGGTGGCGGCGGGATGGTTGGGCAAAAACTGGCCAAACGCCTGATCACAAATGGCCTGCCCGGGTACGCCGATCTTGAGATCACCCTCTTTGACATGACATTTCCCGAAAAAGGGGTCGCTGGACCAGCATTCAAAACGGGAAACTTGTCAGAAGCCGGGGTTGCATATGACCTCGTATCTGACCGTCCCGATATCGTTTTTCACCTCGCTGCGATCGTATCAGGGGAGTCGGAAACAAATTTTTCCAAGGGCTGGGACATCAACATGATGTCCATGTGGCATTTGCTCGAAGCATTTCGTAACGCATACGACAAGTCAGACGGCACTTATGTGCCGCGTATCGTATTCACGTCATCCATTGCGGTTTTTGGCGGTCCGTTCCCGGAGAAGATCGACGACGAATTCCTCTCTGCGCCTCAAACCAGCTATGGTGCGCAGAAGGCAATCAGTGAACTGATGCTGTCAGATTTCAGTCGAAAAGGCTATGTAGACGGGGTTTCATTGCGACTGCCTACGATTTGTGTGCGACCAGGCAAAGCCAATCTGGCAGCGTCCTCATTCTTTTCGGGCATCATACGAGAACCACTAAACGGCCAAGAGGCCATCTTGCCAGTCGATGCGTCGGTGCGCCACTGGCACGCGTCGCCGCGCACCGCAGCTGGCTTTCTAGCACACGCCGCAAAACTGGATACTACTTCATTGAATGGACGTCGAGCGTTGAACCTACCGGGTTTAAGCTGCACTGTCGAGGAACAGATCGAGGCCTTGAGGCGGATTTGCGGGCAAGATGTGGTTGATCTGATCAAAGTGAAACATGATCCAGCCATCATCAAAATCGTAGAAGGGTGGCCTCGCAATTTCAATCCAAAGCGTGCTGTCTCACTTGGTTTCACGGCTGAAACATCTTTTGACGAAATCATTCATACCTATATCGCTGAGGACTTACCCAAGACGCCTGCATGATGCTTCTGTGGTAACGGCCGCGAAAGATTTCGCGCCAAATGGTCGTTTACTGTAACACGCATTAGGTCCTCGTTACGCTCCAACGCGGCATCAAGAATCGCTTGATGCTCACGAATGTTTTCTGGAAAATACCCAAAATTTGTTTCTGCAGAAACAAGCTGTTGGCGAAATTGTTCGTAAATCACCTTATGCGTGCGCTTCAAGAGTTTTGAACCGCAACTGTCAATCAAGGTCTCGTGAAACTCTTGCTCGGCTCGGCTCCAAAGCCCCAAAAGTGGAGTCACATCTCCTGACGAACGAACGCGTGTTTCAATATGGGACAACTTGTGATGCGCCGCTGACAATCGAGATTCCCACTCAACACCGCCGAGACGAATGGACAGACATGCGCCTTCGGATTCAAGAAGAATACGCATGTGGGTCAACTCATGCTGCCTCTCAACCGATTGATAAGGCGACCGAAAACCGCGCTGTTCCTGAAAGTCTACTAATCCGACCGTCGACAGGCGAAACAAAACTTCACGGACAGTGCTCGCAGAACAATTGTAATCTAGCCGTAGCTTTTCAGCGCGCAGCTTGCTACCGTAACCGAATTCGCCTGTGATCAGACGGTGTCGCATATCGTCAAATATATCAGCGTCATGCGCAGCCATTTTTCGATCTCCCACCTGCCTTCACGGTTACGCTCAAAATTTCGAAAATCAATAAAAATATCAAAATTCTCAAGAATTAAAATATTTTCTTGCCTGAACAACCTTGGTCAGCCTAACGTCTACCAGCGTAAAAATTTCACCGGGCCCAACATCCCGATCCATCTGTGCGCTCAACGTCTGGGAGGACAAAATGAAAATCATCAAGAAGGCGGCTTCGGTCGCCGCAGTTGCAGCCCTAGCGGCGTCGACGGCATTTACCGCGTCAGCTGAAACAACGAACCTGCGTATTCAAACTCACTACGCTCCTGAAACAGTGTCCGGCAAATTAGCGGCACAATACATGCAAGACATTCAGGACATGTCCAATGGCGAAATCGTTGTTGAGATGTTCTATTCATCATCTGTCGTAAAATCGGTTGAAACCTTTGACGCAGCATCCACAGGAATTCTGGACTGCGACATGACCGGCGGTGGCTACCAAACCGGGAAAAACTCGGCTTTCCAGTTCGTCGGCGACATCATGGGCGGCTACGACACGCCTTACCAACAGCTGAGCTGGCTATATTTCGGTGGCGGTCGTGAAGCAGCGGCACCGCTCTACAACAAATACGGCATGGAATTGATCGGTTGGTGGGTCTACGGTCAGGAGAGCTTTGCGTCCTCCAAGCCAATCGCCAAGGTTGAAGACTTCAAAGATTGGAAATTCCGTTCGCCCCCCGGCATGGAAACAAAGATCTTTGAAAAACTCGGCGCATCCCCGATTGTCATGGACTTCACCGAAATCTTTACAGCTCTGGAAACAGGTATCATTGACGGTGCTGATGCGTCCGGTCTGGCCAACAACGTGGGCTTGGGTCTTTACGACATCGTAAAATATGCCAACTTCCCCGGTTTCCACTCGATGCCATCTGATCACTTGGCGTGCAACAAGGCCGTGTTTGACGCAATGCCGGCGCACCACCAGAAGATCATGAAAGTGGCGATGGAGGCTTTGGCTCTGCGCACGGCTCTGACGGTCGAGAAAAAGAACGCCGAAGCTGCGGCTCAGCTGCGTGAGCAAGGTGTAACACTGTCTCAGTGGGCACCTGAAGAATTGGCTAAATTCCGTGCAGCAGCCCAGGCCACATGGCCCGAGTTCGCCGACACCCCGGAAGCCAAAGCGTTGGTTGAGAGCCACCTGGCCTACCTCGAACAGCTCGGTCTCAAGCAATAAACTAACCTGCAAACGGACCCCGCCGACCATCGGCGGGGTCTTTTTTGTCTCTGGCCGGGACAACAACAAAAATAACGGCCAATATGGTTGGGGGAGATCATGCAGGAAAAGTCCGGAAGCTTAGTTGAATGGCTTGTGCCACTCGCATTTATCCTTTGTGCTGGCTGGTTGACCTGGCATCTGCCCGCTTTCACGCTTTCGTGGTTCCCTCCGCAAGATCCATCGCAGTTCGACAAACTCAGCGCTCTGTTTGGACGGATCGATGTAACACCCGACTTGGGCGGCCTTTTCGGAGGCTATGCGGATACTGTCGATTGGGTTGCTTTGTTTTTGCTGCCCGTTTTTGGTTTTTTTGGCGTGCGCACCGTACGTCGCGCTCCGATGGAGTTCGAAAGCTGGAAACCACTGGATCGTCTGGCTGTGTTCGTCGGGCGATTGACCATGATGTTGATCGTGCTGTTGTGCTGCGTCATGATCTACGAGGTCGTTCTGCGATACGTTTTTGAGGCCCCAACACTTTGGGCCAATGAACTCTCTCTCTGGCTTGCCGGCTTTGTCTTTTTGTGTGCAGGCCTCTACGCCATGCAACAGCGCAGCCATATACGCATCTTCTTGCTCTACGACATGCTGCCACGCGGCTTGCAACGAACCTGCGATTGCGTGTCGACATTGCTGATCGTGACATTTGCCTTCTTTCTGGTCTACGGCGGATACGGCGAGGCCTTTGACAAATTCTACCGCTGGGAGACGTTCGGCACGGCCTTCGATCCACCGATACCCGCCACTCTGAAACCGATGGTCCTCTTGGTGATCGTTCTGGTGGCTTTTCAAGCGGTTGTTAATCTGGTTTCGGATTGGAATGCCGAACCGGTGATCCACTCCGCCGCAGATGATATCGATGAAGATGAAATAGAACGGCTCAAAGCAGCCGTCGGTGCCGATGATCTCGGTACAATCCAGTCCAACGCCCCGGGGAAAAACTAATGGATATCGGAACAATTTCTCTGGTCCTGATGCTGGGCCTCGTTCTGCTGCTGGCCATTGGCATGCCTTTGGGATTTGCCTCTGCCATTCTTGCCGTTTTGGTTCTGGTTATGAAATTCGAACCTGCGCTGCTGATGAACCCTTTCACATTTGGCGATGGAATTTTGACAGGAAGGCCTGGATCCGGCCCGCTCAATATTCTTGCCCAGAAAATTTATGGGCTCTTAACGGACTATGTTCTCATATCCATCCCGCTTTTTATCTTTATGGCCGCCCTGCTGGAACGCTCCGGCATCGCCAAAGACATGTATTCTTCGCTAAATGTCTGGCTCAATCGCACCCGAGGTGGCATCGCCATTGTGACATCAATCATGGCCGTGATCATGGCCGCGATGTCCGGGATCATCGGCGGTGAGGTTGTACTCTTGGGCCTGATCGCCTTGCCACAAATGTTGCGTTTGGGGTATAGTCAGAACCTCGCCATCGGTACAATTTGTGCATCCGGATCACTGGGCACCATGATCCCGCCCTCAATCGTTTTGATCATCTATGGCCTGATTACCGAAACCTCGATCAAGGCGCTTTTTACCGCCTCCTTCTTGCCAGGTTTCATGCTGGCCTCGTTTATTATCCTATATATCATCGTGCGCACGCAATTGCGGCCCCAAGATGCGCCTCTTCCCGATGCGATCGAAGGCGAACCCTACGGCATGGAAAAAGCCAAATTGTTTCTCGCTTTCCTCTGCGTCTTGGTCGCGGGCTTTGGGATTGTTCTGTTCTTGCGGGCTTTGTTTTTTGAACTTGCGGGTCAGAACGCATCGAATACCGGTGCGGACATAGCCTACGGCACAGCCGATTGGTTGCCGTGGTTTGGCGGCGCGGTTGGCCTCGCATTCGTTATAATGTTCGGCGTTTTAGGGCGCGCACGGACGGCTTTGGGCTGGTCGATGGGCAAGGGCCTTGTTCCGCCGATTGTCGTCATTGGCGTAGTCATGGGCTCGATCTATGGCGGCATCACCGGCATTACGGAGGCTGCGGGCATGGGCGCGCTCGCCGTGCTCGTCATCGCGATCCTGCGTGGAGAAGCTTCCTTCGATCTGGTTTGGGAAAGCCTCATGCGTACGCTTAAATCCACGGGTACCATCATCTGGGTGACCATTGGTGCGGCCGCGCTGGCAGGGGCGTATACTATCGCCGGCGGCCCAGTTTACGTCGCTGACTTTATTGTCGGGTCCGATCTTCCGACCATGGGCATTATTCTCGCAATGATGCTGATCCTGCTCTTTATGGGGGCGTTCATGGACTGGGTAGGCATCGTGTTGCTGATCATCCCTGTATTCCTGCCAATCGTGCAGCGGTTGCCCATTGAAGAAATAGGCCTCTTCGGGGAGCTGAACCCGCGGCACGTTGCGATCTGGTTTGGTGTGGTTTTCTGCATGAATATGCAGGTCAGCTTTTTGTCGCCGCCCTTTGGCCCCGCCGCTTTTTACCTCAAGTCAGTTGCGCCGCCACACATCAGCTTGACCGATATCTTCAAAGGTTTCCTGCCCTTTATCGGCATCCAGATTTGCGCTCTGTCTGTGCTGCTCATTTGGCCGCCAATCGTCTCATTGCTTCTGCCCTGACAAAGGGAAATGCACATGCTCAATGCCGCACAAATTGCCTCTTTTGAAAGCCAAGGATTTCTTGTTCTCGAAAACGTTGTGCCCAAGTCGTTACGTCACCGGATTGAAGTTGAATATAGCGAGGTGCTGGATGATCTCTATGCATCCTGGGTCGCGAAAGGCTTTTTGCCCGAGCCATTGGAAGATATGAGCTTTTGGGACAAGCTGCGCCACGCCTACGAGGAAAACTGCGACTGGTTCCAGCCGATGGACATATCTCTACCCGGCGACAGGATTGAGGCAGATACGCCAATGCATTTTGGTCCTGCGGTTTTTGATCTGGTAACCTGCCCGCAAATTCTGGATGTGGTTCAAAGCCTGATTGGTCCCGAAATCACATCAAATCCGATACAGCATATCCGTATCAAACCCCCGGCACCAGCATTGAAAAAGGAAGAAATCCGTGCCCATATCACCCAGACAGATTGGCACCAGGATCGTGGTGTGGGGCTGGAAGAAGCGGACCAAACCGACATGATCACAGTCTGGATCGCGATGACGGATGCAACTGTGGACAACGGATGTCTACAGGTCCTCCCGCGGGCGCATGACAAGTTGCTGCCGCATTGCCCAAAGACACAGACCGCAATAGCGGATGCCTTCGTTGACATTGAGGCGGCTCAACCTCTTCCTGTGCGTGCTGGCGGCATCGTGCTTTTCCACCCGCTGACACCGCACGCTTCACGACCTAACGGGACACGTGACTTTCGCTGGTCTTTTGATCTGCGCTATAACGTCACTGGCCAGCCGACGGGACGGGCCCATTTCCCAGAGTTTGTCGCGCGCAGCGCCGTACGGCCTGGTGAGGTCTTGACCGATTGGCGGATTTGGCGGCAGAAGTGGGCAGACGCGCGCAAAGAGCTTGCACGTCAGCCCCATATTCCTATTCATCGCTGGCAAAGCGATGCGCCTTTTTGCGCCTGAGGAGACACCATGGATACTGTGCGACTGGATTCCGTCGACAATGTCGTCACTGCAACACATGCGCTGGAGGTTGGCGTTGCGATTGAAGAGACCGCAACCCGTGCACTGATCCCTTCAGGTCATAAAATCGCAACGTCAGATATTGCCAAAGGGCAGGCAATCCGCAAATACGCGCAGATCATCGGCTACGCGTCCCAGGACATTGCAGCAGGCGACCATGTGCATACCCAGAACGTGGAATTCCGAAACACAAACGCCAAGTACGAGTTTTCCAACGACTTGCGACCGGTCACATCCGTGTCCGAGGCTGAACGCGACACATTTCTGGGATACAGGCGGGAAAACGGCAGAGTTGGCACCCGAAACTACATCGCGATTGTCACGTCCGTGAACTGTTCCGCCACGGCCGCGCGCATGATCGCCAACCATTTTACGCTAGACGTTCTCGCGGCCTATCCAAATGTGGATGGAGTCGCCGCATTTGTGCACGGCACTGGTTGCGGCATGGCCGACAATGGCGATGGGTTTGAAGCGTTGCAGCGGGTGATGTGGGGCTATGCCAGCCACGCCAACCATGCAGGCGTTCTGATGGTTGGCTTGGGCTGTGAAATCAATCAGATCGACTGGTTGCTGGAAGCTTACGGCCTCAAACAAAGCCCAACATTTCAGGTGATGAACATCCAGTCTGTCACGGGTCTGCGCAAGACCGTTGAATTGGGCATACAGAAAATCGAAGCGATGCTGCCGATTGCCAATCAAGCCACGCGCACGCCCTGCCCCGCTTCTGAACTCAAAGTTGCGTTGCAATGCGGTGGCTCGGACGCATGGTCCGGGATCACTGCCAATCCAGCTCTTGGTTGTGCCTGTGATCTGTTGGCGGCCCAGGGGGGCACGGGTGTTCTTGCAGAGACGCCAGAAATCTACGGCGCCGAACATCTGCTTACCCGTCGCGCGACCGATCAAGCCACCGGCGACCGATTGGTTGGTTTGATCAAATGGTGGGAAGACTATACGGCTCGCAACAAGGGATCGATGGACAATAACCCCTCCCCCGGCAACAAGGCAGGCGGCTTGACGACCATTCTGGAAAAATCACTGGGCGCCGCGGCCAAGGGCGGCACCAGCCCCTTGATGGGGGTCTACAAGTACGCCGAACCGGTCACTGCCCATGGATTTACCTTCATGGACAGCCCCGGATACGATCCTGCAAGCGTGACGGGACAGATTGCAGGGGGGTGCAATCTTGTGTGTTTCACAACCGGGCGGGGATCTGCCTTCGGCTCCAAACCCAGCCCAACAATCAAAGTCGCCACCAATTCTGCCATGGCAAAACGTATGCACGAAGACATGGATATCGATGCCGGAACAATCCTCACACATGGGATCAGCGTCGAGGAAAAAGGCCGCGAAATCTACGAGATGTTCTTGCGCGTTGCCAGCGGCACGGCCACGAAATCCGAAGCCCAAGGGTTGGGCAACTATGAATTCGTTCCGTGGCAAATCGGGGCGGTGATGTGAAACGCATCCTTGTTGTTGGCGGTGGACTGATTGGCATACGCCATCTTGCAGCGGTGGCGGCACATCCAGAGTGCCACCTTGTTGGTCTGGTCGATCCCGATATGTCGGTTGCACCACAGCTGAACCGTTTTGCCGATATGACCCAAGTCACCGAGCAGGTGGATGGCGTGATCATCGCGACGCCAACAGGCCTGCACGCACGGCATGGCGTCTACGCGGCTGAGCGCGGCTGGCACATGTTGATCGAAAAACCGGTTGCGTCTGATCTTGCGGGCGCACAGGATCTCAGCCGCGCTGTTGAAAAAGCGGGTGTAGGGTCTCTGGTCGGACACCACCGCCGGTATCACCGCTCCGCGCAACAGCTCAAACATCTGATTGCAAAAGGGGACATCGGCACACCGGTCTGCGCCAATCTGATCTGGGCTATGCGCAAACCTGATGAATATTTCAAAGGGAACTGGCGCACAGCGGGCGGTAGTCCTGTGATGATCAATCTCGTTCATGACATTGATTTTCTGCGTTTTGTCGTTGATGACATTGTCGCCACAACTGCTTTGCGCGGCACGAGCTTGCGCGGCACGGCCCGCATCGAAAGTGGCGCGGTTTCTCTAGCCTTCGCAAATGGCGCCACAGGAACCATCTGTTTTGCCGATACCACTCCAAGCCCCTGGGGGTTCGAAGCCGCCACCGGCGAGAACCCCAACATTGGTACCACCGGCCAGGACATGATGTGGATCATCGGCACCAATGGGGGTGTAAGTTTTCCGTCCATGACACTTTGGTCCGGCAAAGATTGGAGCGCGCCAGCACAAAAAACATCCCTTGACGTCAATGCAAACAAAAAACCACCCCTTGATGCCCAACTTGATCATTTCATCGAAGTGATGAATGGCGCGCAGCCCCTAATCGATGTCACAGATGCCACACGGACACTGGCAACCGCATTGGCCATCGAGGAGCAGCTTTCTCCTCAACTGAAAGGTGTTGCCAATGGCTGAAACGCTTACAGCAGACCAGATCACTTCTTTCCAAGAACAAGGGTATCTGGTGTTAGAAAACCAGATACCGGAGTCATGGATGTCCCGCATCCGCGCCGAAATCGCACGCTTTGAAGACGAGGCCCGCGGCATGACGGCAAGCAATGACCGCCTCGACCTCGAAGACAGCCATCAGCCCGATGCCCCGCGGTTACGGCGCATCAAACTGCCGCATACCACGTCGGACGTGATGCGTGATCTGATGTACTCAGACCACATACTGGCGCCTGCACGTGATCTGATCGGCCCTGATTTGCGTCTGCACACAACAAAGCTCAACATGAAATCAGCAGGTTATGGCGCTGCAGTCGAATGGCATCAAGACTACGCGTTTTATCCGCATACCAACGACGATATTCTCGCCATTGGCGTGCTGATTGATGATATGGCGCCTGAAAACGGTCCCCTGATGGTCTATCCCGGCTCGCACAAAGGCCCTGTGTATGATCACCATGTCGACGGTGTCTTTGCTGGTGCCATGGTGCCGGAAGAGAACGGTCTGAACCCACAAGATGCGGTGCAGCTTACCGGGCCTGCGGGGTCAATCAGCATCCATCATGGGCGGATCGTGCATGGGTCCGCCCTGAATACCTCAGACCGCGCGCGTCGCATTCTGTTTTACGAGATGATGGCGGCGGATGCTTTCCCGATTATGGGATCAATGACCAAGTGGGATGGCATTAAGGACTACGACACACGGATGCTTTGTGGCAATACCACCTTGAACCCACGCCTAAAGGACATTCCAGTGCGCATCCCGCAACCACAGCCAGATGTGCCGATCTCCATCTATGAAATACAAAAGGGTCTCAAAAAGCGGACCTTCGATACAATCAGCTAACCGCACGCGCGAGAGGGACTACAAGATGACACAACCGACAATAGGATTTATTGGCCTCGGCCTGATGGGCGCGGCAATGGTCGGGCGGCTGCAGGACAAGGGATACGCTGTAACAGTGACGGCAAACCGGTCACGGCCTAACGTTGACGCCGCCGTGGCACGCGGTGCGATAGAAGTTGCAACTGCGCGCGAGGTTGCTGCAGCAAGCGAAATCGTGATGCTGTGCATGGACACCAGCGACAGCGTTGAAGGACGCATGCGAGGCGAGGATGGCGTGATTGCAGGTTTGCGTGCAGGTGCCACCGTCGTCGACTTCGGCACTTCCCTGCCCGGCAGCACGCGCAGTCTCAGCGAAGAGGTCGCAGCCGCCGGGGGCAACTATCTGGACGCACCTTTGGGACGCACGCCCGCACACGCCAAAGACGGGTTGCTCAACATCATGGCGGCTGGAGACAGGGACGCGTTTGAAAAGATCGAACCCGTGCTCAAGGATCTGGGCGAAAACGTGTTCCACCTTGGCGCTTCGGGATCCGGACACACAATCAAACTGATCAACAATTTTTTTGGCATTACCGTTGCAAATGCAATGGCCGAAGCCTTCGCGATGGCAGATGTGGCGGGCATAGATCGCAAAGAAATGTACGATGTGATGGCGGCAGGCCCGCTGCATTCCGGTATGATGGATTTTGTAAAAGGCTACGGTGTGGATGGCGATCCCAACCAACTGGCATTTGCAATCAAGAATGCGGCCAAGGACGTAGGCTACTATGCCCGAATGGCGCAGGAGGCTGGCGTTGACAGCATAATGTCGAAATGTGCACTTTCGGCCCTGCGGGAAGCAACGGACGCAGGCCATGGTGACAAAATGGTCAGCCAGATGATCGATTTCTACGTCCAGAAAATGAGCAAGTAATATGGCCGTTTCCGCGGGCCTCTTAGAGGACCGCCCCCACTACGGCATCATGCTCATGCTTGGTGCGTGGTTTTTGTTTTCGCTTGTGGATACCGGGGCGAAGTGGCTGGTGATTGTCGGGCTTTCCGCCTTCCAATTGGCGTTCATGCGCTACGCGGGGCACTTCCTGATCTCGGTAGCTGTAATCGCAAAAGGCGGGATCACTCGCGACCGGTTCCAAACCAGCCACATGTGGCAGGTTCTCAGTCGGGCAATGTTGCTGGTGATGGCCACTCTGTCGAATTTCTATGCTCTGAATTTCCTGCCACTGACGGTCACATCAGCCATCATGTTTTCCAGCCCGGTCATTGTCTGTGCACTGTCAGGGCCTTTGCTGGGGGAGCGCGTTGGGCCATGGCGGTGGTTCGCGATCCTTTTGGGATTTGTGGGTGTACTGGTCGTGATCCGGCCCTTTGGCGAGGCATTTCATATTGCGATGCTGCTACCGCTGTTCAATTCGCTGAGCCTGGCACTTTATTCAATCATGACACGGAAGCTTGCAGGTGTGGTGGCAACCGAAACGATGCAGTTTTACATGGGCGCGCTTGGAACCGCAGTGATGCTTCCGATGGCAATATGGGTCTGGCAATGGCCGGCCAGCCTTTTAGACTGGGTTATCTTGATCAGCTTGGGCGTTTTCGGATGGGCGGGTCATCAGCTTTTGACCAATGCCCATCGATTTGGCTCGGCCAACACACTCATGCCCTACACCTATTCATTCATGATTTACTTGTCGATCCTCAGCTATTTGGTCTTTGACCACATACCGGATCATTGGACAGTCTTGGGCGCTGTGATCATCGTGATCTCAGGTTTGATCATCTGGAAGAGGGAACAAAGATAATGCGTGTTGCTTGTGTTGGCGAGGCTATGATTGAGCTGTCCATGAGAGGTTCAGACGCGCAGGTCGGCGTGGCTGGCGATACACTGAATACTGCCATTTACCTCAAACGCACCGCGCCCGAATTGACAGTCGATTACATCACTTGCCTCGGCGATGATCCGTTTTCTGCGCAAATCACGGATTTTATTACCGCGCAAAATATCGGGACTGGTGATATCCGAAACCTCGAGGGCAAATCGCCGGGGCTCTACGCGATCACGACAAATGAGGTGGGCGAGCGCGCCTTTACCTATTGGCGAAACGCCTCAGCGGCGCGTCAGATGTTTCAATATGAGAACGCGTATGACTTCTCGCTACTGGACAGTTACGACGTGGTGTATCTCTCGGGTATCACAGCGGCAATTTTGCCAAACGCTGTCCGTTTTGCTCTGATCGAATGGTTGAAAGCCTCCGAGGCACGTGTGGTTTACGACAGCAACTACCGCCCTAAGCTTTGGGAGGATGCTGCGACCGCGCAGAGTGTCACCCAAGCGTTTTGGTCTATCGCTGATGTCGCCCTGCCTTCGGTTGACGATGAGATGGCACTCTTTGAAGAAACAGAACCCGCCGTGGCCAGACGTTTTCTGACGACTGCAAAATGTGGCGCGCTCAAACGCGGTGATCAAGGGCCCCTGTCGCTGGGTGAAACTATCGATCAAACTTATGCACCAGCACAAAAGGTGGTGGATACCACCGCCGCAGGCGATAGCTTCAACGGTGGTTATCTCGGCGCATTACTGTCCGGCCAATCGCAACGGGCCGCATTGAAATCGGGCCACGACTGCGCCTCCAGAGTCGTTCAGCATCGCGGCGCAATCATTCCAGAATGACAGCAGTCAGATCCTCGGCGCCAATCAACGACAACAGTTGCGCGTCGGAACCACCCGACGAGATAACCTCGGCGATGCCCTCTGCAAGCGGGTCTTGCAATGCGCGGTCTGCGATCACTTCAGCACGACAAAAAGCGATCCATGAGTTGACACCAAACCGCAAAGTTGGCGCTGGCAGGTTCATCTTTTGCAACGCGCGCAAGCTGTCCAACATCCGATAAGGCAGCTTTTGCGTACCATCCATCGCGATCTGCCGCAGACTGTGATGGATGTGCGGATTGTCGAAGCGAGCGATCAATGCATCCGCATAATCCGGCGCGATCTCTTGCATTTCCGGGGTGAGGGTCCGTGCAGCTTCCATCATCAAAGCGCGCGCCTTCTTGCGTAAGTCAGGATCTGCGATCGCCTCATGCACATAGGTGTGCCCCGCCATGACACCAGCATAAGCCAGCATAGAATGCGCCCCATTCAACATGCGAAGTTTGCGTATTTCATGCGGCGCAACATCATCGGTGAACTGAACATCTGGCCAATCAGGTCGCGGACCGGCAAACTTATCCTCAATCACCCATTCTCGGAAAGGTTCCGTGGGTACAGCCATAAAATCGCCTGTGCTGTCGCGTATCGCTTGCGAGGTAGCGGGTGTAATCCGATCCACCATACTGTTGGGAAAACTGATCTGAGACAGATCAAGTGGCAGTCCGGCACGCTCGGCGAAATCCACCACGGCACGATGCAGAACATCCCCGTTCGCCGCTCGATTGTCACAACTCAGAACCGTGACTGGTGTCCTGCGTGCTGCCAGACCCCGCGCCAGAAAACCAATAACGGTGCGCGGCAAGTTGTTTTCCAGGTCCAAGGTGATCAAAGGGTCGGAACAATCCAGCGTGTTGTCCGGCAACAGGTGATAGCCTTTTTCCGTAACGGTGATTGAAATGAGGTGCACATCCAGCATTGAGATCTGTTTCAGTATTGCCGCTGGGTCCTCTGGTGCCACGAGCATTTTGTCAAACACGGTTACTTTTTTCGCGCCCTGGCCCTGAACTGCGAGAGTGTAATCGTAGTTTTGCGCTTGCAGCCCGTCGCGCACGCCCGGAGATCTCAGGCTGACCCCTGTGATCGACCATCCTCCTGCGTCCTGGGTGTAATCCGCCAGATGCGCGCGGCAGAAATTTCCTACGCCAATGTGCAAAATCCGATTCATGAGGCGAGCCTGTAGGCATTACGCGCAAGGTCGTTCGCCAATAGAGGTGCAAGTTGCCGTGCATCCGCCAGATCAAAAACGCCGCGCGTCACCTGTTGCTCCAGATGCAGCGCCACACCGCGCCGCCAAAGATCATGCCGCGCCGGAATGGACAAGAACGCCCGTGTATCATCGTTGAACCCTGCCAAATTATGGTATCCAGCGGTTTCTACCACCTGATCGAAATAGCGCGCAATGCCTGCCGCACTGTCGTGAAACCACCACGGCGGCCCAATGCGCAAACATGGCCAATGCCCTGCCATCGGGGCCAGTTCTCGCGCATATGTTGTCTCGTCCAGCGTAAATAGCAGAAGGGAAAAACCGGGCGTGTTACCAACCCGGTTCAGCAGGGCTTCCAACCCACGCACCCAATCAACGGCAATGGGAATATCTGCCCCTTTGTCGCGCCCAAAACGATCCAATATCAAGTGGTTGGTGTTGCGGCGGCTGCCGCCGTGGATCTGCATGACCAACCCGTCTTCGACCGACATTTGCGCCATTTCCACCAACATATGGCCGTAAAATGCCTGCGCATCCTGTGTCGATCCTGCGCCCCTCCGCAATTTTTGGAACAAAACATCCGGATCACCCAACCATTCGGTGTGTATTTGTTCGATCGCGTGATCCGTTGCTGTTGCGCCCAGCGCTTTGAACATCGCGCGCCGTTGCCGCAAAGCCGCAAGATACCCCGAATAACTTTCCGTGTCCTCGCCCGTCAAGAGAGCCAGTTGCACAATATTGGCGCGGAAATCCGGATTACTGGGATCCAACACACCATCGGGCCGGAACGTTGGAACAACGCGACCGTTCCAGCCGCTATCTGCGATGGTTTGATGATGGTTCAAATCATCCAATGCGCCATCCGTTGTTGCCAGTACTTCAATGCCAAATCGATCATAAAGCGCACGCGGTCTAAACGCAGGCTGTTCCAGTTTTTCGGCGATCTGGTCATAAATTTGGTCGGCGGTTTCTTCCGACAAGGCGGCGCTAACACCCAGTGTTTGTGTCAGGACATAGGTCATCCAAAAATGTGAGGGTGTACCCAGAAACAGGAACCAGTTCTTTGCAAACAGTCGAAAAACCGAACGCGGATCCACATCTTTGCCCGCCTCCCCAATTCCCAGATAGCGGAGAGGCACCCCTTGCGAATAGAGCATCCGGAAAACATAGTGATCCGGGACAACCAAAAGAGCCGCGGGGTCTGGAAATGGCGCATTCGTTGCAAACCATTCCGGATCGCAATGCCCATGCGGCGACACGATTGGCAGATCGCGAACTTCTTCATAAAGCGATGCTGCAGTTCCGGTTAATTTATGCACAGACTTCCAGCCCCTACTGTAGTGTTTTGCGTCACGATAGCAGGAATTTCCGGACATGCATCTTTTGCTTGGCCTCCTTCCTTTTTCCTGTAAGTGTCGCTTCAATCGGGGGTGAATATGAAGAACTCTGTGGTCACCGCTGGCAGATTTGCCGGTGAAACTCCGGCACGCTATGCTCGGGGATTCACCGGCAAAATACTCCGCCAGGTGTCTGTTAATCTTGCCTCTTTGACCCATACACCAACTGTCACAATGCACAGAGACTGCTTCGCTGACACATTCGCAAAGAGATCTTCCCCATGACCCTTTCGTTTGTCGCTCTTGGCCTTGATCATCGGCACATCTATGGCATGACGAAAAATATGCTGGAAATTGGCGCTGATTGTCTTGGCTATTGGACAGACGGTTCGCCGGAAACACTTGCGGGTTTCACGAAACGGTTCCCCCATCTCAAGAGATTTACTGCTCTTGAAGATGCACTGGCGACACAATGTGATCTCGCTTTGATTTCGGCTATCCCGTCGGATCGGGCGGCTCTGGCGGTGCAAGCCATGCGCCAGGGTATGGATGTGATGACAGACAAACCGGGATGCACCACACAAGCGCAATTGACCGAGATCAAAACTTGCGTGGAAGAAACAGGGCAGATCTGGTCCATCAATTTTTCCGAGCGTTTTGAAGTTCCAGCGGTGACCCGGGCCACAGAACTGGTGGCGTCAGGCGCAATTGGCCAAGTAATCCATACTGTTGGACTGGGTCCGCACAGGCTTAATCGGTCGACACGGCCCAAATGGTTTTTTGAAAGGAACAAATACGGTGGCATTCTAACCGATATTGCCTCGCACCAAATTGACCAGTTTCTGCATTTTACCTCTTCTGATACGGCGACGGTCACACATGCCTTTATCGCCAATTATGCCAACCCCAGTGATCCCGGGTTGCAAGACTTTGGCGAATTCTCTCTGCGAAGCGCCAAGGCCTCGGGATACGTCCGCGTCGATTGGTACACGCCCGATGCCCTGCCCACATGGGGTGACGGGCGGCTCACAATCCTAGGCACGGACGGCTATATCGAACTACGCAAATATGTGGACGTTGGCGGCTCAGCAGGTACCGATCATCTGGTTTTGGTCAATGAAACCACGTGTGAGAAGATAGATGCGAGCGACGCAGGCTTGCCCTATTTTGAACGCCTTGCCTTTGACATCGAACACAGAACCGAGACAGCAATGACGCAGCGGCACTGTTTCACGGTAATGGAATTGGCTCTCAAAGCGCAAGAACTCGCACAGAAGACTGCCTCATGATCCGGGTCGCCCTTCTCGGTGCGGGGATTGGAAGCGAACATCTGGCCGCTTACCGAAATCTATCCGACCTGTTTGATGTGACAATGATTGTCGATCAGGATGCTGGCCGTGCGGAAGATCTGCGCAAGTTTGATACCTACGCAGTTGAGACCGATCTGGATGCTGCCTTCAAAAACCGTGCCATTGACCTGATCGATATCTGCCTGCCCCCGCATCTTCATGTGCCTGTCACGTTGCAGGCGCTTGCCTCCGGAAAGCATGTCATCTGCGAAAAGCCACTTGCGACATCGCTGTCGGATGTCGCTCTAATCAAAGAGGCGTCCGACGCTTGCGGCAAACATGTATTCCCGGTTTTCCAATACCGCTGGGGTCCCTCGCTTGCCCAGCTTCGCAGCCTCATCGAAGCAGGATTGACCGGCAGACCCCAGGTTGCGGCTCTTGAAACACATTGGTCGCGCAGCGCCGACTACTATGCTGTTCCCTGGCGCGGGACTTGGTCCGGGGAACAAGGCGGTGCGGTTTTGGGTCACGCCATCCATAATCATGATCTCATGACGCATTTCATGGGACCCGTCCAATCCGTTTCAGCAATGACATCAACCCGTGTGAACCCCATTGAGACGGAAGACTGCGCCGCCATTTGTTTCCAAATGAACAACGGCGCGCTTTGTACAAGCAGCATTACACTCGGTGCCGCCAAAGACGAAACCCGCATCAGGTTGGTTTTTGAAGAGCTGACGGCCACTTCCGCCTCGGAGCCCTATGCGCCCGGTGCAGCCCCTTGGGTTTTCCTCGCCCGTGATCCCGACAAACAGGCGAAGATCGATGCTTTTCTAACGAGCCTCCCTGTAGAGCCAGTCGGCTTCGAAGGGTTTCTCTGCGCCTGTGCCGATATGTTGGCGGGTCGAGAAAACAAGGCCGTGACGCTTGACGAAGGTGCGGCATCAGTCGAATTGGTCACTGCTATTTATGATGCCGCACGCAGCGGTCAGCGCGTCAGCCTGCCGCTGTACGAAACCCACCCGCTTTTCAAAGGATGGCAACCATGAAGCAATGCTGGCGTTGGTTTGGACCACAAGACAAAATCGACCTGACCCAATTGCATCAGGTGGGCGTCGAAGGGATCGTGACCACACTGCACCATATCCCGCCCGGCAAGACCTGGTCAGGCGCAGAGATCTTGATGCGTCAGAGTATGCTAAGTGATGCCGGTTTTGGCTGGGATGTGGTGGAAAGCCTGACCGTTTCGGAAGAAATAAAGACCCAAGGGCCTGACATGAAAAACCATGTCGCGGCCTTCTAAGCGAGCCTTGAAGGCTTGTCACAACGCGGCATTTCGACCCTGTGCTCCAATTTATGCCGAGAAATTGCGATCTCATCTGGTGGATTTACTGTCAGAAGTCGCGCCATTTGCCCAAAACCAGGGGGTCAGGCTGTGTTGTCATCCCGATGATCCGCCCTTTGGGCTTTTGGGGCTACCGCGCGTCATGTCGCGCAACTGCGATTATGCAAAGGTTCTGCAGGCGGTGGATATGCGAGCCAATGGCGCCACCCTGTGCACCGGATCGCTGGGCGTCAACGCAGATTTCAACGCGCCCGAATTCGTTGCACAGCTTGGAGCCCACATCCATTTTGTGCATCTGCGCAACACAACGCGTGTCGAAAACGGCTATGCAAAACGCCCGGTTTTTTTAAGCGGCCCATCTTGAAGGCGATACCGACATGATCGCGACAATTCAGGCGTTAATGGCGGGGCATCATGGCTGCCTGAGGCTAGTGATCTGGTTTTGCGAGAGGGACGACATTTGCGTTCTCGTCAGGTGAGAGATCTTCAAAATCAAAGTTATCCAGCCGATGTGCACGTTTTCCGGCTTTGTCAGAACTGATCTTGATCTCTTCAATATCCTTGGAAGCTTGCGAAAAGTGACGGTCCAAATTGCCGACACGTGTTCCCAATCGATCCACATCAGCCACCAGCTTTGCCAGTTCCGACCGAATTGCACCGGCATGCTCGCGCATCCGAGCGTCTTTCAATATTGCCCGCATGGTGTTGAGTGTCGCCATACAAGTGGTGGGCGATACAATCCAGACCCGCACATCAAACCCTTTGCGCACAAGCTCTGGGAAATTCGCGTGTAATTCAGCGTAAACCGCCTCAGATGGCAAAAACATCAAGGCACCATCGGCAGTTTCTCCATCTAGGATGTACTTGCTCGAGATGTCCGAAATGTGCTTGGTCACCGCCACTTTCATTTTGGCCACAGCTTCCTTGAGATCCCAATCCGTCTCTGCATTCCGCAGAGCTTCATAAGCCTCGAGCGGGAATTTGCTGTCGATTACAATCGGTCCGGGTGGGTTGGGCAAATGCACCAGACAATCGGCACGTTTGCCATTGCTCAGGGTGTGCTGAAAAGAAAAGCTGTCCTTCGGCAATGCTTTGGACACAATGTCGTGCAACTGAATCTCACCAAATGCACCACGGGTCTGTTTGTTACTCAGGATATCCTGCAAAGACAAAACATCGCCCGATAGCTTGGTGATGTTATCCTGAGCCTTGTCAATTGCAGCTAAACGTTCCTGCAATTGTGTCAACGAAGTTGTCGTTTGCTTGGACGAGCCATGCAGGGCCTCTTTCACGCGCTCTTGCATGTCAGACAGAGAGCGCGCTGAACGCAGCGCGTTGTCAGCGAGGCGGTCTTGCATTTGCTGCTGCACCGTGGCCAAACGTGTTTCCATCGTTTGAATGACCTGCGTCTGGGCCATTGCTTGTGTATCAGAGACGGTCTGCAGCCCACCGCGCAGCTGTTCTTGTCCCGCGCCAAGCTGTTGAACATGCTGACCCAGGATACCGAGTTGCTGTGCCAGCGGTGCCGACAGTTTCGCGCTTTGACCCGCCGCGCGCACGGCCATGATCAACAGCACGAGGATCAAAAAGACCACCCCTACGCCAGCCAATACCGCGATGACCAATGGGTCGTCCAACGCGTAAATTTGTCCATCAATCTCAATCATGAGCGACCAAATAGTTTTTCAATGTCGCTCAGTTTCAGCTCAACATAGGTTGGTCGCCCGTGGTTGCATTGCCCGGAATGTGGCGTCGTTTCCATTTCACGCAACAAAGCGTTCATTTCTTCCGCACGCATCCTTCGGCCGGACCTTATGGATCCATGGCAGGCCACCCGGCTGAGGATTGCCTCAACACGCGCTTGCAGCATGTCGCTGGAGTTCCGATCGGAAAGTTCATCCAGAATATCGAACACCATGGGCTTGGCATCCACATGGCCTAAAATCGCCGGGGTTTCTCGCACTGCAATGGCGCCGCTGCCAAATGGTTCAATGATTAAACCAAATTTTTCTAGCGCCTCGCTGACCTCCAGAAGGCGCGCGCAATCTCCCGTCGATAGTTCGACAATTTCGGGGATGAGCAGCACCTGACGCGCAACGCCATTGTCCGCCATCTGGCGTTTGAGCTTTTCATACACGAGACGTTCATGCGCCGCATGCTGATCAACAATCACCACCCCTGTCGCTGTTTGTGACACGATGTAGTTCTCGTGAAATTGCCCACGTGCGGTCCCCAGCGGATAGTCAGGCGTTTCTGCCGCCTCGGCCTCGCGTTGCGGCTCGGTTGTTTCGATCCGACCCCAGATCGGTGCGGTTTCCTGAAAACTTGGCGCTACAGCGGGAGCAGCGCGTTGATCCATTTGATAGACACGGGCTCCAACCGGTTCCGGTCGCATGGCCCCCAATGTGGCACCGGCCACCGTACTCGAAGCGCGGTGCCCCGCCTCTGCCAAGGCATGGCGCAGCGCCGAGACCATCAATCCGCGTGCCAAACCGGGATCGCGGAAACGCACTTCGGACTTTGCCGGATGAACGTTGACATCGACCAAGGTCGGGTCGCAATCAAGAAAAAGGGCTGCTGCAGGATGGCGATCACGACTCAGGAAATCGAAGTAGGCGCCGCGCAGAGCACCTATCAACAGTTTGTCCCGTACCGGGCGGCCATTTACAAAAAGGTACTGGGCAACGGCTGATCCACGGGAATAGGTTGGCAAAGCTGCGTATCCGGTCAGGTGCAACCCGTCGCGCCGCGCATCAATCGCCAGCGCATTCTCCGCAAATTCCCGACCCAGCACCCGTGCCAAACGGCCGTGCAATGCGCCGAATAAATCGCCTTGCTGCGCCTCTGCATGGAAAACAGTACGCCCTTCGTCATCGCCGGATACATCACGCAGGGTGAACTCGACGAAAGGCTCGGCCATGGCGAGCCTTTTGACCACATCGTGGATGGTTTGCGCCTCTGCCCGATCTGTCCGCAAAAATTTCAATCTGGCGGGCGTGGCATAGAAAAGGTCACGCAGTGTCACCGTCGTGCCTGCGTTCAAAGCGACCGGTTTCGCAGAAGTTGCGACGCCGCCATGTACGGATACTTCGACACCTTCGAAACCTTCCACCCGGCTGGCGATGGTCAGTTTTCCGACCGCTCCAAGCGAAGGCAATGCCTCTCCCCGAAAGCCAAAGGTATGAATGTCCAGAAGATCCGAACCATCGATTTTTGAGGTGGCATGACGGGACAATGCCATCGGCAGATCCTCTTCGGTCATGCCGCAGCCATTGTCCTGTACCCGGATCAAAGTCTTGCCACCGTCGGCATAATCAATAGCGACGCGCCGCGCGCCAGCATCGAGCGCATTTTCAACGAGTTCTTTGACAGCAGATGCGGGCCTTTCGACCACTTCACCGGCTGCAATCCGATTGACTGCACCCTCATCCAATTGACGGATAACAGGGCGATCTTCGCTTATATTGGGGTCAAGAGAAGCCATACCGCAAATTGTAGCATGTTGCCCGGCGATTCTGAAACCCTATGTGACACGTTCATCGACCGTAGACCTTGCACGGTGTTAAGTCCCAGATCATCTTGCCAAAACCAGACGGGTGATACCTTACAAAATGGTTTCTAGACGCAATTCGGCAATACGCTCAACTTGACGGCAGGCTTCGTCAAACTCTGCATCCGTTTCATGATCAATGCGCTTTTGGAACGCGCGGAGAATTCCCGCTTTGTCGTAGTCCCCGACCGCAATGATGAAAGGAAATCCGTGCTTTTCCACGTACGACGCGTTCAGCTTTTCAAAGGTTTTGCGCTCCTTAGTGGTCAGCGCATCCAAACCCGCACCGGCTTGTTCATCGGCGCTTTTCGCGGTGAGTTTCTTTGCAGCGGCCAATTTTCCCGCCAAATCCGGATGGGCCCGCAAAACCTGCATACGTTCTTCTAACGTGGCGCTGCGAAACATGCGCGTCAACGCAGAATGGAGGCCGGTTGCCGTGTCGTGTGCAGGCCCGAGTTCTAGATCAAACGCGCGTTCGGCCAACCATTCGGAATGCTCAAATATGTTGCCGAATTTCTCGACGAAATCCGCTTTTTTGAGTGTCGATGGGCGCAGAGAATTCTGCGGCGGATGAACCTTGCGCCAGTGTTCCGCAATATCGATACGACGCGGGCACCATACGCCTTCAAAGCCCTGTATATATTCTATGAACCGGCGCAAACTTTGAACCCGACCGGGTCGTCCGATCAAACGACAATGCAAGCCAACGGACATCATTTTTGCCGAGCCCTCGACACCTTCGGCATAAAGCGCATCGAAAGAGTCGCGCAGATACGCAAAGAACTGATCACCGGAGTTGAAACCCTGCGGCGTCGCAAAACGCATGTCATTGCAATCCAGTGTATAGGGGATGATGAGCTGATTTCGTCTCCCGATCTTGCTCCAGTAGGGCAGGTCATCGTCGTAAGTATCCGAGATGTATTCAAACTGCCCGGTCTTGGCCGCCAGCGCCACGGTGTTGACCGAACAACGTCCAGTATACCATCCGCGCGGGCTCTCGCCTGTGACCTCACCATGCAGACGGATGGCTTCCATCATATCAGCGGCTTCTTCCGCTTCGGAAAAATCCTTGTAGTCAATCCATTTCAACCCGTGGCTGGCGATCTCCCAGCCCGCAGACTGCATCGCTTTGACTTGTTCCGGCGCGCGCGCCAGGGCAGATGCAACACCATAAATGGTGACGGGAATACCGGCCCCGGTAAAAAGCCTGTGCAAACGCCAAAACCCAGCACGCGCCCCGTATTCATAAATTGATTCCATATTCCAATGCCGTTGGTCAGGCAGGGGTTGAGCGCCAACTATCTCAGAGAGGAAAGCTTCGGATTTAGTGTCTCCGTGTAGCAGACAATTTTCACCCCCTTCTTCGTAATTCAGCACAAATTGTACCGCAATTCGCGCACTATCTGGCCATTGTGCATCTGGTGGGTTCGCGCCGTATCCAGCAAAATTACGGGGATATCTGTTCACCTTAAACCTCCTTAACCGCGTCTTGCGCGATCACTACCAAAAACACATCGGGCGTGAATAGTTTTAGACGCCTGCAGGGTCAACAGCAACGCCCAGGTCGCCATGACACAAAGAAGAGCAACAATCTATGGTTGCGATCTTTTCCAAACGTATCAAATTTTTAGAGTTGAAAGCTAACTTACATCGACAATCAAGCCGCTTTCTCGCTTGCGGTGTGGCCCCCACATGGCCGTCACCGCAAGAATGACACCGGAAACGGTTGCGATCATCCCCGCAGCAGAGACAGATGACGTGTACCCCAACCAGATCGGACCATATCCCGCAGTCACATAGCCGATAACAGCCGCCAGCGTCGCAAAAACAACAGACCATATGATTTGGTGTTCAAGTCGGTTGGTCATAAGCCGCGCGGCAGCTGGCGGGCAGATAAACATCGCGATTACGATGATGCTGCCAACCGCATCAAAAGCGGCCACCGCGGCAATGGCAGAAACTATGACCAATGCGAGGCCCAGTGGTTGGGTAAGCATTCCGATGGTCTGAGCAAATCCCTCATCGAATGTCGATATTGTCAAAGGACGCCAAAACAGGAAAATAAAGGACGCCACGGCCACCAATGCAGCCGCCATACGCGGCAATTCAACCGGCAAACCTCGGAGCGCTTGGGGATCCAGAAGCGACCCCCAGCCTGTGGCATCAAGCCAAATCAGGCTCTCAAGGTTACCAAAAAGCGCGTGTTCCACATCAAGGTGCACCGATGACGTATCGGACTGTTCCAAGAGCAAAACACCCCCCGCGAACATCGTGGTGAAAACAACCCCCATAGCGGCACCTGGTTCAATTTTTCCCAAACGTTGTATGACCTCAATGGCGACAACAGCAAGGATCGCAGCACCGGCGGCCCCCAATAGCATTGGTCCTGCGGTAATGGTTCCGGTCACCAAAAAAGCCACAACGATTCCGGGCAAAACCACATGGCTGATGGCATCCCCGATGAGCGCCTGACGGCGCAACACCAAAAAGTTGCCCGGCAAAGCACAGGCGACCGCAACACAAATCCCGATTAAAAGCGGCGTCAGGGAGAGTGGGACAAATTCAGAGCCGGTCACGTCGGCACTCCTCGAGGCGACGGGATACGGCTATCCAGTTCAATGATCTGATCTGGTGTCAGTACCTTTTCGATCGGGGTCAGCCCATCGTAATGCACAGCAGCCGCTTCAAAGCTGGGATCGCGCCGGATCAATTGCCAGCGGGTTTCGTCCAGCAAGGCCTTTCCGGCCCGCCCCCGGCCTTTGGCAGTGGGAACACCGTCGGGCAAAGCGTACCCTTCGCGCAACAAAAGCCGCAGGGTCAATTTTTCATAGATCGGTTGGCCCTGGGCCAGCGCCAACAACCCTTGACGTAAATGCACCCGTTTTTGGAAGTTACGGTGCCGCAAAACTGCCGCAAGCACCCCGCGCCTTGGCGCCAGAAAGAGCGACAGCAAGAAGAATGCGAACCCGACCAGCACAATGATCGGCCCCGTGGGCAGATCCGGCAAGGCTGCGGAAAGCGACGCACCTACATAGGCAGATACGCCGCCCAAAATGCCAGAGATCAAAACCACGTGGTCTGTGCGCTCGGTCCAGAAACGTGCAGTAACGGGGGGAATGATCAGCAAGGCAACAATCAAGATCAGGCCAACGATCTTAAGCCCAACGACGGTCACCGCCAAAACGATGCCCATCATGGCAAGATCGGCGCGCGCCACATTCAATCCACTCGCAGTAGCAAATTCGGGATCAAAAGAAGCCAATGTCAGAGGACGACGCAAAAGCATGACAAGTGCAAGCGTCAACCCAGCCGACACCGCAATAATCACCGCATCCGCGCGTAACATGCCTGCCGTTGAGCCAAGAAGAAACCCTTCTAGACCGGCCTGCTGACCCGACACCATGGTCTGGATTATGGTCAATCCCACGATACCCATGCCGAAAAACACCGAAAGCACAGCGCCAATGGCAGCGTCTTCGGCAAGACGGGTTTTTGTGCTCAGCCAACTAACGCATAAAAGACCAATAGCTGCAGAGGCAGCGGCACCACCCAAAAGCCCAATCAGATTGCGCCCATCGCTTCCGAAAGCCACCATTATCATAAAGGCGACGGCCACACCTGGCAGCGTCGCATGGGAAATGGCATCGCTGACAAGCGCGCGTTTGCGCAAAAATAAGAAGGTGCCCCCAACGCCAGCCGCCATACCCAAAAGCATCGCGCCCAAAGTCACGAGGGTCGCATTGTACCCAAGCTGCAATGACAATGCATCGTAGACCATTTTAGCCCAGCGCGCCGCTCAACTGATCCATCTGCGTCCCCGCAAGACGACCTCCATAGGCGGCCTGCAGGTTTTTCTCGGTAAAGGCATCCTGCACCAGACCTTCGGCAACGCGGCGTTTGTTGATCAGAAAAACATGATCAAAGTACTCGGCGACCGTACTCAGATCGTGATGCACTGCGACAACGGTTTTACCAGCGTCGCGCAAAGATTTTAGCACCGCAATGATCGCTTTCTCAGTCGCAGCATCAACACCTGCAAAAGGTTCATCCAAGAGATAAAGATCTGCGTTCTGCGCCAGGGCACGGGCCAAAAAGACACGTTGTTGTTGACCGCCCGACAACTGCCCAATCTGGCGCGTCGCAAAGTCCTGCATGCCGACGCGGGCCAAGCAGTCCAACGCCTGATCACGGTGCACGGGGCGCAGGCGACCCAGTAGACCAAGGTGCCGGTACAGCCCCATGAAAACGACATCAATGACACGCGTGGGAAAGTCCCAGTCAACGCTGGCACGCTGTGGCACATATGCAATGCGGTCGCGGCACTGTGCGACGGGTAGGCCAAACACAGTGGTGTGGCCTGCGAGAGGCTTCAGGATCCCAAGCGCGGCCTTCAACAGTGTCGACTTACCGGCGCCATTGGGGCCGATAATTGCTGTCATTGCACCTGGTTTTACCGTCATGTCCACGGAAAAAACAGCCGGTTTCTGACCATAGGAGACCGTGAGACCGCGCACAGCCAATGGGCTCGACAAACGGTCGGATTCTACCGGTATTGCGCCGTCCAATGCTGCCATTGCTATGGTCATCTTAGCTCCCCGCCGAAAGTTTACCCAACCGTCCGCCTTCGGGAACATCTGCCCCCAAAGCACGCGCAATCGTTGTGACATTGTGATCGATCATTCCCAGGTAAGTGCCCTCATAGGTACCTTCGGGGCCCATGGCGTCACTAAAGAGCGCGCCGCCAATGAAGACGTTGTGCCCTTGCGCTGCAGCACCTTCAATCAGCGCGCGCATGTTGCGATCAGACACCGAAGTTTCCACAAAAACGGCACCAATGTCGCGCGCCACAAGGACATCCACCAATTCCGAGATCCGGTTCAACCCTGCCTCACTTTCGGTGGAGATGCCTTGAATTCCAATCACGTCAAATCCGTAGGCTTTCCCAAAATAGCTGAAGGCGTCGTGGGCGGTCAGCAAAACACGTTTCTTTTCAGGAACTTTGGAAAGAGACGAAGCTGCATATTCCGCCAAATCGTCCAGCTCCGTCAAATAGGCGTCGGCATTGGCTAAAAAAACCGCTGCATGGTCCGGGCGCAATGCATTCATTTCTGTTGCCACCGCGCTGACGACCTCACGCCACAATAAAGGATCCATCCAGACGTGCGGATCATATCGCCCCGCGTAATCCTCGTGAGACAGCAAAGCATCCCTTGGCAAACCTTCGGCCACGGGCACCACGCGCCCTTTTCCGCTGAGATCTTCAAAGAAACGTTCCATTTGTGCTTCGAGATAGAGGCCGTGCCATAACACCAGATCAGCACGTGTCATCGCCACAATGTCACTGCGAGTTTGACGGTAGGCATGGGGGTCAACGCCGGCGCCCATCAGCGCTCTTACCGACACCAAGTCTTCCCCTAGCCGACGCGCGGCATCCGCGATCATGCCGGTGGTTGCAACGATGCTGATTGGATCATTGGCCTGCGCGAAAGCCGGGCTGCTCGACAGAAGTGTGAGCGCCCCAATGCCGGCCAAAAGGCTGCGGCGTGTTACGGACTCTGCTGTTTTTTCATGTGTCATACGTATGAATATGCGAACCATTCGCAAAAGGTCAATCAAAATGCGAATAATTCGCAAAAGCAAAGTGCCGTTTTGATGGTTTTGCCTAAAAATTGCGTTTTAATGTCAGATACTGCGGGATCCAGACCCACCATTGAGGCATTTGACGTTAAGTTTGGGCCGTCTATTCGGCGCCAATATCACTGGTTAAGGTAGCTTGCCATGCTGAGCCGCGCATGCGAATTTGCGAGGACGCTTGACGAGGATGCCGCATGCTCAGCCAAACCGAACATACCCTTTCCATGACAACCGACCACCAGTTGCCGCAAGTCACGGAACCTAGAAATCCTGGCATGGCGCTCGATTTGGATTGGGTGCAGCGAGTGCAGGCCAACACATCTGCGATAGAACGCCGCGCCGCAACATTGCCAGCGCGGCGCTCAGTCAAGAAACAACATCAGGCCGCATGGCTTTTGCGCGCG
Source organism: Roseobacter sp. (assembly GCF_045106495.1). Taxonomy (GTDB): domain Bacteria; phylum Pseudomonadota; class Alphaproteobacteria; order Rhodobacterales; family Rhodobacteraceae; genus Roseobacter. Next base: position 74,134 of record NZ_JBGCEQ010000003.1, read on the forward strand.
GTCACCTGCATCGATCTGACAACGCTGTCTGGCGATGACACAAACGACCGTGTCGCGCGGCTTTGCGCCAAGGCGCGCCAACCGGTAGCGCCAGCGCTTTTGGACGCGTTAGGTATGGCTCCGATCACCACAGGAGCGGTCTGTGTCTATCATGAAATGATCCCGGCGGCCTTACGCGCTCTAGAGGGCTCCGGTATCCCAGTGGCAGCGGTGAGTACCGGCTTCCCTGCAGGTTTGTCGCCCTTTCATCTGCGCATCGCCGAGATCGAGGAAAGCGTAAAGGCCGGAGCTGCCGAGATCGATATCGTCATTTCACGCCGCCATGTGCTGTCTGGCAATTGGCAAGCCCTATACGATGAAATGGCCGCATTTCGACGGGCCTGCGGCGAGGCTCATGTCAAAGCGATCCTTGCCACAGGTGAACTGGGTTCATTGCGCAATGTGGCTCGCGCTTCGATGATATGTATGATGGCGGGTGCTGATTTCATTAAAACCTCAACTGGCAAGGAAAGCGTCAACGCAACATTGCCGGTAACGCTTGTAATGATCCGCGCCATACGAGATTTTTTTGAACGCACCGGGTTCCGGGTGGGTTACAAACCCGCAGGCGGCATATCCAAAGCCAAGGATGCTGTCTCCTATATGGCGATGATGAAAGAGGAACTGGGCGACCGGTGGCTGCAGCCGGATCTTTTCCGATTTGGCGCGTCGTCGCTGTTGAACGATATTGAACGACAGTTGGAACACCATGTTACCGGCAACTATTCCGCCAGCTACCGTCACGCGACTAGTTGATCCGATTTGAAAGGGTCCTTGATCATGACCGTCTCCGAAATTTTTGAAACAATGGACTATGGCGTCGCTCCGGAAAGCGCCGCGGATGCCATGACGTGGCTTGCCAATAAGGGCGAAAAGTTTGGTCATTTCATTGATGGCAGATTCACCGACCCGGACAACGTCTTTGATAGCCGAAACCCCGCCAATGGCGCAGTGCTTGCAACGGTTTCGCAAGGCACACAGACAGATGTCGATACCGCCGTCAAAGCCGCACGGCGCGCGCAACCGAAATGGGCAACACTTGGCGGTCACGGGCGCGCGCGTCACCTATATGCCCTAGCGCGGCTTTTGCAGAAACACAGCCGTCTCTTTGCGGTGATGGAAACACTCGATAACGGCAAACCCATCCGCGAGAGTCGCGACATCGACGTGCCCCTGGCGCAACGTCACTTTTATTATCACGCGGGCATGGCCCAGCTCATGGAGGACGAACTGCCAGACCGCGAACCGTTGGGCGTTTGCGGGCAGGTGATCCCTTGGAACTTTCCACTGCTGATGTTGGCCTGGAAAATCGCACCCGCATTGGCCATGGGCAACACTGTCGTTTTGAAGCCTGCCGAATATACACCCCTCACCGCCTTGTTGTTCGCTGACATCTGCAGTCAAGCCGGGCTTCCGAAGGGCGTTGTAAACATCATCACCGGAGATGGTGCAGTCGGGGAGATGATTGTGACGGCGAACGTGGACAAGGTTGCCTTCACCGGTTCCACGGCCGTCGGCCGCCGCATTCGAGAAATGACCGCAGGCAGTGGCAAGGCCCTTACACTCGAGCTGGGTGGCAAATCGCCCTACATCGTTTTCGATGACGCAGATCTCGATAGCGCAGTTGAGGGGCTGGTCGATGCCATCTGGTTCAATCAAGGCCAGGTCTGCTGCGCCGGATCTCGTCTATTGGTGCATGAACCCGTAGCCGAGACCTTCTATACCAAGTTGCGCGCAAGGATGGACAAATTGCGCATCGGCGACCCGATGGACAAAAACACAGACGTAGGCGCTATTGTCGATCCCATTCAGTTGACGCGGATCAGCAATCTGATCGCGGCAAATACCGCAGGACAGATACATGTGGCCGCCACAGAACGACCCGCCGAAGGTAGCTTTTATCCACCCACACTGATTACGGGCCTCAACCCTGCGGATATACTGATGCAGGAAGAGATTTTTGGCCCGGTCTTGGTATCAACCACGTTTCGAACACCGGCAGATGCCGTCGCGCTGGCAAACAACACGCGGTATGGTCTGGCCGCCACGGTCTGGAGCGAAAACATCAATCTCGCTCTCGACATTGCGCCACAACTCGCAAGTGGCATTGTCTGGATCAATGGGACGAACATGATGGACGCCGCAGCGGGCTTCGGCGGCGTGCGCGAAAGTGGTTTCGGTCGCGAAGGTGGTTGGGAGGGCCTTGCAGGCTACACCCGGCTGAAAAGCGTGCAAAAACCTCTCAAAGAACTGCGCGCATTTACCGGCGAAGGAAGCGCAAGCGATCCCATTGATCGGACTGCAAAGCTTTTCATAGGTGGCAAACAGACCCGACCTGACGGGGGCTATTCCGCCCCGGTCTGGAGCAAATCAGGCGTTTTGCTTGGTCATGCTTCCATCGCCAATCGCAAAGACCTTCGCAATGCGGTCGAGGCCGCTCATGCGGCCAGAAACTGGTCCAAAACGACAGGTCATCTTCGTGCTCAAATATTGTATTATTTGGCAGAAAACCTTTCTGCCCGAGCCGATGAATTTGCAAAACGCTTGAATGACATGCAGGGCGGCAAAGAGGGCAAACAAGAAGTCGACTTAACCGTGCGACGACTGTTCACCTACGCTGCTTGGGCCGACAAATACGACGGACAGGTACACGGCGTGCCTATTCGGGGTGTCGCCCTTGCCATGAAAGAACCCGTCGGGGTGATCGCCGCCATCTGCCCAAATGAATCGCCTTTGCTCGGCCTGGTATCCTGCATGGCACCGGCGATCGCCATGGGCAATCGAGTCATCCTGAGTGCATCGGAAGTCTTCCCCCTGGCCGCCACGGATTTCATCCAAGTGCTTGAGACGTCGGATGTTCCCGCTGGCGTCGTAAACATCCTGACAGGACCCCACACAGAAATTGCGCACCACATGGCCGCCCATATGGACATTGATGCGGTCTGGTCATTTGGGAACAAAGCCCTCAGTGGAGAGATCGAGAAAGCCAGCGCCAGCAACCTAAAACGCACGTGGGTCAACAACGGCATGGTGCGAAACTGGTTAGGAAATGAAGGCCATGGCAAAGAATTCCTAGAGGCCGCAACAGAGGTCAAAAACATCTGCGTGCCTTACGGCGAATGACGTATGCCGCTGGCACCAACACTCGGCCCGATCGGGCCGAGGATGTGTCTTGGCGCGACAGCGCCGCGATTTAGCAGCCCTTTGGACCTAATTCCCGGGTGTTGTTTCAAGCCCGACGGGCTGACCAACGACAACAAAATGCAACCCTTCGGGATCCAGCAAATCAGCGGCAACCCGCTTTACATCTTCCAGACTGACCGCTTCGACGCGTTCATTCCGCGTGGGGATGTAGTCGATCGGCAAGCCAGACATCTGCATACCGACCATGATCTGCGCGATTGGACCATTGCCGTCAAACCGCAGTGGATAAGCCCCTGTCATGTAAGTCTTGGCATCGTCCAGTTCAGCTTTTGTCACGCCTTCTGAGGCTGCCTTCGCCCACTCCGCGCGAATAACTTCAATCGCTTCCGCAATCCGATCATTGGCTGAACTCACAGATCCCAGATATGTCGCCGCCAGATCTTTCGGAACGAGGTAGGAATACACTCCATAGGTCAATCCGCGTTTTTCACGCACCTCTTCCATTAAGCGGCTCTCGAACGAGCCACCACCCAAAACCTGATTGAGCAATATCGCCGTAAAGTAGTCAGGATCTTCCAGCGTGATGCCTTTCTGTCCGAATAGCGCAACCGCTTGCGGCGTCTGAAATGGCACGACCGTGACACCCCCTGGGATGGTGACCTCTGCCATGGGCGGCATGGGCGCGCCGGTTTCAGGCAGCGCACTGAGAAGCTCATCCATCACCGAGGCCAGCTCTTCAGGCGTGATGTCACCCACGGCTCCGATGTAAATTCTGTCTCGCGCCAAAACAGCACGATGCGCGGCAAGAAGATCATCACGGGTCAGCGCAGCAACGCTTTCCTCTGTTCCGTTCAGCGAGGTTGCATAGGGGTGATCGCCAAAAACAATTTCATCAAAGGCCCGCCCAGCAATGTCGTTGGGGTCCTTTGCTTCGGAACGAATGTTAGACAAAACCTGCTCACGCACACGTTCAATCGCCTCTTCTTCAAAAAGCGGTTCCAACAAAGCGGCCTTTAACAAAGCAATGGACTCAGCACGGTTTTCGGTCAAAAAACGCGCCGAGACAGATAGGGAATCGTCGCTTACGTCAAAACCCAGCGATGTCGCCAAAGCCTCTGTTGAGCGGGCAAATGCACGCGCGTCCATATCCCCGGCGCCCTCTTCCAGCAAACCAGTCATCAGGTTGATCGCCCCACGTTTGCCCGGCGCGTCCAGAGACGCACCTCCACGAAAGCGGATTTCAAGCGCCACAAATGGGATTGAATGGTCTTCGACCAACCAGGCGGTCAGCCCAGACTCGGACGTGACTTCCTTGATATCAACTGCCGCATGCGATGGCATCGCGAGAGCAAAAACAGAGCAAACCGATAGTAGAAAACGGATCATTGTGTCACCTCTTCACGCATCAACCAGCCTGTCACGGAAGCGGGTTTGTCAAACAAATCGCGCGCGGCCTGCATGATGTCCTCTGCTGTCACGGCCTGCAAGATATCGGGCCATGCCTTGACGTCTTCAATCGTCAAACCCGACGTCAGCGCCTGACCGTAACGGTTCGCGATCCTGTCAACGTCATCACGGCCATATATCTGATCGGCGCGAATCTGTAATTTGATGCGTTCCAATTGTTCCGGGTCCACGCCATCGATCATGAATTGCTCCAAGGCAACGTCCATCGCGTCTTCGGCCTCTTGCAGACTGACACCCGGTTTCGGCACGACGATCAGGTTGAATGTAGTGTCGTCCAGACGCACACCGCTGTAAAACGCAGCGGTATAGGTGGCCACCTGCGTGTCGAATTGCAACGCATCCGCCAAGTAGGACGTTGTTCCACCCCCAAGAATTTCGGAAAGAAAAGTCAGCGCAGCCGCCGTTTCCTGATCACCTGCATCCCGTTCCTGCGCGAGATAAGACCGCCGAACATAGGGCTGCGCCACCCGCGCATCGCGGAAAATCAACCGACGCTCCGCAGTTTGCGGTGGCTCTTGCGTCCGCAATCTTTCCGGCAGATCCGGGTTTGCTGGGATCACGCCATAGTATTCATCTGCGAGCCTGCGTACTTCTTCGGGCGTTACGTCACCAGAAACCACAAGGATCGCGTTGTTGGGCGCATAATATGTTTCGTAGAACCCCAGCGCATCTTCCATGTCCAGCGTTTGCATCTCATGCATCCAACCAATGATGGGCACACCGTAGCGATGATTGAGGTACTGTGCCGCGCTCAACTGCTCGCCAAACAACGCGCTGGCGCTGTTTTCGGTCCGTTGGTTGCGCTCTTCGATGATCACATCACGCGCTGTATCGATGTTTTCTTCGGTCACCCGGATGTTACGCATCCGGTCGGATTCCATGCGCATCATCAGTTCCAGTCGGTCTGCAGCAACCCGTTGGAAATAGGCTGTGTAATCATATGAAGTGAAAGCATTATCCCGTCCACCGTTCCGCGCCACCGTGGCGGACAACTCACCAGCTTCCAGCGTATCCGTTGCCTTGAAAAGCAAATGCTCCAGGAAATGTGCGACTCCAGACGATCCAACGGGCTCATCCGCAGAACCTGCCTTGTACCAGACCATATGCTGCACAACGGGAGCTCTGTGGTCTTCAACCACCACCACCTGCATGCCGTTGTCGAGGACAAAAGTCGTTACCGCCTCTTCATCGGCCGCCAGCAGGCCCGGAATAAAAGCGAAAAGAATAGCAAGGGTGGGAAAACGGATCATGGGCCATCCTTTGTACCAAAAAGATCGAAGCTCTGCGCAACACATACGCCCCAAACCTCCAGGTTCAAGTCTGCTGTCACGAATGTGAGGCGCGCGCGCTGGAAAACAGTTCAGTTCAGCGGCGGATAGCTTGGGGTCTTCGCACCCGCACGGCGCCAGGACTCAGCAGTCGTTTCGGCATCCAGCCGCTCATTGCGATATGCGCGATTGTACAGGTCTTCCCGGAACAACCTGTATTGTGTGAAGCGTGATTGACGACGACGGAATTCCGCATCTTCCTCTGCAAGGTTTTCTCTAATGCCGGGTGTCACGCCAAATCTGCTGGCAGCTGTCACCAATGCACTATCGGATGCAGGCACCGCCGTGGCTCTTGAAGGTTTTCCACCCAAAGCAATAACAGCCTCGTCAACCGGGTTCACATCCGAAAGATTGCCCTGGCCCGGCGTTGGTGTTGGCAATGCTGTAAGATCGCTCGGCGTTTGCAGTTCGGCTTTTGGTTCGACAATAAACTCATCAGGCCCACGCGAATTTGACTGAAGGTCACGTAAGCCTTTATTGGTGCAGGCGCTTAGACTTGCCATTATCAAAATGAGGGCCAGAATCCGGCTCATATCAGATCTCCTCGCGAACACCGTGTTGATACGCCAAGCGTACCGACATTGTCACTGGCCTTTTTTTGACAGTTTCTTCGGGTCGGGCGCCAAAAATACCAATGCAATGGCACCGGCAAAAATAAAGACATCCGCCAGGTTGAAAACAAAAGGGTTGTTGATCCAGCAGCATGACATGTTGAGGAAATCAAGCACGTACCCATAAAGTAACCGGTCCAGGACGTTGGCCAGTGCGCCCCCCACAAGGAGCCCGGCTCCGATCTGTGCCCAAAGACCGAGGTCTTGGCGATGCGACCAGATCAAAATTGCGAGGCAAATCACCAAAGCCAGTCCCACCAAGACCCATCGGCTGGCCTCGGATCCATCCCCAAAAAGACCGAAATTGATCCCTCGGTTCTCGCCATATCTCAAATTCAGAATGGGCGGCAAAACGTCAATCGAACGAATGCGCGACAAATCCATCACGTGGATCACCAGATATTTGCTGATCTGATCAATCATGAAAGCCAACAAAGCGGCCAGTCCGAGCGCGCGCATACCAGGTCCTCTTTGCTCAGTGGCGGAAGTGACGCATGCCGGTAAAAACCATCGCCAATCCGGCATCATCCGCGGCAGCGATCACCTCGTCATCACGCATGGAGCCGCCCGGTTGGATAAGCGCCGTCGCGCCCGCTTCGGCGGCTGTGACCAACCCGTCTGCAAAGGGAAAGAACGCATCTGATGCCACGACTGAGCCTTTGGTCAAAGGCGCTGCCAATCCCATTGCTTCTGCCATGTCCTGAGCTTTGCGGGCCGCGATCCGTGTGCTGTCTACCCGACTCATTTGCCCTGCCCCCACACCCACAGTCGCCCCATCCTTGACGTAGATGATCGCGTTGGATTTGACGTGCTTTGCAACCGTCCAGGCAAACAGAAGATCTGCCGTCTCCTGTTCTGTGGGTGCGCGTTTTGTTACCGTTTTAAGATCGTCCATCGACACACGGCCTACGTCCTTGTCTTGCACCAGATAGCCGCCGGACACCTGACGCACGGCCAAGGCTGCGGCTTTGGAATCTGCCAAACCATCCGTGGTCAGCAAACGCAGGTTCTTTTTTGCGGCGAAAACCGCACGCGCGGCGTCATCGGCACCCGGTGCAATGACCACTTCGGTGAAAATGCCAGAGATTTCCTGTGCCGTGTCTGCATCCAAAGGTTGGTTTAACGCAATGATCCCTCCAAAAGCCGAGGTTCGGTCACAGTCGAAGGCGCGGCTGTAGGCTTCCAGCATCGTGGCCCCTCGCGCCACGCCGCAAGGATTCGCGTGTTTGATAATCGCACAAGCAGGACCCTGGGCAGGATCGAATTCACTGACCAGCTCGAACGCTGCATCCGTGTCGTTGATGTTGTTGTAGCTCAGTTCTTTGCCTTGGTGCTGTTTTGCCGTGGCGACACCGGCACGGCCCGATCCATCGGTATAGAAAGCAGCTGCTTGATGCGGGTTCTCGCCGTAACGCAAGGACTGCGCCAAAGCCCCGCCAAAGCTGCGCCTGCGCGGTGTATCGCCCACCTTTGCCGCCATCCAGGTACTGACCGCGGTGTCATAGGCTGCGGTTCGGGCATAGGCCGTCTGTGCCAGACGCTGTCGCAATGCATAGGTAGTCTGCCCGTTGTTTGCCGCCAATTCATCCAAAACGACACCATAGTCTTCCACATCGACCACCACGGTGACAAAACCGTGGTTCTTCGCGGCGGACCGGATCATCGCCGGACCTCCAATATCGATGTTCTCGATAACCTCCGCGTAAAGAGCGCCTTTGGCTACGGTTTCTTCGAACGGGTAGAGGTTCACGACCACCAGATCGATCGCGTCAATGTCATGCGCCTGCATGGCCGCAACATGATCCTGGTTGTCGCGCAACGCCAAAAGTCCGCCATGCACTGCCGGGTGCAGTGTCTTGACCCTGCCATCCATCATTTCTGGAAACCCGGTGGCATCCGACACATCTCGCACCTCAAGACCAGCATCGCGCAGCGCCTTGGCTGTGCCCCCGGTTGAGAGTAATTCGACCCCATGTGCCGCCAGCGTTTGCCCTAGCTCAACCAGTCCCGTCTTGTCGGACACGGAAAGAAGTGCGCGGCGCAGCGGGGCGAGGTCGGTCATGGGCAAGGGTCCTTTGAGGCTATTCGGTCAGATCATGCGCATCCTGGCTCAGATCCCGCACGCCAATCGCAGTTTCCTGCGCCTTGGACAAGGACCAGCGGACACGCGTGGCGTATGACATAGCCTTGCCCGAAAGGACAATCTGATTTGCACCGCGCGGTTTCAATCGCCCGGTTTCAAGGTAGACCGAAGGCTGAAGGGTCAGGTTTTGCGCGCCGTCGTGACGAAAGACCCAAACCTCACCGCTTTTGAGTGCGATGGAAACCGCGGCACCGCCCAAATCCAGCGTAGCATCGACCTCAGGATGCAAGTGGAATCTTATGTCGTATGCGATGCCCTGCAATTGCGTCGCATCCAACGCGAGATCAAATCGCCGTTTCTCTTGATCGTCGAGCGCAAGGAGCATGTCCTCTCCCGCCATCGCACGGCCGTCGAAAGTCATTTCAAGGGTGCGGGCATGGGTCAAACCGTGGGTTTTGACAAAACCATCGTGGCCTCCTTGAAAACGCAGCCCGTCGCTGAGATGCCCGATCTCAATAGGCACGCGTGTCGGTGCTTCGATCAATTGCTCGCGGCCTGTTGCGCGATCACTTTCGCCCAACCGCGCACTGGAATACCCATCCAGGGACAGGGTTGAATGTGATGGGGTCGCACGCCCCGCCCGGCGCCAGTCTGCTCCGAAAGACCGGCCAGACCCACAATTGACCACCAAAGGTCTGCGACCTGAAGTCAACTCAAGCGCGAGTGTCGAGGCATGGGCATTGTAGGACGCCCGGCCTTGCGGCGGCTTGCTGGCGTCGATCAGTACGCTTGTGCGCCCTGCCGAAATGCGCGCGAACCCCATCGACAATCCATCCGGCTGGCGGGTCTTGACTCTGGCTTGAGCCAATGCGTGATCCAACCACCCTTCCGGGCCGCGCCCGCCTCCGTGAAACCGGGCGAGCGAGCCATCGGAATGCCGTAAGGTCCGCAGCGTCGGCGCAATGCGCTCTATGGCATCGAGATGCTCCTCAGGCGTCGCGTGACCCGCGTCGGATAACGCGGCAGCAGCCCAGGTCAGCAGCGTAAAAACTTCGAGCAACTCTTCGGGATTACGTGTCGGCAGCCCGCCCTGATCATCGATCTGCCCCTCGCATTCCTTGGCCAGTGCCTTGATGGCGGGCAACGCCATTTCCTCCATCCCTTCAAGCGCCAGGCCGGCGTAGATCAACCCCGTCAACGCTTCGAAACGCGGCAAGCCATTGACGGCGCCCTGCCATCGCCGGGCTAGAAAATGCGTTTGTTGATGGAGGCTGCGGTAAAATACGTCGCTGTCAGGAGCATCATTACCCTGCAACATAAAGAGCGCGTGATTGATCCACCGGATCAGGCGCCGTCCGGTCAAATCAGGGGTCCAACCCGGGCCACGGCCGCGGCCATAAAGCTCAATCCAGCGCCACAGCCATCGCCGCGCCGCGTCCCTTGCAGCCGGACCACCCACCGCCGCCAAATCATCGAGCCACGCAAAACCCTGAAGTTCCTGCTGGTACTCCGCATTTGGCGCTGGCAAATCCCAAGGATTGGACTCCTTGTGTTCGAGCAAATGACCCGCAAAAAGAAAGTTGCCCGCCAGGAGTTGTCGCCCTTTCGCAAAGCTTCCAATGGTGCGTGGTTCTGGCGAAGAAACCAATCCAACGGCCCGCGCGCGCATGCGCCCCGCACGTAACGCGTGCCAGCGATTTAGAAAGTGCACCTTGCGTGCGGTAAAACTTGTGGCTTTGGACATCTATTACTCGGCCTGGGGACGCTCTAGCGGCGTTTCGCGCTATGGTAGCGTGACAGATGGTTCAAGTCACCGGAATATATTCACCTAACCCAAATTCGTCTTGACCTGCTGCAGTTAAGCCGCCTTGCGCAAACACACCATGTAAAACCCATCCATTCCGCCGAGCTCCGGCCAATAGTCAGGGCGCAATCGCAGTCCACCTTCCGCAGTGCGCCAGGACGTATCGATACCCGGCAAATCCAATGCTTTCTCGTCCACGTGCATGTCCGGATGCCGCAACAGCGCCTCGTCAGTCTGAACCTCACCCTCGTCTGGCAACAATGAACAAGTACAAAAGACCATGCGACCACCCGGGTTTAGCAGTGACCACGCGTGGTCAATGAGCCGCTCCTGCTGTTCGATCAACGCGCCGAATTCTGACCCGTCTTTGGCGTGCGGCAAGTCAGGATGCCGCCGGATTGTGCCGGTGGCCGAACAAGGAGCGTCGAGCAAAATTGCATCGAAGTGTCCAGTGGTCGCGCGTGCATCTTCAACAATCAACTGTGCCTTGAGCCCTGTGCGTAACAGGTTTTCCTTGACCCGCGCCATACGCCCAGCGGAATCGTCTACAGCCGTCACCTTCGCGCCCATAGCGGCCAGTTGCATGGTTTTGCCACCCGGAGCCGCGCAGAGGTCCAGCACGTTTTCCCCGGGCTGTGGTGCGAGGATGCGCACCGGCAGGGCGGCGGCAGCGTCCTGAACCCACCAATCACCTGCATCGAAACCGGCCATTGTCGACACCTGACCTGCATTGGCGACCCGTACCGACCCGCTGCGCAGAACCATGCCTCCCGTCGCCTTGGCGACAGCATCTGCATCGGCTTTCGCGGTCAAGTCTAGTGGCGCGCCGGCAAAATGCGCCGCTTCCATTGCCGCCATAGCCTCTGGCCCCCAGGCTTGCACCAAGGGCACCCGCAGCCATTTCGGCAGACGCGGCACGCGCAGGGTTGCCCAGGTTTCAGGACCATCTGCCGCGACTTTGCGCAAGACCGCGTTGGTCAAACCCTTGAGGTGTCCCAACCGCTGGTGACGCGCCACCAGCTCAACCATTGCGTTCACCACACCATGGGCTGCCGCCCCGTTACAAAGCTCAACTGTACCCACCCGCAAGGCGTTTCGCACAGTCAGGGGCGGATATTTGTTAAGGTGTTTTTGCAAAATCCGATCCGCGCGTTCCAATCCGCGCAACGTGTCCAAAGCCAATCGGGCCGCGCGGGCACGATCATCGACCGGCAGCTTGTCCAAAGCGCCTGCACCCACCAGCTCGGACATCAGGCTCCCTTCGCCCAAAATCTGATCAAGCAGGTAAACCGCACTTGCGCGTGCCGGAACGCCGGTTTGAGACATCTTTGAGGCTCCATTCATGCTGGCGGGTTGTCTGCGTCAAAGAGTGACGTATATCAAGGGCAGATAACCTTGGACCCTATCATATGACCGAAACAGACCGCAGCAGTGACGAAAACGCCAACCTTACACCCGCCGCACGGCGTGCTCTGGCAGAAGCGGAAGAGCGCCGCAAATCGGCTAAAGAGATCGACTTGCCACCCGAACTGGGTGGACGTGATGGCCCTGAACCTGTTCGCTATGGGGATTGGGAGAAGAAAGGCCTTGCCGTAGATTTCTAAGAAAACGTAAGGCCAGATAACACAATGTGGCCTTTTCGCTCGCGATCAAGCGCGCTCTACGCTCGAAAAACGCGTCCTGATGCTATTTCAAGCGGAATTCAGCAGTATCACCGTCACCGCGGTCGGATGTGAACCTGATGCGCTTCTCGTTGGTTTCAACTTCCTGACAATTGTATCCCAAAGGGTCACCTCCCCAGAACAAGTCCCGGCAAAAATACCCTTCGCGCCATGTCCAGTTGCCGCTCACAACCCAAGCTGCACCCATGCCGGAAATCTCGCCCTCAGGTGACACTTGCAATTTGACGAACGGACGGCGCAGCTCTTTTCCCGAGATCAAGGAAACGAATTCTTCCTGACTGTCGACTGTTTCAAATTCGGCTGCTACCGACGAGCCAAAAAGCACCGCCGCAGTGGTGGTGACGGCAAAGATTAAGCGCATGTGGTCCAACTCCTTGGTACTCTTAACGTTAAGTACGTAGTAATTGACGCTTTGGTTCAATTTCATGTTGCGTTGGCGGCAAATTATTGTCCTGACAATCCAAGAACATCGAGCATGTCGTAGTGCCCGGGCGTTTTTCCTGCCGTCCAAAGGGCCGCTTTGACCGCGCCCCGCGCAAAAACGGACCTGTCAGAGGCCACGTGCCGTAACGTGATCCGTTCGCCTGCAGCGGCAAACAAGACGTCGTGTTCTCCGATGATGTCACCGCCACGAATCGCCGTGAAGCCAATTTGTCCTCGCGTGCGAGCACCCGTGATGCCATCGCGCCCACGGTCAGATACATCGTCCAACGTGACGCCGCGCCCTTCGGCAGCAGCCTGTCCCAACATCAAAGCGGTGCCGGAAGGCGCATCTACTTTCTTGTTGTGATGTGCTTCGATGACTTCAATGTCGTAATCCTCGTCCAAAGCCGCGGCAACTTTTTTGGTCAATTGTACCAGAAGGTTGACACCCAGACTCATGTTACCTGCTCGGACAATCAAGGCGCCTTGCGCGGGACTGGGCAATTGCCCAATCTCGCCTGCGGTCATGCCAGTTGTCCCGATCACATGCGCCACGCCTGCGCGCGCCGCCGCCTGCGCAAAGGCGATCGTGGCCGTCGGTGCCGTGAAATCGATAACCACATCTGCCTGATCTAGCGTCGCCTCGATGTCATCTGTCACAATCACGCCGGTCGCGGCACCGCCCATCGCCGCACCCAGATCCCGGCCCACCCATGCGTGACCCGACCGCTCCACAGCCCCTACCAATTGCGTCCTTTCGGAAGCCGTAATCGTTTCAACCAGCATCTGACCCATCCGGCCAGAGACACCTGTGACTACAATTCCTGTCGACTTGCCCATGGCATGCTTCCCTCTTCGCTGACATTTGGCCTGCTTATCGTGACAGCACTTGCTTGGCAAAGCCCCGATGACCGCTTAGATGGAGATCATGGGTAAGAACAAGTTTCACGAAGGCACAGGCCCTTCACAAAGACAACTCAGGGTTGGAGAGCTCATCCGGCGTGCACTCTCTGAAGTGCTCGCACGCGGGGACATACACGATCCGGACCTCAACAGGATGTCCATAACGGTGGGTGAGGTGCGCACATCTCCGGATTTACGCATTGCTACGGCCTATGTGCTGCCACTTGGCGGGCAAGGACAGGACGAGGCAATTGCCTTGCTCGCACGCAATAAAGGCGAACTGCGTCGCTTAGTGTCCAAAAAACTCTCGCTCAAATTTGCGCCAGACCTGCGTTTTCAGGTCGATGGAACCTTTGACCGCATGGATGAAACGCGCGAGATGCTCAGCCGCGATGGCGTGCGACGTGATACGGCACCTGAAACCGGCGAGGAACGAGGCAACGAATGACACGGTCACTATTCCTGGCGGGTGTAGTTGTCATGATGGCACAAAATGTCGCCGCCGTGGAGTGTGAGACGGTCGAACATCTGGAAACACCCTTTACCGTTTGTGAGGTCGATGCGTCCAAAGAGGATTTGCAACTCTTTCTCTATGATGATGCAGGCGACCTTTTGGGGCAGTTCTTCGCGATCGACCAGGTTTTGGCCAAAGACGACATGAAACTGAGCTTCGCGATGAACGCCGGTATGTACCATGAAGACCGCGCACCCGTTGGTCATTTCGTGCAAAACGGGCAGGAATTGATGCGCGTTATCGAAAATCCCGGCCCCGGTAACTTCGGGATGCTCCCCAATGGTGTGTTCTGTTTGCGCGCGGGCCGTGCTGATGTTTTCGAGACATCTGCCTACGTGCGCACCGCGCCCGGTTGTAACGATGCGACCCAATCAGGTCCCATGTTGGTGATCGAGGGCGAATTGCACCCGCGATTTTTGGCAGATGGCACGTCAAAATACATACGTAACGGGGTGGGTACTTCTTCAGATGGGAGACGGGTCTTTTTTGCAATCTCGGACGCCCCGGTGAATTTTCATGATTTCGGGGTGCTATTCCGCGATGTGCTCAAGACGCCAAACGCGCTCTATTTTGATGGGAACATATCGCGCCTTTATGCACCGGATCTGAATAGAAATGACTTTGGTTTTCGGCTCGGTCCCATTGTCGGTGTCGTGACCGAGATCGATTGATCGCAGCGCATTATGCCAGTCGCGAGACTTCCAAAGGACGTTAAATGCTACTGGTGGTGCGCGACAAATACTACTGGCGGTGCGCGACTTGACCCGATATGGGCCTGTCGCAGCAAAAGACGAGGACACCATGGGACGCAAACGCAACGGCAGAGATATTTCCGGTTGGATGGTCATCGACAAGCCTGCTGGGCTGACATCGACCGCCGTGGTCAATAAAGTGCGTTGGGCGCTTAACGCCAAGAAGGCCGGGCATGCGGGCACGCTTGACCCCGAAGCCACGGGTGTTCTGGCTGTCGCACTGGGCGAGGCGACCAAAACGGTGCCCTATGTGACGGATGCACTAAAGGCCTATGAGTTTACGGTGCGCCTGGGGCAAGCAACAAACACCGATGACGGCGAAGGCGAAACCATCGGGACTAGTGAATTGCGCCCCTCTGACGCCGAGATCAAGGAGGCGTTGAGCGCTTTCATCGGCGACATTCAACAGGTCCCGCCGCAGTTCTCTGCCGTGAAGATCGACGGGGAACGGGCCTATAAACGCGCCCGTGATGGCGAGATCATGGAAATATCAGCACGACCTCTTTATGTGGACAGCCTGCTTTTGATCGACCGGCCGGACGCCGATCATGTAACGCTTGAAATGGTTTGTGGCAAAGGCGGCTATGTCCGTTCCATCGCGCGTGATCTTGGCACGGCCTTGGGATGCTTGGGTCATGTGAGCAATTTACGCCGCACCTGGTCTGGTCCGTTTGACGCGAGCGATGGCCTTTCGCTGGCGCAAATCGATGAAATGGCGCGCTCAGAGGCGCTCGATACCTATCTGCGTCCGGTCGAGGAAGCCTTTATCGACTTACCTGAAGTCAAGGCCACGTCGGAAGGAGCAACGCGCTTGCAAAATGGCAACCCCGGCATGGTGATTGCGACCGGTATCGACTACGGCGATGACTGCTGGGCCTCTTACGAGGGACGGGTTGTTGCCATAGGCCAGTACAAATCTGGCGCACTGCACCCGATCCGTGTCCTGAACATTAAAGACTAACCGGTTCCGAATATTTCAATTTGTTGCAAACCTCGCGCCTATGTCAGCGTTTTCAGAGGTTTGTTACACAATTTGTTACGAAAAACCGCGATGCGGTAAGTCTAATGTGAGGCGACTGCACAGCAGGCAACCGCAGTGCCATATCGGGGTCAGACGCAATTTCTGAACCCTTATGGAGACATACTCATGCAACGTACAGTTTTCACGATCCTGACCGCAGGCGCCTTTGCCACCATCGCTTTTGACGTATTCGGGCAAGCGCTCAGCCCGCTCTTTGGCCACGCCAAACTGGTACCCGTCGGTCTTGCGAGCGCCACGCTCAAATCGGTCTTTGGCGCGGCTCCGTCCGGCGCAGCGTACCTGCTACACACACTGACCGGTCTCATCTTCTACGTTGTTGGGTATTTTGCCATTGCTCGCCCGCTCCAGCGCACCGTTCTGCCTCAGCTACATTGGAGCATTACTGCAACTGTATACGGTATCGCTCTTTGGATCTTTGCACTTTACGGCATGGCGCATTTGGTGGCAGGCATGAAACCTTTCCTTGGCTTCACTGGAATCACATGGGTGGCGCTTTGGGGGCACATCCTGTACGCGCTCGTCGCTGCAGCTGTCCTTGAATTGCGCGGCGAAATTTTTGAAATACCCCGCAAAAGCGTCGCTGCAATCAGCTGATACTTTCCAAATATCACACAAAAGGGCTGCCCTCCACAGGGTGGCCCCTTTTGGCAAAAAGGGATTGTTCGTCATGCTTTGCAGTGGCAGGACGATAACATGTTAACCCGAACGCATCGCACAGATAGCACTTGGTCTGAGGTCACCTATTCCGATTGTGAAGCCTACCGCTACAATCTCACGCGGATTTGGGATGAGAGGGCCGCTAGCGTCAATTTCATCATGCTCAACCCGTCCAAAGCAGATGAAATCAAGAACGACCCCACGGTTGCCCGATGCGAGGCCCGTGCAAAACGGCTCGGTTTTGGGAGCTTTCATGTCACCAATATTTTTGCCTGGCGCGACACTGATCCGCACGCCATGCGCCGCGCCGCGCAACCTATTGGGCGTGACAATGACGATGTTCTCGTCCAATCCGCTCAGAAGGCCGATCAAATCATAGCTGCTTGGGGCGTGCATGGTGCGCATCAGAATCGCGGAGATCAAGTTGAAGGCCTGCTCCGTGACGCGGGGCTCATGCTTTACCACCTCGGACTATCCAAAGAAGGACTTCCTCGGCACCCCCTGTATTTGCCCTACGCCCAACTGCCAACCTACTGGCCCTGTAGGTCAAAACGTTAACTTCTTCGTTAGGAATTCAGCTTAAAAAAGGAATGTTTGTAGTTCAGGGTTGGCCTGTTCGCGGCTCAGCACGCGGATTTTGGCGGCGTAAAGAAGGGGTGCCTGATGCTCTGGTTAGCAGGTTTGATCGGTTTGGCAGGCGTTGGCGCTGCATCTTTTGTCGGATTAAAATCCACTGAGGTGGAAGAAGAAGAACCCATTAACGAAGAAGAATTTCAACAAGAAACCACGGGCAACCTGCTTGATGCAATTCAAATCCAAGGCGAGGAAGACAGCAGTTCGCAAGAGCCGCAGACTGCTTTGAATGTCCCCCCTGCACCAGGTCCAGGCGATACCGATGGATGGGGCGATGACATCCTGAATGACATCATGGCGGATTTTCAGGATCCCGACGCGGCCGATTCTGAGCAAATGGGCGCTTTCGAGACAAACATTCAGCCACTGATCTTTGAAGATGCGATGGTGACGGAAGCAGAAGAAAGTACCACGTTCGATTACTCCCTAACGAACTGGATCACAGAGCGGTCTGGCGTTGAAATCCTCGACTATTCGGCGGATGATGAAAGTCTGATGCTGGTATGGGACGACACTGATGCCAACGCGCCAGAACCGGACGTCGATGTGGCACCAGATCCGGACGATCCAGAAGTCATGCAGGTCTCGATGAATGGTGAAAACGTGGCCGAAGTCTACGGCGATGCCGAGATGGATGCCTCAGACTTGACCCTGATCCCGCTAAGCTCCGCTATTGTCATTGGATTGATGCCAAAATTCACGCAAATCAGGCCACAAAACCACGCAATGTAATTGCAGCGCAAACTGGCTGCCAATTCATCGTTTGCTATTTCGATCGCGGGCGCTTATACGCCCGCATCGTTTGATGGAATCTGATACCTTCGAACGCACTCTCCATGGGCCTGCGCTGGACGACATCCCGGCCAGAGCCATTCCTGTAACTCTTTTGATAAGGAGACCCCGATGTCGATTACTGCTGAAGAAAAAGCACGCGTCATGAAAGAATTCGCAACCAAAGAAGGCGATACAGGCTCGCCTGAAGTACAAGTTGCCATTCTCTCCTCGCGCATTGCAACTCTCACCGAGCACTTCAAAACGCACAAGAAAGACAATCATGGCCGACGCGGGCTTCTCAAGATGGTTGCGACACGGCGTAAGCTTCTGGACTACACCAAAGCCAAAGACGAGGCTCGCTATCAAGGCCTGATCAAACGTCTTGGTCTGCGCCGCTAGATCGCAAAAACGCAATTTTGAAAGGGCGCAATTCCAAACCGCCCTACCAAATGCATCTGAAATGCATCAAACCACGCCATTCCAGGCGTGGTTTTTTGAAATTGAAACAGCCATTTACTTAAATTCGCGCGCGCATATGATCCTGCAATGCTGACTTTTGCCGCCGCTGTCTTTTTTCTGATCATCACGCCCGGCCCCGGCGTTTTGTCGACAGCTGGCGTTGGCGCGGCTTTTGGTAAGAGTGCGGGTATCCGATATGTCGTCGGACTGTTCATTGGGACAAACATGGTCCTCATCGCCGTAGTCAGCGGCGTTACCGCTGCGCTACTGGCCGATGAACGACTGCGCGTCATCCTCTTTGCCGCCTCAATCGCCTATCTCAGCTATTTGGCTTTGCGCATCGCCTTCGCTGGCAGCAAAGTCGCTTTCATTCAGCGCAGCGCACCGCCTGGCATTCTGGGCGGAATCACACTTCAAATGATCAATCCTAAGGCATATGCGGTAAACACAGCTCTGTTCTCGGGTTTTGGCTTCTTGCCTGAGAACTTGGTACTGGAAATTATCTTGAAGTTCGTGATTGCGAATGCAATTTGGGTCCCTATCCATCTAGGCTGGCTCGCTCTTGGCATCACGGTGCAACGCATGAATTTACCGCACCGCACACAGCGCGCCATCAATGTGGCTATGGCTGCTTCCATGATGCTTGTCGTGGCACTTGCAGCGTTCGCGCAGATTTAATTCGGATGTACTTCAACGTTGCCGAAGTCTAAAATTGCAACCACTTCAACAATCGGCCGGACACCCTTGCAACATGAACGTTCTTTTCCAAATTGTGCTAGGAAGCTCGCTTTTGATTGCTTGCGCTTTCATACACATCTTCATCATTTCGCGGATCATTTTGAAACTACAACTGGCCAACCATTTTTCAACGGATCAGTCGGCGAAACATCAGATTTTCGTGGTGGCTGCTCTCTTTACCGTGCTTATAGGGTCCCATACGCTTCAGATCTATGTTTGGGCCATTATGCTCTGGTTAATCGGCGCATTGCCCGGATATGAAGAGCCCATATATTTCACTCTGGTCACATACACAGCCCTTGGATATGGCGATGTCGTTCTGACACCCGCATTTCGCATTTTTGGCGCCATGATATCCGTAACAGGACTTGTAATGTTTGGGATGACAACCGCGTTTCTTGTTGGGATTTTTTCGCGCATTCTTCATGAAAAAAATATGGACGAGAAGCAGTCCCAAGTTAACAAAAAGCACTGATCCCTGCACGCGAAAAGCATGCTGCGTTTGATGCACAAAGCGGTTTCCGGCGATTCGATTTGAGAGCTTGAAAAGCTCTAACAAGTTGATCGAAGGCGCTGCAAAGCGTCTCTTTCCAATGGCTGCAATCTCGTGTACCACCGCGCAATCTGAGCGAGGCGCCCGGACCTCAGCGCCGCCCAAAGAAGATACCGAGGTCAGGGGGAATTCGCCCCCTATGCAATGGCCCCTGGGCCAACACAGGAAACGTAGATGTTTAACGAAACGAAAAAATCCATGCAGTGGGGCGAAGAAACGCTCTCACTGGAAACAGGAAAAGTGGCCCGTCAGGCGGATGGGTCGGTGATTGCAACGCTGGGCGAAACCAGCGTCATGGCAAATGTCACCTTTGCCAAAAAACAAAAACCCGGCCAAGATTTCTTCCCGCTGACCGTACACTATCAGGAAAAATATTATGCGGCGGGCAAGGTGCCTGGCGGCTTTTTCAAGCGCGAAGCGCGCCCGACCGAAAAAGAAACGCTGACGGCGCGTTTGATCGACCGTCCTTTGCGTCCGCTTTTCGTCCCCGGCTTCAAGAACGAAGTTTTGGTGATGTGCACCGTTCTGTCCCACGATCTGGTTAATGACCCCGATATGGTTGCGATGATAGCGGCCTCTGCTGCCTTGACCATTTCAGGCGCGCCTTTCATGGGGCCGATTGCGGGTGCCCGCATTGGCTATGAAGGCGGCGAATATGTGCTGAACCCCACAGTGGATGACATGCAGGACCTGCGCTTGAACCCCGATCAACGCCTTGATTTGGTTGTGGCCGGGACCAAAGATGCGGTGATGATGGTCGAATCCGAAGCCTATGAGTTATCGGAAGCTGAAATGTTGGGCGCGGTGAAGTTCGCCCATGATGCGATCCAACCCGTGCTGGACCTGATCATTTCGCTGGCGGAAGATGCAGCCAAAGAGCCGTTTGATTTCCAACCAGCGGATTATTCGGACCTTTCAAAGGCCGTAGCCAAAGCCGGTGAGAAAGAAATGCGCGCAGCATTCGCCATTTCCGACAAGCAGGAACGTACAACAGCCGTTGCTGCCGCCCGCGAGACCATCATGGATGCGTTGAGCGATGAGCAGAAAGAAGATCCGAACCTCGGATCTGCGTTGAAAGGTCTTGAGGGATCCATTCTGCGCGGTGACGTCGTGAAGACCGGCACGCGGATCGATGGTCGCAAAACGGACGAAATCCGTGACATTGTGTCCGAAACCGGCCTGCTGCCACGAACGCATGGCTCGGCCTTGTTCACCCGTGGTGAAACTCAGGGTCTTGTTGTCACAACACTCGGCACAGGCGACGATGAACAATTCATCGATGCGCTTCACGGCAACTTCAAATCCAACTTCCTGCTGCACTACAATTTCCCACCCTATTCTGTGGGCGAAGCAGGTCGTGTGGGCCCTCCCGGACGACGCGAAATTGGTCACGGTAAACTGGCTTGGCGCGCGCTTCAGGCGGTTCTGCCCGCCGCGACCGATTTCCCTTACACTGTGCGTGTGGTTTCGGAAATTACCGAATCGAACGGTTCATCTTCCATGGCGTCGGTCTGCGGCGGGTCATTGTCCATGATGGATGCGGGCGTGCCGCTCAAGGCACCCGTTGCCGGTGTGGCCATGGGGCTGATTCTCGAAGACGACGGTTCTTATGCAATCTTGTCGGACATCCTTGGAGACGAAGATCACCTGGGCGATATGGATTTCAAAGTCGCAGGGACCGAAGCCGGGATCACAAGCCTGCAGATGGACATCAAGATCGCCGGCATTACGCCAGAGATCATGGAGAAAGCACTGGAGCAGGCAAAAGCGGGCCGTATCCATATTCTCGGCGAAATGGCCAAAGCCATCACCGGTGCGCAGGAATTCTCCGTACACGCTCCGCGGATTGAAACTATGCAAATCCCTACGGATAAAATCCGCGAAGTGATCGGTTCGGGCGGCAAAGTCATCCGGGAGATCGTGGAGGTTTCCGGCGCTAAAGTGGATATCAATGACGAAGGCACCATCAAGATCGCATCGCCTAACGGCGAGTCGATTAAGAAAGCCTACGACATGATCCACTCAATCGTGGCCGAGCCGGAAGAAGGAATGGTCTACACCGGAACAGTGGTGAAAATCGTCGATTTCGGCGCGTTTGTGAACTTCTTTGGCAAGCGCGATGGTCTGGTGCATGTATCGCAGATCGAAAACCGTCGTCTGAATCATCCTTCGGACGTGTTGAAAGAAGGTCAGGAAGTAAAAGTCAAACTTCTGGGCTTCGATGACCGTGGCAAGGTGCGCCTGTCCATGAAAGTCGTCGATCAGGAAACTGGCGAAGAAGTCAAAAAAGAAGAAGCACCCGCTGGCGAGTGATCTTCTCGATAGATTTGTAACAAAAAGCCCCGGTGGAAACATCGGGGCTTTTTTTGCCTAATACAGGCCCTTATGATTGTTTGTGTGATCGAAAAGTCAAAACGCGGCGGGCTAAACGACCCTTTCATCGCTTGCAATCAATCCTAAGTGGTATTTCTTTGATCCATCCACTAATCTGAGGTTGTAGTGTAGTTTTGGAGGTCCGCATGATCACGGCTATTCGCACGATCATCATCGCAATTTTCTTCGCATCCGGTGCCAACGCCAGCACGATCACCGAACAGTTTACCAGCTACATCGCCTTTGGCGACAGCCTAACCGATGACGGTAAATTCGGCGCGCTTTTTCCACCGAGCCTTGACGGTCGCTTTTCCAACGGCCCTGCGTATTCGGAGCAGATCGCAGACATCTTTAATGCCGCAGGGCGCGACACCGCCAATTTGGCTTTGGGCGGTGCCACAGCAGGTGACTTCAACCCGGGTTTTGACACCCCTTTGGAGACTTTCAACCAGCAGATTGACCTCTTTGCAGCCTCTGCCCTTGGCGGGGCACCGCTTTTGACAAAACTTCTACCGGATGTGCAATTTCGTCCTCCAATTGTGACCGGCAACAACCCCCTCTTGTCCGTTTTCTTTGGAGCCAATGACCTAGCAGTTGGCGTCGACCCGGTCACGGCCGCCAATGCAGTCACCAATGGCATTTTGAAGCTCGCAACGCTGGATCGAACCTTTGACGATTTCCTTGTTTTTGACCTACCGGATCTCGGGACAACCCCGGCTGCTTTATTAACCGGGACATCCGCAGAGCAGTCGGCGATTGCCAATATCTTCAACAACCAGCTGTCGGAGAATCTGGACGAACTACCCGCTTTAGGGCTCAACATCATTCGTTTTGATACCAGCAGTGTCTTCGATCAGATTGCCGTTGATATCGCGAACGGGTCACCGCTCTTTGGCATCACGGATCCGGTGACACCCTGCACCATCCGGATGAGTGCCGCCTTGGATCCAAATCCAATAAACCCCGGGAGCTGCCTGGATTTAGGGATCGACCCCAACACATTGCTTTTTGCTGATAGCGTCCATCCAAATGCGATTGTTCAATCTCTTGTCGCGAGTCAGGTTGTTACGGCGCTCGAAGATTCGATCACTCCCGTTCCGCTACCCGCTTCCGCTCCGCTTCTTTTGGCCGGATTTGGCCTCTTTGGACTGGTCGCCCGTCGCAAGTCTGTACGAACTGTCTAAAACCGTCGGGCGGCGCCTCATGCACCGCCCGATGTGTTTCTTAGCCTGGTACTTTGGTTTTTCGCAGGTAAGGCAGAATAGTCTCAAACGAGCCAAATTTCGCCGTTGCGTCTTCGTTTGACACGGTCGGAGGAATAATCACGTCATCGCCCGGCACCCAATTCGCAGGCGTAGCCACTCCGTGCCCAATCGACATTTGCAACCCATCCAATGCACGCAGCACTTCGGCAAAGTTGCGACCCACTGTCATCGGATAGGTCATTGACAATTTGAGCTGTTTGTCAGGCCCAATGATGAATACCGAGCGGACTGTTGCGCTGTCTGCTGGGGTGCGCCCATCGGGGAGATAGGCTTCAGCGGGCAACATATCGAAAGCTTTAGACACTTCCAGGCCTACATCAGCAATGATCGGGAAACCTGCGGTAGCTCCGGCAACCTTCTCAATGTCCCCTTTCCACTTTTTGTGATCCTCAACGCCGTCAACGGAAACGCCAATGACCTTTGTGCCCCGCTGTTCCCATTCATCGGCCAACTGTGCGACAGCTCCAAACTCGGTTGTGCAAACTGGTGTGAAATCCTTTGGATGAGAAAACAGGATAGCCCAACTGTCGCCAATCCAATCGTGTAGTTGAATCGTTCCGTGGTCTGTTTCGACCGTTAAATCAGGAATGGTGTCGTTGATGCGCAAGCCCATGGTGTCCTCCGGTGCAATGCTGATAATGACTCGTTTTGTTAACCTAATGCCTTCGGACAGATCTTTCATCCCCTCTCTTGCAGAGGTGTTCCCGCAATGACAAGGTGCCGCAAAACCACTGGCACTGCCCCCGGCTGAGCCGAAAAAATAGGAGAGACACCATGTTGGAAAAACGTGATTTCTACATCAACGGCGCGTGGGTCGCCCCCGCTGTACCAAATGATTTCGCCGTCATTGACCCCTCCACAGAAGAACAATGCGCGGTGATCTCACTTGGAGGTCATGCGGATTCAGACGCGGCCGTCGGCGCAGCCCGCGCGGCATTCGATGGGTGGTCTCAGACCAGTAAGGAAGAACGTGTAGCCCTGCTGCACCGGCTTCTTGAGATTTACAATGCCCGCTCCGAAGAAATGGCTCAGGCCATGTCGATGGAAATGGGTGCTCCCATGGCGCTGAGCCGGGCACAGCAAGTGGGCGCAGGCAGTTGGCACCTTGAAGGGTTTCTCAAGGCCTTTGAAGATTTCAGCTTTGAGAGTGATTTCACGGCGACCGAAAAAACCCTTCTGGAACCGATTGGCGTCTGTGCGCTCATCACGCCTTGGAACTGGCCGATGAACCAGATTGTTCTCAAGGCTGTGCCTGCCATGGCCACCGGCTGCACAATGGTCCTGAAACCCTCGGAAATTGCGCCACTCTCAGGGCTGCTTTTTGCGGATTTCGTGCATGAGGCGGGTTTTCCAGCAGGCGTTTTCAATTTGGTCAACGGCGATGGTGCAGGCGTCGGCAGCCAGCTGTCGGCCCATCCAGAGGTTGACATGGTCAGCTTCACGGGTTCGACACGCGCGGGCATCGCCATTTCCAAAGCAGCAGCGGATACGTTGAAACGCGTCAGTCTGGAGCTTGGCGGCAAAGGGGCCAACATTATCTTTGAGGATGCTCATCCCAAGGCCGCCAAATCCGGTGCGGTTCGGTGTTTCCGAAATTCCGGGCAATCTTGCAACGCCCCCACACGCATGCTTGTGCATCGTTCACGCTATGACGAAGCGGTCGAAATGGCGGCGGATGTTGCCACGAATACGCATGTTGGACCCGCCTCCGAAGAGGGTAAGCACATCGGTCCTGTGGTTTCCGAAGCTCAATTCAACAAGATCCAGAAGCTTATTGAAGTTGGTATGGGCGAGGCCAGGCTTGTTGCAGGGGGGCTCGGTCGGCCGGACGGCCTGAACCGGGGGTATTTTGTGAAACCCACGGTATTTGCGGATGTGACGAATGAGATGACCATTGCGCGAGAGGAAATCTTTGGTCCGGTGCTATCGATCATCCCGTTTGAAAGCGACGAAGAGGCCATCGCCATTGCCAATGACACGCCCTATGGTTTGACCAATTACATCCAGACAGAGGACGATGAAAAACGACGCCGTGTGGCGCGCCGTCTGCGGTCGGGCATGGTCGAGACCAATGGTCAGGGGTTTGCTCAGGGCTCACCCTTTGGTGGATACAAACAGTCAGGCAATGGACGCGAAGGCGGGGTATTTGGGCTCGAAGAGTTCCTTGAAGTCAAAGCCGTATCCGGCTGGGCCGCGGAATAAACATGGCTCGGGCGGCAACTGAACAAGAGTGAGCTGCCGTCCCTTCCAAACCAGACCGTTGGCCGGAGGATCGCGCTTGAGCGATCGACCCAAAGGTTATGCACCATTGGTCTTTGGACGGCTCCCAACACGTGAAAGGCTATCTCAGCGTGTTGGAGAACTGCCCGAGCAATCGAGACAGCTTTTGCGCGCCCTGTGAAAGTTCGGTTTCATTGAAAGCAGCATAGCCCAGAACAAGGCCCTGCGGCGGATCAGGCAAGACGCTATGCGATGATAGTGCTTTAAGGTGCAAGCCTTCCTTGAACGCCGCATCGGTTATCGCCTTGTCGGTTGTGGTTTTTTGGAGTTTGAGCCGTAGCGCCGCGCAGATGTGCATGCCAGATGGATCCGGTGATAAATCAAGAAGGTCCGCGCAGCCTGCAAGCTCCGATATCAAGTGGGATTGACGTTTTGCATAGGTCCGACGCATGCGTCTAAGATGAACAGCAAAAGCACCGCTGTCCATGAAACTCGCAAGCGCGGGCTGTGGGATCAAGGATGCGCGCGACCCAAAACGAGACATATATCTTTGGGCCGATGGCAGAAGACTGTCGGGCACCACAAGATAACCAATGCGCAAAGCCGGGCTGAGCAGTTTTGAAAAGCTGCCCAGGTAGATCGACCGCTTCAGACTATCCAATCCTGCGAGAGAAGGGAGGGGGTGACCTTGGTATCGAAACTCGCTGTCATAGTCGTCTTCAACAATCAACGCATCATGCCGTTCGGCCCACGCAAGGAGCGCCATACGCCGAGACAAGGGCATCGAAATTCCGGTCGGGTAGTGTCGAGAGGGCGTGACAATGGCCGCGGAACCAGGGTGGTTTATGCGCGCCGCATCCAAACCATGCTGATCAATCCGGACCAGGTGAACCTTTGTGCCAACCGCGTCCAACACATCGCGCATCAAGGGCCAGCCAGGATCTTCCACCACTGCCGTCTGTTTGGGACCGAGGAAGCCGCGGAATATAATCTCGAAAGCTTCCGAAGCGCCTGACGTGATCACAATCTGTTCCGCTTGGCAGTCCAGCTTGCGCCAAGCTTTGAGATGCGCACTGATAGCCTGTCGTAGTGGGTACCAGCCAAAGGGGTCCGCCCGCCCGAGCAGCCCATCAGATGGCCGAGCCCACGCGCGCTCTACATGCCTCGACCAGACGCGATGTGGAAACAAGGTCTGCTCCGGCACTCCTGAGTGAAACGGCAGCCAGGCTTGCGGCGTCTCCGGAGGGGCCACACTCTTTTGAACAGGCGGCACGAGGTGAGGCAAATTTTCGGCCACAAAAGTGCCGCTCCCAACCATTGTTTTAAAGTATCCCTCGCTAATTAATTGATCATACGCTCCGACGACCGTAGTGCGCGACACTGAAAGTTCTTGTGCCAGTACGCGACTCGCCGGCAGTCGCGTTCCGGAGTAATCGGAACCTGACAGCAACAAGCTGCGCAGAGCCTCCGTTAACTGCGCCTGCAAGCTTGCCGAGTGCGAATGGTCCAGCAGTAATGCAAAGAGGGCAACGTCCAAATTGGACTGTTCTTTTTTTTGGATATTGGACATTTCTGTATATCCAATAATTCTCTAAGCATCGTCAAGAGAAACCGCTCGAAAGATCTGAACAATGAATGATCCCCTTGTTGTAACTGAAAAATCCCGCCTGCGCCGCATGCATAGCAGGGGGTATTTTGATCGCGCGACAATCAATGGCATTCTGGATGCGCAACCTTTGTGCAGTGTAGGGTATGTCATCGATGGGCAGCCGTATGTCACACCCACTTTTCAATGGCGCGAGGGCGACCGAGTGTATTGGCATGGCTCGTCAGCAAGCCGCGCCTTGCGTAATTCCAAAGACGCGAAAGTATGTCTCACCGTTGCAATTCTGGACGGTTTTGTTTTGGCCCGCTCAGGCATGCATCATTCCTTGAATACGCGTTCTGCCATGCTCTTTGGAACGGCCGTCAAAGTTGAAGACCCGGCAGAAAAGCTTGAAAAGCTAAGGACCTTTCTGGATGGGCTCTTCCCAGAACGCTACGACACGTTGCGACCGGATTACGAACAGGACCTGAAGGCCACAATGGTTTTGGGTATGGATATCGCAGAAGGCAGCGCAAAGGTCCGGACGGGTGATCCGAGTGACGATGAAGAAGACTATGCTTTGCCCATTTGGGCGGGAGTCATACCGGTAACAACCCATGTCGGCACCCCTATCCCGGATGCGCGCTTGATTGATGGTGTAAAGATGCCCGACCACGTGCGGAACTTCCGGATCGGCTGATCAATGCTCTGGTGTCGGCATAGCGCGCGGTGGCCCAAATCCGAGATGGTTTTTGGGCAGTTGTTGCAGGAGGTTCGACTTCTTCCTTGTCTGATCTGCTGCTTCACCGGACGCGAGGCCAGTGTTGTCAGCGTGGCCTTGCTGAATGGCCTGCTACGCAGAAAAGACACCAGCGACGAAGTGTCGACCAACAGTACGGTATAGGGAATGGATGAGACTGACTTAGAGACTGCCGTTTCCAACAATCTTCACAGATCCATACGCAGCCGCTTTCACGCCATTCAACGAATAGAAATATTGGGTGTTCGTTCTCAAATAGACGATTTGTACAGGTACTGACGCAAAAGATTGCCTTTGATCAGTGGCCCACCAACATGAACCCCACAACTTACGGCGCCGGAGAACAGTCCCACCACCCACAACGACACGGCATTGCATGGTGTTCTGAAGAGGGAACGGAGCGTTTTCGCTAAAGACGGGAGCAATTAGATCAAGGCCAGGAACCAAACAAGGGTTTGAATGGCATCCAGAGCGGTTACTGATGCACTTACAGCCGCTTGCCAAAATAGCCTCAGAAATCTATTTCACGCCCATGTGCGCGCAAAGGCCACTGGCTTTTCAGAAAATGGACCGGATCTGCACCGCTACGCGTTGCAGGCTTTAGATGCGCCAAGAATTGGTTCGCTCTCTTTCGTGGGCCGTTTTTGGTCTGCTTTCTGGAAAACGGCCAACTCTGCCTTGACGCAGCCGGTAAAATCCCTGCACCGGCCGCGTCAAAGGCCCCATTCATGCCGGAACAGATACGTGTAGGGCTTCGCGCATTTGAATGAAATGCTTGTCCCATCCGTTGTCCAAAGCCAGTATCAGATCGAAGGCTTCGGCGGCGGCTGGCAGCCCCAAATGCTCCAACGACAACTGCGTTCCCCCCGGAACCTCGGCAAGCGTCCATTTCACGAGACTCACCGCGTCGCCCATGGGTTTTACCGTGAACGTATGCTCCAGATATTCCGGTTCACGTGCCACTTTGACTTCGCCCCAGATCAGCAGGTCTCCACTGGTGGTGCCAAACATCTCCAGTTTGGCACCTTCTGCCAGTATCTGTTTTGGCGCGTGGAACCATTGGGCCAATTTTTCCGGTTCAGTCAAAAAAGCCCAGACTTCAGAACGGGAGGCTCTCAGATAAATCGTTTTGCGCAAGATAGGTGAGGTCATTTCGTGTCCTTTTCAATGATTGTCTTGAGAGTTGAAAGGCGATCGTCCCAGAAGGCATCGAAATATGTGAGCCAATCGATCACCGGCTTGATGCCTTTTGGATTAAGCGTGTTGATACGTTCCCGTCCTTGCGCACGTACGCAAATCAGACCTCCGTCCGACAATACGGTGAGGTGTTTTTTGACGGCGGCCCGGGTCATGTCGAAGTTCTGTGCAACCTCTGCGATTGTCAGATCGCGGTCACGCAGCATGACCAATATGTCGCGGCGGGTCGGGTCAGCCAAAGCGCGAAAAGTGGATTGTGCCAAAGCCATGTGATCTCCAAAGTGATACCTAACGGTACCTCTTTTATGAAACCAAATGGTATCATGTCAAGTGCCAATCTGCGCGCAACCAAATTCGGTGACGACTTAGAACGGCAGTGGCGCGCGAATTTTGGTAGAACGGCCACCTTGCGGGTGGTTAAACCGCAATTCCTGGCTGTGCAGCATCAAACGATCATACTCGCGTGCTGGACCCGTGGCGTAAAAGGGGTCTCCCAGAATAGGATGGCCAAGGCTCAACATATGCACGCGGAGTTGATGACTGCGCCCAGTTAACGGCTGCAATCTCACGCGCGCTGTTGTGTCCTCGTCTTTGAGCACCCGCCAATCTGTCTGCGCAGGCTTGCCGGTTTCGTGACATACCATTTGCAGCGGGCGATTGGGCCAGTCCACGATCAGAGGCAGATCGACGGTTCCGGTTTTCTCAACCGGAACGCCCCAGACGCGCGCAACATAGGTTTTCTTGGTCATGCGCTTTTCAAATTGCAGCCCCAAATGCCGTTGTGCGTGTGGGGTGAGCGCGAAGATCATCACGCCAGATGTGTCACGATCCAAGCGGTGCACCAACAGAGCATCCGGAAAAATGATTTGCACCCGCGTGAGTAAGCAATCGGCCAGATGTGGTCCTTTGCCCGGCACAGAAAGCAGCCCAGATGGTTTATCAACCAACAGAACTTCTGCATCTTCGTGCAGAACGACAAGAGGTTCCTGAGGAGGCGCGTAATCTGAAGTCATGCCACCTGCTCGCAGAAGAACGGCATGCGTGCAACCCTGACGCATCCGGAAAGAGATAGTGACCTGAAACCTACCTTAACCGATCGCTCGTTGAGCAGGTTTCAGGACTTCCTTGCCTAAACCTTCACCCGCTCAGATTTTGGATCGTACATCGGCTTGAGCGACGCCTCTGCCTTCACCAACGTACCAGCGACATCAATGTGGTACTCTGAGGCCAACACTTCCGCTGCCGTTTCGCCCGCGCAAGGCACATATCCGAGACCCATAGATGCACCGAACGTATGACCATAAGCGCCCGAAGCAAGATACCCGACCAACTCGCCATTCCGCATCACTGGTTCGTTGTGATATAGCAGCGGCTCGGCATCCGTGAGCTTGAATTGCAACAGGCGGTTCTTGAGCCCTTCTTCCTTTTTGCGCAGGACCGCTTCGCGCCCAATGAAGTTGGGTTTGTCCGTCTTGACCGCAAATCCAAGCCCAGCCTCCAACACGTGATCCTCGCAAGTGATATCGTGGCCAAAATGGCGGAAGCCTTTTTCCATGCGGGCGCAGTCCATCATATGCATCCCACAGAGTTTCAAATCCAACTCTTGCCCAGCCTCCATGAGCGTCTCAAACACGTGCCCCGCCATGTCCGAACTCATGTAGATTTCCCAACCAAGCTCGCCAACGTAGGTAACCCGGTGCACCCGCGCGACACCCAACCCAAGTTCAATCTCCTGGGCGGTCCCGAAGGGGTTCACATCATTGCCAAAGTCATTGGGCGACACCAAGTTCAACAACTCGCGCGATCTTGGCCCCATGACGGCCAGCACACCCTCGCCCGCCGTCACATCCGTAATCACCACATTGAAGTCGCCAATATGCCGCATCATCCAGGTCTGATCCGCCAGGCGCGTAGCCGCCGGTGTCACCACCAGAAACACGGTTTCGGCGATCCGCGTCACGGTCACATCCGCTTCGATCCCGCCACGCGGGTTCAGAAACTGGGTATAAACGATCTTTCCAACCGGCACGTCGTATTGCCCGCCAGCGACATAGTTCATAAAGGCTACGGCATCGCGCCCTTCCACCCTAATCTTGCCAAAAGATGACATGTCATACATGCCAACATTGTTGCGGATTGCGGTGACTTCCTCGGCCACATTGTCAAAGAAGTTTTGCCGCTTCCACGAGTATTCATATTCGGCGGTTTGCGTGGGTTTGGCGATCCAGTTTGCGCGCTCCCAGCCAGCGAATTCGCCCATAACCGCGCCATTGTCCAAGAAATGTTGGTGCAACGGCGAGCGTCGAATACCACGCGCTGTAACTTTCTGGCGAAACGGGAAATGATCGGCGTAGAGCAAGCCCAGGGATTCAGTTGCGCGTTCGAACAAATACTTCTTGTTGCCTTGAAAGGGTTGCATACGGCTGATGTCCACATCACCCAGATCAAAGGGTTTCTCGCCATCTTCCATCCATTGCGCCAAGGCCATACCGGCACCGCCAGCAGACTGAATACCGATCGAGTTGAAACCGGCCGCGACCCAAAAGTTATCCAGTTCCGGCGCCAGACCCAGATGGTAAGCATCATCGGGCGTAAAAGATTCCGGTCCGTTGAAGAACGTATGAATGCCGGCCTCCGCCAACATCGGCAGGCGTTCAACGGCTGCCTCCAGGATTGGTTCGAAGTGGTCGAAATCCTCGGGCAGCTGATCAAATTCAAAGTCCGGTGATATGCCGTCCATACCCCAAGGTTTGGCATTGGGTTCAAAGGCCCCCAAAAGCATTTTGCCGGCATCTTCCTTGTAGTACGCACATTCATCAGGCACCCGCAGCACTGGTAACTGTTTCAGGCCCTGAATCGCCTCGGTGACGATGTAGAAGTGCTCGCAGGCATGCAGCGGCACGTTGACACCAGCCATCCGGCCCACTTCATGGGCCCACATCCCGCTACAGTTCACCACCATATCGGCCGTGATATGACCGGTCTCGCCGCCCTGTTCCCAGTCCACTCCTGTGACGCGCCGCCCCTCGCGCGCTATCCGCGTGACACGGGTGCGTTCGAGCACCTGCGCGCCACGTTGACGTGCACCTTTAGCGAGGGCAAGCGCGATATTGGCCGGGTCGCCCTGCCCGTCCTTGTCCAAATACACCGCCCCAGTTACGCCTTTGATGTTCAAATGCTCGTAACGCTCTTTGACCTCGGAGGGTGAAATTTCCTCAACCTCTACACCAAAGGCCCGCGCCATCGCGGCCTGGCGCAGGATCTCTTCGCGGCGCTCTTCGGTCAGCGAAACCGTTATCGAGCCACAGCGTTTGAAGCCCGTCGCGACACCGGTTTCTTCTTCGAGATTGCCGTAAAGTTCCTGGCTGTATTTTGCCAGCTTTGTCATATTCGCCGTTGCCCGCAGCTGAGCGATCAGGCCCGCCGCATGCCAAGTCGTGCCCGACGTCAACTGCTTACGCTCCAGCAAAACCACATCTTTCCAACCCAATTTGGTCAGGTGATACGCGACGGAGCAGCCAATAACGCCGCCCCCAATAATGACAACGCGCGCATGAGACGGAGACACAGGCATGGGAGTATTCCTTTAAACGATTGTGTGACCGGCTGCTTCGAGCCGGTGTGCAATTTCAGAGATATGTGCGGGGCCAACCTCACAGCAGCCGCCAACGATGCTGGCACCCAGGCCAACCCATTCCATCACGTAGCCGGCGTAGGCGCGTGGCCCCATATCACGGCGCGCTTTAAGTGCGTCCACCGTGGGTCTTTCCTTCAGAAAGTCTTCGGTGATCAGCTCAAAAGCATTGGCATAGCCTCCGAAGGGTTTCTGCAGCCGTGCAATGATCGGCAGGCCCTTTGTCACCGCTTCGGGTGCAGAGCAGTTGAGTAAAATCGCGTCTGCCCCTTCGGCGAACTGAAGAACATCCTCCAAAGGTTCACCTGACCGCAAATACCCGCCATCGGTGTCAGAAACGGTCAGAGACAGCCAAATTGGCAGGCCTGAGGCGCGCGCGCCCTTGAGGGCATCGCGCGCGTGCGCCACCGAAGCCACGGTTTCCATGATCAGAAGATCACAATCTTTCGCAAGTACTTGCGCCACTTCAGCAAAAAGTGGCACGGCAATCTCTGAAACGGGATGCAAATCCGGGCGGTAGCTCGCGCCCAGCGGACCAATGGCCCCGGCAATCTTACCGTAGCCGAATACTTCTCTTGCGGCTTTTGCCTCAGTCACGGCGGCCGCGTGTAACATGTCAAATTGCTCATCGATTCCGGCGTCTTGCAACCGATCGTGGTGAATCGCATAGGTATTGGTTGTCGCGACGGTAGCCCCTGCAGCAAAGAAGTCCGCGTGAATGCTCTGAACCATGCCCGGGTGGTCGATCATCACCTGCGTAGACCACAGCGGCGTGGGCTGATCGCCTGCACGGTGAATCAGCTCCTGCCCCATTCCACCATCCAACAGGATGATCTGTGTCACGCGCGGATTCTTTCGTTTTCGGGATCCCACAACGGTTGATCGGGCTGCACGGTCGCCTTGCACCGCTTGCCATAGATCTCGACCTCAACTTCTGTGCCAGGTGACGTCAGATCTTTGCGCAACATGCCTAGAGCAACGGATTTGTTGATCCGGTAGCCCCAGTCTCCAGAGGTTGTTTCGCCGACCACATCGCCATTATGAAATAGCGGCGACATATAAGGTGCGTCCTGATCCGGCGCCTCCACTGTCAAAGTGACAAATTGCTTTTTGGAGCCTTGTTGCTTTTCATTCAACAACGCCGCCTTGCCTGGAAATTCCTGCGGTTTATCAAAGCGAACAAACCGTTCCATGCCACCCTCCAGCAAGGAGTAGTCTGTCGATAGATCGCCTTTCCAAGACCGGTAGCCTTTTTCGATCCGCATGGAATTCAGAGCAAACATGCCGAACGGCGCGGCGCCCGCGTCCCGGATGGCTGAATAGACCGCCGGGCTGTCCTCAAAAGAGGTATGGACTTCCCAACCCAGCTCACCAGCGAACGAAATCCGGAAGAGTTTCGCCGGTTTGCCCGCAACAACCGCTTCCTGAATTGTCAGCCAACCTGTGGAGAGGTCCGCGTCAGGTGCAATGCCCGACAGGATGTCACGCGACTTTGGCCCCGTGATCAAACTGGTGCTCCACTTTTTGGTGATGTCTGTCAGCGTCAGCGATCCATCGGCAGGAAGCGTTTTTTGCAAGAACTCAAAGTCATGCCATTGCGCCACGGCTGCGGTCATCAGCCAGAAATCATCCTCGGCCCAGCGAATTATGGTCACTTCGGTCACGATCCTGCCGCGGCTGTCGGCGAAATACCCCAGGTTCATCCGGCCCGCTTTGGGCAAGGCGCCTGAGATTTGGCCGCGCAGCCATTCCGCAGCACCTGACCCCGACAGAGTATAGCGCGAGAAACCGGTAAGATCGAGCACGCCCACGTTGTCGCGCACCGCTTCAACCTCTTCTTTCACCCGCACCGCCCAGGGGCCGTTGCGGTCCCAGGTGTGGGTCGCTTCCTCTGAGGTGTCATCGCCATCCTTCGCGAACCAATTGGCGCGTTCCCAACCGCTATAGGCGCCCATCTGCGCCCCATCGGCGATCAGACTCGCGTGATTTGGTGACAGCTTCTTGTCCCGCCCGGCGGGCCATTCGTGATGCGGGAAATGCATTGCGTATTCGTGGCCATAGGTTTCCAGCGCCTTGGCAAGGCAATAGTCGTGGTCTGCGTAATCGGTATAGCGACGCGGATCGACAGCCCACATATCCAATTCCGTCTCCCCATGCATGATCCATTCGGACAGGCACTTGCCCGCGCCACCGCCCTGCGCGATCCCAAAGGTAAAGCTGTGCCCCTCGAATGCATTCTTCACCCCCGGCATCGGGCCGATCATCGGCAAACCGTCGGGCGCGTAAGGAATGGGTCCGTTGATGTTACGACCCACACCCGCCGTGCCCAGAGCCGGTACACGTTCCATTGCATCCTCGATGTAAAACTCCAACCGTTCCAGATCATCCGGGTAGAGCTGGAACGAGAAGTCCTCGGGCATCGGATCTTCAGGCGTGACCCAATGCGCTTTGCAGTTACGCTCGTAAGGACCGAGGTTCAGCCCGTTTTTATCCTGCCGAAGATAGTATGAGATATCCACGTCGCGGATCATCGGCATCTTGCGGCCTTTTTCCTTGGTCCACTCCGCCAGCTCAGGGATCTCGTCGGTCAGAAAGTACTGATGGCTCATTACAACCATCGGCACCCTGCGCCCGCCAAAAGGCTTGAACATCTCACCGACGCGCTGTGCATAGTAGCCTGCACAGTTGGCAACATATTCGCAGCGGATATCGCCCTTGTCCGTGTGAACGATCCATTCGTCACCGTCCCGCGACACATTGGTCACCGGGCAGAAACGCTCGATCCGACCGCCTGCTTCCCGCGCACCCTTGGCCAACGCCTGCGTCAACTGTGCGGGGTCGATATCCCCGTCCAATGGATCCCAAAGCCCCCCCTCAAGGTCATGAACTTCCATGAAAGGATTGTATTCTTTCAGTTCTTCCGGCGTGCAAATACTCATCTCAAGGCCTTGATAGCGACCCATCGAAGCGACTCTTTCAAACTCCATCATCCGTTCTTTGGAATGCGCCAGACGCAGCGCGCCGGTCACGTGATAGTTCATCGGATAATCGACGTCCTCTGCCAGCGTCCGGTACATTTTGGCCGAATAGCGCTGCATGTTCATCACCGCCCAAGAGCCCGCGAAATTCGGCACATTTCCCGCCGCATGCCAAGTGGAGCCGGCAGTCAACTCGTTTTTCTCAAGCAGCACGCAATCAGTCCAGCCTGCCTTTGCCAGATGGTATAAAGTCGAGGTGCCAACGACGCCGCCGCCAATGATGACCACGCGGGCCGTGGTTGGAAAATCTGCCATGGTTCAAGTCTCCCTTTGCGGCTCGTCGGCCGAGATTGTGTAGTAATCGCCCTTTGTGGCGGTATGGATGTGGCTACGCAGACGCAGCCCCGTCGGTCCGTCAATCGAACCGGTGGAAAAACAGGTGAAGGCGTCGTCATCATGTTTCCAGAAGAGCGCTGACCCGCAATTGGGGCAGAAGCCACGCCTAGCCTTGTCGGAAGATTGGAACCAGCGTACCTCGCCGGTAATCTTCAATGTGCCGTTTTCGACGTAAGACGACGCCCAGGCATGGCCCGATTGCTTGCGGCATTGAATGCAATGGCAAACCGCGGGCGCGCCCGGTTCACCCTTCGCCTCATATGTCACTGCGCCGCAGAGACAGCTGCCCTTGATCATGTCACGCCCTCCCCGGTGTTGTGCTTGCACCCAGAAGCACGCCGTAGATCACGAAACAGGCCGCCATGATCCGGCGCACCCAGACATTGAACACCGCGCTTAACGCCGCCCGCCCGAGCCCTGCACCTAACAGAGTGAACCCGGTGTAACTGATCGCCGTGATCGCCAGAGCCGTAGGCATGATCATCCCCATCTGGCTCCAGATCGGCACATCCGGTTGCACAAACTGCGAAAAGGCCGCGAGATACCCCGCGACGCTCTTGGGGTTGATCGTGGCGATGGCAAGCGCGTGCAGGTAGACAGACTTGGCGGGTTTGTCTTGAATCGTTACAGGATGCTTCGCCATCAGCCAACCGCGTACGCCAAGGTAGATCAAAAACCCGGCACCGATCAGTTTGGCGATCAAAAAGCCTGTTGGTGATGCGGCAATCAAAGCGGTTATTCCCAGTGCGGAAAGTACCAAGAAAAGCGAGGCTTGTGTCAGAATGGCCAGCACGCCGATCATCCCACGCCGAAAACCAATGGTCATGCCATTGGTAATGCAGTTTACGGCATTGGGACCGGGCGTCGTGACGAACACAACCCAGAAAACTGCAAAAATGGTCCAGGATTCAAAAGTCATCAATACACCGGAGGGGCAATGACCCAGATGGCCACAGCGGCCGAATCATAGGGGTTTGACCAAATGAAGGGTTCTCCTCGAATGCGAAAGCTATCCCCGGGATTGATAGTGTGCCTTTTACCCGCGATCACCAGATCCAACGCACCCCGGACAAGATATCCAACTTCCTGAGTGGGTCGTGTTACCGGCTCCGTGATCTTACTGCCGGGTGCAAAAGTGGAATGTACCATTTCAAAGTCATCGGTGAGATCAGGTGACAGCAATTCTTCGATCAGACCCGCTACAGAAGACCCCACAGAACGACGTGCTGTTTTTCGTACGACATAGCCTGCTTCATCGGCGGGCGCCGCGGAATGCCGAAAGAGCATTGATACCGAAACATCCAAGGCCGCCGCAATATGGCGCAGATCTGTAATTGAAGGTTCGGACTTGTCTCGTTCAACCTGGCTGAGCCAACCCACGGAACGCCCTAAAGTGGCGGCCAAATCCATCAAGGTTAGACCGCGCGACTTGCGCAGAGCACGCAGATCAGCGCCAAGTGTATGGGGGGTCATGGGTAAGGAGTGTTGCATGGCTTATGAAATTTTTGCAGATTTTTTCATATTGCCGTGAGTCGGTGAAAAAATCCAGCAAAATTTCATGTGATTGGAGCCATCTGCCGTTATTTGCCTAAGGCGAGCCGCTTCGTATCGATTCAGCACATATGCCGTCATCTGTGTGGAAAAGGCCGCCCCTTTCAGCGCTGCACAATCAATACAATCCAAGTACTTCAAGTGCGGCCAAAAACTGATCTTAGAATTCTGCCGATCTCGTCTGCATCTTCTTGGCAAAACGCATTTGGCTTATCGCTGTCGATGTCAAACACTCCGATCAGGATGCCCTTTTCATCATGGACAGGTAGCACAAGCTCCGACTGAGTCGAAGAAGCGCAGGCGATATGCCCTGCGAAAGCACTGACATCAGCCACCAACTGCACCTGCCCCGTTCGAGCAGCTGCTCCGCAGACGCCGCGTGAAAAGGGAATAGTCAGGCATCCATGTCCGCCCTGATAAGGGCCGATCTTTAACAGCTCTGGCGCGACGACCCGGTAGAATCCCGTCCAGTCGAAACGCTCGTCTGAGTGATGCACTTCGCAGGCGACAGTCGCCATGAGCGCTACCTGATCGGTTTCGCCGCTTGTCAAAGACTTGATCGCTTTCGCGAGCGCATCATAATCGACCTTCATGGGCGTTCAATCGCGATTGCAGTGCCTTCGCCGCCTCCAATGCAAATCGCCGCAACACCGCGTTTCACGTCTCGTTTTTCCATCGCGTTCAGCAGCGTGACAATGATGCGCGCGCCCGACGCGCCAATTGGATGGCCCAAGGCGCAGGCTCCACCGTTCACATTCACAATGGCAGGATCCAGATCCAATTCGCGCATGAACGCCAATGGCACCACGGCAAAGGCCTCATTGATCTCCCATAAGTCCACGCAGTCTTTTGTCCATCCGATCTGGTCCAGTAATTTTTGAGCAGCTGGTACAGGCGCAGTGGTGAAGAGATGGGGGGCCTGGGCATGGCTCGCATGGCCGACAACGCGCGCCCGAATGGCCAAATCTTGATCCGTCACGGCTTTTTGAGATGCCAAAACAAGCGCAGCCGCCCCATCCGAAATTGACGATGAATTCGCGGCCGTCACGGTACCGCCGGCGCGAAACGCAGGTTTCAACAAGGGGATTTTTTCGGGCCGCGCATTGGCCGGTTGTTCATCGGTTGCAACAAGATGAGTGGCCTTGCGGCCGACAACCGACACCGGTGTAATTTCGTTCTCGAATGCGTTCGACTGTTTTGCTTCCAATGCGCGGGATAAAGATGCCAGCGCATAGGCGTCCTGTACCTCTCGCGTGAACTGGAAGTCTTGTGCGCAATCCTCCGCGAATGTCCCCATCAAACGCCCTTTGTCATAGGCATCTTCCAAACCATCGAGAAACATGTGGTCGACAACCTGTCCATGGCCTAACCGCGCCCCATCCCGCATCTTTGGCAGCATGTAGGGAGCATTGGTCATGCTCTCCATGCCGCCAGCAACCATCAAATCCGTATGACCCAGTGCGATCTGATCGTTTGCGATCATTATGGCTTTCATCCCCGATCCACACATTTTGTTGAGCGTGGTGGCGGGAACGGCCTCGCCCAAGCCGGCTTTGAAACTGGCTTGTCGAGCCGGGGCTTGCCCTTGACCCGCGGGCAATACGCAGCCCATCAGAACTTCTTCGATCACTGCTGGATTTATTGTCGCAACCGCTGCTTTGATGGCTGCTGCCCCGAGATCGGAAGCACTCAACGCACTGAAATCACCCTGAAAGCCTCCTATTGGCGTGCGCGACGCCCCTACGATCATCACCTGATGCATGCGCGAAGGTCTCCTTGATGCCTAATGGTTTCGTAAGACTTACCCATTACGACGACGTCAAACGAGTCAAGAGGCAGTAATAGTGCAAATCAGAACCAAAACAGAAGAAGCGCTTCGCATCATTTCTGTTCAGGAAGAACGGATCGACGCTGCAGTCGCACTTGAATTCAAAGACGCCATTCGGGTCGAGACCGATGGCGGAACGGATACGGTTGTCCTGGATTTGAGCATGGTCAAATTCATTGATTCAAGCGGCCTCGGTGCCATTGTCGCCGCAATGAAGAACCTGGGCGCCGGACGCAAAATGGCACTTGCAGGCCTGACCCCGACTGTGGAGCGCGTGTTTCAACTGACGCGCATGGACACAGTATTCAGCGTTTTCAGCACTGTAGACGGCGCACTCGCGGAACTTCAGCATCATTGATCGCGCAGGAAGGTCTGTCACAAATGGCAACTGTGCCACCAATTGAAGTGACTGTTCAGAGCAGCGAATTAGCTGTGAGAGAAGCACTCGGCAAGTTGCTTGATAAACTCAGTCCCTTGGATTTGGGAACGGAAGAGGCCGGAAAAGTCGAAATGGTTTTGGCCGAGGTTTTAAACAACATTGTTGAACATGCGTACCCCGACCAGAACGCGGCAGGACGAATCGCAATATCCTGCGCACACCGTCCCGATGGATTACATCTGAGAATCGTCGATGAAGGTGAAGCAATGCCGGGCGGAAATGCGCCACTGGGCGTTCAAGCATCACTGGACGTAGACCTTAACGACCTTCCAGAAGGTGGTTTTGGATGGTTTTTGATCCATACTTTGGCCAAAGATGTTAAATACCAGCGTATTGGCTTAGAAAATCAACTCTCCATGCGTCTGGCTGTGGCACTGACGAACGAAAGCGGATGCTAGCCCAAAACCGTATCGGACCATAACCTTTCCCCGACTTGCCTCCAAAGCGCCGCACTGCAATCACATTGCCGCCTTGTTCCAAAGGCATATACAAACTGTAGCTTGATATAGCTTCCCTCGGCGCTGCGTTTAATAGCCCCCACCCAGTACGCAGCGTCGAGGACCTTCCCAACCAGACCAATTCCATTGTTAGCACCATGGACATTTCCGCATGTCCACTTAGGTTGCCTTTGATTAACTGGAACAGGGGTCTGTCGTGCGCAATTTTCATTTTCCGGGGCGCTCCCCTGTTCTCGCAACCAATGGGATGTGCGCAACCTCCCACCCTTTGGGCGCGAAAACCGCCATCGATATTCTGGAACGCGGAGGCAATGCGATGGACGCAGCAATCGCCGGTGCTCTGGTTTTGGGGATATGTGAACCACAAATGACTGGCATTGGCGGCGACTGTTTTGTGCTGTGGCACAAGGGAGACGACGAAATTAAAGCGCTGAACGGGTCAGGTCGTGCGCCGCTTGCCTTGGATGCCGCAGAACTGCGCAACGCTGGAAATACTGAAGTACCTATTCAGAGCGCTCATTCTGTAACCATTCCGGCCGCAATCGATGCTTTCTGTTTTCTGTCTGAAAATATTGGTAAAATTGGTCTCGACGCGATTGTTGCACCTGCGATCAAAGCGGCGGAAGAAGGCATTCCGGTGGCCCCTCGCGTAGCGTTTGATTGGCCCCGCGACGCACATGTGCTTCAGGATAAAGCGCGCGATTACTTCCTTTTGGGCGGAAAAGCCCCAACCGTGGGCCAGGTTTTCCGCGCACCTGGTCAGGCGGAGGTATTGCGCCGCATTGCTCAAAAAGGACGTGATGCCTTTTATACCGGCGAAATTGCCGACGATATGCTGAGCACTCTCAATGCCATGGGGGGTCGCCACAGCACCGATGACTTTGCGCAAACGGCTTGTAAAATGACCACACCGATTTCCGGTGCATATCGTGACATCGAAGTGGTAGAGCATCCACCCAATGGCCACGGGGCCACGGCTCTTTTGATCATGAACATTCTATCCCAATTCGATGTTGCGAAAATGGACCCGATGGGATCACAACGGCTGCATTTAGAGGCCGAGGCGGCCAAACTGGCCTATGATGCGCGCAACAGGTTCCTTGCAGACGCTGAGTTTACCACCCGACTGGACCACATGTTGGACATGGATACGGCAAAGAAACTGGCTTCTCTCATCGATCCGACAAAGGCCATGGCCAGTGCGACG
Source organism: Roseobacter sp. (assembly GCF_045106495.1). Taxonomy (GTDB): domain Bacteria; phylum Pseudomonadota; class Alphaproteobacteria; order Rhodobacterales; family Rhodobacteraceae; genus Roseobacter. Next base: position 115,631 of record NZ_JBGCEQ010000003.1, read on the forward strand.
CGCATTTCTGAGAATGTTCACAAAGATACAATCTATATCACAACCATTGACCGGGACGGCATGACCGTGTCGCTGATTTACTCCATCTTTAATGGTTTCGGATCCGGCATTGCATCTGATAAATTTGGAATTTTGTTCCAAAACAGGGGTTCCGGTTTCACGCTTGAAGAGGGTCACCCCAATGAACTCAAAGGCGGCAAACGCCCTATGCACACCATCATTCCGGGCATGTTGCGAAAGAAGGGTAAAGTGATCATGCCTTTTGGTGTGATGGGGGGCGCGTACCAACCCGCCGGTCATGCAAGGTTTGCATCCAACTTCGTGGATTTCGACATGGACCCACAAGCAGCAATCGATCTGCCACGGGCATTTTCCGACAAAGGAACCATGAATGTCGAGCATGGGTTTTCGGATCAAGTGCGGCAAGATCTATTTGATTTGGGCCACCATGTCAGCATTCCAGAAACGCCAATCGGCGGGGCTCAGGCCATTTTGATCCGGGATGAAGGTGTTTTGGAAGGTGCGAGCGATCCGCGCAAGGATGGGTGCGCCTTGGGTTACTGAACTTTCGCGTACGAAGTCTTACCCAGCGTCAGTTCAGTTGAAAGTGCAATGGGTATGTGCCGTTGCTGAATGGCCCGAACAAATCCGGAATGTCAGGATGATCTACCGGCTCACCTGAATAGTCGGCAACGAGGTTCTGCTCTGAGACATAGGCCACGTAATAGCTTTGATCATTCTCGGCTAGCAGATGGTAATAGGGTTGATCTTTTACCGGGCGACTGTCTTCGGGAATCGCTTCATACCATTCTTCGGTATTGGAGAATTCTGGATCCACATCAAAGATGACGCCACGGAAGGGGTGCTTCTTATGACGGACCACTTGACCCAGATGATATTTTGCGCGCGTTCTTAACATTACAAACATGCCCCTTACCGACGGAATTTAAACGCTACAAGGCCTATTTGTCCAATCTCGGCAGCAACTTTGCCAGAAACAGTTTGTGAACGTAGCGTTGACAGTACCTCCAGGCAGATAATTCGTTCACTATATAAGCTAACTCCTTCAGAATTCTTATTTCTGTGCTCTTTCTGGTGGAATTCGTGATTCCCTAAAGTTCTTTTTTACGTTAAACTGATCGAAAAAAAGCGAGAGGCAGATGAGCAGAACTCTTCGCGCTGTGACACTGGTACTACTGGTTGCCTCCTGCGGAGGTGGTCAGGGAAGCGCGCCGCGACATCTGGATGACGCGTGCCGAATTGCCAGCGAGCGCCCCGAATACCTTAAGGCGTTCCGCAAAACGGAGCAAAAATGGGGTGTGCCTGTGCACGTCCAAATGGCGACGATACATCAGGAAAGTCGATTTGTGTCCAACGCCCGCACGCCGCATAAATATACCTTGGGTGTGATCCCGATGGGCCGCCAATCCAGCGCCTATGGCTATGCTCAAGCGTTAGATGGCACCTGGGACGATTACAAAAAAGCCACCGGTAAACGCTTCGCAAGACGTGACAGGATCAAAGATGCCTCTGATTTCATGGGGTGGTATATGGTTACCAGCCGATCGAAAAATGGCATTCCCTTGACCGATGCGCGAAACCAATACCTCGCGTATCACGAAGGTCACACTGGATATGCGCGTGGCAGCTACAATCGCAAATCCTGGTTGCTGAATGTGGCCAACAAGGTCGATCAACGCGCTGATGTATATCAGGCGCAACTGGCGACATGCCGCCTGAGGCGTTAAGGCGTCATCGATCCCTGTTCTGCAATGCGACGCCGGGATCAAAGAGTGTGTTCCGCAAGCTGACGTTGGTCTCAAATGCACCCAGAATGACGGTCGTCTGGGCACCATTCGCGTCGTTTATTCTCCACTGGCGCAGTTGGACTGGTGCATCAGTGAAACTCATCTGAATAGTGCCATATTCGGGATTTTTCGGGTCTTGTGCCGTGACCGTGGTCGCGGTGCCATCGTAGTCATGGCCTGTTACCATGCGCGCGCGCTGCAGGTCGACCTGACGCGCAAGGATCAATGACAATGGGGTTTTGTTGAGCGGATAAGTTTCTGGTGGTTGGTTGGACTTCTTATCAATGATGACCACTGCATTGGCGCTGGCAACTACCAAGGCCTGTTCTGGTGGGTCGTACTCGAAACGCATTTTGCCCGGACGGCTGATGTAAAGAGTGCCGCTGCTGATCGTGCCGTCATCATTGATCTGGGTAAAAGCCCCCTGCGCCGTTTTCAATCCGTTGAAATATATAGATATCTCATTTAGCGACAATTTGTCTGCGACAGCGGGCAAAGCGAACGTGCCCAAATAAACAAGCGCTGCAGCAATCGAAAGAATTCGTTTCATCAGGCGCTCCCAACCATTTCCGTAATACTACACTTAGGTGCACCTTGGTTGATATGCGATATCACATCCGGAAAAACAGCATACGGCGCGCACCGCTTCGAAAATCAGCTACCCTTGTTCAGGCACCAGAATTTCGCGTTTTCCGACATGATTTGCGGGGGATACCAGACCCTGATCTTCCATCTGTTCAACCAGACGCGCCGCCTTGTTGTATCCGATCGCCAGTTTGCGCTGAATGTAGCTAGTGGAGCACTTCCGATCCTTGATAACAACCTGCACCGCAGTGTCATAAAGCGCATCTTCACCATCCGTGTTCCCACCCACACCGAGAACCAGATCAATGTCGCTTTCCTTGTCGTCCGAGGGACCTTCGACAACTCCTGAAACATAGTCAGGTTCGCCATATGCCTTGAGATGGTTAACGATTTCCTCGACCTCTTCGTCCGACACAAAGGGCCCGTGACAACGGGTGATTTTTGCCCCTCCGGCCATGTAGAGCATATCGCCCATACCAAGCAGTTGCTCCGCGCCCATCTCTCCCAAGATCGTGCGACTGTCAATTTTTGACGTGACCTGGAACGAAATGCGTGTTGGAAAATTGGCTTTGATTGTGCCGGTGATCACATCAACGGACGGGCGTTGCGTGGCCATGATCAGGTGAATGCCAGATGCGCGCGCCATCTGTGCCAGACGCTGAATGCAGGCCTCGATTTCCTTGCCGGCCACCATCATCAGATCGGCCATCTCATCGACGATCACGACAATGTAAGGCAATGCTACGGGTGTGTTTTCCTCGGTTTCGAAAACGGGTTCGCCCGTTTCCTCGTCGAACCCGGTTTGCACAGTTCGGGTAAAAAGCTCCCCTTTGGACAACGCTTCGTTGACGCGACCGTTGTATCCTTCGATGTTGCGTACACCCATTTTCGACATTTTACGGTAGCGTTCTTCCATCTCGCCCACGACCCATTTTAAAGCGACAACCGCTTTTTTTGGATCCGTCACCACGGGTGACAACAAGTGCGGGATGCCGTCATAGACACTCAGTTCCAGCATCTTTGGATCGATCATGATCATGCGACATTCTTCAGGCGTCAATTTGTAAAGCAACGACAGAATCATCGTATTGATCGCTACGGACTTACCCGAACCGGTCGTGCCAGCGATCAACAGGTGAGGCATTTTTGCAAGGTTCGCCACCATCGGATCGCCGCCAATGTCTTTTCCCAAAGCAAGCGGCAAACGCATGTTGCTATCGCCAAAGTCGCGTGCGGACAGGATTTCGCGCAAAACAACTTTCTCGCGCGTCTCATTGGGCAGTTCAATCCCGATGACCGACCGTCCAGGCACCGTTGACACACGGGCAGAAAGCGCAGCCATCGAGCGGGCAATATCATCCGCTAGGCCGATCACGCGCGAGGCTTTCAAGCCGGGCGCTGGTTCCAGCTCATACATTGTCACAACCGGGCCAGGGCGCACGGCCACGATTTCGCCCTTCACACCATAGTCATCTAAAACGGATTCCAGCATGCGGGCGTTTTCTTCCAAAGCTTCATCGCTCAGATGCAAGCGAGGCACTTCGACCGGGTTTTCCAACAAGTTCAGGGGCGGCAATTCGAAACCCGGGTGCGTGTCATCGAAGGACAAAGTGGGCTGCGCTTCTGCTTTCGCGCGGGCCGAAGGTTGCACCGGTTTACGGTTCAATTGCTGAACAACCCGGCGCGGTTGAGTTGATGGCACAGCGGGAGCGTCGGTCTGCGCGTGCTCAATATAGGGATCGACCGTCTCAATTTCTTCAGGAAGTGGTGGGATTGCTGAGAGAGGCTCGGCAGTCAAAGGTGGTTCAGCACGCCCTCCGGCCGGGTCCAACAACAATGGGTCGGGCCCTCGCCCCCGACCTTTGGTCAAGGGCGCTGCCGATGGGACGTTTACGGCCCTGCTGGTGCGGGCACGCGATTTGATCGCGTCCGCAATGCGCGCCTTGATGCGGTCTTCGCCAGGGGCTTCGTCTATCTGGCTAAGTGAATCGATTTCGACCAATTCCGGTTCCGGCATTGCATCAGGTCGTCTGACCAAACCTGGCATTCTCGCGAAAAGCCCAGATTTCGGTTCGGGCTGTACCCCTTGAAAGACGGCTGCGTCGGACATCGGCGCCACTTCGGTATGGATTGTGGCATCTGCAACCGCCTGAGCCGCAGCGACACGCGCCTCATGGGCGTGCGCACGCTTTTCTGCATGACGCGACGATAGGTTTTGCGCTGTTTTCATCGCACTACTGGCGCCTCGTCCCAGCAACGCCATGATGCCAGCGTAAATCACAACCAGACCGACCAAGAGGAAACGTCCGATGCGGATCAGTTCCGCGCGGGTGAATCCCGTTACAAAAGCGCCGATCACTAGGATGCCCACAGCCATTAAAACTGACATCAACTTCACGGTGAAAGTCGATCCAATAGGCAACATCGTCAAAAGCGCGCCCATAACAGTATCGCCAAAAAGACCACCCAAGCCAAAGCTGTGCGTGTCGAGCCAAGTTCCGTCCGGTGTCAATGTGGCGGCGTAGATCGCGCCCAAAGCAATTGCAATCGGTGCGAAAATCAAGCGGCCCAGCGCACGCTCCGCACCCTGGTGCAGCGCAAATCGTGCGCCCCACGCCAGCAACACGATACCAATACCCCAAGCGCCCCATCCGACAATCATGAACAGCGGCGCCGCCAAAGAAGCGCCCATGCGACCCAGCCAGTTTTGCACCGGCGCATCGGTGGAAACCATCCAATTGGGATCGTCCGGCGTATAGGACCAGATCATCGCACAAGTCATCAAACCCAAGGCAATTAAGGCGAGCCCCAACAGTTCCTTGCCTCGTTTTTCGACTGCCTCGGCCATATTGCTGTCCAGCAATGGGTCCCGCCCCCGTGTTTGATATGCCATGCTCAGATCCCTCGTTAACTAGTGCGGATAAAGACAGTCGCGGATCAATTCGATCCCACGCGCTGTATCCGCTTTTGGGGCCACCATGGCAGCCCGGATATATCCCTGACCGGGGTTCTCCCCATTCCAATCTTGCGCCAGATACCCACCCGGCAGCACCCGCACGCCGGTCTCTCGCCAAAGCTTCACAGCCGCCGCCTCGTCATTTTCGACAGGCAGCCAAAGAAAAAACCCGGCCTCTGGGCTGGCGTAACCTGGTACATTCCCCAGCACTCGGTCTGCAATCTCATACTTCTCAACGTACAATGCGCGGTTTTCAACAACGTGCGTTTCGTCGTTCCAAACGGCTGCCGCTGCTGCTTGCAACGGCAAGGGCAAAGGCGCACCAGCGAAATTGCGCAGCTGTTTGATTTGACGAATGTTTTCCGCTCCACTTGCGACAAATCCTGATCGAAGGCCGGGCAGATTGGAGCGTTTGGACAATGAGTGGAAAATCACCACGCGATTGAGATCCACGCCCATGTCCTTTGCCACCTGCAAAGCCCCAACAGGTGGCGTGTCACGATAGATTTCGGAGTAACACTCATCCGCGAATATTTTAAAATCGAATTTTTCAGCCAGGGCAATAAGCTCTTGCCAATACGCTCGGCTTGCAACCGCTCCCTGCGGATTTGCAGGCGAACAAATGAAAACCGCGGTGGTTCGATTCAACACATCCTCAGAAAGATCCGCAAAATTCGGCAAATGCCCGTTTTCCAGCGTGGCCGGGACCATGATCGGATCAGAGGCCACCGAAAGAGCGGCAATCATGTAGACCTGATAAAACGGGTTCGGCATCAGAATGGCCGGGCGCTGACCATCTTTTGTCTCAGAGCAAAGCGCCATAGCCGCATTGTAGAGGCCCTCTCGTGTGCCGTTGAGCGCCATAACCTGCGTGTCCGGGTTAAGCGGCACACCGTAGCGCCTGTTAACAAACCCCGTGATCGCACCGCGTAGCTCGGGCGAGCCTTCGTTGGGCGGGTAGCTGTTAAAACCCGCCGCGTTCTCGGCAATGACATTAGTAACCCAAGCTGGAAACGGGTGTTTGGGCTCGCCAATGGTCATATGAATTGCAGGCCCGCCGCCTTCATGCACATCCAAAAGAGCGCGCAAACGCGGCCACGCATGTGCCGGAAGGTTCGAAAACCGCTCAGGATACACCATCAAAACTGCCTCATTTCGGGATCGTTCTTGTCCCGTTACCCACAAACTACCCAAGCACGGGGTCTGCGTCCACAAAAACGCGCAGCTTTGTCTCGATTTGTGGCTTTTAAGCCAATGCTTCCTCTGCGGCTGCTCCGATGCGCAATAGCGCACCCTCGCCATAAGCTGGCGCCATCATCATGATACCACAACTGGGAGTGCCCGTGGGCAAGCTGAGGGCGCAGAGCCCCATCAGGTTACCAATTCGTGTGTTGCGCAACGCCAAAAGGTTTTCCTTGATGTAGTAGTCGTGATCGGTGTTCAAGCGCTCCAGGTTTGGCGGCAGGATCGGCGCGGTTGGCAGTATTACAACATCGTATGTCGCGGTCGCAATTTCATAGGCTATACGCACCTTTTCGAGCGTCGACCAGGCCGCCACATAGTCGGCCCCGGAATGGGTTTTGCCCAATCGAAAACGCTCCAGAATTTCGCTGTACATCGCGTCCGGATCTGCTTCGATAACATCGCGCCATAACCCGTAAGCTTCTGATGTATATAGACAAGATGTATGTGCCATTGCCGTTTCGACTTCTGGAACATGAATATGCTCAATTTGAGCCCCGGCCTCTTTCAATCTTGCGACCGCGCTTTCAAAGGCAGCCATAGGTACCTCACGCACGTCTTGCAAAGCAATCGTGTCCAAAATAGCGACGCGTTTGTTTGCCAATGTGTTCCCGCGCAGATCGAAAGCGCGTCGCCCCTCCATCATGGCGGTGATCTGATTGGCGTCTCCGACAGTTCTGCACAGCGGCCCCACAGTGTCGAATTTCAACGCGAGCGGCACCACCCCATCCAGGGACAACCGGCCCGATGTGGTTTTCAACCCCACAAGATCATTCCATGCTGCAGGTATTCGCACGGACCCGCCGGTGTCGGACCCGATACCAACCGCCGAGAGACCAAACGCAACAGATGCCGCCGCCCCTGAAGAAGACCCGCCGGGCACCGCAGCCGCGTCATTGACACAAGGCGGTGTGTTTGTGCTGGGGTTGTAACCCAGACCTGAAAACGCCAGCTCGCTCATATGTGTTTTGCCCAGGCACACCAACCCGGCAGCTGTGGCATTTTTCAAAACCTGTGCATCGTCATCCGGCACGCGACCGAGCAAAAGCTTCGAACCCGATTCCGTGCCGACACCAGCCGTGTCGAAAAGGTCCTTCCAACTGATCGGGACGCCATCTAGCAAAGACAGCCTTTGTCCCGCAGCGGCACGTTCCGATGCAGCCGCAGCTTCGGCCAAGGCACGATCCGCCGTAACGCGGGCAAAGATTCTGTCTTTCAACTCATGCGCGTCGATGGCATCCAGATAGGCCTGCGTTAAAGCCAAAGGGTCGATTTCGCCAGCTTCAATCCCGCGCCCAAGATCAGCGGCTGGCATCTGCAACCAAGTCTGCATGTCATCATCCCCCAGCGTTTTTCTGCACGGTAGCGACGCAAGCGCGCATGGACAATCCCCCGCCGCGGGCCCTATTGAGACTTATGGAGTTTGATTGCGATATTATTGTCGTGGGCGGCGGGCTGAACGGCCCTGCCTTGGCATTGTCCCTTGCCAACGCCGGGCAATCCGTCACGATCATTGATGCGCTACCACTGAAGACCCGAAAAAAGCCCACTTTTGACGGGCGGTCCTATGCTCTGGCGCTCACATCTGCACGATTGTTCCAAGCGCTTGGGATTTGGGAGACAATCGAAGATCACGCCCAGCCCATGCTCGACATCAAGGTCAGTGACGGGCGGGTTGGCGAAGGGCCCTCGCCGTTTTTCATGCACTTTGACCATGCCGAGATCGAAGAAGGGCCCATGGGCTATATGGTTGAAGACCGCCATCTGAGACCCGCTCTGCTCACCGCCGTAAAAAAATCCAAAACCATCCGTCAGATCAATGGAGATCAGGTCATTGCGCAAGACGCGGACGCGTCTGGAATTGTGGCGCATCTAGCTTCTGGCAAGTCACTGCGCGCCCGATTGCTTATCGGATGCGACGGACGCGACTCCGGCACGGCAAAGCGCGCCGGAATTTCCCGTATAGGTTGGGGGTACGATCAAACGGCGCTTGTCTGCGCTGTGGACCACGCATTGCCACATAATGGCGTGGCACATCAGTTTTTCATGCCAGCAGGCCCTCTCGCGATTTTACCGCTCACAGGCAACCGATCCTCGATTGTCTGGAGCGAAACGACGCAAAATGCACTTCGTATCAATAAAATGCAGGAGGCAGACTACCTGAATGTCCTGCGCCCTCGATTTGGCAGCTTTCTTGGGGAAATTTCGCTCGCCGGGGCTCGTTTCACCTACCCCTTGTCGCTATCGATTGCCACAGAATTGGTCGCCAGGCGTGTCGCCCTCGTGGGGGATGCAGCACATGGCGTTCACCCCATTGCCGGGCAGGGCCTTAATGCAGGCATCCGCGATGTTGCTGCTTTGGCAGATGTGATTGTAGACGCCTCGCGACGTGGGGAAGACATCGGTGGGTCGGTGGTGTTGGCGCGTTACCAGCAGTGGCGGCGCTTTGACAACACGTCACTGGCTTTGGCCACGGATACATTCAACCGTCTGTTTTCAAATGATAGTTCTATTCTGCGCGGGGCACGCGATATTGGCATGGGTCTGGTGACCAGACTGCCCGGACTGCGCCGCAGGTTCATCCGCGAAGCCGCCGGTTTGACAGGTGATTTGCCCCGCTTGCTAAAAGGCGAAACGCTTTAATCGAGAGTGCGGGCTTCATCAATGAGCAAAATAGGAATGCCATTGCGGATCGGATAAGCAAGGTTAGCCGTTAGAGAAACGAGCTCCTGATGTTCTGCGTCGTATTTCAACGTGGCATGGCTGCGCGGGCAAATGAGCGCCTCCAACATGTGCCGGTCAAAAGTAACTTCGGTTTCGCTCACTGGATCATTTCACCGTCGTTGCCGCCTCTGAGCTGGTATTCGATCAGCGTAACCAGTGTTTCGCGCCGCGTCGAAAGCGAAGGTGCTTCGAGCAAGGCCTGTTTGTCTTCTGGGTCAAACTCCAACATCATCGACAATGAATTGATCAGCAGTTCATCGTCCGCCTCTTTCAACGTATCCCAGTCCGCCGAGAGTTGTTTGGAGTCGAAATAGCGCTCCAAAAGCTTGATAAACCCCGTGCGCACGAAAGCCGTGTCCCTCTCTTCGGATCCAAGGTCGCGATCAAAACCTTCCCACTTCACATCGCAACGTCTGTAAGGTGTGAAGCCCTGAACTTCTTGAACGACGCGAAAACGAGAGACACCACCAAGCGTAATGAGGTAGCGACCGTCTTCGGTTTCAGAGAACTGCATGATGCGCCCCGCGCACCCAATGGATTGCAAGCCGTTCCCGCCCCTTCCCGGGACTTCATTTGGTTGAAGCATCCCGATCAGACGGGTTGGTGTTTTAAGTGCATCTTCAAGCATCTGAAGGTAACGGGGTTCAAAAATATGCAACGGCAATCGAGACCGAGGCAATAGCAGTGCGCCTGGCAACGGGAAAATCGCGATCGTGTCGGGGAGCTCAGTGGCTTTAATCATAAAGAGTGATCTAGCCCTCCCATCGTCTCAGGCAAATATCATTGAGCTCAATTTTCGCCGACCATTCAACATGATTGGATCATTGGGTTTAAGCGCGTCAAAAATTGTAAAGAGCTGTGCCTTTGCAGCACCATCGTTCCACTCTCGATCCAGCCGGAAAAGCTCCAGTAACGCGTCCACCGCACTTTCTATGTCACCATTGGCGTGGATGGCCAGAGCCAGATCAAAACGCCCCTGAAGGTCGTTCGGGTTCTTTTCAACGGCCGCGCGCAACTCGTCAAGCGGGCCAGCGCCCTCGGCTTGCCGCGCCAGTTCCAGTTGCGCATGAGCCGCTTCCAGCTCAGCTGTCTTGGAGATCTCCGCAGGCGCACCATTCAAGATCGCTTCCGCCTGATCCAGCTCGCCCAAAATGATATGTGCCCGCACCATGCCACCATAGGCCCCCGCATGGTTTGGATCTTCCCCGAGAATGGCAGCAAATGTTTGCGCTGCATCGGATGCAGCACCTTCGGCCAGCATCTCCTCGGCAGCCGCAACGGCCTCGTCAAGCGCCTCACCCGGCGCTGCGCCACCATCAAGTTTAACAACCCGATCCACAAATTCCTTGATTTCTGACTGCGGCACAGCCCCTTGAAACCCATCAACCGGTTGCCCTTTGTGAAACGCATAGACAGTGGGGATCGATTGGATTTGCAACTGCCCCGCGATCATCTGGGCTTCGTCGACATTGATCTTGACCATCTTGACGGCGCCTTTGGCCGCGCGGACCGCTTCTTCGAGCTGTGGCCCCAACGTTTTGCAGGGGCCGCACCAGGGCGCCCAGAAATCAACGATTACAGGAGTTGTCTGCGACATCTCTACAACGTCGGCCATAAATGTCGCTTCCGTTGCGTCTTTTATCAGATCATCTGCCGCCGGGGCGGCGCTTAGGTTCAGGTCCATCATCTTATCGTCCTTGCACTCGCGTTACGCATTTATATGGGGGCATTTTGTGTATTTCAAAGGTCAAAACTTGCGAATACCGGCGCGTGATCGCTGGGCTTTTCCCACCCCCGCACGGACCGCAATACACGGCTTGAATGCGCAGATTGCGATATATCTGAACTCGCCCAGATATGATCCAAACGCCGCCCTTTGTCCGCGCCATCCCAGTCTTTGGCACGGTAAGACCACCAACTGTAGAGCCGTCCATCAGGGATGTCTTGCCGCGTTACATCCACCCAACCGCCGGCCGCTTGGGTCTCTGCAAAATGCGCAACTTCAATGGGGGTATGGCTGACGACCTTCAAAAGCTTCTTATGATCCCAAACATCATCTTCGCGGGGCGCGATGTTCAAATCACCCACAAGTATTGATTTTTCTGGCCTATTGTCCCGGAACCAGTCGCGCATTTCGGTCAAATAATCCAATTTTTGACCAAATTTTTCGTTTACTTTTCGGTCCGCGACATCGCCTCCGGCAGGGACGTAAAAGTTATGAATTGTCGCGCCGTTCTCCAACTTTCCGGCAATATGCCGCGCGTGACCAAGCGATGCGAAATCATGCGATCCGGCTTCTTGCATTGGTATTTTGGAAAGAATTGCAACGCCGTTATAGCCCTTCTGCCCACGCGCAACGACATGGTTATAGCCCGCTGCCGCAAACGCCTCTAGCGGCATCTTGTCAACCGGGCTTTTGCATTCCTGCAGACATAGAACATCTGGGCATTCCTGATCCAGCAACTTCAGAACAAGTGCCTCGCGCAAGCGCACGGAATTGATATTCCAGGTGGCGAGTGAAAATGTCATGCAGGCAGCTCCGAATTAAAACTGCGTGCACCCTAGCGCAGGTGTTAATGGTTCGCCACGCGTTTTAGGTCGATCTGGAAACTGTTCTACAAAAGAAGTGCTGGACTGAAGTGCTGTAAGGGCTTGATGAGAAAAAAGGGCCGGGCACAAGGCCCGGCCAAGTCCAACAGGGAGGTGCATGTCATAACCCGGACATGCGCGGGATACTTTGCTGATGGATCAACAAACCCTTTCAGCATCTTTAATATAACGTCAAAATGGTTAACAAAAACCAAACGTTTTACGCCATAAGACGATAACCGCCAGATTCCGTCACCAAAAGTCGCGCATTGGACGGGTCAAGCTCGATTTTCTGGCGTAACCGATAGATATGCGTCTCGAGCGTGTGCGTGGTGACACCAGCATTGTAACCCCAGACCTCGTGCAAGAGAACGTCGCGGGCAACAACACCGTCTGTGGATCTATAGAGGAATTTCAATATGTTGGTCTCTTTCTCAGTCAGACGAACTTTCTTTTCGTCTTCTGTGATAAGTATCTTCATGGACGGCTTAAATGTGTAGTGTCCCAGCTGGAAAACTGCGTCCTCAGATTGTTCATGTTGGCGCAATTGAGCGCGAATACGCGCAAGCAAAACTGGGAACTTAAATGGTTTGCTCACGTAATCGTTTGCACCAGCATCCAAACCCAGAATCGTATCAGCATCACTGTCATGACCGGTCAGCATCAAGATGGGGCTCTTCACACCTTGTTTGCGCATCAACCGGCATAACTCGCGCCCATCGGTATCCGGCAAACCCACGTCGAGGATAACGAGATCATATAGCGCTTCCTTCGCGCGTGCCATGGCTTCCGCGCCATTGCCTGCTTCAAAAACGTCAAAGTCTTCAGTCATGATCAGCTGTTCGCTCAATGCTTCGCGCAAATCTTCATCGTCATCGACCAAAAGTATTTTTCTCAATTGTGCCATCACATCTCTCCGTTACTTGACCAACAGATGTGTCTTTGCATTCCATCTGGCAAGCTTGCGCCCTTTGCTCTCACGCGCTCGTGTTACATTAGCGGGCAATTGTTTCAATTCGGAAGGAATTGCCCTAGATCAAGCCCAGTTTATGCAGGCATTGTAACATCATGAGCATCCGACCAGATATCACAGAACTGTTGGCGCGCGCGCGCGCCGACTTGCGCATGGGGGTTCCCGTCGTAATGGACGGGCCCGCACCAGTTTTGATCGCGGCGATTGAGACTCTGGACGCAAACCGTCTGGAGGCACTCTTGGCAGTACCAGGCGAGGCCGTGCTTGCAATCACCGCGCGCCGAGCCGAAACCCTCAAAGCGCGTGCCTATGATGGCGATTTGGCGCGCATTCTCTTTCCAGCCGACGCCACCTTGGCCTGGGCGCAGGGGGTGGCCGACCCGGCGGGTGACTTAATGACCCCGTTAAAAGGCCCGCTGACCTGCGCGCGCGATGGTGATGTAGCCGCCCATCGTGCGGGGCTTTCATTGTGCAAGACGGCGCGGCTCCTTCCTGCTTGTTTGGTGGTCCCGATATCTGACGCCCACAACATGTCATCGCAGAACGGTTTGACCAGTTTACCGTTGTCTGAAGCGATCCCTCATCTTTCGAGCCGTAGTCCGTTAAGCGAGGTAATCAGCGCGCGTTTACCCCTGGAGGTTTCGGAAGCAGGCCGGCTGCATGTTTTTCGCCCCGAAGATGGCAGTGAAGAGCACTACGCAGTTGAAATTGGCAGGCCCGATCGGGCGAAACCGGTTTTGAGCCGTCTTCATTCTGCCTGTTTCACCGGTGATTTGATGGGATCGTTGAAATGCGACTGCGGTCCGCAACTGCGCGCTGCTTTGAAACAAATGGGCCAAGAAGGCCACGGCATACTACTTTACATGAATCAAGAAGGGCGTGGGATCGGTCTCGCGAACAAGATGCGCGCTTATTCCTTGCAGGATCAGGGTTTTGACACGGTTGAAGCCAATCATCGACTGGGCTTTGAGGACGATGAGCGCGATTTTCGCCTCGGCGCCGATATTCTGAAGGCACTGGGCTTTTCGGCTGTTCGCTTGATGACAAATAACCCAAACAAAGTGGAAATGATGCAGGTCAGCGGGATCAATGTAACAGAGCGAGTCCCGCTTCACGAGGGCGAAAACCGGCATAATCGCGCTTATCTTGCGACCAAAGCTGCAAAATCGGGACATCTTCAGTGACCTCGAACGATCTTGTGCTCAGCCCTTTGGGTCTGCGATTTCAAGGGCAACGCTACCCCTGCACGATCGGCAAAAACGGACTTACAGGGAAAAAACGTGAAGGCGATGGGGCGACACCCATTGGAGCACATCGCATTGTGGGAATGCTTTACCGTCCCGACCGTTTGATGCGCCCGACCGATTGGGCGCTGCCTATCGGACCACGTGACCTGTGGTCTGACGACATGACAGACGCAGATTACAATTTGATGGTGCGTGCGCCCTACAATGCAAGTCACGAGAAGCTTCGGCGTGCGGACCCACTTTATGATCTTGTGCTTCTGACAGACTGGAATTGGCCCTATGCGATCAAAGGGCGTGGTTCTGCCATTTTTATCCACCAATACCGCCGCGCCGGCTTTCCGACAGAGGGTTGTATTGGGCTGTCGCGACCGCATCTGCACAGGATCGCCAAGCGCATCACGCTTCAGACACGGCTGATCGTCACTGGATAGTGAGACCTTGCAATGTGGATCTCAAGTTGCTTCCCTCGCTCCGAAGATCGCAGAACCTACTCGAACATGTGTTGCACCGAGCGCAATGGCCTTTTCAAAATCACCGCTCATACCCATGCTTAGGGCCTTAAGTCCATTTCGCGCCGCCAGCTTGGCAAGCAGAGCGAAGTGAAGAGCAGCTTCTTCCTCGGCGGGTGGGATCGCCATCAACCCTTGAACAGGCAAATCCATTGCAATGCAGTCCTTTACAAAAGCATCTGTGTCTGCGGGCAATATTCCGGACTTTTGCGGTTCCTCGCCGGTATTCACCTGAATGAAAACATCGGGGCAATGCCCCGTTTCTTGCGCCAGACGCGCAAACGTCTTGGCAAGTTTCAAACGATCCAACGAATGAACGGACTGAAACAAATCGAACGCCTGACGCGCTTTGTTGGTCTGCAGCGGACCAATCAAATGCAAATCCACATTGTCATAGTTGACGCGAAAGTCCGGCCACTTCCCGGCGGCTTCTTGCACACGGTTCTCGCCAAAACAACGATGGCCTTGTGACAAAACGGCGTCTACGCGGGCGTTGGGTTGCACCTTTGATACGGCAATCAGCTTTACTGATCCCGACGGTCGGCCAGCCGCACTTTCGGCACGCGTCACACGATCATAAATATCCTGCAAACCCATCTGTTAGCTCCATTCCACAATGACATCACAAGATAATAGATCTGCGAAAAACAAAAAGGGGCAGACCCGAAGGTCCGCCCCAAATTCAGGTTGTGACGTTCAACTTAGAAGTTGAAGCGAACACCCAAGTCAGCAATCGTGTTGCCGGCTGCATTGGAACCAGCCATACCAGCCAAGGATACGCCGCCACCCAGCGAGTGGGTGAAGCCGAGACCGTAGGATGTGTCGTTTCCATCTGCACCACCGTCAGAAACGGATGCTACGATGTTTGTTGCTGCGCCGACTGGGATCGATGCGGATGCACCGATAACGAAGTCGTCGTCGCCTTCAAAGTCGGAGACTAGGAAGGAAACATCTGCGATACCGAGCGAGCCGGACAATGTTGCAACGATCCAGTCGTTTTCGACGTCAGTACCGGCATCTTCGAACTCACCGTAAACGAGGCCAGCTGTCCACGCGCTGAACGTGTAAGATGCACCGATTTCAAACGAGTCACCGAATGCTTCTGTATCTGCAGTGGCGCCCAGGTTATCAGTGTGATCGTCTGTCCAGGAAGCCATGACAGCGAAATCGCCCATTTCATACAGAGCGTTGACGCCGTTAGCGCCAGCACCGGTGCTGGCGAACGCTGGCAAGCCAACACCGCTGTTCGCGTACTGACCTGTTTGACCGATAAGGCCAGGCTCGTAACCGAAGTAGTTCACAACTGTTGCGGCATCTGTAACGCCGGAGATGTTACCAACGCGGATACGCAAGCCACCAGAAGACGCTTGGAAACGTGCGCCGGAGAAGACACCCTGGTTTACAGAGTTGTCAGCGTTGTCGTTTGCTTCAACACGGATACGTGCAGCAAAGCGGATGCCACCGTCTGTCGTTGTCGAAGAGTCGATGTTCAACCGGTACCGGCTTTCCAGACGGGTTTCTTCTTGAGTGCCTCCGCCACGATCTTCTTCGTACAGGATACCAAAACGGCCGTAACCGCTGAAGTTAAAGTTTGCGATGTCAGCGCCTGCTACGCTGGCTGTTCCCACCAGTGCTGTAGTGGCAATGAGAAGTTTTTTCATGAACTTGTCCTCGGTTGCTATTCGTTGTCCAACGGGGGAATCCCTTTTGAACCTGAAGTGTGTTTCGCTCTAATCCGCCCTCCATTGCAAGAACTTGGAGAAGCGCAAGGTGAGAGCCGGGAAAAATGGTGCAGCTTTGCCACACTCGTTTCGACCTTGTCGTGCACATTGACGCGTGATCGACACGTATAGGGTTAACCAAGGGTTTATATGTATGTTCTCGCCCTTGTCCCCACTCCATCAGTTGGATTAACGTGCAGCACAAATTGACCAGCAGGCAGTCACATGACACAAGCATTTTTTCCCAGGGTTATCGGCGTGATCGCCATCGCGGCAGCGCTGGCAGGCTGCGGTTCAGGCTCCGGCACACAAGGCGGCGCACCCCTTGTCGGTTCTACCGATGCGCGCGAAGTGGACAATGACACGAACCGCACCGTCGAAGGCGCTGGCGAAGCAACCATATGGGACGCCTTTCGCGGTCAAAACACCGAGAACATTGTCGCTGTAAACAAATACCTGTGGACAGCGTCTTTGGAAGTGCTGAATTTCCTGCCCGTGCAAACGGTTGATCCCTTCACTGGCGTGATCATTACTGGGTTTGGCACACCGCCTGGCGGTGGCAGATCTTATCGGGCAACAGTTTTGATCAATGATCCTGCGCTGGACGCAAGGTCTCTGAACGTCTCGGTTCAAACCAAAAACGGGCCCGCGAGCGCAGCAACCGTGCGCGCAATAGAAGACGCGATCCTAAGTCGCGCCCGGCAAATCCGAATTGCCGACAACAAACTGTAATCCACGGCCAACCGATTTTTACCGATATCCCTGCCGGGCCTGATGAACGAAACGGCCCTAGGCGCACTTACGTGAGAAGGACGCTGACATGACGCGTTACACCCCCGCAGAAATCGAAGCCCGCTGGCAAGAGGTCTGGAACAGGGACGATGTATTCAAGGCGGTGCGGTCGGCGGACAAACCCAAATACTATGTGCTTGAGATGTTCCCCTATCCATCCGGGCGCATTCATATGGGGCATGTGCGCAACTACACGATGGGCGATGTAATCGCGCGCTACAAGATCGCAACCGGGCACAACGTCCTGCATCCTATGGGCTGGGACGCCTTTGGCATGCCCGCGGAGAACGCCGCCATGGCGATTGGCGGTCACCCCAAGGATTGGACCTACGGCAATATCGCAGACATGCGCGATCAGATGAAACCGCTGGGACTGTCAATTGACTGGTCACGCGAATTTGCCACCTGCGATCCCGAATACTACGGCCAGCAGCAATCCTTGTTTCTTGATTTTCTCGACGCGGGATTGGTTTACAGAAAGAATGCCGTGGTGAATTGGGACCCGGTTGATATGACCGTTCTGGCCAATGAACAGGTGGAACAGGGCCGGGGCTGGCGGTCCGGCGCTCTGGTGGAGCGACGCGAACTGACGCAATGGTTTTTCAAGATCAGCGATCATTCTGAAGAGTTGCTTGATGCTCTGGACACTTTGGAAAACTGGCCCGCCAAAGTTCGCCTGATGCAGGAAAATTGGATTGGCAAGTCGCGCGGGCTGCAATTTGCCTTCTCCACTATCGACGGTCCTGACGGGCATGACCGGATCGAGGTCTATACCACACGTCCGGATACGCTCTTGGGTGCGTCATTCGTTGGCATTTCGCCAGACCATCCGCTGGCAAAATTTCTGGAGCGCGACAATCCAGAAGTTGCCACCTTCTGTGCCGAGTGCCGACAGGGCGGCACGACTGAGGAGGAAATTGAGACTGCAGAAAAGCTGGGCTTCGATACGGGCATCAAGGTGCGACACCCCTTTGATACCGCTCATGCGATTCCCGTTTACATCGCGAATTTCATCCTGATGGACTACGGGACAGGCGCAATTTTCGGGTGCCCGGCGCATGATCAGCGCGATTTCGAATTTGCTACAAAGTACGGCCTGCCGATCATTTCGACATACTTGCCGACCAAAAGTTCCCTCGACGTCCTCAACGAAGCCTTCGTCCCGGCAAAATCGGAAAAAGTATTTTACAATCGGGGATTTGCAGGAGAGCCTCATCAGACCGGGCTCGAAGCCATCGACGCCGCCATCGCGTATTGCGAAAGCAACGGGATTGGTCAGGGCGTCACAAAATTTCGACTGCGCGACTGGGGGCTGTCACGTCAACGCTACTGGGGGTGCCCGATCCCGGTTGTCCATTGCGATGACTGTGGCGTGGTGCCGGAAAAGAAAGAGAACCTGCCCATCGCGTTGCCCTACGACGTAACACTAGATGTCCCTGGCAACCCGCTCGACCGGCACCCGACCTGGCGTGACACATCCTGCCCGGCGTGCGGTAAACCGGCAAAACGCGAAACCGATACAATGGACACCTTTGTTGACAGTTCGTGGTATTTCGCGCGGTTCACTGCGCCGCACGCCAAGACGCCTACTGTGGCCGAGGACGCCGCATACTGGATGAATGTGGATCAGTATATCGGCGGTATCGAACATGCGATCCTGCACCTGCTCTATTCACGCTTCTTTGCGCGCGCTATGCAGATTACAGGACATCTGCCAAAATCAGCGATTGAGCCTTTCGACGCGCTCTTTACCCAAGGCATGGTTACGCATGAGATTTACCAGACGCGTGACGACAAAGGCCGCCCGGTCTATCATTTGCCGGAAGAGGTGAGCGACGGAAAACTCGACGATGGCAGTGTTGTTGAGATCATCCCCTCTGCCAAGATGTCTAACTCGAAGAAAAACGTTGTCGACCCGATCAACATCATCTCCGCTTATGGCGCAGATACCGCACGCTGGTTTGTGCTGAGCGACAGCCCACCTGAGCGCGACGTGGAATGGACGGCCAGCGGGGCGGAAGCGGCGTATAAACACCTTGGTCGTGTCTGGAGCCTATGCGATCGCATCGGGAAGATGGACAAGGATACCCAAGGCTCGGGCGATGCGGATCTTTTGCGTGCGATGCATCTGTGCATCCATGACGTGACCATGGGAATAGAGAGCTTTGGCTTTAATGCCGCCATTGCGAAACTATATGCCTTCACGGCCATCTTGCAAAAATCCAAGGCAGGATATGCGGCGCAACGTGAAGCGGTGATGACACTGGCGCAACTCATGTCGCCAATGACGCCGCACCTCTCCGAGGACATCTGGGCGCATCAAGGTGGCGAAGGTTTGGTCACGACGGCGCCATGGCCCAAGGCGGATGAGAAGATGCTGGTGTCTGATACCGTGACCCTACCTATTCAAGTGAACGGAAAACGACGCACAGAAATCACCATACCCGCCAATATGCCTAAAGAAGAGGTTGAAAAGCTGGCTCTGGCAGATCAGGCTGTGATGCGAACCCTCGACGGCGCCACGCCGAAAAAGGTTATTGTCGTCCCGGGACGGATCGTGAATGTTGTCGTTTAACCGAACAGTCCTAGTCTTGGCCATCATGGCCTTGTCCGCTTGCGGGTTTCAACCTGTATATGCACCAGGCGCAACGGGCGCGAATGTTCAAAACAAAATATCGGTGCAAGCTCCGAACAACCGTAACGCGTTTCTTTTGACCCAACGGCTCGAAGAACGTCTGGGCCGCGCCTCAAATGCCGACTATACGCTACAGTATGCAATCTCGACCTCTCAGGCGAACCTCGCAGTAGATACCGAAGGCAGCGTGACCCGTTTCAATCTGGTGGGATCCGCGCGGTTTTCAATTATTGCAACAAGCACCGGTCAGGTAGCCTTGTCAGACACCGTTACCAATTTCACCGGGTATTCTGCCGCCGGCACAACGGTGGCCACATTTGCGGCAGAAAGGGACGCGCGAAAACGCCTGATGATTCTGCTTGCCGATCAGATTGTGACGCGGGTTCTGTCGACGGATTTGGAATGAAGCTTTCTCCACGCGACGCCAACGCCTATTTTGCAAAGCCGGACGCAAGTAAGATCGGGTTGCTGATCTATGGCGCGGATGCCATGCGCGTAGCTCTCAAACGCCAACAAGTATTGGCCGCTTTGCTTGGCAACGGCGCTGATGAAGAAATGCGTCTCACCAGATTAAGCGGTAGTGAGATTCGTAAGGACCCCGCTCTCTTGATGGACGCGATCAAAGCCATGGGGTTTTTTCCCGGCACCCGCGCCGCTTTTGTCGAGGAAGCGAATGAGACCTGCGCGCAATCGATCATAGCCGCCCTGGAAAATTGGCAACCCGGAGACGCTCAGATTGTTGTGACGGCGGGCGCGTTGAAACCCACATCGAAATTGCGCAAGGCCTTTGAGAGCCATTCGCAAGCCTATGCCGCCGCGATCTATGACAATCCACCAACGCGAGAAGAGATAGAAACCGCTCTGCGAGACGCGGGTCTGAAACAGGTATCCGACGATACGATGGCTGCCCTCAACAATCTGGCGCAGGCCATAGACCCTGGCGATTTCCGGCAAACCGTAGAAAAGCTTGCGCTGTTCAAGCTCGGCGATGACTCTCCGGTGTCGCTCTCAGATATCACCGCCTGCGCGCCGACCTCGACAGAAGCGGATGTCGACGATGTGCTGATGGTCGTGGCCGAGGCGCGCGCCCATGACATTGGCCCGGTGATGCAAAAACTCGTGGCGCAAGGGGCCACACCCGTAGGTCTGTGCATTGGCGCGATGCGGCACTTTCGCGCTCTCCATCGCGCGGCATGTGACACCTCCGGCAGGCCGACGACTTTCGGCCCGAACCGCGACAGGATGCTGGCGCAATCGCGCCGCTGGGGTCCTGCAAAACTTGAAACAGCCATCACACTTCTGACGGACACGGACCTGCAATTGCGATCTGCGGGGCAAAACGCGCCTGGCATGGCACTGGTCGAACGCGCCTTTATACGTCTTGCGATGCTAGGCAGTCGTTGAGGCTATTCCGGCGGAGCGAACATCGCCATGACCTCTTCAGTTGTCATCTGATGGGTCTTCTGCGCGAAACTGTAACCACCCGGTTTTTCGTCGATGAACAACTCACCAGTAAGTGGAACATCTCCAACATCGTTCAGTGTGCCCACGCCAAAGTGGTAGGTGCCTTCATGGGGTCCTGGTGCCGTGACGCGGTAATAGACGCTACTGCCGCAGATCTTGCAAAATGCACGTTCCGCCCAAGGCGAGGAAGGATAAGTGGTGAGGTGTTCGCCGCCATCAACTTTCACGGTCTCCGCCGGCGCCTCGAGGCCAAGAAAAATACCACCGCTCCATTTACGACACATGTTGCAATGACACGCGCCGAACTCTTTTGGATCATCGGCTAAAGTATAGGTGACAGCACCGCAAAGACAGCTTCCTGATTTTGACATGAAAAACCTCCGTAGGGGAAAAGTACCACTTGATTAATTGACACGTCCTACTGACAAAAAACGTCAACAGTTGTCTCCCCGGACCACACATGGCAGGCTTTGGACGCGCGTATTCGCAAAGAAGGACATCCAAATGTACAAAGTGATCGGCACAACCAAGTCACGCGCTTTTCGGGTCATGTGGACCTTGCAAGAGATGAACGAACCCTATGAGCAGATCGCTGCCAACCCCAGATCCGAAGAAGCGCTACACTACAATGCCTTGGGGAAAATTCCTGCTTTGGTTGATGGCAATGATGTCCTGACAGATTCCGTGGCGATCATGACATATCTGGCTGACAAGCACGGCAAACTGACCTCCCCGGCGGGGACTGTTGCGCGCGCCAAACAGGACGCCATGACGTTCTGGTTGATCGACGAATTGGATGCCATTCTCTGGGCAGCGGCAAAGCATAGTTTTGTTTTGCCTGAGCACCTGCGCGTGCCTGCAGCCAAGGACGCCTTGAAATTTGAGTTCGAGAAATCAACGGCTCATTTGTCAGAGCGGCTTGAAGGTCCATTTCTGATGGGAGATACCATCACTTTGCCGGACATTCTGGCTTGCCATTGCCTGAATTGGGCCGTTGGTGCCAAGTTTCCGCGCGTGGATGACAAGCTCTTTGAGTATGCCAAATCGCTGCGTAGCCGTCCCGCGTTTCAAGCGACGGCTGCCGCGTAGGTTGCTGCCGCCCTGCCCGCCCAGCGCCCTGTCGCCAGGCACCCTGTGATCAGATAACCACCGGTCGGCGCTTCCCAGTCGATCATTTCGCCTGCGCAAAAGACGCCCGGCAGGACTTTGAGCATTAAGTCCGGCGTCAAGGCGCCAAAGGCCACGCCGCCAGCGGTAGAAATTGCTTCATCCATGGGAAGCAAACCCGCATGCCGCAACGGAAGCGCCTTAACGGTCTGCGCCCAATCCGCCCGCTCCAAATTCTGGTCTCGTGTCATTTCATGGAAAAGAGCAACTTTGGCGGCATGTAGATGCAGATTGTTGACCATCCAACGCGTCAACCGCGTCTTGGCTGGTTTGGCAGCAAGGCGTGCGTGCATTTGGTCCAGCGTCAGATCCGGCATAAAATCAATCGTCAAGGGCGCGCCGCGCCGAAGCGCAGGCGTCAAGGTGTAAAGCCCACCACCTTCAAGCCCGCGTTCCGTGATCACGGCCTCGCCACGTGACGAAAACCCACCAGCGCGCCATTGCACAGCTTTTAGGGCGGCTCCGAAATGCGGCGGCATGTACTTGCTCCAGGACATCTTGAGCCCGACATTTGCCGGTGCAAAAGGGGAGAGGGCAACACCCTCTTTGGCCAGGTGATCGGCCCAAATACCATCTGACCCCAAACGTGCCCAGCTTGCACCCCCCAACGCCAGAACTGTTGCATCCGCAGCTATGGCTTCATGCCCGCCGGGTCCGTCAAATACAGGCGTGCCATCCTGCCACCCGTGCCAGCGCAAATTGGTGCGCAGAGTGACACCTGCCTTGTTCAATCGCGCCAGCCAGGCGCGCAACAAAGGCGAAGCCTTCATCGCGCGTGGAAATACCCGGCCGGTCGATCCGGTAAAAACATCTTGACCGAGACCGCGTGCCCAGGCTTGAACCGCTTCGGCGTCGAAAGCCTGCAAGACCGGGCGCACACGATCGGCAGCCTCATAGTAGTGCGGCACCATGGCCTCGAACGGTTCATCCTTTGCAAGGTTCAGTCCGGATTTGCCGGCCATCAGGAACTTCCGCCCGACTGAGGGTTTTGCCTCGCAAACCGTGACCTGCAGTCCGTGTGCTGCCAGTTCTTCGGCTGCCATCAACCCTGCTGGTCCGGCGCCGATCACCAAAGCATGCGTCACATATCCACCTGCGGTACGGGCCCTTTGAGTTCCACAACCCGATGAGGGTAGGGAATTTCGATGCCATTGTCCTTCAGCGCATTCCAAATCAAAAACAAGACATCCGACGTGTACTTATTTGGACCGTCATCCAGCCCATTGACCCAGAATTCCACTGCGAAATCGATTCCGCTATCGCCAAAGCCGCGTAATTCACAATCGGGGGGATAAGGCAGGTCGAGCACATCGGGGTGCGTCGCAACAGCGGCCTCGATGATCGGCGGTACAAGGTTGATGTCCGTATCGTAGCTTACGGAGAATGGCGCCTCATAGCGGTTGGCCGAACCTGAATCCGAATAGTTGATCACCCGCGTTGTGATGAAATCCTCATTCGGCACAACGATCCAGCGCCCATCGAAGGTTTCCAGAACGGCAGCACGCGCTGTCATCTTCACGATCTGACCGGATTCGCCCCCATCCAGTTCGACGAAGTCTCCAACTGTGGCCTGGCCCTCGATCAATAGAATGACTCCGGAAATGAAATTCGATGCAATCTTTTGCAAACCAAATCCAAGGCCGACGCCGATCGCCCCCCCAATCACGGCCAAGGCGCTCAAGTTGATTCCCATGATATTGAGCAACAGCAAGAACGCGACGCCAAAGATGGCGAACTCAATCGCCTTGGCCGTCAGTTGCCGCAATGAGGGCCGCATCTCTTTTTGGTTTTCGATGAACTGCGTTGTTTGACGGTTCGACCATCCGCCCAGCCAGAACAGCACGCTGCCCGCGATCACACCCCGGATCAACGACATGACAGAGAAGGAAATATTCCCCAGCGAAACCGTCATTTCGCTTAGTTTCAGCATCAACGGGTCGAGCAAACCAACCGCATAGAGCGCCGCAATCGGTATCAGAACGTATCGCCCCAAAAGCTTGAGGAACGGATCACTTATGATGTCGCGCACCAGCGTGCGCACGGCGAGAAACAGAAAAACCCGTTTGCCGAAGGCAATCACGGCGCCACTGTCGAAAACAGAACGGACAACGCTTTCACCGAGTGCCGTGAAGGCATAGGCCAAAAGCGGCAGCAACAAGGGCAGCGCAATCAACGATGTGCGCCGGGCACGGGCAAGGATGGTTTCCGCGTCTTCGGCGGGCATCAAAAGACGCGTCAGCAACCCTCGCATACGGCGCGCGACAAGCAGCGCCAGTATATAGGCAAGGACCAGCAAGGCGAATTGAGACCATGCTGCGGGGCTTAAAGCCCATGATTTGGCAAGTTCAAAGACCACCAAGGCGTATTCCGCGCCGCGCTGCACAATTTCTGGCTGGGTGGATAGGTCAAATTCCACGCAAACACCCTCTTTTCATCCCGATTTCCTGATCTAAGCTTGTGCCTGTCAGCACCCGATGGAGCAAGCCCAGATGTCTGATCCAATCTGTCCCTTATGTGATCGCCCCATCCCACCGCACGTCAAGCAAAGCGTTCATCACTTGGTACCCAAGCTCAAAGGTGGAAAAGGCGGGCCAACCGTGTTGTTGCATCATATCTGCCACCGCGAGATTCACGCGAGTCTTTCCGAAGCGGAGCTTGCTCGCCATTTTGCGACGATTGAGGCACTGCGATTGCATCCGCGACTGGCAAGATTCGCGGCCTGGGTTGCCAAACGGCCGCCAGGGTTCCAGTCCAAAGTCCCCGGGAAGCGGCGCCAAATTTGATCTTGCGCAACGTATTAGCCGCGAGTTCGCAATAGATTGATCCTATGAACAGGAGGCATCTTATGACCGTTGCATATTCCGAATACGATACCACGCGTGTGGCCGAAATTACGGTTTCAGGTCGCATCACCCAACTGGATTACGAAGCAGCGACAACGCCGCTTCAGGCCTTCATTGACCGGCATGGCACCATCAAATTGATCGAGATACTGGAGAGTTTCGACGGGTTTGAAGCTTCAGTGATCTGGCAGGGCATCAAGTTCGATGTGAAAAACCTTAGCCACATCAGTCACGTTGCGGTGGTATCAGACATCGGCTGGGTTGGGTCACTTTCCAAGGCGGCCGGGGCATTCATGTCAACACAATTGCGAACATTCGACCTCGGCGAAGTCGCTGCGGCGCGAGCGTGGTTGACGTCAGCTTGATTCCTCGCACATGCGCTTGATGCGCTGCACCAATGCTGGCTGTGCAGCGACCGTATCCGCCGCGAGGCTCTTTGCATGCTCCAATATGTCTTCACCCGGCAGCACCCGATCAATCAGACCAAATCGCAGGGCTTCTTCGGCGTCTATTTTCTGCCCTCCCATCAGGATCAGCTTGGTACGTGACGGGCCGATCAGTTGGGACATACGGACCGGATCACTGGGCTGGGGCAAAAAGCCCAGTTTCATTACCGGGTAAAAGAACCTTGCGTGCGGCGGTGCGATGCGCAGGTCGCAGGCCAGCGCCATGCCCATGGCACCTCCTGCCAAGGTCCCATTCAAGGCCGCGATTGTAAGGCCAGGAAAATCCGCAATGGCTGTCGAAAGCTGTTCCCACAAGGGTGAAGTTGCGAGTCCTGCGCGTGCCGCGTCCAGATCGGCCCCGGCGCTGAACACCCGGCCCTGACCGGTGAGGATGATGGCCCGTGCGTCTTGTGCAGACCGCGTGATGTCGATCAGCTGTTCCAACATCTCCGCGGTGAGCGCATTGGCCTTTTCCGGGCGATTGAGTGTCGCCGTCCAGACATCCCCCTCCTTGGTCAGATCAATCATATCAGGCCAACTTGCGCCCGGATTTTCTCGTCACGCAGCGATATCTCCTGCCCACACCATTCATCAGCTTCGGGGCTGCACATCCACAGGAGTGCCTTTGCCGGCCAATCCGCCGGGATGTGATCGCTCCAATCCAACTGACTGACCGGGTTGATCCCGCTGGTTTTTATCTCGCGCTGCATTTGCGTGGCAACTGTACCGGGCGAAAGGCCAATGGCGCGGATACCATGCGCCGCTTCTTCCTTGTCCAGACAGCGCGTCAGCATGTTGACCGCGGCTTTTGACGCACAATAGTGGCTCCACGCCTCTACCGGGCCATGCGCAGCTCCTGAGCTGATCGTCAGAACAGACCCGCCGCCGCGTGCTTTCATCACAGGAACAGCCGCGTGCATTCCAAAAAACACACCCTTAAGATTGATATCGATCACGTCGCCCCATGCATCTACATCAGCGTGAGACAAACGCGAGATCGGCTCGATGACGCCTGCATTGTTAATGAGCACATCAAGGCCGCCAAAGGTCTCGACCGCAGCATCTATTGCGGCGGCGACCTCTCGGCTGCTTGCGACATTACAGGGAATCGCAATTGCCTTTTCGCCAATTTCCCCCGCCAGATCCGCAATCTCCTTCTGACCGCGCGCCACCAAAGCCACATTGGCGCCTGCTTTGGCGAAGACCCGCGCAGTCTCCGCTCCGATGCCACGGCTCGCGCCGGTGATCAGTACTGTTTTGCCACTCATATCCATTTGATTTGCTCCCTGATCTGATTGCATTGTGGTAATCCGCCGCGCATGTCGGGTCCAGCCCCGGTTGCTCTTGACCATCTCGAGGCCTTGCATGACGATGTGCGGCAAATGTTAAAAAGGATCACAGTATGTCATTTCTTCCTCTTCGCGTCATAGCAAGCGCTGCCCTTGTATTCTCCACGACGCATGCAGCCCATGCAGATATCGATGCGCAAGATGTCTGGAGCAATTGGCAAACCTACTTTGAAGGCCTCGGCTATGAGGTGTCGGCAACACAAGCGCGATCCGGAGCGACGCTGACCATCAGCGACCTGACAATCAACGTTCCTGCCACAGAAGAAACGGGCGCATCTACGGTGAACATGAACGAGGTCGCCTTTACCGAAAATGGCGACGGCACCGTTGACATTGCCATTCCTCCGGTCATGCCCATTCGAATGCAAGTCATCGGTGAAGACGGAGAAACCGCAGATGTGGAACTGGAGCTTCGCCAGTCTGGTCTGGTGTCAACCGTTTCCGGTGTGCCGACGGAATTGTCCAATACATATGCCGCCCAAAGCGTCGATATTGTTTTGACCGGTTTAACCATAGGTGGCGAAAAACAGGACGCGGAGGTTGCTGCAGTGACCATCGGCATGCAGGACCTTTCCGGTACAACGAGGACAACCGTGGGCGGCAACCGCGTTTACGATCAAGACATGCAAGCAGTTGGCGTGACCTATAACCTCGCCTTCATTGACCCTGAGGGCGATGGCGACTTGAAAATGGACGGGCAATTCGCGGATTTGGGTTTCACCGGGTCCAGTGCAGTGCCGTTGGTGAAGCTTGAGTCAAGCGACATGCTCGCCGTGTTGGCCGCAGGTGGAAGCACCGATGGCACATTCAAATATTCAGCCGGTGCTTCAAACGTATCCGTGATTGACAGCGGCACAGAGGCTTTCTCGGCAGCAACAACCTCCGACGGGGGCACTCTTGATGTGACGCTCAAGGAAGACGGTCTTGCGTATTCCGGCGGTCAAAACGACCTGAACGTCACCATTACATCACCTGATTTTCCGGTTCCAATTGCTTTTGACATGGCCAGTGCCAGCTTCAACCTTGCAACGCCGGTTCAAAAATCTGAAGAGGCAAGCGATTTTGCGCTCGGCTTTTCCTTCAATGATTTTTCGATGTCCGACATGCTCTGGGGCATGTTTGACCCGAGCGCACAGCTGCCCCGCGATCCCGCAACCATTGCACTGGATCTGACGGGCAAGGCCCGATTGCTCTTTGATTTTTTTGATCCCGCCGCATCGGGTTTGACCGCGAATTCGAACATCGCGCCTGCTGAAATGGAAACTGTGGACATCAACAAGTTACAGATCAAAGTGGCCGGTGCCGAACTAACGGGAAATGGGGCGTTCCGCTTTGACAATTCAGCACCCGGCGGTGTACCCACGCCCATCGGCGCGGCGGATCTGTCGCTGTCAGGGGGCAACAAACTGCTGGATACGTTGGTCTCAATGGGTTTTTTGCCGGAAGAACAAGCCATGGGAGCGCGTATGATGATGGGGCTGCTGGCTGTGCCCGGCGCCGAGCCAGATACACTGAATTCCCGGATCGAGATGAATGAGCAAGGCCATGTTCTGGCCAATGGTCAGCGGATTCAATAGCCCATCACCATCCTCTTTTACAATTGTTTCGGAGCGCCTCATACACCTCATTTGTCGCTCTTCCCTTGCGGTACCCCGCGCGCGGGGCTACCTGAGGTGCAATTGGACTGGAGCCAACCCTATGACGCAATCGCCTGAGGCCTTGACATCACAGCTGCTGAAGACCGCCAAAAAAGCAGGCGCGGATGCCGCTGATGCAATGGTCTTACAGGGTACATCGCTGAGCATTGAGGTGCGCGCCGGAGCGTTGGAGCAGGCTGAAAGATCCGAGGGCATTGACCTGGGATTGCGCGTATTTGTGGGCCAGAAAAGCGCAACGGTCTCGGCCTCTGATACGCGTGTCGAGACAATCGAGGAGATGGCGGCGCGCGCCATCGCCATGGCCCGCGAAGCGCCCGATGACGCCTATGCGGGTCTGGCCACACCAGAACAACTCGCCGTCGACTATGACATTTCGGCCTTGCAATTGGCGGATGCAACACCTGAGCCTTCGCCCGCCAGCTTGCAAGATGACGCCGCACGCGCAGAGGCATCAGCTTTGGAAAACAAGGAGATCAGCCAAGTGCAGTCGGCCAGTGCCGGATACTCAGCGCGCCAGGTGCATTTCGCGGCATCGAACGGTTTTTCTGGAGGATACCACAGAACCAACCGAGGGTTGTCATGCGTTGCAATTGCTGGCACCGGAACAGGCATGGAGCGCGACTACGACGGCGACAGCCGAACATTTCAATCTGATCTGCGCAGCCCGGAAGAGATCGGCCAACAGGCCGCCGCCCGTGCGGTCGAGCGGCTGGATGCCCGCAAACCACCGACTGGCTGCTTCGATGTATTGTTCGATGAACGCATATCTGCTTCTCTGATTGGTCATTTGCTGATGGCCATCAACGGATCATCAGTGGCACGTGGGGCATCATGGCTGCGGGATGCGATGGGCGAGGCAGTATTGCCCGACCACCTCTCACTGGTCGAAGATCCACACCGGCCACGGGCAGCCAGTTCGCGCCCCTTTGACGCCGAAGGGTTGCCCACGAAACCGCGCAACATCGTCGAAGATGGGGTCCTCAAAAGCTGGACCTTGGATCTGGCAACGGGTCGGAAACTGAGTATGGGTTCAACGGCCAATGCGACACGGGGCACGTCTTCGGCGCCCTCCCCGGCAAGTTCAAATGTGGCGCTGACGCAGGGCACTGCAAGCCGTGAAGATCTGATCCGAGACATGGGTACAGGTCTTCTAGTGACCTCTATGATCGGGTCCACAATCAACCCCAATACCGGTGACTATTCGCGTGGGGCTGCTGGGTTCTGGGTTGAAAAGGGTGAGATCACCGGCGCCATCAACGAATGCACCATCGCGGGAAACCTGCGCGACATGTTGCGTAATCTTGTACCCGCCAATGATGCGCGCAGACATCTGAGCCGTGTCGTGCCCTCGCTTTTGGTGCCGGGGATGACCCTTGCAGGCAACTGATCTTGACCTGATCAAAGATGCTGCGCGTTTGGCCGGTCAAATTGCAACCAGCTTTGTCGGTAAAACGGCGCGCCAATGGGACAAACCCGACGGCGCCGGGCCTGTCACCGAAGCAGATATTGCTGTCAACGATGCCTTGGAAAATATGCTATGTGAAGCACGGCCAGACTATGGCTGGTTATCCGAAGAGTCCGAAGATTCAGGTGAAAGACTGCAACGCGATACGGTTTTTGTCATCGACCCTATCGACGGCACGCGCAGCTTTGTTGAAGGATCCCGCACCTGGGCGCATTCGATTGCCATTGCACATAATAACGAGATTACAGCAGCCGTTATTTTCCTGCCGATGCGCGACAAACTCTACTCAGCAGCCCTAGGCAAGGGCGCGTTTCATAATGGTGCCCAACTCTCCATCAGCGCTCAAAGTGAGCTGAACGAGGCTGAAATTCTGGCCACCAAACCGGTGATGCATGCAGATCACTGGCCAAACGGTTTACCAGACTTTACCCGTTCTCACCGCCCTTCACTGGCATACCGCCTTGGATTGGTGGCGGAAGCACGTTTTGATGGCATGCTGACATTTCGCCCCAGTTGGGAATGGGACATCGCTGCGGGTGCCCTGATCGTGACAGAGGCAGGCGGGAAGTGCACAGACAAAACCGGCGCGCGCCTGCGTTTCAATAACGGTAAGCCTTTGCTCAACGGTGTAATTGCAGCAGGACCAATGCTTCATAGGCAGGTTCTAACCGCTCTCAGACCACCCAGCGCCGCCGCACCTTGACCCCAGTGCCCAGATACGCGACGTTCCGCTGACCGCTTTAGCCAGAGGAAATCCCATGACCCAACGACTCCATCTCGTGTTTGGCGGAGAACTTGTCGACCCCAGCAAAAACGTTTTCAAGAATGTTGATGATCTTCATATTGTTGGTATTTTTCCAGACTATGAAACTGCTTTCAACGCCTGGAAGGGCGAGGCGCAGCGCACGGTGGACAACGCGCATATGCGATATTTCATTGCCCACTTGCACCGGCTCCGTGACGAAGAAGCTGCAGCCTCCTCGACAGAAGAACTGGAGTAAGATCCGATGGGCCGCTCGTTAGGACTGGCGGCCTATCGTGCTCTTTGCCGTCGGTCGACGGCTCGATCTTTTGTGCCAAGTGGTGCACGGCCCGATGGCGAACTTGTCTGGATCCACGCGGCGGAACCATCAAATCTGCTGGCCATAGTGGATCTGGCGGAACGGCTGGTGGTCGCAAGGGATAGTCTGGTGGTTCTCATAACGCTTCCAGATCAAGAAACACTGGGCAAAGCACGTACCAAAAGTGGCCAGTATCCAAAGATTCGGTATGACGAAATCCCCTCCGAACACCCGCAAGCCATTTTGTCATTCTTGGAACACTGGGCGCCCGATATCTGCATCTGGACCTGGGGGCGGCTTCGTCCGAACCTTTTACTGGAAACCCACGCCATTGGCTGTCCCATGGTGCTAATCGACGCAGACATTAAAGGGTTTGACGGTCGACGTGACCGATGGCTCCCTGAACTCTCCCGCGAATTGCTGGTCAGTTTCGCCGCGGTCATGGTCAGGGCGGCCAATGCGATGCGTAGACTGGAAGCGTTGGGTTTGAAATCGGGCAAGATCCAGCTAATGCCACCTTTGCAGGCCGGTGGTCACACTCTGCCCTGTTGCGACTCAGAGCTCTCGGATATGATGTCCGCCCTCGCGGGCCGGCCTGTCTGGTTGGCTACCGCCGTGCAGGAACGCGAAGCTGATGTCGTGCTGGCAGCCCACCGCCAAGCCCTGCGTTTCTCGCACAGGCTCTTGTTGATCCTTCACCCTGCCGAAAAACGTCTGACCACACTTTTGAACCAAAAGGCGCTCGATGAGGGGTTTCGCATTTGCGATTGGGCCTGGGATGGCGATCCGACAGAAGCAGCGCAGGTCTTGCTTGCCGAAGACGCGGAGGACCTTGGGCTGTTTTACAGACTGGCACCCGTCTCTTTTTTGGGCAGCTCGCTGAACTCCGGGTTTGGCGGTTGCAACCCGTTCGAGGCGGCAGCCCTGGGATCCGCGGTGCTTTATGGCCCCAATGTGCGGCACTACCTGCCCTTTTACACACGTCTGGCCAATGCAGGCGCTGCGCGGATTGTGAACGATGCATATTCTCTCGGCACCGCGGTGACACGGTTGATTGCGCCAGACCAAGCCGCGACCATGGCGCATGCCGGTTGGGACGTTGTCAGCAGCGGTGCCGAAGTCACCGACAAAGTCATCGATCTGGTTGAAACTGCTCTTGATGAACGCTTGGGGCAAGCCCGTGCGAACGCCTGAATTCTGGTTTACGCACAGCGACGCGCCGGCCCTCTTTGCACGTCTGCTGGCCCCCTTGGGCTGGCTCTACGCGCAGGCAACGGGGCGACGGCTGGCAAGGGCGATCCCTCTGAAACTGGATGTCCCGGTGATCTGCGTTGGTAACATAAATGCAGGCGGAACGGGCAAAACACCCACCGTGATCGCCGTGGTCGAGCGCCTGTCAGGTCAGTTTCATTCGCCACATATCGTCACACGCGGATATGGCGGGCGCTTGAAAGGGCCCGTGCGCGTTGATCCTTCACAGCATTCCGCGGTTGATGTGGGAGACGAACCTTTGCTTTTGGCGGCATTTGCCGAAGTCTGGGTTGCACAGAATCGGGCGGAAGGAGGCAAGGCAGCGCAGGACGCGGGCGCCACGGTTATTGTACTGGATGATGGCTTTCAGAACCCTGCATTGCAAAAAGACATCAGCATTGTTGTTGTTGACGCCGCCCGAGGGTTTGGCAACAGGCGTTGCCTACCTGCGGGACCCTTGCGCGAGCCTGTTGGGATTGGCTTGAAACGGGCAGATGTCTTACTCACCATAGGAGATGACGCGGCACAAACCCATTTTGATACACAAAATGCGAACCTCAAAGTTCCCCATGTCCGTGGCGCCTTGGTGCCGCTTCAAACCGGAATGGATTGGTCCAGCGAACGGGTTTTGGCTTTTGCGGGTATTGGCCATCCGGAAAAATTTTTTGCCACCTTGCGCGACCTCGGTGCTGATGTGGTGCATGCCGAGCCTTTGGAAGACCACCAGCCTCTGACACCCGCACTCATGGGGCGCCTTGAAACTGATGCAAAAACACGCAAGGCGCAGTTGGTCACCACTGAAAAGGACGCTGTCCGACTGCCTGCGGGGTTCCGAACAAAGGTGATAACGCTCCCGGTTAGGTTAAAATTCGAGGATACAAACTCTGTGCTCTTCGATCTGCTGGATGCGCTGCCAAAACCGTAGGCTAAACTAGGTGTCGTTCTCACCCAGTTTCGGCGCAGGCCGGTGTATGGCCAAATCGGCATCCGAGAAGGTAAAGGGTGATCTGATCCCCGGAACACCCTCCAGTTCCAGTTGCATGCCCCGCGCTTGAACCTGCGGATCTGCCATCACATCGCCCATGTCATTGATCGGACCAGCGGGCACCCCCTCGGCCTCGCAGGCCGCCAACAGGTCATCGCGTGTCCGCAATTTCGTCGCAGCCGTCAAACGGGAAACCATATCGTCACGATGCGCCAACCGGTCCTCATTCTTCAGGAACTGAGGCGCGAACATCATCTCTTCGATACCCAGCAATTTGCAGAGGCGCTGGTATTGCCCGTCATTGCCGGTGGCAATGATGATGTGGCCATCGAGGCAGTCAAAAACCTGGTAGGGGGCCAGATTGACATGCGCATTACCCATACGTCGCGGCGGTTCGCCTGTTGTCATATAGTTCAACGCCTGGTTTGAGGTGACGGCCACTGCAACATCCATCAGAGACATGTCGATGTGTTGCCCGCGCCCTGTGGTGTGGCGTTGATGCACGGCTGCCAAAATCGCCGTCGTCGCATAGACCCCTGTCAGAATGTCCGTGATCGCAATGCCGTATTTCTGGGGCTGGCCTTGCGGTTCACCCGTGAGAGACATCAGGCCCGACATGCCTTGAATGATAAAGTCATAACCCGCGCGCGCGGCATAGGGCCCGGTGTGGCCGAACCCCGTGATTGAGCAGTAGATCAGTTTGGGAAATTCCGGCGCCAGGCTTTCAAAATCCAAGCCATATTTCGCCAACCCGTCCGTCTTGAAGTTTTCAACCAGAATGTCCGCATCCGCCAAAAGATCCTTGACCTTTTGCTGACCTTCCGGCGTGCGGAAATCTGCAGTGACAGACTGTTTGCCGCGATTGGTCGAGTGGAAATACGCAGCAGAAACATCCGCATCACGCGTCACAAACGGTGGACCCCATTGACGGGTATCATCGCCGGTCACACTTTCGACTTTTACGACTTCGCAACCCAGATCGGACAGCGTCTGGCCAGCCCAGGGGCCGGCCAGAACACGTGCCAGTTCTACAACTTTCAGACCGGCTAGGGGTGCGTTCATTACTCGGCAGCAGCGTCGATGATGGCCGCCATTTCATCGTAAGGCATGTTGGAGTATTTCTCGCCGTTGATGATGAAGCTGGGCGTGCTTTCGACACCATCGGCTTGGGCATTTTCCTGATACCAGGCGACCAGTGTTTGCGCATTCTCACCATCTTGCAGGCACGCTTCCATGGTGTCGCCATCAAGTCCGGCCAAACGGCCAATCTTGCGAAGCTCCTCCACAATGGCCGTGGGTTCGCCCGCCCGCGCCCACTCCGACTGGCCCGCATAGATCAGATCTGCCATACCAAAGAATTTCTCGGTCGTGCCTGCGCAACGCGCAATCATCGACGCCCAGAGGCCATAGCGGTCAAAATACACTTCGCGGTAGATGAAATTGATCTTGCCGGTGTCAATGTAATCCGCCTTCAAGTCCTTATAGGCACCGGCGTGAAAGGACGCACAATGCGGACACGTAAAGGAGGCATATTCTATGACGGTAACCGGTGCATCTGCATTGCCCAGCGACATCTCGGCGACTGTCGAGGTGTCAATGTCAGCATTTGCTTCTTGTGCATGTGCGGCCCCCAGCGGATCCGCAGGCGCAACGCTTGTGCCGGGCGAGGTCACGAAATACGCCCCGACCCCAAAGACAGCCACTGCAGCTGAGATCAACATTAGTCGTGACATCGGCAATTCCTTTTCAACGGTTTGTTTTGCTTAGAATGTTCTCGCCCAGCTGCGCCAGTGCATCACGCAGCCCTGCATCGCGGATCGGGCTGGTAGTCTTGGCGGCCTGTTGGCGCACGTCCGGGTCGATCTTGGTTGTTTTCTTGCCCGCGTTGGCTTGATCAAAAGCCACCTGACCTTCGGCAAATCCAGAGGCCGCGGTCTGGGTAATACGAACTCGCGCAATGGCATTGTAGCCGTAGACGGCATTCACTTTGGCACGCAGTTGCTCCTTTTGCATTTCCAGCATCGGCGCGTGCGAACCGG
Organism: Roseobacter sp.; assembly: GCF_045106495.1. Classification (GTDB taxonomy): domain Bacteria; phylum Pseudomonadota; class Alphaproteobacteria; order Rhodobacterales; family Rhodobacteraceae; genus Roseobacter. The sequence goes on from NZ_JBGCEQ010000003.1 coordinate 151,140, forward strand.
TCGTCAGCAATGTCAGCGTGGCCCCTATGCCGCCACGACCATAGCTGACTTCAACAGGGCGGGAGATCGACGAGATGTCCTGGCCAACAATCTCTGCCCATTGCGTCAACAATCGGCTTTGCGCAAATCCCCTGCTTTCAGACGCGGTTCTGATCCGGCCTGTGAGCAGGCTGGCGGTGCGGGCAAAACCTTTTGTGCTGGAACGTCGGGGCGGCATCGCTATCTTTCAGTGAAACGGTTGCACCACCATACCCATTTGAGGGGCAGGCAACCAGTCAAAGCGTTTGGATGATCATAAACATTGTGTGAGTTTCCTCAAAATCCAGTGATACTAAGTAGTGATTTGCTGGCGTGGTATGACCTTCATGCCCGCCGCATGCCCTGGCGCGTGCCACCGCATGATCGCAAATCGGGGCAGATGCCTGATCCCTACCGTGTGTGGATGTCCGAGGTGATGTTGCAGCAGACAACTGTTGTGACGGTCAAAGACTATTTTAAGCGGTTCACCAAACGGTGGCCCTCCGTCGCGGATCTTGCCGCAGCTCAGGATTCGGATGTTATGGGCGAATGGGCGGGTCTTGGCTATTACGCCCGCGCGCGCAACCTTTTGAAATGTGCGCGTCAGGTGGTGGCCGAACACGGCGGTCATTTCCCCGCCGACCACGCCGCGCTGCTGAAATTGCCCGGTATCGGCCCCTATACGGCAGCGGCCATCAGCTCGATCGCCTTTGATCTGCCCTATGCCGTGCTGGACGGCAATGTGGAACGCGTAATGGCGCGGTTGCACGATATCCATACTCCACTGCCGCAGGCAAAACCGCAGCTCATGATGCAGGCAGAAAACCTGACGCCTGCCAAACGGCCCGGCGATTATGCGCAGGCGGTGATGGATCTGGGCGCCACGATCTGCACGCCCAAATCACCTGCCTGCGGTATTTGCCCGTGGCGAGAGCCCTGCAAAGCCCGGACGCGGGGTACCGCCCCCGAGTTGCCAAAAAAGACCCCAAAAAAGGCAAAACCCACCCGTCATGGCATTGTATACTTGGGTCAGCGCTCGGATGGTGCGTGGTTGTTGGAGACGCGCCCCGACAAGGGTTTGCTGGGCGGTATGTTGGGGTGGCCGGGGTCTGACTGGGTCGATATCAGCCAAACCATGCCGGATGCACCACCGCCAACACCCGCAAATTGGAAGCGGTTGCCGGAAGAGGTGCGCCACACCTTTACGCATTTTCATTTGAAGCTGTCGGTTTTCACCGCCCAGATCGACCAGAAAGCAGTCCCCGAAACGGGGAGGTTTCTACCTCCTGCTGAGTTCCGACCTTCTGATCTACCAACTGTCATGCGCAAGGCCTATGATCTCGCGCGGATTGCATCGTGAGCGCGACGTTACACTTGGACCATTTGCCCTGATTATACTATTATGACGCGAAATAGATGCAGGTAGTACACCATGACGGATAGCAGAAAATCCGTTCCAAATGATGATTTGGCGCGGATAACCCGGGCAGCACCATATTGGGTGACATTGCTCCTGGTCCCAATCGCATGGCTTGGCGCAATCAAAGGCGGCTGGACAGTGCTCTTGCTACCTGTGGTTTCATGGTATTTTTTCTCAGTGCTTGACGCGCTTTTGGGCCGCGATTCCGCAAATGCAGATCCTGATGCCCCGCAGAATGCACTTTTCTGGTACCGTGCCGTAACGCTGATATGGACGCCCATCCAGTTTTGCTTGTTGTTCAGCCTGATATGGTACGTGCCGCAGGCAGAACATCTAAGCTCAATCGAACGGGTACTCTTGTTCATTGGCGTCGGCGTCATCACCGGGACAGTTGGCATCAACTACAGCCATGAACTGATGCATCAAAAAAGCAAAACGGAACGCTGGATGGCGGATGTGCTGCTCTCCATGGTGCTCTATTCACACTTCAGGTCTGAGCATTTGCTGGTGCATCACCGCTATGTTGGCACCCCCAGAGACGCGGTCACAGCCCGCTACAATGAAGGTTTCCACCGGTTCTACCCACGCGTGTTAAAACAATCCCTCTGCTCAGCGTTTCGGGCTGAAAAAGCGATGCTGGCACGGCGCAACAAACCTTGGCGTGACCCGAGCAACCCGTTTTTTTTTTTTTTTTTTCTGCAGTTGTCAATGCTGCTGCTCGCATTTTCCATAGGAGGATGGTCTGGCATTGGGCTCTTTTTAGTGCAGGCCGGAACGGCGGTTTGGCAACTGGAATTGGTCGATTACATCGAACATTATGGTCTGACCCGTGAGCATCTGGGGGGTGGCAAATACGAGAACGTGAAACCACAACACTCCTGGAACGCTGACCACCGCGTGTCGAACAGGTTACTGATCAATCTGCAGCGACACTCTGATCACCATTACAAACCAGACCGCAGTTACCCGGTGCTCCAAACCTACTCAGATACGCAGGCGCCGCAATTGCCCTGTGGCTATCCGGTGATGACCATGGTCGCAATGGTTCCGCCGCTGTGGCGCCGGATAATGAACCCCAGAGTGCGTCATTGGCGGTCGACATACTACCCGGAAATCACCGATTGGACACCTTACAACACCGCGAAGAATCCAATGCCCGACAGACCGTGAATACAAAATATTAAGGCTTATGTGTGACACAGAGCATTGTAATTGATCGTAGTGAGGTCCGACAATGCAATTGCAAAGTGCCGCCGTAAACTCCGGAAAGGCGACAAAAACCTGCTTGGTTGTAGAAGACAATGTCTTCGATCAGGAGCGGATAAAACGCATTATGGACAAGAGCTTTCAAGGCGTGTTTGTTGCTATGGCCTCGACCATTGAAGCCGCACGCCAACATATGGAACGCTACCAGACAAGTATCATTCTGTTGGACAACAATCTGCCGGATGGCACGGGAGCGAATTTTGCCATCGAGCTTGCGGAAAATCCCGAATTTGCCAAAATTCCAATTGTGATGGTGAGCGATTGGCCAACGCCCTTCATGTTTGACAAGGCGCAGTCCGCCGGCGTTATCCATGTTGTCAATAAGTCGGACTTTGGCGCGCGCTATATTCACGCTGCCTTCGATCACAAGGCGGACCGAAAGCGCGTCAGCTAGCGAGCATTGGGTCGGCCGCGTGTTACGGGCCCTTCGCGATCTCGGGTGCGGCACGCCTTAACGCCACGACCGACAGGCAAGACTATCCTGGCCATCCAGTTCGCGTTTTCCAAAAAAGATTGAGCAATGTCCGCTGGCTGCCCGTTGTGCCCAGAGTCACGAAATCCATTAAAAGCGGGCAAGATCAGCGCCCTTTCCTCACCAGACATAAACCCATTGTACACAGGCGTCTTAACCACAGCTGGCGCCACAGAACTGATGCGGATGTTCTGATCCGCACGTTCCAACGCCAGATTGCGCACCATCTGACGCACGCCTGCTTTGGACGCTGAGTAGGCCGCCGAAGGAGACGCGCCAATTGCCTTTAGTTCCTAATTGGATCCGGTTTGCCAATCGCGCTGCCACCTCGTCTGCTCATTGATTTCCCGGGACCTTGCGCCAAGTAAAACTTGCCCTTGAGAAATTGTATCTACAACGGCATCGTATTCAACTTAGGTCTGTTCCAGAAACGGTTTGGGACCAAAGATACCTGGATATTCCACAAGCACATCCGCGCGGCGAAAGACTTCAAAACGACATGTCCACGCAACGGAGTCGATCACATCGAGAAGGGATGTTTTCGTGTCCCTATCTCCCAATTGGCAAGTAGCATCGCGCCCATCAAGAAAAAAACCCCGCCATATAGGCGGGGTCAGTTGAGTGCCTTGTTTGGCAGCCCTTGAAAAAGGCCGCAGGCACCGGCGGTGTTCAAAAATCGCGCGGGTCAGTTTGCCATTTCAGATCGGATCTGCTGGCGCAGCACGTCGATGGGAACTTTTTTGCCATCCTGTTTGAAAGTCCAATAGGTCCAGCCATTGCAACTCGGTGCCCCTTCCAGATGCGCGCCAACTTGGTGAATGGACCCTTTGATGTCATTCCCGATCAAAGTTCCATCAGCCCGCACTTTAGCAATTTGGCCACGGGGAGAATACAGTTCTTCACCCGGGCGCAGCATCCCGCGCTCGACAAGTTGCCCAAACGGCACACGTGGCTCCGCGCGCTTCGAAGTGGAGACCTGTAGCGCTTCACGGTCAAACTTCCGTACTTTGGAAATCCGTTTCTCGGCTACTTTTCGATAAGCACTTTCACGTTCAATGCCAATGAAATCGCGGCCCAGCATCTTGGCAACCGCGCCAGTGGTTCCTGTTCCGAAAAAGGGATCCAAAATGACATCACCCGGATTTGTCGATCCAACCAGCACTCTGTGCAACAAGCTTTCTGGTTTTTGCGTTGGGTGCGCCTTGTCACCCTGATCATCTTTCAACCGTTCATGGCCTGTGCAGATGGGCAACACCCAATCAGACCGCATTTGAATGCCGTCATTCAACGCTTTCAAAGCTTCATAGTTGAAAGTGTATTTACTGGATTCATCTCGACCAGCCCAGATCATTGTCTCATGGGCGTTGGTGAAGCGTTTGCCGCGAAAATTCGGCATTGGGTTTGACTTCCGCCAGACAACGTCGTTCAAAATCCAGTATCCTTGGTCCTGTAGCGCAGAGCCCACTCGGAAAATATTGTGATAGCTGCCAATCACCCAAATCGCGCCATTGGGTTTCAACAAACGTCGCGCTGCTTTGAGCCAGGCCCGAGTGAAGTCATCGTAAGCCTTGAAACTGGAGAATTGATCCCACGCATCGTCGACGGCATCAACACGGCTGTTGTCGGGGCGATGCAAATCCCCTTTGAGCTGCAAATTGTAAGGTGGATCGGCGAATATCAGATCAACCGACGCCTCGGGCAAACTGTTCATCATCTCGATGCAATCGCCATCAAGAACAGTGTTCAAAGGAAGTACCGCGGCACCTTTGGTCTGGGTCATCATTTTCTGCCTCTGTCCCGGTGCTTGTGCACTCGTTGGTTGAGGCAATCATGAGTCAAAGGTGATTCTCGGTCAAATTCTTTTTTAAATCAACGCTTTGTGTTTTTATCTTGATACAACATATTGTGTACGGGTTTAAATGTACGTCTATGTTGTGGGGTTGGGCCAAGTTTTTGCAGCGCCAACATGTGACTTTTTGATCCATATCCCATATTTGTCTCCCAACCATATCCCGGATGCTGTTGCGCTAAATCCACCATCAGTTTGTCCCGACATATTTTTGCCACAATTGAAGCCGCCGAAATCGACAAACACCTTGTGTCCCCTTTGACAACGGGTTCGGCGGAAAGGTTCAACCCATGCGGAATCATCGAACCATCAATCAACACGTGGTCAGGCGGTTGCGGCAGCCCCGCGAGCGCGCGACGCATTGCCAGGTGACTGGCACGCAGAATATTGTGAAGTTCGATTTCCTCCACGGTCGCGTGTGCGATGGATACTTCGCCACAGTCCATCAGGAGGTCCGCAAGATAGGCGCGTTTTTTGATTGACAACTGTTTTGAATCGTTAAGACCTTCGGGGATACACGCCGGGTCCAGAACCACGGCTGCAGCGGTTACCGGACCCGCAAGTGGACCACGGCCGACCTCATCAACCCCCGCCACGCGGAGCAGGCCCGCCGAAATCGCAGCCTCTTCCATTTTGAAATCCGGTTTCATCAGCTTTTGATCCATCGAACACCCCCAAAGAGCAAGAGCCCGGTACCGATTTTGCCTTGTTGAATAAGAAAAAACGCCCCCAAAAGGAGGCGCGTCACTCGTTAAGAAAAGGAAGGCGACGCCCGAACGCCACCTTCAAGTTGAAAGCTGGCCTTGCGGGCGAGCCCTACCAGCTTTGTACCAGCGCGTCCTTATCGGCGCGCCAATTGGTATCCTTTGTTGCGCAGACAAAGGGCATCGTAACCGCGCCCGACGCTGCGTACGCGCAGAGCACAGGCCTGAGGCAACCGATCTACATGCTTGTATTGTTGCTTCAGGCAGCGCTGGCCGAAGTAGCGCAAGCGTCCCTGCCAGGTATCCACACTGCGCAGACAGTTGCCTGGCAGTAGTTTACGGCTGGCGCGTTGCGGCAGTGGCCGTGGTTTCAGATTATAGACCCGATGGTCATTGTGCTGGATTGGCGCGCGATGGATATTGCGCGTTACGGTGCTGCTCTGTTGTTTTTTCTTGTTGTGATCGTGGATAACCTTACCCACGATCGCGATGCCTGCAATGGCCGCCAGCGCGCCGATCAGATTATCGTCGGCCCGCGCTGGCGCCCGCCCGAATGCCGTCACGGCGAGGGCGACAGCTACTATTGTTGTAATGAATTTGCGGCTCATGGGGCTGTCCTTCTAAAGGTGTTGCTAAACCCGCCTGCCATAAGGCGGCTCCGTCCAGAGCAAATTGGGCATGGCCCCTCTGACAGGCAATATCGCTGCCTTGCTATCGGATAGCATCTGCGCAAGACCCGCTTTGTTATTGAATATCCAAGTCGCGAAGCGCAGGGTCTACCCCATGAAAAACACAGCCCTGATCTTTGCGTTGATTACGGTACTGGCCGGACCAAGCCAGGCTGCCGGATGCTATGCCGACTATAAGGCCAAGCAGGACAATCCACTGCGTCTGCACTACGGTGTGGCGCAGATTTCGGAATGCTCTCAAAGCACCGCAAAGGCAGAGCTTGCTGCACGGCTTGCCAGTCAAGGCTGGACGTTGTTGAACATCGTCTCGGTTTTTGATGAGAGCGGGTTGGCGGAAAGGAAACAAAGTGCAGGACCAAACTACCTCCGCTTCTGACATGCGTCGGTCCGGTGGGCGGATCGTCGGATTTGGCATTGCCGGGATCCTTGGTATTCTAGTTTTATCCGCGGTTGTGCTGTTCTGGGCCCTGCCCGATGCCAATGCATTTAATGCACGGGTCGAACAACTTTTTGTAGAAAACAACGATCTGACGGCACAGGCAGAAATCAAACTTCTCGAGATTCTGGCGCAATCGGGCACCGCCTTTTCGGATACGCTCACCAGCTACCGATTGGTCATTTTTGTGCTGCTGGTTTTTGCAACGGCCATGCTGATCGCGGCTCTGGTGTTTTTGGTGTTTCTGGTCGGGGTCAACCGTCGCATGGCCCAGATCGAGCGTGTCGGCATCCAAGTCAATTCCCTGCTGATCAGTCGTGAGGAAAACACTGTTTATCTCAATAACCTCGGTTTCAAGCTGACAGATGCCGCGATGGAGACAATGTCGGTTCTGGCCGAAGCACGTATGGACGACGAAATGCTATCGGGGTCGCAGATCGAAGGCGTCATATCGGGGCGCTCTGCGCTGGAATGTGACGAGGCCGCAGGCGCCACGCGGATCAAACGTCTGCGTGATACACTGGGAAATCAGATCGTTGCAGAACTGTTGGTGAAGAATATCGCGCGCCGCGGATATATGTTGGCAATCGACAAGGACGTGATCAAAGTTCTGTAAGGACATCCATCACAGAAGAACGGACCATGGCACTGCCACTTCATTGGCAACGTCGCGTTAAGTTGATAGGCAAAACTAGGTTGTTGCAAAAAACAACAACGACAGAAAGGCCTTCGATTGGACCCCACATTACTCATTGCTTTTTTGACGACCACTTTGTTGTTTGTTTTGGCACCCGGCCCGTCAGTTGCATTTGCGACGGCACAGGCCTTGCGCCACGGCACACGCGGCGCTTGCATCACAGTTGCAGGGGACGCTCTCGGTACGGTTGTCCATATTGCCGTAGCAGCCAGCAGCCTTTCGGTATTGATTGCCTTGTCTGATATCATATTGCCGCCGCTTCAAATCGCGGGCGGGATATTCATTCTCTATATGGCCTATCGATCTTTTATGGCCGCGCGCCATGGACAATACGGCAAGGTAAAGGCCTCCGATACGGCCAGTTTTTGGGCTGGGTTTTTCGCGTGCGTTTCCAATCCAAAAGCCATTGTGTTCTTTGTCGCGTTGTTTCCCGCCTTCATTTCGTCCGAACACAACATCCTGTTTCAAACTGTGATCTACGGCACAATTTTCTTGGTTCTGGATGCGATTTCGATTTTGGCATATGCTTTGTTCACAATGCACACCGTGAAGCGCACAACGTCGCGTTGGCTTAACGCAGATACATTAAGTGGTTTGGGCCTCACAGGCGTCGGCGCGGCCATGATTGTCAAAGGGTATCGTGCCATTCCACAAAACTAGACAAAGCGGATTGTCGTCGGTCGCTTTTCTATCCGGGCATCGTTGCTGCGGACTTGCACCTGTTTAGTGTTGTTCTGAGCCGTTTAGCAGCGTCGACCCAGCGCCCCATAAGCCATAGCTTTCATAAGTCGTTTTGTTGCAGGGTCATTAAGTCTTTGACACACCGCATTCCTGCAAGTCGGGTCTTTCCAATTCCCAATTCAAATCCGACGCAAGCCGGAAGAAGCGTCGGCGCACATCCCGGGCATAGGGGTTCGCATTTTCGATGGCGTCAAAAACCTCAGGCGCATCGTTTTGAACCATCGAAATCGCTTCGACCAAAAGATCAAAACTTCGGGTGGTCATTCGGGTCGGCAAAGGCCCCATTTCAAGCAAAACCTTCCCGATCAAATGGGTCAACCCCTGCACTGTGGCAGCCTCGCGGTCGTGCGCTTCTGGTGTCGTTTCGATGACTTGCAAACCAAGCTGCACGCGCAAAAACCGCGCCACCAAACGACGACGACAACCTCGAAGCGGACAGATTGCAATTTTCAAACCCGCGATTCCGTCGCGCCCGCTTTCCGGTCCAAACAACGGGTGCATCGCGACAATATGAACGTAATGCGGAAGAAATTCCCTCATCACCTCGGACGGTTGAACTTTTACGGACCCCACATCCAAAACCAGCGCGCCGGGGCGGCAAATGGGCGCGATGGACTTTGCAACTTCAACACAACAAGAAACCGGCGTGGCCAGAACCACAACGTCACACTGTGCGACCTCCTGCAAAGACGTGAGTGTGATGCCGCGATCCGCGGCCTTTCGCTCCAAGCCAGCAGTCGCGTCATACGCATATAGGTCGAAATGAGCAAAAAGATGTTCTGCAATCAGCCTTCCGAATGCGCCAAAACCTATGATCCCAAGCGTATTCCGCTTCGAGAATTGTCTTTCGAAACTCATTTCTTCACCTCTATTTCGCTGCCTGAAAAGAGGTCGATTTAGGAACTGTGACCGCTGTCGGGGCAGCGGGAACAATCGAGACAATGCCTCCGCAGCTATGAAGCGCGCAGATAATATGTTTCTGATTTTTGAAACGGCTTTGTCATGGCGTGAGTGGTAGACCAGTTTTTCACAGCAGGTCAATCACATTGCGACCACTTGCTTCGGATGCCTTGTTGGGCCGGCTTCAAAATCACCCACCCGCAGCTAGCGCATCACAAAAGGATCGGGGATTGGGTCATCGCTGGTGCGCAGCCAAACCGCCTTGGTGCGTGTGTAATCCAGTGCCGCTTGCAGGCCACCTTCGCGGCCGTGACCGCTCAGACCGGTACCACCAAAGGGCGCCATGGGGCTCACCGCACGGTATGTGTTTACCCATACGATGCCAGCGCGGATGCCACGGATCAAACGGTGCGCACGTGCCAGGTCCTTGGTGAAAACACCCGAGGCAAGGCCAAACGCCGTGTCATTGGCGATGCGTAGCGCCTGCGCTTCGGTGTCAAAACTCAGAACTGACAAGACGGGGCCAAAAAACTCGCTGGTTACGCAAGGCGCTTCAGGCGCGTTGGAACAGTCTATGATTGTGGGGGGGAAGTAATGGCCTGCGCGGTCCAATGGGCGTCCTCCCGCGATGACTTTTGCTCCCGCCTTTTTGGACGCATCGATGAGATCAACCGCCCGGTGCACCTGACTTTCTGTGCAAAGCGGCCCAACCTCGGTCACCATATCGTCAGGCGCTCCGATGACAATCGCCTCGGCCTTTATCTTGAGGCGTGCAAGAAACGCGTCTTTGATCTGATGCGAAATGATAAGGCGCGATCCGGCCACGCAGCTTTGTCCGGTTGCTGCGAAAATACCTGAGATCTGCGCGTTCACGGCGCTTTCAATGTCGGCGTCTTCAAAAACGATGAACGGTGATTTTCCGCCCAATTCAAGCGATGTCGAGGCAAGGTTATCAGCGGAATTTCGAATGATATGGCGCGCTGTTTCGGGCCCACCTGTAAAGGCGATGTGGTCTATTTTCGGATGCTGCGTCAACACGGCCCCACAAGTATCTCCAAACCCGGTAATCACGTTCAATACGCCCTTAGGAAAGCCCGCCTGATCGAAGAGACGCGCGAACTCCAGCATTGGTGCGGGTGCGTCTTCCGAGGCTTTGAGAACCACAGTACATCCCGCTGCCAAGGCCGGTCCGATTTTGACTGCAGACAGGAACAATTGCGAATTCCACGGTACAATCGCCGCGACCACTCCTACGGGTTCGCGGCGCAACCAGACCTCCATGTCGGGCTTATCGATGGGCAAATGCGCCCCTTCGATTTTATCAGCTAGTCCCGCATAGTAGCGATAGTACTCAGCCACGTAAGCAATTTGCGCCGAGGTTTCGCGAATGATCTTTCCTGTGTCACGGGTTTCAATCTCGGCAAGCACTTGCGCATTCTCAGCAATCAGGTCCGCCAAACGAAAAAGTAGTTTACCACGGGCTGTAGCTGTCATTCCGGCCCATTCGCTAGACAGAAACGCGGCGTGCGCAGCATCAACTGCGGCATTCACATCCTCTGCGCGGGCTTCAGGCATCATGGCCCAAACCCGCTCTGTAGCCGGGTTTTTGCTCTCGAACTGCGCAGATCCATCCAGGAACTCGCCGCCAATATAGTGCTGAAACTGCCGCATAGATTTTCCTTCAGGCAAAGGCTGGCATCACATCGTTGATGAAGCGTTCCAGAGACGCTTTCTTGCGTTCAAATGTCATCCCACTGTCGATCCAGAACGCATATTCATCATACCCCAGCTCTTCGTAGGACTTGATCCGTTTGATAGCTTCAGCAGGTGTCCCAATGACATTGTCGCGCAGCATGGCATCCGCAGAATAGAACGGATGGCTCCCAATATCTGCTTCTGTGAGCCTTTCCATCAAACCTTGCGACACAGAACGTTCATTTTTAAACCATGCACCAAAGTAACAATAAAACCGGTTTATTTCTTCGGCGGCCTGTTGAGCATCTGCGGCGTCCGCGGCGATATAGGTATGGTTCAACAACATGATTTCCGGGCGCGGGACTTCTGGGTGTTTCGCGCAAGCCGCGTTAAAAGTGTCCATTAGTTTGGTGATTTCATCGTCGCCTTGCCATAGTGGGGTTACCTGAACATGGCAGCCATTTTCGATGGCAAATTCGTGGCTGTTCGGGTCGCGGGCGGCCACCCATATAGGCGGTCCCTTCGGTTGAACAGGTTTGGGGGATGATGTGGTTGACGGAAAGGAATGGTAACTACCCTCTTGGGCATAATCGCCGGCCCAGAGGTTTTGTACCGCAGGTATCAATTCACGCATCCGTTGACCCGCGTCCCAAGCATCCATACCAGGTACCATGCGTTCGTATTCATAGTTGTAAGCGCCACGCGCAATGCCAAGCTCCAACCTGCCATCCATAATCATGTCGGTCATCGCTGCCTCGCCCGCGAGTCGAATAGGGTGCCAGAACGGAGCGATGATTGTGCCAGTGCCAAGACGCACGTTCTTGGTTTGTCGCGCAAGATCAATCAAGTTCAGAAAGGGGTTCGGAGCAATCGTAAAATCCATACCATGGTGCTCACCCGTCCATACCGCATGCATCTTGCCATCATCGGCCATTTTGGAAAGCGCAATGAAGTCATCATAAAGTTGTTTCTGGTCCTGCTCCGGTGAGAGCCGTTCCATGTGGACAAACAATGAAAAACGCATGCCTTAGCTCCCTTGCTGCATTGAACGGACCTCGCCGCTGGTTTGATCGCCATAGTAGATACCGAAATTTCCAAACTGCCTTTCGGCGGCAAAACGCTCCAGCATCGTCAGCACGGCAGGGCTCGAAACGTCGTCCAATCCGGTCCCTGACAACATCACAAAACTGCCCTTTATCGGGTCGCCTTCAGCAGATTGGCACAAAAAGGAGATATGCTGGCGTCTGTGGCGCACATCCTCAAAGACGGAATAGACAAAGCCCGGCTGCGCCTTCAGGCCGGTTGCCGCAATAAGTTTTTTTGCTGCCGCTGAAGCGCCTTCGTGATCCACAAGCATTTCGGGCAACGCCAATCCGCCGCCGCCATCATCGCACAAAAGGACCTGCCCATCACGTTCAATCAAAACCGAGACGACGAGGTCCGTCGTCTGCCCCAACGCGTCCCCCGCCATAGAGGCCGTGACATAAGCGCCACGAGCATACCCAAGACCGGAGGCTGCCGTATGATCAAAATCGACGACTTCGCCAATAAGGATCATATGATCACCTGCATCGACCGTCTTGTACATTGCACACTCAAACCACGCGGAAACATCGTTTAAAATCGGTGCGCCTCCAGACCCTTTGCGCCATGCAACGGATGCAAAGCGGTCATCAACTGGGCGTGCAAATGTATTGGAGATTTCGATCTGTGTTTCGGACAAAACGTTCACGGCAAAACCAGCGGCATTAACCAATGCAACATAGTTCTTTGACGACTTCGCCAGACACACCAACACCAGAGGCGGATCGATTGACACGGAGGTAAACGAGTTGGCGGTAAACCCCAAAGGGTCGCCATTTTCGTCACGGGCTGTCACGACAGTTACCCCTGTCATGAAGGTTCCGAAGGCGTTACGCAAGGCGCGGGGGTCCAGCGGTTTCATTGCAATTCTTTCGGGCGTGCAGGCTGTTTGAGCCAGTCCTGAAGGTGCGCATTAACATCATCAGCCGCTGTGAGATTGACCATATGCCGGTGCCCTTTGATGGTAACGGCGCATCCGGACTGGGCAAGGCTGGCCATCTTTTGAGCCATGGCAGGAGTTGAATTTGGATCGCCATCGCCAGTGATGGCCACAAATGGGCAGGCGATGTCTGAATATTGATCAGCATAGGTGGCATCACCTTCCGCGAACGCGGCATAGGCTGTGGCATAACTGCTCGGATCGACAGCCGTAAGCCATGTGGCAACTAGGGCGCGGGCCTGACTTTCATCCTTTTCGAACCACCGGGAAAGGGGGGTCTCAAGATCGACCTTACCAGCTCGAATTTCGGCAGCGCGCGCCACAACTGCCGCTTTCGCAACGGGGTCTCGCCGAAAGACGCCGTTCAAAAGCGCCGCACGCGTAACAAGATCTTGACGGGTTGCGGCAAGCCCGCCGACTATCAGCGCACCCATCGAGTGGCCCACCAGGTTGACAGGTCCAAGTCCCAGAGCACGAATGACGCGCTTGGCCCAAATGACGAAGGCAGGCAATGGACTACCCGCAGGCAGCGGGTCGCTCCCGCCATGGCCCGGCATATCCAGCGCGATCACCAGGTGGCTGGTGGCAAAATGCTCAATTTGTGGTTCCCATGCCGCTGATTGCATACCGACACCGTGGATCAACACCAAAGGCTCACCGCTTCCACGTGCGCGGTAGGTAACTTTTTGCCCGACCTCAGACAGCCGCAGGGTTGTCAACGTCATGGCCCATCTCTTTCAGATCCTTGTACCGGTCTCCAATGCGGTGGTGCGGGCGGCCACCAATGGACGCCCCCAAAGCTATCAGGATTTCGTCAGCTGCGGGCGCATCTGCCACACTGGTTTGTATCGTCAAGTAGTGCGATCGTTTGCCACCGTCATGCTTGTCCATCAGCGGGATCATCAGGGGCGCATTTGCCGGGCCGCGCGTGTTGCAAAACGACAAGTAGGATTTCGCACCCACCGCATTGCGGTAATGATTTCCAAAGTGAAGTGTGTGGATCAAGGCAGAGGCATGCTCGACCTCGCCATTCAGACCAACAATAGCAGATTTACCGTAACCTTCGACTTTGTCACCGCCGCCCGCGGCGTCCAACACCATCTTGGTCAGCAATGCACCCAATTCCGGGGCGCAGTCGTGAATCGCCGGAGATAAATCATCAACAAACCCCAGACCCGTCCAGGGGTTCCTGATCACCGCCATCGCCGCTATCAGCGTGAGCGGTTTTTCCGCCGCCTTGCCACCTTCAATCAGCGTTTTTTCCACATGCAAAAGGGTCTTTCTAATGTCTGCGGGCACGGGAAACTCCTTGGCTAAAAAACTAGCTACTATATGGTATACCATTATACCATATGTCAATCTTCTTGTTGATGACGCCGTTGAATGCTAAGAACACTCCCATGAAATCAGAAAAAATCCCTCTGCCCAGGATCGAGAAGGTTCCACAGACCCTGCGCGATATCGTGCAAGAACGCATGCGGACAGCAATTATTGAGGGTCATTTTGCACCAGGCGAACGCCTTGTAGAGCGACCGCTGTGCGAGCAGCTTGGTGTCAGCCGCACCGTGATCCGCGAGACCATTCGGTTTCTTGAGGCCGAAGGTCTTGTCGATATCATCCCGAATCGTGGGCCGATCGTTGCCACCTTAAGCTGGCGTCAAGCCAAACAAATCTACGACATCCGCCGCCAGCTCGAAGGCTCAGCGGTGGCCGCTTGTGCCGCAAATGCCAAAGCGGGTTTTGCGGAGAAACTCACGGCCGCTCTGCATGGGATCGAAAAGACGAAGGATGATGAAACCTGGAGCGATCTGCTAAAGGCCACAACACATTTTTATCAGGTCATGTTTGAAGAAGCGGACCATGCCGTCGCCTGGGAGATCGTGCAGCGTTTGAACGGCCGGATCAGCAGACTTCGCGCCCTCACCCTCGCCGCAAAAGATAGATCGCGTCCCGGCTTCAGTCATATGAAGGAAATTCACGCCGCAACGCTTAGCCGTGACCCGGATGCCGCCCGCCGCGCCGTCGAAGCGCATATTGATGATGCCGCCGCAACCGCTCAACGGTTTCTCAACACTAAGCCGCATGATGACGAATGAGGTTTCCAAAGCATATTGGATCGCCTTTGTCACGGTGACCGACCCAGAGGCCTACGGTGACTACCAACAACTTGCCCCTGCGGCCTTCGCAAAATATGGCGCGGAGTTTCTGGTACGAGGCGGTGCCGCCGACACGCTGGAAGGCCAAACATGGCAACGCCATGTCGTGATCTCTTTCGACAGCAAAGAGCAGGCGCTGGCCTGTTACAATTCGCCAGAATACCAAAATGCCCGAGAGCATCGGTCCGCAGCTTGCACGGCTAACATCGTGATCGTGGACGGCCAGCCCCCTGCACAGAAGGCCTGAAACAAGGCAAGACACCATAAAAGACACCGTTCCTGTTTTAACGCGACAAGCCTCCCAAATTTGCCCCGTACTATCCTTTGAGCCTGACAAATAGTGCAGAATTCAGCAAAATTTCCAAAAGGGTAACCGGCGATACATGCCTGCAGTTCTTTCCTGCTGGTACTCGCCTGCGCGGTCGCCTTATGGTGCGCATCAAACAACATGCGAAGGACCGTTCATGCCCGCGCCAATCAACACTTTCAAAAAAGCCCTCGCTGAGGGTGACACTCTTTTTGGTTGCTGGATGAGCATTGCCGAAAGCTACACTGCGGAGATCATGGGCAACGCGGGATTTGATTGGTTGCTGATTGACGGCGAACATTCCCCAAATGACATTCGCTCCATTCGCGACCAGATGATGGCGCTCAAAGATAGCGATAGTCATCCGGTGGTTCGGCTTACGGTTGGCGAAACATGGATGATCAAACAGATCCTGGATGTCGGGGCGCAAACGGTGCTGGTACCGATGGTAGAAACCGCCGAGCAGGCCCGCGAACTGGTGCGCGCTTGTCGCTATCCCCCCGAAGGCACGCGCGGCGTGGGCTACGCGGTCGGTCGCGTGTCAGGCTTTGGTCAAATCGAAAACTACGGCCCGACGGCCAATGACCAGATTTGTCTGTTGGTACAGGTCGAAAGCAAAACTGGTCTAGACAATCTGGACGATATCCTTGCCGTTGATGGCGTGGATGGTGTCTTCATCGGCCCTGCGGACCTCTCAGCCAGCCTTGGTTTTCTGGGTCAGAACATGCATCCTGACATGCAGGCGACCATTCTAGGTGCCCTCAAAAAGATCAGCGACAGCGGCAAGGCTGCGGGCATACTGACAACTGACGAAGGGATGATCGAAAAATCCTTGGAGGCTGGCGCGCGGTTTGTGGCCGTCGCAATGGATATTGCGCTCTTGCTCAACAATGCAAAAGCCGCTGCCGCCAAGTGGAAAGGCAAGAAAGCCTGACAACCCTTTCCCTTAACCAGCAAGGGGTATAAGAGGCGCGCACCATCACTTATATATCGGAGTAAAACAGATGGGTTACCGCGTCGTTATTGCGGGTGCCACAGGTAATGTGGGCCGCGAAATGCTGAACATTCTTGATGAACGCCACTTCCCCGTGGACGAGATCGCCGTGCTGGCCAGCCGGAGATCTCTGGGCACAGAAGTGAGCTTTGGCGAGAAGACGCTGAAGACGAAGGACCTTGATACGTTTGACTTCACAGGCTGGGACATTGCGCTTTTCGCCGTCGGCTCAGAGGCCACGAAGAAATACGCCCCCAGAGCGGCAAAAGTCGGCTGCGTGGTAATCGATAACTCGTCGCTCTATCGCTATGATCCGGAGGTGCCCCTGATCGTGCCAGAGGTGAACGCGGATGCGATCATGGGCTATGCCAAGAAAAACATCATTGCCAATCCAAATTGCTCTACCGCACAGATGGTTGTTGCGCTGAAACCTCTGCATGACCGGGCGACGATCAAACGCGTGGTTGTCTCCACCTACCAATCGGTGTCTGGTGCCGGAAAAGAGGGCGCGGATGAATTGTGGGATCAGACCAAATCCATCTACAACCCCACAGATGACAAACCGCCAAGGAAGTTCACAAAGCAGATTGCTTTCAACGTGATCCCGCACATTGATGACTTCATGGAAGATGGCACCACAAAAGAAGAGTGGAAAATGATGGTGGAGACGAAGAAAATCGTCGATCCATCCATAAAAGTAACCGCCACATGCGTGCGCGTGCCGGTGTTTGTCGGCCACTCAGAGGCCGTGAACATTGAATTCGAAGAACATCTGGACGAAGACGAAGCGCGCGAAATCCTGCGCACAGCGCCAGGTGTCATGGTGATCGACAAGCGCCAGGACGGTGGCTATGTCACGCCGGTTGAGTGTGTTGGCGATTTCGCAACATTCATCAGCCGCATCCGTCAGGACAGTACAATTGCTAACGGTCTGAACCTGTGGTGTGTGTCAGATAACCTGCGCAAAGGAGCCGCTCTGAACGCCGTGCAAATTGCGGAACTTCTGGGCAACCGGGTGCTAAAAAAGGGCTAAAAGATACGTCAGTATCAACACCGAAGAGGCACGTTTTGCGTGCCTCTTTTTTTCTCGGCGGTCAGAATGCTGCTCAGAGAGAAAATCCTGTTGATCGACAAACAGATCTAAGGCGCGCCGTCAGTCTCTTGGACCTTTTGGCTTTCCGGGTCCAAAGCGGCGCAAGAATGTGAGGTAGGAAAAACCCAGATCAGAGGAATTGCAAAGCCACTGACCGCTGGTTTCAGTATGCAGCGACAACCCGCCCCATGCAATCTTGAGGTAATAGCCGTGCCGACGCAGGCGCGCGTCTAGATCATCCCAGCCGGAGGCCTCAGCCATATCCCGAAATAGCAAATTCTGCAGCGCAAATACCAGGCGTTGATCTGCTGCTTCTGTTTTCTTTTTTGATCCATTTTGCGCAGCAAGATGGGTAACCAAAAGATCTTCGATGATCTTCCCAACTGTGCCTTCGCGCTCCGTCGCCAGATCGTGCACGGCAAGCATGAGGTCGGCGGGCAATTGTATCGTCACTGTACGGCTGTTCATACCGCAGAGGTTTCCTTAATTTTGGTTTAAAAAAGGTTAAAATCTTTCGGCACGTAGCACTTCACAATCAACAATGCTGACAACGCCGATATGGCGCTCAACCACGCCGAAGGCAGCGTCCAATAGATCGTCCAATTTTTCGCTACGAATGATGCAAATAACCTGCACCATACCGCTGGCCCGGCCAATCTCACCGGCACGGACCCAATCACCGGATCGACCCGATCCGCCCAGCACCGGAAGTATTGTGAAACCTGTAACGCCCGCGTCAATCAAGGTTTCACACAGGCGTGATTGCATGATGGCTTCGATTGTGATCTCAACACGTTTGGCTTGATGCGTTTCCATGTATTCAGACTCCTGTCAGGGCTGTTGCAATTGCAATATAGAGCGGAATGCCCAGCGTCAGATTGAAAGGGAATGTTACGCCTAGTGACAGCGTCAGGTAAATCGACGGGTTTGCTTCGGGCAAGGCGACACGCATCGCGGCAGGAACCGCGATGTAAGACGCCGATGCCGACAACACCATCATCAATGCTACACCACCCGCGGACAAACCCAAGAGCAGACTGGTGCCCAGCCCAAAGAGGCTGCCAATAATTGGCATGAGAACGCCAAAAGCCAAGACACCCGGACGCAATACACCGCTACCGCCACGTAACCCGCGCCCGGCGACCAGCCCCATATCCAGCAAGAACAGGCAGAGCACGCCCTTGAAAGGGGCAACGATGAAGCTTGAAATTTCCTTGAGCCCCTCTTCGCCTGTCGCCCATCCGATGAAAAACGACCCGACAAGCAACACAATCGATCCATTGAGCATGATCTCGCGCCACAGGTCGCTGTCCATCCGGCGGCCCTCACCACCGCGTGAAATCAGCCAAAGTGCCGACAGGATCGCGGGCGCTTCCATCGCGGCGGCCACGGCCACCATGTAGCCCTCTGACGCAATGCCGCTGCTTTCCAGCACCGAGGTCGCGGCAACAAAGGTGACAATTGAGATTGAGCCGTAATGCGCCGCAACCGCCGCCGCGTCCAGGCGTGACAACTTTGTCATCACCTGAAGCAGGCCAAAAGCGATCAATGGCAAAAGGGCGGACAGAATGATCCCCGCCAAGAGCGTCAAACCAAGTCTTGCATCAATCCCATGCGATGAAACACTGACGCCGCCTTTGAACCCAATCGCGAAAAGCAGATAGATCGACAGGGCCTTGGCGGCGGCTTCGGGCACACTCAAATCCGAGCGCGCCAGGGATGCAGCGACACCCAGGGCAAAAGACAGAATGATCGGTGACAACAGGTTGTTTGATGCCAACGTTATTATCTGCTCCATGAGACGCTCCTGAAAGGTTGCCCAGTGGAATAAGAACAATCGTTCATTTAAGCAACATCAAAGTGGTTGGAATTGCTGTTTTTCAGGATTGTAGAATTCGAGGCTGCCTTCGCCGATATCTGTCCACAACCCATGCAAGGTCAACAGGCCTTCCTCAACTCGGGATTGGACAAAGGGGAAAGTCAAAAGATTTTCCAGACTTGTCATCACAGCATGTTTTTCAAGCTGTTGTGCCTGAAGAACCGGATCACTTTCGCCAGCCACCAATTCATATTTTGGTTTGAGGATGTCCATCCAACGGCCCACAAAACTGTGATTGCCTTCGAGTTCCGGTGCGTGACCCTTACACATGTCAATGCACCCTTTGATCCCGCCACAACTAGAGTGTCCTAAAACAATCAAATGCGCCACGTTCAACATGTTGACTGCATATTCCACTGCCGCCGAGGTACCATGGTGATCGCCGTCCGGCTGGTAAGGCGGTACAAGGTTGGCAATATTGCGGTGAATGAAAAATTCACCTTGGTCGGCTCCGAAAATCGATGTGACATGAACACGGCTGTCGCAGCAGGAAATGACCATAGCCCGCGGGTGCTGACCGTCGCTTGCCAATCGGCGATACCAAGCTTTGTTTTCGGCATAACCTGTTGCTTTCCAGCCGTGATAGCGCTGTACAAGGTAGTTCGGAAGCGGTTTTGCCTGATTCATTTTGGTACCGTTTTTTCGTGGTAGTTGCGTGCAACTATACCGCATTCACATCTAATTCGAGCGAAAACAGTCCTGGGCCTAAACACTTTGGATAGAATTTGCGTGCCATACCAATTGCGTGCCGTGGGGGCGTAAAAGGGTGAGAGCAATGGATCAGTTCCTGAAAATCAGGCTGAAAGAAACCGTGCACGTCGATCAGGATCGGCTTGCAGCACTATACGCTGAATTGGGCGAAGCGACTGCTGAAGATGTCGTTTGTCGCGCGATGGAAGAGTTAGCTTTGCGGCTGTCGCATTGCAGCCGTTTGCACAACGCATCAAATTCGGCCGAATTACGCAAATGTGCGCGATCGCTGATCGCCATCGCGGATCAAATCGGCATGCACGTGCTGGCGCGCGTCGCGGGCGATGTGATGTCAGCCATAGACAACAGCGATGATCCGGCCATTGCGGCGACGCTTGCGCGCCTTATTCGTATCGGCGAGCAGTCTTTGACGGCGATCTGGGATTTACAGGACATCACGATCTGATCCCTTGCACCGGAGACACGACAGTCTAATCTGACACGGAATTCGCCTGAAAGGCCCCTTGTCATGTCGATGCCCTCCTTTGCCGATCCATCTGAACCAGCAATTCCACTTCATCTCGTCGCGCAATCCCAGCTTGAAGACTGGCTGTCTGAGCAGCCTTACCCAGTATCGGCTTGGGTGTCTTCGCTGGGGTTCGCAGGCAGCCTGGGGCAGGCTGTCTTGGTGCCTGATTCAAATGGCACCCCGAAGCTCGCTCTGGCAGGCTATGGCACAGAAGATACCCGCGCGCGGGGACGTTTCCATCTGGCATCAGCCCTATCCAAGCTTCCCAAAGGCGCCTATGCCATCGCATCTGGCTTGCCTGAAGGCGACGCGGAAGTCGAAGCTTTGGGCTGTCTGCTTGCCGGCTATCGATTTGACCGATACCGCCCACAAACGCCCATGGCAGCAGAGCTTGCCGCCCCCAATAGCAGCAATGCGCACGTCCTTCATGCGATCGCAACGGGGGAGGCACTCACCCGCGATCTCATCAACACGCCTGCTTCTGATATGGGTCCGGACAACCTGGAGGAGGCGGCACGTGACCTTGCTGCGATCCACAGTGCGGACTTGAGTGTCATCGCCGGTGACGACCTCTTGGCGCAAAATTTCCCGATGATCCATACGGTTGGACGCGCCGCCCATTGCGCACCACGTTTGCTGGATATGTCATGGGGCGATGCGGGTCCAAAGATCACTTTGGTCGGCAAAGGTGTCTGTTTTGACACCGGCGGCCTGAACCTGAAACCCGGGGCCTCGATGGGGTTGATGAAGAAGGACATGGGAGGTGCGGCTTCCGTCCTCGGCCTGGCGCATATGATCATGGCCACGGGTGTCCCTATCCAATTGCGCGTGTTGATCCCTGCCGTTGAAAACTCTGTGTCAGGCAACGCCTTTCGACCCGGCGATATTCTGACCTCGCGCAAGGGTCTCACGGCCGAGATTAACAATACTGATGCGGAAGGCCGCCTGGTGCTTGCCGACGCGCTTTCCTATGCGCAAGAGGCCGAGCCTGACCTGATTGTTTCCATGGCCACACTGACAGGCGCTGCACGTGTTGCCGTGGGCCCCGACCTTGCACCCTATTATTGTGACGATCTACAATTTGTCGCCGCGCTGGAAACAGCCGCGCAAACCCAGGCCGATCCGGTCTGGCGCATGCCCTTTCATACCCCCTACGAAGCGATGATCGAACCCGGCATTGCCGATCTGGACAACGCGCCCAAGGGCGGGTTTGCCGGTTCAATCACTGCCGCACTGTTTTTGCGTCGTTTTGTAGACACATCAACATATGCGCATTTTGACATCTACGGCTGGCAACCCAGCGACGCCCCCGCGCGGCCAAAGGGCGGTGTCGGTCAGGCAACACGCGCATTGTTGCAAACGCTAAACGGCATGGCACAGACATGAGAGACCCACGCACAACACCAGACCCGGATCTTGTGTCCGTATCCGACCCCAAGCGGGTGACCGTGCCGGTGGCTGATTTGCACCGCACACCGACGGGACCGCGCGACCGCCAGCTGATCTACGGCGACCCCGTGACCGTTTTGCAACACGATGGCAACTGGCGGCTGATCAAGTCAGAAAAGGACGGCTACTGCGGCTATGTCATGGCGGATGTCCTGGGGGCTCCGGCGATCGCAACGCATGCGGTAACCGCCCGCATGACGCAGGCGTACGCGGCGCCAGATATCAAATCATCGGACCGCGTGACCCTGTCCTTCGGGAGCCGACTGACCGCGATTGCAGAAACGCCAATCTTCATTGAAACCGAACTGGGTCACATCCCACGCCAGCATCTGCATAGAACCTCCGACACCGCGACCGATCCGATTGCTGTCGCGTCACTCTTTCTCGGCACCCCCTATCTATGGGGCGGGAACAGCGGTTGGGGTTTGGATTGCTCTGCACTGGTGCAATGGGCCTGTCACGCATGCAACATTCCCTGCCCCGGCGACACTGACCTGCAACAGGCGGCACTTGGGAGAAATTTGCCTGAGGGCACACCCTACGCCCGTGGTGATCTCATTTTCTGGAAAGGTCACGTCGCCCTTGTGATGGATGCGGGCACAATGATCCATGCAAACGCTGGCCATATGGCTGTCACCGAAGAAGGCATCGAAGCAGGCATCGCCCGTATTCTGACGCAAGGCGACGGGCCGGTCACCGGGCACAAACGCCTGCCGCGGCCTTGACTTTGCTAGTCTACGGCGCGGATCAGCTTGCGTTCCAGCACGCGCACCACAGTTTTCAAATCATGTCCACGGCGTAAAATCTGACCATCCATGCCCACAACCGAATACATTCCTTGCTTGTCCCGCATCTTGGGCCGCTTTTCGATCCGATACATCGGGTTCTCGGCGGTACGTCTGAAAACGGAAAATATGGCCACTTCGCGCAAACAGGAAATACCGTAATCACGCCATTCACCGGCTGCAACAAATTTGCCGTAAAGGGATAGGATCACCGAGAGTTCTGTGCGGTGAAAGGCAATCTGCTCGGGCGGTAGATGGTGCAGATTGCTGGACGGAGGCACCTGATAATTCATGCCTTAGACTTGCGCTCTTCGGACTTCAAATCAAGCCCCGAGATTACAATCGGTTTCTAATCAGCTGCATGTTGCGGGGGCTTAGACAAATCATGGCTTAGGAGAAGCAATTGGTGCGCGCACAGACATATGAAGCATATGCTAAAATACTTGTCGAGTTTTCGCTTGGAAACTCGTCCACGGTAAAAGCTCGGCGGTATGTACATCAGTAAAGTCGCCGGTAGGCAGACCACTCTTGTAAGTATGCGCGGCCAATGCACAGATACCAATATACCCGATGATCAGCTGTCGGATATTGAAAACGTGGATATTGCAGGAGATGCGAGCAACATTGCAGATTTGTGCCTTGCGCAACAGGGCGTTGACAAGGTGTATGTGCCGTATTGTCGTACAACGTTGAGCACATACTCAATCCGATCAAATTCTTGAGGAGATGTGTGGATGTTTTGAGGGAGTGCGGCATTCTGAGCATGGCGATACCTGATTGTCGAACCTGTTTTGACTAACTCCGTTTCCCGACCAGACCTGCTGGACTTCGAAACCTTTGAAATCAGAGGGCATGAATTCTTTGTTCATTTGCGAAAAGCGATCAAACCAGCCGTTTCTGATGCCCAATATCATAAAATCCGGACGCAACTGTTAAAGGATGTTCAGTTTGGCGTTGGGGCACAGACTTTCAAATACGCGCCTCGAATTCATTCTGAGACAGTTGCCGAGACTACAATAAAATCAGGCTTGAACGCGAAATAACTCCTGCGCGGTGTTTTGGGAGATGCGACCTTTGACAGGTTGCGGGCGATGAACAAAGAGCGTCGCAGAAAACGTCGTAGGAGCTCAAGACCGCATTGACGCGTATATCGTTTGTCAGGCAAAAGCCCCCTGACAAAACCAGCCAGACGACATCGTGCCACCATGACCGTAAAACAGCCACAAGCGCTGGCCATCTGTTGTATCCGTCACCCAGTAGTCGCGCACGCCGCTGCGCCAATTGGGATCATCCAGCCACCATTCAGGCGCAATCCGTTCGGGGCCGATGGCACGCACCCGCTCCAGACTCTGCCCCCGCCAGCGAAACGCCTGAGGGACCTGCGGCGCATCTGGTGCATTTATCGGCTCCGGCTGCCACATCAGCATGGGGCGCGAATTGGGCGCTTTGGGCCAATCCCCTTCATGGGGCACGGACCATGCGGCGGCCTGAACCGTACTGGTCTTTTCGGGGATATGGCTTGAGGCAGGATGCCGCCGGGTGATGGCTTCCAGCCCGACACGCGCGCCGATCCGTCCGATGAGATCGTCCAGCGCTGTATTCTGCGCCAGCCGCTTGTTAACTGCATGGCCAGCCTCCAGATGACCCACGACACGGCGCTCATGGAGCGGCTCGGATTGGATCACCTCCACCCGCAGCATATCAATCCCAAAACCTGCATCGATCTCACCAAGCTTCAGTGCCAACAGCGGTTGGATGCGGTCGGGATCATGGGAAGGGCGTGCCAGACCCACCTCGATGCTTTCGATCCCATGGTCACTGCGAAAGGCCTGAAGGCGGACGCGCCGCGCGCCACGCCCCTTGTTTTCAAGGCTTTTGCAAAGACGTGGCAGCAGCCGACCTAGCCCCGCAAGTATGTCTGCCTCCAACCCAATAGGGTCTGGCAAGGTCAACCGAACGGCAAAATGATCGGGCGGTTTGGCAGGGGAGACAGGTTCGGGCGCAGAGCCCATCGCCTGATCCATGCGCATCACCAGACCGCGCCCGAACCGCCGCGCCAGGCCTGCGCGCGGCTGGCCCAGCAGATCACTGATCCGGCGCAAGCCCAACCGCGCCAATTGTGCCGTCAGCTCCGGATCCAGCCGAAGCGCGGCAACAGGCAGCGGGCCCAGTGCGGAGTACATCTGACCCGGCGCCGCGATGCGGTGCGCGGCCTCAGCACGGCCCAACGTAACCATCGGAGCGGCACCACCTTTGGTCCAATGGCGTCGCTTTCCAGAACGCGACCGGGTGGCGCGGGCTTCCTGATCAATGGCGTCACCCGACCGGTGTGATCCAGCCGCCTGACCTGCAAAACGCGCCAATGCCCAGGCCGCGCCCCGCGTGTCTGCCAACCCCATACGCACAGTGAGCCCCAGATCGGTGCAATCCTGTTGCACCACGGCGATCAAAGGTTCTTCGCCCCCGAAAAGATGCGCGCAACCTGTCAGGTCAACCACCAGCCCATCGTCGGCTTCCGTCGCCACCCAGGGGCTGAATTTACCCGCCCAGCGCTGAAGCAATGTCAGAAACCCCGCCTCGCCCTGCACAGAGCGGGTTCGGGTCATCAATCCTTCGCACATGGCATGGGCATCTCGCACGGGCTGACCCACCCGCAACCCAAACCGCAAGGCGCTGGGGTTAAGAGACGTTAAGACCTGCATGTTATTTAGATCCTGCACCACGCCCAAGGGCACATCCGCAAGCTGCGGTTCCCGACGCATGAGCCGGTCGGCCCCCAGATGCGGGAACCAAAGCGAAAGGATACGGCGGTCCGTCATAGGGCAGCAGGACGATCAGATTCGATTTGTTCTTTATTTGTTCTTATCAGTAAATCGCGGGAGCACGCGAGTCGAGTCCCCCCTGTTACACCCCGTAGCGCGCCATGAAGGTTTCAACCGCCCCATCAACAACGCGGTCAATCTCAGCTGGGGTGACACCTTTGATCATGCCAAAAATCAAACGCGGCCAAATATCCGCTTTGCATAATTCACCGAACTGATCCACGGCCAGAATGCGATCTTCGATCTGTAACTGGCCCCGCGCTTCGGCCTGTTCGAAATAGGCCGCAATGACCGACCGAAAAACTGCCGGGCCAGAGTTGTAGAACTTTTGACCCAACTCAGGAAAACGATCGGACTCAGCCACACACATCCGGAAAATCTGCTGCCCGAATTTGGAAGTAATAAACCTCAAAAAATGCTGGCCCGTTTGCTTGAGAACCTCGCGCGGCTCCGCCTCCATATCGATGCTGTCAAGCGCATAGCGTGATTGCCTTTGACACTCGGTCGTGGCGACCTCCATGAACAAAAGCCGCTTATCGGGAAAGTAACTGTAGAGCGTCGCCTTGGATACATTGGCGACCCGTGCGATATCATCCACGCTGGCACCTTCGAACCCATCTGCCATGAAAACCTGACGAGCGCCTTCCAGCACCTGATCGAACTTGCGCCCCTTGCGGATCATTTCGGCTGTAGCTGTCATAGCGCCCCCGGCTGTTCAGAACCACAATATAAACCGAACCGTTCAGTTCCAAGCAAATTCCAAAACAGCTTCTGCAAACTTGATTGCCCGACGACTACAAGTACATTAGAATGATTCTAATATTTGAGGTTTACACAATGCGATCTTCCTTTTTTCGCAAACGGTTCCGGGATCTGACCGAACAGGAAATACTGGCTCTGGCGATCTCGTCCGAAGAGGATGACGCCCGTATCTATCGAGGCTATGCCGAAACCCTGCGCCAGGAATTTCCCGATTCTGCCCATGTCTTTGACGGCATGGCACAAGAAGAAGACCGACACAGGCAGCAGTTGATTGACCTCCACCAAGAGCGTTTCGGCGATGTAATCCCATTGATCCGACGCGAACATGTTGCTGGCTATTTTCAGCGTCGACCCGTCTGGCTGGTGGAAAACCTCGGGTTGGAACGGATCCGCGCCGAAGCCGGAGCCATGGAGCGCGAGGCAGAAAAGTTCTACGTAACTGCAGCGGCCCATGCGACCGATGCTGCCACCCGAAAACTGTTGGGTGATCTTGCCGCCGCAGAAGCCGGGCATCAGATCATCGCGGGCGATCTTGAAGCCAAGCACCTTGGACCGGAAATCCGCCAAACCGAAGAAGAAGCCGCGCACCGACAGTTTTTGTTGACCTGGGTTCAGCCCGGGCTTGCGGGCCTAATGGATGGCTCCGTCTCAACACTGGCTCCCATATTTGCAACGGCTTTCGCGACCCAGGACACCTGGACAACTTTCCTAGTGGGTCTGGCGGCATCTGTGGGCGCGGGCATCTCGATGGGTTTTACCGAGGCCGCTTCTGACGACGGTCAACTTTCGGGCCGTGGCTCACCGGTAAAACGCGGGTTCGCTTCCGGCATCATGACCACAGTCGGCGGTTTGGGCCACGCGCTGCCCTATCTCATTACAGATTTCTGGACCGCAACCGCTATCGCCATCGCGGTCGTATTTGTGGAATTGTGGGCCATCGCCTGGATCCAGAACCGTTTCATGGAAACACCCTTTTGGCGGGCAACCCTGCAAGTAGTCGTCGGAGGCGCCCTTGTTTTCAGCGCAGGCGCATTGATCGGCTCTGGCTAACTTGCGCAACTGTACGGTTCGCTCTAACACCCGATCATGATTGAAATCTTTTTCAAGACAGTTCCCTTTTTCGCTCTGATCGGTTTGGGATACTGGGCGGGCTACACTCGGTTTTTTACGGAAGAAGCGACCGCTTATCTGACCAAGTTCGTATTTTACTTCGCCCTAACCGCGATGCTGTTTCGCTTTTCAGCGAACCTGTCGCTCGAGGAAGTCTGGGATCCAAATCTTGTTGCCGGTTATCTGGCAGGCACCATGGCGGTCTATCTGATCGCAACGCTTGTCGGATACTTGCGCAAACTCGACGTGGCCACCGCCGCCGTCGAGGCGCAATGCGCGGCCATCGGCAACGTGGGCTTTCTGGGTGTGCCAATGCTAACACTCTTGATGGGGGAGGCAGCTGTTGGCCCGGTAATGATGGCGTTGGCCGTTGATCTGATTGTATTTTCCAGCCTGATTGTCATCCTGATAACCGGTTCACGCGACGGTCGTCTGCAAATTGGCGTCTTGCGCACGGTCAGTCTCGGGCTGATCAAGAACCCTATGATCATGGCAATTGTCGCAGGTCTGACGTGGTCTTATTTCGACATCCCGATCCCGGCTCCGGTCAATGAGTTTCTGGCCATTCTGGGCGCCGCTGCAACGCCCGGCGCATTGTTTGCGATCGGCGGGTCACTTGCCACAAAGTCTGCGGAAAGGCTACACATCGCCGGATGGCTCACCTTTTGCAAGCTTGGTTTGCACCCGCTTCTGGTCGCCATTGGCGTGCTCTATCTCTTTCCTGCTGACCCCTATTTCGCTGCCGTCATCATCGCGGCGGCCGCCCTGCCCGTCGCCGGAAACGTCTATATCTTGGCGCAGCACTACGCCGTTGCACCCCATCGTGTGTCAGCTGCGATTCTGGTATCCACCGTAGTCAGTATTCTGACAGTCAGCGGGATCATAGCAATCGTTGCTCCCAGCTGAAGGCCAGGGCTTGCCGGATACCCCAGCAAAGGGTAGCCAACAGAAAACACCTGCAAGGAGACTGCCATGGAAACCATCTCGGAAAATGCCTGTTTCGGAGGCACCCAGGGTGTTTACACCCACGCCTCGGAAAGCTGTGCCTGCGACATGACCTTTGGATTGTTTCTGCCACAGGAAGTCAAAGATGCCCCCGTCCCATTGCTTTGGTATCTCTCCGGTCTGACATGTACCCATGAAAACGCCATGTCCAAAGCTGGCGCGCAGGGCTGGGCGGCTGAACACGGCATCGCGCTGGTTTTCCCGGACACCTCGCCACGTGGCGAAGGCGTTGCAGATGACGAAGCCTATGATCTCGGTCAGGGCGCCGGTTTTTATGTCAACGCCACGGAAACGCCATGGGCGCCCCACTTTCAGATGTGGGACTACATCACCAGCGATTTGCCCACACTGCTGGAGCGGAATTTCGATTTGGACATGTCGCGTCAATCGATAACCGGGCACTCGATGGGTGGGCACGGTGCGCTGACAATGGCGATGTCACTGCCGGGGCGTTTCCGATCTGTCTCGGCGTTTGCGCCAATATCGAACCCCACCGCCAGCGATTGGGGTCGCAAACAGCTGACCGCCTATCTGGGCACAGATGAAACGAAATGGGCCGGACATGACGCCACATTGCTGATGCAGGAAAACGGCTTTGACGGGCCGATCCTCATCGACACTGGCAGCAAGGATCAGTTCATAGACTTGCTGAAGCCCGAAGCTCTCGCTGAAGCCACTGCAAAACGGCGACAACAGGCAACACTGCGCCTGCAACCGGGGTATGATCACAGCTACTTTTTTGTCTCCACCTTCATGGAAGAACACCTGGCCTTTCACGCAGACGCGCTCCACACATGACCGCGCTCTACATTGATGCGGATGCCTGCCCGGTCAAAGCCGAGGCTGAAAAGGTCGCAACCCGGCACCGCGTCAAAATGTACGTTGTGTCAAATGGCGGGCTTCGGCCTTCACAAAATCCATTGGTCGAAACCGTGATCGTGCCGGACGGCCCGGATGTGGCAGATATGTGGATCGCCGACCGGTGCGGCAGGGGCGATGTGGTGATCACGGGCGACATTCCACTGGCTGCAAAATGTGTCGAAGCCGGCGCACAGGTGCTCAAGCACAATGGCGAAGCGTTGACATCCGCCAATATCGGCAACGTTTTGGCAACACGAGACCTGATGACAGATCTGCGCGCCGCCGATCCTTTTCGCCAGGGCGGCGGCAAGGGCTTTACAAAAGCCGACCGCTCCCGTTTTCTGGACGCGTTGGAACGATCTCTGAGAAGCGCCAAATCAACCCTCTGACTAGACTGAAATATAGGGCCTGTCATGAAACCAAAAGCGGTGATTTTTGACATCGGGAATGTCCTGATAGAATGGCAACCCGAAAGGTTTTATGACGCCGTTATTGGCGAAGACCGCCGCCGCGCCATGTTTGCCGACGTCGATTTGCATGCGATGAACGAACTTGTTGATCTGGGACATCCTTTTGCCGAAACCATCTATGCGCAGGCCGATGCGCTGCCGCAATGGCGGGACGAAATTCGAATGTGGCACGACCGCTGGATCGAAATGGCGACCCCGGTGATTGATCATTCAGTGCGTTTGATGAAAGCTCTGCAGACCAAGGGCGTACCGGTGTTTTCGCTGACGAACTTTGGCATTGACAGCTATGCGTTTGCCGCCACGCATTACCCGTTTTTGAACGCTTTTGATCGGGATTTCATCTCCGGCCACATGCGCGTGACGAAACCAAACCCGGAGATTTATCGTCAGGTCCAGGCCACATCCGGCCTGCAAGGGTCCGAGATCATCTTCACCGATGATCGAACCGAGAACATTCACGCAGCCGACGATTACGGCTGGCAAACGCATCTTTTCGAAGGCCCGCAAGGGTGGGCAAACCGGCTGGTTGACGTAGGTTTGTTATCTCAGAGCGAAGCGCAATGAGCACAGCAATCATACCGTTTGACGCAGGCGAAGCGCGGCTGGAATGGATTGCGTTAACAGATGCGCTAGCCGCCGGGCACTTGTTGCCCAAGGCCGAGATCGCAGATACGTTTCTCTACCGCGATCCCGACACGCTTTTGAACCGCGCCGCTTGGATCGATGGTTTGGGCCTCGCCGTAAAATCCGCAACGATTTTCCCGGGAAACCTGGAAAAGGGAAACAGTGCCATCAACGGTGGCGTCATGCTGTTTTCAGACGACCACGGGACATTGCAGGCGATCATTGATTTCCACCTTGTCACCAAATGGAAAACGGCGGCCGACAGCTTGCTGGCCGCCCGACGGCTTGCACGGCCTGACAGCCGAATCATCCTGCTCGTGGGCGCAGGCACGCAAGCACACGCGTTGTATGCGGCCTACAGTGCAGTCTTTCCACAAGCGCATTTTACTGTGTGGAACAGGACTCGGGAAACAGCACAAAAAATGGTGGCGACCCTTCCAAATCTCACGGTTGCGGACAATTTGGAAAGTGCGGTGCGCACTGCGGATATTGTCGCCAGTGCGACCATGTCAACCGATCCGTTGATAATGGGTGACTGGCTTCAGCCGGGCCAACACATTGATCTGATAGGCGCCTACCGCCCCGATATGCGAGAGGTAGATGACACCGCCCTTACCCGTGGGAGATTGTTTGTCGACAGCCTCGATACGACCGTGGGGCATATCGGCGAGCTTAAAATTCCGATCGAAACCGGCGTGATCACCGCAGAAAATATCGTAGCAGATTATTACCGACCGGGCGACTTCAAGCGCGAATCCGATAACGAAATCACCATTTTCAAAAATGGCGGCGGCGCACATCTCGACCTGATGACATGTCGCTACATTCTGGAACGGTGGGAGGATACGGCTTGATCTGGCTCCTTTTCATTCCCGTAAGCATTTTGGCCTACCCGTGGGCCATCGAGGCGATGCGCAAACCGATGAACCAGAAGGCGCGCGCGCAAGCACCTGGAAGCTTCGCCAACCTGTCGCAGGGCGTCACGCATTATCAGTGGTATGGCGCAGATACCGGCCCAGTCGCAGTCTGCATACACGGATTGACGACTCCCAGCTTTGTTTGGCGCGGGGTGGCACAAGGTCTGGTAATGATGGGGTTTCGCGTTCTGGTATACGACCTCTACGGTCGAGGTTTTTCTGATCGTCCCCACGGCCTGCAAGATCGTGCATTCTTCATGCAACAACTGGCCGATCTTCTGGCCGATCAAGGCCTGGAAGACGATATCACCCTTTTGGGATATTCGATGGGCGGGGCGATTTCGGCCATCTTTGCGGCCAGCCAACCGGATCGTATCAGGCAACTGATTTTACTGGCACCCGCCGGGATGAAACCCGTTCAAACAGGCAATCTGGGATTTGCTCTAAAGCTGCCGGTGATCGGCGCATGGCTGATATTGTCCCGATATCCAGCGATATTGCGCAAGGCGATTGCTACGGAGAAATCCGGACCGAACCGCGTTGAAGGCATCAGCGACCGGCAAAAGGCCGAGCTGAACTGGCGCGGCTTCATTCGCTCTGTAAGAGCAAGTTTGACCGGTCTGCTTTCTGAAGATTTGGCTAATGACCATATGACCCTCAAGACTGAAGGCGTACCGCTGCTCGCTATTTGGGGCGCTGAGGATGACGTCATCCCTCTGACTTGTGCGGACAAGCTTACGGATTTGAACGCAAATGCTCAGAACGAAGCGGTTGAAGGGGCGGGCCATGGCTTGATTTACTCCCACACTGCAGATGTTTTGGAACACATCGATCACTTCACCCGGCAGTCCGTTTAGGTTGTACGCAAACCTTCCAGCCTGCGTTCGCGTATCGGCAGGTGGATCAGCGCACTGAAGGCGCCGACACCCACACCGATCCACCACACCAGTGTATAGTCGCCATAGACATCATACATCCGCCCTCCCAGCCAAACCCCCAGAAAGCTGCCCAATTGGTGGCTTAGAAAAACGATTCCATAAAGCGTGCCCATATAGCGCAGACCATAGATATGCGCGACCAGGCCAGAGGTTAGCGGGATTGTCGCAAGCCACAGCGAGCCCATAGCAATGGAGAACAAGATGACGCTCGCGGGTGTGATCGGAAAGATGATGAACAAGGCCGCAACAACGGTCCGGCCCGTATATATGCCAGCCAGGAGGTATTTTTTGGTGTAGTGTTTGCCAGCCCATCCAGCCAGCAATGTGCCCCCAATGTTCGTAATGCCAATCAGCGATATGGACACCGCGCCGAGTGCTGACGTTGTGCTGATCCCCATTGAGTCCAAAGTACCACCCGGCATTATCGGACCACAAAGCTCTGTGACAAAGGCTGGGAAATGCGCGGTGATAAAGGCAATTTGGTATCCGCAGGAGAAAAAACCCAAGTAGATGAACGTATAGGATGGGTCGCGAAAGGCTTTGACCAGGATTTGTCCAAGGCTTTCTTCCAGATCTGACCTTGTGGCCATCACCGGCGCGCGCATCATCGGCAAGCTCAGCAACACCAGAATGATCGCGGCAGCAAAGAGCAAAAACGTGCTTTGCCAAGTCATGAAACCCAGTAGCCATTCGGCAATGGGCGGTCCAAAGATTTGCCCACCGCTACCCGCCGCCGAAACAATTGCGAGTGACATCGACCTGTTTTCATCGGATGCGGCACGGCCTACCACTGCCAAAATCACGCCAAAACCCGTGCCGGCAATGCCAAAGCCGATGAGCCAAGCATAGAGTTGATGTTCTATGGGCGTTGACGACTGGGCCGACAATACCAACCCAAGGGCATAGACAAATGCGCCCAATACAATCGATTTTCGGTCTCCAATTTTTTCGGCCAAAGCGCCAAACAGCGGCTGGCCGATACCCCAAGCCAGGTTTTGAATGGCAATCGCCAGCGAGAATTCGGCCCGCAGCCAGCCGAATTCCTCTGCAATGGGAATCTGAAAAACGCCAAAAGTCGATCGGATCGCAAAACTGACGATAATGATGACACAGCTGACAATAAGGACTGGCGTAAAAAGCGGCGTGCGAGGTTGCATGACATGTACTCCTCCGCGCGACAGTAACCATGTTGTTTTTGGGGTCAAATCAACGATCGTGAAAAAGCCATCATAACGTCTGATACATCAGCAGCCTTTTCTAAGAGACAACAGCAAGTTATTGAAACATCATGGAAACGCTCAACGACATTTATCACGGCCTGATTGACGCGGGTGAATTGCAAGCAGATGAAGCGCAACTCACCGTCATGCCGGAGTTTGACCGCATCCGGGCTGCACTCAGTGCGCCGGTTAAAAAGGGTCTTTTTCGCAAGGCCCCGGAACCTCCGAACGGTCTCTATCTCTGGGGCGGCGTCGGGCGTGGAAAATCTATGCTGATGGACCTGTTCGTGGAACATTTGGGCGACATTCCCGCACGCCGGGTCCACTTTCACGCATTCATGCAAGAAATCCACTCTGCGATACATGAAGTGCGCAAAACCGAGGTTGAAGATGCCATTGCGCCAGTTGCTGCGGATGTCGCAGCGTCGGTGCGTCTACTCGCCTTTGACGAAATGCAGATCAGTGACATCACCGATGCCATGATTGTTGGCAGGTTGTTTCAGGCGCTCTTTGAGGACGGCGTCGTTGTTGTAACAACCTCCAACCGGATACCGGATGAACTTTACAAGAACGGGCTAAACCGCGACCTGTTTTTACCTTTCATCGCCTTGATCAAAGAGAAAATGAACGTCATCGAACTGGCCAGCCCAACGGACTATCGGCAGGATCGTTTGGGCGGGCAGCCGGTGTATTTCACACCGGTGAATGCTGAGGCACGCGCCACGATGGATACCGTTTGGCGCGATCTCGCAGGAGGACCGGGCGCGCCTTTGACCCTTAAGGTTAAGGGTCGTGAGGTGACACTACCCGCTTTTCGCAACGGCGTCGCGCGCACCGGGTTCCATGAGCTGTGTGGCAGACCTTTGGGGCCCGCCGATTTTCTGACACTGGCAGAAGCCGTGAAGGTTTTGATGATCGATGGCATACCCACTCTCTCGCGCGACAATTTCAACGAAGCGAAAAGGTTCGTGACGCTTATTGATGCACTCTACGAGGCCAAGGTCAGGTTAATCTGTTCGGCAGCTGCGAAGCCGGAAATGCTCTATCTCGAGGGTGAAGGTACGTTTGAGTTTGAGCGCACAGCGTCGCGACTGCGCGAGATGCAATCCGAAGGTTGGGGCCTTTAAGGTGGGCTCTTGGATCTGGCTTTGGCAAGTGTCCATTATGCCCACGTATTTCGCCGCAAATTGTGCACCACGAATAATTAGAGCTTGTCAGGCGTTTTCTCGCAACACCGCCCCGGCCAAATAGAGCGAGCCGCAAATGAGTACACGCGCATTTGGGGTGTGCGTCACAATGCCCGATAAGGCCTCTTGTAGACTATCCGCCGTTTGTACATCGAAACCCACGTCACGGGCGGCCTCGGCTGTCTTTTCAGCGGGCAATGTGTTGGCCTCATTAGGAATGGAAATGGCACTCAATCCATCGGCCACATCAGCCAGAGGCCGCAAATATCCAACGACGTCTTTGGTGTTGAGCATGCCACAAATCAGGTAGGTTGGGCGCGCAGACATGTTACGCAAATGCGTCGCGAGGGCCTCGCCCGCAGCCGGATTATGCCCCCCATCAAGCCATAACTCCGCATCTGGCGCACCGTTCACCAGCGGGCCGCTTACCAAGCGCTGCAAGCGCGCGGGCCATTCGGCCTGCGTCACCGCGGCCTCGCAGACATCAGACCCGCAGCCCAAGTATCGAAGCACGGCAAGTGCTGTCCCTGCATTCATGATCTGATGGTCCCCTGGCAGGTTCGGGCGCGACAAATCCAGTAGACCGGTGTCATCCTGATAGATCATGCGATCACGCTCAGGCCCTGCGTGCCAGTGCTGACCAAAGGCGCACAATGGCGCACCGGTGCGCTCTGCCACCTCTTCAATGACCTCTAAACCGTCCTCTTGCTGACGTGCAACGACACAAGGTATCCCGCGCTTCAGAATGCCCGCCTTTTCAAAGGCAATCTTGGCAAGGGTGTCGCCCAAAAACTGCTGGTGGTCGATCGAGACCGGCGTGATGGCCGTAACTCTGGGGTTTGCGATCACGTTGGTGGCGTCCAGCCGACCGCCCAACCCCACTTCGAGCAGAGTATAATCCGCAGGCGCGCGAGAAAACGCCAGCAAAGCCGCACAGGTCGTGATCTCGAAATAGGTGATGTTTTCGCCGTTGTTGGCAGCATAGCACTCATCCAAAACTGCCGTCAGATCTGGCTCCGATATCAATGTTCCAGAGACGCGGATACGCTCATGGAACCGCGCCAGATGCGGGCTGGTATAGGCATGCACCCGGTGGCCCGCGGCCTCAAGACCCGCGCGGATCATCGCCTGCGTAGACCCTTTGCCGTTTGTGCCGGCAATATGGATCACGGGGGGCAACGCATTTTGCGGATTGCCCAAGGCATCGAGCAACCGCCACATGCGATCCAGTGTCAGATCAATGATCTTGGGGTGCAGGGCCATCATCCGCTCCAGGATGGTGTCCGAGTTTGGAGCGGTCATTTTTTGGCGGTCGTTGGCGGGGTATCTTTCGCACCACTGGCCGTTGAGGGGGCAACCTCCGCGGTGACCTTAGGCGGTGGCAAATCACCGCGAACGGCTGGTGGCAATCCCAGCAACATCCGCGTAATCGTGATCAATTCATCACGCATCTTGCCGCGCGGTGTCACCCTATCCAGCATGCCGTGGTCCAGCAGATACTCCGCCCTCTGGAACCCTTCGGGCAGCTTTTCTCGGATTGTTTGTTCGATCACACGTGGTCCGGCAAAACAGATCAGCGCGTTTGGTTCGGCAATGTGGACGTCTCCCAACATGGCGTAGCTTGCCGTCACGCCACCGGTCGTCGGATGCGTCAAAACGACGATATAGGGCAGCCCGGCTTCTTTGAGCATCTGCACCGCAACGGTTGTTCGCGGCATCTGCATTAGGCTCAGAATGCCCTCCTGCATCCGCGCACCACCGGCCGCTGAGAACAAGATCAACGGGCGCTTGAGTCTCACGGCTTCCTGCGCTGCAACAATAATGGCATTACCGACATACATGCCCATTGAGCCAGCCATGAAATCAAAATCCTGCGCCGCGGCAACAATGGGCGTACGCCCAATTTCGCCCGCAGCAACCAACATCGCCTCGGTTTCGGAGGTTTGTTTCTGCGCGGCCTTCAAGCGATCCGGATACCGTTTTTGGTCGCGAAAACTCAACGGGTCCGGCTTCGGCGCTTCGACTTCAATTTCGGTGAAAATACCACCATCAAAGAGCGCAACAAACCTGTCACGCGCCGTGATATGCATGT
Source organism: Roseobacter sp. (assembly GCF_045106495.1). Taxonomy (GTDB): domain Bacteria; phylum Pseudomonadota; class Alphaproteobacteria; order Rhodobacterales; family Rhodobacteraceae; genus Roseobacter. The sequence continues at coordinate 187,940 of NZ_JBGCEQ010000003.1, forward strand.
GGTGGTCGCAATTTGTGCACACATTCAAATTGTCAGAGACTTCGCGGTGAAACAGCATGGTGCCGCACTCAGGGCATTTGGTCCACAGGTTGTCCGGCGTCTCACGGCGCGAGAAAATCGAATTGATTCTCGGCCGGACATAGTTTGTGATCCAGTTCATGTGGCTATCCTTTGGCGTCCCTTAGACTCTAGTTAATCGCGTCGCGGGCAAAGTGCAATCAACGCCGGATCGCAAGCCGAGCCGCAAGCCAGCTTACGATCATGAACCCGAAGTCGACAGGCAACCAGGCACGCACCGCCTCGCTGTCTCCCAGCGAAAAGGGGCTCAGATAAAGCGCAAGTCCCGATAGATTGTCTGGCAAGGAAATGATCAGGATCGCAGTGACGTTGTTGGCGAAATGCACCGCAATGGCAGGGCCCAAAGTGCCAGCTCGCGCCGTCAGATCCGCCATCAGCACGCCAAACGCAACGGCCCAGATCGCGATCGCGGTTGCATTCGTACCCGCCTCTTCCGGCATGTAATGCCCAAGGCCGAAAAGGACCGCGGGAAAGAGCATCCAGATCAGCGGTGAGTTGAATCGCGCCGCAAGTTGTTGCTGGATGTAACCTCGAAACAACACCTCTTCGGCACTTACTTGAATCAGAACCGCCAACAGTGAAAATGGCAGCAAAATGAGCCATCTGCTCAGCTTCATGTTGAACTCAACCGGAGCACCCATGTCCCAAGGAGGCAGGATCCAGATCAAGAGATTGATTAGCACCAACAAGGTCAGAACGGCGCGCATCTGCGCCCAGCAGAGTGGTAAATCCCCGAAAATACCAGCAAAACCGCGACTGTGAACAACGCGCAAGGCGATCGCAACGCCGAGGATAATGAAGCCAAAACCTCCCAAAACCACGTACATCGCAAGAGGTGTGGATCCCGCCAGAAGTTTTTCCGAAAAAGCTGGCGCGTTCTTGCCCTGCCAGGTCAAAAGCGTGCGAAGTAGCGTTTGATTGCAGATCAGGAAGATGCCGGTGGCGATGATCAGCCCAATGATGAGGCGCCAGATCTGAGCTGTCTCTCGCAAGGGGCTCAGCAATTGCAGGTACGCACGATATGCGGAGGTAAGCAACATGCGCGCTTCCCTTAACCGTCCGTCTTTTCGTCTGTGCCTTGTGTTCCCTGAGGAACGCTGACACGCGCTTCGCGCAATAGCCCTGCCGCACCGGTTAAATGCCCTGCCACAGTCTTCAACAACTGCATCAACACATTTGGATCCGTTTCGATCACCGAGCGGAATTCATCGGCGCCAATGCGTAGAAATTTCGTGTCCTTTTGCGCAACAAGGTCGAGCTGGCGCGGTTCATCCAGAATAACCGCAAGATCGCCGATCAACCGACCCGGACCGACAGCTGTAACATCATGCCAAACGTCGTCATCATCGCGGTATCCCATCATTGCGTCGCCAGATAGACACAAATAGGCTGCATCCGCCCGCTCGCCCATTGCAAAGATCCGCGTATCCTCTGGCGCATGGTACCATTGCGCCGAAAACGCCAGCAAGCGCTGGCTGCGCGAGTCCAAATTAGCAAACAGATCAGTGCGGGATATCACGCGTATTTTGCGGCGCAGATCGTCCGATCCGCTGTCAGCACCCGCCTGCACTTCTGGTTGTTCAACGCCGTCAATGCGCCCATTTTTGATCTCGACGAACATATCGTAGGCCGTGGGGTTTTCGAATTTGTTCTCTAGAAAGAGCATTGTGGCCTTGGGCAGCAGATCCCGCAGTTTCGCACGCGTTTGTTTCCGGTTCTCCGCATCATGGCTGGCCAAAACAGTATCCAGGATCAGGATATCTGGACGTTTGATCCCGGCGCGGCTGAAAGCGGCGCGTTCCTGAAATACGCTAGCTAGGTTTGTCCCACCCAAACCCGTTCGAATGTCGAGAATGGTCTCCGCTACCTGTCGCTTGAGGTGATGTTCCGTCAGCACTTCGCCCACCAGGTCTTCGATCAATTCACCCTGCACACCTGCCATTGCAGAAATACGGCCGTAGAGAGCGTTTTCCAAAAGCGTGAGGCGCGGCAAGTAGTTCTCTATCGCGATGGGTACAAAAAGCCCGCGCATCCGTTCGCGCATTTCTTCACTTTTGGTCCGGCGGATTTCAAGAATTTCCTGTTTGAAGCTTTCGGGGAAGCCCGGTCCAATCTGCTCCGCTGTGAAAGCAAAGGGCACTGTAAGAAGCAACGAAAACTCTTCTTCGGTAAGCGCCTGATCACCCTTTTCCTGACGGCGGGTGGCAATATCGACCAACCGCTCATAGAGCTCATCTTCGATGCCCAACGCGGTGAAAAGCGGGTGGCCGGTCCCATCCCGGCCAAAGGTCTGGTGCAAGGTTTCGATCAGAGTTTGCGAGATTGCGATCCCCTGCTCTGCGAGACCCAATTCCGAAATCAAAGCCAGAAAACTGCGTTCAGCAGCGAGGCCGCGCTGCGAAATGTCGCGTTTTGGCGATGCAAACATCAGGTTGCCGCCTAGCGGGGTGGAAGGATTGAACTCATCAGGATTGAAGCGGTTCACAAAACCATCGAGTTTGCGCTCCACAAGCTTTTCATAGACCTCCTCGCGAAGGCCCACCACATCGGCAGCAAGCTTTGTATGCATTTCCGGATCGATGCGCGACATCAGCATGCGGCGGAACATAAGCTCGTCCAGCCCCATCGCTTCGACCAACTGGAACCACCAGCCGCGGATTTCTTCTGCACTGTTCAACCCAGCAAGACCCGGATCAATCCAATCTGCCTGGATGCTGTCTAGACTGTTCCCAGAACGTTCCGCCTCCATCTTTTTTCTATCTTTGCGGTCAGGATCCCACAAAACAGTTTTCGGACTGGACTTGAGCGGCATCAAAAGGTTGTCGCCGAGTGTTCCGTCAAACAAGTAGGGTCTCGAATGTGCATAACCGATGCGTGCCGCGATCACGGCTTGGTGCAATTCAGCAAGATCGTGACCCGAAACTGTGACGCTGCCGCGCGCTGGCATGACCTCTCGGGTAAGAACTTCCGCAAGCGCCGTGCGCTCGATCTGGCTGCTGGCCTGAATAGCGACGCGTGCACCGGCTGGAATTTCCAGATTGATGTTCTCTAACACCGCATTCCCGTCTGAATTACGCACCGTGACATTTCGGATCGATATCGCGCCATCCAAATGCGGGACTTCTTCTGGCTCCCCTTCCATAAGGTGATCGTCAATCATACCTTTGGGCGCGAAACGCTCGGTTACGATCTCCCAGCGCAGCGACATGTCCTGCACCTGATTGTAGTAAGTCAACAGCTCCTTCCAGGGAGAGCTGAGATCCTTGTAGGCCGCCAATGCCGCTACCAATGCGCCAACTGTGATCTCGCCTTGGATTGCCAGATAACCGCCCGCAGAATAGAAAAAGAAAGGTGTCAGCTGTGTAATGAAGTTGTTGAGAAACTTCATGAAGAATTTCTTTTTGTAGATCTGGAACCGAATGTCGAAAAGACGCCCCAGTCGGTCCGTGAACCCTGCCAAACGGAATCGCAGGCCGCCATTTGTGCGCAAATCTCCTATACCTGCGGCCGTTTCCCCGATCTCGGAGGCAAAACTGCGCACTTCGACGATCCGCTTTTTGTTCAGCTGATTGATTTGCCGTTGCAAGATCGGAATGACGTAGGCTTGCAATGGGATCAAGGCGACACCGGCCAGACCAAACCAAATGCTCTGCGCAAAGAGAAAAATGACGATAATCAGCATCTGCCCGGCCTGGAACACCGGTTGCGCAACCGCGTCACCCATCAGCCCGCCCATAGGTTCGGCCTCAGAAGTCACCATTGATACCAATTCACCCTGGCTGGTGTTTCGGAAATAGGCGCTTGGAAAACGGGTCATTCGGTTGATCAGCTGATACCTGAAACGCCGCAAAAGCCGCTCGGCCAGGACGCCCTTCATTGTGTTCAGGCGCATTTTCAGCACCCCGTGTAAAAGAACCGCGGCCAAGTAGAGGAAACACAGAACCATCAGGAATTCCGTTTGGGTCAACGTGTAACTGAATACGTCAATACTGTTGTCCAGTGCCCCGATAGCATCGTTAATGATGCGCTTTGGCAGCTCCAGCGTGGCGTAGAGAAATGGGAAGGTGAACAGCGTAAAGAACAGCAAAAACAGTTGTTCTCGCTTGGAAAATTTCCAAATGAACGCAAAGAGAGAGGATTCCATCATACGGCTTTCGGTATCGGGCTGACGTCTGAGCCACTGCGGGTCGCCAACGCGCTGCGGTGCAGGTTCACTCAACTTAGGGCCGCAGATATGCCAATACAAGCGCGCAAATGGTCAAGCGTTGTGCAGTACTGAACGCTTGCGACTTGCGGCTCCACGGGCTGTTGGCTATTCGGGACCCAATAGTTTTGAAGGGGAGAGAGCCCATGTCCAGCCAGCGTTTTGATAAATCTAGACTGCCCAGCCGCCATGTGACCGAAGGACCCGCGCGTGCGCCGCACCGGTCATATTACTATGCCATGGGCATGACGGACGAAGAAATTCACCAGCCTCTTGTAGGTGTGGCAACCTGTTGGAACGAGGCGGCACCTTGCAACATTGCGCTGAACCGTCAGGCACAAGCTGTGAAGATGGGCGTAAAGCGCGAGAGCGGCACACCGCGCGAGTTTACCACCATCACCGTGACGGATGGCATCGCAATGGGGCACGAGGGTATGCGCTCCTCTCTGGCATCACGCGAAGCGATTGCCGATACAGTCGAGCTGACCATGCGCGGGCATTGCTATGATGCGATTGTGGGCCTGGCGGGTTGTGACAAATCCCTGCCCGGGATGATGATGGCGATGATCCGACTGAATGTGCCATCGGTCTTTCTCTATGGTGGATCAATCCTGCCAGGCCGCGCACCCGCGGGTGCCGACATTCCTGAAGAGTACGCCAATCGCGATCTTACAGTGCAGGATATGTTCGAGGCCGTCGGGCGCCAGCAAAACGGGTCCCTGACCGAGGCCGAGCTTGAGGTTCTCGAACGTGTCGCTTGCCCATCAGCGGGCGCCTGTGGTGGCCAGTTTACCGCCAATACAAAGGCCTGTGTCTCCGAGGCAATTGGCCTTGCGCTGCCAAATTCGGCAGGCGCGCCCGCCCCCTATGAAAGCCGCGATGCCTATGCCGAAGCCTCCGGAGCGGCTGTAATGAACCTGATCGAGAAAAATATCCGGGCGCGCGACATCGTCACACGGCAGTCGCTTGAAAACGCTGCCCGTATTGTCGCCTGTACCGGGGGCTCAACCAACGCCGGGTTACATTTGCCGGCAATGGCGCATGAAGCGGGCATTGATTTCTTTCTGGACGACGTCTGCGAGATTTTTCGCGACACGCCCTATTTCGTTGATCTGAAGCCCGGCGGCGCATACGTAGCAAAAGATCTTTATGAAGCCGGCGGCGTGCCGGTCGTGATGAAAGAACTGCGCAAAGCCGGTTTGATCCATGAGGACTGCATCACGGCAACGGGCTATTCCATCGGCGAAGAGATCGACAAGGTATCTCTCGAAGCGGATGGTCGCGTGATCTATCCGGTGGAAACACCTCTTTCCAAAACCGGCGGTGTGGTTGGCCTCAAAGGCAATCTTGCTCCTGAAGGAGCAATTGTCAAAATCGCTGGGATGGAACCCCAGCACCAGCTGTTCACCGGTCCTGCGCGCGTGTTCGAGTGTGAGCAGGATGCTTTTGAAGCCGTTCAAAACCGTACCTACGAAGAAGGGGATGTGTTCGTCATCCGCAATGAAGGACCTGCGGGCGGCCCAGGCATGCGCGAAATGCTGGCGACGACGGCGGCTCTTTCTGGCCAGGGTATGGGCAAGAAAGTCGCGCTGATCACAGACGGTCGGTTTTCCGGAGCCACACGCGGTTTTTGTGTAGGCCATGTAGGCCCTGAGGCCGCACATGGCGGACCCATTGCTTTGCTGAAAGACGGTGACGTGATCACGTTGAACGCCATCGAAGGCACCATTTCCGTCGACATTTCCGACGAAGACATGGTTGCACGCAAGGCGGAATGGACCGGCCCGCGTCAAACAATCTATGGCGCAGGAGCGCTTTGGAAATACGCCAAGCTAGTCGGCCCTACCTATCTGGGCGCTGTGACACATCCGGGCGCGAAAGAAGAAGGTCACGATTATATGGCGCTCTAAAGCATGGTACCTGTGCGCATGGCGGCCCCGTGTGCAGAGGTGCAAAACCTGCGACAAAACACCAGAATCTCCGGTTCAATTACGCTTTGATTGCATGACGGTTTATCTGTCGGAAACTCTTTTGTGAGATACGCGACAGCGCCGACCAGAAGGACTGCCATATCGCAATGGACAAGAGCGAGAGTTTGATTTGGAATACGACGATCAATCGTCGTTTTTTGCCGCGTTGGGTACGATCAACTGATAAAGTCAGTTGCTCGGTACATAGTGCTTTTCACCAACAATCCTTGGGTACGGCCAAGGTGCGTCGTCACTTTGGCCCTTTGATCCGCGCCAATGGCAACCGGCGGGCACCAACCGCCGGAGCGTCTCAACGTTTTCCAATGCCACACAATACAGATTGGTTCTGGCGTCCGGAAGCATGGCGCCTCGCTTCACAATCGCAAGACATTGGATCCGTTCAAGATCAGACCAAATTCGGGGATGAAGTGACCCTTTTCCATGATTGCGACAACTCGGACATCACACTCCGGCAATTTCGTAATATGCAGCTCGAAGATACGGTTCCGTATGGATTGCGGCTTGATCTATTGCGGTTTGATGGCGGTTTTCTGTCTGTTGTCTTGGATCTGCCGAAAGAACCGATTGTCAGCTTAACACGCGACCACATCCTTATGGTCAACAGCCCGATCAAGATGTCGCGCACCATTCGAGTATTTGTTCGGCTGAACATAAAACACGGCCCAAACACCGAGACACTCGTGCGGGAGCTTCAACCGGCCCGCGCAAATGCCAGTGTTGAATTTGACCTCGCTTATTCAAAAATAAATGAAAAGCGGATCGAAAGAGCCTGGGTGGATGTAATCTTTGAAAACCCCGAGACTAACGTTTTCCTGTTAAGCGACCTCACTTTTTCACGCCACCCGCGGGCAAATATCTAAGAAAAACCAACATGTCGCGGTAAGAAAATCCAACACCTTCGACCGCAGAACCAAATGCGTGAGCTGGCGCCAACTGCACGCCGAGAACGGCTCTCAAAGGCGGTTCCGTGACCCATTACACGCAGGCACAAGGTCCTGACGAGAACACCAAATGTCGCGAACGACCCGGTTTGTCGCGAAACGGGACATCCACCAGACGTAATATTGCGACATCAAAGTGACTAACGACCGCCTTTACAAAACGGCTATCTAAAGCCTCGGATCGAAGAGCACCTGCCGGGCTGTTCAGAGAGAAGATTTTGGAGAGGTCGTGATGAAATCCCTGCCCTGATCCCAACCAATGGCGCCGTTTGGGTGTCCTTCATAAATATCTTTGGTTAGGTGCGTCACAAAAAAAGCCGCGTTGGCAAACCAACGCAGCTTTTATTGATACAATGATGGCTCGACTAATCGACCGGACCCAACGCGTTCAGCCCTTTGAGAATGTCGATCGCATAGGCCAACTGGTAGTCCTCTTCACGTAGCGCAGCGGCCGCCTCGACTTTCGCCCGTTCCTCCTCGATTTGCTTGATCTCGTCCTCGGTCAGGCTGTCATTGTTAAGGCTTCCACGCAGATCCGCCTCAGACCGCAAAGAACGCGCGGGGCTTTCCTCTTCGTCCTCTTCATCCGGCGACCGACGCGGTTGCTCAACAATAATATCAGGCGACACGCCCAGCGATTGAATGGAGCGTCCCGATGGCGTGTAATACCGAGCTGTGGTCAGGCGCATCGCCCCGTCGCCGCGCAATGGCATGACTGTTTGAACGGAACCTTTGCCAAAGCTCTTTGTGCCCACCACAATCGCACGACGGTGGTCTTGCAACGCCCCGGCAACGATTTCCGAAGCCGACGCAGATCCGCCGTTTATCAACACAACAATCGGTTTGCCCTGCGCAAGATCGCCTGCGGTCGCGTTGAACCGCTCCCCATCTTGAATGTTACGACCCCGCGTGCTGACGATTTCACCTTCTTCGAGAAAGGCATCTGAAACGCGGATGGCCTGTGTTAGCAAACCACCGGGGTTATTGCGCAAATCAACGACAATCCCGTTGATATTGTCCATGCCGCCTGCGATTTCGATCTGCTCGTTTAGGCCCGACTCAAGGTTGGCGTACGTTTGGTCGTTAAAGGTCGTGACCCGTAACACAACTGTATCACCCTGTGTCCGCGTACGTACTGCTGTCAGCTTGATCGTATCCCGGATGATCGACACATCAAAGGGCTCCGCTTCGCCCTCCCGGACGATCGTAATCAAGATCTCCGATCCGACGGGTCCGCGCATCATGTCAACGGCTTCATCCAGCGTCAGACCCAAAACGGAATCGCCATCCACATGCGTGATGAAATCACCCGCTTCGACACCCGCTTCATCTGCAGGCGTCCCGTCTATGGGAGAGACCACTTTGACGAAACCCTCTTCCTGAGTAACCTCGATACCAAGCCCGCCAAACTCGCCGCGGGTCTGAACGCGCATCTGAGCTGCATCATCCGGTGACAAATAGCTGGAGTGCGGATCAAGTGATGTGAGCATGCCGTCAATTGCGGCCTCAATCAGCTCACCTGCTTCGACATCTTCAACGTATTGCGCGCGGATGCGCTCAAAAATATCACCGAACAGATCCAACTGCTCATAGACACTGCTCGATTTGGCGGTTTCCTGCGCCAGCAATGGTCCGGCAATCTGGGTCGTTGCAATCACGCCCGCGATGATGCCGCCAGCCGCCGCCATGGCAAATTTTTTCATTTTTCTCTATCCATCCTAGTCGGTTCCGAACCAAAGGGCCGGGTCCTCCGGTGAGTTTTCGTTTCTTACCTCTATATAGAGCGTTTCTGAGCGCTCAGCGCCAGTGTCATCACCATCTGTTGACAGCTCTGCTCTATTTTCTGCCGCAGCGTCGCCCATAAGCCCCAATGGCGCGCCTGCGTCAATGACCTCTCCTGCAGTACCGTAAACAACGTCTAAACCCGCAAAGATGAAAAGAACTCCGGCCTGAGGTTCCAAAATCATCACCTGTCCCAGATCGAGCAAGGAGCCGGTATAGCGGATTGTGGCTGCAACCGGGTTGGTCACAATGGCGCGGGGCAAAGTGGCCATGATGATACCTGGTCGGGCGATGCCTGCGGCGTCCGTCTCACCTGCACCATGCAATAAAATGCCCAGTACAGGCAGCGGCAAGCTGCCCTTGGTGCCCTCAATTGAGCTGGGTGCCGGAGCATTGACCTCACCTACAATCAAATCCAGCCCATCGGCGAAACTCGCAAGCGTTTCGGTTGACGCGATCAGAATTGCTTCGCGCACCGGATCATTGGTAAAGCGCATTGGCAGTTCGGTGCGCTCCGCAATCGCCTGATTGAGCGTCGTGCGCGCGTCCTGAACCTCACGTAACCCTTCCGCAAGACTATCTGCTGCTTCTGTTTGCATCCCCCGCAAAGTTTGCAAATCCTCAAGGTCGCGCCGCAGATCCGTTGCACGTGCTGTCAACGCCGGTGTCATTTCTGCCAGCAACATGCCTGCCCGCGCAGTGCCAGTCGGACCACCCGGATGCAGCAAGGCGACCGGTGACGGTTGCACGCTGATTTTTTGCAACACCACCAACAAGTCGGCAATTTCTTCGTCTCGTGCCTGCAATTTTGCGTTCAATTGTTGTTCGCGCAAGGCCGCCTGGCGCAAGCCGCTGCGCAACGCGCTCAACCCTTCTTCAAATGCCTGAATGGTGCTGGTCAATGCCCGCACACGGTCTCGCGCGGATTGGGCCTCTTCCAATTGCACTGAGGCGGCTTCCAGCATCTCCATTGCGGCGCGCGCACGTTCGGCGTTTGCCTGTTGAGCCCAGGTCACCGAGGGCATTGCCAAAAAGCTGATGAGCAAAAGCCATTTCATGACAGCAAGCATTTGCCCGTCATTTCCGCCGGCGCATCAAGACCCATCAGAAATAGAACTGTCGGTGCCAAATCCGCCAGCCGCCCGTTAGACATTAGCGTATCCTCAGGCCCTCCAACAACAACGACTGGCACCGGGTTGAGCGTATGCGCCGTGTGCGGACCACCGGTTTCTGGGTCCATCATCATGTCACAATTGCCATGATCCGCCGTCACGATCATGGCACCGCCTGCCCGTTGCAGAGCTTCCAATGCCTGCCCCAAGCCTTGATCCACCGCTTCACAGGCCTTGATCGCCGCAGCCAGATCGCCGGTATGGCCGACCATGTCCGGGTTGGCAAAATTGACCACAATCAGGTCATATCCCGTCTCAATCGCCGCGACCAACGCCTGGGAAACTTCGCGCGCGGACATTTCTGGTTGCAGATCATAGGTCGCAACATCAGGTGATTTCGGCATTTTGCGATCTTCACCGGTAAAGGGAACCTCTTCTCCTCCATTCAGAAAGAAGGTCACATGCGGGTATTTTTCCGTCTCTGCCAAGCGAAATTGCCTGAGACCCTTTTGCGCCACCCAGTCGCCCAGAGTATTCACGATCTCAGGTTTGGGATAGACCACGGACATATACTCGGAATGGGCTTCCGAATATTGCGCCATGCCCATCAATGCCGCCCAGTTCGGCCGCGCACCAGTCTCGAATGCTTCAAACCCCGGATGCCCAATGGCCGCCATGATTTCACGCGCCCGATCCGCGCGGAAGTTCAGACAAAAGACACCGTCGCCCGTTTTTGCACCTGCGTATCCGCCCAATACGGTCGGAGCGATGAATTCATCGGTTTCACCGCGCGCATAGGCCGCCTCTACAGCGGCCGATGCAGTCTCAGCGTGATCACCCTTAGCTTGGACAATTGCGCTGTAGGCTTTTGCGACGCGGTCCCACCGGTTGTCGCGATCCATGGCGAAATAGCGGCCCGTGACCGTTGCAACTTTCGCGGCGTTGGGTAAGGCGGCTTGAAGGGTCTCGAAAAACCCCAACGCCGATTGAGGGCTGACGTCTCGCCCGTCCGTGAGTGCATGGATGACCACTGGCACGCCAGAGTGATCCAGCGCCTTGACTGCTGCGATCATATGGGTCAGGTGCCCGTGCACGCCACCATCCGAGACAACGCCCATTAAATGCGCGGTGCCACCAGTTGTTTTGAGCTTGTTCGCAAAAGCGCAGAGGCGCTCGTTTTTTTCAAACGTGCCCTCTTCGATGGCCAGATCAATCTGCCCCAGATCCATGGCCACGACACGCCCGGCACCGATATTTGTGTGCCCCACTTCGGAGTTCCCCATCTGCCCTTTGGGCAAGCCGACATCGGGGCCAAAAGTGGTCAGCGTCGCGTTTGGGCAGGTGGCCATGATCCGGTCCATGGTCGGTGTATTTGCTAGAAATGGCGCGTCTCCCGCACCGCGATCACCGATCCCCCAGCCATCTAGGATGCATAAAACCACTGGTTTGCGGGCGCTCATCTGCTCATCTCCTCGGGCGGGTTTGCTGCCTTTTAGCGACTGCGGGGCGCGGGGTGAACCTCTTTCCCGGATCTGCCCGCATTATAACTTAAATATCTCATCCTTCTGCGCGCCAGGCGTCAGAAGATGCCGTAAAAGCGCCAATGGATGCGCCTTCAGCGTCAGCCGCATCAAGACATAATCCTCCACAACCTCTTCCCCCAGCGTCATCTCCGGAAGCAGCGCTGCGGGTTCGTCGATCGCCTCTGCATCCAGATCCATCGCAAAAAGCGGCAAGGGCGCGCCCGCGACCAATGCCTTGGCTTCCCACAAAGCTTCGCGCCGGTTCAGATCAATATCTGCAAAAACATCCGCCTCTGCCAGCCGGGCTACCACCACCGGGACCAAACCGGCCCGTCGCCAGACATCTCGCACCGACCGATAGCCATTGCCACGCGCCGCCGTCAGCCAGGTGGCGTCCTCCTCGCTTAATCCCTTGATCTGCCGGAAGCCCAGCCGCAGTGCAAAGCCACCCTGTCCGTCTGGCTCCATCGTGTTGTCCCAGAAACTGGCATTGATGCAGAGGGGGCGCACCTCGACTCCATGTTCGCGCGCGTCCCGACCGATCTGCGCGGGCGCATAAAACCCCATGGGTTGAGAGTTCAACAGCGCACAGGCGAATATGCCTGGATGATGACATTTCAACCAACTTGACGCATAGACTAGGAGCGCAAAACTGGCAGCGTGACTCTCGGGAAACCCATACGAGCCAAACCCTTCGATCTGGGAAAAACAACGTTCCGAGAAATCGGCATCATAGCCCTTGCGGGCCATGCCCCGCAGGAAGAGCGTTCGAAACTCGCTGACATTGCCGTGTTTCTTGAAGGTCGCCAGGGAGCGCCGCAACCGATCGGCCTGATCGGGCGTGAAGCCCGCGCCGACAATCGCGATCTGCATCGCCTGTTCTTGAAAAAGCGGCACGCCCAGCGTCTTGCCCAGCACAGCACCCAACTCGTCGGAAGGAAAAGAAACCTCCTCTTCCCCATTTCGGCGGCGGATGAAAGGGTGCACCATATCGCCCTGAATGGGGCCAGGCCGGATGATCGCCACCTCAATCACCAGATCGTAAAAACATCGCGGGCGCATGCGCGGCAAAAAATTCATCTGGGCACGCGATTCGACCTGAAACACGCCGATGCTGTCGGCAGCGCAGAGCATATCGTAGACGCGTGGGTCCTCGGGGGGCAGCGTGGCCAGGGTGTGATGCGTGTTGTGATGCATCTTGAGCAGATCAAAAGCCTTGCGGATGCAGGTCAACATGCCAAGACTCAGCACATCGACCTTCAGAATACCCAGAGCTTCTATGTCATCCTTGTCCCAACAGATGACCGTGCGGTCTTCCATCGTTGCATTCTCAATCGGCACCAGCTCATCCAGACGTCCTTCGGTAATCACAAACCCGCCCACATGCTGACTGAGATGGCGCGGAAAACCGTTGATTTCATAGACCAAGGCAAGCGTCTGTTGCAGGCGTTTATCACCTGCGTCCAACCCGATCTCGGCCATGCGTTGGGCCTCGATCCCCTTGGTGGAGAAGAACCCCCAGAGCTGAGAACTGAGCGCTGAGATCGTGTCTTCCGTCAGGCCCATGGCGCGACCCACCTCGCGGATCGCGCGTTTGCCCCGGTAATGCACGACCGTGGCACACAGGCCCGCACGGTGACGACCGTAGCGTTCATAGATGTGCTGGATCACCTCTTCGCGGCGCTCATGTTCGAAATCCACGTCAATGTCAGGCGGTTCATCCCGCGCTTCTGAGACAAAACGCTCAAAGACCATGGTGCCGATCTCGGGTGAGACGGAAGTGACGCCCATACAATAACACACCACCGAGTTGGCCGCGGACCCACGCCCCTGACAGAGGATATCGCGCGCGCGCGCAAAAGCCACAATGTCACGAACGGTCAGGAAATAAGGCTCATATTTCAGCTTACCAATGAGGGTCAGCTCGTGTTCAAGCAATTTATGCACTTTTTCCGGCGCGCCATTGGGATAGCGCCACTTCAAACCCTCATAGGCCAGGCGGCGCAGACGCGCGGAAGGTGTTTCTGTCTCGGTGCCTTCCGAGGGATATTCATAGCGCAGTTCATCGAGTGAAAACGTCAGGCGCTGTGACAGAACAAAGGCGCGATCTACTGCTGCCTCAAACCCCTTGAAAAGCCGCCTCATCTCGGTTTCAGAGCGCAAACGCGCCTCACTGTTGGGCAGCGCCTTCCGGCCCAGATCATCAACGCGGCGTCCCAGTCGGATCGCGGTGACCACATCTGCCAGTTTGCGTCGCGCGCCGTGGTGCATCAAAGGTGCGGCGCTCGCAAGCGTTGGCAAGCCAAGGTGGTCCGCCTGATGGGTCAGTTCCGCAAAGCGATCCGGGTCGCGACCATCGTAGTGTGGCACCAGGCCAATATGTATTTTGTCAGCAAAGCGGCGCGTCAGCGCTTGCGCTGTTTGCACCCATCCGCCCGCGCCGCAAGGTGAGGTTTGCGCATTTGGCCAGAGGATCAGCTGCAAGGCATCGCCCCACTCCAGCAGATCGATGAGTTGCAGATCACAGGCACCTTTTTTCGCGCGTAATCGTCCTTTGGAGAGAATACGGCACAGCGCGCCCCAGCCCCTCCGGTTCTCTGGCAAAACCGTCACTGGGCAGGCATCCGTAAAAACGAGCCGAGCGGCGGGGATCAGACGCGGGGTGACATCAAGGAGGCCTGCGGCTTTACGAGTCCCTTCGGGATCCTCTGGACCCATCGGACCATGGACCGCTTCCCATGCCTGACGTTCCTGCACCTGCCGGGCAATTTCGCGCGCCCTTGCATGCGCACGGACAATCCCCGCGACAGAGTTTTCATCCGCTATCGCGATGTCCTGCATGCCAAGAGTAGCCGCACGGGACATATATTCCTCCGGATGAGAGGCCCCTTTCAGAAAGGAGAAATTGGACGTGACGTTGAGCTCGCTGAACATGATGTGTCGATAATATTCACTTTTTGTTCCAATTTGGAGTCTTTTTCGAACACGCATCATTCGGGTCGAAAAATCCCGGCCGAGAGGACATGATGGATATCGAAAAACCCTTACCGAGAGACGCGAAAATGATCAAATTCATTGCACTAGATACTGAAACCGTACGCCATTATCAAAAAGGCGGTGGGGATGTGCACAATCAGATGCCGGAGCGTAAAATCTCAGCCGGAGATGGAACACCCTGCCGACACTGCTTGAAAGATGTTCCCGCCAGCGAAGACATGTTGATTCTCGCCCATAGACCATTTGAGACCGTGCATGCCTATACTGAAACGGGGCCAATATTCCTATGTGCTCAGCCCTGCGCGCGGGGCAGCGACACCGGCGAACTGCCCGAAATACTGACAAACTCACCTGACTACCTGGTCAAGGGATATGCATCAGACGAGCGCATCGTTTACGGCACGGGAGAGGTTGTCACAAAAGGTGCGATACTAGAGAAAGCCGCGGATGTTTTCCAAAACCCTGATGTCGCATTTATCCATGTGCGGTCAGCCCGAAACAATTGCTACTTGGCCCGGATCGAAAGAGATTGAATAATTCGCAACCTGATAGGCTTGCTCCATCTCCGCGCTTTGGTCATAACGTACAGCGATAGCCACGAGGACAGCCCATCATGCAGCAACCGCCCGAGACAAAAATTGTTGAGAGTTACCGCATTGCCTGTGATGGCGGCGAGGGCGCTTTGGGACATCCTCGCGTCTGGTTGCAAATACCCAAAGACAAAGGTTGGGTCGAATGCGGCTATTGCGATTGCAAATTTATCCACAAGGACTTTGCAACGGACGCCTGAGGGCGATTGCCTTCCTTTTTGCAGGCTAGGTGACGCGTGCAAGCCGCACTAGCGCGCCGCCTGATCAGAAAACACGTGAGAAATGCACTTGTGAC
This sequence comes from Roseobacter sp., assembly GCF_045106495.1. Taxonomy (GTDB): domain Bacteria; phylum Pseudomonadota; class Alphaproteobacteria; order Rhodobacterales; family Rhodobacteraceae; genus Roseobacter. Next base: position 203,453 of record NZ_JBGCEQ010000003.1, read on the forward strand.
CTGTCCAACACCCCGCGCGGCCCCCTAACTCGTCCGACGCTTGCTGGCAGCATTTCCTGGTTGATTTCAAGACAAGGTACCCGGCTTTTTGCGAAAGCTCGTTTTCACCGGAAATCCGGCCACCATACGGCAAGAAGGCTCGTCATTGTCAAACGCGTCATGTAAAAACGCGGCAAGTGGCGTAAAGGGGAACGTAAATGGGCGAAAACAGTTTTGGCAAAGGGTGTCATCTGCATCTGATCGACGGATCGGCCTTCATCTTTCGCGCCTACCACGCTTTGCCGCCGTTGACGCGCAAATCCGACGGGCTGCCAATTGGGGCGGTTTCAGGTTTTTGCAATATGCTTCAACGCTATGTCGAGACCAATACTGGCGCGGACGCCCCCACTCATGTCGCCGTGATCTTTGACAAGGGCAGCCATACATTTCGTAACGACATGTACGATCAGTACAAAGCTAACAGGGATGCAATGCCCGAAGACTTGCGTCCGCAGATTCCCCTGACCCGGCGGGCGACCATCGCTTTCAACATTGCCTGCGAGGAAAAGGAAGGGTTCGAGGCGGACGACATCATTGCAACGCTGGCAGTTCAGGCGCGTGCGGCTGGGGGGCGGTGTACGATCATCAGCTCGGACAAGGACCTGATGCAGCTTGTCGGCGACGGTGTTGAGATGTTGGACGCCATGAAAAACAAGCGTATTGATCGGGACGGCGTGTTCGAAAAATTCGGCGTTTTCCCCGAACGCGTTGTGGATGTGCAGGCGCTGGCGGGCGATAGCGTTGATAATGTGCCGGGCGCCCCGGGGATCGGGATCAAAACGGCCGCTCTTCTGATCAATGAATATGGTGATCTCGACGCACTTTTGGAGCGGGCCGAGGAAATCAAACAACCCAAACGCCGCGAAACTCTGATCAACCATGCGGATCAAATCAGGCTCTCACGCCGGTTGGTTTTGCTGGATGAAAACACACCTCTGGATTTTACTCTCGACGATCTGGAAGTCCGCGCACCCGATGCAGAATTGTTGATGCCGTTTCTGGCGGAAATGGAATTTCGGACGCTGACAAAGCGCATCGCGGATCAATTGGGGGTTGAACCGCCAACCATCGACGACACGCCTGCGGCGGCACCAGATGCACCAGACATCGAAGACATCCCCTTTGATAAGACGGGCTATTCCAAGGTGGGCACCAACACGGAGCTTCAGGAATGGATAGATCGCATTTATGAGCGGGGCTACGTGGCAGTCGATACCGAAACCACGGGCCTGAATGAAATGACTGCGGATTTGGTGGGCGTGTCGCTCTGCGTGGAAGCCGGGCAGGCGTGCTACATCCCATTAATCCACAAGGCGCATAGAGGGGACGATCTTTTTGGCTCGGACGATCTGGCAGAAGGCCAGATGGCTGTGTCGGAGGCCTTGGAGATGCTCAAACCCATGCTGGAGGACGCATCCATCCTCAAAATTGGGCAAAACATGAAATATGACGCGAAGATTTTCGCGCAAATAGGGATCGACGTCGCCCCCATCGACGATACGATGCTGATGTCCTACGCCATGCACGGTGGCCTGCATGGGCACGGCATGGATGCTTTGTCGGAACGGTATCTTGGTCACTCGCCCATTCCGATTAAACCACTTCTGGGGTCGGGAAAGTCAGCCATCACCTTCGACAAAGTCCCGCTCGAAGAAGCAGTACCTTACGCGGCAGAGGACGCGGATATCACGCTGCGGCTATGGCAGCAGTTCAAACCGTCGCTTCACAGGTCGCAGGTGACACGGGTCTATGAAACTCTCGAACGGCCTCTTGTACCTGTGCTGGCACAGATGGAGCGCACGGGCATCAAGGTTGATCGGGACACATTGAGCCGCATGTCCAATGCGTTCAGCCAGAGTATGGCGGGTCTTGAAGACGAGATTTACACTCTCGCCGGGCGCAAATTTAACGTGGGCTCGCCCAAACAATTGGGAGAAATTCTCTTTGATGAGATGAGCCTTGAGGGCGGCAAAAAAGGCAAGACAGGCGCCTATGCCACCGGAGCCGATGTTCTGGAAGATCTTGCAACGGAACATGAACTGCCGGCGCGTGTGCTCGATTGGCGGCAATTGTCGAAGTTGAAATCGACCTACACAGATGCGCTGCAAGACCACATCAACCCTGAGACCGGACGCGTGCATACCTCCTATTCCATCGCCGGGGCGTCTACCGGGCGACTGGCCTCCACCGATCCGAACCTACAAAACATCCCGATCCGTACCGAAGAAGGCCGCCGCATCCGCGAAGCGTTTGTGGCAGAAGAAGGCAAGACCCTCGTTGCATTGGACTACAGCCAGATCGAGCTGCGCATTCTGGCCCATATTGCCGATATCGAGGCTCTAAAGCAGGCTTTTAGAGACGGTCAGGACATTCACGCCATGACCGCATCCGAGATGTTTGACGTGCCAATGGACGAGATGACGCCGGATATCAGGCGCCGCGCCAAGGCGATCAATTTCGGGGTCATCTACGGCATTTCCGGTTATGGGTTGGCACGCAATTTGCGGATCCCGCGCAGTGAAGCACAGGGTTTCATTGATCGCTACTTTGAGCGCTTCCCCGGCATTCGCACGTATATGGACGACACCAAGGCCTTTGCCAAAGAGCATGGCTACGTTCAAACCCTGTTTGGGCGGCGCATCCATACACCAAACATCGGGGCCAAAGGTCCGCACGCTGGGTTTGCAGCCCGCGCGGCGATCAACGCGCCCATTCAGGGCACGGCCGCCGACGTCATTCGCCGCGCAATGATCCGCATGCCTGATGCCATCGCCAGTATACCTGCAAAAATGCTGCTTCAGGTGCACGACGAGCTGCTCTTTGAGGTGGATGAAGGGGCGCAGGATGATCTGATCACGGCGGCCCGCGCAGTGATGGAAGCGGCTGCGGATCCAGTTGTGAAACTCGATGTCACGCTCAATGTGGACGCAGGGCAAGGGCCCAATTGGGCTGTCGCGCATTAAAAACAAGGGCGGGCTATGTTTCGGCGCGCACAAGTTTTGACACAAGACGCCGCGCAACCGGCGATACAATCAGCAGGGTAGGAAAGGCAACGATCCAACTTGGCAACCAATTGGTGATCCAAAGAACCGCAAAACCGTCAATCATGCCGAGGCTGCGGAACGTAGCGATTCCGGAGACCATGAAGGACATCAAACCGGAAAGAACCAGTCCAAAGACAAAATGCTCGTAGCGTGCGGGAATCATTTAAGACATCCAATCCTTTACTCAGCATCATAGAGCTTTGGCTGGGCAGTAAAATGTGCAACAACGCACACCTAAGGCACTGATTTTGAGAAAGAGATCACTCCCGCAGTTCATGCAACCATGCCAGACTGTCTTCCGTCTGAGAGCCGGGCGTATATTCGGCACTGACCCAACCCGCGTAGCTATCGGCCCTTAGTTTGTCGAACAGCCCCTCAAAATCGACCTGTCCTTGTCCTGGTGCCACCCGACCCGGTGCATCGCCGATTTGTACGTGTCGTACCCATGATTTGTGCGTCTCGTAGACGTCCAATGCGTCGCCGTGAATGCTCTGAGCATGGAAACTGTCAAATTGTAACGCGACATTCGGTGCGCCAAGTTCTTCCAGGATGTCGATCGCCAAACCGTAGTCGTGCAGATAGTAGCCGGGCATGCTGACCACATCGGTTGGTTCCAGCAAAAGCGTTACGTTCTCAGGGACTTCGCTTGACGCCCACTGCAGATTTTCGATCAAAGTCTGACGGGCTTCAAGACCTTCAGCAGCACCTGTCATGACACTCAACATGGGAACCCGAAGCATCTCGCAATAGCGCATTGTTCGGCGTAGGTCGAAGCGGAAGCGATCTTGCAAGCCAGGCACAGCGGCAAAACCAGGCGCGCCGCCTGTATAATTTGGCGGCGGCGCATTCATCAGGACCAGCGGCAAACCGCATGTCAGCAACGCCCGGTGGGTTTCTTTTGCGGGCATATCGTATGGAAACAAAACTTCTACACCCTCGAACCCGGCATCCGCCGCAGCACCAAATCGATCAAGGTAAGGCAGTTCTGGCCACAAATAGCTCAGATTGGCAGCGATTTTAAACATGTCACCTCAGCGAAAAAATTTGTTCGAAAGCCTAGGCCTCTGAAGGTTCCCACCCAAGGGTGCAGTTAGACTTTAAACCGCCACACGGATCGGCGGGTATGAATCAGTTGCAGATAAGCCACGACACGCGCTGAACCAAGCAGCTTACACCCGATCGAATGAGCCCAAATCATCATGCCGACATTCGCATGGCTCACGGCGCAAAGTTGTCAAAACCCTTGCCCTTCGTCGCCGCGACCACAGCGCGGCATTTCAATCGCATGGAATGACTGCTGTGGCTTTGTCGATACATGGTTTGCAGTGTTCAAAAAAAGTGTTGCATCACAGCAGCCCAAATCTCACGTCGTAACTAAATTTGCTGATTTGAAAACTCTTACGGCAATTCGACACTGGGAATGATTGGGAAAAATGCGCCGCTCGACCAAATGCCAAACCAACCATCGTGATGCGCGCCCAGATCCACCAGCCGATAAAAACTCTTGCGATCAATTAAGGCTTCGAGATCAGCGCGCATCAACACATAAGGCGACGGCTCGCCTGTTGCTGCATCCCGAACCACGCGTATTGGCAGCGCATCGCTGGCAACTGCCGTGTCACCAACCTGAGTGGTAAAGGTCAAAACCTGGTTTTCGTCGCGACCCTTGACCTCGAAGTCCACGGCGACGAAGGGGGCGTCATCAACGACAATACCAACCTTCTCTACGGGCGTTACCAGAAAGAAGTCATTGCCTTCTTTTTTGAGAATCGATGAGAAAAGTTTGACCAATCCGGGTCGTCCAATGGGTGTGCCTTGGTAAAACCATGTGCCATCACGGGCGATCCGCATATCGAGATTCCCGCAAAAAGGCGGATTCCAAAGGTGTACGGGCGGCAATCCGCGTGTTTTAGTGCCAGTTAAGGATGCAGCAAGGCTTTCTGCCGAGGGTGTCACGGATTTTTGTCCACTCATTGCTTTTGCCATTCCCCTTGAGCGCGATAGAGTTACATCAGATATAATCTAATGGAGCAGGTTGTCATGAGCGAAGCAGAAGATATGGTCGCGGAAATCGAAGCGCTGGAAGCCAAACTGGCCGAAGCACGTTCTTCGATCACCAAACGCTTTATCGGTCAGGAACGTGTTGTCGAGCTGACCCTGACAGCATTGCTTTGCGGCGGGCATGGACTTTTGATCGGGCTCCCCGGATTGGGCAAAACCCGCTTGGTCGAAACCCTTTCCACCGTCATGGGACTGCATGGAAACCGAATCCAGTTCACACCTGATCTGATGCCCGCTGATATTCTGGGTTCTGAGGTGTTGGACACGGCGGCCGATGGCAGCCGCGCCTTTCGGTTTATTCAGGGTCCGGTTTTTTGCCAACTGCTGATGGCCGATGAAATCAACCGCGCCAGCCCGCGCACGCAATCAGCTCTGTTGCAGGCAATGCAGGAGAAAACGGTCACCGTGGCCGGCGAAAACCGAAAGCTTGGCGTGCCTTTTCATGTTTTGGCGACACAGAACCCGATTGAGCAAGAAGGCACCTATCCGCTTCCCGAGGCGCAGTTGGACCGGTTTTTGGTTCAAATTGACGTGGAATACCCCAATCGGGAAACGGAGCGCGACATACTGCTGGCAACCACAGGCGATTCCGAAGCCCTGTCCACCGAGGTGTTCACAGCGGATGAGCTTTTGAACGCCCAGCACCTGCTGCGCCGGATGCCGGTAGGGGAAAGTGTGGTCGAGATGATCCTCGATCTGGTGCGTGCCTTCCGCCCTGAAGAAGAAGGCGTCTCGCAGCAAGTGCGCGAAACCGTTGCCTGGGGCCCGGGGCCGCGGGCAGCACAGGCCCTAATGCTCACGGTGCGCGCGCGGGCTTTGCTGCAGGGGCGCCTGGCACCCTCAGCGGAGGATGTGCTGGATATGGCGCGTCCGGTGTTGAGCCACCGAATGGCACTCAATTTCGCGGCGCGCGCGCGGGGAGACAGCCTCGCCGAGCTAATCGACACAACAGCTGCTGAACTTGCGGGCACGAAGGCCGCCGCGTGACCTCACCCGCACCCCTTCATATGACGTCTCAGCCTACCGCGCTGCGTGCCAGCGCCGAAGAGCAGGCGTCAAAATTACCCGCATTGCTCGCGCGCGCTGAGCATCTGGCCGGTGCTGTTCTCTTGGGAGATCACGGTCGGCGGCGTGCTGGCATGGGTGACGACTTCTGGCAATACAGGCCAGCCCAGATCGGCGACAGCCGCCGTTTGATTGACCACCGCAGATCGGCACGCGGTGATCAGGAATTTGTGCGCGAACGTGAATGGCAAATCGCGCAGTCAGTCATGATGTGGGTGGATCAAGGTGCCTCCATGCGGTTTTCCAGTGACGACGCGCTGCCAATGAAGACGGACCGCGCGCGTCTGTTGGGGCTGGCCGTCGCCATACTGCTGGTGCGCGGTGGCGAGCGGGTAGGCCTCACCGGGACGACCCTGCCACCACGACGTGGAAATGCGCAAATTCTCCGGCTCGCAGAAACCTTCACGAAAGATGCAGCGGACGACTACGCGCCCCCTGAACATCGCGCAATGATCCCGTCGGCCCGCGCTCTTTTTGTCTCGGACTTCCTGGGCGACATTGAAGAAGTCAAGCTGGCCTTGACCAAAGCTGCCGATCGTGGCGTACGCGGTGTTTTGATGCATGTTCTGGACCCCAGTGAAGAAACCTTCCCGTTTCGTGGGCGCACTATTTTCGAAAGCGTGGGTGGCAGTCTGAGACATGAAACGCTCAAGGCAAGCGATCTTCAGACGCGTTACCTAGAACGCCTTGCCGAGCGTAAAGCCGAGTTGCAAAAACTCTGCGCGGTTACGGGCTGGCAATACGGGCTGCACCACACGGATGCTTCTGCGCAATCGGCCCTTCTGTGGCTCTATCGTGCACTCGATACTGGAGGTGTCCGTTGACGGTTCTGGGCGGCATTGGATTTACAGCCCCCTGGCTGTTGTTGGCATTGCTTGCATTGCCCATTCTGTGGCTTATCCTGCGCGCCGTACCGCCTGCCCCGATCCGACGTCGCTTTCCCGGCGTGGCACTGCTTCTGGGGCTCAAAGACGATGAATCGGTGTCAGACCGAACCCCTTGGTGGTTACTGCTACTACGCATGTTGGCCGTGGCGGCTATCATTCTGGGCCTGGCTGGCCCGGTATTGAACCCAAATGATGATCAGGCGCAGGGAACGGGGCCGCTGTTGATTGTGCTGGATGGCAGCTGGGCCGGTGCCACAAGATGGCCGGAGCAGGAAAATGCCATAGCAGCCCAATTGACCCGCGCCAGCCGCGCCGAAAGACCCGTTGCTTTTTTGGATATGGCGCGCCCGCAGCCCCCGGTTTTCCAAACCGCAGATGCCTGGCGCAGCAGGCTACCTGGTTTTCGACCTGCGCCCTGGCAACCAGATGCATCGCGCGCGGCACAAGCGGTATCTTTTGCCGAAGCCACTGCCGATTTTGACACCTTGTGGTTTAGCGACGGACTCGACTATGCCGGGCGCGAAGACGTGCTGGCGGCATTTGAAGCCAAAGGTGCGGTTGAAGTCTATCAAACAGCAGCGAATGTTTTAGCGCTCAGGCCCGCCGGTTTTGAGGATGGCGCTGTGCAATTGTCGGCAGTGCGCGCAACACCCGGACCTGAGAGAGAAGTCATTTTGCAAGCCCAAGGACGCGATCCTGCCGGCAACCCAAGTATTCTTGCCACAGCCAGCACTACGTTCCCTGCTGGGGAAACACTTGCTGAAACAGCCCTATCTCTGCCGTCAGAGTTGCGCGCTCGGATCACCCGATTTGACATACAGGGACAGCGCTCTGCCGGGGCAACCATGCTTGCGGACGACGGATTGCGCCGACGGGAAGTTGCGTTGATCGCAGGCCGCGAAAATCGCGAAGGGCTGCAACTTCTATCCCCGCTGCACTACATCGAGCAGGCTTTGATCACGAACGCAGACTTGATACGCGGCGCAATTAGTGACGTTTTGCCTGCCAATCCGGACGTCATTGTACTGGCAGACATCGCAACGCTGTCGGAATCCGAAACAGAAGGTTTAGGCGCTTGGCTGGACCAAGGCGGCATGTTGGTTCGTTTTGCAGGGCCGCGCATCGCCGCCAGCGATGTCAGCCGCATTGACGAAGACCCGATGATGCCAGTGCGCCTGCGCACGGGCGGACGTACAGTCGGCGGCGCCATGAGCTGGGGCGCGCCGAAGGCGTTAGCACCATTTCGCGAAACCTCCCCTTTCTTCGGACTTGCAATTCCGGATGACGTGCAGATTACGTCACAAGTGATGGCGCAGCCCGATCCGACGCTTGCGGAACGGGTGATCGCGGAATTGACCGATGGTACACCGCTAGTGACGCGCAAAACCCGAGAGCAGGGTCAGATCGTATTGTTCCACGTCACCGCCACAGCAGATTGGTCCACCTTGCCGCTGTCAGGTCTTTTTGTGCAGATGATGGAACGCTTGGCGATCTCGACCTCGGCCACGCGACCAGATGCCACACAACTTGATGGTACCACGTGGACGCCGGAGCAGGTGATGGATGGTTTTGGCACGCTGAGCGACGCTGGCACACTTCCCGGCATCCCCGGTCCTGACCTGCTCAACGCACCCGCTGGCCCAGACATGCAGCCTGGCATCTATGCATCAGGCGATCGCCGTCTCGCGCGCAACGTCCTTTCCGCAGAGGCAGCGCTGACACCTGTCAGTTGGCCTGCGCATATTCCAGTCAAAGGCTTTGCTGTCCCGCCGGAACAGCCAATCGCCGGATGGCTTTTGAGCCTTTCTATTCTGCTACTGCTCGCCGACGTGGTCGCGTCACTTTCTTTGTCAGGGCGTCTGCTTGGATCGGTGAACCGCACAGCGACCATTGCTCTGGCAACTCTGATCGTACTGGGATCTCCATATGCTTTGCAGGCACAGACGGCCGAGGAGGACGCCTTTGCACTCAATGCAACATCCGATCTGGTGCTGGCCTACGTCCGTACTGGAAACAGCCGCGTGGATGAGCTTTCTGATGCCGGGTTGCGTGGCTTGTCTGACACGCTTTTCTTCCGCACCTCTGTCGAACCGGCCGCTCCGGTGGGATTGGACCTCGAAATGGATGAGCTGGCATTTTTTCCGGTTCTTTACTGGCCCATTACGCCAGACCAACCGCGCCCCTCTTCTGTGGCCTATGGTAAGCTAAACGCCTATTTACGGTCAGGCGGTTTGATCCTGTTTGACACCCGGGATGCGGACGTCGCGCGATTTGGCGCCGCGAGCCCTAATGGGCGCAAGCTGCAGGATCTGGCGGCACCGCTCGACATTCCGCCGCTCGAACCCCTACCCAGCGACCACGTGCTGACCCGCACGTTCTATTTGTTGCAGGATTTCCCAGGGCGCCACTCAAGCCGTGATGTTTGGGTCGAAGCTGCCCCCCCGGATGCCGAGCGGGTAGAGGGTATGCCGTTTCGCAACCTCAACGATGGGGTCACGCCCGTGGTGATCGGCGGCAATGACTGGGCCGCAGCCTGGGCCGTCGGCCCATCGGGCGCGCCTATGGTTCCCATCGGTCGAGGCTTCACAGGAGAGCGACAAAGAGAGCTCGCATTTCGATTTGGCGTGAACCTCGTCATGCATGTGCTAACGGGCAACTATAAATCAGATCAGGTCCATGTGCCTGCACTTCTTGATCGGCTGGGCCAATGACAGGGACAATCATTTTTGATCCATTGGTCCCTTGGGCTTTCGTTCTGATCGTGGCCGCGATTGCGATGGCCGGCGTTATCTTGGCGGCCGCACGGGGTCTGAATGGGTGGCCATTGCGTGGGCTCGCAGCGGTGGTGGTTCTGGCGGCGCTGACTGGTCCGTCTTACCAACAAGAAGACCGCGCACCTTTGGCGGATATTGTAATGCTGTTGGAAGACGAAAGCGCCAGCCAAAGCCTTTCTGACCGCCCGGAACAAACATCAACAGCCGCTGACGCTCTGGCTGCTCAGATAGCAGCGCGTCCAAATACGGAAGTACGCAGGATCACCGTGCCTGATGGCGATGGGGATGCAGGGACACAGTTGATGACGACCCTGTCGAATGCCCTGGCCGAAGAGCCGCGCGCCCGCATTGCTGGAATACTCGCCTTTAGCGACGGACGGGTCCACGACACAGACCTGCCTCTTAACTTGCCAGCGCCCATGCATCTGTTGCTCACGGGCAAATCGACCGATTGGGACAGGCGCTTGAGCGTTCGCAACGCGCCAGCTTTTGCGATCATAGGGGAACCCGTCACGCTAACCCTTCGGATTGAAGACATGGGAGCAACCCCGGACACATCAGGCGTGGCGCCTCTCGAGATCTCGGTCGACGGCGCGCCACCCCAGAGTTTTCAGGTGCCTCTAGGTGAGGACATCGAATTGCCCGTGACCCTGCCCCACGGCGGGCGGAACGTGATACAGTTTACGGTGCCCATGGCCGAGGGTGAACTTACGGATCGCAACAATACGGCGCTTATTCAGATGAACGGAGTGCGCGACCGATTGCGTGTTTTGCTGGTCAGCGGCGAGCCCCATCCCGGTGGGCGTACATGGCGTAACCTGCTCAAATCAGATAGCTCTGTAGATCTGGTTCATTTTACAATCCTGCGACCCCCAGAAAAACAAGATGGCGTGCCGGTCAGTGAATTGTCGCTGATTGCCTTTCCAACCCGCGAACTGTTTCTGGAGAAGATCGATGACTTCGACCTGATTATCTTTGATCGGTACAAAAGGCGCGGTATCCTGCCCGCGCTTTATCTCGACAATGTCGCGAATTATATTCGCGAGGGCGGCGCTGTCCTTGTCGCCGCCGGTGCAGATTTCGCCGGTGCCGACAGTATTTTCCGCTCTCCTTTGGGTACTGTTTTACCCGCCGCACCCACAGCCAGAGTTCTTGATGAGCCCTACCGACCCAATGTGACCGATTTGGGCGCGCGTCATCCGGTGACGGCAGACCTGCCGGGTGGCGGGGATTGGGGCAGATGGCTGCGCCAGATTGACGTGTCCGAAACCGCCGGAAATGTGGTTATGTCCGGTGTTGACGACCGGCCGTTGTTGATCCTGGACCGTGCCGGCGAAGGTCGCGTGGCCTTGCTTGCATCAGATCACGCTTGGTTATGGAACCGCGGCTACGAAGGCGGCGGTCCGCAACTGGAGCTACTGCGCAGGCTTGCACATTGGATGATGAAAGAGCCCGAACTGGAAGAAGAAGCGCTTACCGCTGAGGCGACGGGCCAAACCATGCGCATAAAACGCCGCACTCTTGAAGATAGCACGCCGCCCGTGACACTTGTTGACCCACTCGGTAACGAGACAGAGCTCACTCTTTCCGAGACAAGCCCTGGTGTTTTTGAGGGTGCGTTCGAAGGTCCGGAGATTGGTCTCTACAGACTGACAAACGGCGACAAAACCGCGGTCATAGGGCTGGGACCTGCAGCGCCACGTGAATTTGAAAAAACAATTGCTACTGCAGAAGTCTTGGCACCCGTTTTGACCGCGTTGCGCGGCGGTGCATTAAAGATCGAAGACGGATTGCCGAGACTGCGCAACGTACGCCCCGGGCGGCCTGCCGCCGGGCGTGGATGGATCGGCCTGACACCGCGCGACGCATTTGAAACCCGCGATGTCCGGCAAACCAACCTTTTGCCGGGGTGGTTGGTATTGTTTCTCTCGGCCGCGCTGATGACGGCAGCATGGCTACGGGAAGGACGCAGGTAATACCAACAGTCACACTGTTGGATTGTGGACTTTTAGTGGCCTAAATGCGCCCGTATTGCCCGAATTAAACAGATATTCACCCTGATCGTGGCAATAAGCACGAAAGTATTTCAACCCCGGTGCATGGATGAGTCTCGCCAACAAATTGGCAGAAGAACGGCGCGGTAGATTGGCCGCAGAACGCCTGCTTGAACTCAAGCAGGCGGAACTGTTTGCTGCCAACAGAAAACTTGGTGAGCATGCCAAAGCGCTTTCACATGAGATCGTCGAAACCCGTGCGGAAGTGGCGACGGTACGCAACGAAAACCAGCGGGTAAAGTCCGATCTTTCTGCCGCACATGAAAAGATCGAACTGGTCGAACGTCGCCTTTGGCACTCAATTGAAACCATCAATGACGGGTTTGCTTTCTTCACGCCGGATCTGGAAATGATCATGGCAAATCGATCTTACTTAGCGGTTTTCGACAAGCTTGAAGAGGTCGTACCAGGCGTGAGTTACGTCACGATTCTGCAGATTCTGACAGATGAAGGAATCGTCAATATCGGAGACATGCAGCCCTCGGCATGGCGCCAAAAAATGATCGAGCGGGTTCAAAAACCGGAACCAGAACCTGTTATCATCCGCCTGTGGAATGATGAATACGTCAAGATAATCGATCAGCGCGGACCCGACGGCGACATAATTTCGTTAGGGCTCAACATTACGGAGACCGTGAAATACGAAAAGAACCTGAAGGCCGCACGCACAAGTGCTGAAGCCGCAAACCGGGCGAAATCAGCTTTCTTGGCCAACATGAGCTATGAAATCAGAATGCCAATGAACGGTGTGGTGGGAATGGCGGATGTGCTTGCAGACACGCCCTTGACCGAAGAACAACGGCTTTATGTGGACACGATCAAAAACTCTGGTGAGGCCCTGCTGGTCATCATCAATGACGTGCTGGACTATTCAAAAATTGAAGCCGAACGGCTTCAACTTCATCCGGAGCCATTCGATCTGGAGCAATCTATCCTTGAGATTATGATGTTGCTGCAATCCTCAGCACGCGACAAAGGACTTCACCTGCTTCTGGATTATGGGATGCTGCTCCCGTCTCACTTCATTGGCGATCCGGGCAGACTACGGCAGATTCTGACCAACCTGATGGGGAATGCTGTAAAATTCACGCAAGAAGGTCATGTCCTGGTAAAAGTCAGAGGCGAGGGAGACGAAAGCGGGGAAAAATTCACACTAAGTGTTACAGTCGAAGATACCGGCATCGGTATCCCGGAAGACATGATCGATCATGTGTTTGGTGAGTTCAATCAGGTTGAAAACGAACGGAATCGTCAATTTGACGGGACCGGACTTGGGCTCGCGATTACCAAGCATTTGATCAAGATGATGGGCGGCAGGATATGGCTGACATCTGAAGAAGCTGTGGGATCTTGTTTTGGCTTTGAGATCACATTCGAGACCGTGCCAGATGAAAAAGCAGATACCCCTGAGCTGGTAAACAGCTTGCGCCATGTCATGGTGATTGATGACTTTGAACCGAACCTCGGCATTCTAAGACACCAGTTGGAAGCCCTGGGTCTGAAAGTCACAACATGCTCGGATGGCGCAAGCGCGTTAGCTTTATTGGACCGTAGCGTTGATATCGTTCTGGTGGATCACGTAATGCCTGAGATGAATGGTTTGGAATTTTCGGAATGTGCCAGGAAAGCTGGGCACGAAATGCCAATGATCCTGATCAGCTCAAACGTCGGTCATGCAAAAGCTGATGCTGCCAAAGATGCCTTCACCGCCATAACGCCGCGCCCTTACCCCAGACGCGAAATTGTCCAGTGGCTTGGACATGTCAAAGACCCGCATATTGCCGAAGAAGAAACGTGCCTGGAGGCCCCAGTCCCCGCTTTTTCTCATCGGCGCTCAAAGGCCCAGGGCAGTCCGACCAAAAAAACCGCTCCAGCAGAACAACCATCCACGCCAGTGGAAAACGCACCCGCAAAAGTGGAAAACGTGCCTGCAAAAGCGGAAAACCCACCCGCTGAAACTGGATTAAGGCGCATGCGTGTTCTTGCAGCAGAAGACAACAAAACGAACCAGTTGGTCTTTCGCAAGATGCTCAAGGGTTTGGACGTCGAACTCAAATTCGCGAACGATGGTTTGGAAGCCGTTGAAGCCTACAAGTCTTTTGAACCCGATATTATTTTCATGGATATTTCAATGCCGCGGATGGATGGCAAGGAAGCCACGCGCACAATTCGCGAAAAGGAAGAAGGCAGCGACCGCCGTATTCCGATTGTTGCGCTCACAGCACATGCAATGGAAGGCGACAGCCAAGAAATTTTAGCCTGCGGGCTCGATCACTATATGTCCAAGCCTGTTCGCAAGGCGGAAATGCATACACGCATTATGGAATATTGCCCGGCTGAAGCGATCAATCCGCGACCCGATGTACCAGATCAAGCCGTCGGGTAAGGACGCACGAAAACTGGTTTGCCTTCGGATGACATATTTTCTTTGAATATGTATCCACCATGCTGAAAGCCCTGCAAATCCAGTTGCGAAACGCATCTATTCTGAATGATGTAACGGGCCATTGCGCCCCGGGCTTTTTTGGCAAAGAAGCTAACGACCCTTGGCCCCTTGCCGTCATCCTTATCTTCCAAGAATGCCGGCGTTACAACTTTCAGCTTTAACGCTTTCGGCGCAACCGCTCCGAAGTATTCCTGACTTGCACAGTTGACCAGCAAATCCGCACCCAGTTTTTCCGCCTGCGAATTCAGAGCTTTAGATAAATCATTACGCCAATACTCGTACAGGTTTGCGCCGCGTCGCGTTTTGAGGCGACTGCCCATTTCCAGCCGATATGGCTGGATCGCATCCAAGGGCCGCAACAAGCCGTATAGACCGGACAAGATCCTCAGATGTTCCTGCGCCCAGATCACATCGTCATGGTCGAGACTTGCGGCTTGCAACCCCTGATAGGTGTCCCCGGCGAACGCCAGCGCGGCGGGACGTGTGCTGTCGGCTTGAGGCGCTGTTTCAAAGGCAGCGAACCTATCACGGTTGAGCCGCGCCAGATCATCCGACAGACTCATCAAACCCTTGAGATTCCCGAGTGTCAGATTGCGCGCGGTTTTGACCAGTCGCGCCGCGTCATCCTGAAACGCAGGCTGCGTCATCGCAACATCTTGTTGTGCCCAGTCCAACCTTTTGGCCGGTGAAATCACCACCAACATACCATCACCTCTGTTTCGTTTTCACGCACGATTGCGTCCCTGTCCAAGCACTTAGCTCGCCTGTCGCAACACGTCCAGAAAAGCAGGGCCAAATCTTTCCGCCCGCTTTCCTCCCAGCAATCGCTCAAGCGCCGTTGGGTCCGCGTTTCGCATTTGTGCGACCTTCGCCAGCAGTGATGCAGAGCAACTCAGAGGCTTATCGATACCGTCCGCACCCCGCGCTAAATCTGCCTGCGCGGCGAGGAGCCTGTCAAAAACTGACCCTGCATCACGCCCGGCCAGTTTACGACGCGTCGGGTGCATACTCTGGGCCTCCCCCACGATCACCTCAAGAAACGCCGCGCCATAGCGCTCCAACTTTTTGGCACCCACGCCGCCGATCCGCGCCATCTCATCCAGAGATTGCGGTCGGACTTCAGCCATTTCAATCAAAGTACGATCATTGAATATCACGTAGGCTGGGGCTTTCGCGGCTTCAGCAAAAGCCCTACGCTTGGCTTTTAACGCAGACAGAAGCGGTGCATCTTCTTCTGAGACCATGGCTTTTACCATTGGGCGTCTTGTTCCGGCAGCCGCCTTGATACTATCTCGCCTCAGGTCAATACGCGATTGGTCTCTCAAGATTGGCAGAGCCGCATCGGTCATCCGCAGCGCACCATGACGTTCCGGATCAGGGCGTACCAGATCGTGACCCATCATCTGCCGAAAAATGGCTTGCCATTGGCGCCTGTCATACTCTGCGCCGACGCCATATGTGGGCAAAGACTGGTGCCCGTGCTGACGCACTTTGTCGGTTTCATTCCCGATGAGAATATCGATCAGATGCCCGGCGCCGAACCACTCCTCCGTCCGCAATATTGCGGACAAGGCCTTGCGCACGGCGGTTGTCCCATCAAAAACATCCGCTGGGCGGTCGCAAAGGTCACAATTTCCGCAGGTGACATTTGTTTCATCGAAATACTGGAGCAAGGTTTTACGACGACACTTCAAGGCTTCTGCGAGGCCCAAAAGCGCATTCAAACGTCCATGGTCTGCCACACGACGCTCTGGCGAAGCGAGCCCCTCGTCAATTTGCGAGCGACGCAATCGGATGTCCTCCGGACCAAAAAGCGTCATGGTTTCAGCAGGTGCGCCATCCCTGCCCGCACGTCCAATCTCTTGATAATAGGCCTCAATGGATTTGGGCAAATCGGCATGCGCCACCCAACGGATGTCAGGTTTGTCCACGCCCATGCCAAAAGCCACTGTGGCAACAACAATCAACCCATCCTCGCGCTGAAAACGAATCTCGGCGCTGCGTCGGTCTTCGGCTTCCATACCGCCATGATAGTGCAACGCCGCATGACCGGCATCGCGCAGTGCTTTTGCCAAGCCTTCGGTTTTTGCCCGGGTGCCACAATATACGATGCCCGACTGACCTTTTCGGGCCGCTGCAAAGTCTAGGATTTGACGACGCGGGCCGTCTTTTGCAGCAAAGGCCAGATGAATGTTGGGGCGGTCAAACCCATGCAGAAATGCCTGTGGTGGCACGCCGTCAAACAGTTTTTCGACAATCTCTGCTTGCGTCTCTGCGTCTGCTGTTGCTGTGAAAGCCGCCAGTGGTACGTCCAAATCGCGTCGCAATTCTCCAATGCGCAAGTAATCAGGCCGGAAATCATGACCCCATTGGCTGACACAATGCGCCTCATCGACGGCAATAAGTGACACACCTGCTTTGCGCAGCAAGCCAACGGCAGACCCCGCCGCCAAACGTTCCGGCGCCATGTAGAGCAATTTCAATCGGCGATCAGCGAGCGCGTCGAAAACAGCGTCGGTTTCCTCTGGCGTGTTACCAGAGGTCAAGGCCCCTGCACACACGCCCGCTTCCTGCAATGCGCGTACTTGGTCGCGCATCAACGCAATGAGCGGAGAAATCACGACCGTGACGCCGCTCCTCAGCAAAGCAGGTAGTTGAAAACAAAGTGATTTACCACCACCTGTTGGCATGATGGCCAGCACGTTTTGGCCCGCCGTTACGGCATCGACAATTTCGCCCTGGCCCGGACGGAAATCATCAAAGCCAAAGACATTCTTTAACAGCCCGGCAGCGCCTGTCATCTGTAAACCCTAATACGATCTGCTCTTTTCCAGCAGACTCCCACACTAAGGATTCGCGAACAAGCCCTTGTGGCTTATGCCAATTGGATTATGGGCCAGTTTCCAGAATGAATCAGAAAAATAAGGCTGCATTGTTTGTCAGCACAATTCGCAGGATCATAACCCCGAGCAGCACGGCCAGAGGGGCCAGATCAATACCGCCCATCTGAGGCAGCACGCGCCGGACCGGGCCATAGATTGGTTCGAGAATTCGGTTCAGCATGTACCAGATTTGTGCCACCAGCTGTTGCTGTGTGTTCAGCACCTGAAAGTTGATCAACCAACTCATGATCACATGGGCGATGATAAAGAACCACACCACATCAAGGAGCAGCATCAGGATTTGAAACAAGGATTGCATCGACAGACCTTTCTTTGCGTTTGTCTCAAATAGGCAAGCCGGTTTGAATAAGCAAGGCCACCAGAACGGTCATGGTTGACGGAGCCCAAAGCTTTGCTTGCCTGATCTCTGCCAGCCTGCTCTATCTGAGCCCAAACAGCAAAGCAGGCGTATCAATGATCAGCGCGCGCAAACGCATCTGGGGATGGTATTTTTTCGATTGGGCCAGCCAGCCTTACAACACCTTGTTGCTGACTTTTATTTTTGGCCCCTACTTCGCCCAGACCGCAACGGCTTCCCTTTTGGCCGAGGGGATGGGAGTGGAGGCCGCCAAAGCTCAGGCACAAGCCTATTGGGGCTATGGATTGACAGCAGCAGGAATTTTCATTGCGGCCCTTGCGCCCCTTCTCGGTGCCATCTCGGATAGTTCAGGCAAGCGGTTACCATGGATTTGGTTATTCTCGATGCTCTATGTCATAGGCGCGGGGGCACTTTGGTGGACAGCACCGATGGATTTCTCGGTGCTTTGGGCTCTTTTCTTTTTCGGGCTTGGTCTGGTCGGGATGGAATTTGCGACGATCTTCACGAACTCCTATTTACCGGAACTTCATGAAGACGCGGGGGAACGCGGGCGCATATCGGGGTCAGGTTGGGCTTTTGGATACCTGGGCGGCGTGATCGCGCTGATCTTGATGCTTGCCTTGTTTCAGACGGGTGAGAACGGGCGCACCATTGCAGGTCTGACACCGCTTTTCGGATTGGATCCAGAAACAGGCGCCAGCACGCGCATTGTCGGTCCTTTGGCCGCAATTTGGTTTGCGCTCTTTATGATACCGTTTTTTCTCTACACCCGGGACCGATTTGTGCCCAACGCCAAGTCCTACCAATTGGGCGAAAGTCTGCGCGATTTGGTGGGAACGCTGAAATCCTTACCGCGACATCCTTCGCTATTTGCCTATCTGGGATCATCGATGTTCTACCGTGATGCCTTGAATGGTCTTTACACATTTGGCGGCATTTACGCACTGGGTGTTCTGAACTGGTCCATAACGCAGATAGGCGTGTTCGGCATTCTTGCAGCCATCAGTGGCGCCATCTTTTGTTGGATCGGCGGACGGCTGGACCGCCGGATCGGACCAAAACCCATCATCGTTGCATGCTGCACGATCCTGATCCTGACGTCGGCCCTTATCATCTCGCTTACGCCTGTTTCTATTCTGGGTGTCTCGCTGCCTGCGGGATCAGTGCTTCCAGACATAATGTTCTACGTCGCTGGCGCTCTGATCGGGGCTGCGGGCGGCATCCTGCAGGCCTCATCGCGCAATATGCTGACGCATCAGGCGAACCCGGAACGCATGACTGAAGCCTTTGGTCTTTACGCCCTGTCTGGCAAAGCAACATCCTTTTTAGCACCCGCGCTCATTGCATTGGCCAGTGACCTGAGCGGAAGTCAAAGAATGGGTGTCACACCCATTGCTGGGCTGTTCATTCTGGGGCTCGTTCTGTTAGCATGGGTAAAGCCAAAAGGGGATTTCCAAACATGAACCTGCGCAATTTCACGATCATAACAATTCTAGCCGGCATGGTGTCGGCTTGTTCTGATGGCACACCGCAATCGCAACAACAGGCATCGGCCATCTTGCCAACCATTGGCAGTTCCGGACATTCACAAGCGAGCAAGCCCGCAAAACAACTTTTTGGCGCTGAAAAAGCAGGATCATCCGCGGCACCGGCCCCATTTGGGACCTATGCCAAGGGCTGCCTTGCAGGATCTGCGCGGCTCGCGGAAACGGGGTCAACCTGGCAAGCCATGCGGCTGTCAAGAAACCGCAATTGGGCGCATCCGGAAACCGTTGATTATGTCCGGGATCTGAGCGCCCAAGCCGCGACACAACCGGGGTGGAATGGTCTCTATGTGGGCGATTTGAGCCAACCCCGCGGCGGTCCCATGCTCTCGGGTCATGCGAGCCATCAGATCGGTCTGGATGCCGACATCTGGCTACGTCCCGCCACCGATCTAAACCTATCCGTTGCCACCCGGGAAAGCATTTCGTCCATATCGATGCGACGTAATGCCGGTGCATTTGTCAACGATAACTGGACACCAGCACACCATGAGATCCTCAAGGCGGCAGCATCGGATCCGCGCGTCGCACGCATTTTCATTTTCCCAGGCGCCAAAGTACAGATGTGCAAGGATGCCAAGGGGGACCGTAGTTGGCTGCGCAAAATCAGACCTTGGTACGGCCACCACTACCATTTTCATGTGCGCCTTGCATGTCCAAAGAACGCAAAAGGCTGTGTAGATCAGACGCCACCACCAGCAGGAGACGGCTGTGCAGATGCCCAGGCTTGGGTCAACAACATTCTAAATCCGCCGCCGCCCAATCCGAACGCGCCAAAGCCAAGACCCAAACGCGAAATTCTGCTTGCTGATCTGCCTGCTCAATGCGCCGCAGTCTTGCAGTAGTCCTTGTCGCAATCGCCATTGTTGCGCCGGTGTACGCCATTTACCCACCACCGGCTTCACCCGCTATTGCCGCAACGGATCAAACCGCGCAGCTTGTCTCGACGCTGCGTTGGAACGTTGATGCGGACTGGTTTGGCGGCTTCTCAGGTATCGAAGTTACCGCAGACGGGCAGACATTTTTCGCTGTCACGGATCGCGGACACATTGTGCGCGGCACGGTGAGACGAGACGCCGACCAGTTGACGGCCATGGATGTTGTCGATGTCCAACCGCTTGTCGATAAAAATGGTGAGATTCAAGAATTTCCGCACAATGATGCTGAAGGCCTTGCGCTTGATGATCTGGGTCGTCTGAATGTGTCATTTGAACACGCGCACCGTGTTCTTCGCTATGACACTTGGGGCGGACAGGCAAAATGGCCGTCTTACACCCGCACTTGGCGGGCCTTGAGCGGAAACAAGGGGTTAGAAATGGTAGCCGTGGATGAAGACGGCGACCTTTATGCTATACCGGAGGCTGCAGCCCCTGACGCCACCAAAGCATGGGTGTATCGACGTCTTCAAGGTAAAAAATGGGATCAACCGTTCACCTTGCCCCTCACACCGGACTTTTTGCCCGTTGGCGGCGACATCGGCCCTGACGGCAGGCTTTATCTGCTCGAACGCGCTTTTTCGGCCTATGGGTTTCGCACCCAAATCCGCCGCATGACAGTCACAGACGTTGGTTTTGATAATATTGAAACCTTGCTTCAAACGCCGGTTCGCCGACACGACAATGTAGAGGGTCTCGCTGTTTGGGCCGATGCGGATGGAAACATGCGGATGATTCTGGTCAGCGACGATAACTTTCTGCCTTTCCTGCGCACTGAGGTTATCGAATACGTCGTTCAGGAATAGCTTGCGCTTGTATTACATAGACCCTAAAGACCGCGCATCTGGCATCGTCAGATCAAGTGCCGCACCCTTGCCAAAACGGATATTCAAATGACACGCGCTCACATACCCGGCATCCTTGCCATGGCGACCATCGTGGTGGCCTCCAATATTCTTGTACAATTCCTTTTTGGCCAATGGCTGACTTGGGGGGCTTTCACCTATCCACTCGCCTTTCTCGTGACCGACGTTATGAACCGCGTCTATGGTACTCAAGCCGCCCGCCGGGTCGTCTTCGTGGGCTTTGGCGTTGGGTTGATCTATTCGCTGATCGGAACGCAAATCATGGGTGAATTTGGCCCATTGGTGACGCTTCGTATTGCACTCGGGTCCGGGATCGCATTTTTAATCGCACAATTATTAGACGTTGCAGTATTTTCGGCTTTGCGCACTGGCCGTTGGTGGCGCGCACCATTGGCCTCGACTTTGCTCGGTAGCACCGTCGATACAGCTCTTTTCTTTACCATCGCCTTTTCTGCCAATTTGGCCTTTTTAGAGCCTGCAAATGACGTCAGCTGGGCCGGTGAAGTCCTGCCCATTCTGGGTTTTGGAACAGCCGCACCGCTTTGGGTTTCCCTGGCAATCGCGGACTGGTCAGTAAAATTGGGCTTGGCCTTGTTAGCGCTTGTTCCGTTTCGATTGATCACTGCACGACTTACCGCGGCGCATTAACGAAAAAAGGCTTGGTGATTTTCAAAACCTGTGCGACGATTCATCCAGCGTCAACAGATAGGTAAAGGAGGTGATCCAGTGTCAAGAAAGGTATTGGAGCGAGGTGTCGGAACAGCTTTGGAGGTCGCCTGCTGAGGCAGCCCTTGACGGGCAGACCACTTGAGTGGACATCGGTCTAACCGATCCCCCTCCTGAAACCATTCGATTGGGCCGCACTTTTTCAGGTGCGGCCCTTTTTCATGCAATCTTTGGAGCAAACCATGACGCCTGCGTTGTCCAGCATCATACTTTACACACCGAAAATAGATGAAATGGCATCGTTCTATTGCGATTTTTTCTCCTATAAACGGCATGACATTCCAGGTGACCGATTGGTCGAACTGCGCTCGCCCGGTCCAGGTGCAATACTGCTGTTGCACCCTGCCGCCAAAGGCATGCGTCAGGGTCAGGCTGCGGTAAAACTCACATTCACTTCACAAGATGTCGCTGGTTTTTGTGAAGCCTGCGCCCAAAAAGGTTTGAAATTCGGAACCTTGCATCAAGCCGACGGCTATGTTTTTGCCAACACCAAAGACCCGTCAGGCAATTCGGTGAGCGTGTCGGGACGATTTTCAGGGCAATAGTCGGACCTATGCTGCACATACAAGGCGAGATCAGCATTCAAGACTGGGAGTTGAGCGAGAGCTTTATGCGCGCGTCAGGTCCCGGTGGGCAAAACGTCAACAAGGTTTCTTCGGCGGTCGAGTTGCGGTTTGAGGCCGCCCGGTCCCCTTCGCTGAACAGTGCAGTAAAAAACCGCCTGAAACGACTGGCCGGACGGCGATGGACAACGGAAGGTGCGCTGGTTATTCAATGCGACGAAACCCGCAGCCAAGCTCGCAATCGCGACATTGCAAGAGACCGTCTTGCCGAATTGATCCGAAAAGCCCTTGTCGCACCCAAAAGGCGCATTGCGACCAAACCAACCCTGGGGTCAAAAAAGCGGCGCCTGAAGGCAAAAAAGGTCCGAGGCGACGTGAAGGCCCTGCGAGGCCGCGTAGACCCTGATAACTGACTGCCGCTCTCTCACAATTGTAAAATTGGCTGTTTTTCGCGATCCATTAATGATCGCACCCGAGGTTTCGCACCTAAGAAAGGATGTATCATGCGCCCACAGGATCGAACCGGATTCGCGATTCTCCTGAGCCTCTTGGCGTTGGCGTTCTTTGACGCAATGGGTCTGATTATCAAACACTTGTCCGGAAGTTATTCCGCTGCAGAACTTGCCGCGTGGCGCAACTTTTTTGGGATTTTTCCCGCATGTCTCGCCTTGTGGTCTTCAAGGACATGGCGCGCGATGGGTCGAAAACTTCGCATTCGCCAATGGCGGCTGGCCTTTTGCCGAGGTGCCATCGTCACAGGCGCACAGTTGTCCTTTTACCTTTCTCTCGCCAGAATGGATTTTGCAACGGCTTCCACCATCACCTACGCAAATGCCCTCTTCATGACCGCACTGGCTGTGCCGTTGCTCGGTGAAAAAGTGGGCCCTTTAAGATGGTTCGCCGTCATTGTTGGCTTCATCGGGGTGGTGCTGATCATGCGACCCGGTTCCGAAGCTTTCACACCGGACGCGTTGTTGCCGCTTGTCGCCGCGGTTCTCTATGCTCTGGTTGGTGTAACGGCCCGTCTCTTCGATGATGACGTGGCGAGCCCATTGGTGAACTTGTACTCCTCAGCCGCATCAGTTTTAGGTGCATTTTGTATCGCATTCTTTTGGGGCGGCTTCAGCCCCCTCGCCAATGGCTCTGACGTGCTTTGGATCGTAGCCATGGGTACTGTCGGTGGTACAGCGGTTTTATGTCTGGTGATCTCCTATCGAATGACCGAGCAAAGCAATTTGGCCCCGTTTAGTTACTTTGGCATACCGATGGCATTCATTCTGGGATGGATTTTCTTCGACGAAACGCCGTTTGATACGCTCTTTCCCGGTGCAATTCTGATCACAGTCGGAGGCTTAATGATTATTTGGCGAGAGCGCGTTTTGCTCAAACGGACCAAAACAAGGATCATACGATAGCCATGTTCAACCTTTTCAAGCTCAGTGTAGGTTAGAAATACTTTTTAATTATATCAACAATTTAAGCATTTTTGAGGTACGTCCCTCAAAAAATGTGTCGACATGAGGTACGCCCCTCATCTAGCGTAAA
This sequence comes from Roseobacter sp., assembly GCF_045106495.1. Taxonomy (GTDB): domain Bacteria; phylum Pseudomonadota; class Alphaproteobacteria; order Rhodobacterales; family Rhodobacteraceae; genus Roseobacter. Next base: position 227,263 of record NZ_JBGCEQ010000003.1, read on the forward strand.
CCTGTCTGATTTCCGAATCGACATGGATCGGTCGGAAGGGATTTTAGGGAGGAACCACATGAAATATTCAAAACTGGCTTCAGTCAGCGCCCTCAGCCTCGGAATCGCGAGCTTGGGTGCATCTGCACAGGCCGAGGACTTGACACTGTGCTGGGCTGCATGGGACCCGGCAAACGCTCTGGTTGAGCTTAGCAAGGAATTTGAAGCTCAATCAGGCCATTCCATGAGCTTCGAGTTCATTCCGTGGCCTAATTTCGCAGACCGTATGCTGAACGAATTGAATTCAGGCGGAAAACTTTGCGACCTGCTGATTGGCGACAGCCAGTGGATTGGTGGCGGCGCAGAAAACGGTCACTACGTGAAGCTGAACGATTTCTTTGACGCCGAAGGCATCTCCATGGGCGATTTCGCCGATGCGACGGTTTACGCCTACTCCACCTGGCCGAAAGGCACCGAGAACTACTACGCCTTGCCTGCAATGGGCGACGCCAATGGCTGGTTCTACCGAAAAGACTGGTTTGAGCGCGAAGACATCCGTACGGCCTTCCAAGATGCGACAGGGCGTGAGTTGGCCGAGCCAAAAACGCAAAAGGAAATGCTCGAAATTGCGCAATTTTTCCAAGGTCGCGAGATTGATGGCCAAACGGTTTACGGCGCTGCAATTTTCACCGAACGCGGATCCGAAGGAATCACTATGGGGGTCACATCAGCCTTATATCCTTGGGGATTCAAATACGAAAACACCCCTGGCGCGTATGATATGGAAGGTGCTGTAAACTCGGCGGAAGCCGTTGAAGCACTTGAATTTTATAAAGAATTCTATCAAACAGCGACCCCTCCAGGCTATACGAACTCCTACATGGGAGAGAGCCTCGACGCTTTCAAATCCGGTCAGGTCGCCATGGCTATGAACTGGTTTGCCTTCTTTCCCGGCCTCTATGCGGACCCAAATACCGGCGGTGACAAAATTGATTTCTTTGTAAATCCGCCACAAAACCAGGCTGGCTCCACTTTGGGCGGCCAGGGTATCTCGGTCGTTGCCTATTCCGACAAACAGGATGCAGCGCTTGAATACATCAAGTGGTTTGCTGACCCCGAAGTCCAACAAAAATGGTGGGACTTGGGCGGGTACTCCGCGCATAAATCCGTGCTGGAGAGTCCGAGCTTCAAAGATAGCGCGCCTTTTGCGGGTGATTTCCTGGAAGCCATGGGCGCTGTTCAGGATTTCTGGCAGGAACCGGCGTATGCCGAACTCCTGTTGGCCATGCAAAAGCGGATCCACGACTACGTGGTCGCCGATCAGGGTACCGCGCAAGAGGCGTTGGATAAACTGATAGAAGACTGGACCGAGACCTTCGAAGACGAAGGCAAACTCTAGAAACCAAAAAGTAAGGTGGCTTGAAAACCACCTTACCACGCCCTTCAACAGGCTAGGTGGGCCGTCAAGCCCCCCTGCTCAGGGAAAGCTGTGCTCAATGCCCGACACCCCAATATCACGCGCCGCGGATGCCACGCCTCCGAACCTCGCCCGGAAAATCAAAGGTCTGAGCGATCGTACAATCGCGTGGATCTTCGTTGGGCCAACAATCTTTCTGCTGCTCGCGATCAATATTTTTCCTTTGATCTGGACAATCAATCTCAGCTTTACCAACTTCCGCGCCAACCGTTTGAACCGGGAAGTCGAGTATGTCGGGCTCCGCAACTACGAGCGTATCCTGACCGATACCGATATCTGGCTGAATATGCAGGCCACGGCGCATTTCCTGTTCTGGACGATCTTTTTTCAGGTCGTGATCGGGTTCACCCTTGCCTATCTGATCAACAAGAAATTCAAAGGCAACGATCTGTGGACCACAATCATTGTGCTGCCCATGATGCTGTCACCGGCGGTCGTCGGGAACTTCTGGAAATTCCTGTATCAACCGCAGATTGGACTGTTCAACTACATCATCGCCTTTTTCAGCGGGAAAGACCCCTCTAGTTTCGAGATGCTCGGGTCCGTGGACCTCGCACCGTGGTCCATTGTTATTGTGGACACTTGGATGTGGACGCCATTTGTGATGTTGATTTGCCTGGCCGGTCTCAGGTCGATACCTGACTATATATATGAGGCCGCTGAGGTTGATCGCGCGTCAAAGCTGCGGCAGTTCTTTACAATCACAATACCGATGATTCTGCCCTTCCTGATGTTGGCGGTTTTGTTTCGCGGCATTGAGAACTTCAAAATGTTCGATTTGGTGGTGCAGCTTACCGGCGGTGGACCTGGGTCTACAACCGAACTTACCTCAATCAACCTCAAACGCGAGGCGTTCGAGAAATGGCGCACAGGCTACGCGTCGGCCTATGCGATTATCCTCTTCGTGACGGTGTTTGGTCTGGCCAGCATCTACGTCAAAGCCCTGAACAAGGTCAAAGAACGATGAGCAGTTTCTCCGTCACAGAACCCAGCAAACGCTCTAAGTGGTTCGCCGGTTCGTTGGTCATCCTTTATGCGCTGATCACCATGATCCCTCTGGCTTGGATCATGCTCACCGGTTTCAAATCACCCAGTGATGCCATCAGCTACCCTCCCAAAGTTTTCTTTGAACCGACGCTTGAAGGCTATGTGAATCTCTTCACCACCCGCACCCGGCAAACAGACGAGTTCCTGGCCGCCAATCCGCCAGAAACCTGGTATGAAGACATTGTGCGCCAATACGATATGGTCATCGCAGGCCCCTCCAAATTTGGAGAGCGGTTCTTGAATTCCGTAATCATTGGTTTTGGCTCGACTTTCCTTAGTATTTTCCTTGGAACGCTAGCCGCTTATGCCTTCTCACGGTTCAAAATACCTTTGGCCGATGACTTGCTGTTTTTCATTCTGAGCACGCGAATGATGCCACCGATCGCCGTCGCGATCCCCATCTTTCTGATGTATCGCCAACTGGGTCTCTCTGACACGCACCTCGGCATGATTTTGCTTTACACAGCAGTGAATATTTCCCTCGCCGTCTGGCTGCTCAAGGGGTTTATCGACGAAATCCCACGAGAATACGAAGAGGCCGCGCTTATTGATGGTTACACACGCTTTCAGGCATTCTACAAAGTCGTGCTGCCTCAGGCCGCCACAGGGATCGCCTCAACCGCAATCTTCTGCCTGATCTTTGCCTGGAACGAGTATGCCTTCGCTGTTTTGCTGACGTCGGGCACCGCGCAAACGGCACCGCCTTTTATCCCTACAATCATCGGCGTCGGGGGTCTCGATTGGCCCGCTGTGGCTGCAGGCGCCACCATCTTCCTGCTGCCCGTGATGATTTTCACTGTGGCCCTACGCAAGCATCTTCTGCGTGGCATTACATTCGGAGCGGTTCGCAAATGAGCAACTTCATCTCTGGCCTGCTTCGCTTCAAACGTGGCCCATGGGAAATGGTCGCAACCGTTCTCATAGCCTTGGGTGTTTTCATGTTGATGCAGCCCTTCGTGATGTGGGGTTACACTTATTCTTTCATCACAACATTGATCGGCACGGTGATGTTCATCATCGTCAGTCATTTTCCGGAGTAAACGAACGTGGCGCAGATCATCATCAAAAATGTTCGCAAGGAATTTGGCGATTTTACAGCCGTCAAAGACTCCAGCTTCACCATTGAAGACGGCGAGTTTTTTATGCTGTTGGGGCCGTCAGGCTGCGGTAAGACAACGACTTTGCGCATGATCGCCGGGCTGGAATTGCCGACATCAGGAGAGATTTACCTCGATAGCGAAGAGATCAGCCAAAAACCCCCAAGCCAGCGCGACATCGCTTTTGTGTTCCAGATGTTCGCGCTCTACCCGCATATGAACGTGCGCAAAAATCTCAGTTACCCGCTGGTGTCGCAAGGCATGCCCCGCGCGGCTGTAAAGGCCAAGGTTGCTGAAGTCGCTAGTATTCTTGGCATCGAAAAAATCTTGAACAAGCCCGTGGGCGGGCTGTCCGGCGGTGATCGTCAACGCGTGGCGCTTGGTCGAGCCATTGTACGGGACCCGAAGGCGTTCATGATGGACGAACCACTGGGCGCACTCGATGCAGAATTTCGCGAGCATATGGCCGAAGAACTCCGCGCTTTGCATGACCGTATGGGCGCCACAACCGTTTACGTCACCCACGATCAACTCGAAGCCATGCAAATGGGTGACAAGATTGTGGTGATGAACAATGCCGTTGTTGAACAGTTTGGCACACCGCAAGAGATCTACGACAAACCCGCCACAATGTTTGTTGCTGACTTCATCGGTTCCCCGTCAATGAACTTTTTGCGGTATGAGGGCAGTGTCAATGTGGGTGCCCATGCGATCGAATTGAACGGCCAGGTCTTGGGCGTGCCGCGCCAGATGGACAATGCAACCGGGAAGTTGGTGTTTGGCGTACGACCTGAACATGTCCTTTTGAATGACGACGGTGCCTATCGTGGCGAGGTGCTTGCCACCGAATACCTTGGGACCACTCAGATCATCACGCTGGATACGCCGAATGGCGAACTCAAAGCGCGCGCGCCTTCAGGGCAGGTTGCCACCGTGGGCGAAAAGATCGGCCTTACGTTCAAGTCGGATGCTGTAACGCTGTTCGAAGAAAACACGGGTCGCGCCCTGCGTTCTGAGTTGAATGACGAGGTATTGTCCAATGGCTGAAGTGATCCTCAAAAATGTTTCGAAATCCTTTGGCGACACCGTAGCGATATCCGATATCGACATGACCATTCCTGATGGCGCGTTTGTCGTTCTCCTGGGTCCTACCGGTGCGGGAAAAACCACAACCCTGCGTCTGATTTCCGGGCTGGAAAAGCTCGACGCCGGCGAAATCAGCATAGGCGGACGCGACGTCAAAGACGAAACACCTGCGCAACGCGATGTAGCAATGGTGTTTCAACAATACTCCCTCTACCCGCATCTTACCGTGCGGGAAAATCTCGAATTTCCGCTTAAATCACCGATACTCAAGACGCCTGCCGACGAGATTAAACGCAAGGTAGATGAGGTCGCATCCGTTCTGCAGATCAGTCACAAGCTCGACAATAAAGCGACTGCGCTTTCAGGGGGCGAGATGCAAAGGGTGTCCATTGGGCGAGCGCTGGTGCGCGAACCGCAAGTCTATCTGATGGATGAACCGCTGAGCTCGCTGGATGCGAAACTGCGCACTGACCTGCGGATTGAGCTTAAACGGATTCAAGCCAGCCTGGGTGCTACGATCCTTTACGTGACCCATGACCAGATTGAAGCCATGACCATGGCAACACACGTCGGCGTATTGAATGAAGGCAAGCTTGTTCAATTCGGCACCCCGCGCGAGATCTACGAGAACCCCAATTCGGTTTACGTTGCTTCCCGCCTGGGGCAACCGCGCATTAATATTCTGCCGGCCGATCTTTTTGGTACATCCCCTAAAGGCGCGCATCAAATAGGCTTGCGACCCGAGCATGTGACGCAAGGCGAGGGCCGCATGGCAGAAGTAGGACGTGTAGAAAGGTTAGGCGATCACACCCGATTGCATCTACGTCTGGAAGGTTATGACATTGTAACCCTGGCTGATCCACACACGGCCTATGCACCGGGCAGTGAGGTGAAAATCGCCCCCCGGGATCCACTTTGTTTCGATGCATCAGGCGACAGAATTTACTGAAAAGGGGAGACATATGGCACAATTCGTCAACGGCAAGGACACTCTCGTCACAGATGCCATAGATGGCCTTTTGGCAGCTTCAAATGGGGCATTGTACCGCTTGGACGGGTATCCGCATATCAAAGTCGTGTGCCGCAGTGATTGGGACAAATCGAACGTTGCTCTGATCTCTGGCGGCGGATCTGGACACGAACCCGCACACGCCGGATTTGTCGGCGAAGGCATGCTAACGGCAGCGGTATGCGGCGAAGTTTTTGCGTCCCCGTCCGTTGACGCCGTTCTAGCCGGTATTCTCGCTGTGACAGGCGAAGCGGGCTGCTTGCTGATCGTCAAGAACTACACCGGCGACAGATTGAATTTTGGCCTCGCTGCCGAACGTGCGCGAGCGTATGGTTTGAAGGTGTCCATGGTCATCGTGGATGACGACATCGCACTTCCTGACTTACCGCAGGCGCGTGGTGTCGCCGGCACATTGTTTGTCCACAAGATCGCGGGAAGCTTGGCCCATGACGGTGCAGATCTGGACACGGTTACCACCGCGGCGCAAGAAACCGTAGACGACATGGCCTCCATCGGCAAATCACTGGACACGTGCACCGTGCCGGGATCAGTCAAAGAAGGTCGCATCGCACCTGGCATGGCTGAACTTGGGCTAGGCATTCATGGCGAAGCTGGTGTTGAGCAAGTTCCTTTTGAGAGTGCCACATCAGCCATGGATATGGTGTTGGATAAACTCATGCCGCATGTTGCAGGCAAAGATTGCGTCGCCTTGGTCAACAACCTTGGCTCCACAACACCTTTGGAGATGGCAGTTTTGACACATGCAATGGCAAATTCGGAAAAAGCTGTGGGGATAAAAACCATCATCGGCCCTGCGCCGTTGATGACATCGCTGGATATGCATGGGTTTTCTGTGTCAGTTCTGCCTCTCAATTCAGATCGCCGCGCGGCGCTCAGTCGAAATGTTCCCTTACCAAACTGGCCGGGCATGGCGACACTGGCTCCTGTATCTGTCAAACCCTTGCCCGACGGTTTAAGCCCCATCCAACCAATCCCTTCTGAAAATGCCGAAACACGTAGATTGATCGAAACCTGTTGTGACCTGCTGATCGCCGCGGAAGGGGATCTCAACGCGTTGGACGCAAAGTCCGGCGACGGCGATACAGGCAGCACGCTTTCGACCGCAGCACGGGCATTGAAGGGTGCGATGGACCGGATGCCACTGGCCGATTTGACCCAACTGTTCCGTGCCGTAGGGAATGAACTGAGCCAGACAATGGGTGGGAGCTCCGGCGTCATTCTTGCAATCTTCTTTGGTGCAGCTGGTGATGCATGTGCCAACGGAAGACCAACACAGGAAGCTCTTTTGATCGCCCTGGATCGCATCAGTCAGGTCGGCGGCGCGCGACAAGGTGACCGCACAATGATTGACGCGTTGCAACCTGCACTCGAAGCTTTGCCCCAAGGGTTGAAGGCTGCGGCAATTCAAGCCCGTACGGGTGCGAATGGTACGGCGGCTATGGGCAAGGCTAGAGCCGGACGGGCGTCATACGTGCCTGAGGGGAACCTGATCGGTCACAATGATCCGGGTGCGGAGGCCGTTGCGCGCTTGTTCGAAGGATTGGCGACAGCATAGAAACGGTAGCAACGCGCGGAATGAAAAACAGCCACGACGCCCCATCAAACCCGACAGTCAACGACATTGCCCGCGTCGCGCAGGTTAGTCTCGCGACTGTCGATCGTGTATTGAATGAGCGCCCGGGCGTGCGCGATGTTACGGTAAAAAAAGTCAATCGGGCAATTGCCGAGCTTGGCTACGTGCGCGATACAGCCGCAGCCAATCTGGCACGCGGCAAAATCTACCGTTTTTTGTTTATTTTGCCAGCTGCAAACAATGAATTCGTTGATCTGCTCGAAAGCCAGATCGCCCATTTATCAAAGGGTTTGAAAAGCGAGCGCACGCAGATTTCCTGTATGCGCGTGCCCGCATTTGACCCAATGGCACTCGCGGAGGCCATTAATGCACTTGATCCTCTGCAAATTGATGGTGTTACGGTGTTCGGTCCGGAAACACCTTCTATCAGGGACAGTATTTCCCGATTACGCGCGCATGGTGTCTCTGTAGTGTCGCTTGTTGCCGATATCCCAAGTTCTGAGCGCAACACCTATGTGGGCATCGACAATGTCGCCGCTGGTCGCACCGCAGCACAACTGATGGGTCGTTTTCTTGGATCGGTCCAAGGCAATATACTTGTAGTGACCGGTTCAATGCTCGCCCGCGATCATCTTGAACGGCGATTGGGATTTGACAGGGTCATTGCAAGGGACTTTCCGCAATTGAGAGTGTTAGCGTCACTGGAAGGGCGCGACGACCCGGATTTGATCGAGCGGCTTCTGCCTCAGACGCTAGCGGGCGCCGGAGATGTTGTTGGCATTTATTCATCCGCTGCTGGCAATGCCGGTTTAATCCGTCACTTCGAATCAGCATCCGAATTGGCTCAGCCTGTTATCATTGCGCATGAGTTGACACCGCTGTCGCGCAGCGCCTTGGCATCGGGTCTTTTTGACGCGGTCATTAGTCAGGATGCCGGGCATCTGGTGCGCAGCGCTGTTAGGATCATGCGTGCGCATAGTGACAATTCACCGATCAATCCTGCTCAAGAGCGCATACGTATCGATATTTACCTGAATGAAAACCTGCCGCCAGATACCGGGGGCACCTAGGGAGGATAGCATGAAAACCATCAAAGGACCGGCGTTGTTTCTGGCGCAGTTTGCGGGCGATGAAGCGCCCTTCAATTCGTGGGACGCAATCACCAAGTGGTCTGCCGACTGCGGGTACAAAGGTGTTCAAGTGCCGAGTTGGGACGCGCGTCTGTTTGATTTGGACAAGGCCTCCAACAGCAAAACCTACTGCGATGAGTTCAAGGGACAGGCGGAGGAAAATGGTATTGAGGTCACCGAGCTTTCCACGCACTTGCAAGGCCAGTTGGTTGCTGTCCACCCCGCTTACGACAGCGCTTTTGACGGATTTGCCGACCCATCCGTTCATGGCGACCCACAAGCGCGTCAGGCCTGGGCTGTCGATCAAGTCAAGAAAGCCATCAGCGCGTCTGCAAACATGGGCATAAAAAATCATGTTTCATTTTCCGGGGCGCTGGCATGGCCCTATATCTATCCATGGCCTCAACGCCCGGCAGGATTGATCGAAACGGCCTTTGACGAACTGGCCGCACGTTGGAGACCTATCCTGGATCACGCTGATGAAAACGATGTGAATCTTTGTTATGAAATTCACCCCGGTGAAGACCTGCATGATGGCGTGACATTCGAGATGTTTCTGGAGAGAGTCGACAATCACCCACGCTGCAACATGCTATACGATCCATCGCATTTTGTACTGCAATGCCTAGATTATATCGAACACATCGACTTCTACAACGAGCGGATCAAGATGTTTCATGTCAAGGACGCAGAGTTCAACCCGACCGGGCGGCAGGGTGTTTATTCGGGCTACCAACCCTGGGTGGATCGGGCTGGACGGTTTCGTTCTCTGGGCGATGGGCAGGTTGATTTTGCAGCGATCTTCTCGAAAATGGCGGCGAACGACTTTGATGGCTGGGCTGTGGTCGAATGGGAATGCTGCCTGAAACATCCCGAGGACGGCGCCCGAGAAGGGGCCGCTTTCGTCAAGGATCACATCATCCGCGTGACCGAGCGCGCCTTTGACGATTTTGCTGACGGCGGGACGGATGAAGCGGCCAATCGCAAAATGTTAGGGATAGGATCATGAGCAACCGTATTCGTATGGGCATGGTCGGCGGTGGCAATGATGCCTTCATTGGTGGCGTACATCGCATCGCGGCGCGACTGGATGACCGATTTGAGCTGGTGGCAGGCGCGTTGTCTGCTACACCGGAAAAAGCACGCGCCTCAGGGGCAGCGCTCGGTTTGCCGGAAGACCGGATTTACGATGATTTCAAACAAATGGCGATCCGCGAAGCACGCTTGAAAAATGGGATCGAAACGGTGGCCATCGTCACGCCCAATAACGTGCATTTCGCAGCCGCACGAGAGTTTTTGAAACGCGGTATTCACGTGATTTGCGACAAACCTCTGACCTCCACCATGGCAGACGCCAAAAAAATGCTTAAAGCCGTTGAAGACTCTGATGCGCTTTTTGTGCTGACCCACAATTACACCGGGTACCCTATGGTGCGTCAGGCACGCGAGATGGTAGCGCGTGGCGATCTGGGAAAGATACGTGTGGTGCAGGTGGAATACCCGCAAGACTGGCTGACCCGGCACGAAGACTTCAAACAGGCCGCCTGGCGCACCGATCCGGCACAATCGGGTGCAGGCGGATCCACAGGTGACATCGGCACCCATGCGCACAACCTGGCCTGCTTTGTCAGCGGTCTGACCGTTGAGAGCTTGGCCGCCGATTTACAGGCCTTCGTATCGGGGCGCCAATTAGACGACAATGCCCATGTTTTGTTGCGGTTTCACGGGGGAGCAAGGGGCATGTTGTGGTCCAGTCAGGTCGCCCCTGGAAATGAAAATGCTCTAAGGTTGCGCATCTACGGAGAAAAGGGCGGTTTGGAATGGGAACAGGAACACCCTAACCACTTGTGGTATTCACCCTTTGGCGAACCCAAGCGCGTGATCACCCGAAACGGAGCGGGTGCGGGAGAGGCAGCCGCCCGGATGAGCCGAATCCCTTCAGGTCATCCTGAGGGCTACCTGGAAGGTTTTGCGAACATCTATAGCGAAGCGGCCGATGCCATCATCGCCCACCGTTCTGACACGGCGATGGATGCCGAGGTTACGTACCCAACAGTTTATGACGGCCTACGCGGTATGCAATTTGTCGATGCCTGTGTCCGTTCATCCGCCCGCAATTCTGCATGGGTGAATTTGCCAGAATAGTTCGGAACTCGAACGACATCGGGAATAGTGCGCATCGACTGCGCGGCCCAAGAACTTGCGCATAGAAATCAAGATGCCCAAAGCAGGATTTCGCCGCTTGCAACATGACCTTCCAAAAGAGCTGGTAGGTTTGCAAATACCATTTGAGGCGGCAATACTGCGCCGCATGATTGGCTGAAACTGGCGCTGTTTTGTCCACAGTAACGGGTTGCAACGGAAGCGCTTTACACGCGTAATTGAAAACGACACGACTGTCGCGTAGGGGTGCTACAATTGCAAACCGCTTTCCAAGGCCCTTTCACGCGGAGCACTCCCACAAAACCTCGCGCTTCCACATGCCAAAAAGGCAGGATATAGGAACCGTATGACACATACCGTTTATAAAAATGACTTGCCAGATGACCTCGATCTTGGGCCTGTTGTGGCGATTGATTGCGAGACAATGGGCCTAAACCCGCATCGTGATCGGCTTTGCGTTGTGCAACTTTCGGGAGGGGATGGTAACGCGCATCTCTTGCAAATTGCACAAGGTCAGACCAGCGCGCCAAACCTCTGTTCGCTTTTGGAGGATCCCGACGTGCTCAAGCTGTTTCACTTCGGGCGTTTTGACATCGCCGCGATGCTGAACTCCTTTGGCGCAACTGCAGCTCCGGTGTATTGTACAAAAATAGCCAGCCGTCTTGTGCGCACTTACACCGACCGACATGGGTTGGCAAAACTGTTACAGGAACTGTTAAACATCGATATCTCGAAGCAACAGCAATCCAGCGATTGGGGCGCTGTAACGCTCACCGACGCGCAAGTGGAATATGCTGCATCCGATGTTCTATACCTGCATCGCCTGCGCGACGCTTTGAATGCTATGCTGGAACGCGAAGGTCGGATGCACATGGCGCAGGCTTGTTTTGACTTTCTCCCCATGCGCGCGCAGCTCGACCTGTCGGGTTGGCCAGATACGGACATCTTTGCACATTCATGAACACGCCCTTTCTTGATACCGCCAAAAGGGTAATCCGCTCGGAGGCTGATGCTCTCGATACGCTGGCGGATGAATTGGACGGGCGATTTCGCGAAGCTGTCGAGTTGTTGCTCAATAGCAAAGGCCGTGTGATTGTAACGGGTATTGGAAAATCCGGACACATCGCACGCAAAATTGCGGCGACGATGGCGAGCACTGGCACGCCTGCCCAATTTGTGCATCCGGCAGAGGCCAGCCACGGCGATCTTGGCATGATCACGAGCGCCGACGTAGTGCTGGCAATTTCCAATTCTGGCGAAGCACCCGAGCTTGCCAATCTGGTGGTCTACTCGCGACGTTTCGATATACCACTTCTGGGAATTACAAGTGTTGCAAGTTCAAGTCTCGGACGTGAATGCGACGTTGTCTTGCTTTTGCCTAAATTAGGTGAAGCTTGCGGCACCGGTGTTGTGCCGTCCATCTCGACCACCATGACGCTCGCTCTCGGGGATGCGTTGGCGATCGCCTTGATGGAACATCGTGCCTTTACTCCGGAGAACTTTCGCGACTTTCATCCCGGCGGCAAACTCGGTGCACAACTTAGTCGTGTGTCCGACCTGATGCACAGTGGCGCGGACATTCCGCTCGTCCGGTTAGAGACACCGATGTCGGATGCGCTCATCGAGATCAGTCAGAAGAGCTTCGGTGTCGTTGGTGTTACTGACGTTGCAGGAGACCTTGTCGGGATCATCACCGATGGCGATCTCAGACGGCATATGGACGGGCTTTTATCATTTCTCGCAAAAGATGTGATGACGGCGTCTCCTATTACCATCGAACCCGGCGCATTGGCGGAAAAGGCTGTTGCAGTGATGCAAGCGCGCAAAATCACCAGCCTTTTCGTTCTCGACGCCGAAGGGTCGCACAAACCACTTGGCCTGATCCGCATTCACGATTGTCTCCGCGTTGGTTTGGGGTAATCCGCCATGCAAGGTGATCGGTATTCGCGCATGGTGGCATGGTTAAAAGTTGCTCTGCCACTTGCAGCATTGGGCATCCTTTCGACGCTATTCTTGCTCTCGCGTGTGGTGGATCCAACCCAAACGATCCCTTTTGCAGATACCGAAATACAGGACAGGCTTCGCAACCAACGTGTCTCCGGCCCATACTACTCAGGAACCACGGCAGACGGTGATCAAATCGCTTTCGTTGCGCAAACTGTTGTGACACCAAACGGTTTTACCGGCGCCAGCAACGCCGATGATGTTTTCGTCAAAATCGATCTTGCTGATGGTGGCGTTGTTAACGTTACTTCTCAGACTGCGTCCATAGACATTGCCCAGGATTTCAGCGACTTGACGGGTAATGTCGTGATCACCACCTCGACAGGGTTCGTCATAACCAGCGAAGCAATTACCGCAAGGATAGCGAATTTGGACATCAGATCTCCAGACACGATTTTTGCTGACACGCCTGCTGGCGAGTTGGTGGCAGGTTCCATGCGACTGTCTACTCCCGAACCAAATGCCCCCGCTCAATTGATTTTCACAAATGGGGTAAAGCTGATATACATCCCCGAAAAGGCGAAAGACTGATCTGTGAAGCTGTTAAATATTTTGATTTTCCCCCTCTTTCTCGCGGTCGCTGCAACAACGTCAGAAGCGCAGGGAACGCAGGTTGCCTTTGGTGCATTGCAACAGGACACAACGCTACCCGTCGAAGTGACGGCGGAAAACCTGGCCGTGGATCAGGCAACCGGAACGGCAGTTTTCACCGGCAATGTCGTCGCCGCTCAGGGCGAGATGCGCCTGTCTTCTAAACGTCTGCTGGTGGTTTACCGAGAGAACACCCAAGGCATCGAGCGCCTGGAGGCAACGGGTGACGTCGTTTTGGTTTCGGGGCCAGATGCAGCCGAATCGGAAAGTGCAGACTACAATATCGACGACGGTACTATTGTGATGCGCGGCAACGTTCTGCTTACACAAGGACCTTCTGCGCTGACTGCTGATCAAATGACCGTGCAACTGGACAGCGGCACGGCGCAGATGACTGGTTCTGTGAAGACAATTCTCCAAACTGGCAACGAGTGATGGCGCGCCCAACTTTAACCGTGGAGAAAGGATCTGCAGGGCTTTACGTCGAGCATCTGCGCAAATCATACCGCAAAAAAACCGTCATCCGAGACTTTTCGATGTATCTCGAACGAGGCGAAGTTGTGGCTCTTCTTGGACCAAACGGTTCGGGCAAAACCACCACATTCTACGCGGTAGCCGGATTGGTCACGCCGGAAGGGGGCAGTGTTGTGATCGATGGTCAGGATGTAACCAATCTGCCAATGTACCGGCGGGCGCGTTTGGGAATTGGGTATTTGCCGCAGGAAATGAGTATTTTTAGAGGCCTTTCTGTACAAGATAACATAAGCGCCATCCTCGATATTACTGAAGCGGACCATCACAAGCGTCGCGAACGGCTCGAAGAACTACTTAGCGAATTTTCCATAGAACATCTGCGCCGGGCACCTGCGCTAGCACTGTCAGGTGGGGAACGGCGACGTGTGGAAATTGCCCGATGCCTGGCAGCAAAACCAAAATACCTACTGCTGGACGAACCCTTCGCCGGGGTCGATCCGATCTCGGTCGGCGACATCCGTCATCTTGTTGCAGATCTCAAAAAGCGCGGCATTGGTGTGCTAATCACGGATCATAACGTTCGAGAAACTTTGGAGATTGTAGATCGGGCTTATATCTTGCACGAAGGCCGGGTGTTGATGTCAGGAACACCGGATGAAGTTGTACAAAACGAAAACGTACGCCGAGTTTATCTTGGCGAAAACTTCAAGATTTCTTAACCTTGGTTACTTTTCGTTAACCATTTTTTCCAACAAAAGAGTGCTCTTTTGTTTGACTCTGGGTTCTGAAATCGGGCTCAATGCTCGTATGGCATGTACCAGTTCCTGTCTAAAAATGTTGCGGCCTTATTCGCAGGGCCGTTCGATCACAACAAAAATGGAACGCCATTTCCCGTGATATTCTACTTGACCCTCCCGGCGTTTATGCGCCTTGGAAAGAGTTCAGAATTCACTTTAATAAAGGAGAGACTATGCGGTATCAGATCAGCGGCAAACAGATTGACATCGGCGAAGCACTGCAAATCCATGTGAAAGAAGAACTGGGTGAAGCGGTCAAGAAATACGCCGAACGCCCTACTGAAGCCGTGGTAGTGTTTTCAAGATCGGCACATGAATTCGTTTGCGAAGCGACTGTACATCTGTCAACCGGCCTCACTGCACAAGCCAAGGCACATCAGACCGAAATCTACGCTGCCTTTGATGCTTGCAACGCAAAGATGGAAAAGCAACTCAGACGCTACAAACGCAGGTTGAAGGATCATCACAAAGATCGGGTCGAACCGGTTGAAATCTACGGCGCGTCCTCATATATCCTCGCATCAGAAAACGACTCAGAGTTACAGGAGCCAGAGACTCTGCAGCCGATCATCGTCGCTGAAATGGAAACCAAGATTCCGTTACTGTCAGTCGGAGAGGCGGTTATGCAGATGGAACTCGCCGGCGCGCCGGTTCTGGTATTTAGAAACGAAGGCAAAGAGGGCTTGAATGTCGTTTATCGTCGTGACGACGGAAACATTGGCTGGATTGATCCTGAGTAGAACTCCTGCGGGGCGAAAATGCCTCCATTGAAATGCGAGCAGAATGGACTTTAACAGACTTCTCAAGCCGGAGGCAGTGAAGGTTTTGACTTCCGCCACGAGTAAAAAGCGGCTGATGCAGGATTTGGGCGATTTAGCAGAACATGCCTATGGGCTGAAAACAAGCCGCGTGCTGGAAGCTTTGCTGGCACGTGAAACTTTGGGACCAACAGGGGTGGGCCACGGTGTTGCCCTCCCACATGCACGTCTAGAAGGGCTGGATGAAGTTGTTGGGGCTTTCGTTCTTTTGGACAAACCCATCGATTTCGAATCCGTGGATCGACAGCCCGTTGACATTGCATTCGCTCTTTTCGCGCCAGAAGATGCGGGCGTCGAGCATCTGAAAGCCTTGGCAATGGTGTCGCGCACACTCAGAGACGCCAGCATTTGCACGAAATTGCGGGCCAACCCAAACCCGGCAACACTGCATACCATTCTGACATCTGCTGAATCCGAACAGGCTGCCTAGTAGCGCAACCTTTCCAAAATTCAGTAGTCTAATTCAAATTTGATCTAGTAAAACCGCGCAAGTGTGATGAACTTGCTTTTCGCATATTGTTGGTTTTGCGCACGACATAGGGTTTTCGAGATTTTTGGCGTTTCTGTTCGTGCCAGCCCGTTTCGATCGGAAAATCGCCTGCCAGATATGGGTGCATGCCCTGATTCTTGAGATTTTGGAGAAATTTGGAGAACCCGGTCAAATCCGTCATCCGAGGCAATCCAGGTAGCCGATGCGGTGCCGTCGCACCCATTTCTGCCAGTATGGGCTGGAGCAACTCCATAGGCGTCTCATTGAATTCCGCCAATGTCCAAACTCGCACCCGCGCCTTGACCCAGGTGGAGCGCAAAACCTCCAATTGTTTGCTTTCGGTCTTTTGAAGCTGCGCCGCCATTTTACGCACCGTCGCGAAGTCTTCGTTTGATCGAAACAACGCCACTGCCCATGCGCCAGTGATAATGGAGATGTGTGCATTGGCGTCATTGGCCACAATCCAGTTGATTTGCTGTTTGTCGCTTGGTCCAAATTGAAAACACTGCCGCTCTCCACGTGTATTCCAAATCAAATTCGTCAAGTAGGCCTGCGGATTGTAGTCTCGCAATTTAGCACTGTCGCTCAACGCACCATCAATAACCGTTTGATCTGCGGCAAAAAAAGCCTTTTCAGGAGCAAATAGATGTCCGTGAATCCGTGCACCGGTCGCGCGCGCCAACCAAGGTTCAAAATTGTCAAACAGCTCGCTGAATCCTTGCAGAATCGAGTAAGGTGCGGCTGTTGTGCCGCTGGCATGATCGTTGCGCGGAAACCGGCTTTGCATGTAGAGCCCGGGTCGGCCACGGCTTCGACGGTCTACAGCCTTCGAAAAAATACGGTCTATTTTGGTAGGGTCAGGTTCTGCAGTCTGCTCGGTAGCTGACGCTTCCGTCAAGAAAGCATCATATAGTCCATTTGCATGTGGCCATATTTTTCGCGCAACAAAACAACGTGAACGACGCAACAACTGAAGGTGATCGTCATAAAAAAGATGGGGTTTCCCATAATGATCAAATTTTGACAAGGTTAGTGACCGGCTCTCAAGGTCGGTCGCATGCCGGCGCGCAAGGGTTTGGAAATAGCTTTCATCCGGAATCCAAACCCGGCGAAAGAAACTGTCGTGCTGCTGGCGCGCGGAATCTTGTAAAATGGCGGACAGTGTTTGCCGTGTCAGACACCACCACTGCGAGCCCATATGCGGCACAAGCCCGTCGGGCACCTTGCGTCGTAAGCGTAAAAAACGCTGCAAAGCCACATACCTGTCGAACAGAAAACGCTGCCGTTTCCACGAAAATGGAAAGTGAAGAGTGAACCTCTCGGCGTCAAGACCACCCACGGTCCAGGGGACATCGGCGGTTGTGGCACTTTCAATGAAATCGGTTTGGGGGCGATCCGACAAGTAAGTGATCAATTCCCGAACCGGACGCAAAGGCAGGCAGGAACCGGATGCCAGATACACATGCTGTACCTGCGGAAATTCAGCCAACATAAGCTCTGACGCGGACTGCGTTGCCGCAACAATCCCAAAAGACCCCCAGTCACAGAGGTATCTCTTGGAAAAGGTGACATTTGGTAGATCAGAGAGCTTTTTGGCAAATGCATCGTAAGCTCTATGCGTCACCTGTTTGTCGACATGGATCACGACCGGGCACTTCGCTGTTGCCCAATGCCGAGCCACCTGCTCTGCCCGCTCCAATGCAGCATGCACCAGCATGACAATACCGAGGCTCACGCCCAATTTCCCTTAGACATAAGACCCAGAATTTCAAGCTGCCGCCAGTTGATGTACTTTTCGGACCACTTGCACCAAAGTTCCGGATGGTCAGGCAAGTTTCTGGCATAGGCCTTATACTCGCCCGACGCTGCGAAATGCTGTCGACGATGGATCTCTTCCGCGGCCTTGTCGGCAAAGGTATCGATGAACTTGGCATGCAATAGAACGCCAGACGCTTTTTCTCCGCCCAAGCTGTCATAAACGCGGTTCAATCCTCGAGGCAGTAGCATGTGGGTCGACGAGACATAGGCGTAGCGTTTGTCCCATTTTACCAGTGGGATTTTATTCAACGCTGGCGCCAGTTCTGGCTCGTTGGCAAAAAACATCCGCGCGCGAGGGCCGCCTTGAATCCACAAGTTTCCGTAGCGACTATTGCGCGAAATCGTATAATTCCCGCTGTCAAACCAACAGGCTGTGTCGATCGGGTTTTCCCCGGACTGGTAGGGTTCGTCTTCAATACGGCCTTTCGGATACATATCCAAAAGCATCGCGGAGAACGCCCGGATCGAACAAGTATCAAGCCAGTCTGTCAAAGCACGCAGAGGTCGGGTATCGCAAAACGGATAGACAAGGAACTCATCGGGGTCAGCAACGACGCACCAGTGCCCGTCAGCGTATTTTCCTTGCAGGTAATTCAACCAATCCACGCCGTAACGCGAAGATTTGTAGCTGCCTTGCGTGTGCCAAACCGAAACATCACTTTGGGACTTCAGGTAATCAGCCGTTCCGTCAGTACTGTCATTGTCGACGATGCAAAAGTGACTCACGCCCATGTCACGGTAGTATTTCAGGAAGTAAGGCAAACGAATCTGTTCGTTTCTCTGGGTAGAGAACAATAGAATATCATTATCTCGGATCTGTGACGTTCGATCGACCACGGCGCGCAATTCCAGACTTTTCCATCGGGAACGCGCACGCAAGCGCTTACGCGCCAAACGCATCCGGTATGAACCCAGAACACCCAAGCTTCTGCCCTTCTTGTTAGCCTCTCTTGCCGCGAAACCCGGGATGGCCCCTAGAAAACCGCGGTGGACTATACGCGAGAGAGTTATTTGCTACTTCTTTAGAATGTGTTGCTCTGGTGGCAATCAGTGCTTTTTTTGGGAAATTTCATCTAATTTGCCGACAATTCACTTACCAGTTACCGCGAAACATCAGTTTAAGATCAACGAGCTGTTGCCAGCCTTGGTAAGGTGTAGAGCCAGTTGTCCACAAATCCGGTGCTTTGGCCAACGCCTCATAATACGCGTCATGCAGTGGCACCTTTGTATACCCCTGACCCCTGGCCTTGTCCTCTACCGCACGGGAGACAACCGAAGGGAGCATTTTTGTATGCAGGAAAACACCGTCTGGTCGATCCGATCTCGGGTCGTCCAGGCACTGATTTACCTGCACCGGCAAGACCACATGAGTGGAACTGAAATATGCGTAAGAACGACGCCATTTCACCAAAGGCACCTTGCTCAGAACAGGTGACTGATGGGGCGCTTCGCCAAAAAACATGCGTGACCGCGCACCGCCCAAGATCGATACAGTGTTGTGTTGTCCGCGTCTCTCCGACCAATACCCGGTAGCATCGAACCACTGCAAAACTTCACAAGGGTTTTGCCCCGGTTGGTAAAAGTGGCTGTCAAGCGGACCTTTGGGATACAGATCCAATAGCATGACGCCCATCGCCTCCATCCCTTGGTCTTCCAACCAAGTGGTCAATTCAGGCAACAATCGCGTGTCATGGTCGGGATAAACTAACAGTTCATCTGCATCGGCAGTTATTGTCCAATGCCCGTGGCCATAACGCATCAGCAACCAAGTCACCCAATCCATCCCAAAGCGGGCTGCTTTGTATCCTGCATTCGTGGACCAAAGCGATACGTCCTTTTGCCCAAGCAAAAGTTCCCGCGTGCCATCATCGCTCCCGTTGTCGACAAATAAAAAATGCTGCACGCCCATGGCCCGATAGTGATCTAGAAAAAATGGCAGTCGAACCGCCTCGTTGCGCACTGCCGAAAATAACAAAATATCGTTTGCAGTTATTTCTCTGGTATTGTTTTGGACAGTCTCAAGGCTGTGCCGACTTCGAAAAGCCCGCCACAGAAGCCGCTTACGTCGCACCCTAAGCTTGTATTTGGTCCAGAGGATCGAAGGTAATGACAGTTTTGCTTTCAAGCCGAGACCTATGAATTGTGCAAAGCTCCAGTTGCCTAACTGTCATAATGCCCGTTTTGATGCCAGCGCCAAGCATCAGTGATCATATGCTTCAGCGTCGACCGTTCAGGACGCCACCCAAGTTCCTGCTCCGCTCGCACCGAACCAGACACCAGTTTTGTACAATCCCCAGGCCGACGTGGCCCTTCTCGATGGGGAACGTCACGATTTGTAACGGTGCGAGAATGATCCATAACCTCGCGCACGGAAAATCCGCTACCCGTCCCCAGATTGAAAATGCGGCTGCCTTTGTCTTCCTGCAGCCATTTCAACCCCAGGACATGCGCGTCCACCAGATCGCAGACATGCACGTAGTCCCGAATACAGGTTCCATCGGGTGTTGCGTAGTCAGTTCCATGGATCGTCAATGCATCGCGTTTTCCGTCGATGGCGTCCAGCAAAACTGGGATCAAATGTGTTTCTGGACGATGAAATTCGCCAACCTCACCATCGGGATCGGCGCCTGCCACATTGAAATAGCGAAATATCACATGACGCAGACCGAAGGCGGCTTCAAAGTCTTTGAGAATGTCTTCAATCGCCCGTTTGGATGCCCCGTATGCGTTTATCGGATGCTGTGCGCTATCTTCGTTCAGCACGACATTATCCTGGTCGCCATAGGTCGCGCAGGTTGAGGAAAAGACAAATTTTGTACAACGCGCGGCCACCGCCGCCTCGATCAGTGTCAGCGATCCGGCAACGTTGTTGCGCCAGTAGCTTCCAGGATCCTGCATGCTCTCGCCGACCTGACTGAGCGCGGCAAAGTGCATCACGGCAATTGGATTGTGCTTTTGGAAAACCGCATCAAGTCGCGCGCGATCCAACAAATCGCCACATTCAAAAGGGCCGAATTTGACGGCGTCTTCCCACCCTGTCACAAGATTGTCGTAAGTAACGGGTGTATACCCGGTGGCTTTCAACGCTTTGCAGGCGTGCGAGCCGATATAGCCCGCCCCACCTGTGACCAATACAGTGTTCAACGATTGCCCTTCTCGACTTATTCCGCAGCTTTGCCCATGTTGACAATATCATGCAAATAGTCCGACAGGTCGTCGCGCAACTCTTCGCGCTGCAAGCCAAATGCTACTGTTGCCTGAAGGAAGCCGGATTTGGAGCCACAATCGAACCGCTGGCCCCGGAACCGATAGCCGTAGACGCCATTTTCTGAGCCAATCTCCGAAGCGATTGCGTCAGTCAGTTGAATTTCTCCGCCTGCGCCTGCTTCCATACTGCTCAAGCTAGAAAGAACACTAGGCGACAAGATATAACGACCGATCACAGCAAGATTGGATGGTGCTTCTTCAGCTTTTGGTTTTTCAACCATACCCCTTACTTTAACCATTGAGCCCATGTCGTCGGACACATCCAACACGCCGTACGAAGACGCTTTGTCAGGTGCAACTTCCATTGCCGCGACCATATTGCCGCCTGTTTCCGCATAGGCTTCAACCATCTGCTGAAGGCACGGTTTTTCAGCGGCGATCACATCGTCTGGCAGAATAACTGCAAAAGGCTCGTCCGCGATCAGACGGCGGGCGCACCACACAGCATGCCCCAGACCCAAGGCTTTGTGCTGACGTATGTACGCAATAGCGCCGCTGTCCATATTTGTACTTTGGAGCGTTTCAAGCAGCTCGCTTTTGCCTTTTCGGCGTAGTTCCTGCTCCAGCTGTGGTGCATGGTCGAAGTAATCCTCCAACGCGCCTTTGCCGCGTGATGTGACAAAAATAAATTCCTTGATGCCCGCCGCTCGGGCTTCGTCGATCGCATATTGGATCAAGGGACGGTCAACCAACGTCATGATTTCTTTTGGAACAGACTTGGTAGCTGGAAGAAATCTCGTACCCATTCCCGCAACAGGAAATATTGCTTTCGTCACTTCACGTTTCATTTTGGATCCTTATTCACTTAGTTAACAACTCGCTTACAACCTGATACAACCTGACGTACCTAAGCATTACGTCAAAAACACGACTACTCTGTCAAATAAAGTAGTTTTTCCGGTCAAATCGATAAAATTGAGTTTTTTAGCAGGGTCTCGCCTAATATTCCCGCATACCGCGAATACGTACAAAAACCTACGGAAGCGAGGTTACTTTGTGAAGAATTGATGGGTCAAGAGTGGCCGACGTATCATTGGCCAAATCAATCCAACCCCATGTCGGCCATCATACCTTCTATTTTTGGTACATCTTCGGGATTGTTCAACTCCCAGAACTGCCGGCCCTTCGAAGCAACCTCGACACATAAAACAGACCGGCCGTTTTCCATAAACCGTAATTGTTCGAGCCCCTCCTGCTGCTCCAAGGGCCCAACTGGCCAAGAAGGGTAGGCGGATAAAGCATCTGGCCGATAGGCATAAACACCAACGTGGTGGAATACGGGTGTTTCTTCAGCGTCACCATAGGCACGGGTTGTAAAGGGAATGACTTCTTTGGAGAAATACATGGCCTTCCGGTTTTGTGCAAAAACAGCAGTAGTTCCGCCGACACGGCCCTCTTTGCGGTCCTTGAGAAAGCCATTCAATGTCACGCCATCGCAGCGCAGAACAGGAGTCGCAATTTCCGTGTCTGGCGCATCGCGCAACCCGGAAATCAAGTCTTCAATAAACCAATGAGGCGTAAGCGGGGCATCCCCTTGCAGGTTGACGACAATATCATAACCGCCGCCGAGAGCCGCGAACGCCTCGGCACAACGCTCCGTGCCGTTAGTGCAATCTGGAGAGGTCATCACAACCTCCGCGCCAAAAGCCTCAGAAGCGGCTTTGATCCGGTCGTCGTCTGTTGCGACCACAACACGGTCCACCCCACCAACCTCTTTGGCAGCACGCCAACTACGTTCAATCAAACTGAGGGATTTGCCGGATGCGCCACGCAACTTCACAAGCGGCTTTCCGGGATATCTGCTCGATGCATAGCGCGCTGGAATTGCGATGAGAACCGACATTAGGCTTCTTTGAGCGAAACAGTCGGCGCGTAGGCGATAAAGAACGGATTGGCATAATCTGCCTTACCATATTGCAATGGCGTTAGGTCATCAAACCGTACCACGGCCCCCCCGGCGCCAGCCAGCACAGCATGTCCCGCAGCCGTGTCCCACTCCATAGTGCGCCCAACGCGCGGATAAAGATCCGCTTCTCCCGTGGCCACAAGGCAGAATTTGAGAGACGACCCTGCGCTTTTCGAATCCTTGACACTGTACTTGGAAATGTAGTCATCCGTCGCCTGATCCCGGTGAGATTTTGAGGCGACCACCATAAGTGCGTCGTTATCCGCGTCGGAGACGGAAATGGGTTTCAACGCGCCCACACGATCGGGAGAAAGGTCACCCGTTTCCTCAACCGACTGACCAGAGGCATCCGTGTAAAACATCCGACCCTTCGCAGGGGCGAAAACGACACCACGCGTCGGCACCCCATCTTCGACCAGTGCGATATTGACGGTGAAATCACCGCGTCGATGGATGAATTCCTTGGTACCATCAAGCGGATCCACGATGAGAAAGGTCTTTCCTTGCGTGGTGTGGGTGGCGGATTGTTCTTCAGTCACCAGCATGACATCGGGAAACGCCGCGCGAAGACCTGCGGAAATCAGGGCATCTGCAGCTTCGTCCGCTGCTGTCACCGGGCTTTCGTCGGATTTTAGCTTCACGTCGAAATCATCTGCTTCATAGATTTCCATGATGCGTGCACCGGCTTCCAATGAAAGCTTGCGCATCACCTCTACCAACTTCGTGTAATCCATCCAAAATTTCCCAATTTTTCCGTTGATGACGATCAAATCGAGGCCCCTTATGCGCCCGCTCTAACGGAACAGCAAGATTTGCGTGCGAAAGTGGCTAACAACAAAAGGCGCAATGGGTATGTTTCAGGCAATAAAGAGAAACGAAAATAACTTTGTATCGGCTCTCACGATATTGGAGCTGATCTATCACTCGGTTGTGCGATCGGTTCGCAAGGGACACAGCAACGCTTTTGTGGCCATTGGAATCAATCTGTTACAAACAGTGATCTTCGTAACTGCGTTCTACGTCATGTTCTCGCTTCTTGGCTTGAAGGGATCGGCCATTCGGGGTGATTTTCTACTGTACATCATGACAGGGGTCTTCCTGTTCATGACACACACTAAAACGATGAGCGCGGTCCTTGGGTCCGAAGGGCCTGCCAGTCCGATGATGCAGCATGCCCCCATGAATACAATTATTGCGATTGTATCTGCTGCTGCGGGCACGCTCTACATCCAGGTTTTGTCTTTGATGTTCATGTTGTTTGGCTACCATGTCATCTTTACGCCAGTTGTTATCGAAGAACCCGCGGCCGCCTTTGGTATGCTGCTTTTGGCCTGGTTTACAGGTGCCGCATTGGGGCTGCTCCTTCTGTCACTCAAGCCCTGGTACCCGCAACTGGTTACTATCTTCAGCACGGTCTACCAGCGGGCAAATATGGTCGCATCCGGGAAAATGTTTGTCGCCAATAGCCTGCCTGGCTTCATGCTTGCGATGTTTGACTGGAACCCTCTTTTTCATGCCATCGACCAGGTGCGCGGATTCGTGTTCATCAACTACAATCCCCGGTATACGGACTGGCACTATTCCTTTTGGGTGGGCGTTGTTCTGATCATGGTCGGATTGATGGGCGAATTCTACACCCGACGTCACGCCTCGCTAAGCTGGAGTGCGCGAAGGTAGCACTTTGGCGAAACTCAGCGCGGGCACTGGAACACTACCATTCAGGCGCCAGAAGTACGGCGATACTCCGTGTCCAACGATGTAGTCGTACTACGCAAAATTGAGTTAAGTCTCGTTTTTTGAACAGTGTTAGTGCTCTTCGTAAAACGGGTCTTCCTGCGTAATCGGCCGCGCACTTTGCATGCCAGACTGCTGCAGGTCAAAAGTGACATTCAAGTTTCCCAACTTTAGCTCAGTATTCGGCGTGATCAAAAGCGTTTCAACAGCGCATCCGTTGGCAAATATGATTTCATGCTTATCCATCAGCAGATTGAAGTAGTCCGCTTGTTTTCGACCCTTCATACGGCGAATGCCTTTCCTCTGTGTCAACTTCACAGCCGCGACCAAATGGCTTTTGTTTGTTGTGGGACTGGCTAAGACAAAACGATGCTGCGGGGATGCCACGATGTCGAAAACGGGTTTTCCCTGACCCAATGCGCCTTTACCAACCAGAATCGGCTTTCGCCTATCATTTTCGCCGCGAAAGTGCATCGTCTCCGCAATCACTTGCACAATAGGTTGCGGCCCATGATCCAGCGTTGTGACCAATTCGCCTGGCTTAAGGGTTTCGATCAAGCGCGGGCCAGTCGGTGTGTCAATGTAAGTTCCTTTGCCCAAACAAACCGGACCTGACCCCGTTTCAAAATTAGTAGAACTCAGGTCGTTCGGATCGGTGTTGACAAGTCGAGTGGTATAACCGTTGTCGTAGGTAATAACGGTATCAGATCCATCGACTGTGACCCGATCCATGACATCCTGAAATGTGGAGATTTCTGCCATATCGAACCTGATGATATCTGGTTCAAACGCATCAAAGTCGGTTATCGTGTCGTGACCGTCGCCGTCCCGAATGACGAATGTATCCGTGGTCGACCCGTTGCCCGCAGACATCGTATCGTCGCCTCGTCCTCCAACGATGATATCATCCCCGGAACCCCCGGTAATAACATCGTTGCCATCACCGCCGAAAACGATGTCATTACCGGCACCACCGTCAACGTTGTCATCCCCATCACCACCGGAAACGATGTCACTGCCACCATTACCATCGAGCGTGTCTTGGCCGCCTTTACCTTCTATATTGTCGGAACCAGTCGTGCCATTTATCGTGTTGTCGCTGCCGTCACCATCGATATCAGCCATCTGATCTCCAATCTTATTTAGCGGACTGGTTACATCAGAATGCCTGAAAAACGATTAAAACCACACTCAAGAACGACGTCTTGAATTTCCTGTAAACGGCACGGTTTGTCAATCAACATCCCGGGAATGCCCAGCGAGAAACCGGCCAGGTTGTCACCGAAAAACCGTGGCTGCAGCGAGCGAAACAAACTTCAATGGCTACCAAAATTTGTTGTTCCAGCTTATCCAGAAAATCAACCGACGCCCGTCACAACGCGTAAGGTCACGTTGATCCGCCCACCTTTGGGCAACAACGTACTAGAACCAAAACGGATACGGTCTACCCCATGATAGGACAATCGGGCCGCCCCTGCCATCACGACAACGTCGCCTGATTGCAACCAGATGGATTGCGTTTTGCCGCGACGTTCACGGTTACCCATTCGGAACAAACCATCATCCCCCAGCGAAATCGAGACGACAGGCCAGTCGAAACTGGTTTCATCTTTGTCCTGATGCAGTCCCATTCGAGCGCCTTCGCCATAGTAGTTGATCAAACAGCATTCTGGCGGCAGGGAAAGCCCGGTCACGTCATGCCAAATATCCAACACCAGCTCTGGGATGCTAGGCCAGGACATTCCGGACCGGTGCATTTCAGAATAACGGTAGCCTTGCCGATCGGTGATCCAACCAAATCGCCCTGCGGCGGTCATGCGCACGGACATGGTTTTCCCCTGCGGCGTAACTGGCGAAATGAACGGTGCCGCCTGCGCCACATCGCGCAATGCATCCCGAAGGCCGATTTGCCGATCTATTGCAAGATATGACTTGTATATCTCAAAGCCAGAAACCGTAAGTCGAGCCATGTTTCCTCTCTGAAAGTCACAATTGCGCAGAATTTGCCGTAAGAATCCCATGCGAGGCACCCTGAAGAGCTTGCAGCGCAGGTGACCCCTCCTTATATACCCCTCGAACAGCACGAAGCGACCCGTTTCGTGTGAATTGAGATCGGGGCGATGGCGCCATAAAGGGCCAGCAGCTCCGCGTCATCGCCTTGAGAAAAAGAGGGATCAAAATTATGGCAAAAGTCATCGGCATCGACCTAGGAACAACCAACAGCTGCATTTCAATCATGGACGGCAGCCAACCCCGCGTTATTGAAAACTCGGAAGGCGCAAGGACAACCCCGTCCATTGTTGCCTTTACGGATGATGAGCGTCTCGTGGGCCAACCTGCTAAGCGGCAAGCCGTCACCAACCCGGAAAATACCATTTTTGGCGTAAAGCGTCTGATTGGCCGCCGGTTTGACGACGCTGATCTTGCCAAGGACAAAAAGAACATGCCGTTCAACGTCATCGATGGCGGTAATGGCGACGCATGGGTTGAGGCAAGGGATGAGAAGTACTCTCCTTCGCAAATTTCCGCATTTATTTTGGGGAAAATGAAAGAGACCGCCGAGAGCTATCTGGGCGAAGACGTAACACAGGCGGTGATTACCGTACCCGCCTATTTTAATGACGCTCAACGTCAGGCGACAAAAGATGCCGGTAAAATTGCCGGTTTGGAAGTTCTGCGGATCATCAACGAGCCAACGGCAGCTGCACTGGCATACGGGCTGGACAAGGAAAACACACAGACCATCGCTGTCTATGACTTGGGTGGTGGAACGTTCGATGTGACCATTCTGGAAATCGACGATGGCCTTTTTGAAGTGAAGTCCACCAATGGGGATACCTTCCTGGGCGGTGAAGACTTTGACATGCGTATCGTCAATTACCTGGCTGATCAGTTCAAAAAAGAGCATTCAGTGGACCTGACACAGGACAAAATGGCTTTGCAGCGCCTGAAGGAAGCTGCTGAAAAGGCCAAGATCGAACTCTCGAGTGCCAGCCAGACAGAAATCAACCAGCCGTTCATCTCCATGGGTGCAAATGGTCAGCCATTGCACATGGTGATGAAACTGACCCGCTCCAAACTGGAGAGCCTTGTAAATGATCTGATCAAAGCATCGATGAAACCCTGTGCGGCAGCGCTGAAAGATGCGGGGCTTTCGCCATCAGACATCGATGAGGTTGTCCTCGTCGGCGGTATGACACGGATGCCAAAGGTTGCTGAAGAAGTCACCAAATTCTTTGGAAAAGAGCCACATAAAGGGGTCAACCCGGATGAGGTTGTTGCCATGGGTGCAGCCATCCAGGCGGGTGTTCTGCAAGGCGACGTCAAAGACGTGGTTCTGCTGGACGTTACACCATTGTCCCTTGGTATCGAGACGCTTGGTGGCGTTTTCACGCGCCTGATCGACCGCAACACCACAATCCCGACCAAGAAGTCGCAAATCTTCTCGACTGCAGAAGATAACCAGAATGCAGTGACCATCCGCGTGTTCCAAGGTGAGCGTGAAATGGCCTCGGACAACAAGATCCTTGGTGCATTCAACCTTGAAGACATCCCACCTGCACCGCGCGGTATGCCTCAGATCGAGGTGACTTTTGACATTGACGCCAACGGCATCGTCTCCGTGGGCGCGCTCGACAAGGGCACGATGAAAGAGCAAAAGATCACGATACAGGCCTCTGCCGGCTTGTCTGATGACAACATCGAAAAAATGGTCAAGGACGCCGAAGAGAATGCAGAAGCGGATAAAGAACGCCGTGAGCTGATCGAGGCGAAAAACCAGGCAGAATCGCTGATCCATTCGACAGAAAAGTCGGTCGAAGAGCATTCTGACAAGGTGGATCCGACCACAGTGGAAGCCATCGAACTGGCCATTGCTGCGCTCAAGGACGAACTGGAAACAGAGAATGCGGACAAAATCAAATCCGGTATTCAGAACGTGACCGAGGCGGCCATGAAACTGGGCGAAGCTATTTACAGGGCCGCACAAGAAGAAGGCGAAGACGGCCCCCATGCGGCAGACGAGCCCCGTGATGGCGATGATGACATCGTAGATGCTGAGTTCGAAGATCTCGACGACGACAAGCGCGCGTAACTTGCGGTTAACCCGGAACATCTGACATGGCCGACCTCCGGGTCGGCCTCTCACGTTCCAGTTAGGGACTATTTGAATGGCAAAACGTGATTACTACGACGTGCTTGGGGTTGCCAAAGGCGCCACTGCTGATGAGATCAAAAAAGGCTATCGCACCAAGGCGAAAGAACTACACCCGGATCGAAACGCAGACAATCCAAACGCCGAGGCGCAATTCAAAGAGGCCAATGAAGCCTACGAAATCCTGAAAGATGCCGACAAAAAAGCCGCCTATGACCGATATGGCCATGCTGCGTTTGAAGGTGGCATGGGCGGCGGCGGTGGCGCACGTCCAGGTGGTGGTCAAGGCGATTTCGGGTCAGCATTTTCTGATGTTTTTGACGACCTTTTTGGCGATTTCATGGGCGGTCAGCAGCGTGGAGGCGGCGGACGTCGCGCGGCGCGGGGCTCGGATTTGCGCTACAATTTGCGCGTCACTCTCGAAGAGGCCTACTCCGGTCTGCAAAAAACCATCAACGTACCAACGTCCGTCAGCTGCGATGGCTGCAAGGGCTCTGGGGCTGAAGGCGGCGCGGAACCAACTTCCTGCCCCACATGCTCCGGAATGGGAAAAGTGCGCGCTCAACAAGGTTTTTTCACTGTTGAACGGACATGCCCGACCTGTTCCGGCTTGGGTCAGATCATAAAAAACCCATGCAAATCCTGTCAGGGTGCTGGCAGAGTTGAAAGAGACCGTGCCCTGAGTGTCAACATTCCTGCAGGCGTTGAAACCGGTACACGGATCAGGCTGTCCGGAGAGGGTGAAGCCGGCATGCGCGGTGGTCCGTCGGGCGATCTGTACATTTTCATCGATGTTGCCGAGCATGAATTGTTCCAACGAGACGCGGGAAGCCTGTTTTGTCGCGTGCCGGTTTCGATGGCCAAGGCCGCTTTGGGTGGGTCCATCGAAGTGCCCACAATCGATGGTGGCCGAGGCCGCGTTCAGATACCTGCGGGAAGTCAATCCGGCCGACAAATGCGCTTGCGCGGCAAGGGAATGCCTGCCCTGCGTGGAGCTGGAGAGGGCGACATGTTTATTGAGCTGGCTGTTGAAACTCCGGTAAACTTGACCGCACGCCAAAAAGAATTGCTCGCCGAATTCGAGGACTTGTCCGAGAACAACAATCCCGAAACATCGAGCTTTTTCTCAAACGTGAAAAGTTTCTGGGACTCGATGAAAGGGTGACACGCTGGCGCGTTGCTTTTGAGGACGATATCGCACTTCCTCAACAAGAGTATTTTGAATAGGCTGGGTTTCATTCCCAGCCTTTTTTGTTAATCAATCAGAAACCATGATCCGACACCTTGTGGTCATGACACACAGCACCAATTCATGTACCGAATCTTCATTGCCGCTCTTGTTGGATGAAGCGCGCCCTGTCCCCATCACAGGCAGCAAAACGCCTTCCTATATTGTCGATCACCGGAAACGCTTGCGAACCCGCTTCATGGAAGGGGGAGCCGACGCATTGCCAGACTACGAAATGCTTGAACTGGTTCTGTTTCGCGCCATCCCGCGGCAAGATGTCAAACCACTCGCCCATGTGTTGATGGATCGCTTTGGGGACTTTAACCGCGTAGTGACCGCGCCAGCGGAACGTTTGCGTGACATCTCCGGGGTCGGAGAAGCTGTCATCACTGAGCTAAAAATAGTTGAAGCTTCTGCGCACCGTATGGTCCGTTCCCGCGTGATCAAGCAAGATGTTTTGAGCAATTGGGATGCGCTCTTGGACTATTGCCATACAACCATGGCGCATAGGGAAACCGAACAGTTCCGCGTGATTTTTCTGGATCGCAAAAATGTGGTGATTGTGGATGAAGAGCAGGCCAGGGGCACCGTGGATCATGTTCCGGTTTATCCTCGCGAAGTGGCTAAGCGAGCTCTGGAGCTCAATGCCAGTGCATTGATTTTAGTTCACAATCATCCATCGGGCGATCCGGCACCCTCCGAAGCCGACATCGAAATGACCCGCCAGATCAACAATGCATGCCACGCTTTGGGTCTCACTTTACATGATCATTTGATCATTGGAAAATCATGCGAATTGAGTTTTCGCGACGAAGGCCTTCTCTAGGGTCAACGCACCCAAACCTCGACGCGACGGTTTGCCTGGCGGCCCCAAGCGCTACCGTCACACGCCATAGGCATCGCTTCTCCAAAAGCATCTATATCAAGGGCAAGCTGGTCGAGATCAGCAGTTTCTGCAGCTTCCACGATCGCGCGCCGCACGGCGTCGGCACGCTGCAATGCGATTCCCTTGTTGATCTCTGCAGGCCCATCACCGTCGCTAAAGCCGACAAACAAGAGACGCCGAGCATCGTAGCGGCCCTGCTCAAGGGCACGGGCCACCTGCTGTACGTTGGAACGAGATTGTGCATCCAATCGGACAGAACCAGCCTCAAAGCGAAAGGACGTTGTAAGACGGGTCATCGGCGCCAGCGTTGCCGTCATGCGTTGCAATTCGTTCAAACTGACTTCAGGACCTGCCGCTGCGATGGCGTTCGCCAGTCGGTTTCCTTGTTCATCAACGGGAATTTCTTCAGGTGCTTGATCAACGAAACCAGCGCGTCGGATGACAATTTGTGCCGTAGGTCCCCGCGTAAACGCCAGAAATTCACGCGCAATTTTGGGCAATCTGCGCGCGGGCAAGTAAACAAACATGGGAGCTGTGAGCGGGTAATCCTCAGTTTTAATGGACCGACGGGTGGCTCGCAGGGCGCGACCGCACGGCCCAGTCAGGGTCAGCGCCTCCGCATTTCCAATCTCCGCAAAACTAGCAACACCCAAGGCGAATGCATCAGAGGTCACCGCCATTGCCAGTTCAACACCACGGTCATGTCGCACAATGTTGGGAGACAATTGCAATCCCATTGGCGCAATCACCTCATCTTCGATGGCCTGACCCAACCCGGTGCCCAATGCGGGTCCATGAAGTGTAATCGGCGCGTCGGGCCCGCCTAGATCAGACCAATTCGTAATTTTCCCCGCATAGGCCTGCGCCAAATCCACCGGGGAAATATCACGAACGGGGTTATTTGGAGCAACGATTGGCACAACCGCGTCAAGCGCCAAAACACGGCTGCGATTTTCGCCAGTCAGATCACCCATGCCAGCCTCTTCCGCGCGCAGCTGTTCATCAGGTCGGATCTCTCGCAGTGCCATTACCATATCGGCTTCATTGGCCAACAAATCAGCGAACCCTTCATTCGTGTTTGTCACCCGAAACCGAAAAACAGCGGCGCGTTTCTTTGTCTGTGCATCAGTCAGGGTATAGGAAAAATGGGTTTTGTCCTCGACTTGGCGGGTCGGGATATAGTCGTTGCGCAATGCAAATCCTTCGATCAGCGCTGGCATAAGAACTGCGCCCATTGTCGCCGACCCTGATATGCTGAGTTCAGCTACATAGTCATCGAGGTTCGGGCACCCAGGGCCATCGCAAAGAACGCCCGACCCATCCACTGTCAACTCTCCGTAAAGTGTTTCAATCCGGTAGAATTCACCATCAAACCCAAGCAAGGTTCCGTTCAATTCCACGCGGCCGTCTCGCGATGTGAGTGTCACATCCTGAGCCATGGCAGCTTGAACAGTCAGAAATAGAAAAAGTGCGACATACAGGCCTGCACGTTTCACGAGCATTTTTGCGTCCCATCGCAGAGTTGTTTTTTTGCGATTTTCAAGTCTGAGAACACCTTTTTCGATACAGAACAACAATACTGACGATACGCTCCGGCTCTACCACATGAAAAGACAAGGTTTGAGTTAAGTCAGAATAATTCACAGAAGAAAGAGCATTCACATCCATTCCCGACCAATCACAAAAGAAATGACAAAATGATTAAAATCACGCGGGCTGCTTGGATCAGTGCATTATAGTCTCAAGCCTTCAACGCAAAACGTTCGTAGTGCCGCTTAAACGCTGGCCGTTTGTGACACGAACGAAACGTCAAAACATGCTGTGTCCTCGTGGAAGATTACGCCTACGTGAAAATACGGATCGAAGCCCGCGGTGCGAGTTCCAAAATTTTTAAAGAACGGCAAAGCTGTAGACGGTTCAAAGCGTGATCGATCTACCACTTTCAAAACTGAGGGTTGCCGCATCCGCCAAAAGTTGGGCTTTCAACCCATCGTGAATATCCGGTCTTGGCGAAGTGCCAGTGTGCACCGCTGATACAAAAGCCACCATTTCGGCGGCATAGGCCCGCTCGTAGCGTTCCAGAAAAAAGTTCTGTGCGGGTGCCGTGGTGAAACCAGCAGCCGTTGCAACTTCGACAGTGTTTTCCAGCATGTTTTGAGCCCGCAGCATGCCCGCCGACCCGTGCACTTCGATTCGCTGATCGTACCCGTAAGTTGCGCGACGGGAGTTCGAGATCTGGCAAATTGCGCCACGTGCCGTTGTCAATGTCACGGCTGCCGTATCAACATCACCCGCTGCGGCTATTTCAGGGTCAACCAGTGCAGATCCGGTGGCGTAAATGGACACGGGCTCTTCGCCCATCAGGAAGCGGGCCATATCCAGATCGTGGATCATCATGTCTCGAAACAGGCCGCCTGATGATTTGATATAGCCAATCGGCGGCGGGCTTGGATCCCGTGACAGGATGGTCACAAGTTCCACTTGCCCTATCTCCCCGGCGACAATACGGGTTTGCATATTGGCAAAGTTGGGATCAAAGCGCCTGTTAAAGGCAGTGAAAAACGCAACGCCATTTTCCTCGACAACCGTTATGCAATCGCGGATGCGGTCCGACGACAGATCGACCGGCTTTTCGCAAAAAATGGCCTTACCCGCACGAGCGGCTTGATGAATGATATCGTAGTGGGTCGTCGTTGGCGTGCCGATGACAACAGCATCGATGTCTGCACTTTCCAAAACAGCTTGGCTATCGCGCACTTCGGCGCCAGTGCGCGCCGCCAAGTCCGATGCAGCTGCGTTGATCGCATCGGCAACCGCAACAACCGTCGCATCAGGGATATCCTTGATAGCGCGAGCATGGACCTGCCCAATCCGACCGCACCCGAGCAAACCAATTCTTACCATCTTATGCTCCCTTTAGACCACGCAGCACCCTGCGGGTCACGTCAACAACAGGATCATGGGTGTCTTTGAGAATTTGAACCCGGTCAAATCGATTAGGATCTGCATTCACTGCAGTGCGCATCGCCGCACCAAATGCCATCCGCAATTCCGTCCCGATGTTGAATTTGCAAACATGGGTCTCGCGCGCGAGTTTGGAACGCTGTGCGCTTGGTACGCCGGACCCGCCATGGATCACCAAAGGTACATCGGTGCGCTCTTGGATTTCTGCGATCCTTACTTCATCCAACCCGCCTGTTTTGTCTTGTTGCAAGTGAACATTGCCGACCGAAATGGCCATCGCGTCCACGCCGGTCTCTTTGGCAAAAATCGCAGCTTCTTCAGGGTCCGTGCCTAGTGATTGTTCGCCACCATCATAGCCTACAAAACCAATCTCGCCTTCACAGGAGATGCCTGCGGACTTAGCAAGTTCAACGACGCGCGATGTTTCATCAATGTTTTCAGCAAGCGGCTTGCGGGAGCCATCGAACATCAGCGAGGAAAATCCGGCATCCAACGCCTCCTGGCAATCTTCAAATGTGTACCCGTGATCCAAGTGTGCGACCACCGGCACGCTGGCGTTTTCAGCCAGATGGCGAAACATTTTACCTAATACCGATAGCGGTGTGTGTTCGCGACATCCCGGCCCGGCCTGCAGGATAACAGGACACTCCTCGGCTTCAGCCGCCGCCACAAAAGCGCGCATATCTTCCCATCCAAGCGTCACCACACCCGCAACGGCATGGCCCTGCTTCAATGCAGGTTGCAAAACCTGCGCAAGCGTCACCAGACTCATTTGAATTTCGCAATCATATCCTTGATGCCTGGGATGGTTTCGATCTGATAGGCATGGCTGGGTTGGAAATATTGCACCAGCGACCTCTGGGAGAGTCCTGCTAGAATGGTAAAATAGTACATCTCATAGCCGGGCAGCACAGCACAGGGGTGATACCCTTTGTCCAGGCAGATCGTAGAGCCGTCTACGATGTGATAGGCATCGCCGGATTTCCCGTCTTCGCGTTGTAACATCTGCACGCCGGAACCATGATTGGGTCGAAACCTAAAATTATAGGTCTCGTCATGGCGCGTCTCGTCCGGCAAACGGTCGGTGTCGTGTTTATGGCTGGGAAAACCGGACCAACCGCCCTGCCCCACTGTAAAGAGTTCGGAGACAAGCAAGCGCCCCACCTTGTCATGATGCTTTTGCCCGAGAATGTGTTTGATCTTGCGGTGTGTATTGGTGTCGTCCGATCCGTATTGCACCAAATCAAGCTCATCCGCACGCACGGCAAATGGGTCAAGCACTTCGTCGTATTTGGCGCCAGCAACAAAAACTTCGCAGGTGTTCTTGGCAATGATGGTGGCCTTGGCACCTGAGGGGACATAGACACCTTCCGGTTCGCCGTCCCAGA
This sequence comes from Roseobacter sp., assembly GCF_045106495.1. Taxonomy (GTDB): domain Bacteria; phylum Pseudomonadota; class Alphaproteobacteria; order Rhodobacterales; family Rhodobacteraceae; genus Roseobacter. The sequence goes on from NZ_JBGCEQ010000003.1 coordinate 262,363, forward strand.
CATCTTCACCGCGTCCGCCCAGATCTGACGCGGCAAACCCCTCGACTTCCACGTCTACGGTTCCGGTCGCGGGCACGACGCAGGTTTCAAACCCTGGCACTTGATATTCGAATGCCTGTCCAACATCGAGTTTGACGATATTGAAATAGTTCAGTGGAACTGTTGAATCTTCAACATCCACGATGGGTTTGTTTTCATTGTTGTACGGGGCGATATGCATGGCAGGCTCCTTTAAGCAGCAGTTGGGCCCGGATGAGCGCTCAAAAATTCTTCAAGTGTTGCGCGATCTGCCATGGCAGGTGCGCAGCCGGGTCGCGATACGGTGATCGACGCGCAAGCGGACCCGCGCAACAGAGATGTTTTCAGATTATGCCCATCCGCCAATGACGTCATGACACCCGCCATGAAACTGTCGCCGGCCCCAGTCGGTTTCAACGCCTCAACCGGGTAAATCCCCGTCGCGATCTCCGCACCATCGGAAAACGTCAACGCACCCTTCTCACCCATTTTGTAGACAATCAACGGAACGGTGGCGCTCAGCGCGCGCGCCTTGGCCAGCCCTTTATCAAACCCACCTGCGATGAAACCGAATTCTTCGTCGTTGCCCACAATCATGTCAGATTGTGCAGCAGCCTTCGACAGAACCTCTTGCGCGACTGCTGTGGAAGGCCAGGAATAGGGTCGGTAATCGACGTCAAAAATAATTGGCAGTCCTGCCGCCTTGGCCAACTCAAATGCTTTGAATGTGGCGGATCGTGACGGTTCTGCAGCAAATACAGTGCCTGCAGTGATCAGCGCGCCAAAGCGGCTGTAGTCAACCGCTGCGACATCGTCATCAGTCATCTGAAAATCTGCCGCACCGTTGCGATAGATCACATTGCGATGGCCTTCGACCCGGCTTTCATAAAACGCCAGCGAATTGCGATACTCCCCGCCAACCGGTGTCACGTAATCGGTGGCCACCCCGTAGCGTTTCAACTGCCCTACGCAATAGCTGCCCACGCTGTCATCTGATACACGAGTAACAAGTGCCGCCTGGCCGCCCAGTTTGCAGATCCCTGCGGCAATGTTGGCGGATGATCCACCAAGCCCCACAGTCACCCGGTCGGCATCTTCTGCGGCGACCCCTGCGTCAGTAAAAAAGTCGATACCTGCTCGCCCAACGACAACGAAGTTGTTTTGCTCTATTCCTGCATATAAGTCAGTCATTACACACCGCGTCGCTGTTTGATGCGGCTGCTTTCCCACTCTGCATGGGCATCACGCACGCGCTCGCTTTCGGTTACATGCGGTGTTCCGACCTCCCACCAGGTGTGCCCTTCGGTTGTCCAGCCGTCATAGGCGTCAACGTTCATGACAATAACGCATGTTCCCGTAGCAGCCTTGGCACGCTTGAATGCTTCACCAAGTTCTGTAGGGTTGGCAACCGTTTCCGCATGCGCTCCCATAGCGGCTGCATGTGCTGCGAAATCAACGCTGACTTGAGTGCTCGCTGTTGGCGTATCCGCTATCAGGTTGTTGAAGCTTTCGTTCCCGGTGTTGTTCTGCAACTTGTTGATGACCGCAAAACCTCCGTTATCCAGAACCAGAATGATCAACTTCTTATCTGTCAGAACCGAGGAATAGATGTCCGAGTTCATCAACAAATAGGACCCATCTCCACAAAACACGATCGTGTCTTGCTCTGGTTCACGCTGCATTTGCGCAATACGTGCGCCCCAGGCGCCGGCAATTTCATAGCCCATGCAGGAGAACCCGAATTCAACGTCCACTGTACCGGTCTCAAGCGTCCTCCAATTGGCCGTTACTTCTGCTGGCAGCCCGCCCGCTGCTGCAACCACGCGATCGCGTGGGTCACAAAGATCATTGACCACTCCAATGGCCTGCGCGTAGGAGTTCGGTCTGTTTCCAACCGATACATTCTTGGCAACATAGGCATCCCACTTGGTACGTTCGGCTTTGGCCTTTGTCGTCCATTCGTCAGGTGCGGCATAACCTGCCAGCGACACGCTCAGGGCCTCAAGGCCTAGTTTTGCATCACCCACCACTGGCAATGACCGATGTTTGCCTGCATCGTGACGGGCTGCGTTGAGACTGATTATCTGCGCATCCTTGGCAAAAGCTGTCCAAGATCCGGTCGTGAAATCCTGCAGGCGACAGCCGACCGACAAAATCACATCCGCCTGTTCAGCAATCGTGTTGGCGCTATTCGATCCGGTGACACCCACGGGACCAATGTTCAAGGCATGTGTCGCAACCAAATTGGCTCGTCCGGCAATGGTCTCGACAACAGGTATATTGTGCGTTTCGGCAAGAGTCGTCAATTCGTCAACAGCGCGAGAATATTGCACTCCGCCACCGGCGATGATCATCGGGCGCTGCGCTGCCTTGAGGGCGGCAACCGCATCTGCGATTTCTGCCGCATCTGGTGTCACACGCCGAATACGATGCACTTTTTTCTCGAACATCTCGACCCGGTAGTCATAAGTCCACCCCTGAACATCTTGCGGCAAGGCAATAAACGCGGGGCCACAATCTGCAGGGTCCAGCATGGTCGCAAGCGCTGCAGGCAGGGACTGAATGATTTGCGCCGGATGGGTGATCCGATCCCAATAGCGCGACACCGTTTTGAATGCGTCATTCAAGCCAAATGTCGGATCACCGAAGTGTTCGAGCTGTTGCAAGACAGGATCCGGCAAACGTGTAGAAAATGTGTCCCCACAAAGCATCAGAACCGGCAGACGGTTGGCATGGGCCAGTGCCGCTGACGTCAGTAGGTTTGCAGTGCCAGGACCTGCCGACGCAGTGCAAAACATAAACCGTTGGCGCAACCATTGTTTGGCGTATCCGGCGGCCGCAAAACCCATGCCCTGCTCGTTTTGGCCACGGTATAGCGGCAAGGTGCCGCGCGCACCGTAAAGAGCCTCGCCCAGGCATGTGACATTGCCATGACCAAAGATGCCCAAGCCGCCACCGCAGACCCGAAGCCCTCGACCAGCAATGTTGATATACTGGTTTTCCAGATAGCGAATTATCGCCTGCGTCGTCGTCAGGCGCACCGATTGAATTTTCATGGTTCCTCCCCGATCGCGGCAAAATTGCCATGGACGCATATTGCCGCTTGAGCCTTGGCGATTCAGAAGGTATCAACTTTGCAACCGGTTGCAAGTGTTTTCTGGGGAGGGGGCAAAATGGCGGAAATTGGGATTGGGATTGTTGGTGGCGGCTATATGGGCAAGGCCCATTCGGTTGCCATGTCCGCGGTTGCAGCCCTCTTTGATACTGCACTGCGACCCCGATTAGAAATGATCTCGGCATCGTCAGATGCCTCGGCCGAAAAATACCGCGCCAGTTTTGGCTTCGCGCGCGCTACCTCCGATTGGCGCAAGCTCGTTGAAGACCCAAGGGTTGAGGCCGTTGTTATTGCGACGCCGCAAAAGTTTCATCGCGAGATCGCCGAATTGGCATTTGCACTTGGTAAGCCCGTCCTGTGCGAAAAACCAATGGGTGCATCTTTGGAAGATGCAAAAGCGATGACAGCCGCGGCCAAAGGCCATGCGAATATGGTCGGATACAACTATGTCCGCACACCTGCGACCCAATATGCGCGCAAGCTGTTGAAAGAAGGCGCGATAGGCGATGTGACATGGTTCCGCGCAGAGATGACTGAGGATTTTCTTGCGGACCCGGCGCTGCCAACCACATGGCGCACGGATGGCATGGCCAACGGGTGCATCGGTGATCTGGCCCCGCATATTTTCAATGCGGCGCTGGCTCTCATGGGTCCCATCGATCGCGTCAACGCCGAGATTGAAACCGTCCATGCAAAACGTCCCGGTGGCACTGTAACAAACGACGACCACATGCAGATGATGTGCCGGTTTTCTTCTGGCGTGATGGGCCACATATATGCGTCCCGTGTCGCGACTGGTCGAAAAATGGGATACGCCTACGAAATCATGGGCACCAAGGGTTCGATCCGTTTCGATCAGGAAGACCAGAATGCTCTGTGGCTCTACAAAATGGACGGGCCTGATGCCACTCGCGGCTTTACAAAGATCCTGACCGGACCAAGCCACCCCGACTATGAACCATTTTGCCAGGGCCCCGGGCATGGCACCGGATACCAGGACCAAATCATCATCGAAGCTAAAGACTTCTTGACGGCAATTCACACGGGACAACCGGTTTGGCCAACCTTTCAGGATGGCCTCAGCGTCATCCAAGTCACCGACGCAGCCCTGCGCTCTGCTGAAAGCGGACGTTGGGAAGACGTTTCCCATTCATAAGGACACCAAAGATGACCATTCTCATTGGCAACGCGCCCTGTTCATGGGGTGTTGAATTTGCTCAGGACCCTCGCAATCCTGCATGGCGCACTGTTCTACAGGAGTGTGCCGAGGCGGGATACAAAGGCATTGAACTGGGCCCTGTTGGCTTCATGCCGGAAGACCCGGTTGAGTTGCGCGAGGCCTTAGATGAATTTGATTTGACGTTAATCGGCGGTGTTGTTTTTCGCCCATTCCATGATGCCTTAAAATGGGAAGACGATGTGTTGGACGGCACATTGCGTACCTGCAAATCCTTGCAGGCCCATGGCGCAAAGCATCTTGTTTTGATTGATTCGATCTCACCACGCCGCGCCCCAACGGCGGGCCGCGCCGCTGAGGCGGAACAGATGGACGCTGTTGAATGGGCCGCTTTTCGAGACAGAATTGCCGAAGCGGCGCGGATCGGGGTCGATCATGGTCTGACAGTGGGCATTCATGCCCATGCCGGCGGGTTTGTTGATTTTGAACCGGAATTGGAACGGCTGTTGAATGAAGTCAGCGATGACACATTGAAGATCTGTTTTGATACCGGACACCATTCTTACGCGGGGTTCGATCCGGTGGCCTTCATGAAACGTCACATGGGCCGCATCAGCTACATGCACTTCAAGGACATTGACCCGGCCGTTAAAGCGGATGTCGTCGCAAATCGCACAGACTTTTACAAAGCCTGTGGTCAGGGAATTTTTTGCAATCTGGGCCAGGGAGATGTCGATTTCCGGATGGTGCGTGAGACACTCCTGCAGGCTGGTTTTGATGGCTGGTGCACCGTTGAGCAGGATTGCGATCCAACACTGCCGGGTACACCCACGGACGACGCCCGTGCCAACCGCGAATATCTGCAATCCATCGGCTTTTGAAAGGGCGTGCGATGAAACGACTGAATTGGGGTATGATCGGCGGCGGCGAGGGAAGCCAGATCGGACCAGCGCACCGCATGGGCGCACAGGCTGATGGCAACTTTGTTCTGGCAGCTGGCGCGCTGGATCACGATGCAAGTAAGGGAAAAGATTATGCGCAGCGCCTCGGCATTGCAGGCGACCGCGCCTACGGCAATTGGAAAGAGATGCTGGAAGGCGAAAAAGGCCGTGAGGATCGGGTGGATTTGGTCACGGTAGCCACACCGAACGCGACGCATTTTGAAATTACTAAGGCCTTTCTGGAAAACGGTTTCAATGTGCTGTGTGAAAAGCCGATGACCATGACCGTTGAAGAAGGCGAGGAGATCGTCGCAATTGCCAAGTCCACAGGCAATGTCTGCGCCGTCAATTATTGCTATTCCGCCTACCCCATGGTGCGCGAAATGCGCAACATGGTGACCCGGGGCGATATCGGCAAGGTGCGCGTGATCGTTGCGAACTTCAGCCACGGTCACCATGGAGACGCAGGTGATGCTGACAATCCCCGGGTCCGTTGGCGCTATGACCCGACCATGGCGGGCGTGTCAGGTCAGTTTGCCGATTGCGGCATTCACGCCTTGCATTTGGCCAGTTTTGTTGCTGGCAGCGATGTCAAAACCGTCTCGGCAGACTTTGCATCAACCATTGCGAGTCGTGTTCTGGAAGATGACGCAATGGTCAATTTCCGCCTGGAAGCAGGCGCTGTTGGGCGCTTGTGGACGTCTTCCGTTGCAATCGGACGCCAGCATGGATTCGAGATTCAGGTGTTTGGTGAAACGGGCGGGTTGAAGTGGTGGGCCGAGCAACCAAACCAAGTTTATTACACGCCTCTTGGAGGTCGTACCCAGATCATGGAAAAGGGCGAAGCGGAGTTATCGGAAGAAGCCAGCCGCCTCAGTCGCGTCGCCATCGCCCATCCAGAAGGCTTCCCAATGGCCGTTGCGAATATTTACGTTGATCTGGCAGCTGCTATCCAAGGACAACCACATGGCGCTTTTCCGACGGCTATAGACGGTTTACGGTCCATGTCAGCGGTACACCAATGTGTGGCTTCCGCCAAAGGCGGCGGAACTTGGGTCGATGCACGGCCAGCTTCGCTGCGTTAGCTTGTGAAGAGTTGGCTGTATAGGCCAGCTCCCTCACTTGACGGGGCGCAGGGTGCCACGTTCGACCAATTCGCACGGCAAAAGATGTGCCTGTGGCACTGGGTCGTTCTCCGCCAACATGGTGCAAACCATATCAACTGACAGACCGATTACCTCGGATATGGGTTGGCGGATTGTCGTGAGGTTGATGTTGCGCCACCGCGCCATTTCCATATCGTTAAGTCCGATCAACCCGACGTCGTCCGGAACGTGGATGCCCGCCGCTTGCAGCGCAGATAACACTCCAATTGACAGAACATCATCGCCGCAAAAATACGCTTCCGCTAATGGCCCCAATGCCATGAGACGCTGCATCTCGTCCCAACCTGCATCAAAAGAGTATGCCGCAGCAAAGGAGGTTGAAACCTTTACGTCTGGTTCGGATTTCAAAGCATCCAGAAACCCGAACATGCGATCCTGCGTGGATGTCGCGTCTTCGGGACCCGCCAACATGGCGATATGACGGTAGCCACGGCGGATGAACTCCCGAGCGGCCATTCGTCCGGCTTCCTTGTTGTCTATTCCTACAACATTTACTTTGGGGTGTTCAGCATAACGTCCAAAGGAGTGCACGACCGGAACTCCAGCCGCTTGAAAACTCTCAGCAAAGCTCACAGGGAGCGTGGAAGATGCGACAATCACAGCATCGACGGAGTACTGCTGGAGCATCCGGACTGATTTGTCAGGATCGGTTTCGTCGCTCAAATTCACCAGTAAAGGACGTAAACCACGCTCCTGCAGGCTGCGCGTAAAGAGGTCAAAAACCTCAAGAAAAAACGGATTGTGAAAGTTGTTGCTGACCAGTCCGATTAACTTGGTGCGCCCTGTTGTCAGCGACGAGGCCAGGGCGTTGGGCTGATACTCGAGTTGGTCTGCTGCTTTCTTGATTTTGGCGCGGGTTGCGGGCGACACCGATGCGCCTTCGGTAAAGAACCTTGAAACGGCGGACCGTGATACGCCCGCCAATGCCGCAACTTCTTTAAGCGTCACTGCCATCTAGGGGACCCCAGACCGCCACGGACCTAAACGCGAAGCTGCGGCGAAAACGATCATGCGGTTTCGAGGTCATATTCAGGCTGTGTCTTCGCCCCGGTGATGTAAGCTACGATATCCTGACCGTCGGTCTCTTCTTTGCGAAGATTGGCAACGATCCGACCCCGCCGGAAAACGACAATACGGTCCACGAGATCCATCACCTGACGCATGTTGTGACTGATCAGAATCAGGGGTTCGCCTGCCTCTTTCAAGGTGCGTACAATGTTTTCGACCTGCGCCGTTTCCTGTACTCCCAAAGCGGCAGTGGGTTCGTCCATGATCGTCAGCTTGGAGTGGAACGTTGCCGTGCGTGCGATCGCCACGCATTGCCGTTGGCCGCCCGACATGTTGCGGATGGTATTGCGGATGTTTGGAATCTTAACGGCGGTCTTCTTCAATCCGGCAATTGTGTCTTCTCGCATCGCCTTGTAATCCAGAAAACGAAACGGGCCCAACCAATTGGCCCAGGTCTTTTCCCGCCCCAGAAACAAGTTGTCCGGCACGTCCAAATCATCGGCTAGGGCGAGCGTTTGAAAAACCGTTTCAATCCCAGCCTCACGCGCGTCAATCGGACCGGCGAAATGCACGTCTTGGCCATCAAACATGATTGTGCCGCTTGTACGCTGCTCAACCCCAGTTATCTGACGGACAAATGTGGATTTACCCGCGCCATTGTCGCCCATGATCGCGACATGCTCGCCTTGGTGCAGTACAAAATTCGCATCAGTTAGGGCATGCACACCGCCATAGTGTTTTGTAAGGCCTTTGGTCTCCAGAATGATATTGCTCATGTCTTTCTCCCTAACTTCGCAACGCCGAACGTTCTTGGCGAATTTTGTCCAAAACCACCGCGCTGATGATAATCGCGCCCATCGCCATAAGTTGATAGAAGGCATCAAGCTTGATGTAGGTGAAACCCGATTGGATGACACCAAAGACCATCGCCCCCAGAACCGTTCCAATAATCGATCCGCGCCCGCCCGTCAGGCTCACGCCCCCAATCACAGCCATGGCGATCGCATAAAGCTCATAGAAGATGCCCATGCCAGATTGCGCTGTCAGGTTCTTGGAGCTTAGGATCACCGCGGCAAATGCAGCCAGCATAGATGCGATCATATAGACCCGCACCTTGTGACGCTTGACGTTGATGCCGGACATCCGCGCTGCGTCCTCATTGGAACCAATAGCGTATGTGTGTTTACCGTAAAGCGTGTATCGCAATACGATGTGGCACAGAATTGCCAGCATCAGAAACCAGAAAACCGGCATCATGCCTTTACCGAGCGCTGCAAAACTCTCCGTTGGGAAAGAGACCGGTTGGCCCCGTGTCCAGGCCTGGGCAATCCCGCGGCAAATAAGGAACATACCCAAGGTTGCTATAAACGGCGGGATCCGCGTGAAAGCGATCAAGGCCCCGTTTATGGATCCTATGAATGCGCCGAAGGCCAAGCCGACGACAATAGGGATCAAGACCGGCAAGTCGAAGGCCCAGGACCCAAAGACAGCTTTGGGATTGGGGTTGCCATTGACCAGTTCGGTCTGAGCAAACGACATCACGATCATGGCCGTCGCACCCACGAGCGGGCCAGATGACAGATCGATTCCGCCGGAAATAATGACCTGGGTCACACCCAAAGCGATGATCCCAATGATAGAGACCTGTAAAATAATGATTTGGAGTCGCGCTTCGTTGAAAATCGAGTCAAAGCGGTCTCGCGTATCGAACAAGAAGCTTTGACTGTTCATGTAGGGAAGCGTCTGCCCGAGAACTTCGAACACCGCTATGATGATGATCAGCGCAAAGAAAATGTTCAGTTCGTTTGGCCAGCTCCGCTTCGTCGCATCGAACTTTAAACCCCCTGTCCCGTGTGAGGTGTCAGACATGTTCACTCTCCCATTTGCCATAGCCTGTGGCCGGATCTGAATTTCGCGATAGGGCGATGCAGCAGCATCGCCCTACGCTTTTGACTTTCGAAATTCGATCTAGTTCAAAAAGTCCGCGACATTTTCCGGGGTGACCAGCTTGAACGGGATGAAGACAGTTTTGTCGACCTCTTCACCTGCCGCCAGTTTCAGCGCCGTGTCGATCGAGCCGGCGCCTTGACCTGCGAGGTCCTGGAATACAGTCACATCCAATTCACCGGCTTGCATGGCAACCAATGCGTCTGCTGTTGCGTCGACACCGCCGACGACAATTTCCTCCATCGAGAGACCTGATGCTTTCATGGCCTGGATAGCACCAATGGCCATTTCGTCATTGTTTGCGAACACAGCGTCGAAAGGCTCACCTGAAGAAATCCAGTTGGTCATCATATCCTGCGCTTCATCGCGTGACCAGTTTGCGGTCTGCTCATCGATCAGCGTGATGAAATTGCACATGTCCATGCCGATCACATCGTGGAAGTCTTTCGACCGCTGTACAGCGGCCTGGTTCGATAGCTGACCCATCAGCATATAGGCTTGCGCCCCACCTGATTTGCCTTGAGCGCGCAGATCCTGGCACATTTGAAAGGCGGCAAGAGTACCGGACTCGACTTCATTTGACGCCACAAACGCCTGACCATCTGGCAATGTGTCCATGTTGATCGGCTGACGATTGACATAGACCAGCGGGATACCCGCGGATGCAGCCGCAACAGACATGGCATCCGTTGCGTTTGTATCGACCGCGTTCACGATGATCGCGTCGACGCCCGATGCCACAAAGTTGTTGATCTGGTCCAGTTGGCGGGCCACATCGTCCTGCGCATCCTCAACCTGAAGATCGACACCGTCCAGTGTATCAACATGGTCGGTCATACCGTTACGCATGATGGTCAATCCATTATCATCAAAACGCGCGACCGAAACACCAATGGTTTGAGCGACGGCAGATGTTGCAAGCAGTGCGGAAATGCCCGCAGTCAAAAGTAGTTTTTTCATAGTACCTCCCAGTGCGTGCCCGGATCACGCATGTGTCAAATCCGGGATTATCCAGCGTAGAATTTATTTGGCCGGTAAAGTCTGATCACCCGTAGCATGTGCTGCTCCCAAGTGATGAATTCCAGTTGTCAGCCGTCTCTCCCCAAAAACGATCGATGGTTGACGTTCGTCTGACAACCAACTTCCATGACAAAGACTACGTGTTATTCGGTTTTTTGCAACCGGTTGCAATTATTTTTTTTTGTGACGAGCAAGTATCAGAAAATACTGGGAAGTTTCGAGATCGCCCAAGCATTCATCAGCACAGGTCGCGTTCACCAATGCACAAAGTGAGCGGCTTAAGCGCAGGACACCGTGCATTCGAATCTTACTTTTTCTGTGCGCACGAACAAAAAATGTAAAACAGAGATCTTCGCAAGCAACCAAATAAACGCTCGAGGATAGGCGAGCGATTTCAAGCAGAAAGGCAGCACACGCAATTTTCTGAGTCAGTTTCGGGCTAAGCCTTGGTCGGTACTATGAGAAACCTATTGTAATCAGCCCTTTGCCTGCTCTGCCACGACCATCTTATGTGGGAAAATCCGTCTGATCGCGACATAGAAAACCGGCGTAAAGAACAAGCCTAGCAAGGTCACTCCAGACATCCCGAAAAACACAGCAGTCCCCAGTGCCTGACGCATCTCTGAGCCAGGACCCGTCGCAATCAGGAGAGGCACCACACCTAGGATAAAGGCAAAAGCCGTCATCAGAATGGGACGCAGGCGCAACCGGCTTGCTTCGATGGCTGCGGCAACCGGCGAAATACCGCGTTCTTCCTGCGCCTGTTTGGCAAATTCAACGATCAGGATCGCGTTTTTGGCCGCCAGTCCAACAAGGACAATCAGACCGACCTGTGTCAGGATGTTGTTGTCCATGCCACGGAACATGACGCCAGCCAAAGCCGCCAACACGGACAAAGGCACCACAAGGATGATCGCAAAAGGCAGCGCCCAGCTCTCATAAAGGGCTGCAAGAAAAAGGAATGCAAAGAGCAGCGAGAACGCAAATATGTAGGTCGCCGTGTCACCTTGGTTTCGTTCTTGCAAGGCCAGTTCCGTCCATTCGAAGTCAACCCCCGGTGGCATGAGCGCTGCCGCCATTTCCTCCATGGCGATCAAAGCTTCACCAGTTGAAACACCGGGCGCAGTAGATCCTTGAACTGGAACGGAAACTTGCTGATTGTAACGCTGCACCAGCGCGGGCCCAGCGGTTTCGACGATAGAGACGAGCGTACCCAGCGGCACAAGGGCGCCGGTCGCCGACCGCACCTTCAACGCAGAGATATCCGCCTCTTCCAGGCGGAATTGTTCATCTGCCTGTGCGCGCACCTGGAAAAGCCTGCCGAAAGCATTGAAATCGTTGACATAGGCAGATCCGAGATTGATCGACAGGGTCTCAAAGATCGCGCCAATTGGGACGTTCAGCATCTGTGCGCGTACGCGGTCAATTTCCAGATAGACCTGTGGCGAGCCTGCAGAAAAGGTTGTGAAAACACCCTGTACCTGGTCCGATTGAGCAGAGGCGCCCATGATGGCATAGGCTGTGCCCAACACGCGGGACATGTCCGCGCTTTCGTTTTCGCGCAATTGCAGTTTGAACCCGCCGCCGTTACCGACGCCACGTACGGCCGGGGGTGCTATGGCAATGATGAAAGCTTCCCGAAGTGACTGCATACGGCCAAATAGCTGGCCGACAATCGCGCCGGCGCTTAATCCACTTTTGGCGCGTGACTCGAAGCTGTCAAAGGTGGTGAAAATCACACCCTGATTGCTGGCGTTGGTAAAGGTTGCCCCGGAAAACCCGGCAAAAGCGACAGCGTTGGTTACGCCGGGGGTGTCCAGTGCCAATTCGGTGGCTTGTCGGATCACGGCGTCCGTGCGTTCCAGTGATGCCCCGTCCGGCAGTTGCACAACAACAATGGCATAGCCTTGATCGGCATCCGGAATGAAGCCCGTTGGAACTTTCTGATTGATCCAATAGGTCGATGCCAAAAGCCCGGCAAACACCACGAGTGACAGAGCCAGCGCTTTTGAAGAGCTGACAAGGAGGGTCACCACTCTCGCGTACCACGTGGTCAGCTTGTCAAATCCCCGGTTAAAACCGTTGGCCAAAGGTGTCGTCAGTCGAGCAAGGGGGTTATTGGACGGGATCGTTGTATGCGGTTTGAGGACACTGGCCGCAAGAGCAGGCGAGAGGCTGAGTGAGTTGATTGTGGAGATCACCGTTGCCACGGAGATCGTGACAGCAAATTGCCGGTAGAACTGCCCGGTGATACCCGGCACCAAGGCCGCGGGGACAAACACTGCGATAAGGACAAGCGTTGTGCCAATGATCGCGCCCTGCACTTCTTCCATGGTGCGCGCAGATGCCTGATGCGGCGTCATCCCGTTTGCGATGTTGCGCTCGACGTTTTCGACCACGACAATCGCGTCATCTACCACAATACCAATAGCCAGGATCAGACCGAAGAGGGTCAACAGGTTCAAGGTGTAACCCATTGCCAACATCACGGCAAAAGTCCCGATCAACGACACCGGAATGGCAAGCAGGGGTATAATAGCTGTCCGCCAGCTTTGCAAAAAGACGATGATCACGATGACCACCAGTAGCACAGCTTCAAAGAGGGTTTCGTAGACTGCGTTGACAGAGGCCGCAATGAATTCTGTCGGGTTGTAAACGACGCGGTACTCGAGGCCTTTGGGAAAGTCTTCTGCCAATTCGTCCATAACGGCTATGATCTCATCCGCCGACGCGAGCGCATTAGAGCCTGGTCGCTGGAAAATCCCCAGCGCCACAGCAGGTTTGTTATTTAGATAGGAATTGTTGACATAAGAACGCGCGCCAATTTCGACACGCGCCACGTCTCGCACCCGTACCACACGCCCTTCTTCCGAGGCCTTTATGATGACCCGGCCAAACTCGCGCGGGCTTTCCAGTCTGCCCTGTGTTGTGATGGTGACCTGAAACGCACTGTCGGTATCGTTTGGGGGCGCACCCAGCGAACCTCCAGACACCTGAACATTCTGTTCTCGCAACGCATCAACAACGTCACCCGCAGTAAGACCAAGAGACGCCAGCCTGTCAGGGTCCAGCCAAACGCGCGCAGAGAACTCGCGTTCGCCAAAAATCAGAAGATCCCCGACACCATCAAGTCGCACCAACCGATCCCGCACCCGCGCTCGCGCGTAGTTCGATACATAGAGCTGATCGAAGCTCTCATCCGGCGACAGCATATGCACGACCATCATAAGGTCAGGCGAAGATTTGGTGGTCGTGACCCCCAACGCTCTGACTTCCTGAGGCAGACGCGGCTCAGCAATGGCGACCCGGTTTTGCACGAGCACCTGTGCCGCGTCCAGATCTGTGCCCAATTCAAAGGTGATCGACAGACTCATAGACCCATCCGCCGTGGAATAGGACGACAGGTACAACATGTCCTCGACGCCGTTGATTTCCTGTTCTAATGGCGTGGCGACGGTGGCCGCAATTGTCTCGGCATCGGCACCGGGGTAATTGGCGCGCACCACGATCGAAGGGGGCGCAATCTCTGGGTATTGCTCGATCGGTAACTGCGTATAGGAAATCAGCCCGACAATTGTCGTGATGACGGCAATGACGATGGCAAAGATCGGGCGGCTGACGAAAAATCGGCCCATCTCAGTTTTGCGCGATCAGTGGCAGTTCAACCATTTCGGGTGTGACAACACTCCCCGGTCGTGCCCGGATGACGCCCTCGATAACAATAACTTCCGATCCGTCCAATCCATCTCGGATAACCCTATAGCCGTCAATCCTCGGGCCGGGACGCACGGGTACCGGCGTGACATTACCCGCGTCATCAACGGTCATCACCAATCGCCGGTTTTGGTCGGAAACAATCGCCGCATCGGGGACAAGTATCCCCTCGTAAGGCAGCGATCCGGGCACGTTAACCCGCCCAAAAAGCCCTGGTGTCAGTATTTCATCCGGGTTTTCCAGCACGGCGCGCACCCGCATGGTGCCGGTTTCATCATCAATCCTGTTTTCCGAGAAGTCGAGATATCCCTTTTGGGGCGGAATCGTCTCGTCAGAGACAGAGACCGTCACTTCAAGTTTACCGCCCCCTTCTTGAAGCGTCGCGCCCCGCGCACGCGCATCGCGTGCATAGGCCAAAAAGTAACGTTCATCGATATCGAAAAAAAAGTAGATCGGATCCGAAGAGACGATCGATGTCAGCATCGTGTCGTTGGCCAGGACCAGATTGCCTGGATCGACTTCCGCCTCATCAATGCGTCCAGACATTGGCGCCTTGATTTCCGAGTATTCCAGATCCAACTGCGCAAGCTCAAGCGCAGCGCGGGTCTGTTCCAACGTACCTTGCGCCGCCAAATAGGCCTCCCTACGCGAGTCCAGCGAACTTTGTGCAATGTTGCCGTTGGCAATCAGGGACTCGGCGCGTTGCAATTGCTCTTCGGCAAAGTCGTATGTCGCCTGAGCCACGTCAATTTGTGCCTGTGATTGCCTAAGCACAGTCCGGAACTGCCTTTGATCAATCGTGAACAGCACCTGGCCCTTTTCGACCAGACTGCCGTCAGCAAAATGCACTTCTTCCAGATAACCTGTCACCCTTGCGCGCACCGAAACATCCGCACGCGCTTCAAAACGCCCTACGAATTCATCGTCTTCGACGATTGTTTTGACCACCGGATGCGCCACCGTCACCGGTGGTGGTCCTTGCTGGGCACCGACAGAGGAGGCCAGAAAGACCGCGACCAATGCGACTAATGTACGTGCGAATTTTTTCATTGCTCAACCGGCTTGATTGTTTTTCGAGTCTCCTAAGGTGAATTTTTTCAACCACTTAGAAGCAGGGAATGCCACTCAAGGAAAACGTTAACACGTATCATTCTGGACACAAGCCCTCTTTGAATAGCGCGGCGTAGATTCTCCACCACGCCATAATAATAAGACCCATTGATATGCAACCGCACTCTGCGAGATCAGCGGAACTGCGTTTGCCTGCAACGCTGAGAGCAGAATTTCTGCACGTGATGTGCAGCGGATTCGTCTAAGGGAGGATTCAATGAAAAAAACGTTCTTAAATAGCTTGTCTGTTGGTGCACTTGTTGCTGTTGCGGCCAGTGCGTCCTATGCAGATGGTCATAGCGCACCGTTGAAAGTCGGCGTTCTCGCTACTCTTGAAGGAACCTACACGGCGCTTGGTGAAGATGGTATCCGCGGGCTTAAAACAGCGCTTGCAACGCTTGGCAATGAAACCGGGGGTCGTGAAATTGAGCTGATCATCACCTCGACGGATACCACACCGGATTCAGCCGTGCGCGGCGCGCGCAAGCTGGTCGAGCAGGATGGCGTCGATATTGTGCTTGGACCGTTGTCCGGAAGCGAAGGCATCGCGATCCGGGATTATTCGAAAACCCAACCTCAGGTTACCTTTATCAACGGCATCTCTGGCGCGATGGAAACCACCTATGTGACGCCATCAGAGAACTTTTTCCGCTTTAACACGGATGGTTCGCAATGGTCTGCTGGCCTTGGCGAATATGTATTCAACGAAAAGGGCTACGAAACAGTTGCAACAGTTGGCGAAGACTATTCGTTCATCTATACGCAGGTCTTCGGGTTCGCGACGGAATATTGCGCTGCAGGCGGTGAAATAACCGAGCGGCTTTGGGTACCACTCGGGACAAAAGACTTCGGTTCGATCATCGCGGCTCTGCCGGATGATGTTGACGCGATCTACCTGGGTCTTGGCGGCGGCGATGCTGTCAACTTTCTCAACCAGTACCAACAAGCTGGCGGTGACGCGAACTTGATCGGCGGCTCGATCATGGTCGACGGGACAGTGTTGAACTCGAAGGGATCGGCCAAGGACGCTTTGGTGGGTGTACCTTCTTCTGGACCACAGGCCGACACATGGGACAACGAAGCTTGGCAGGCCTATGTGAAAAAGTATCAGGATACCTTCGCACCGGAAGATCGCTTCCCAAGCCCCTCACTGTTGGGCACCGGTTACTACAACGCCACAACTGCGATGCACATCTGTGTCGGAGAAGTTGGCGGTGATTTAAGTGACGGACATGCGGCGTTCAGAGAATGCTTGACCAATCTGGAACTGGATGCGCCAAACGGAAAAATCACATTGGATGGCAACCGGCAGGCGATTGGAACAAACTTCGTGACCGAAGTCTTCGAACAGGACGACGGCACATTGGCCACCAAATTGGTGTCAATGAAAGAAGGCGTCACCCAGACATTAGGTCTGAGCAAAGAGGCATTTGATGCCATAGGTTTGCCTGGACGCGATGTGCCTGAGTGCAAATCATCTTATTGATGAAACTTCTCTGACATCCAGGCCGCTCGATTAGCAGCCTGGATGTCATTCTCAACTTTTTCTTTCCCCGCCAGCGGTGCCCGACCATGACGCTGATCACATATCCTGTGCGCGCCCATTTTGCGGACGGCGTGCTCGAAGAGGCGCTCCGATCAGAGCTCGAGACCCATCACTTTGACGCGCCCCTAATTATCGGGGAAGAGGCAGAATTGGGCAGCGAATTCTCTGAGCGTTTGTTTTCAAGTTTTCCGCGCGCGTATCGGCCGGAGCACTATATTATTGCGGCGGGCACCAGTAAGGCCGATGTTGCCCAAGGAGTACTTGAGCGCGCCCGACAAAAGACCCCCAATGTGCTCATTGCCTACGGATCTGCTCGAGCGATCGAATACGCTCGTAAGTGCCGACATGTTTTGAAGCATGATCGAATTTCTGGGACCAAAGTCGATCTCTTTGCGATACCCGGCGTTGACGGGTTGCCAGGTCCTTGTCGCAAGGGGTGCCGACCCGACGAGGTTCCTTCCGATCTTTCCGTGCGAACGGGTCTACCCTCTCTTCTGATCTGCGACCCAACAGTTACCATGGGCGCCGATCCAGCCGATAGCGAGCGTGCGGCCGTAAAGACGCTGGTGCAATGTTTGGAGGCGTATTTGTCAGCTGCCTTCAATCCACCTGCTGATGGCATGGCGCTTGATGGGTTGCACCGGGTGACTCAAATGCTGCCCCGACTGGAGAATGAAACCATAGAGGTGCGCCGCGATCTCATGGCCGCCGCATTTAACGCGATGTTGTGCCAACAAAAAGGTGTCGGACCAGCTCAGGTCATTGGCGAGGCTCTGCAAACCATCCACCACGGAGACTTGAATGCGAATATCGCCGCAAGTTTGCTCTTGCCCGGCGTATTGCGATCGCAGTCTTTGACCAAGGAAAAACGTGAACTTGCCCGCAAGATGCTGAATTTCAGTGATGGAACGCATCTGCCGGAAGGTCTGGCCCATCTTCTGAAGGATGTTCAGATGCCGCAGTCGCTGTCCGCACTGGGAGTCACGCGAAGTGACATGGCTCAGGTGGCGCAAGACCTGTCGGATCGGTTGACCTTGCCGGTGCAAAGAGGTGGCGGCGATGTCATGGAAATTATGGAGGCCGCGTTTTGAAGCCACTTTTTATTGGAGGCGAACGCGTTACGACCTCTTCGGCTGTCGAGAATGTTAACCCCTCTGACATTTCAGATGTTATTGATACATATGCGCAGGCCGGCGTGGCCGAAACTCAAACCGCGATTCAAGCGGCACGGGCGGCGTTTGAAGGGTGGGCGTTTTCGACACCGCAAGAACGACATGATGTGTTGAAAACGACTGGTGACGAAATCATCGCTCGCAAAGACGAACTGGGAACCCTGCTGAGCCGGGAAGAGGGCAAAATCTTGTCCGAAGGCATTGCAGAGGTCACGCGTGCCGGCCAGATTTTCCATTTTTTTGCAGGCGAAGCGCTGCGCCAAACCGGTGAAATTGTCGCTTCCGTACGGCCGGGTATTGGTGTGGAAATCACCCGCGAACCAATAGGTGTTGTGGGTGTTATTACACCATGGAATTTTCCCGTGGCGATACCCGCTTGGAAAATCGCACCCGCACTTTGTTTTGGCAACACAGTCGTGTTCAAGCCGGCTGAACTGGTGCCGGGCAGCGCTTGGGAACTCACTGACATTCTGCACCGCGCCGGGTTGCCTGAAGGCGTACTTAATCTGGTAATGGGTCCCGGTTCCGTGGTTGGTCAGACCATGTTGGACGATCCTCGCATAGATGCCATCACCTTCACAGGGTCACAAGCCACCGGTGCGCGGGTGGCCCAGGCCTGCGTGACACATATGCGCAAAATGCAACTCGAAATGGGTGGGAAAAACCCGTTGGTTGTCTTGGACGACGCTGATTTGGATGTCGCGATCGAAGCGGCTTTGAACGGCGCCTTTTACTCAACAGGCCAACGTTGCACCGCATCCTCGCGTCTGATCGTCACACAGGAAATTCACGGTCGTTTTGTCGATGGTCTGAGCCAACGCATGCGGGGTCTGAAAGTCGGGCATGCTCTGGCCGCCGATACCCAGATCGGGCCCGTCGTGGATGCGACTCAGTTGGCACAAGATCTCGAATACATCGACATCGCTTGCCGTCAGGGGGGCTCTTTGCGCGGCGGTAACTCGAGTATGACCCATGAGACTCAGGGATTCTTCCTCGAACCCGCGTTGATTACCGAAACAGTTCCCGAGATGCGGATAAATACCGAAGAGGTGTTCGGTCCGATCGCCTCTGTCATTCGGGTGCGGGACTATGAAGAGGCGCTTCACGTGGCCAATGATAGCACCTATGGATTATCGGCGGGCATCTGTACCACCAACCTGAAATATGCCAGTGATTTCAAGCGTAAAGCCGAGGCTGGCATGGTGATGGTAAACCTGCCCACCGCGGGCGTGGACTATCATGTTCCTTTTGGAGGGCGCAAAGCTTCCAGCTATGGCCCGCGCGAGCAAGGCAGCCATGCGCGCGAGTTTTTTACGACGGTCAAAACCGCCTATACCGCTCCCTAAAGGCTTGTGTCGAAGCCTGCGCAGCATCTCCTTAAATATCTCAAAGTATGATTTTTGCGCGTAAACACTTGCTTATTGATCGTCATCTGTGCCGCACTGTGGGTCAGTCAAGCGCCCGGACAAGAGGTGCTGGCTGATGTTTGGGAGGACATCATGAGCCATGCAATCGCAGTTTCACATGGAGAGTTCGGCCGCGCCGCCCTCTACAAACTGAACAAACCAATCATTACGCATGCCCACCGCGAGGGGCATTTGATCTTTTACGTCGACGGCACGCCCAACTCGGTGACCGTGTCCGATGAGACCCATCCGAACAACCCTGAGTTCGCCACTGCAGTCAGCCCGTGGGCGCCGCACAGCTACAACCAGCTTGAAAACGGCGAAACGATCTGTCTAACGCTTTACATCAAGCCAATGTGGTTTCTAGAGAACAGTGTGTCAGCCGAATATGCACTGAATTTTGGATCTACACGCCTCAGGATCACACCTGCGATTTCGGACCTGACCAAACGCCTAACTGCACATCTTTTGGAAGAAGAAGTGCATTCGCAATTTGATAACCTGCTCTATTGCCTAACCCGGGAATGCTTCGACTGGTCGTGGAAAAACACCAACGACAGCCAGATGCGCAATGTAAGCGGTCGGTTCAGCGATTTTCGCGTACGTAAATCCTTGCGCGTGATGCAGGAGCGAATGACGGAAGATGTGGAGATGGAAGAACTGGCACGCACGGTTGGACTGTCGCGGCCGCATTTCTTCAAGTTATTCAAACAGCAATTGGGCGTCACGCCAAGCGTCTACATGAACACGCTGCGCTCAGAACAAGCCATCGACGATCTTTTGACCACCGACAAAACAGTCACCGATATTGCTTTTGATCTCGGTTTTTCGAGCCAAGCCAGCTTCACGCGATTTTTCTCGTCAAACGTCGGGATCGCGCCAAGTGAATACCGGCGCGTGGCCCATGTCAGCGGCTCCACTTTTGCGATGATGGGCCAACCGACAAGACTTTCAGGTATGCCGAGTTAGCCCTTCTCGCACTACCCTGTTGCAAAGGACGCCGCAGTCTTTTGACTTGAACCGGCGCGTAGGGAGGACATCATTGATCTGTCTGTATTGCAGCAAGCCTGCTCGCGGTAAGCGTGTGCCAAAGGTATACCTGTGAGGGATTTCGCCCAGACGCACCCATGGTGGACCGCTGTGCTGGTTGTCGTAGCGGCGGTCCTGCTATGGCTGATCTTTG
The DNA here is from genome assembly GCF_045106495.1 of Roseobacter sp. Classification (GTDB taxonomy): domain Bacteria; phylum Pseudomonadota; class Alphaproteobacteria; order Rhodobacterales; family Rhodobacteraceae; genus Roseobacter. Next base: position 282,886 of record NZ_JBGCEQ010000003.1, read on the forward strand.
CCATTTGGCCACCGGGGCTAATCGACGTCATCGGCCGCAAGAAAGTCTTCCTGAACGCGCTCTTTAACGGCATCACCCTTGGCGGTCTCTATTTCCTCGTGGCCTCTGGGTTCACGCTGATCTTCGGCTTGATGCGAAACGTGAATTTGGCTCATGGCTCGCTCTATTTGTTGGGGGGCTACGTCGGTTTCTACGTGGCTGATGGAACCGGTATGTGGCTTCTGGCTTTCCCGGTCGCATTCATCGTCGTCGCCTTTTTCGGTGTATTGCTCCAGATCCTGATCTTTCGCCGCATGGAAGGGGACGATTTGCGTCAAACTCTTGTGACCATTGGTATTTCCATTGTGATGGCAGATCTGATGCTTTGGGGGTTTGGTGGGGATTTTTTCAACATTTCGCCACCTAAATGGCTGTCGGGACCGCTAGAGACGTTTTTCGTCACCGGTGTGAAACGCTCCTCGGGTGAGCTGATTTACATGAAGTACCCGATGGTACGCATCGTGATTTTTGCGGCCTCTGTGGTGGTGGGCGTGGGCATGTGGCTGGCTTTAAACAAAACCCGCATCGGCATGATGATCCGTGCAGGGGTTGATGACCGCGATATGCTTTCGGCCACCGGGTCGCGTATTCAATTGGTGTTTGTTGGCGTTTTCGCCTTTGGTGCCGGTCTGGCCGGTATTGCGGGCGTTGTGGGCGGGACTTTTCAGTCCGTGGCACCCGGCGAGGATATTCGCTTCTTGCTGGCCTCCCTCGTGGTGGTGATCGTGGGCGGTATGGGGTCAATCCCGGGTGCAGCATTGGGCGCACTTCTGATCGGTCTGGCGGAACAATTCGGGTCCGTCTATTTCCCGACCTATGCTGTTGTCCTGACCTTCCTGATCATGGTGATCGTACTGGCATTCCGGCCTCAGGGCCTGATGGGACGGTCTTGAGATGAGCATCGCAGAGAACCACCCCGCGCAAATTCCAGACCAACGGAATTGGGTCGAACGCATCCCCGCGCCCTATTGGATTGGCGGTGTCATCTTGCTGATCATCCCCAGCTTTGCGTCCAACTTCGTGATGTATCAGATATTTGGTTGGACGTTCATTCTGGGTATGATCGCGCTGAGTCTGATGTTTCTGGGCGGGTACGGCGGCATGGTCAGCCTTGCGCAGATGACATTTGCAGGCCTGGCAGGGTACCTGGTTGCGATCTTCGGTGACAGCGCGATCAGCGAGATATCCATGGGCATGCCTTGGTGGCTGACGATCCCGCTTGCACTTTTGTTGACGGTGATTTTTGCCACAGCAATCGGCTGGTTGGCGGTGCGTACTGAAGGTATTTACACCATCATGATCACCCTGGCGATCGCGGCGGCCTTTTTCTACTTCACCCGGCAGAATTACGATCTATTCAACGGATTTCAGGGCTTTAACGGGGTTTTCCCACCAGAGCTTTTCGGCGTGGACTGGCGGAGCCCCAGAGCCTTCTACTACATGTCGCTCTTCTTTGCGGTACTGAGCTACGCAAGCGTTCTATATATCTCACGCGCGCCTTTCGGACTGGCCCTGCAAGGTGTGCGCGACAACCCGCGGCGAATGGCAGCCCTGGGCTACAATGTGACCGCACACCGGGTTGCCGCCTATGCACTTGCCGCCATCCCTGCCGGTGTCGGTGGTATCCTTCTAACTTGGCAATCTGCCCAGATATCCCCCGGCACGGTTGGCATTCAAGCCGCCATCGACATCTTGGTCATTGCGGTGATTGGTGGTCTGTCCCATCCCATCGGTGCCTTTCTGGGCGCTTTTATCTATGTGCTTTTGAAAACTTTTGCCATCGACGTGTTGATCGCTCTGGGCTTGTCGGGAGAGCGGTTCCAGCTGCTGGTAGGGCTGGGGTTTCTGATCATTGTACTCTTTTCTACAGACGGCCTGTTGGGACTATGGAAACGCCTTAAGGAAAGCCGCAACAAAGATCCCCTGACCGGACGTGACAGCGGAGCGCCGCTATGAATGTAGCTGCAACAAATGTCGCAGACCGGATGAAATCCACCGGGACGGAACATGCGCTTGAATTGCGCGACGTGTCAAAAAAGTTTGGCGCACTTGTTGCACTTGCTGATATCAACATGACTGTGCATCCCGGCGAACGGCGTGCTGTGCTGGGCTCGAACGGTGCAGGAAAAACAACTCTGTTCAATTGCATTACCGGGGATTTCTCTCCCTCTTCGGGCGCCATTCGTTTCTTTGGCGAGGACGTAACCGCCTTTCCCGCGCAGGAGCGCATTCGCCGCGGTTTACGCCGTACCTATCAGATATCACTGTTGTTTCATGGGCTCACCGTGATCGACAACATTTATCTGGCCTGTCGTGGGGTGTCGCGCGGCAGGTTCTCCCTGATCCGGCCGCGCTGGGATGATGCGCTGATGGCCACTGCGCGGGACCTTGTGCACATGGTGCATCTCGACGGCGTGCAGGACACAATGGTCAGCGCCCTAAGCTACGGCCAGCAACGTCAACTTGAAATTGCCATGGCGCTGTCGGGCGCTCCGCGTTTCATCCTGTTTGATGAACCCGCTGCGGGGCTTAGCCCAACCGAACGCTCCGAGTTGATCGAGATTTTGACCGGCCTGCCCGCTCATGTTGGCTACATCATCATCGAGCATGATATGGATGTGGCCCTGCGCGTCTCGGACACGGTCACGATGATGCACAACGGGCGCATTTTCAAAGAGGGTAAACCCGCCGAGATCGAAGATGATCCCGAGGTACAGGCGCTTTATCTTGGGGGCGGCGAGGATGAGTAGCCCAACTCTCGAGATCAAGGACCTCAACGTCTATTATGGCCAGTCGCATGCCTTGCAAGGGGTGAACCTAACTCTGGATCACGGAGTGCTCTCGGTGGTCGGGCGCAACGGTATGGGCAAGACGACCATGTGCAAGGCGATCATGGGCTTGGAGCCGACAGCCGCCGGATCCATCAGTTTCAAGGGCCAGTCCCTCGCGGGTCTTGGGCCTTCTGAAATCGCGCGGCTTGGCATAGGCTATGTGCCGCAAGGACGCCGGTTGTGGAAATCCTTGACCGTCGATGAACACCTCAAGCTGGTAGCCACCAAAGGCGGTAGTTGGACGCCGGAACGGATCTATTCCGTGTTCCCACGACTTGCGGAGCGCAAATCAAATGGCGGCGCACAGTTGTCGGGTGGTGAACAGCAGATGTTGGCCATTGGGCGGGCGCTTTTGCTGAACCCCAAACTGTTGCTGATGGATGAGCCGACAGAAGGGCTGGCTCCGGTGATCGTGACCCAAGTCCAAGAAATGCTGATCCGTCTCGGTCAGGAAGGCGACATTGACGTGCTGGTGATTGAGCAGAACATCGGCGTCGCCTGTGCGGTGGCGGAACAGGTCGCCATCATGGTCAACGGCAAAATCAACCGGCGCATGGATGCTGGTGTGTTGGCTGCGGATCGGGACTTGCAACAGGCGCTTTTGGGTGTGGGGCGTCATGCCCATGACGAGACACCGGAGCCTGGACAAACCACGCAACCCGCAACCGATGAACAGCACCACAAAGGCCCCATAAAGCTATATCTGTCTAACCCGAAGGTTCCCACCCGGTGGACGCCGCCTGTTCCGGTTCATGTGATCGAAAACGCCGCCTGCACCGTCACGCAGGTTGCCAGTGTTCAGCAAGCAGCACCTACGCGCATCGATACCGCGAAAAACGGGACGGTTTATGTTTGCGGGACATTGGACACCAAGGGTGACGAGCTGCGCTTCATGCGTAATATCATCAAGGATCATGGTGTCAGGGTTGCTCTGGTCGATCTCTCTACCTCCGGCAAGCCATCGGGCGCGGACGTGCCGCCGCACGCTGTGGCGGGTTTTCATCCACGCGGCTCCACCGCGGTTTTCACCGGAGATCGCGGCACCGCCGTTGCAGGCATGACCCTCGCATTCGAGCGCTGGATGACTACGCGACAGGACATTGCGGGGTTGATCGGTGCCGGTGGATCTGGCGGCACAGCGCTCGTGTCTCCGGCCTTTCGTGTGCCGCCCGTGGGGGTTCCCAAGTTGATCGTCTCCACCGTCGCAAGTGGCAACACCGAGCAATACGTCGGGCCTTCCGACATCACGCTGATGCATTCGGTGGCGGATGTTCAAGGCATCAACTCGATCACCCGCGAGGTCCTGGGAAATGCGGCACATGCTATTGCAGGGATGGTCAAAGCCCGACAGCACCCGCGCAAGGCCGATACCGACATGCCCGCGGTCGGTATCACGATGTTTGGCGTGACGACGCCCTGTGTTCAGCAAATCGTTTCTGATCTCGAAAAAGACTACGACTGCCTCGTGTTCCATGCCACTGGAACAGGTGGGCGATCCATGGAAAAACTACTGTCCTCCGGAATGCTCTCAGGCGTCTTGGACCTGACCACCACCGAGGTCTGCGACATGGTCTCCGGCGGCGTTTTTGCGGCGGATACCACCCGTTTTGACGCGGCTGCCCAAAGTCACCTGCCGTTCATTGGTGCATGCGGCGCACTGGATATGGTGAATTTTAACGCCCCTGATACAGTGCCGGCCCAGTATCAAGGGCGGTTGTTTTACGAGCACAATCCGCAGATTACCTTGATGCGCACGACCGTTGCCGAAAATATCGAGATGGGTCGTTTTATCGGTGAAAAGCTGAATAAGATGAATGGCGTTGTGCGGTTTTTCCTGCCGGAAGGCGGGGTCTCCGCGTTGGATGCACCAGACCAAGCCTTCTGGAACCCCGAAGCGGACCAAGCGTTGTTCAAAACTCTTGAAGAGACCGTGCGCGCAACTTCTACTCGGCAACTCATCCGAACACCGCACCACATCAATGACCCCGAATTTGCAGCGCTTGTGATCCAAACTTTCCGGTCGCTTCACACGCAACCCCGATATGCCAAAGGAGCCTGATCCATGATGGACCGCACCAAACTAATGCAGAAATTCCGCGCCATGCGCGACGCTGGCGAGCCGATCATTGGCGGGGGCGCTGGAACCGGGCTATCTGCAAAATGCGAAGAGGCAGGCGGTATTGACCTGATCGTGATATACAATTCCGGACGCTACCGTATGGCAGGGCGCGGATCGCTCGCTGGCCTGATGCCGTATGGTGACGCAAACGGCGTGGTGATGGAAATGGCGGGAGAGGTGCTGCCGGTTGTCAAACACACACCCGTTCTGGCAGGCGTCTGCGCCTCTGATCCTTTTCGTTTGATGGATAAGTTCCTTGATCAGGTGGCGGACGCCGGGTTTTCCGGTGTTCAAAACTTCCCAACAGTAGGACTGATTGACGGCAACTTCCGTGCCAATCTGGAAGAGACTGGTATGTCCTACCAACTCGAAGTCGACATGATCGCTGCCGCCCATAAAAAAGGCCTGCTGACCACGCCTTATGTGTTCAGCGAGGCCGATGCCAAAGCCATGGCCGCAGCTGGTGCCGATATCATCGTGGTGCATCTGGGGCTCACGACCGGCGGGTCCATCGGCGCTGAAACCGGCTGTACTCTCGAACAGGCCCCGGCATTGACCGACGCCTGGGCAAAGGCCGCGCTGGACGTAAACCCAGACGCCATTGTGTTGGTTCATGGCGGCCCCGTCGCGATGCCGGAGGACGCCGAGTATGTTTTGAAGAACACTAAGTATTGCCACGGGTTTTACGGCGCGTCCTCGATGGAACGCTTGCCGACCGAAGTCGCCCTGACCGCGCAAACCAGGAAATTCAAGGAAATCGGCCGCTAAGCCGAAGGAGGACATGTCATGACCGGAGAACTGATTGGACAGCTGATTTTGTGGCTGATCATGGCGGTAATCGTCGTTTTCATCCTCTACTGGGTGATGAACTGGCTCTATCGTCGGTCAACCAAAGAGGTTGCTTTTGTACGTACCGGATTTTTGGGTGAAAAGGTTGTGATCAATGGCGGCGCGTTTGTCTGGCCGATCATTCACGACATAACGCCGGTCAACATGAACTCGCTCGATATGAACCTGGTGCGCTCGCGTGAAAACGCTCTGATCACTAAGGATCGCATGCGCGTGGACGTCGACGCGTCCTTTTATGTGCGGGTAAAACAGGAGAAAGCATCTGTTGCCCTCGCCGCCTCAACGCTAGGGCGCCGTACGTTGGAACCTGAACGTATTCACCAATTGCTGTCAGGTCGGTTCATCTCAGCGCTGCGCACGGTGGCCGCGGAAATGACCATGGAAGAGCTGCACATGCAGCGAAACGACTACCTCAACCGAGTGGTCGAAGTGGCCCAGGAGGGACTAAACGCCAACGGTCTGGAGCTTGAAAGTGTCGCGGTTCTGGACATTGATCAAACAGATATCGAGTATTTCAATCCGTCCAACCGGTTCGATGCCGAAGGTCTGACCTCGGTTATTGCGGCAGTCGAAGAGCGGCGCAAGCTGCGTAACGACATTGAGCAGGACACAATGATCAAGATCCGCGAGCGCAATCTGGAGGCGGAGCGCAAATCTCTCGATATCGAACGCGCCTCGGAATCTGCACGGCTTGATCAGGAACGCGACATTGAGTTTCAACGGGCACAGCAAAGGGCAGAATTGACACGGGAGCGTGCAGAACGGGAAAGAGATGCGGAACAGGCATCGCTTTTGTCGAAGGAAGCCATTGAGACGTCGCGCATTGCCAATGAAGAACAGATTGCCGAAGCCCGCATCGCCTCTGAGCGTAAAATCCGACAGCAAGAAATTGCACGCCAGCAAGTGATTGATGAGGCCGAAATCGCCACCCGAGAAACCGTCGAAAAGGCACGTATCTCGCAGGAGCGGGTTCTGACGGAAACGCGGATCAAGTCAGAGAAAGATACTCAGGCCGCTGATATTGCGGCAAAGGAGACAATCGAGAAGGCGCGAATTTCGCAGGAAAAAAACCTGACAGAGGCGCGGATTGCCCGAGATCAAGAGACCCAAAGCAAAGAGATAGAGCGTCAGCGGATTGTCGATGAGGCCGATATCTCTGCCAAGGAAGTGATCGAAAAAGCGCGGATCGCACAGGAGCGGTCTGTGACGCAAGCGCGGATTGAATTGGAGCGCTCAACTCGCGAAAAGGAGATCGAGCGCAATCTGTCCATTGAAGAGGCCGAAATCGCCTCGCGTGAAGCCTCTGAGCGGTTGCGTATTGCTCAGGAACAGAACATCAGCCGCGAACGGATCAGTTCCGACAAGGCAACGCGCCAACTCGAGATCGAACGCCAGAAAATTCTGGAAGAGGCTGAGATTGCTTCGCAACAAGCCACCGAGGCCGCCCGCATCGCTCGGGAGAAAACTCTTGCCGCAGAGCGCATTGCGTCTCAACAAACCACCCGGGCGCTGGAAATTGAACAACGCAAGGCACTCGATCAGGCGGAGATTGCCGCACATGAAGAGACCTCGAAAGAACGCATTGCGCAGGAAGAGCGCATTCGCGCGTTGGAAATCGCCCGCAACCGGGCCGTTGAAGAGGCGGAGATTGCCGCCCGCGAAAAGGTAGAAAAAACGCGTATTGCGCAGGAACGCGTGTTGGCGGTTGATCGTATTGAAGCGCAGGAGAAAACCGAAGAACGCGACGTGGCGCGGACCCGTGCGCTGGCCAAGGCGGAAACGGCAAAGGCCGAGGCCATTGAGGCCGGACGCATTGCCAAGGAAAAGAAGGTTGCTGCAGAACGCATCGCCTACGAGCAGGACATACGTGAGCGTGAAATTGCCAAGAACCGTGCGGTTGATGTGGCCAATCTGACCGCTCAGGAAACGGTGAATGCCGCCCGGATCGCGGAAGAGGCCAAAACCCGCGCGGCTGAGATCGAGAAAGAAGCAGAAGTGCGATCCCGCGAGATCGAGAAGAATGAGGCGGTGGAGGCGGCCGAGATCAGTTCCCGTCGTTTGGTGGACAGCCAGCGGATCGAGAAAGAGGCGGAGACAACTGCCGACAAAATCGCGCGCGATCAGAAAATCCGTGACCTGGAGATTGCCCGCAACAAAGCCCTGGATGCGGCACAGATTGCAGCAGATGAGGCGGTAGAAGCAGCACGTGTCGCAAAGGAAAAGACAGTCGATGCCGAACGCATTCTGGCCGAGCAAGAAATCGACACCAAGAAGCTGGAGCGCAAAAAAGCACTGGAGCAACTGGAAATCGCACGGGTGCAGGCCCTGCGCGAAGCAGAGATTTCCAGCCAGGAAGACGTAGAACGCGCCAAGATCGCCTCCGAGCGCGGGTTGGATGATGCGCGCATTGGTCATCAAACCGAACGCAGACGTTTGGAAATTGGTCGCGAGAAAGCGGTTGAAGAAGCAAACATGGAAAAAGCCATCGCGCTCTACCAGAAATCGCTGGATGAAAGTGCGGCAGCGGTTGAAGCGGAAAACGCACGCGCCCGTGCGGTAGAGGCGGCCGAAAAGGTCAAAACCGCCACCGATACAGAAATCGCATCCCGGCAAAAGGTCGTGGGTGTTACCGCCGCCGAATTGCAGGCGGAGCAAAAACGCATTGCTGCAGAAGCCGAGAAGATCCGCGCTGCAGTCGAAGCCGAAGCTGCGCGTCTTATCAACGAGGCCGAGAACGTGCTCAGCGATGAAGCCCGGCACTCTCTCTTCAAACGCAAAATGCTGGAGCATGTCGAGGGCATTGTAACAGCCTCCGCCAAGCCGCTGGAAAAGATCAACGACATCAAGATCATGCAACTGGGGGGTTCTGGCACCCAAGGTCTCGATTGGGCCAATGGCGGAGGTGGACAGGGCGGTTCAGGCGGTGGCGGTTCAAGTCCCACGGACGAGGTGATGAATTCCGCCTTGCGCTACCGAGTACAAGCGCCGTTTGTCGATAGCTTGCTGACCGATATCGGTATTGACGGTTCCAACATCGCCAAGTCGGATATTTTCCGAAACGCCTCTGACATGACCCGGTCAACCTCCGAAATTGCCCGTGCCAAAGCACAGCAAAAGAAGGATGAGAAATAATGGCGCGCGTCTTTGTGTCGAGTGTGATCAATGCGTCGGCGGAAGCAGTCTGGGAAAGGGTGCGGGATTTCAATGCGTTGCCCAAGTGGCACCCACGTATCCGGGACAGCCGGATCGAAGATGCTCTGCCCTCCGACAAAGTCGGTTGTATCCGCAATTTCAACTTGCAGTCGGGCGACACGATCAGGGAGCAACTTTTGGGGCTCAGTGACTATGATATGTTTTGCACCTACAGCATGCTCGAAGGACCAATGCCGCTTTGGGACTATGTCGCCACGCTCCGGCTCACTCCAGTCACCGATGGTCCGCGTTGTTTCGCAGAGTGGTCCGCAGAGTTTTCCTGTGATCCGAGTGATTAAGCCGATCTGGTAGGCGGTGTCGGCACGAATGTATTTCAGGGCGGCTTTGATGCGCTCAAACGTCATTTCGGAGGCTGAAATGGTCACGGTTACCCGCAGCACCATTCTCGACGCACCGCTTGAGGCAGTTTGGGAAGAACTGCGCGACTTTAACGGTCATGACCGTTGGCATCCCGCCGTGGCTGACAGTCAGATTGAAAGAGGTCGCGATGCTGACCGCGTTGGGTGTATACGCAAGTTTCATCTGGAGGACGGCTCAGAGCTGCGCGAGCAGTTGTTAACCCTCTCGGATATGGAAACCGCTTTCAGCTATTGCCTGCTTGAAACGCCGATCCCGCTTTTCAACTACGTGGCACATGTCCGGTTGGTACCCGTCACCGACGGTGATCAGACGTTTTGGGAATGGCAATCCAAGTTCGACACGACCACAGGCAAATCCGATGACATGGCGGCCCTTGTTGGCAATGACATTTATCAAGCCGGGTTTGATGCAATCCGGTCTCATATGGGGCTGACCTGATGTTGAGCGTAGAAACCTACTCTTCCATGACGGAAGCTGCCGCGCATATGCGAGCCACCTCGCAATATCTGGCGGGCGGTACGTTGTTGATGCGCGCCGTCAATTATGGCGATCAAGGGTTCGACAAGATCCTGCGCGTGGCGCAGGTGGACCGCGAGATCTCCCAGGAAAGCGGGCGTATTCGTATCGGGGCGGGCGCCACGATGCGCGATGTCATGGCCGCGCATGATCTTGACTTTTTGCACCCTGTGGCGCGGCAAATCGGCGGTCCGGCCATTCGTAACATGGCGACGGTTGGCGGAAATCTCTTCGCCCCGCACCCCTACGGCGATTTTGCTACGGCGTTGCTCGCGCTTGATGCGGAAGTGATCTGGGTCGACGGGCGTATAGAACCTATTGATAGCTTTTTTTCGACGCGCGGCGCCCAGCGCGGATTGGTGCAGGCCGTGACGCTTGCGCGTCCCAATCGGGGGGATTTTCGCTGGTCCAAAGTCAGCCGCGTGAAACCCAAGGGAATATCCGTGATGGCCATAGCCGCCTGGCTGCCGGGCGGTGCGCGGCCCACCAACACACGTCTGGCCTTTGGCGCAATGGGGCCAACGCCCTTGCGGGCCAAGGCCGCCGAAGCCGCCCTCAATAATGCCCCACTCGACGAGACAGGCATTGGTGCGGCACTTGCGGTTTGCACGCAAGATCTGCAACCACAGGACGACCCGCTGGCTACTGCATGGTACCGCCGTGAGGTGGCCCCGGTTCATCTCAAACGTCTTCTTTTGAACGGGGGGCGGTGAGCAATGGCCAAACGACCCATACAGTTTCATTTGAACGATGCCGAGACAGCCCTGTTTGTCGATGAGGGTGCCAATCTGCTGGACGTGCTGCGTCGTGGCGCGGGCGATCTGACACCCAAACATGGATGCGGTCAGGGCACTTGTGGCGCTTGCACAGTGCTCATAGACGGAGACGTGCATCTCAGTTGCCTGACACTCGCCGAAACAGCAGATGGCAAAATGATTGAGACAACAGGGGGTCTGGCGACCGGGCCGGATCTGCATCCCCTGCAAGCCGCCTTCATGGAAGGATTCGCTGCACAATGCGGGTTTTGCACCGCTGGCATGTTGATGGCCGCCAAGGCTCTACTGGCTTCCAACCCCAACCCGATGCGTGAAGATGTGGCCGAAGCAATCAGCGGAAATCTGTGCCGGTGCACGGGGTATGAGCCGATCATTGACGCGATCTTGACCGCTGCGGCGCGTCTGCAAGGGAGGACGGCCTGATGCCCATCGAGTTTCGCAAGGATCTCTTTGCCGATGAACGGGACGACACGCTGAATGAGATCGGCAAACCCACGATCAGACAAGATATTCTGGGCCATGTCACCGGGCGCACGCCGTATTATGACGATCACCTTTTTGACGGGCTGCTGCATATGCGCGCCGTCCGCTCCCCGCATCACCACGCACGAATCCGATCAATCGATACAAACGCCGCCCAAAACATGCCCGGTGTGCGCCGCGTTGCCACCGCCAAAGATGTGCCCAATAATCTCAACACCCTATTGTCATTGATCGGATTTGGCAGAGATGACGAACCGCTCTGCGCATATGACAAAACCCGGTACAAAGGCGAGGCGGTGGCCTGGGTCATTGCCGATACCGAACGACAGGCCCGCGATGCGGTGGCGCAAGTTCAGGTGGATTACGAAGTCCTGAACCATGTACTGGACCCTGAAGAGGCCTTGGCCCCAAATGCACCTGTCGTCAATGACATCTACCCAAACAACACCTTCGACTATCACGGCAAGTATGATCACCAGAAACTGCGTTTTGGCGACGTTCAAAAAGGCTTCGCCGAAGCCGATCACATTATTGAAGCCGAATACCAGATGTCGCCCATCGAACAGGCCCCGATCGAAACATGTGGCGCCATCGCAGCCCCTGAACAAAATGATCGGTTTGTTTGCCATACCAACACCCAGGCGCTGTTCTTCTCGCTTGGAACGACGGCCAAGCTTTTGGATATGCCCTCTTCGCGTTTGCATTTCATCGGTGGCACGGCGGGTGGTGGCTTTGGCGGCAAGGTGGATTCCATTGTCGAACCCACCGCCGTGTTGGGGGCCGTGCTGACAGGACGCCCGGTGAAATTTGCCTGGGATCGTGAAGAAGAAATGCAGGTCGGTGCGCCGCGCGGGGCGGAACGCTGGCGGATCAAGGATGGGGTGATGAACGACGGGCGGATCGTGGCCCGTGAATTCACCGGGTTCTTTGACAGTGGCGCTTATATTCGCCTCAGTTCTTACGCGATCATCAAGGGGACAGGGCATTTGCCCGGGCCCTACACAATCCCCAATGTTAGCTCCAACGTGTTTTGCTGCATCACCAACCGTACGCCCGCTACGGCAATGCGCGGATTTGGGATCACGGGTGTCGATTTCTCCATCGAGGTTCAGATGGACCGGGTGGCTGAAAAGATCGGCATGAACCCGATCGAGTTGCGCATCAAAAACGCCTACCGCGACGGCGACATGAAAGCACATCGGCGGGTTGCGAAAAACACGGCTTTGATCGAATGCTGCCAGGTCGCCGCGGGCAAGGCGGGTTGGGCAATTTCTGGCGATGCGCAGGCGGCTTCGTCACGCGCGAGCGGCGGCACCGCAGAACGTGCGCACATCCCCGAAACAGTGACAGATGAAGAGGGCAAAATTGGAGAACGCCGCGCTGGTCGTGCGCCGTCCACGGCACCTGCGTTGCAAAGCACCGGGCGCGTCGCCGCCGGAACCGCGTCAGAGGCCGTGGTTGCGGCTCCTGTCCAACGCGAGGACATGCAGATTGCCGCGGAGCGTATTGGTCACAAGATCAGCAGTGGCACTGGGGGCCTTCCAGATCCAGCGCCTGAGCAATCGCCGGGTACAATCATTCCACCCCGGGCAGCCTCTGCGCCTGCACCAACGCCGGTGCCGCCTGCCCCGGTATCTCCGTCAATGGCCCAAACCGCTTACCGATACACACCACCGGAACCGGCCAGATCTGAACCCGAACCTTCTCCTCCACCGGCAGAGACGGAGCCCTATTCGCCTGAAAAACCCTTTTCGCGTGGCGTCAACAAACCGGGCGTGTCGCGGTTCCTGTCCGGTTCAAGGAGGAGATAGGCATGGCTGTTCACAAAGGGCGCGGTTTTGCCTGCATCAACTATCCCATCGGCATGAACTTGGGTGGCGATCCCTCGCAAGCCTTAGTTCACTCGACGCCGGACGGCAAATTCATGGTCGCACTGTCGGCGATTGATCTGGGACAGGGCATGAAATCCGTGACCCGTCAGATCGCCTCGGAAACCATTGGCGTGCCAGTTGAAGATGTCTATGTGGACACAGCCGACAGCGATACTGGCCCGCATGATATGGGCTCTTTCGCCTCGCGCGGGACACATCGCGTTGGCAATGCCGTAATCCGCGCGGCGACTGAAGCGCGGCAGCAGATGCTGGAAGCCGCTGCCGAAGAACTGGAGGTCAATGCCTCCGATCTGGATACGGATGGTCTCGGGAATATCCATGTCAAAGGCGCGCCAAGCCGGTCGATCTCTGTCGCGGATACGGCGATTGCTGCGCAATTCAAACAGGGGCGCACCTTGTCGGGACGCGGCATCTTTTTGATCCCGCCGTCTGAAGCGGACCCGGAAACCGGGGAAATGACCCCTGTGAGCTGTTTTGCCCACGCCGCGCTGGTGATCGACCTCACGGTAGACGATGAAACCGGCGAAGTCGTGGTCACACAAATCAATTCGGCCTATGAGGTGGGGCGCGCTTTGAACCCAAAACTGGTCGAACAACAGCTCATCGGCGGTGCGTGGATGGGTGTGTCACACGCGCTCTATGAAACAACCGAGCCCTATTACCCGGCCCGTGACCATGGGCCAGAAGACTTCAACACCTATCTGATGCCCGGCCCCGGTGAGGTTGTGCCGCATAACATCGCCGTTTTGGAACGCCCTGCTGAGGACGCGCCGTTTGGGGGCAAAGGTCCTGGTGAGATGTGCGCCAATCCAGTTTTGCCCGCGATCGCAAATGCGGTTTATAACGCTGTTGGTGTGCGTGTAGATGCCTTGCCGATCACACCTGAAAAAGTGTTGCGCGGTATTCAGGCGCGCGGCGGCGCACAACCGCAGTCGGTTCTCTAGATGGCCGTTCAGTCAAATGTCGCGGGCATTACGTCACCTCAAGAGCTCAGGCAGGCGCTGGTTGCAGCGCAATACCTAGCTGATGACGCGCTGGCGACAACGGCATACCTGTCGTTGGCGCTAGGCAAACCGATGCTGCTTGAGGGGGCACCGGGGGTTGGAAAAACCGAAGCTGCCAAGGCTTTGGGGGGGGTGTTGGGGCGCAATGTGATCCGCTTGCAATGCTATGAAGGGATTGATGCCGCCGCTGCCCTTTACGAATGGAACTACCCGCGACAATTGCTGGCCATCCGGCAAGCGGAGCAAAATACCATCGACCTATATGCCGAGGACTACCTGCTACAACGCCCCTTGCTGGAAACCTTGAAAAATCCCGGTAACACCCTCTTGCTGATCGATGAGATCGACCGGTCCGATCACGAGTTTGAAGCCTTCTTGCTGGAATTCCTCTCGGATTTCACCATTTCCATTCCCGAAACGGGCACCGTGCGCGCGACGCAGCCCCCTGTTGTGGTTCTGACCTCCAACCGCACACGAGATTTGCACGAAGCGCTGCGGCGCCGCTGCGTCTATCACTGGATCGACTATCCCGACCCTGCACTGGAGGCCGAGATCGTGATGGCGCGGGCCTCTTCCGTGGCACAGGCGACGGCCGTCGCCGTGGTGGCCTCTGTAAACCGGTTGCGTACCGAACCTTTGGCAAAACCGCCCGGTGTGGCCGAAACCATCGAATGGGCGGAAGCAGCAACATTGCTTAATGCACAGGGTGCGCGCTGGCCCGAAGCTTTTGGTCGGGCCATTGGGGTCGCGCTGAAGGACCACGATGACCTGGCCTATGTGGCCCCACGCCTTGAAGGCATTTTGCCGGGAGAAGCCGCATGACACTGCCCCGCGCGCTACATCCCTTTGTGACTTTTGCGCAATCCTTGCGGCGCGCCGGTTTCGCCGTGTCGCCAGACCAGACGGAGAGCTTTATTGCGGCGGTGGGCATTTTGGGTCCGCGTGAGTTAAACGATATCTACCTCAGCGGCTTGGCAGTGTTTTCGGTACAGCCTGAGCAAAGGACGCAATACGACGCCCTTTTTAGGGCGGTGTTTTTAGGTCAAACCGTGGCCGCCCCGGTTGAAGACGACGACAGCAATGCGGTCGACGCCCATGAGCCAACAGGCGACGGCCGCGACATCGAGGTGCCGGATGAAGACGCCGAGGTCGGCGCCGAAGCGACGGTTACCGAGCGTTTGGGCCAACGGGACCTGTCCAATCTAGGCGAAGACGAGACGTTGCGCCGGTTCGTGCGGCTTGCGCCCAACGCACTGCCGCGACGCTTGTCCTATCGCAATCAACCCGCCAAAAACGGCACGGCCCTCGACATGCGCCGGGTGCTGAAAGAGGCTGCAAAGCGTGATGGAGAAGTGATCCATCTATTTGAGACCAGACGGAAAACCCGACAGCGACGTGTGCTTTTGTTGGTGGACGTATCTGGCTCGATGAAAGACCGATCCGACGCCTCCATGCGCCTGGCCCATGCCGTTACTCAGGCCGCGGACAGCGCCGAGGTTTTCACACTTGGCACACGGTTGACCCGAATTACCTCCGCTTTGAAACCTGCCGATCAAACACTGGCACTGACGCGCGTGTCGCAATCGGTGGCAGATTTTGACGGGGGCACGCGGATCGGTGATGCGCTTTTGGCCTATCTGGCCGTCCCACGATACGCCGGGTTTGCCCGTGGCGCCGCGGTTGTTGTGCTATCGGACGGGTTAGAGCGCGGCACGCCCGACGCAATGATCGAGGCCGTGCGCCGCCTGTCGCGCCTGGCATGGCGCGTGGATTGGTTGACGCCGCTTGCCGAAGACGAATTCACACCGGAAACTCAGGCGCTCAAGGCGATCCTGCCACATATCCATAAGCTCGGCGACGGTTCAGATACCCAAGCCATCACCGCCCATATCCTCAATTTAGCGAGAGCCGCATGATCGACGCCCATCACCACATCTGGTTGCAAAAGGACCTGCCATGGTTGCTTGGTCCCGAACAGCCACGCATTTTTGGCAGCTACCGCTCGATCGTGCGGGATTATGAGATCGACGAGTTTCTGGCAGACATCCAGGGTACCGGCATCACCAAATCCGTTTATGTACAGGCCAATTGGAGCCCCAATTGGTTTGTCGACGAGGCCGCCTGGGTGCAATCAGTGGCCGACACACATGGGTGGCCACATGGGATCATTGGCTACGCGAATTTCATGGTCGATGATGTCCGGCCACAGCTGGACAAGCTGGAGGGCTTTGCCCTCATGCGCGGCATTCGACAGCAATTGCACTGGCACGAAAAGCCCATGTACCGGTTTGCCCCCCATGGCGATGTCGCCCGCGACCCTCGGGTGCAAAAGAACATCGCGTTTTTGGCCCAATATGGCTGGAGCTTTGATCTCCAGGTCTTTCCCGACCAGATGGATGGCGCGATCGAGCTGGCGAACGCCTGCCCCGATGTGACGTTCATCCTGCAACACGCAGGCATGCTGACCGATTTAAGTGCTGCTGGTTGGGACCATTGGCGCGGGCAAATGACCAAGCTGGCAAAATGCTCCAATGTCGTGACTAAGCTGTCGGCTTTTGGCACATTCGTGCACCGCAACGACCCGGCGCTGATTGCCGACATGATCCGCGAAACCGTTGCTATCTTTGGTGCAAAACGCTGCATGTTCGGATCAAATTTTCCGATTGAGAAAATTTGGACCAGCTACGCGGAGCTTTTCGCGGCTTTTCAGAAAGGCGCATCAACTCTGACGAAACCGCAACAAAAACTCATCTTCAATGACACCGCAATGCGGGTCTATCGGCTCTAAGGGAGGAACCTAAATGGCCTTGCAAATTCACATTCTCGACTATGGTGACATCGAATTGGAAACCAGCTTTCTGGTTCTGGGCCACGAATGCGGGCGAATCCGTAGGGTCCCGGTTTACGGCTTCCTGATCACGGGCGGCGAGTATCCCGTGCTGGTGGATACCGGCTACCGCGACAATGCGATCATGGAAAGTCTGGGCATGCGCGGACTGCAGTTTCACGAGAACATGATTGAGCAACAGCTCGCAAAGCATGGCCTGAAACTGGGCGACATCCGCTACATTTTGCACACGCATCTGCACATCGATCATGCAGGCAAAGATGATCTGTTTCCGATGAACACAACCGTGGTGCTGAACCGGCGCGAAATGGAATTCTCTGTCTCGGGTATCATGTTCCCCCAGTACCCCAAGCCCGATATCAAACATCTTGTCGACCGCATCTACGAGCCGGAGGCGATCCGGTTTCTGGACCTCGACATTACCACCGCCGAAGAGATCATTCCCGGTGTCTGGTGTGAACACGCAGGTGCGCACACCGAGGGATCAATGAATGTGGTGGTGGAAACGGCCGAAGGTCTGGCCTGCATCTGCGGCGATGTGATTTATGACTTCAATGACCAGATCGTGAACCACGTGCATACCAACAACTGGATGGAACCGCGCGTGACCGGCAATCACTCGCAATCCAAGCGCGAAGAGAAGGGGGCGATCAAAAAGCTGTTGAACAACTCCACCTTCCTGCTGCCGATCCACGACAAACCTGCCAAAATCGAGCGCCAAAAAGTAGTTGGGCGTTTGGGCATGACCGTTCCGGGACCGATGACCGAGACGCTGCCTGACCGTGCCTGGTTCCCGGTCTGAGATTGCATGATGGCTCATACAGCGTTGCATGATCGCTTCCAGCAGATCCTTGATCTAGACACACCGGTGCGTCGTTTAGGGTCCGGGTTTACCTTTACCGAGGGCCCTCTCTGGCATCCGGTCAATGGCGATCTGGTCTTTTCCGACATGCCGGGGGATGTACGACGTCGATTTGACCCCGCAAGCGGTCAGATCACTGAGATTGCCCGCCCTTCCAACAAGGGCAATGGGATGACGTATGATGCCCAGCTAAATTTGCTGGTCTGCGAACATGCCACCAGTTCAGTCGTCAAAATCGCACCGGATGGGACACGCACTGTCTTGTGTTCGCACTTCGAAGGCAAAGAGCTCAATTCCCCAAATGACATCGTGGTGGGCAATGACGGGTCGATCTACTTCACCGATCCCACCTATGGGCGCATGGAACATTTTGGCGTACCGCGGCCTTTGCAACAGGGGTTTCAGGGTGTCTACCGCCTGCCGCCGGATCACACCCCGGGGGATGAACCGCAATTGGTCACCGACCGCTATATGTTCAACCAACCCAACGGACTCACCTTCAGTCCCTGTCAGCGGTGGATGTGGGTCAACGACACCGATCAAGCCAACATCCGCATGTTCGATGTGGCTGGGGATGGGGATGGGCGCTTGACCAATGCTCGCTTGTTTGCCAGCGGCATCAAAGACAGCCAGCTTGAAGGTTTACCCGACGGGATGAAGTCCGATGACAAGGGAAACGTCTTTGTGACAGCCCCGGGCGGCATCTGGGTTTATGATTTCCACGGCGCACTGATTGGTAAAATTGCTGTGCCAGAAAAGACGGCCAACATGCATTGGGGCGGGTCGAGTTGGAGCACACTCTATATTTGCGCCAGCACCGGTCTCTATTCGCTGGACACCAAAACGACCGGCAGGTCAGAGCCCTTCATGACCCCGCATGCAGTTTCGCCGCAGGACACGTCAGCGAACCAATCGCAAGTACCGAGCCCGGTTGTGCAAACTGCCATAGATCCGATCAATGGCAAACGGGCGGCAATGATCATTCAGGACTTGCAAAACGATGTCATGATCGACGGGGGTGCTTTTGCATTCACCGGTTCACCCGAGCACGCACGCCAACAGGATGTGGTGGCCAATGTCGCGAAGCTGGCAGAGGCCGCGCGCGCAAAGGGTGTGATGATCGTTCATGTCTGGATGGTTCTGGAACCGGGTGCGCCCTATTTGTGCCAACACGCGCCGCTGCAGCAGGGCCTGAAAGAACACAAAGCACTGGTGCGCGGTACTTGGGGCGTGGCGCCGGTTCCGGGATTGGAACCCAAACCGGGGGATCTGGTCGTTGAGAAGATGAGCATGTCCGCCTGGGAAACCTCGCGTCTGGAAGCCTACCTTCATGGCGGCGGCAGAGATACGATCCTCAACACCGGCAGTTGGACAAACATGAGTGTTGAGCACACAGCGCGCACGGGTGCAGACAAGGGCTTTCGGATGATCGTACCCGAAGATGCCTGTTCGACAATGAACGCCGATTGGCATCGCGCCTCGATTGAATACGGCATGCAGAATGTGGCGACCGTCACGACAGTTGCGGCAGCGATTGCCGCGCTCCGCTGAGGTCCTGTGGCCCCCGACCCCCTGCTATGCACCGGCTATTTTTCGTTTCAGGACGCATGTTTTGCGTGCAGTGGACTCAAAGATTCTATTGTGCGTAGTACTTGAAACCTGTTGAACCGCGCCAAACTGTACTAGGTCTCGCCTTTAAACAGCCGTTTTTTTCACGGGGTTCTACATGCCAAACGTTCAATTGGTGCCTGTTTTCTGGCTGCGCCATCTGGTCGCGGAGTTGTGCGAGCACGCGACGCTCGTGACTTCGGTCTTGCAGAAGATCGGGGTGAATGAGACCAATCTTAAGGATCCAGGTTTCAAAGTACGCCAGGATCAAGAGGCTGCGTTTTTGCACATCATGTCGCAAGCTGTAGAACAGCCCAGTTTTGGTGCGAATGTTGGGCTACGTCTGGACATCCGCCAGACAACGCTTTTGTCCTATTTGCTCTTCAACTCGCAAACCGTGGATCATGCCCTGCAAAACCTTGTGCGTTTCCTGCCGTTGATGCGACCGGCGTCGAAAGTGAACATCGAACATGTCGCTAACGGCAAGATGATCCGTTTTGATAATCAAAATCGGGAGGTCACGACGCAAGCGCAATACATCGAATTTTGCGTGGCTATGCTGATCAATACGCTCCGGCGCGCCTCTGAACTGCCGATTTCTCCAACAGCCGTCGCCTTGGTCCACGACCGACCCGGAGGCGCGAATGAGCTGAGCGCGCTATTTGGTTGCCCAGTCAAGTTCAACGCCAGCATTACCACAATCACGTTAAACGCTGCGGACCTGCGACGACCGGTGATTCACAGGGACCCGAACCTCTACCGCGAAATGCTCAGCTACGGACGCCTACTTTTGCAAAATACGCCGCGTCGACCCGCGTCATTGCAAGAGCAGGTTGGGGATTTTGTTGTGCAGCATCTGACCCGAACTCCGCCTGGCATAGAAGAAACGGCAGACGCGCTGGGGCTGTCGGCGCGGACTCTGGCGCGACGCCTGTCACGTCAAGGCACCAGCTACAGAGCCCTGCGGGACAGCTTGCGTATTTCAGCGGCCAAGGAAATGCTGAGCGATACCGACAAACCATTGGCGGAGATCACCTATTTGTTGGGGTATGCCGACCAAAGCGCATTTGGCGCGGCCTTTAAACGTGCTGTCGGGCAGACGCCCAAGCAATACCGCGTGCTGCAAAAGCTCGCAGGCGTTGTGATCTAGCAAATATTCTACTTTGGCGTGCATTCAACAGAGATTGGCACGTTGAAACGATACAAGAGCCCCCTCCATCTCCATATCTGCCGTTCGCAAGCGCGGATGCGGTCACGTCGTTGACCGATCTCGCCATGGTTTTACATATAGGAGATTTTTGATGTCCAACGGTACTTTCGATGACTTTCTCGACGCGATGCGCGCCTTTGAATCAGGTTGGGACAGCGCACGCTATGCCACGGGAAACATAGTTGATGCACAACTGAACCAATGGGCCGGCGGGGTTGTTTCAGATTTCTACCCGGAGCTCAGCAGCTGGGGTGAAATGACTCAAGCTCAGTGGGACGAGATGTCCTACCGGTCGGAAAACTCGTTGGGTTTTGTTGGATATCAATTCGGCGAAGCGTTGATGATCGACTTGGGCTACTACGAGGCAGACACGTTTTACGGCAACGGCGCTGCGACCAACACCTGGCAGGGCACATGGACAGGTAAGAATGGCATAGAGTCTCTTGAAGAATTCAAAACCGAAGCCGCTCAGGAAATCGCGATCCGTGAGGCTTTCGGGTTCAACCTGCAGATCATCGAAAACGGCTTGGCCGACGCCGGCCGGTCACTAGATGAATTCATCGGCACAACAACCAGCTACATTGATCAAGGGGTCGAAGTACCTGTCACCATCACCATGACGGGCCTTTTGTCCGCCGCACATCTGCGCGGGGCCTACGGGACCTTGAACCTGTTGCTCAGCGATGCGGTTTCCTCCGACGAAAACGGAACTTCCATCCTGAGTTACATCAACAGGTTTGGCGGCTTTGATGCGCCCAGCGCTGAAGAGATTACCGAGTTTTACACAGATACCGCGCAAGGCAACGAAACAGGTAACGGATCCGCGAATGTGACTGCCGAAACCGCGGATGTGGTCATCACCTGGTCTTATGGCGCAGATATCACCATATCAGATTTTGACGCAGATACCGGTACGATCTT
This sequence comes from Roseobacter sp., assembly GCF_045106495.1. GTDB lineage: Bacteria > Pseudomonadota > Alphaproteobacteria > Rhodobacterales > Rhodobacteraceae > Roseobacter. Next base: position 304,417 of record NZ_JBGCEQ010000003.1, read on the forward strand.
TGTGGGATGGGTTGGCGCGGGCGATCTGGAAGTCACAGAAGTTGACGGCAATACTGTATTTGAGATTCCGGCGAATCTGCAAAAACTCACGTTGGAAGGCGTGACACTTGACGCGCTGTCTGCGGCCAACTTCACGTTTCTGGATGCGACTGCAGCGGAAGAAGTGTTGTCACTCGTGGGTGCCGAGCCCGAAGACAATACAGGCGATGGGTCAGGAAATGGCGATAACTCCAACGGCGAAAACGGTGACGGGGGAAATGGCGACGGCGATGGAACGGGCGGCGAAACCGATGGGGAAACCGGGGATGGAGAAAACGGTGACGGTGAGGTCCCAGACAACGGAACCGCACAGGTCACAAAAGACACAGCCGACGTTGTCATAACCTGGGCTTACGGCACAAATACGACTGTTTCGGGTTTTGACACCACGAGTGGCACCATCTTTGTAGATTGGATCTCCGCCGATGAACTGGTGATCGAGGAAACCGGAGATGGGGTGGTGTTTTCTGTTCCGCAAAATGTTCAAACGACCACCCTCACCGGTGTTGCCTTGGCCGATTTATCTCCAGCAAATTTCACCATTCTGGATGCGACGGCCGCGACCGAGATCCTGTCGTTGATCAGTCAAGACGACCCCGATCCGGACGGCGGAACAGGCGATGGTGATGGCGAGGGCGAGGGTGGTCACGATGGCGGAATGGGCCACATGCACATGCATGTGACCGTCAACCTTGCGACGCCAGCACAGACGATTTCCGGCTTCATGCCTGACATGGGCGATGTGATCGAAGTGGAAAGTGACATTTACGCAGAGAACTTTGCGATTTTCGAAGAATCCGGTGAAGCGCTGGGACAAACTGTTCGTATCGAAATCACTGAAGGTGGATCGATCAAACAGATCATCCTGACCGGCTTTGGGTTGGACGACCTGGACATTGGCAACTTTTCCATCGCGAATGAAGGCGTCTTGAACGAGGTCGCCAACGCGCTTGGGTCGGTCATCGTGTCTCCGGGTGACGGCGATATTGCGTCCCCTGAATACGATGCCGATGGTTCCAACCCGGTCGAAAGCACAGGCACCACGACGCAGGGTGGCACCAAGTTCAAATCCGACAGCAATGCAGATGACATTGTCGGGTTCGATCCGGCCAAAGACGCTTTGGATTTTGGCGGCACCTCCGTGCACGGCATGATCGTCACGAAGTCCGCAACCGGTGAGATTGTCATCGACAGCCCATGGTCGGACGCCGCCCAGATCGTCCAAGGCATCACTTATCAGGACGTCACCTTGGACAATTTCGGTATCGTTGGAAATGAACACTTCCGTCAGGACATGGGTGGTGTGATCAGTTGGGAGCAAGGCGTTGGCCCGCGCGAAGACGACACCGTCTACGTCCGCAGCCACGAATACGGTGTGCATGAAACCGTTGATGGCTTTGATCCGGCAACCATGAAAATCAGTTTTCTATATTTTGGTACCCGAGAAAGATTGAATGTCGAGGACACGGACGCGGGGCTGGTGATCTCCAGCATGCCGACAGGACAGAGCATGACCCTCACCGGCGTCAAACTTGCCGACCTTGTACCCGGGCGGGTGGAATTCCATCACGATCAGGTCATGGAAGACAATCTCGAAGATCCCTTTGGCTTGGCTCAAGACGATGTCAGTCTGGTATCACGGGCGGAATTACTCACGCCAACTGCACCCGCTGGTGCGACCACGGATGGCGAACAAGTGCGCGAGGGGAAGATGACCTTGGATGAGGGAGCAGGTGATGCCGAACCCGATACCGATGACACACCAGATGTGTTGGAAGTCACATGGAACTGGGGCGTCCAGGACGTAATCGGGGACTTTGATATTGCGACCGACACATTTGACTTCGGCGCATTGACTGCAGCACAAGTCGAAATCGATGAGCAAGGCGAAAACCTGGTGATCGAAGTTCTCGAAAACGGCGGTCACACCTACACGGTTCTAGGGTTGCAAGCGGAAGATTTATCGTTGGCCAACTTCACTGCAGACGCGAATTCATCCTTACTGGAAGAAAATAGTGAGCTCATGAATTCTCTCAATGACCTGGGGTTCGATCTAGGGTAATTAAGTGCGCAAGTACCGTGGGCGGACAAACCGCCCATGGTGCAAACCGCCAATTGGTTTGCCCGTTTACTCTGCAGAACTCAAAGGCAAAGTGATGACCATGAATGCCCCGTTGGGATTCGGCTTTACCGTAAGTTGGCCGTTATGGTTCTCCATCACGCGCGCTGCAATCGGCAACCCCAAACCGCTGCCGGGACCTGAATTTGCCTGACTGAAACGCCCAATGGCCAGAATGTATTCTTCCGCACGAATACCGACGCCATCATCCACCACCAGAAGCTCCAACGATGCGGTACCGTACGTCAAGGTCAATACGATTTCGGATACATCAGGGCCTCCGTGCAAAACTGAATTTGTCAGCAGATTGAGCAACGCTTCTTGCAGCATGACTGCATCACCCCAAACAGGAGAAGGCTGACCCGAGCAGGTAAACTCGACTTTGGGCGATTTGTGACGCGGTTCTTTTTCAAAACGATCCACGACCGATCTGACAAGCGTCGCAAAATCCAACGCTGCACCGGTGCGCGCCAAATCTGCGCCCCCTGCCCGCTCAAATGATAAAAGCTGGTTCGTCAGATGGGTTGCTTCCCGCGCTGCAGCCACCAATTCCGAACTCCGTGATTTGGCCGCTTCTGGTGACGGGGCGTTTTCCACAGCTTCCGCCAGCGCCAGTACACCCGCAATTGGATTCCGAAGCTGGTGCGCCGCGTTTGAAATGAACTCGTCTTTGGAACTGATCCGGCGTGAAATTCTATCCAATAGTGCATTCAACGTTGAGACGATACCTTCGGCTTCTTCCGGCACATCACGGCGAATGGGTTCCAATTCCCGGGCGGTCCGCTTTGCGATCGCGTCTTGCAAGTCCAGCAAAGGTCTGAGGCCTAAACCGACGCCGAACCAGACAATCAACCCAACGGAAACGAACAGCAAGGCAATTACGGAAAACGCGCGTGTAGTCACATCGCGTATAAACGAAGTGCGAACCTGCATGTCCTGCCAGACCGTGATGGTGAAAAGCCCCGAAACACCATCGACGGATGTGGCATCCATAAATCTCGATACTCGAACGTCACGTCCTTGGTAGACAGCGTTGTAAAACAGGGGCTCAACCGGATCACGAATGTCCTTCGTAGGCGGTGTTGGAGGCGTCGAATATCCTGTCACAAAAACACCATCTGGTGCGAAAACATGATAGAACATCTCTCCGCCAGAGGTGTCACTGATGAGGCTGCGCGTTGCCGGGCTCAAAGCATCGCCGCCCGAAAGAGAAACATCCCGCGAAATTGCCAGAGCGGCCGAAAGCAAGCCGCGGTCGAATATCTCTTCGGCACGATGGGTGGCATTTCGGAATTGCCAAGCCGCAGCCAGTGCTGCGATGATCAGGAGTGGCGTCAGAATGATGACGATCAGCCGCGTGCGCAGCGATTTTGCTTTCACTCCGGAGCCTCTAGCAGCAATTGATACCCCAACCCGCGTTGAGATTTGATCGTCACACCGTAGGGTTTCAATCGTGACCGAATGCGCGAGACATAAACCTCCACGACTTTCTCTTCGACATCCGCGCCAACACCATAAACATAGTCCAAAAGCGCCGTCTTTGAGACAAGCCTGCCCTCTGCGGACAGGAGACACTCAAACATCGACAGTTCACGACGTGGCAATTCCAGCGGCAGTTCACCAGCAAACAATTGGCGCGCTCCAGCATCAAAGCGCAACGGCCCCAACGAGAGCAAAGCGCGCTGTGGCAGAGACCGACGTCGCGACAATGCGCGCACGCGCGCTTCAAGTTCGGCCATCTCGAAGGGTTTGATGAGGTAGTCGTCGGCCCCGGCATCCAACCCGATCACCCGATCTTCAGTTTCCGCACGGGCGGTCAAAAGGATCACCGGGCGGAAGTCTTCTCTTGTACGCAGAGCCCTCAACAAGCTTAACCCGTCTGTGCCCGGCAAGTTGATGTCCAAGATGATCAGATCGGACGAGTCATCGCGCAAAAAAGCATCTGCATCATGCCCATCGTGCAACACGTCGACGGCGTGACCTTCGTCTTCGAGTCGGTAAGCGATACCTTTGGCAAGGCCCACGTTGTCTTCTACAAGAGTGATCCGCATCTTTTTCCGCATTTGAAAGTTTCATGCAAGGTTCGCAGGTCACGTTCGCGAGATCAACCGGGCAAGGACAGCCCGACGAATGATGTAATAGTGCGCGCTGAACAGCGAGCATTGTAATTTAGGGAGGAAACAATGTCCTTATTCAAAACCACGCGTCGCGTGGCCTGCGGGCTTGTCGCTGCTGCAGCGGCAACATTTTCGTTTCAAGCACATGCGGATGGGCATGGCATCGATCTTGCGGGCAAGACAGTCGAATGGATCATCCCATTCTCCGAAACCGGCGGATCGGCCAAATGGGCCAACTTTTACGCCCCGCTCCTGTCAGAGGCCTTGCCGGGCGAACCCACGGTTGTGGTAAAATTCATGCCAGGTGCCGGGTCGACCAAAGGCGCCAACTTTTTTCAGGATCAGGAATATGAAGATGGTACGCTGATCTTCGGATCCTCCGGTTCGACGCAGTTTCCATTCCTGTTGGGTGATCCTCGTGTCAAATACAACTATGCGGACTGGAACGTGGTCCTTGCCTCCGGCACCGGCGGTGTTGCCTATTTGACGCCCGAGCTGGCCGCTAAAATGGACGGGCTAAACGCAGCACCGTTGCAGGGCGAAGATTTCATCTACGGCAACCAGGGAGCGACCCGGCTTGATCTTGTGCCGACGCTGGCGTGGGAAATGCTGGGCCTGAACGTAGAAAGCGTGATGGGCATCAAGGGTCGCGGCGATGGTCGTTTGATGTTTGAACGTGGTGAAGCGAACATCGACTACCAAACGTCGTCGTCCTTTCTGAGTGGTGTCGCGCCGCTCGTCGAGGCTGGCACAGCTGTTCCCATGATGACATGGGGCGCTTTGGATGACGCAGGGGGTATCGTACGCGACCCAACATTCCCGGACATCCCAACCTTCAAAGAAGTCTGCGAAGCCACAGATGGCTGTGAAACCTCAGGCGAAGCATGGGATGCCTGGAAGGCATTTTTCATTGCGGGATTTCCGGCACAAAAGATGGTGTTCCTGCCAAATGGTGCGTCTGATGATGCCATTGTGACCTACACGGCAGCTTTTGAAGCCGTTAAGGCACGTGCTGATTTCGCAGAAATCTCCAGTGGTCGGTTGGGCATTTATCCGCAAATGACCGGTGACGCGGCCAAAGTCGCGCTAGACAGCGGAACCAATGTGTCGCCTTCCGCCAAGGACTTTGTGGTGAACTGGCTACAAGAAAAGTACGGCGTATCGCTGAACTAAGCATTACTTTCTGGACGCCTTGCGCATGCGGGGCGTCTCTTTAAGTAATGCCTGGGGGAGAGAACAATGGAAGTGGTCATGGAGGCGCTGCCTGCGTTGAGCGATGCATGGGGGCTGATACTGCAACCGGTTGTATTGGGCTATCTTGTACTCGGCGTAGTCATGGGTCTGTGCATCGGGGTCTTTCCCGGGCTGGGCGGCATAGCCGGCCTGTCTCTGCTCTTGCCTTTCATGTTCGGCATGGACCCGATACTGGGTCTTGCTTTGATGGTCGGCATGGTTGCCGTTGTTCCCACGTCGGACACTTTTGCTTCCGTTTTAATGGGGATACCTGGATCTTCCGCAAGTCAGGCGACGGTGCTTGACGGATTCCCGATGGCAAAACGCGGCCAGGCCGCGCGGGCGCTTTCTGCGGCCTTCGCCTCATCTTTGTTTGGCGGCTTGGTCGGTGCTGCCTTTCTAACGGTCTTTATCTTGATCGCGCGCCCGATTGTGCTTGAATTCCGCACACCGGAATTGTTGATGATTACGATTTTTGGTCTGTCCATGGTCGGTATTCTGGCGGGGCGCGTCGCCATCAAGGGCATCGTTGCCGCCGGACTGGGCATGTTGATCGGGACTATCGGCGAAGGTGCATCGTCAGGTGATCTGCGCATGTCTTCCTATGATTTTCCCTATCTGACTGACGGGCTAAAGTTGGTGATTGTTGGTCTGGGTATTTTCGCCATACCAGAGATCATCTCTCTTTTAAGACAGGATCGCGCCATCTCGCGCGAACCTCAATTGGGAGGCGGCTGGCTCGATGGCGTAAAGGACTGGTTCGCCAACATATGGCTCTCTGTGCGCTGCTCCATTATTGGCGTCGTGGTTGGGGTGATACCGGGTTTGGGTGGATCGGTTGTCGATTGGATCGCCTATGGTCACTCCGTTCAAACCACCAAAGACAAGTCCAATTTTGGCAATGGCGAAGTGCGCGGTGTCATCGGGCCGGAAAGTTCAAACAACGCCAAAGAAGGCGGCGGTCTCGTGCCAACCTTGTTATTTGGCATTCCTGGCTCCGGCTCCATGGCCATCTTTATTGGTGCGATTGCTCTTCTTGGGTCCGGGCAAATCGAAGTTGGCCCGGCGATGTTGAAAAACAACCTCGACATAACATACTCTATCGTATGGTTGCTGGCGCTTGCCAATGTGGTCGGGACCATAATCTGCATCGCAGCATCTGGCGGCATTGCAAAACTCACAACGATCCGATTTGCGCTTCTGGCGCCATTCCTCTTCATGATTATCAGCTTTGCCGCTTTCCAATCCGGTCAGAACCTGATGGATCTGGTGGCACTTTTGTGCATCGGGTTCCTGGGCATCATGATGCGACGTTTTGATTGGTCGCGACCTGCATTCCTGATCGGCTTTGTGCTGTCTAATCCGGCGGAAACCTATGCCAACCAGGCATTGCAAATTGCACAATCGCGTTTCCGTAAAGGACTGGGCGACGGGTTTGAGTACATCTTTTCGCCTATTGTCATCATTTTGCTGATCATCACGATCATCTCGGTCGTCTTGGGCCTGCGCCAAGCCAAAAACATCCTGGCCGAAGGTGATGTCAAGTCCGGTTCAAAGCGCGCTCCATTTATCTTCCTTTTGGTGGTCACCGGCTACATCGCCTACGCATTTTACGACGCGGCGTCGATCCCGAGCTTCAGCCGCGATAGGACTTTCCCGATGTTTGTAGCGGGTGTTTGTCTGGTCGGTAGTGCAATGCTGGTCATTCGCATGATGCTCAAACCAGAAACCGACACTATCTTTGCAGACCGCGAACTCAATGGAGAGGATGCAGATGCAACGCATGGTCTTTGGCCTACTCTGGCTTGGTTTGCAGCCCTTCTGGGGCTGACAGCTTTGTTCGGCTTCATCCTCGCTTTGGGCGTATTCCTGTTCTCCTTCATGAAGTTCCGCGCAGGCGTAAGCACGGCGTTTGCGGCTGCCTACACAGGTGCTGGCATCGCGTTTATGTGCGGCATGGCCTGGCTCTTGAACCGGGATTTCCCGCCTGGGCTTCTGCAGGAGTATGTCGATCTTCCCTGGCCACTGACATGACATGCGCCTGTTTGTCGAAGGACCATTCCGGCAAGAGTGACTCAGCTTCCCGCAGCGCCGTGGAAAGACGTCAGGTAGCCGCGACATGAGCCAAACCGCCATTCCTTTCTTTTTCATGCGGGGCGGCACGTCGCGGGGCCCGTATTTTAACCGAGACGACCTACCTGCAGATCTTGATGTGCTTGCAGATGTTCTGGTTGCCGCTGTTGGCTCGGGACATCCCTTGAACATTGACGGAATTGGCGGCGGGGTCGCGGTCACCACAAAGGTGGCAATGCTTTCCAGGTCTGACGGGGACTGGGCCGATGTGGACTATTTCTTTGCGCAAGTAGGTGTCGAAGAACGGCGCGTTGACTTCAAGCCGACATGTGGCAACATTCTCTCAGGCGTCGGCCCTGCAGCGATCGAAATGGGGTTGGTTACCGCTCGAGATGGTGAGACCACGATCAATATCCATGCTGTAAATACCGGGGCCAAGGTGTCGGCTCTTGTTCAAACCCCGCACGGTGTTGTTTCCTATGATGGCGACACGCAAATAGACGGGGTACCCGGCAAAGCGGCGCCGGTTGCATTGCAGTTTATGGAAACCGTCGGCGGCGTGACCGGATCATTTCTCCCGACCGGAAACGTGATTGACACAATTGATGGCATAGATGTGACCTGCATGGATGTGGCGATGCCTATGGTGATCGCTCGTGCAGATAGTTTTGGGCTGAAAGGGTATGAAAGCGCCACGGAACTGGATGACAACAAGGGTTTCTATACGCATATGGAAGCCATTCGAAGAGAAGCCGCGCGTCTCATGGGGATGGGAGACGTTTCAAATTCCGTTACGCCCAAGTTCGGGCTTCTTGCAAAAGCAACGCAAGGCGGCAGTGTTGCGGCACGTTACTTTATGCCGTGGAAGTGTCACCCGACGATGGCGGTGACTGGCGCTCAGTGCCTGGCCTCTTGCGTACTGACGCCCGGTACAGTGGCCAACGGGCTAGCTCCCCTCTCCAATGAATCGCCGGCACTGATTGTTTTGGAACACGCCTCTGGAAAGATTGATGTGGCGGTCGACTATGAACACAGCGCTGCCGGATTTGAAATAAAATCGGCTGGTCTGGTTCGAACGGCGCGCAAACTGGCCTCGGGCACGCTTTTCGTGCCGGCGAAAGTGTGGGAAGGGAATTGACTTATTCGAATTTCGGTATACAATGGTATACAAAATAAGAAAGGTGATCTTATGACAGACCAGTTTCAGGATTGCATCATCGCCGCCAAATCCGAATTGGCAGTTGCGCGCACACTTCTTAACGCCGAGATCAGTTCCTACCCAACACCCATTTCGGGCTGCGACGCGCAATTCAATCACTTGCTGGCTGAGCGTCAAAAGGTTCTGGCTGCGATCCACTCGCTGGACACAGATGTATTTGTGCCAACACCACGGTCACCGGCACCCAGCGCCGGAGTTGAGAGCCGTTGAAAGTTCACATCCTGGACGATTGGTTCGATACGCTGCGCACGCTACCCTGTTTTGCAAAGCTGGACGATTGTGATGTGACCGTGTGGACCGATCACCAACCGGACCCGGATCTTCTTGCCGAGCGCGTACGAGCCGCCGAGGCTTTGGTCCTCTTTCGCGAACGCACCAAAATCGGCGCGCCGCTGTTGCAACAACTGCCTAACCTCAAACTGATTTCGCAACGAAGTGTCTATCCTCATATAGACGTCAATGCATGCACAACTAACCATGTTCTGCTCTGCTCCAATATGCACTCCGACACACCGTCCTATGCGGCTGCTGAACACACGCTTGCACTCATTCTGGCCAGCTATCGCCAAATCCCGGAGCAGGTGGCCTCTTTGCGCAGTGGTCAATGGCAATCTGGCGTCGGTCGCACTTTGCGTGGCAGGATTCTCGGCCTCTATGGCTACGGTAGAATTGCCAACAGCGTAGCCGAATATGCGAAGGCACTGGGTATGAAAGTGCAATGGTGGGCCTCTGATGATGGCCGCGACCGGGCAGCACGCGACGGCGAAAGTGTCTCCGAGTCGCGAAGCGCCTTCTTTTCATCCTCGGACATCATCAGCATTCATGTTCGGCTCAAACCGGCGACGCATGGTTTGATCACTGGCGAGGACCTGGCCTTGATGAAACCAAGGGCTCTCTTTGTGAATACCTCGCGGTCGCATCTGGTCGCACAGGGGGCTTTGGAATGCGAGGTTGCCCGTGACAGGATCCATGCTGCCATCGACGTTTTTGACGATGAACCAATGACCGACGTTTCGAACCCACTCTTGTGCCATCCGAACGTGTTGGCAACGCCACACATCGGTTACGTCACCGAAGACGAATTTGACCTGCAATTCGCGGATATCTTCGATCAAATCATCGCCTATCGAGAAGGCGTTCCTATCAATATGATCAACTCCGATGTTTGGCGTGAGCAATAGCCTCTAGAAATGCAGCGGGTCGAACGTGCGCGATTTCAACGGAACTCCCTTCGAATCGCTGCATTTTTGCAGAATAAAATCACTTGGAAACTTTGAAAATGCACAGTAACTCGGGACTAGTGGTATCGATTTTGCGGGGTGACGGAAAAAAAAGACGCACAATAGGCACGAAATGAGCAGAAAACATATGAAGGAAATTGATGTATTGGCGCTTGACGGAAAGCTGCTGAAAACCTTTCTTGCTGTTTTTCAAGCTCAGTCTGTCACGCGTGCGGCGCAAGATCTGGGGTCTAGCCAATCCGCGGTCAGTCATAGCCTGGACAGGCTTCGTCAATACATCGGAGACCCGCTGTTTGTAAAAAAAGGCAGGGGCATCATGCCAACCGGTGTGGCCCTCTCGATCGCTCCCAAAGTTTCCAGGATCATCAGCGACATCGAAGGGCTCACACTCCACACTGAATACCAAGCCGAACAGGATGAAGCGAGCTTTACGATCGCAACCAACGTAACTGAATTACTGCCAATCCTGGTCCCTATCAAGAAAGCAATTCGGGGTATTTCCCGTGAAGTTTCGATGCGCTTCATTGAACTAGGTGCACGTAAAAATGCCCAACGTACATTGAATGAAGGCTTAGCCGACGTGGCCATAACCGCCTCAATCGGAGGCTATCCACTCGAGTTGTCCAGCGAGCAATTTTATTCTGATGACATATATTGCTTCTATGACGCGTCGCAAAGAACAGCGCCCCTGACAATCGAAGATTATTGCACGTCGCGGCATGCCGCCCTGGACTTCGGTGGGCACACAAAAAGCATTGTAGATGCGGCGCTGGATACCTCTGGCCGAAAGCGCAAAGTATATGTCGCAACATCAAATTCCTTTGCGCTAGCGAACTTCGCCGCTGGAACTGATTTGGTCGCGACACTCCCCAAACGTTTGCAATCAAGCGCTTTCAAAGGTTTTTCATCGCACCCGCCACCCCTGACACTGCCGATGGTAACATATGACCTGGTGTGGCACCGCCGCGCGACGGACAGTTCTCGCCACATCTGGTTAAGAAACATTATGAAAAAGACGGTTTCCGAGTTGGAAGGCAGCGTTTAAAGCCATACTTCGCGTTAGAGAGTATTTTTTAATTTAATTTCATATACTTAGACGCATAACGTCTTTGCCTGCATCGCCACTGATCACATTATTCGGGCATATGAGGCGTTAAAAATCTGAAATCGCGTTGATTATCAGATTGTCAACTTTTTGTTCGCACAAGTCTAGCGTTCGCGGAGAAACAAGAAGGTGACGCTATGTCCTTAGTACGGAGAATTTATCTGGGTATGGGAGCAATGATTGCTCTGATCCTTGCTGTTGGAGGCATCGCCTCTTTTCAGACCAGCAACTTGGCAAATACATTTGTAGATTATCGGACCACGGCGCGCGAAAGCCTGCTCAGTGCCGACATCATGGAAGATTTGTTCGAGGCGCGTATGGCTGCCGGCAAATACAGGCTCACCAAAGACGATGCTCAGATTGAATTGCTAAAAGAGAACATAGCAGAGATCACCGTGTTAGAGGCTGAACTTCATGAGATTATGAAGAGACACGAAGGTCTCGATGGATTGGACCAGATCCCTGTGATGTTGGAAGAGTATGAGCAAGCAATGCTGCAAGCCTACGAACTTCAACAACAGCGCAATACCTTGGTACATGAAACCGAGGAGTTGGGCCTGAAAGCGCGGAAACAACTTTCGGAAGTGATGGAATCCGCTCTACGCGACAATGACGCTGAGGCCAGCGCGGCTGCCGGGTTCGCCGCAACCAACCTGATGCTCGCTCGCTATTACCTCGAACGTTTTCTTGTCGACAACAAGAACGAAGATGCGGTTCGGTCAAAAGAAGAAGTCGAAGCCGCCCGCAGTGGACTGACTGCTTTGATGCAAGAGTTGCAAAACCCCCGGCGGCGCGAGCTGACGCAGGCGACAATGGCAGATCTTGACGCCTTTGATACAGCATCGCTTGCCGTGGCTGAGGTCATTGCCGCGCGAAATGCCCAGTATGACCGGATGGACGAAATTGGCCCCGATGCGTTGGCTCGTGTTGAACGCGCTGTGGATTCCATAGTTGAAACGCAAAACACTTTAGGCCCAGCTGGTGCTGCTATGGCGGAACGCTCTATTTTAGTCGTGTCTGTGCTTGTGGCAATCGGAACGATTATTGGCGCGATTCTGGCCTTCTTTACTGGCAGAATCATTGCATCTCAATTGAACCAAATCACCGAAAACATGGGTGAATTAGCTGATGGGAATTTGGAAGTGGACATCGTCGAAAGCCAGGACAACAATGAGATTGGCAAGATGACCAATGCCATGGTTGTGTTCCTCGACAATGCCCGCAAGGCCCGCGATCTTGATCTTGAAGTGAAAGAAAAAGAAAAAGCGGAACGTGAGCGCCAGGAAGCTGACCGCGCGCGTGAGGCAGAAATTGAGAAAGAGAAACACGCCGCCGAAGAGCGCGAAAGAGAAATAGAGCGTCAGCGGATGCAGACGTTAGAAAACTTCCAGAAAGACATGGAACGGGTGCTGGGCGATGCAGCGTCGGGGAACTTTTCGAACCGTATGTCTGACGATGTCGAAGACGATGGCCTTGCAGCCCTTGCCAAAGTTATCAACCAGCTGCTGGAGGTGACGGAGACAAACATTGAAGACGTGGTCAAAAGCATTGGCGAGCTATCTCAAGGTAATCTTGGCATCCGAATTTCTGGTGACCGCCAGGGGGCATTCTTGCGGATGAAAGATGACTTTAACGCTGCATTGACAACGCTGTCGAAAACTATGGCCGACATTATGGACAGCGGTAGAAACGTGTCTGAGACAGCCACGCATCTGGAGTCGTCTTCTGAAGATATGGCGAAGCGTGCGGAAGACAACGCCGCTGCTGTAGAAGAAACCTCGGCCGCAGTTGAACAGATCACGGCAAGCATCCGTCAAGTTGTCGACAATGCAAAATCCGCGAATGGCGCAACTCAAAAGGTGCGCAGTAGTGCTGATGAGACTCGCAAGGTTTCGGACGAAACGGAAGCGTCGATCAATGGAATGGCGGAGGCTTCAGCGCAAATCAATCGCGTGGTCAAAGTCATCGAAGACATTGCCTTTCAGATCAACTTACTGGCCCTAAATGCCGGTGTAGAAGCGGCGCGCGCCGGGGAAGCGGGACGTGGTTTCTCGGTCGTGGCTTCTGAAGTCCGTGCGTTGGCACAGCGGTCTCAAGACGCAGTGCAAGAAATCAGCGAAGTGATTGAGAAGAACAATCAGAGCGTCGAAGTAGGCGTTGAGCAAGTCGCACTGTCGCGAAAGGCATTGGAGAGCATCATCTCTGACGTCGAAGTTGCATCTGACCAGATTTCTGAAATTGCGATGGCCGTTGAACAACAGTCGATCGGAATTGAAGAAGTAAATACTGCGGTGCGTTCCATCGACAAAAACGCTCAAACGAATGCAGCAGCCTTAGAAGAAATGACAGCGGCCAGTGTGTCTATGAGCAAAGAGGCCACTACGCTGTCGAAATCTTTAGAACAGTTTCATGGTGTTTCTGACTCTGCGTCAGAGTCCGTACCGTCCAAAGAAACTGCTTTCGAGCCAGAACCAGAGCGCTTTACCGATCAAAAGCCAAAGGTAGCGGCTGTTGCAGGAGGTGAACCTGTAGAAGATGCCAGTTGGGAAGAGTTTTAAACTAGCTGGCCAGTAGAAGAATTTCATTCTGCGCGCTTCAGCCAAAAGCAATCGGGCCTCTCCAGGTCCGATTGCCAATTTGATATCATAGATTTTCGGTGACACTTTCCGGGCATGCCGAAACACACCTTGTCCCAGTCTACCTTTCCCTAAAATCAAGTTTTCAGGTTTTCCAAACAACACCGATTTTTGAGGAACTTTTCAACGTTCGGAGAGAACTCTACACATTGCTGATCTGGGTGCGGTAGTGTTTGAATTATGCCTAAGACCAATCCGTGAAATAAGACCAACTGGCCGATCTATCTCCGAGCTCTCAATTGAAAACGCTGCACCGGAGTCGGCATTCGACAACGCGGAAAAGACGCAAACTCCAGGTTTTTGGGAAAAAGTTCGAAAGCGGCAAGCCAACGCCCGGCTTAGCATGATCAATCCACCGCCAGCTTCTTACGTGCGTGAGCCTCGTCAATCAGCTCGTGATTGGCTTTGATGGCGAGCCTCTTTTTACGATCTATCTGAGCCAAATTTCAAACGACGTTAGGTCTAAGACTAATTATATATACTTGAAATTTTTAAACATATAATTTATCGATTAATGCATCGGGAAATCGCTCTGGGAGCACAAGATGCGTATTGCTTGCCTGGGAGGCGGTCCGGCCGGACTGTATTTTGCAATCTCTGTGAAACTGCGCCGGCCCGATGCCGAGGTCGTCATATTTGAGCGCAACAAGCATGACGACACATTTGGTTGGGGCGTCGTTTTGTCGGATGAGACACTGGACAACCTGCAAGAAAATGACCCTGTCAGTGCCGAATCCATCCGCAGCCACTTCGCTTATTGGGATGACATTGCAGTTCATTATCGCGGCGAAAAAACAGTTTCGACTGGTCACGGGTTTTGCGGCATTGGCCGCAAGAAATTACTCTTATTGCTTCAGGACCGCGCGACTGAACTAGGCGTCGATTTGCGATTTGAAACTGAAGCAGTCAGCGCAACCGAATACGCCAAGGAATATGACCTTGTCGTCGCCTCTGATGGATTGAATTCAAAAACACGCAGTGATCTCGCCATGCACTTCAAGCCAGAGGTTGAAATGCGTGCCTGCAAATTCGTGTGGTTGGGAACACATCAAAAATTTGATGACGCCTTTACATTTATATTTCAAGAGACGGCCAAAGGTTGGTTGTGGGTGCACGCCTACCAATTTGATAGCGATACGGCGACCTTCATTGTGGAAACCGATCAGGCGACTTGGGACGCTTACGGTTTTGGCCAAATGAGCCAACAGGAGAGTATCGACACCTGCGAAGAAATCTTTAAGGAATATCTCGGCGGACACAGTCTCATGACCAATGCGCACCACATTCGCGGGTCAGCGTGGCTGAGTTTTCCGCGGGTTTTGTGCGAAAACTGGAGCTACGAAAACATTGTTTTGATGGGTGATGCATCTGCATCAGCACATTTTTCCATCGGATCCGGTACCAAACTCGCGTTGGAAAGTGCTATTGCACTAGCAGAATATGTGCACAGCTTGCCCTTAAAAGACGCTTTTGCTCGGTATCAAAACGATCGCCGCCTTGAGGTTTTGCGCTTGCAATCCGCTGCGCGGAATTCGCTGGAGTGGTTCGAAGATGTCCACCGATATCTTGGACTTCACCCTGTGCAGTTTAACTACTCCTTGCTGACTCGATCGCAGCGGATCAGCCATGAAAACCTGCGCAAGCGAGATGCCACTTGGCTAGAAAGTGCAGAAAAATGGTTTCAAACTCGGGTTGGTGGACCAGCTGCACCCGTGCGCGCCCCGATGTTTGCGCCTTATAAGTTACGCGACATGAAACTGGCAAACCGTGTGGTGGTGTCGCCGATGGCGCAATACAAAGCGGTCGATGGTGCACCGACCGATTGGCATTTCGTGCACTATGCCGAACGTGCCAAAGGCGGTGCTGGCCTTGTCTACACAGAAATGACATGCGTATCCGCGATGGGGCGCATCACTCCGGGTTGTCCAGGTCTGTACGCTCCTGAACACGAAGCCGCTTGGAAGCGCCTGACCGATTTTGTACACGCCGAAACACCAGCCAAAATTTGTTGTCAGATTGGCCATGCGGGGCGCAAAGGCTCCACTCAACTAGGGTGGGAAAAGATGGACGCGCCGCTGCAATCAGACAATTGGAATACCCTCTCTGCCTCGGCAATTCCCTGGTCTCAGCGCAACGCATCTCCCCACGCCATAACACGCACCGAAATGGACCAGGTGCGGGATCAGTTCGTGGCGTCGGTCCTTATGGCTGAACGGGCTGGTTTCAACATGATCGAACTTCATGCAGCCCACGGTTACCTCATTTCCTCGTTTATCACGCCGCTGTCGAACCAGCGCCAAGACAACTACGGCGGCAGCTTTGAAAACCGCATGCGCTTTCCGCTGGAAGTCTTTGTTGCCATGCGGGCCGCCTGGCCTGAACACAAACCCATGTCCGTCCGCATTTCGGCCAACGACTGGGTGGGTGCCGACGGTGTGACCCCGGAAGAGGCCGTCGAGATCGCCAAATTGTTTTCAGCAGCTGGTGCTGACATCATTGACGTGTCAGCAGGCCAAACGTCACCCGATGCACGTCCCGTTTATGGACGCATGTTCCAAACCCCTTTTTCAGATCGTATTCGGAACGAGGCTGGGATTGCGACCATGGCCGTCGGCAATATCTTTGAGCCGGATCATGTCAATTCGATCTTGATGGCCGGGCGCGCGGACCTTGTTTGTCTGGCGCGTCCACATTTGGCAGATCCCTACTGGACGCTGCATGCCGGGACACAAATCGGCGATAGAAACGCAGAATGGCCGCTGCCGTACCTTGCTGGCCGTGATCAAAGCTGGCGTAATGCGGATCGCAATGTCGAAACGAGCAGATCATGAGCATGGTCGGCCAACATATTGTTGTCACCGGAGGCGGCAGCGGTGTGGGAGCCGAAACCGCGCGCGTCTTTGCCAACGCAGGCGCAAGTGTGACAGTCTTGGGAAGGCGCATTGCGCAATTGGAAAAACTGGCCAAATCAATTGGCGGTTTACCTGTGTCTGCGGATGTCACCGACCCGGCGGCCTTGAAGGCGGCACTAGACACCGCGCGTGAAGAATTTGGACCTGTTGCAGTTGCTGTCGCCAATGCAGGAACGGCTCCTTCGGCGCCGTTTGAAAAGATTTCTGCGCATGATTTCAATGAAACCCTCGCCGTCAACTTGGGTGGTGTATTTCACTTGTGGCAAATGACATTACCCGACATGAAAGCTAATGGATGGGGCCGGCTGATCGCAATCGCATCCACAGCAGGCCTCAAGGGTTACGTCTATGTAAGCCCGTATTGTGCCGCCAAACACGGGGTCGTCGGATTGACACGCAGTTTGGCGCAGGAAATAGGCACATCCGGTGTCACCGCCAACGCGATCTGCCCCGGGTTTATCGAAACCCCTCTATTGGAAAAGTCTGTGGAGGCCATTGCCGCCAAGACGGGAATGACGGCTGCAGAAACGCATAAATCGCTTTTGTCCGGCAACCCTCAGAAGCGATTTGTCAGCACGCGAGAAGTCGCACAAACCGCGCTTTGGCTTTGCTCTGACGCTGCGGCATCGGTCAATGGGCATGCACTTGCGTTGTCTGGAGGCGAAGTATGACAAAAACGCTAAAACACGGCTCTTCAGTGGGCACAGATTCTAAAGAACGTCTGCGTTTGTGGTTGCGCGTTTTAAAAACCAATCGGTTGATTGAAGCTGAGTTGCGCGAAAGGCTGCGGCTTAAATTCGATACAACGCTTCCGCGGTTCGATGTGATGTCGGCCCTTTACCGTCATCGAAGTGGGATGAAGATGAGTGAACTGTCCCGGATGTTGATGGTGTCCAATGGAAATGTGACAGGAATCGTTGATCGTCTTTTCAACAACGGGCTCGTGTTGCGCGAACCGGTACCCGGTGATCGGCGCGCGCATCACATTCGATTGACGCAAAAGGGTATTGATGAGTTTCTGCTGCAGGCAGAGGCCCACGAACGCTGGGTCAGCGAACTGCTGGGCGGGTTAAATGCCAGTGCCAGTGCCGAAGCTGCAGCGTTGCTGTCGGATGCCGTGACCCTCAACACAACGGGTGTTTCTGATGACTGACATGCCAAAACACTTTCTGTTGGCCCTGAATCATAGGATTGCGACCGTCTCCCTAAACCGACCGGATCGCAAGAACCCGCTGACATTTGACAGCTACGCCGAACTGCGGGATTGGTTTCGGTCGCTACCCTACCGCGACGAAATAGATGTCGTGATTTTTGGATCAAACGGGGGAAATTTTAGCTCTGGCGGGGACGTTCACGAGATCATTGGTCCTCTCACCGAGATGAACACTAAGGAATTGCTCACGTTCACGCGTATGACGGGCGATCTGGTCAAAGCGATGATCAACTGCGGCAAACCAATGATTTCGGCCGTAGATGGGATTTGCGTGGGAGCCGGCGCTATCATTGCGATGGCCTCTGACATACGTATCGCCACGCCGGAAACAAAAACCGCCTTTCTTTTCACGCGCGTCGGTCTGGCCGGATGCGATATGGGGGCCTGCGCAATTTTGCCACGTATCATAGGCCAGGGTCGGGCATCTGAGCTTTTATTTACCGGACGTTCAATGTGTGCTGAGGAAGGCGTTGCCTGGGGGTTTTTCAACAAGATCGTTCCGTCGGAAACGCTGGCTCAGACAGCGTCGGACATGGCGGCACGGATCGCGGCCGGGCCGAATTTTGCGCATATGATGACCAAGACAATGTTGGCACAGGAGTGGTCTATGTCCATCGAACAGGCCGTTGAAGCTGAGGCGCAAGCGCAGGCAATCTGCATGCAGACAGAAGATTTCAAGCGCGCCTATCGTGCATTTGTAGCTAAAGAAAAACCCCTTTTCGAGGGTAACTGATGCCAGATCAGAGCTTTTTGACATGGCCATTTTTTGAAGACCGTCATCGCGGCTTCGCTGCCGAATTGGACCAATGGGCGGCCTCCAACCTCTCAGGAGTGGATCATGGTAATGTTGATGACTCTTGCCGTAATCTGGTGCGCAAACTGGGCGACGGAGGCTGGCTTCAACATACCAGCGCCCTCGAAAACGAAACGTTGGACGTGCGCAAACTATGTTTAAGCCGCGAGATTTTGGCCAGACATGATGGTTTGGCCGATTTTGCGTTTGCCATGCAAGGTTTGGGCACCGGCGCTTTGTCCCTATTTGGCACTGCAGCCCAGCGTGACCAATGGTTGCCTCTGACCCGAACTGGCCAGGTCATCTCTGCATTTGCGCTCACAGAGCCACAGTCTGGTTCGGACGTAGCCAATGCGTCAATGACGGCAACGAAAGAGGGGGACCACTATGTGCTGAATGGCGAAAAGACGTGGATTTCGAACGGCGGCATTGCCGATGTTTATACCCTTTTCGCACGGACCGGTGAGGCACCTGGTGCAAAAGGCCTGAGCGCCTTTATCGTTACGCCCGATTTGCCTAGCTTCGAGATTGTCGAACGCTTGCAGACCCTGGCGCCTCATCCATTGGCGACATTACGGTTCAACAACGTTCGGGTACCAAACACCGCAGTCATCGGGCAACCTGGGCAGGGCTTCAAAATCGCGATGTCAGTTTTGGATGTGTTTCGATCAACCGTAGCCGCCGCTGCCTTGGGATTTGCGAGACGCGCGTTGGACGAAACCTTGCTTCGCGTGACCACCCGCCACATTCAAAATGCACCGCTTTGTGATCTGCAGATGGTTCAGGGACACATTGCCGATATGGCAGTGGACGTCGATGCCAGCGCTCTTTTGATTTACCGCGCGGCCTGGGCCAAAGACAGTGGCGCGCCAAGGGTCACCCGTGAGGCTGCCATGGCAAAGCTGTTTTCGACGGATCAGGCACAGCAAGTCATTGATCGCGCCGTTCAACTCCACGGCGGCGACGGTGTGCGTCATGGTTCCAAAGTTGAGGAATTATATCGCGATATCAGAGCATTGCGCATTTATGAAGGTGCGTCTGATGTGCAACGTGTTGTGATCGCACGCCAGGAGATTGGAAGCTTTCGAGAGAGGCAATGATGGGAAACTATACAGGTCACCTGGACACCTTTGCGCGGGACAACCTGCCAGATGCCTCGCTGCAGCCTGACTTTTTGCTTGACGCATTCCACTATCCCGAAAAGCTGAACGCGGCAGTTGAACTGACCGATGCGATGGTTCTCAAAGGGTTCGGAGACCGGACCGCTTTGATCGGCAACGGACGGCAGCGAACTTACAAGGAGCTCAGCGACTGGACAAATCGCCTGGCCCGCGTTCTGGTTGAAGACCTGGATCTAAAGCCGGGCAACCGGATGTTGATCCGTTCCGCCAACAACCCGGCCATGGTGGCATGTTGGCTCGCCGCCACCAAAGCCGGTGCAGTGGTTGTGAACACGATGCCCATGCTGCGGGCAGGTGAGCTTAAGCAAATCGTCGACAAGGCCCAGATCACACATGCACTGTGTGATACCCGATTGATGGATGAGCTCGCGACATGCGCCAAATCCTCGGCCTTTCTTACATCAGTTGTTGGTTTTGATGGAACGTCAAACCATGACGCTGAACTGGATAGACTGGCCTTGGAAAAGCCGGTCACTTTTGATGCTGTTCAAACCGCGCAGGATGATGTTGCTCTATTGGGTTTCACCTCAGGCACAACTGGCGCGCCAAAGGCTACGATGCATTTTCATCGCGACCTGCTGATCATTGCAGATGGATATGCCAAGGAGGTGCTCGATGTCTCGCCAGATGATGTTTTCGTCGGTTCGCCTCCGCTCGCTTTCACCTTCGGACTTGGCGGTCTTGCGATCTTTCCGCTGCGATTTGGGGCGGCTGCAACACTGCTTGAAACTGCATCTCCGCCCAACATGATTGAGATCATTGAAAAATACAAAGCTACGGTCTGTTTCACAGCGCCCACAGCGTACAGAGTGATGATGCGCGCAATGGATCAAGGCGCCGATCTTTCCAGCCTGCGTGCTGCGGTATCCGCTGGGGAGACGCTGCCAGCGCCCGTCTACAACGAGTGGATAGAAAGAACCGGAAAACCGATGCTGGATGGTATTGGGGCGACTGAATTGCTTCACATTTTCATATCTAATCGGTTCGATGACCACAAACCCGCATGCACCGGTAAGCCTGTTACCGGTTATGACGTCCGAATTCTGGATGAAGCCGGTCAAGAAGTCCGGCAGGGTGATCCAGGACGATTGGCCGTGCGTGGGCCCACAGGGTGCCGGTATTTGGGCAGTGACAAACAGAACATCTATGTTCAAGACGGTTGGAACATCACCGGTGATACATTTTTCATGGACAACGACGGTTATCTGCACTTTGCCGCCCGAAACGACGATATGATCGTCTCATCGGGATACAACATTGCAGGACCCGAGGTGGAAGCTGCTCTGCTCGCTCATGAAGCAGTGGCAGAATGCGGCGTCGTCGGTGCGCCCAACGATGCGCGCGGTGCGATTGTCGAAGCGCATGTCGTTCTGTCCGATGGCTATGACCCCAGTGAAAAAACGGCCAAACTGCTGCAAGATCATGTCAAGGCGACGATCGCGCCTTACAAGTATCCAAGATCAGTAAAATTCATAGAGGCGCTTCCCAAAACAGCCACAGGGAAGATCCAACGTTTCCGATTACGACAAAGCACCCAATAATGAGGTTTGATATTTTAGATACAACAACCCGCGTCCCAGTGGATTATTCGTTCAAGCAAAAACAAACTCTACTTGCCCTGAAACGCTCAAATGGAAACCTGGGGAGAGGTACAGTTTGTGTTTGAAGTGCATCAAAAAGTATTGTTCAAACACTGCGATCCCGCCGGGATCGTTTTCTACCCGCGTTACTTTGAAATTATGAACGATTGCGTGGAGGCATTCTTTGATCATATCGGGTGTGCGTTCGAAGACTTCCACCAAACAGGCGCTGTTCCGACCGCCCGAATCAACGCAGAGTTTTTGCGCCCGAGTCGCCATGGCGATCAATTGCGGCTGTGCCTGGCAATTCAAAAAATGGGCAAAACCAGTCTACATCTCGAAATTGATACATATTGCCGCGATGAAAAACGCATGGTGTTTTCATCGACATTGGTAAATGTCGACACCAAAGGTAGGCCGCAGCCATGGTCTCATCCGCTGCGCGACGCCTTTGTGCCGCACATTAAACTGGAGGGTTGAATGGCACATGAAGAAATCTCCCCTGATGGATGGGCTCCGGCAAAAGGCTATGCCAACGGTATACTGACAACGGATGGAATCTTGTTTATTGGCGGTCAAATCGGATGGAACAGCGATCAAGTTTTTGAAACACATGAATTTGTTGGCCAGATGGAAGTCGCGTTAAAAAACATCGCCACGATCCTCGACAAGGCGGGCGGCAGCATCTCGGACCTGACCCGATTGACCTGGTACGTTAAGGAAAAAAATGAATACCTCGCGCGGCAACGCGAAGTGGGTCAAGCGTACCAGCGCGTACTGGGCAAACATTTCCCGGCAATGACAATGGTTGTGGTTGCCGATTTAATCGAGGATGAAGCGCTTGTGGAAATAGAAGCCACGGCCGTTTTACAAAACAGACAGGACGATACTACCGATGCATGAAACGGGTCCCCGTTAGACCAGACGCCCATGGCAGTGTTTGAATTTCTTGCCGGATCCACAGGGGCATTCTTCGTTACGCCCAGGATTGCCCCAGGTGGACGGATCGTCTTCGACAAACCCCTCCGCCGCTTCCCCAGCAGCAGCCGCCGCGGCACCGCTGGCTGACACTGCCGCGGCGCTTTGCGCGGCAACCTGCTGCGCACGCATTTGATCCAACATGTCCCGTTGCTCTTGCTCGGTCAGCGGTCTGATCTGCGACAGTTTCTGGGTTACATCTTCACGTAAGCTGTCGAGCATGCTTTCAAATAACTGGAAGGATTCATTTTTGTATTCGTTCAGAGGGTCGCGCTGCGCATACCCACGAAAACCCACGACGGATCTGAGATGTTCAAGCGTCAAAAGATGCTCGCGCCACTTGGTATCGATGGCCTGCAGCAGCAACTGTTTTTCGATGTTGCGCATGTTTTCCGGGCCGAACTGCTCGGCTTTTTCGATCATGAACGCGTCTGTAGCGTTTACCAGACGCTCTCGTATGGCGTCGTCATCAACTCCTTCTTCTTCGACCCAATCACCGACCGGCAAATCCAAAGCCAATTGCTCTTTGACCGCCTCATGCAACCCATCGGCATCCCATTGATCCGCATAAGAATTTGGCGGCAGGTAAGTATCGATAACGTCATCAATCACCTGATGCCGCATGTCTTTGGTGATCTCGGATAAATCCGCCGCTTCCATGATGTCGCGGCGCTGCGTAAAGATCACCTTGCGCTGCTCGTTCATCACGTCATCAAATTTCAGCAATTGTTTTCGAATGTCGAAGTTGCGCCCTTCGACCTTGGCTTGAGCACGTTCCAAAGACTTGTTGACCCAAGGGTGGACGATGGATTCACCCTCTTTCAAACCAAGCGTGGTCAGCACTTTTTCAAGCCGTTCGGATCCGAAAATGCGCATCAAATCGTCTTCGAGGCTCAAGTAAAACGACGACCGCCCTGGATCTCCTTGCCGACCAGAACGCCCGCGCAGCTGATTATCAATCCTGCGGCTTTCATGTCGCTCCGAGGCAAGCACATACAAACCACCCGCCTCGATGACCTTTTGCTTTTCGCTTGCATGCTCCGCTTCAATCTTTTCGCGCAGAGCTTCGGGGTCAGCCTCAGGATCCGCAGCCACGGCGTTCAGGACCTGCATATCAACATTCCCACCCAGCTGAATGTCAGTGCCTCGTCCAGCCATGTTTGTCGCGATAGTCACCGCGCCAAACTTGCCAGCATCCGCCACAATCTGCGCCTCCTGTTCATGCTGGCGCGCATTCAAAACGTTGTGTTTGATATTCGCTTCCGACAGCATCTTGCTCAACGCTTCGGACTTTTCAATTGACGTCGTGCCGACAAGAGCGGGCTGGCCCTTCGCGTTGCTCTCTTTGATCTGTTCGAGCATGGCAGCGTATTTTTCGCGGACTGTGCGGTAGACTTGGTCGTCCTCATCCACCCGAGCGATAGGTTTGTTCGTGGGTACTTCGACCACACCCAAACCATATATTTCCTGGAATTCCTCTGCCTCGGTGAGAGCCGTTCCCGTCATACCTGCAAGCTTGTCATAAAGACGGAAGTAATTTTGGAATGTCACCGAGGCGAGCGTTACGTTTTCGGGCTTGATGGCAACGTTCTCTTTCGCTTCGATGGCCTGGTGCAAGCCATCCGAAAGGCGCCGACCTGCCATCATCCGTCCGGTAAATTCATCAATCAATACGACTTCGTTGTCGCGCACGATGTAATCTTTATCGCGTTGAAACAGCTTGTGCGCCCGAAGACCCTGGTTCACGTGGTGCACTATGGTGGTGCTTTCAGGATCGTAAAGACTTTGCCCTTCTTCCAGCAAGTCACGCGCGCGCAATAGTTCTTCGAGGAATTCATTGCCGTCATCGGTAAAGGTGACATTGCGGGTTTTTTCATCCAAGTCGAAATGGTCATCTTTCAGTTCAGGGATGACCACATCAATCACTTTGTACATTTCAGATCTGTCTTGCGACGGTCCCGAGATGATCAATGGCGTTCTGGCCTCATCAATCAGGATCGAATCAACCTCATCGACAATCGCGTAATTGTGATGTTTCTGGAAGATTTGACTCAGCTCAGATTTCATATTGTCGCGCAGATAGTCGAAGCCCAGCTCATTGTTTGTCGCGTAGGTTATATCACTGGCATAGGCATCGCGTTTGGCTTCTTCGGACATATCCGCATGCGCCACACCTGTGGTCAAACCCAAGGCACCAAAAACCTGGCCCATCCAGGCGGCATCCCGTTTGGCCAAATATTCGTTCACAGTGACGATATGCACACCCTTGCCAGTCAGCGCGTTGAGGTAAGCCGCAAAAGTCGCGGTCAGAGTTTTGCCTTCGCCCGTCTTTTGTTCGGCAATATTGCCTTGATGCAGGAATAATGCGCCGATTAACTGGGTGTCGAACGCCCGCAAACCAAGCGCGCGCCGTGCGGCCTCGCGACAGTTTGCAAAAACCTCGGGTAAAAGCGCATCGAGACTTTCTCCGTCGTTGGCGCGTTTGCGAAACTCTTCGGTTTTCTCGAGGATGCCAGCATCGGACAACTTTTCAAATTCCGGCTCAAGTGCATTGATATGCTCAATCAGGGGGCGGGTCGCTTTTACCTTTCGATCGTTCGGAGTTCCAAAGACCTTTTTCGCGAGTGTTCCGATGCCCAGCATGCGTTCTCCAGCCGAAGTAGTAGTGAATGGCGCTGATCTGCTTGCTCGTCTGCGTAACAGCCCATAGATAGAGTAAGAACGCAGCGCTCTCGCGACGTCCATAGGGCGATGTAAGGGTCACGCCAAACCGTGTCAATGTCGCGCACCGCCGTGACGCATTCATAGGACCCATCGATGCCAAAACTTCTCAACATTTCGGCCAGCGCAGTGCTTGCAATCACCATCGCCACCCAGGGTTGGACGCAGGATCAAACTGAACCCGAACCTCCCACGGCTGATACTGTTGTCGCCGTTGTAGACGGTGTTGAGATCTCGCTGGGCCATATGATCGCTGCGCGCGCATCCTTGCCACCACAGTATCAGGAGCTTGACGACAAAGTTCTTTACGACGGTATTTTGGAACAGCTGGTACAACAAAGCGCTTTAGCACAAAGCTATGAAGGAGAGTTGCCGGCGCGCGTCACGAAGTCACTGGAAAATGAACGTCGTTCGCTGACGGCGGCCGAAGTGGTGGAAAGTGTGCTGGCTAAAGCTGTCACAGAGGATGTTCTGCAAGCACGTTACGATGGACAGTACGGCGATTTCGATCCGCAAGAGGAGTTTAATGCCTCGCACATTTTGGTTGAGACGGAAGAAGAAGCAATCGCCGTAAAGGAAGCAATCGATGGCGGTGCAGATTTTGGAAATACTGCACGCGAAAAGTCTACCGGGCCTTCCGGTCCGGGCGGCGGCGAACTAGGCTGGTTCGGTCTTGGCATGATGGTGCCTAGTTTTGAAGCGGCGACAATCGCGTTGAGCCCGGGCGAGGTGTCTGCGCCGGTTCAGACACAGTTCGGCTGGCATATTATCAAGCTGAACGAGACCCGTAAGGCTGAAATCCCTACACTTGAAGATGTGCGTGAAAATCTCGCGAACGAAATCCGCCAGGAAGCTGCACAGAACGCAATCAAAGAAGCCACCGACAAAGCTGACGTCAAAATACCTGCAGACTTGGAGATCGATCCAGCAATTCTCAAGCAGGTCGAGCTTCTGGAATAAAAAATGAGCGCTCCTATCGCTGTTTCTCCTTTGGCACCCGTGTCATTTCCAGATCTGCCAGAAGTAGCGGGTGTTGAATTTGCAACTGTCGCCGCCGGTGTGAAGTATCAGGATCGAGACGATGTCATGCTGGCAAAACTGGCTCCCGGTACAGCCATTGCCGGTGTGTTCACCAAATCCGCGACACGATCCGCGCCTGTGCTCGATTGTCAGGCGAAATTGGGTGGCACGACAGATGCCGGAGCTGCGATTCTGGTCAACTCAGGAAATTCCAATGCCTTCACTGGTCGGAACGGTTTAGCTGCTGTGGAAGCTATTACCAGGGCAACAGCGCTGGCTTGCGATTTGCCGGAATCACGCGTTTTTTCGTCATCGACGGGTGTTATCGGTGAACCTCTCCCGTTTGAACGGATCACCGCACATCTTGAGAGGCTTGCGGCCTCATTGGAAAGAAATGCGATAGAGTCCGCTGCGCGGGCAATCATGACAACGGATACTTTCCCCAAAGGCGCAAGTGCCACAGCGGACATCAATGGCAACAATGTGACGATTGCGGGCATTGCCAAAGGCTCCGGTATGATAGCACCAGATATGGCGACGATGCTGGTCTACATTTTTACCGATGCGAAGATATCACAAGCCGACCTTCAGACTTTGGTTTCTGAACACAATGACACAACCTTTAATTGCATCACTGTCGATAGCGACACTTCGACATCGGATTCGCTTTTGGTCGCCGCAACTGGTAAATCAGGTATCGATGTAAGTGGCGAACGCGCCTTTTCCGACAGCCTACACCAAGTGATGCTTGACCTTGCCCACCAGGTTGTACGGGACGGTGAAGGTGCGACAAAATTCGTCGAAATCGAAGTCACCGGAGCCGCCTCTGATGCAGATGCCAAAACGCATGGCCTGTCGATCGCCAATTCTCCTTTGGTCAAAACTGCAATTGCGGGAGAAGACCCAAATTGGGGTCGGGTCGTTATGGCGGTTGGCAAGTCCGGCGCAGCAGCGGACCGTGATCTTTTGTCGATCCGATTTGGCGATGTCGTGGTTGCAGAAATGGGGTGGGTCAGTCCAACTTATGATGAAGCCAAAGCTGCGCACCATATGAAAGGTGATACGTTGTTTATCGGCGTAGACATTGGATTGGGTACCGGACAAGCAACCGTTTGGACATGTGACTTAACGAACGGTTACATAGACATAAATGCCGACTATCGGTCTTGATAAAAATGAAAATCGTTCTCGTTTCCGCCGTAGCTTTAGTCGATCCTGATGGCCGTGTATTGTTGGCGCAACGCCCTGAAGGCAAATCGATGGCGGGTCTGTGGGAGTTCCCAGGCGGCAAAGTGGAAGACGGCGAAACGCCAGAGATTGCATTAATCCGGGAGCTTGAAGAAGAACTTGGGATTAATACCTGGGAGTCCTGTCTAGCGCCACTGACTTTCGCCAGTCACAGTTACGATCATTTTCACCTATTGATGCCACTGTTTGCCTGTCGAAAGTGGCACGGCACGCCCATGTCACGAGAAAACCAGACACTAAAATGGGTCCGCCCCAATGCGATGAAAACATATCCGATGCCTGCCGCGGATATACCGCTTGTCCCAATATTGCGCGACTGGCTTTGACGAATGTGTTGCAAGTCAACAACATTCGCGATTTTTCGCCTATTTGAGGGACTTTGAATTAAATTTTTGGCAACCTTTGCAATCTTAGGTAATTCTTAGGCAAGTCATTATCCTGGGGAGGAAGTGCATGTTGCGGACTATCACTTTGGGGAGCGCTGTTTCTATCCAAGGCACATACGTTCGGGCTTTGCCAGATGGACGTATCGTGGTGAGGGTAGATGATACCAGCTATGCAGGCGCGCCGGTAATCAAAGCCGCCTGAACACTTACCCACTCAAAAGAAAAAGGGACGGTCTCGCAAGAGCCGCCCCTTTTTTTGTTCACGTTGATGTCTCAAGTGAGAGTGCGCGTAATCTCTTCGCGTTCGAATATCTCAATCACATCATCGGCACGTATGTCGTCATAGTTTTCGAACGCCATACCGCATTCCTGACCAGACTGAACTTCGGCCACCTCATCCTTGAAGCGTTTCAGTGTTTTCAGCGTGCCTTCATGTATCACAACATTGTCACGCAGCAATCGAACACCCGCAGATCGACGTGCGACACCTTCGGTCACGAGGCAGCCCGCAACTTTTCCGACGCCGGTAACCTTGAAGACTTCTTTGATCGTTGCGTAGCCGATGAAGTTCTCGCGGATTTCCGCACTTAGCAGACCTGACGCTGCGGCTTTCACATCATCTACAAGATCGTAAATCACCGAGTAGTACCGGATTTCTACGCTCTTCTGGTTGGCAGTGTTCCGCGCAGAAGCATTGGCCCGAACGTTGAAGCCCATGATCGGCGCGCCGGAGGCTTCCGCCAACCCAACATCGGTTTCGGTAATCGCACCGACACCGGAATGCAGAACCCGCACGCGCACTTCGTCGTTGCCGATCTTTTCCATCGCCTGAACAATAGCCTCCGCCGAGCCCTGCACGTCCGCTTTGACCAGGATTGGCAACTCGCTGACATTTTCATCTGCCTTCGCATTTGCCATCAGCTGTTCGAGCGTGGTCGCAGCGCCCGCCGCTGCTCGTTTGTCTTTCGCGGCATTGGCACGGTAGAGCGCGATTTCACGCGCCTGAGCTTCGGTGGATGTCACGTTCAACACGTCACCAGCTTCCGGTGTGCCATTGAGACCCAGCACCTCAACTGGCACCGAGGGGCCTGCTTCCTTGACGCGCTCGCCCTGATCATTGATCAGCGCTCGCACCTTCCCATATTGCTCTCCCACAACAAAGATATCGCCTTGGCGCAAGGTACCATTTTGGACCAGAACCGTAGCAACAGGTCCGCGACCTACGTCCAACTGCGCCTCAATGACCGCACCTTGCGCGGCACGATTTGGGTTTGCCTTGAGTTCCAGTATCTCTGCTTGCAACGCAATTGCTTCGAGAAGCTGATCCAGCCCCTGCCCGGTGATGGCAGAAACTTCAACGTCCTGAACCTCACCCGACATTTGCTCAACAATCACTTCGTGTTGCAGCAGATCGGTGCGCACTTTGGTCGGATCAGCCGCAGGGCGGTCGATCTTGTTGATCGCGACGATCATTGGCACCTGTGCCGCTTTGGCATGGTTGATTGCCTCAATGGTCTGCGGCATGACCGCGTCGTCGGCAGCAACAACCAAGACAACGATATCTGTCACTTGTGCGCCGCGTGACCGCATTGATGTGAAGGCTGCGTGGCCTGGCGTGTCTAGGAAGCTCAGTACCTGACCGCCCTCGGTTTTCACCTGATACGCGCCAATGTGTTGCGTGATTCCACCTGCTTCACCGGCAACAACCTTTGCATTTCGAATCGCATCGAGCAGCGATGTTTTGCCGTGATCCACGTGGCCCATGATGGTGATGACCGGCGGACGTGGCTCAAGATCTTTGTCGTCGTCTTCGATTTCCTTGATCACATCTTCAACGTCAGCATCAGAAACCCGAACCACCTTATGCCCGAATTCCTCGATAATCAGTTCTGCGGTATCCGCATCGATCGTTTCATTCTGCGTGAGCATCATGCCGTTGTTCATCAGAGCCTTCACGACTTCGCCCACACGTTCGGCCATGCGGTTTGCAAGTTCGGAAACAACGATTGCCTCAGGCAGTTGCACTTCGCGCACTACCTTTTCACGCTCGACGGAACCACCCATGGCTTTCTGACGGGCACGTTCTTGCTTGCGCTTCATTGCGGCCATTGACCGTTGACGACCGCCTTCGCCACCAGCCAAGGCCTGATTTAATGTCAGTTTGCCCGATCGGCGATTGTCGTCATTGCCTTTGCCGCGCTTGTTGTTCTGATCGCGATCACGATCCTGCTGCTTGCGCGGCGCGGCTTCTGGCGCTTTTGTGCTTACTGGACGCGCAACAACAGGTTCTTCCGCAGGTGCTGCAGCGGCTTTGGCGGCCGCTTCTGCTTCTTGCTTGCGGCGTGCGTCTTCTTCAGCTTTGGCCTTGAGACTTTCCTCGCGCTCACGCTCAACACGCTCTTTCTCTTCGATCTCCGCCCGGCGCCGCTCGCGTTCTTCCGCGCGGTTTTTTTCTTCAACCTCGCGTGCGGCGGCCTCTTCAACTTCACGCGCCTTTGCCGCTTGAACCGCTTTCAAGCGCCGCTCCATCTCCGCGTCGGAAATGCCCGCAGGCCGTCTCGAAGGGTCTCCAATGGAAGCACCGCCCGTTCCGGTTTTACCCGTACCAGGTTTTGGCACCACAACGCGCTTGCGTTTGGTTTCCACCACGACGTTTTTGGTCCGCCCATGGCTAAAGCTTTGCTTTACGTTGCCCGGACGCGCGCCGCCGCCGCGCAGACCCAATGTTTTTTTGCCGTCAGTATCGCTCATGAAGCTCGTCTATCCTTTCGAGTGGCCGTTGCCACCCTCGTTTTCGCGCACGCCTACAAGTCGCTGGGCTTCCTCTACAACACGTTGAGTGAGTCCACCAGAGGCGAGCGCCCCATGTATCACAGTTTGGCGCCCAAATGCCAAACCCAATTCATCCGCTGTCAAACAGCCAATGTACGACCCATAGTGGGGCGTACTCAATTTCGATTTCCCACGCCCGGAACCATCAAGCGCTTGGATCAGTACCTCTGCTTCTTCCAACTGAAGCCAGCTCTTGACCTTTTCATAGCCCGCAACGGCCTTGCCTGCCTTTCGCTGCAGCGAAATCAACTCGACCAGACGTCGCACCAGCAACCGCTCAACCTCGTCCAACAGATCGTCCGCAATCGTAACCGGCTGTTTAGCACCCCGCGCAAAAAGACCTCTGCTGATAGCCTTTTCCAGTGCTGCCCGGTCTGCAGAAACGTAAATGCCCCGCCCGGGCAGTTTTCCCATGATGTCCGGGAAAACTTGCCCATTCGGCCCAACCACAAAGCGGATCAACCCAAATTTCGGGTGCACCTCACCTGTGGCAATGCACTTGCGTTCGGGACCGTCATTGCGGTCTTTTGGAACGCCACCGCGACCCATCGGTTGACCCCAAGGCCTGAGATCAGACCTCGGTTTCCTCCGCTTCCACTGCCGTGTCTTCTTCAGCGTCCGCCTCCAGATCAGCCGGGTCCACCCAGCCCAACATAACACGCGCGGTCATAATCATTGCCTGCGCCTCTTCCAAAGACAGATCAAAGGGCTCCAAAACGCCATCGTCTTTGGTTCGCTCGCCATCGGTGGTTGTCCAACCGCCCGCCAGCTCCCAATCCGCACAAGTTGCAAAATCTTCCAGCGTTTTTACGTCATCCTTTGCAAGCGCTTCAATCATTTGGGGAGTCAGACCCTCAAATTCAACCAGGCTGTCTTCAACTCCCAAAGCGCGCGCATTTTCCAATGCGGCTTTGTTTTGGGCTTCCAGAACATCCTGGGCACGCGCCTGTAATTCCTTGGCCGTGTCTTCGTCCACACCGTCAATTACCAGCAGTTCGTCAATCTCGACGTAAGCGACCTCTTCGAGGTTCGAGAAACCTTCTGCAACCAGTAGTTGTGCAAAGAACTCGTCCAGATCGAGATTGTCCACAAAGAGTTTGGTACGCAGTTCGAATTCTGCCTGTCGACGTGCGCTTTCTTGTTCTTCGGTCATGATGTCGATGTCGAGACCCGTCAGTTGAGAAGCCAACCGCACGTTCTGACCCCGGCGGCCAATTGCCAGGCTCAGCTGCTCTTCGGGCACAACAACCTCAATTTTACCAGCCTCTTCATCCAGAACCACTTTGGACACTTCCGCTGGCTGCAACGCATTCACCAGAAACGTGGGCTGATCTTCGTTCCAGGGAATGATGTCGATTTTTTCGCCCTGCAATTCGTTCACCACCGCTTGCACGCGGGATCCGCGCATCCCGACACAAGCGCCCACCGGATCTATGGACCCATCATAGGAAATGACGGCGATCTTGGCGCGAGAGCCGGGATCACGTGCAACTGCCTTGATCTCAATGATGCCGTCGTAAATCTCAGGTACTTCCATCTTGAACAATTCAGCCATGAATTCCGGCGCTGTGCGGCTCAGGAAAATCTGAGGGCCACGCTGCTCGCGCCGCACGTCTTTGATGTAGACACGAATGCGATCATTTGGGCGGTATGACTCGCGGCCGATTTTCTCATTGCGACGCAGGATCGCTTCACCCGCACCAACATCAACGATGACATTGCCGTATTCTTCGCGTTTGACCAGACCGTTGATAATTGTACCGGCGCGGTCCTTGAACTCTTCGAACTGGCGGTCACGCTCGGCTTCGCGCACTTTTTGCAGAATCACCTGCTTGGCAGATTGCGCAGCGATTCGGCCCATTTCAACCGGCGGCACCTCTTCGATGAATTCCTGTCCCACCTCAGGATTTGCCATGTACTGCTTGGCTTGTTCTACAGTGAATTCAGCCTGATAGTTTTCCAAATCTTCTTCTTCGACAACGGTCCGAACACGGGTGAAAGTCGCGCGCCCTGTCTTGCGGTCGATGGCGACACGGATGTCCATTTCAGTGCCGTAACGAGACTTCGCGGCCCGCGCTAGCGATTCTTCCATCGCCTCGACCACCAGATTGGGGTCGATCATCTTTTCGCGCGCTACGGCTTCGGCCGTTTGCAGCAGTTCAAGCTGGTTTGCAGATGTAATTGCCATTTATTGGTCTCCCTCAGCGGAATCGCCCGACACGACTTCATCGGAAATTTCGTCAAACTTTGTTTCGTCAATCACACCAGCCGCCTTGCGTTGGCGCAACATTTCTTTAATCAAGTCATCGGTCAGAATGAGCTTGGCATCAGACAGCCAGTCAAACTTGAGGCCAATTGTCCCCTCGGCCACATTGATCAGCACTTCGTCGCCTTCAACACCCGCCAATTCGCCTTTGAACCGGCGGCGACCGTCGACCATATCGCCCGTTTCAATTTTCGCCTCATAGCCTTCGAACGCTTCGAAATCCTTGAGTCGCGTCAAGGGGCGATCAATGCCTGGGCTGGACACCTCGAGCGTATACTCGTCCAGTATAGGGTCTTCAACGTCGAGAATTGCACTGACAGCCTGACTGACTTCGGCGCAATCATCCACTTCAATCCCGCCCTCCGGCTTATCCACCATGATCTGAAGGATTGTCGTCTTGGCAGACATCAGGCGCACGCGCACCAACTCGAACCCCATATCCTCGATCACCGGTGTGATGATCTCGGCCATGCGGCGATCAATGGCAGCTTTTGCAATCAGGTCGTTGGTCATTGTACTTTCAGACACAAAAAAACGGGCGCGCGGCCCGTATCGTGTTTCGGTGGAGCGTTTGGTTTGGACCCGAACGTGCCGCTGTTGCAATGGATATACGCAGGAGCGAGGGAGTCTGCAACCCCCGATCGTGTCAGGTCATCCACCACCGCTGACCCGCGCGGAAATTGTCCATTGGCCATCTCGTCCCCACGCCGCGAGGCAGCGCTATTTCTTTTCGAACCGCGCAGGTCATGAACTTTTCTTCGGGTAGCAGTATGAAATCGTCCAACGCGCCCAAATCGGCCGCATGTGTTAGATCAACAGCATCCACAAACTGATCTCGCAGTGCTTCGGCCCGGATCGCATCAGCCGGCAAGGACACCAGTTCGATTTTGTCAAACCAGCCTGCTTGCCCGTCTTTGTAGTGGTTTTCGATCCGCTCACCAACAAATTGCCGCCCCGGCAGGAATCGGCGCGTACGGTATAGCCCCGTGCCAATCCCCTCATCCATGGATTTAGCAATGTCCCCGGCTGGATAAATCACCATCTCAGGGCCACTCAGACGATAGGGGAAATCTGCATCTGGCACAGTGAGCACGATCTGAATACGATGTGTGCTCAGAACGGTGATCTGCGCGATATCGGCAAGGGCGCCGCCAGAATGTAGCTCGAAAGAAGCGACAACGTCCTCGGCGCCAAAGGGTTTGCCGTGATGAAACGACACATCTTGGCGCAGGTTGAACATCCATTCCCGCGCATCTCCGCTACCCTGCCACGCTGTCGCCAGTTCACCGCGGAGCGTACCATCTGCGGCCACTTCTGTGAGGGTCTCAAAAGCAGAGCCCACCATGGCAACTTGCATGAAGAGGCCTTGAGATGCACACGCATCAAAACTGTCTGACCGCAAAGCGCCTGACAGCGCAATCCTGAGATCACCGCCGCGTTGTGGCGCAGTTTGTGCCGAAAGCCCAGTCGCCGCCAGCAATGCAGCCGCCGCACCAGACGCAAAAAGCGCGCGTCGGTCGATATGTGGTCGGGGTGTCTTCATTTGCCACCAATCCGGTCCATGGTGCGCACAAGCTCGGCACTGATTCCGGGTTCGGAAAGGGCATGCCCCGCGTTCCGCACCATTTTGAGCTCGCAATTGCCCCAGGCCTGCGACAAGGCATAAGCACCTTCCGGCGGGCAGATCATGTCATAGCGTCCCTGCACAATGACACCTGGAATATGTGCAATACGTCCCGCATGCGCTAAAATCTGACCATCAAATTCAAGAAACCCGGCATTCGAAAAATAGTGATTTTCCAATCTCGCAAAGGCTCGGGCGTACTCACCCGGACTTTCGCCTGTGGAACCGGACGAATGAATGGACGCCAGTGCATTTTCCCATGAAGACCAGGCTTTGGCAAAACGCGTTTCGCTCGGAATGTCTCCGGAGAACAGACGCTGCCGGTAAGCTTCGATCATGTCCCCACGCTCGTCCTCGGGGATCAGTGCTGTGAAGCGTTGCCACACTTCGGGCCAGAACTTTCCCGCACCGCCCCCGTAAAACCAATCAAGTTCCGCCTGAGTCATCAAAAAGACACCGCGCAAAATGAGATGACGCACATGATCGGGATGCGCCTGTGCATATATCAACGCCAACGTGGCGCCCCAGCTGCCGCCAAAGGCAATCCAATGATCAATGTCCAGATTGCGACGAATGGTTTCGATATCGGCCACCAGGTGCCACGTGGTGTTGTGTGTCACGCTTGCGTGCGGCCGCGAGCGGCCACATCCGCGCTGATCAAACAGAATCACCCTGTAAATTTCAGGATCAAAGTAACGGCGCATGGCCGGTGAGCAGCCCCCACCCGGCCCGCCGTGCAGTACAACTACCGGAATGCCGTTGGGGTTACCGCATTGCTCTACATAGATCTTATGGCCCTGGCCCACGTCGAGCATCCGCTGATCGAAAGGGTCGATCGGCGGGTACAAATATTGTACTGCGCGCTTTTGGTCCGAGAACTTGTCCATTACTGGCCTATATAATACGAAAACGAACTTGAGCACATGGAGATCAGAATGCAAGCGTCTCAAAGCACTGTTGACCCATTGGAAATTGCCAAATTTGAGGCAATGGCCGCAGAATGGTGGGATGAAAACGGGAAATTCAAACCCCTACACATGCTGAACCCCTGCCGTTTGGACTACATCACCAGCCAGATTGCAGGCGAATTTGACCGCGATCTCAAGTCGCCTCATCCCTTCGAGGATCTGCGCATTCTCGATATCGGATGCGGCGGCGGCTTGCTGGCGGAACCCATGGCGCGACTTGGAGCAGACGTGGTAGGCGCGGATGCCGCTGAGAGAAACATCCCGGTTGCTCGTATCCATGCCGAGCAATCGGGGCTGGACATCGACTACCGTCACACCACGGCCGAGGATATGGCGGCCAATGGTGAGAAATTTGACGCCGTTTTGAACATGGAGGTCGTCGAACACGTCGCTTCCCCCATCGATTATCTGATTGCTTGCCGCCAGCTGCTGAAACCCGGCGGTCTGCATATATGCTCGACACTGAACAGAAACCCCAAGTCTTACATGATGGCGATTATCGGGGCAGAACACGTGATGCGATGGCTGCCCAAAGGCACGCATGAATGGTCAAAATTCATTACGCCCGAAGAGCTTTTCGCCCTGATGCAGGAGGCGGGCCTTGATCCGGTGGACCGAAAGGGATTTGTTTTCAATCCCTTGACGTGGTCTTGGCGGCTGTCGGATCGTGACCTCAGTGTGAACTACGTCACGGCCAGTTTAAATTCCAACTAAGGCTTTTCGCTCAGTTGGATGCGGATTTCACGCAGAATGGGCAGCGCTGCTCGGGCTTTGTCATCGCCCATCTTTGCAACCACTTGGTTGATGACCGGCGCAATCGATCCCACGGCTTGATCCCGCGCTTGGCGTCCCGCGGGACTGATCGCCACCATTTTGCGTCGTGCATCATCCCAGTCCGGACGAATGTGAACATATCCGGCCCATTCCAGCTTGCTCAATGTGTTGGTCATCGCGCCACGCGTCACGTGGAACGTATCCGCGAGCTGCGCCGGTGTGCGTTCGTCCATATTACGCGCAAGGTGGTTGAGAACTGAAAAATGGGATATTTCCATACCTTTAGGTAAGACGCGCGTCAAACGTGCACGGACCATTTGATCCGCGGCGAGCACTTCACTAAAAAGCGCAATTGCCAGAGCATTTCGGTCTTCGTTCATTCCGGTCCATCAAAAGGTCGCGCGTTCGCAAGGCTGGGCACGCGTTTCCGCGCTTTAGCCACTTCTCCCATATCGAGGTCGGTCATGTAAACGCCCGGCGCATCCCCTGCATCCATTTGGATTTCACCCCAAGGCGTGATGACCAGGGAGTGACCATAGGTGCGTCGTGTTTTATGGCTTGAGCTTTGGTGCTCGCCGGTCTGAGCGGGGGCAAGTACAAAGCAACCGGTTTCAATGGCGCGGGCGCGCATCAGTATGTGCCAATGCGCAGCGCCGGTGACCGGCGAAAATGCAGAAGGTACGGTGAGAATCTCAGCACCGGAATTGGCAAGTGCCATAAGCAGGTGCGGGAAGCGTACATCATAACAGACCGTCATGCCCACAGGCGCAAAAGAAGTTTGCGCAACAACAGCTTGCGATCCTGGTCGGTAGCCATCCGATTCGCGCCATCTTTCTTCAGGTGACACATCTACATCGAACATGTGGATTTTGTCATAGCGCGCAACAATATCGCCCTCAGGTGAAATCATGAAGGACCGGTTCGCAAACCGCCCATCCTCACTGTTGGTCTTCAGGCACAACGATCCAATAAGTAACCAAACACCCTTTGATTTTGCCGCACCGCGCAAAGCAGCCAGTGTAATGTCCGACTCTTCATGCTGAAGCACATCACTTTGATGTCTGCGACTTGTAGATACGCAATTCGTGACTTCAGGTGTCAGAATGAATTGCGCGCCCTTGGACGCCGCCTCGTTAAAATAAGTTAGGGTCTTATCAAGGTTTGCGCTCGGGTCATCCGAGGCATTCAATTGCAGCAGTGCGGTTTTCATCAGGCCGCGAGCAGGCCGTCGAGTTTTCCCGCACGCTCCAGCGCATAAAGCTCATCGCAACCGCCGACGTGGGTCTCTCCCACAAAAATCTGCGGAACAGTACGGCCACCGCTGGCGCGCTTGATCATTTCAGGCTTGCGTTCCGGGTTGGCCCACACGTCCACTTCGGCGAAGTCGACACCCTTTTGTGTCAGCAAGCGTTTTGCCGCGTGGCAAAATCCGCAGAGAGGCGATGTATAGATTTCAACAGTTTGCATTTCTTGGTCGTTCCTTTACGCACACGGCTTTGAAACGCAACTTAGGTATCCTTGACAGCGCGCGCCAGTGTCACGACGTATACCGGTCCTGATCCTGCCGCAATACAAGCATCCGCCGATGCCGCCAACGTGGCCCCCGAGGTCAGCACATCATCCACGAGTAAAACGGGGCGCGCCACCAAGCGGTGCCTGCGCCTGGGATGAATTGAAATTGCGCCCTTGATGGATGAAAACCGCACTTCCTTGGTCATTCCTTCCAGTGGTTTGGTGCGTTTGTCACGGACCAATAGATCCGGGCAAACCGGCAAACCGGAATGTTTGGCAAGGGCTTGCGCCAAAAGAGCTGATTGATTGTAGCGCCGTTTCACCATTCGCGTCCAATGCAAGGGTATCGGCGCAACGATCATGTCTTGTTGCGGAAAATCAGAAATTGCCTGAGCCATCCACAAAGCGGCAGGTTTCGCAATCTCCTGCCTGTCACCGTGTTTCAAGGCCAACACAAGGCGCCGTCCATTGCCCTTGTAAACCAAGGCAGAACGCCCGCTCTTCCAGGGACGTGGCGTCTTCATGCAATCATCACATTTTAGTGTTTCACGGGCATCATTGCCGGGCAGAGGCGCTCCACAGCAATCACATATTGCCCCTCCGATAAAGAGCGTCTCGCGCCAGCATGGGCCGCACAATCCAAAGTCGCTCATCACCTTGCCACCGCATCCCAGGCAACGCGGCGGATAAATTAGCGATACCGCCGTTTGAAAACTCACTGCTACCACCCTATTCTCCGGTCTATGACCGCACCTGATGTACTGACTGATGTAAATGCACTGCGACTGCACCGTGCTCGCGCGACGGAACTCTTTTTGCAAGAGGCCGCTGCGGATGAAATTCAAGATCGCCTGCGCTTGGTTAACAGGCCGTTTACACAGCCCGCCTTCGTTACCCCTTTTCCAGAAGTTTGGGCCAGACGGATGCCAGATGCGACAGTTTGTCCTGACCACGACACCCTGGACCTGACAGCGGGCAATCATGACCTTGTTGTTCACTCCTTGGGTTTGCACTGGGCAAACGATCCCGTTGGCCAGTTGATTCAATGCCGTCGTGCGCTGAAACCTGACGGTCTGTTGCTGGCGGCGAGCCTGGGTGGCCGGACGCTGGAGGAATTGCGGAGTTGTCTTGGGCAGTCCGAAATTGCCAGGACAGGCGGCTTATCACCACGCATCCTTCCAATGGGTGAAATTAGGGGCCTTGGCGCATTGCTGCAGCGTGCGGGCCTTGCCTTGCCGGTGGCGGACAGCTTTTGCCTCAATGTCGAATACCAAGACATGTGGCATTTGCTGCGCGACTTGCGGGCGATGGGTGAAAGCAATGCGCTGCAGGCGCGCCAGCGCAAATTCACACCCAAAGGCGTCTTTGATAAGGCCGCAGAACTCTATTCGGATCACTTTGCGACGGCGGACGCGCGGATTGCCGCAACCTTTGAAGTGCTGTTCTTAACCGGTTGGGCGCCTGATGAAAGCCAGCAAAAACCGTTGCGACCAGGGTCAGCTAAACAAAGACTGGCAGACGCGCTGGTCGTACCAGAAACGCCTTTGCCCGATTGACGCCCGCTGAAAACCGTCTATCTCAGGCTCAGTTTGCTTCACAAGGAATACCAAATGCTGGATAGCAGCGCCCCTGCGAAAACGGCTGATCGACCGATACATGCCCAAGACGATCATCCGGAAATCGCGAAGCCAAAAATAGGCATCTTGCTGGCCAATCTGGGCACGCCAGACAATTATGACTATTGGTCGATGCGGCGCTACCTCAATGAGTTCCTGTCGGACCGAAGAGTCATCGACTACAGCCCCTGGATCTGGCAACCGTTGCTTCAACTGATTATTCTGACCAAACGACCCTTTTCGAGCGGAGCGGCCTACAAGTCCATTTGGAACGAAGCCGAGGGCGAAAGCCCGTTGATGACGATCACCAAGGCGCAGACCGTTAAAATCAAAGCTGAAATGCAAAAACGTAATGGCGATCAGGTCATGGTCGATTTCTGCATGCGGTACGGCAATCCTTCCACACGATCCAAGGTGGCGGAAATGACGGCGGCAGGTTGCCGTAAGATACTGTTTTTTCCGCTGTATCCGCACTATGCAGGGGCAACTTCAGCAACGGCAAACGATGAATTTTTTCGGGCTCTAACTTATGAAAAATGGCAACCCGTAACACGCACGGTCGAGCCTTACTTCGACCGCCCTGACTATATCGAGGCGCTGGCGCAATCGATTGAGAGGGCTTATGCGCGGGTTGAGCGGAAACCAGATATTCTGGTGTGTTCTTATCACGGTGTGCCAATCCGCTACTTAATGGAAGGCGATCCCTACCATTGTCAGTGTCAAAAAACGACGCGGCTTCTGAAGGAACGGTTGGGATGGGGCGACACGGAAATCTGTACGACTTTCCAATCCAAATTCGGACCCGAAGAGTGGCTGCAACCGTACACTGTCGAAGAAGTTGCGAGGCTTGCCGAGGCCGGAAAGAAGAACATCGCTGTTTGCGCACCTGCATTCTCTGCGGACTGCATCGAAACGCTCGAAGAAATCAACGAGGAAATCAAAGAAAGCTTCGAAGAGGCCGGGGGTGAAGAATTCATGTATATCGCCTGCCTCAACGATGATGATTTCCACATCAACGCGCTGGCCAATATCATTGATGACAACCTAAAAGGCTGGAAAGACTGAAAATTCAGTCCCTCAGAACGTAAAAAGGCGGCGCATTGCGCCGCCTTTTTGAGTATTTGCATCGCTGTCGAACTTACGACAGTGCTGCAGCAGCCACAACCAGAAGAAGGATTGGCAGAAGCGCGCCTGTGGACGAGCCTGTTGCTTCTTCAACAATTACGGGTGCTTCGACGACCGGCTCGGCAAGCGAACCTGCATAAGCTGTCGATGCTGCGGCTGTCAGAGCAGCTGCCAGAACGAGTTTTTTCATATCATAACCTCCAGAATCGGCGTGCACCGCATAGCGATGGCACGCACCCAAGACTTACCTCGTAACTCCTTGTAAAGCATCATACCTCGGTCATTGCAAACTGGATTCCAAAATCAAATCTCAGATGAATTCGGATGTCGTCAAATAAGCAACACTTGAGTTCCGACCTTCGAAAAGGCGAAGAGCTCCGAGATATGTTCATTGTAGAGACCAATACAACCGTTGGAAGATTGGCGTCCGATTTTCCGGGTATCGTGCGTCCCGTGAATACGGTAATACGTCCAGCTCAGGTAAAGTGCATGAGTTCCCAACGGGTTATCTGGCCCCGGACCGATAAATGGTGGCCATTCAGGATTACGTTTCAACATGGAAGGTGTTGGACGCCAACTGGGGCCCTCCACTTTTTGGGTAACTTTTGTGCGCCCACGACGTGTCAACTCTTCTGTCAACGGAACACTCGACGGGTATAGTTTGTAGAAACTCTCATCCTCTGCCCAATAATGCAGAGCTCGACTGTCAATATCGACCAAAATGGCCCCATTTTTCAGATTAGAAAAATAGGGCTGCCAATCCAGTTTTCGAAAGCTTGATATGTTACGCGGCACGACTTCATTGAGATCTCGCTCGCCCTGAGTTGTGGCCGACGAATTAACCGAAGATGCGTCTTGCGCAATCGCAGGTGTCGCGAGCATGGCCGCAGAACCCGCCAGGAAGGAGCGTCGGCTGGGTATTTCGAAACGTTTGTCGGACATCAAGTGCCTCCATGAATACGGGCGTTCAGATAATTTGCCTCAGTCTATTGCGGGAAAGTCGCAGTCGCAAATCAAACGCTTGTCATCTCGCACTGCGCGGCCCATGTGCGTTTGAAAAACGACGCTTGTCGATATATGAGCGATCTTGCTGAATAAGGAGTCAAAAAATGCGCTGGTTATCGATTTTGTTCGCTTTTGGCTTGGTTTTGGCAGCCTGCGCGCCGTCTTCAGGCATTAACGATGGCGCCAGCGGTGGTAAAATCTACCGAATCAGTCGCGGTGACGCTGGCAAGGTCCAATTCCGTATGCTGGATGCCATCAACGCATTGCGTAGCGCCTCCGGTCAGCCAGCATTGGAGATGGACCCGAACCTAAATGCTGCGGCGGCAACACATTCGCGTGATATGTCGGTCCAAAACAGGCCCTGGCACTTTGGCTCTGATGGATCATCGCCCATCGACCGCGTTCAACGCGTTGGATACGCAGGCAGCTTGGTTGGCGAGAATATCTCCGAAACCTACGAATCGGAGCTTGAGACGCTCGCCGCCTGGATGGAGCAACCTGATACGCGAAGGGTGATCTTGTCGCCCGATGCGAAACAGATGGGGTTTGCCTGGTTTCAGGAATCAAATGGTAAAATCTGGTGGACGTTGATCACCGGTGACCCGAGCGTCAGTGCAGGCCCAGTTTAAGGGTTCAATGCGATCAATGTGTCCGTCTGCACCATAGCGTAGATCTCTTCCATTTCCTCGTTGGTGACGGATATACAGCCCCAAGTCCAATCTTTGGAATCCGACTTGAACGGGTTCTTCTGTCCGTGGATGAAAATATCGCCCCCCGCGGACTTCCCCAAAGCTTTGGCGGCGGCGACATCATTCACATTGGGGTAGGATATGCCGAGTGAAAGATGGAATTTCGAATTCGGATTTCGGCGGTCAATCCGGTAAACCCCTTCAGGTGTACGGCCATCGCCCTCAAACTGTTTGTGCCCGGTTGGCGCAAAACCAAGGTTGATATCGTAGCTTTTTAACAGCGAGTCGTGATGCAACAAATGCAGCCTGCGGTCGGATTTGTTTACAACCAGAAAGGTCACTTCCGGACCATTATACCTGCGGAGTTTCGGATTTCCCGCACACCCGGCCAACGCAACTGTAGCTGCGGATGATAAAATCAGATCTCTACGACGCATTTTGCTGCTGTCCTGTTTGTCTTTTCGACGTTCTGCTCTTTTGGCACAGGTACCATGGATGAGTGGTTAATCAAGATCACAAAAAGGTCAAGACTTTGAATTCACCTCCAAACGTTTCTCTATCGCGATCAAGCGCGTCAAAACCTCATCACGATAGGCATCCGTGACAGCCCCTGCTTCTTCCTGATGCGCGTCCTGCATCGAATTGACGATGAGGCCTACCAACAGGTTCACAACCGCAAACGTGGTGATCATGATGAATGGCACAAAAAAGGCCCATGCATAGGGGTAGACTTCCATGACCGGGCGCACAATTCCCATGGACCAACTCTCCAACGTCATGATTTGAAACAACGTATAGCCGCTCATCGGCAAGGAACCAAACCATTCAGGAAAGCTCTGGGCAAAGAGTTTGGTCGCGATCACAGCACCGATGTAGAAAATGATCGCCATCAAAACGAAAACGCTGGCCATGCCAGGTAGCGCCGTCACTAATCCCTCAACAACGCGGCGCAACCGCGGTGCCACAGAAATCACACGCAATACACGTAAAATACGTAAAGCCCGCAGCACGGACATGGTTTGCGAGCCCGGCAAAAGCGCTGCGCCAACAATGGCCAGATCAAAGAGGTTCCAGCCACTTTTGAAAAACCGCGCGCCGCGCGCAAAAACTTTCAGCAGGATTTCAGCGACAAAAAAACCCAGACATGCAGTATCGAGCGCCACGATGACCCCACCGGCGCGGGCCATCAGGTCCGGCGAGGTTTCCATGCCCAAAATGATTGCGTTGAAAATGATCACTGCCATGACCAGGTTCGTCACCCAGGTCTGATCCAGCCAGACATCCAGTTTTTGGCGCAAGTTCATCGGCATCTCCTCGTCCTTTACCCGCGGCCCTGTGGCGCGGTGAAGCTGGCAACAAGCTCTACATGTGCTGACCATCGGAATTGGTCAACGACTTGTATCCAGTCAAGTGTAAAGCCCGCGTTTACCAGCGTTAGAGCATCGCGCGCAAAGGACACCGGATTGCACGAAACATAGGCAACACGCGCAAGTTTCGCCTTCGCTATCTCAGCAATCTGCGCCGCAGCTCCTGCGCGCGGTGGATCGAGAACGAGTGCTTGGGCCTTGGCCATTTCATCAGGCTGTAGAGGGCGGCGAAAGAGGTCTCGAACCTCGTTGGTCACTGTCTTCAGCCCCGGTGCATTTCGCCAAGCATAGTCCAA
Organism: Roseobacter sp.; assembly: GCF_045106495.1. Lineage (GTDB taxonomy): Bacteria > Pseudomonadota > Alphaproteobacteria > Rhodobacterales > Rhodobacteraceae > Roseobacter. The sequence goes on from NZ_JBGCEQ010000003.1 coordinate 348,305, forward strand.
CGCCTCAACCATTTTGGGCATCCCCTCCACCGCATGCACCTCCGCGCCGCATGCAAGCGGCAAGGTGAAGGTCCCGCACCCGGCAAAGAGATCGATGACCCGCTTTGCATCGCCGGCGATATCCATTACAGCCTGCGTCAGAGCTGTTTCGCCGTGGGACGTCGCTTGCAGGAAGGCCCCGGGCGGTGGTGCTACTGATACGCCAGCGATAGAATGAACAGGCGGCGTACGCATGGCAACGACGTCACCATTCCACGTTAGACGCGCAAGCCCAAGTTGGTCGCAGGCCGATGCGAGATGTTGCTGCAGCGGACCATCTAATGGCTTGCCCTGAGTGACCGCCACATCCAAACCTGCCTTGGTCGTGGTCACCATCACTGACAGCGCTGTTTTGCGGCTTGCGCCAATGACGGCAAGCGCCTCTGCCACGGGGATGGCTTTCAACACCGCAGGATCGACCAGCTTGCAATCGGGAACCGCGACAATCGTGTCCGAAGCGCGGCCGTGAAATCCTGCCATTGCGCCCTTTTTCGTGCGCCGCGTCGCGAAACCAGCGCGTCGGCGCGACAGCGGGGGCGAGGTTTGGATCGGCTTGAAATCAGTTTCCAATCCGTGTGCCTGCAACGCATGGCGCACCACATCAACCTTCCACTCGGCAACAAAGTCATCATCGGCGTGCTGCAACTGGCAGCCACCGCAGGACTTGAAATGCTTGCAAGGCGCAGTCACGCGACGTTCTGAAGGTTGAAGGACTTTCGCATCGCGCAACACGGTACCATCCAGAGTGCCAGTAACGACTTCGCCCGGCAGAGTTACAGGCACATAGATCGGCCCATCCGCGACACCGTCGCCCTGCATGCCAAGGCGTTTGATTGTTATTTCTGTCATGCGCCCGGACTTACGACAGGATAGATCCGCAAAACAGCCCCTATTCCGCCGCTTGCGTCCGGATGAAACCACCCGATTGACGCTCCCAGTACTGCGCGTACCGTCCACCCTTCGCTAAAAGCGTGTCATGGTCGCCGTCTTCAACGATCCGCCCGCCTTCCATGACAATGATGCGGTCCATCTCTGTCAACGTCGACAAACGGTGTGCAATGGCCAAAACGGTTTTGCCCTCCATCACCCGTTCAAGAGCAGTCTGAATGGAAGCTTCGACTTCACTGTCCAATGCACTTGTTGCCTCATCCAGCACAAGAATAGGTGCATCTTTCAGAATGGCACGTGCAAGCGCGATGCGTTGGCGTTGGCCGCCAGAGAGCTTGACGCCCCTTTCACCCAGATTTGCATGATACCCGGTGCGCCCCTGGTGATCGACCAATTCCATAATAAACTCATGCGCTTCCGCCTTTTTAGCAGCTGCGACTACGTCGTCCATTGTTGCATCTGGCCGACCATACATAATGTTGTCACTGGCCGAGCGATTGAACATCGCCGTTTCCTGAGTGACCATGCCAATGTTGCGCCGCAGGCTTTCTTGTGTGACGTGCCTGATGTCCTGACCGTCAATTTCAATCGCGCCGGCTTCTGCATCATAAAGCCGCAACAAAAGCGCCACGAGTGTAGATTTACCGACACCCGACGCGCCAACGATCCCGAGTTTTTGGCCTGCAAGGATCGTCAGATCAATGCCCTGAACGCCGCCCTTGTCGCGACCATAGGCAAACCCGACGTCCCGAAGCGCTATTTCGCCATCGGGCACGACAAGATTGCGAGCATTTGGTTTGTCCTCCAGCCGGTTACGCGGGGTGAGCGTACGAATGCCGTCTTCGATCTCGCCAATATTGGCGTATATTGCCATCAGAGTGAAACTGACCCAGCCCGTCATCTGGGCAATTCGGATGGCCACTGCGCCCGCGGCAACGATGTCTCCCTCTGACGCCTGGCCAGACTGCCACAGTACGAGGGTTCCGCCCAACAGCAATACGGGCAAAAATCCCGCCAGTGTCATTAACGCAAAGCGAAACCCTGCCGCCAGATATCCAAACTCCAAGGCGCGCGATCGGAACGTCTGCATCGCGCCCAAAGCGGCCCGGTCTTCGTGATCGGCGTGGGCAAACAGTTTGACCGTCTTGATGTTCGTGATGGTATCGACCACCTGTCCCGATACCATGGCCCGCGCACCAGCCCGACCCGCCGATCGCGTGCGAATGCGCGGCAAGAACCAGCGGATCATGGTAAAATAGGCGATCAACCAGATGCCGAAACCCAAAGCCACACGCCAGTCAATCAACAACAATAGCATAACGGACCCGGCCAGAGAGGCGAGCGCGAAGGCCACAACATTTATGACCTCAGATACCACATCGGTGACAGCGCGTGCGGTTTGCATCTGTTTTTGCGCAATGCGGCCTGCGAAATCATCTTCGAAGAACCCAACCGTCTGGCCCAATGTCCACCGATGCAATCGTGACAATACAAGCGGGTTCACGTTTGGCTGCACGATGATCGCATTAGCCGACGCTGAGAGGCCAAAGAACAAGGGCCGCGCAATCAGAAAAAACGCAATCGCGCCCGCCACCAAGGCAATGTTACCACCTTCCCAAAAGGCTTCCGGTCCAATTTGAGCCGTGGCGTCAATGACCATACCCAAAATCAGCGCTGTGCCTGCTTCCAATACCCCCGCAGCCGCCGAGAAAAAGGCCGCCATCCAAAGCGCCGGCCATGCGCCCGACAGGCACCAGAGCATGAAGCTGCCCAATGTTTCAGGCGGCGGACCTTCGGCAGCGCGAAACGCGTCAATCCAGTCTGGTAACTTCAAGACGGCTCCTCAATGGTCAAAAACCCGCCTGATTGCCGGGCCCAGAAGTCTGCATATAGCCCGCCCCGCGCCAAAAGCGCGTCATGACTGCCGTCTTCCACAATACGCCCTTTGTCGAGGACGAGGATACGGTCCATTCGGGCGATGGTGGAAAGCCGGTGCGCAATGGCAATCACGGTTTTACCTTCCATCATACCATAGAGCGTATCCTGAATGGCCGCCTCAACCTCACTATCGAGCGCACTTGTGGCCTCATCAAGCAGCAGGATCGGCGCATCTTTCAGGATCACCCGCGCGAGCGTCACCCGCTGGCGTTGCCCACCGGACAGTTTTACTCCGCGCTCGCCAACCTGGGCATCATAGCCTGTTCGACCTTCGGGATCCTCCAGATCAAGAATGAACTCATGTGCCTGTGCTTGCTTGGCCGCCGCAATGACATCCTTTTCGCTGGCGTCATTGCGACCATAGAGGATGTTGTCACGCACCGACCTGTGCAAAAGCGAACTGTCTTGTTGCACCATGCCGATCGACAAACGCAGGCTATCCTGCCGAACAGCTGTGATATCCTGACCATCGATCAGAATTTGTCCGGCTTCCGGGTCGTAAAACCGCAAAAGCAGTTTCACCAGCGTGGATTTACCGGCGCCAGATCGGCCAATCAGACCAATTTTTTCACCCCGACGTATCGTCAGGTCGATGTGATCTAACCCACCTGAAGACCGCCCATAGTGATGCGATACCTGTTTGACAGCAATTGTACCCTCAGTCAGTTTCAACGGCTTTGCACGATCGGAATCGGTCAGGGTGATCGGTTGCGCAATCGTTTCCATGCCTTCCGCAACAACACCAAGTTCGCGGAAAAACGTGGTCAGCGCCCACATGATCCATCCGGTCATCGCGTTCAGGCGCAGCGTAAGCGCTGTTGCCGCGGCGACCACCCCTACGCTGGCTGTGCCCTGCACCCACAACAAGATCGCCCATCCAACGATTCCTATGATGAGCAGCCCATTCAAAGCCACAAGGGTGACATCCATTACCGTAAAGATCCGCATCTCTTTCTGGAAAGTGACGCGCGATTCCTCGATGGCCTCTTTTGCGTATTCCAGTTCTTGTTCGTGATGCGCGAACATCTTGACGGAGTGGATGTTTGTATAGGCATCCACCACCCGACCGGTAACCATAGACCGCGCATTGGAAGCGGCCTGCGACGCAGGACCAATGCGTTTCACCGTCCATCGCAGCAACAAAAGATAGAGCCCGAACCACCCCAGCAATGGGATCAAGAGGCGCGGATCGGAGCTGGACAACAAAATCGCCGCACCCAGCAAATAGGCCAGAGAGAAGGAAATGGCATCAAAGACCTGAAACACCACCTCTCCCGCAGCCGGCGGTGTTTGCATGATCCGATTGGCAACGCGGCCAGCAAAATCGTTTTCAAACCATCCCACAGATTGCCGCAAGACCTGCCTGTGCGCCCGCCACCGGATCAAAGTGCCAAAATTCGGCAAAATCGCATTGTTTAACAAGGCGACGTCGATAGCTTGCAACAAAGGCCTGATCAAAAGAATGAAAAGCGCCGCCAAAACCAACTCCAAGCCGTAGTTTTCCCAAAACACCGCTGGATCACCGTCCAAAAGGTCAACCACCCGACCCATGTAAAAGATCAAGGCAACCTCAATCGCAGCCACAACGATGGACATCAGACCTGTCCAGAAAAACACCTTTTTGAACGGCTGAGAGTATTGCCACAAAAATGCAAAAAGTTTTTGTGGAGGATGATCGGTCTCAACATAAGGGGTATATGGGTCAACGAGACGTTCGAAATAGCGGAGCATGACAAGGAGGCCTTACTAGGAAATAGCATACGAAATGGTCAGGCGCTGCTTGGCAGAACCTGCGACGGTTAGGTTATGACAGCCTCAGCTGAACCAGATCCCGCGATACATTTCGTATTCCTCCGTGTTGATATGGGCCTTTTACAAAACAGAACCCGACTTGTCGACCTCTTCATTTGCCCGTTATCAGAGCATCACGTGAGAGCTGAAAATCCGATGCAATCCATTGAGCCTCCAAGTCGGCCAGCCGATCCCCCAGCGCCTTTCCCTGCAATGCCGGCATTAAGTCCATTGCCGACACAGGAAACCGCGCCTTAGATGCCATTTCCAGCGGATCGAGCTGAAACGGCGCCAGCACTTCATTTGCCATAGCAGCTCTGAGGATGAGCGTTCCTTGTGCGATGTCCAACCCAAAACGATAAGCGATTTCTCGCAAAGACTTCAAATCGCCTATTGTTTCCCGGAGTTTATAGACGAACTTGGCATCCTTGTTGGTCATACGCAGCCTTGGCTGCACGTCTTCTCCGCCCAGCGCCACAAGTCTGAGGCGCCAATCCGGGGGCAATTGCACGGACGCCTCCAGATGAACCACCGGACCAAGCAAGGCCAGGTCGCTCCCCGGCAAGACGCGCTGCAAAACTCCGGTTTGCTGCATAGCCGCAACGGCAGGCGTGGGGTCCGGCGCCGCCAGCAATCGGGACATCTCCGCGCCTACGCGCTCAGCCGAAAGATTCTCTAATCCGCGACCATTCTGAGCAATCGCATCCAATGCATCCGTATCGAGACCTTGTTGAGGGTCAGAATACCAGGCATGAAAACGAAAGAACCGCAGCACCCGCAAATAGTCTTCGCGAATGCGGGCGTCGGCATCATTGATGAACCTGATCCGACGCGCCAGGCAATCCACGACACCCGTCCCGAGAGGATCGATAACTGCCCCGTCGGGTGTCGCATAGAGGGCGTTAAGGGTGAAATCACGCCGTCCCGCGTCCAGGGTGATGTCATCACAAAATGTGACGTCGGCGCGGCGACCATCGGTTTTAGCGTCTCTTCGGAACGTTGTGACTTCATGGCCTCGACCACCGGCAACCACAGTAACAGTGCCATGATCAATGCCCGTCGGCACAACTTTCAGTCCTTGCGCCTCGGCCAGCTGCATGACCTGTTGCGGCAAGACATTGGTTGCCATGTCAACATCACTGCCATCCAGACCGAGGAGTGCGTCACGCACACATCCGCCTACAAAGTAAACATCGGCACCCTCAGCACTGATGGCCCGACACACCGACTGTACAGCCGGATCACTGAGCCAAACCGTGTCAGGAGGGATTACTGTAGTATCTGGTCTGTCCATGCTCGCAACATACGCGCAGTTGCGCCCCAGATGTAATAGGGCCCGTAGGGCACCGCATAATAGTAGCGCCGTGTTCCGCGCCAACGCCGGGATTCAATTACATACCGGGTGGGATCGAGCACATGCGACAGCGGCACAGAGAACACTTCTGCCACTTCGCCTTGTTCCGGCACAACCGTGAAATCGCGCGTCACCAGACCAATAACCGGTGTCACGACAAAACCCGTGACGGTTTCATGCGCGGGCAAGGTACCCAGTACATCGACATTTTCAGCGGGCAATCCGATTTCTTCATGTGCCTCGCGCAGAGCCGCAGCACTTACATCTGCATCTGTCTCATCTTGTTTACCGCCAGGAAACGCGATTTGCCCGGGGTGATGTTTCAGGGCCGACGATCTTTTGGTCAAAACAACGTGGAGGCCGTTTTGTTTTTCAATTATTGGTGCCAAAACTCCTGCTTGACGCAATTTGCGACCGGCGGGCAGCACTGTTTCGGGATTCAAATCAAAATCAGATGAGGGACGTCCGGGCCGCAAAAGAGCCGCCCGGATCGTTTCCACGTTAGGAGTCATTTCCATCCTGCTGCGCTTGGAGACCAACCGTCATAGGGTCTAGATCATAATGCGCGCCGCAAAACTGGCAGTCAGCCGTGACCCGTCCTTCATCCGTGGTCATCGTCTCAATGTCTCGAGAGGAGTAAATCGAAAGGCTCTGGCGCACGCGTTCCTCGGAACACGTGCACCCAAATTGCACAGCCTGCGCATCAAAGACCCGGGGTTGTTCCTCATGAAACAGACGCACCAATAGGTCGTTCGGCCCTAGGCTGGGACCAATCAGTTCGAGATCCTCAACCGTATCGAGCAGAATGTTTGCACGACCCCAATTTTCAGCTTCGTCATCGTGCACGAGATCAGACGCATAAAGCGTTTCACCCGACCCCTCGCCTTTGGCCACGAACGGCGAGGCTTTGGGCATATGTTGCAACATCACACCCCCCGCACGCCAACGCTCTGATACGCCCGGTTCGGTCGATTTCCCAAAGCTCAATGAAAACCGCGTGGGTAGCTGTTCGGATTGGGCGAAATAGGTTTCGGCGCAGGCTGCAAGAGACGTGCCCTCAAGCGGCGTGATCCCTTGGTAGGGTGTCGTGCCTTTGCCCTGATCAATCATGATCGCAAAATAGCCTTCGCCGACTTGATCAAACGGCGTTGCGTCCGAAAGACGATCGGCATCAAAACTTGCATAGGCTCGGATACGCGCGGGATCTCCGTCGTTTTCGGGACCATAGTAATCCGTGGAGATCATGCGGACTGCGCCTTTGGATTGGACCTGTAACTGCAGTTTCCATTTCAGCTTGATGGTTTGACCGATCAACGCCGTCAACAGTGCCATTTCCGCCACCAAAGCTTCGACCTGTGGCGGGTAATCATGTTGTTTAAGAATGCCGTTCAGCGCGCCATCCAAGCGTGCGACACGGCCGCGAATATCGCTTGCGTCAAGCTGAAAAGGCAGGACAGTATCGTCCCATGCGATCTGGTGTCCGAGTGTCATTGGGGTTTCCTTATCGCCAAGTGGTTGGCATACCAGCCCCATATAAACGTCCTGCAAGCGATGAAAAGAGGGCAGTACAGAATGATAATCCGCGTCGGACGATCGCCACAGGCAAATCAACGGTATGTCAGACGGCCCGGAGCCTATGCGATTTTGCCGATGAACGGCGGTGTTCTACTTACCGCACAAATTGCTGAAGAGATCGACATCCAGTTACCCGGGGGCGGGATTGACCGTGGCGAGAGCGCAATACAGGCTCTTCATCGAGAAGTAATGGAAGAAACTGGCTGGCGTGTTTCGCGACCACAAAAGCTTGGCACATTTCGCAGATTTGCCTTTATGCCAGAGTACGACCTATGGGCGGAAAAAATTTGTCATGTGTTTGTGGCACGCCCGGTCTATCAACTTTGCCTGCCGAGCGAGCCGGATCATGAAACCCTGGTTGTCTCCGCTAGCGATGCCATTGCGATGTTGGGGAATGATGGTGATCGTAGGTTTGTCGCGCAGTATTTTTCTTAGTGAGGGCCGCTGAATTCAAAAAGCAAGCCCGACACGTCATCAGGAAATTCTGAAACGCCGGAAAGTTCGGTCATCACGTCAATCAAACGATCGAAAAACGCGGGTCCACAAACGGATTGAAGGTCTTTCATAACTTCTTCCAGTCCATCCTCGCCTAAAAACTCACCATCAGACAAGGGGCATTCCGTCACCCCATCCGAAAGGATCAAAAGCCTGTCACCTGGTTGTAGTTCCAATTCAAATTGCGAGAAAGTCACACCAGACATCAGGCCAACGGGAAATCCACCAGAACCATCTTGTTCAAGATCACCTGATTTTCGTTGTACCACCGGGTGGGGGTGTCCGGCCTGACCCAAAACGACCTTCCCGGTATTAAGATCAATATCTGCCAACATAAGGGTAAAGTAATGCTCAGTTTCCATTTCATCGAGAACAAGTTCGTTCAGAGATTGGATAGCTTGTTCTGGTTGACGCGAACGGTAGCTGCCATCGGGCAGTTTTTCCAAGGCTACGTTCTGATCCAATGCACTTGCGGACAAATAGCCAGCCAGGCGCGCTGTCATCAACGCAGAACTAATCCCATGGCCCGAGACATCAATCGAATAGATTCCAAGATGGCCTTCAGCGGCCGGATAGAACCCAACCAAATCGCCACCGACATGTCCACTGGAACGCAAACAAAGTGACAGATCACCGGTGCCAAATGACTTGAACCGTTCCGGTACAAGCGACTGTTGCAACTGTTTTGCTTCAATCAGGTCGTTATCGAGTGAATCGTAAAGCCGTTGCAATTCATCCAGAGTTTCAGTGATCACCTGGTTTTTCTGGGTCAATTCACGCTGCATTGCCAAAATGCGTTCACCTGCAGTCATCCTCGCGCGCAACTCATGACCATCCACAGGTTTGGTCAGGAAATCATCTGCGCCGGCGTCAAGACCTTCCGCTACTTCATTCTTCTCGCTTTTGGACGTCAGCAGAATAAAATAGCTGTATTCATCACCGGACATTTCCCGAAATGCCTTGCAGAAATCAATGCCAGACATACCGGGCATCATCCAATCGCTCAAGACAAGCGCCGGGGAATGCGTGGTACAAATCTCCATGGCGGCTTCACCGGAATCCGCCTCCAAAACTTCATAACCCCAACGCTTGAGCGAACTGGATAGTATTTTACGCTGCAACCGGCTGTCGTCTACGACCAGGACAAGCAGAGGCGACTCCCGACAATCGGGAACATCCGCATCGTTTGTTGTGGTGAGATGGTGCGCCATTAAATCTCTACTTAAAACATCTGCGTTTAATAGACGTACAATGCTTAAAACCAAATGAACTTGAAAAACCGACTAAATATTTTGCGTAAAGATACAAAGTTTTAGGACCTTTGGCACATACTCCCTCAACCAATGATGGAGAACAAGATGATTGATTGGGATAGGGTTGCAACGCTTCGGGAAGAAGTCGGTGCCGAAGATTTTGATGAAGTTGTCGAGCTTTTTCTGGAAGAAGTGGACGCCGCTATTTCGGAGCTATCTGTCAAAGAAAACCAGACCTCCCTCGAAGAAAAACTGCATTTCTTAAAAGGCAGCGCGCTCAGCCTTGGCTTCCAGCACTTTTCGGGTCTTTGCCAGGCGGGCGAAACCGCCGTTGCAAAAGATGCATCAGCCGCAGTTGATATTGATGAAATATTGAATTCCTACGATCAATCCCGGACGGTTTTCATTAACGAGATTTCACTGAAACTCGCTGGTTAGATAATCTTGTAAAGATCGGCAATGCTTGCACGACCCAGTTTCGACACCGCCGTCTTTCTCATCCGCTGCATACCGCTAATCCAGCCGTCATGATCTTGTGCACGCCTTTGCGCAAAATTGGCGACCTCCGGATGCGGCAAAATGAGAAATTGATTGGCTTCGACACCGACAACAATCGACTCGGCAACCTGCGCGCTGGTCAAAAGGCCGGCTGAGGCTTTTGCGTCTTGGTCTGTCAGCCCAATCAAGGGCGTCGCCACATATTGTGGGCATACTAAAGAGACACCAATACCTGCGTCACCATGCGTAATGGCCAGAGATTCTGCGAAGCTAACCGCGGCGTGCTTGGTGGCAGAATAAGCCGCATTTTCAATTTGATTGAGCAAACCTGCCGCTGAAGTGACGTTCACAAAATAGCCTGACCCACGTTTTAGCATTTGTGGCAAAAGCGCGCGCGCCGCATAGACGTGCGCCATCACGTGGACGCACCAATTACGAGACCAATCTTCATTCGATGCAGAGCCTACATGGCTTGGTTGAGAGTCAAAAACCCCCGCGTTAGAGACGAAACAATCCACTTCGCCCAATTCTTTCTGAACAGAGCCTAATAAGGTTAAAATCTGAGTTTCTTCGGCGACATCACAGTAAAAACCCATACACCCAATCCGCGATGCAGCCTCCTGAACAGCCTCAATATTCCGATCCGCGAGCGCGACCCGGGCACCTTTCTCGACCAGCAGCTCTGCAAGTGCCGCGCCAATACCGCTGGCCCCGCCCGTGATGACAACCGTTTTATCGGCGAAATCCATCCGACCCCCTTAGATTACAAATTGTGCAAGTGTCTCATCGTTAGTGATGTCAGTGTATGTGAACCCGGCATCGTCCAACTCAGCCAGAAATCTTGAAAAATTCTCCGGCCGAGTCGTCTCTATTCCGATCAGTACAGAGCCAAAATTTCGCGCTGATTTCTTAAGGTATTCAAACCGCGCAATATCGTCATCCGGCCCCAAGATGTTCAGAAACTCTTTGAGTGCGCCGGGTCTCTGCGGCATTCGCAAAATGAAGTACTTTTTAATACCAGAATAGCGCTGCGCCCTCTCTTTTACTTCCGGCAAGCGCTCGAAATCAAAATTTCCACCCGACGCGATACATACGATTGTTTTACCCTTGAGCTCCTTGGCAAGATCCGCAAGCGCCTCAATCGCCAAGGCGCCAGCGGGTTCTAACACAATGCCTTCTACATTCAACATCTCCACGATCGTGGTGCAAATTCGATCCTCTGATATGTGGATGACATCATTGGAACTAATCGTGCTCAAGCGCCGAAACGTGCGTGCACCCAATTTGGCGACAGCAGCGCCGTCAACGAAACTGTTGATCGGCGACACATCAACAGGCGTGCCCTCTTTCAGGGCGAACCCGAGGCTTTGCGCGCCGGTCGGCTCAACAAACGTATAATTGCATTGATCGCCAAAATAGCTGCGAACGCCCGCAGATAGCCCGCCGCCGCCAACGGGCAAAATCACCCGATCGGGGACACGACCCATTTGGGCCTCGATCTCGACAGCGACAGACGCCTGGCCTTCGATCACATCCTCATCGTCAAAAGGGGAAAGAAAATGCGCGCCCACTTCCGCGCAGAACATCTGAGCCGCGGATAACGTGTTGTCGAAATAGTCGCCAACAAGGCGAATTTCGACGTGATCCCCGCCAAACATCCGTGTTTTCTGGATTTTCTGTTGCGGCGTTGTCACCGGCATGAAAACGACCCCGGTCACCCCAAAATGCCGACACATGAACGCCACGCCCTGGGCATGGTTCCCCGCGCTGGCACAAACAAAGACGGATTGATCAGGAATCACCTTACGCATAGCATTAAACGCGCCCCGCAGCTTGTAAGAGCGTACAGGGCTCAGATCTTCGCGTTTCAACCAGATATCCGCTCCAAACCGCTCTGACAGATGGTCGTTTCTCAACAGTGGCGTGGGCGGAAAAACGGCGCGCATTTCCTGCTCAGCGGCTTGGGCCGCCATGGCAAATTCGCTTGAGGGCATTGCCCACTCCTTTTGATCCGTAGGGTCTTTGATCTCTAGGCGCGCATGGGGATCCGGTCAACGCGGTTCAACCTTGCTGCGCTTAACAAAAAACGGTATCGGCAGCGAGAAATCTGGCTGAGGAAGAAACCATGTCTGCGCCCAAAAAAGTCGTGCTCGCCTACTCTGGCGGTCTGGATACATCAATTATTCTTAAATGGTTGCAAACAGAATATGGCTGCGATGTCGTGACGTTTACTGCCGACCTTGGTCAGGGAGAAGAACTTGAACCCGCACGCAAAAAAGCGGAGCTCATGGGCGCTTCGGATATCTACATCGAAGATGTACGCGAAGAGTTTGTGCGCGACTTCGTGTTCCCGATGTTCCGTGCAAATGCTGTGTACGAAGGGCTGTACTTGTTGGGCACTTCCATAGCCCGACCGTTGATTTCCAAACGTCTCGTTGAAATCGCTGAAGAAACCGGTGCGGATGCGGTCGCCCACGGTGCGACAGGTAAAGGCAATGATCAAGTGCGGTTCGAACTGGCGGCCTATGCGCTGAACCCCGATATCAAAGTCATTGCGCCTTGGCGGGAATGGGATCTTTCCAGCCGAACTAAGCTCCTTGATTTTGCAGAAAAAAACCAAATCCCGATTGCGAAAGACAAACGCGGTGAAGCACCATTTAGTGTCGACGCCAACCTTTTGCATACATCATCCGAAGGAAAAGTTCTGGAAGATCCCGCAGTTGATGCGCCGGAGTACGTGTACCAGCGCACGGTCAGCCCAGAGCAGGCCCCCGACACACCAGAGTACATTGAAGTTGGTTTTGATAAAGGAGATGCCGTAAGCGTCAATGGCGAAGCAATGTCACCTGCATCGTTGCTGACCAAGCTAAACGAACTGGGCGGCAAGCATGGGTGCGGGCGACTGGATCTGGTCGAAGGGCGCTTTGTTGGTATGAAATCGCGTGGTATTTACGAAACGCCCGGCGGTACTTTGCTGCTCGAGGCACACCGGGCCATTGAATCGATCACACTTGACCGAGGTGCCATGCATCTCAAGGACGAGCTAATGCCGCGCTATGCCGAGTTGATTTACAATGGTTTCTGGTTCAGCCCAGAGCGCACTATGTTGCAGGCCGCAATAGATGCATCCCAATCACATGTCACTGGTACAGTGCGCCTGAAGCTTTACAAAGGACATGTGCGAACCGTTGGTCGTTGGTCCGACCATAGTCTCTATTCCGAAGCGCATGTCACGTTTGAGGACGACGCCGGGGCCTATGACCAAAAGGACGCGGCAGGCTTTATTCAGCTGAACGCGTTGCGCCTGAAACTTCTGGCAGCTCGGGATCGCCGCTTGAAATAGAAGGACAAGCTCTAAAATCAGGCTTCGCTAAAGAACTTGAGCTTTCATTTCTTCATAATAAGGAAGGGCCACTTCACATAATCGGGCCGCAGACCCGTCCAGTTTGGGAAGAGGTCCCTCGGGACCGGCAAACCCGGTGCTTTTGTGAACCGAATTGTACCAATGCGCCGCCCATATGCCGTCCTCAACACGGGGGCCTGCGGGCCAATGCAACATCGCGGGATCAAATTCCAAGTCAATCGCAGCACATAGCCGACGCAACGCTTTCTCAGGATTTGCGCGGATATCAGAGCTGTCGACAACGATGCCGCCGAGGCTTTTGAACACGGCCAATTGCTGGACATAACCAATGTCATCCAAAGTAGGCGCTTCGCGTTTGGCGACGTAGCTGGCAATCACCCGTGCAGGGTGCCGCAAAAGGTGAACATTCACGCAATCGCGGGCCCAGGCGAGAGGAAAACCGTCCAGCATGTGGTGCGGCATATGCTTCATATAAAGATGTGGCGTAGGAAACGCGCCGGCGCACAAAGACGCAGCCTTTTCTGGATCTTGGGGCTGGCTGGCGAGAACTTCGTCGCGCATCGGGTGATCCGCCCGTGACTGCGCAAGATAGGCCGCATAAAATGGTTCGTCCATAACCGAGAAGTCCCGACGTGCGCCGAAACTGTACATCATTGCCGTCGAGAGGTTGCGCGGTCCTGACCACATCGCAACCTGCATCACGACGCCCAGTTCATATGAATTTTTGTTTCAATGCGCATCGCGAACAATCCTTGATGTTTCATATGACGCTAAAAAACCGCACCGAGAATGCCAATATGTAAATTGTCTTCACCAGGATGTGACATCGCATGCTCGTGAGTTGCCGTGCGGGGTTCAAAAATACATTCTTGGCGCGAAGGAGACGCAAAATGCTTAATCGTGATACGTTAAAATCATTGGCGCTGGCTGGCATGATCGCCCTTGGCCTGGTGGCTCAAACCCACAAGTCCCACGCGTCGGGTTTGGAAACGCTTACCGTTGCGGGAGGATGTTTCTGGTGTGTCGAATCCGATTTCGAGAGGGTGAACGGGGTCACTGAAGTTGTCTCCGGCTTTACCGGCGGCGAAGTAAGCAATCCAACCTACAAGCAAGTCACGGCAGGTGGCACCGGACACTATGAAGCCGTGCAGATAACATATGACCCATCTGTCGTTGATCAGCGCAGATTGTTGGACCTGTTTTTCCGGTCGGTTGACCCCACGGATGCTGAAGGTCAGTTTTGTGATCGAGGCGAAAGTTACCGCACCGCTATCTTTGTAAGCTCCGCCAAAGAAGAAAACGTCGCGAAAGCTGCCAAAGCGAAAGCCCAGGCCGATTTGGGTCAGAACATCGTTACGCCGATCCTGCGCACGTCTGAATTCTATCCTGCTGATGCCTACCATCAGGATTACTACAAAGGCACCAAGCTGATCATCACACGGTTTGGTCCGAAACGGCAGGCAGCGGCTTACAATGCCTATCGCAAGGCTTGCGGTCGTGATGCGCGTGTCAAAGAGCTTTGGGGCAGTGCCGCGCCTTTTGTAGGCACCTGACGTTTAACCCACCTTGCAGGCGGCAAGGACCGCCATGTTCAAAATATCATTGGCGGTGGAAACTGTTGAACAGATCTGGATCGACCCGTCCACCCCTGCCAGGATCGGTCCGATGACCGTTGCACCCGCCATTTCCTGCATCAGCTTGACCGAAATGCTCGCCGAATGTCGGGCAGGAACCACCAAAATATTTGCGGGGCCCGTCAGGCGTGAAAACGGATAAGACGCCTGCGCCCTGAGATTTAGAGCAACATCGACGGTCATTTCACCTTCGTACTCAAAACTGACACCCCGCCTGTCGAGAACCTCAGGCGCTTTGGCCATTTTCTCAGCCCTCTCGGATACCGGATAGCCAAAGGTCGAAAAACTCACAAATGCGACGCGTGGTTCAAGCCCCATATTTTGCGCAACCGTTGCCGCGCGTTCAGCAATATTGGCAAGATCTTCTTCGTCCGGCCATTCGTGCACCAATGTGTCTGCGATGAAAACGATCCGTCCTTTGTGCAAAAGAGCCGTAATCCCCGCCGCCCCATTTGCAATATCGGCGTCATAGACGTGGTTGATCCGATCCATGATATGTGCCGATTTGCGTGTGGCACCGGTCACCAAGCCATCGCCATGACCATGCGCCAGCATCAATGCGGAAAACACATGTCTGTCCCGCGCGGCAAGCCGGTGGATGTCCTGGGCATCAAAACCACCCCGGTTCAACCGGTTATAGAGAAAAGACTTATAAGTCTCTAAATGGAGGGTATTGGCTGCATTCACGATCTCAATCTCACGATCTGCGCCTTCCAGGCCAGCAGCGAGCAGCTTGGCTTTTACATCTTCATCTCGCCCTACCACCAAGGCCTTTCCTAACCCCGCACGTTGATACATTACAGCGGCACGCAGCACGCGCGGGTCATCGCCTTCGGCGAAAATCATGCGCGCCTGATTGGCACGTGCACGCGTGTTGATGCCTCGCAATATGCTTGCGGTAGGATCCATCCTCGATTTCAGCGAAAGCTCGTACGCTTCCATGTCAATGATCGGTCGGCGCGCAGCACCTGTGCTCATTCCTGCTTTTGCCACGGCGGGCGGCACACGGTAAATCAAGCGCGGGTCGAAGGGTGTCGGAATGATATAATCACGCCCGAAAGTGAGATTTTTGCCATAAGCCAAGGCGACCTCATCGGGCACATCTTCTCGTGCAAGATTTGCAAGGGCATGGGCACAAGCTATTTTCATCTCGTCATTGATGGCACGTGCATTAATGTCCAAGGCTCCACGGAACAGATAGGGGAACCCCAGCACATTATTCACCTGATTGGGATAATCGCTGCGCCCTGTAGCGACAATTGCATCCGGCCTCACTTCATGGGCTTCTTCGGGAGTGATCTCCGGATCAGGGTTCGCCATCGCAAAAATCACGGGGTTTTCCGCCATGCTTTCGACCATCGCTTGCGTCACGGCACCCTTAACGGAGACACCAAGGAAAACATCTGCCCCGTGCATCGCATCTTCAAGCGTGCGTAGGTCTGTTGCGACCGCATGCGCAGACTTCCACTGGTTCATACCTTCGCTCCGGCCTTGATAAATAACGCCCTTTGTATCGCACATGATGCAGTTTTGGTGTTGTGCGCCCATCGCTTTCAGCAGTTCCAGACAAGCGATTCCAGCCGCCCCTGCCCCGTTCAGCACAATCCGAACATCTTCGATTTTTTTGCTCGAGATTTTCAGCGCGTTCAAAAGACCGGCCGCACAAATCACAGCCGTACCGTGCTGATCGTCGTGAAAAACAGGAATATCCATCTGTTCTTTCAAACGCTGCTCGATGATGAAACACTCAGGCGCCTTGATATCCTCAAGATTGATCCCGCCAAACGTCGGACCCATCAATTTTACCGCGTCGACAAAGGCGTCCGTGTCTTCGGTGTCCAGCTCTATATCAATGCTGTTCACATCCGCGAAACGTTTGAACAGCACCGCCTTGCCTTCCATGACGGGCTTCGATGCCAAAGCGCCCAGATTGCCCAGACCCAAAACGGCTGTTCCATTTGAAATAACCGCAACCAGATTGCCCTTGTTGGTATAGTCATATGCTGTTTCCGGGTTCTCCGCGATCGCCTCGCAAGGCACGGCAACACCTGGCGAATAGGCAAGGCTTAGGTCTCGCTGTGTTGTCATTGGAACCGTTGCTGTGATCTCGAACTTTCCGGGCGTCGGTTCCAGGTGAAAGGCCAGCGCCTCTTCGGATGTCACTCGGGTTTTGGACATGGGACAAAAGCCTTTACTGTTAATCTGAGCGCATAACCTCTAGCCCAGCGGGCAGGTAGCCTCAAGCACGCAGCATTTGAGGCTTTTACGTCGCGGTTCCGGTTTGTAAGGTCCGCTGAAACCGCCGGGGGGCACCACATGACCGTCACGCCAATGATGGCGCAATATCTGGACCTGAAATCTGACTATCCGGATGCCTTACTCTTTTACCGCATGGGCGATTTCTATGAGATGTTTTTTGACGATGCGATTGCCGCGTCAGAAGCGCTTGATATTGCGCTGACCAAACGGGGCAAGCATGACGGGGCCGATATTCCGATGTGTGGTGTGCCCGTACATGCGGCCGAAGGATATCTTTTGACGTTGATCCGCAAGGGTTTTCGCGTCGCCGTCTGTGAGCAAATGGAAAGCCCTGTCGAGGCCAAAAAACGCGGCAACAAATCAGTCGTCAAACGCGATGTGGTCCGGCTGGTGACGCCCGGAACATTGACCGAAGAAGCCTTGTTGGAAGCGCGCCGTCATAATTACCTGGCCGCTTTTGCCGAAGTCAGAGATGCGCAAGCTTTGGCCTGGGTCGACATTTCAACCGGCGCTTTTCATGTGATGTCGGTAACCCAAGTGCGATTGGCTCCTGAGTTGGCGCGTCTTGCCCCATCCGAATTGATTGTCAGTGAAGCCAAAGAGGCAACCTTGCGCGAAACGGCTGAGGATTTCGGCATCGCTTTGACGGGGCTCGCGCGGTCCGCCTTTGACAGTACAAGTGGCGAAAAACGCCTTTGCAATCTGTTCTCCGTAAAAACCTTGAGTTCTTTCGGCGCATTTGACCGTGCTGAGATCGCTGCTATGGGCGCGGTTATTCAATATCTCGAGATCACGCAGAAAGGCAAACTGCCGCTGCTCCGCCCGCCTCAAAAAGAAACGGAGGCCCGCACCATTCAGATTGACGCTGCCACACGCCGAAACCTTGAATTGACCCAATCACTGTCTGGCGGACGTTCCGGTTCTTTGATCTGGGTCATCGACAAAACAGTCACGGCAGCGGGTGCCCGCTTGTTGGAGCGCCGTTTGTCTAGCCCCTCACGTGTACTTTCCACCATCCGCGACCGTCTGGAAGCCGTTACCTGGGCCGTAGACGAAACCTCCAAACGCCAGCAGCTGCGTGAACAGCTCCGGAAGGTGCCTGACCTTGATCGCGCTTTGTCACGGTTGTCGCTTGATCGCGGAGGGCCGAGGGACTTAGCGGCCATTCGGAATGGGTTGGCGCAAGCAGAGACGTTGCATGACGAATTAGTTGACGCGGGCTTACCGGAATTGTTGACAGATGCACTGCATGCAATGGCGGGCCACATAAATCTAATTGAAAAGTTAGAGACTGAACTTGTCGCTGAACCGCCGCTATTGGCACGTGACGGCGGCTATATTGCGTCTGGTGTCGACAACGACTTGGACGAGGCCCGCAAACTGCGTGATGAAGGCCGCAGTGTAATAGCAAGCATGCAGGCCGACTTCGTCTCTAATACGGGCATTTCGTCTCTAAAGATCAAACACAACAATGTGCTTGGGTACTTTGTGGAAACGCCCGCCACGCACGCAGAAAAAATGCTTTCACCGCCTTTTTCAGACCTGTTTATTCATCGTCAAACAACGGCAAATCAGATCAGATTCACCACGGTGGACCTGTCGGAAATGGAAGTCAAAATCCTGAATGCTGGGACGCGCGCGCTTGAAATTGAAAAGCGCCTGTTTGAAACTTTGCGCTTAACTGTTCTTAATTCAGCCGCGCAAATTGCTCAGACAGCGGGAGGTTTAGCAGAATTAGATTTGGCCACCGCACTCGCCGATTTGGCCGTTACGGAACACTGGTCCGCCCCAAAAGTGGACGACACGCGCGCCTTTGACATTGTGTCGGGTCGGCACCCTGTGGTCGAACGGGCTCTGAAAGAAAAATCCGGCACCCCATTTATTGCCAATAGCTGCGACTTGAGCGCAGAGACCTCTGCGGCAAATATCTGGCTACTGACCGGTCCAAACATGGCCGGTAAATCCACATTCCTGCGGCAGAATGCAATCATCGCCTTGCTCGCGCAAATGGGCAGCTTTGTCCCGGCAAAATCCGCGCATATCGGTCTGGTCAGTCAACTATTTAGTCGGGTGGGAGCATCAGATGACCTGGCACGAGGAAGGTCCACGTTTATGGTGGAAATGGTTGAAACGGCTGCGATCCTGAATCAGGCGGATGATAAAGCGCTAGTCATTCTGGATGAAATCGGTCGGGGTACGGCAACCTATGACGGATTGTCGATCGCTTGGGCCACATTGGAACATCTGCATGACGTCAATCAGAGCCGGGCGCTTTTTGCTACCCATTACCACGAAATGACCGCTCTTGCTGGCAAATTGCCCGGCGTAGAAAACGCAACTGTCTCGGTAAAAGAGTGGGAAGGTGAGGTGATCTTTCTGCATGAGGTCAAACGCGGCGCGGCAGACAGATCATACGGTGTTCAAGTTGCGCAGCTCGCAGGATTACCCCCGTCAGTCATTGCCCGCGCGCGTGTTGTTCTAGATGCATTGGAAAAAGGGGAACGCGAAGGTGGCGCGACCCAGAAGACGCTGATCGATGATCTTCCATTGTTTTCAGCGGCATCATCACCGGCACCGACGCCACCAAAATCATCTGTACTAACCGATACTCTCGCGGATGTTCATCCAGATGAGTTGACGCCGAAACAAGCTTTGGACATTCTTTACAAATTGAAAGAGGCGGCCAAGTCCTGACCGCCCCGGTAGAACGAACGCGTCGTGTTCAGATCATGATTTGGGCGTGGACGACACACCAACTTGAGCTGGCCTTAACAAGCGGTCATGCAGCATGAAACCTTCAGCAGCAACCTGTATGATGTCTCCCGCGTTGGTGCCTGGCACCGGCGCCTCGAACATTGCCTGGTGATGTTGCGGATCGAAGCGATCACCCACCTCTGGTGCAATCATTTCGATGCCGTGTTTTTTGAAAACGCTCAAAAGTTCGCGCATTGTCAGCTCGATACCTTCGATCAGAGCACTGTTTGCTTCTTTTTGCTCGTCAGTGATCGTTTCAATGGCACGCTTCATATTGTCGAAAACGGGCAGCATATCGCGCGACAGCTTCGAGCCACCATAGTTTTCCGCTTCGCGACGATCCCTATCAGACCGCTTGCGCGCGTTTTCGGCATCCGCGAGTGCGCGCATAAACCGGTCGCGCAGTTGATCACGCTCAGCCCGCAACTCGTCGATCTCAAGGGCCTCATCGTCAAACTCTTCCATTTCCTCTGCAAAAGCCTCGGCTTCCGCATCCTCAATGTCATCTAGAAACTCTTCGTTCTTGGGTTCCGCCATATTTCACCTCTAGCTCCGGTCCGAAATCAGTTTCCCGACCAGTTGCGCCGTGTAGTTCACAATCGGCACGATGCGTCCATAATTCAGTCTCGTCGGGCCAATGACACCAACAGCGCCAATAACCTTACGATCAGCGTTCATATATGGGGAAACCACCAGAGAGGAACCCGAAAGTGAAAAAAGTTTGTTCTCAGAACCAATAAAAATGCGCACACCGTCGCCACCTTCGGCAAGTTCGAGGAATTCGGCGATGTCGCGCTTGCGTTCCAGGTCGTCAAAGAGGTGTTTGATCCGGTCGAGATCTTCGGATTCGCCATCGTCGCTCAAAAGATTCGATCGCCCCCGAACAATCAGCCGCTCAATTTGGCCGCCATCGCCCTCCCAAACCGCCATCCCGCTTTCCACCAAAGCTTGAGCCAACGAATCGATTTCGCGCCGCCTGCTTTGAATTTCGTGCTGAATGGTGGTTTGCAGCTGACCCAAGGTTTTGCCTTCGATCAATGCATTCAGAAAATTTGCCGCTTCTCGCATGGAGCTTGGCGTTTGTCCCGGCGGCGGTGTAAACAGCCTGTTTTCCACATGTCCGTCACCAAAAACCAGCACCACAAGAGCCCGATCTGATGATAAAGATACAAATTCAATGTGTTTTATCGGCGCCTCGTGTTTGGGCGTTAGAACCAATGAAGCCCCTTGAGTCACACCAGAAAGCGCAGAACCGACCCGGTCCAACAAGCCGCTGACATCTTGCTCTTTAGAGCCCAGTGTCGCGTCTATCTTCTCACGGTCTGTCTCATCGGGATTACCAATTTCCAGCAAACCATCCACGAACATGCGTAAACCCTGCTGCGTAGGAATACGGCCGGCACTGACATGCGGGCTGTCCAGAAGCCCCATGAATTCCAGATCCTGCATCACGTTGCGAATTGTTGCCGCACTAACATTTTCGCTGAAATCCCGCGTCAGAGTTCGTGATCCCACGGGCGCGCCGTCCTCAAGATAACCCTCAACAACACGGCGGAAGACCTCGCGCGAACGTTCGTTCATTTCTCCCAATACATTTGGCACATCGTTCATGGCGGTATCCTATCTGAAACTGATTAAAAGCATATAGGGCGGAGAATTCAATCGGGGTTGCATACACACGTATGAGAACGGTATCGGGGAGACAGATAGCAAAGGAGATCTCATGCGCCCTTCCGGTCGAGCCCTGGACGAAATGCGGGCCGTTTCCATCGAAACGGATTTCACGAAACACGCCGAGGGGTGCGCCCTGATCAAAATGGGCGACACACATGTCCTGTGCACGGCTACCATAGAAGACCGGGTTCCACCGTTTATCAAAGGGTCGGGGCTGGGGTGGGTCACGGCCGAATACGGCATGTTGCCCCGCGCAACCAATACCCGCATGCGTCGCGAAGCTGCAGCGGGCAAGCAGGGCGGCAGAACAGTTGAGATACAACGGCTGATTGGGCGGTCTTTGCGGGCTGGTGTAGACCGTGTGGCACTAGGAGAGCGGCAAATCACCGTGGATTGTGATGTTTTACAGGCCGACGGCGGTACGCGCTGTGCGTCAATTACCGGTGGATGGGTGGCACTTCGATTGGCTGTCAATAAACTGATGAAAACAGGTGACGTGATTAGTGATCCGATGCCCGATCCTGTGGCCGCGATCAGCTGCGGGATCTATGCTGGCCAGCCCGTATTGGATCTTGATTACCCCGAGGATTCTGAAGCCGGTGTGGACGGTAACTTCATTATGACCGCCTCGCATCAACTAATCGAAGTTCAAATGAGCGCAGAAGGTTCTGTTTTTTCAAGAGATCAAATGAACGCCCTTATGGATCTGGCGGAAAAAGGTGTGTCTGAATTGGCAGCCGCTCAAAGAGCCGCGACGGCATGACGCGTCAGTTCGACGGCAAACGCATTCTGATTGCCACCCATAACGCGGGTAAGCTGGAAGAGATGCAGCAGCTGTTTGAACCCTATGGTGTGGCCGTTGTCGGTGCGGCGGAAATGAACCTGAAAGAACCGGAAGAAACGGAGGCGACTTTCGTGGGCAATGCGCGGATCAAGGCGCGGGCTGCCGTCGAAGCAACCGGTCTTCCCGCCTTGGCGGACGATTCAGGCATTGAAGTCGAAGCGCTGGACAATCAACCAGGCGTGTATACCGCCGATTGGGCCGAAACCCCTGCGGGTCGAGATTTCTTCTTGGCCATGACGAAAACTCACACCCTTCTTGAAGAGAGAAACGCAAGGCACCCCCGTCGCGCACGATTCCGAGCTACCTTTGTGCTTGCCTGGCCAGACGGGCATGACGAGGTTTTTGAAGGCAAAGTTAACGGAACATTGGTCTGGCCCATGCGGGGTCAAGTTGGCCATGGCTATGATCCCATGTTCCAACCGGATGGTTATGACCTGACTTTTGCCGAAATGGAGCCTGCTGAAAAAAATCGGATAAGTCACCGCGCAGAAGCATTCCACCAATTGATCGCAGGCTGCTTTGGCTGAAGATTGGGAACAGGGTGGGTTCGGTCTTTATCTGCATTGGCCATTTTGCGAAGCCAAATGCCCGTACTGTGATTTTAACAGCCACGTGTCGCGGCAAATCGATCAGAAAGCCTGGTGCGAAGCCTATTTGAAAGAACTGGATCGCACCGCCGCAGAAACACACGGTCGCGTATTGCTCTCGGTATTTTTTGGCGGCGGCACGCCCAGCCTGATGTCCCCCGAAACAGTCTCCAAAATCATCGAGAGAATCCGGTATAATTGGCCTTGCGCGAACGACCTGGAGATCACGCTTGAGGCAAACCCAAGTTCAGTAGAGGCCGGTCGTTTCCTCGCTTTTCGTGATGGAGGCGTCAATCGGATTTCCATGGGTATCCAAGCGCTGAACGATCCGGATCTTAAACGCCTCGGACGGCTCCACAGTGCGGACGAAGCAATGCAAGCCTTCGAGATTGCGCGAAAGACATTTGACCGGGTGAGTTTTGACCTGATCTACGCCCGGCAAAACCAATCTCTGGCTGAGTGGAAATCCGAATTGGAATGCGCGCTGGCCTTGGGTGTGGATCATCTGTCGCTCTACCAATTAACCATTGAACAAGGCACAGCCTTTGGTGACCGCTACAATGCAGGAAATCTACGCGGCTTGCCCAATGAAGATCTAGGTGCAGATCTGTTTTCCATGACTCAAGAGATTTGTGATCGGCATGGGCTGCCAGCATACGAAGTGTCGAACCATGCGCGAGACGGTGCTCAGTCTCGGCACAATCTCATTTATTGGCGCTATGGCGATTATATTGGCATAGGACCCGGAGCACATGGTCGGCTGACTCTTAATGGTCAACGGTATGCAACCGAATGTTATTCGAATCCAAACCGCTGGCTTCAGTCAGTAGCATCAGGCTTGGGTGAAAGCACTCGCAGCCGCCTCACAGCAACCGAACAAGTCAGTGAGTTCTTGCTGATGGGCCTGCGGTTGAAAGAGGGCATAAGCCTCAATCGTTACGAGGCACTTGCCGGCTCACCACTAGATCCTTCGACAGTCACTGACTTGAGAGAAATGGGTTTTGTTGAAATCAAAGATAGAAATTTAATGATTTTAAATCAAGGACTTATAATATCAAATGCTGTAATTTCAAAGCTCTTGGAGGATTAGCTTCCGCCGAGCATACGGCATAGTTCATCCAAATCTTCGAGCGACTGGTAGTGCAAAACCATTTGACCTGTTTCGCCACCCGACGCGTGATTTAGCTCGACCTTCATGCCGAGAGCCGCCGAAAGGTCACCCTCAAGCGCTTTTGTGTCCGCGTCTTTTGCATCGGTCTTACGCCCATTGCTTTGCGACGGTGGTCGGTCTTGAGCGACCGCATTTTCCTTTTTTACCAGAGCCTCCACGGCACGGACCGACAATCCGTTCTTTACGATATTTTTTGCGATACTCAATGGATCTTGCGCCACGATCAACGCGCGCGCATGACCAGCGCTCAAACCGCCGCCACGCACCATTTCCAGCACCTCATCCGGTAGATTCAGAAGACGGAGCAAATTGGCGATGTGGCTGCGACTTTTACCCAGGGCTTCCGCCATTTTTTCTTGGGTATGCCCAAAGCGATCCATGAGTTGCCGATAGCCGACGGCCTCTTCAATCGGATTCAGATCAGCACGTTGGATGTTTTCAATAATTGCGACCTCAAGAACCTCAACATCCGTAAATTCACGGACCACGACAGGGAGTTCATGCAACTTGGCAATCTGAGCTGCGCGCCACCGTCGCTCGCCCGCTACGATTTGGTATTCCTGACCTTTCAACGCACGCACAATCAGCGGCTGTATGACACCTTTTTCTCGTATCGACGCCGCCAAATCTGCAAGATGGCCTTCTTCAAATCTCTTTCGAGGCTGATCAGGATTGGGAGAAATCTGCTCAATGGGAACCAGACGCTCCGCCGCGGACGGACCAGTACTTGTGACCCGTTCGGTTTCCGCAACATCTGACATCAACGCTGAGAGTCCCCGTCCAAGACCTCGTTTTCGATCTGCTCCACTTGCCATTTTGGCCCCCTCAGGCAACTTTTTCTTCATTGTTTTCAAGAACTTCACGAGCTAAGGCCCTGTAAGCCTGCGCGCCTTTTGAAGCTGTGTCATAGGACAGGACAGGCATCGCAAAAGAGGGCGCCTCACTGACCCGGACATTTCGTGGTATCCGTGTTTTAAAAACAAGTTCGCCCAGATTATCACGCGCGTCCTGCTCGACCTGCAAGGACAAGTTGTTACGCTGGTCGTACATCGTCAATACGATCCCCTCGATCCGAAGATCCTTGTTCCCGCTTTGTCGAACTTCGCGAATACTCCACATCAATTGTGACAGCCCTTCCAGGGCGTAAAACTCACTTTGAAGCGGCACCAGAATTGAGTCCGACGCAATCATCGCATTAACCGTCAACAAGTTAAGCGATGGCGGACAATCAATTAGAATATAATCCAGCTCAAATTCATCCATTGCCGTTTGACGCAAAGCATCGTGCAAAAGAAAACTGCGTTTTTCGTTTGAAATAAGATCAATATCTGCGGAACTCAGATCGACGGTCGCAGGTATTATATGTAAACCCGCAGTCGTAGTTGGCAAAATTATTGATTTTAAATCAATATCTTCCAGCAAAAGGTCATAGGTTGTGAACTCGCGGTCTTCTGAATCAATTCCGAGGCCTGTGGACGCATTGCCTTGAGGATCGAGATCAACAACCAAGACCCGCTTTCCAGCTTCTGCAAGGGCTGCGGCAAGATTGATCGTTGTCGTAGTCTTTCCAACCCCACCTTTTTGATTTGCGATTGAAATGATTTTTGGGGCAGCCTGGCTCGATGGATTAGACAAGTTTTATATCCTTAACCTCTAGAATGGCTGATTTGGCGTTCGTTTCACTTTTATGGACGGCTAACTCAAATGACCATGTTTCGCGCGCAATCGCCACCTCTTTCTCCCAGGTTTCTCCTTTAAAAAATAGCGCCTGACCTCCGACAACCAAGTGACGCTGTGCGAATTCCAGCAAGAGGTTCAAGTCAGCCAGAGCACGTGCGGACAATACATGAGCTTTTGCAGGTTCAACTTTCTCAATACGACCTACGATCACAGAAGCGGGCAAGTCCAACTCCCGAATTACGCTACGAAGGAATGTAGATTTGCGAACATCGCTTTCGATCATCGCAATATGTCGATTTGGGTGACACTCCTGCGCGAGAATTGCGGCCACCAAGCCGGGAAACCCACCTCCACTTCCAATATCCACCCAATATTCACCTTCAGAAGCAAAGCGATACACCTGAAGTGAATCCCGTATGTGCCGATCCCATAACTCTGCCACGCTTCCTTTGGAAACCAAATTAATGGTCGGGTTCCACTTTTTAATCAGCTCGACGTAGGATTCCAACTTGTTCAGTGTTTCACGTGAAACATTTAACTCACAATCCATCAAGCAGTCTGCCTTCGCTTCTTTCTGCGCAGTCTGGCAAGAATGAGAGTCAAGGCAGCCGGCGTCATCCCATCAATCCGCGACATTTGAGCCAAACTAGCCGGCTGGATCGCTTTGAGTTTTGATTTTAGCTCATTGGAGAGTCCGTCAAGGGAATCGTAGTTAAAATCGCTAGGAATCACCAACGCTTCGTCCTTTTGAAGTGACTCGATGTCCCGCCGCTGTCTCTCGATATAATTTGCATAGAGCGCCTCTCGCTCCATTTGCTTACCAATTTGCTCGTCAATGCCGCAATACTTTGAATCGAGAACCCTGATTTCATCAAAAGTAACATCGGGAAATGCGAGCAGTTGCATTGCTGTTCTACGCGACCCATCCTGGTTAATTTTTATTCCAACGCGCGCGGCCTCGGACGGCGTATAGTTCGAATTAATCAATGAATCCCGAGCGTTGTTTAACTTGTCAGCTTTCTCCAGAAACATCTTAGACCTCTCGCTGCCAACGCAACCTAATTCCATACCTATGGGAGTAAGTCTTTGGTCCGCATTGTCTGCGCGCAAAGATAAACGATACTCTGCTCTGGATGTGAACATTCTATACGGTTCACTAACACCTCGCGTTGTTAAATCATCTATCATCACACCGATATAGCTTTCAGCCCGAGAAAACAGGATCGGTTCACGCTTCTTGGCTGCAAGCGCCGCATTTAGACCGGCAACCAGCCCTTGTGCCGCTGCTTCTTCGTAACCGGTTGTGCCGTTGATCTGACCTGCCAAGTACAACCCCGGTACGGTTGGCAAAGACAGGTCGCTGTTCAGAGATCTTGGATCAATGTAGTCATATTCTATTGCGTACCCCGGCTGAAGGATGTCCGCCTCCTCAAGTCCACGGATCGATCGTACATAATCGCATTGAATCGACACTGGCAAAGATGTTGAAATCCCATTTGGGTAAACAGTTGTTGTCGTCAGGCTTTCGGGTTCCAAGAAAATTTGATGCGAGTCTTTGTCCGCAAATCGCACGATCTTATCTTCAATCGACGGACAATACCTTGGTCCAATACCATCAATATGACCGCCATAAATCGCAGATCGATTTAAATTTTTACGAATAATATCATGAGTTTGCGTATTGGTATGGGTGATTCCGCAAGAAACTTGTCGAGCCGAAACGCCCGTCGACATAAAAGAAAATAAAGTGGCTTCATCATCCCCTGGTTGCGAGTCCAGAATAGCCCAATTTATTGACTTTCCATCCAATCGTGGCGGCGTGCCAGTTTTAAGGCGTCCTGTCTGCAACTGAAACGAATCCATACGTTCTGCCAGCTTAATCGACGCCTTTTCGCCCATGCGCCCCCCAGAGTGGGAAGCATCGCCCACGTGAATTACCCCTCGCAAAAAGGTACCCGTGGTCAATACGACAGACGCAGCTCTTACGTGACTTCCGTCCTGCAGAACTACCCCTTCTACTCGTTGCCCCGACATTAAGAAGTCAACAACTTCGCCCAAGACGATTGTCAAATTTTCCTGCGATTTCGTTTCAGTCAGCATTTCTTTTTGGTAGATTTGACGATCCGATTGAGCCCTGGGACCCTGTACGGCTGGCCCTTTACGACGATTCAAAAGACGAAACTGAATTCCAGCCTTATCCGCCACACGACCCATCACGCCATCCAAAGCGTCTATTTCCCGCACAAGGTGACCTTTTCCGAGGCCACCAATAGCAGGATTGCAGGACATTACCCCGATTCCGGCTTCCGTCATTGTCACCATACCAGTATCTGCCCCAACACGCGCGGAAGCATGTGCTGCCTCTGTGCCCGCATGGCCACCACCAACAACCAGAACATCAAAATGTTTCACGTGAAACACTCCCTTATTTCCCAAGACAAAAGCTCGAGAAAATTTCATCTAATAGGTTTTCTACATCAACACGGCCAACCAGTGCTTCGAGAGCTCGAATCGACGATCGAAGTTCTTCTGCAGCTATATCATAGACGTCTGGCCCTCGCGCGACGATCTTCTGACATGCCACCAAACCTTCAAAAGAACGCTCCATGGCAGTGCGGTGCCTTTCATGGGTCGCAATTCCCGCCAATCCAGCTCGATCCTTCAATTCGGTTTGAACTCGGTGCACAAGCGCTTGAAGCCCCTCTCCGGTCTTACCAGAAATACCGCCCTCTTTCTCTTCTGACATGTCGATTTTCGGTCGCAACACGATGTCATGCTCCAAGGGAGGAAGTATAAATTCATCTCCCGGTTCTCGTAGAAACACACGCAAATCTGCCGCCGTAGCGCGACTGATGGCTCGAGAAACGCCGATTGTTTCAATTTCATCATTGGTCTTACGTAAGCCTGCTGTATCCAGAAAGGTAACGGGAAGACCTTGCAAGTCCATTCGAACCTCAATCACATCACGCGTGGTACCAGCTATTTCTGATGTAATTGCAGCGTCTCGCCCGGCGAGGCGATTGAGTAAAGTAGACTTACCAGAATTCGGTGGCCCAACGAGAGCCACTTCAAAACTGGACCGTATCCGCTCAGCAACAAAAGAGCCTGCAATCTCTTTCGAAATTTCCGAAATGACCTCACTCAGCAGATCGTCAACCTCTGGCGTAACATCAACTGGGACATCTTCGTCCGCGAAATCAATCGTTGCCTCTAGAAGAGCGGCTGCGCGAATGAGTTTTTTGCGCCACCCTTCGACACGGTCGCCTAAAGCACCAGACAAAACCCGAACAGCTTGCTTTCGCTGCGCTTCGGTTTCAGCGTCAATCAAATCGGCCAATCCTTCGACTTGAACCAGATCTAGTTTTTCGTTTTCCAACGCACGCCTTGTAAACTCACCAGGTTCAGCAAGTCGCAGAGAGTCATATCGGGAAAGCACGGTAAAGACAGCCTGAACCACTGAAACACTTCCGTGAACGTGAAATTCAACGATGTCTTCGCCCGTAAAGCTCGCAGGCGCTTGAAAGCAAAGCACCAATGCATGATCGATCAAATCCCCACTTTCGTCCTTTAGAGAACGCGACGCGGCACGCCTGGGCTCAGGCAGTTT
The DNA here is from genome assembly GCF_045106495.1 of Roseobacter sp. Lineage (GTDB taxonomy): Bacteria > Pseudomonadota > Alphaproteobacteria > Rhodobacterales > Rhodobacteraceae > Roseobacter. Next base: position 377,710 of record NZ_JBGCEQ010000003.1, read on the forward strand.
ACCACATATGGCTTCACCATATTTCCATGCATCCTGGCCAGAAATACGAATGACAGACACGCCTGCCTTTCCCTGACCAGATGCCAAAGCGTAAATCGTATCCATTTGGTTAACTCACTGTTTTTAAACAATAAGTTACGTATTCATAGAGTCGAAGAAATCTGAATTGGTCTTGGTCTGCTTCAGCTTAGAAATCAGGAATTCAATCGCATCTGTCGTGCCCATGGGGTTGAGAATTCGGCGTAGAACAAATGTTTTCTGAAGATCAATTTTGTCCACCAGCAGATCTTCCTTCCGGGTGCCTGACTTCAGAATGTCCATCGCCGGGAAGACGCGTTTGTCCGCGATCTTGCGGTCCAGAACAATTTCCGAGTTACCGGTGCCCTTGAACTCTTCGAAAATCACTTCATCCATTCGGCTGCCTGTATCAATCAAGGCTGTTGCGATGATCGTCAGGGATCCACCTTCCTCAATGTTTCGAGCCGCACCAAAGAAGCGCTTTGGACGTTGCAACGCATTCGCATCCACACCCCCGGTCAAAACTTTACCTGAAGATGGCACAACCGTGTTAAAGGCCCGACCTAGACGCGTAATCGAATCCAGCAAAATAACCACGTCGCGTTTATGTTCAACAAGCCGTTTGGCTTTTTCAATGACCATATCGGAGACCGCAACGTGCCGGGTCGCAGGTTCATCAAAGGTTGAGGATACAACCTCACCCTTCACAGAGCGCTGCATGTCCGTGACCTCTTCAGGCCGTTCATCAATAAGCAGAACAATCAGATAGCATTCTGGATGGTTCTTTTCGATCGAGTTTGCGATGTTCTGCAGCAGAACTGTTTTACCTGTCCGAGGCGGCGCCACGATCAACGAACGCTGACCTTTCCCAATTGGCGCTACCAAATCGATAATACGCGATGACCTGTCCTTGACGGTTGGATCATCCACTTCCATCGTCAGACGCTCATCCGGGTAAAGCGGTGTCAGGTTTTCAAAAGCAACTTTATGCCGGGCTTTTTCAGGTTCTTCGAAATTAATCTTGGTAACGTCAATCAATGCGAAATAGCGCTCATTGTCGTCAGGTGCCTTAATAACACCCTCAATTGTGTCTCCAGTCCGCAAAGAATGCTTCCGAGTCATTTCTGGCGACACGTAAATATCATCCGGGCCCGGCAGATAGTTCGCCTCTGGCGAGCGGAGGAACCCAAATCCGTCCTGAAGTACTTCCAGCACTCCGTCCCCGGAAATCTGCCAACCTTCATCAGCACGTTCGCGGAGAATCTGGAACATCATCTCGCCTTTGCGCATGGTCGAGGCGTTTTCGATCTCCAGATCTTCTGCCATCGACAACAGATCTTTTGGACTTTTGCGCTTCAGATCCGCGAGATTGAGAGTTTCAAGCGTCTCGGGAGCAGTTGGTGCGTCGATTATATCTGATGTCATGGAAATACCTGTAACCAGCCATGGCGTCTCAGCCAGCTGATGTGATTATTGGAAATGTTTGGTCTGCGCCATTCCCGGACGGGATGGTAAACGCTTCATAGGCCGGGTTCAGGCCTAAGTCAATTCATTCAAAAGCGAACGACAACGGACAAAACAATCAGCACCATCAGCAACGTGGGTACCTCATTCATCATTCTGTACTGCCGTCCGGTCAGGCTGTTTGCGCCCGCAACGAAATCTTTCCTCCGCAGCCCCAGCCAATGATGAAACCATGTCATAGCAAGAACCCCAGCAGCTTTGGTCCAGGGCCAGATGTCAGACCAATCTACGATCCCGGGCGTGAAAACCAAACACAGTCCAAAAACCCATGTCGCAATCATCGCAGGGTTCATGATCACCCGTAGCAGTTTCAATTCCATCGTCAGGAACAACCCATGCGTCTCACTGCTTTGATCCACCTGCTCAACATGATAAACAAAGAGACGTGGCAGATAGAACAGGCCTGCCATCCAAGCAATGACCGACATGATATGGAATGCCTTGATCCAAGGATATCCGACGGCGAGAAGGTCTGTCATTCATTTCTCCGTTCTGCCCAACCTAAGTATTAATATAATAAGAAAGATAAAAGGATGATGATTTAGTAGGCCGTCAGATTTCTGTGGATTATTGATTTGTTCATCGGGTTATCCGTGTGGGGAAAAGTTGTAATCTCGGAGGGGGACAAAATAGAAATTGTGGAGAAGGCGAGCGACATCAACGGGTTGAAAAATTGAGAATGAAAAAGCCGTTGTACAATTCTGTGGGTAAAATCAGACAAACTGATTTGTACACATGGCCAAGACTGTCCTTTTCCGCAATAGAGCAAGTATTGCAAAACAGAGTTTAGATCACAGGGTAAGGACGACTTGTGAAATCTCGCTGTTTTGCTCAGAAGAAATAATTAAGAAATCCTTAATGCTGTTCACAGAGTTATCCACATGTCTCAGCCTTTGATATTGGCCTCCGGTTCTGAAATCAGGGCACAACTTTTGCGCCAGTCAGGGGTTGAGTTCACTATTCAACCGGCACATGTCGATGAGGAACTCGTGCGAGAAGGGATGTTGGCAGAGAGAGCCCCGCCGCGAGACATCGCTGATATGTTGGCGGAAATCAAAGCTCGTAAGATCAGCGAGAAAAACCCTGGTTCGCTGGTATTGGGATGCGATCAGGTACTGGATCACAAAGGCGTTTTGTTTTCCAAACCCGAAACACCAGAGCAGGCGGAACAACAGCTGCATCAGCTTCGTAATGACCGCCATAGCTTGTTGTCTGCTGTGGTTATTTGTGAGGCAGGCAAACCAATATGGCGACATGTCGGACAAGTCCGGCTGAGGATGCGAGATGCCAGCGACGCCTATATTAAGGGATATGTCGCGCGCAACTGGGACAGCATCAAACATTCGGTTGGTGCCTATAAGCTTGAAGAAGAAGGCGTCCGGCTCTTCACCAGCGTTGAGGGCGACTACTTCAATGTTCTGGGATTGCCCTTGCTGCAGTTGTTGGCCTATCTGACGCTGCGTGGAGATTTGCAACAATGACGAATACCGCAGAGCACATTGGGAAAATTCCGCTGGCCGGCGTCATCGGATCTCCGATCGCTCATTCCAAATCGCCGCAATTGCATGGGCATTGGCTGAAAAAACATGGCATTAGGGGGTTTTATATTCCGATGGATGTTGCGGAGTCAGATTTGCGAGGCGTTTTGACAGCACTGCCCAAAGCCGGTTTCGTTGGTGTGAACGTCACCATACCGCATAAGGAAGCTGTTCTGGGCTTCGCGGATCAGATCACAGACCGGGCCAAGTTGATCGGCGCAGCGAACACCTTGACTTTCGGTGAAGATGGCGAAATTCATGCAGATAATACAGATGGTTACGGCTTCATAGAAAACCTGAAAGCCGGTGCTCCGCTATGGAATGCCAAGCAAGGCCCGGCCGCTGTCTTAGGAGCCGGTGGTGCGGCACGTGGGGTTATCGTATCCTTGTTAGAAGCAGGCGTTCCCGAAATTCTTTTGTCAAACAGAACACGCGCACGCGCCGACAATTTGCAATCCGATTTTGGTAGTCAGGTACGCGTGGTTGAATGGGCCGAGGCGGGCAGCATGTTCGAAGAATCTAACCTTATCGTGAACACATCATCGCTCGGGATGGTTGGAAAACCTGAAATGTCCTTGCCGCTGGACGGTATCAAGAAAGCTGCTGTCGTGACGGATCTTGTTTATACCCCATTGAAAACACGGTTGTTGCAAGTGGCCGAAAATAAGGGCTGTGTTACTGTCGATGGGCTTGGGATGCTTCTACATCAGGCGGTACCCGGTTTCGAGAGATGGTTCGGACGCAGACCCGAGGTCGACGCGGATGCGCGCAGCGCGGTGTCGGGTTAGTGTTCAAGCTTGGATTGACCGGCTCGATCGGGATGGGCAAGTCGACGACTGCTCAGATGTTCGTTGAAGAAGGCTGTGGGCTTTGGGACGCTGACGCCGCCGTGCACCGCCTCTATGCGAAAAATGGGGCAGCTGTCGCGCCGATTTCGAGACTATATCCAGACGCCGTGAAAGCGGGTGAAGTTTCACGTAGCGTATTGAAAAAAATAATTAAAACCCAACCCGGATCTTTGCAGAAAATCGAAAGTATTGTACACCCTTTGGTGGCCAGCGACCGGGAAAAGTTTTTATCTCAGACAGCTGCAAATATCGTTGTTTTGGACATTCCCCTGTTGTTTGAAACAGGCGGAAATACCGCGATGGATGCGGTTGCTTGTGTTACGGTTGACGCGGATGAACAGCAAAAACGTGTTTTGGAGCGGGGTAAGATGACGCGTGAAACCTTTGATCAGATCCGAGCGAAACAAATGCCCAATGCTGAAAAATGCGCGCGTTCCGACTTTGTAATCGTGACAGATACAGTTGAACATGCCCGATTGCAGGTTCAGAGTATCGTCAAACAGATCAAAGAGAGTATGCGTTGTGCGTGAGGTCGTTCTGGATACCGAGACCACAGGTTTTGACCCGCAGTCAGGCGATCGGATTGTGGAGATTGGCGCGGTTGAACTGATGGGTCACATGGCCACTGGCGAAACCTATCATCAATACATCAACCCCGAACGTGCAATGCCGGAAGAGGCGTTTCAAGTGCACGGGCTCGGCGACGATTTTCTACGCGACAAACCGAAATTCGCTGAAGTAGGCCGGGCCTTTTTGGATTTTATTGGCGACGCCAAGCTGGTCATCCACAATGCGGCTTTCGACATCAAATTCCTCAATGCTGAGCTGAAATGGATGGGTTTGCCGCAAATTCCTTGGGAACAGGCCATTGATACGCTTGAAATTGCGCGCAAACGGTTTCCAGGCTCGCCAGCGTCACTGGACGCGCTGTGCCGACGGTTCAACATAGATAACTCATCGCGCACGCTGCACGGCGCTCTTTTGGACAGTGAAATCCTCGCCGAGGTCTATCTTGAGCTCATCGGGGGTCGGCAACCGGATTTCGGTCTTTCCACGGCATCGCAGAATGCGGTTGCTTCGGGCGGTGTGGAGTGGACCCCCCGGCCGCGCGCAAAGCCACTGGTCTCTCGGCTAACCGAAAAAGAGGCCGCCGCTCATGCCGAATTTGTGGCTAAACTGGGCAGCGACGCTCTGTGGCTAAAAGGCTAACTCAGGCGTCCGCTTTGGGCGGTTCCTCAGTTTGGCGACGAGCAATTTCGTTCCGATAAAGTGCTAGAAAGTCGATGTTTTCCAAGTTGAGTGGTGGAAAGCCACCATCGCGGGTCACGTCGCTGACAACACGACGCAGGAAAGGGAAGATCATCCGAGGGCATTCGATCAACAAAAACGGGTGCAGCTGATCTTCGGGTACATTGTCGATGTGGAAGATTCCGGCGTAATCAATTTCCAAAACAAAAAGAGTTGTATCGGAGTCTTTTGCCTTTGACGTGACATTCAGCTTGATTGACGTTTCGTATTGATGCTCAGCGCCGCGTTTTTTGGCGTCGAGATTGACCTGGACCTGAACATCAGGTGTGACATCGGCGGGGGCGCCTTTTTGCGCCATAATGTTTTCAAAAGACATGTCCCTGATGAACTGTCCGAGGACGCGCATTTGTGGCGCTTGTTGTTGTGCTTGGGCTTCAGCCATGGGTTGCTCCTAAGGTGATAAATAAATCGGGCGAGCCTTAACAGTTTGGTAATGAGTTCTCAATGGTCGGACCACTTGGATGGTTTGTTGACCCGATCCATGTCTGGTTTCACCTCGGAGTACTCGCCATCGATGATATCATCGCTCGACGGGCGTTGCCGTTGCTGTCGTGGTCCTGTATCAAAGGACTGAACATTCACACGGGCGCGGATCGCTGTGTAGATCGCGGTTCGAAACCCCGGAACGAGGAGCAAAAACCCGACTGCGTCGGTAAAAAATCCTGGCGTGAGCAACAAAGCGCCCGAAAACAGGATCATAGCGCCATGCACAAGTGGTTCGGTTGGATCTCTCAGATCAGAAAAAGAAGATTTTAACTGATTCATGGCCATAAGACCCTGATTCCTGACCAGCCAAGTCCCGAGAACAGCCGTAAAAACAACTGTTAACAATGTCCAACCCAGACCGATTGCGCCACCAATTTGTATAAACAGCGCAATTTCAATCAGTGGTACCGCGAGAAAAGCGATAAATAGCCACATTTTGATGCTTCCTTTCGTCAGTCGTGGAGTGGACTTGCACAAGCCCGACACCTACATAAGAACAGTATACGCCCGTTTCCACGATTTACCCGACATGAGGTTTCTATGAATTCGCCCCTGATACAGCTTTTGGTGCTCGCTGGCATCGCTGTTTTTCTGATATTGCGTCTGAAAAACGTGCTGGGAACGCGTGACGGGTTCGAGAAGCCTCCAGCGCCCAAACAACAACCAAACCGTTTGGGAGGCCCCGAATTCGAAGTCATCGAAGGTGGGCCGGATCTGGATATTGTCGATCACGTGGAAGAAGACAGTTCTGCTGCAAAAGCGCTGGCTGCCATGAAGCGGATCGAGCCATCATTCAGTGTCACCGAATTTCTTGGCGGGGCACGTGGTGCTTATGAAATGATCGTGATGGGCTATGAGAACGGCGAATTGACAGACATCCAGCCGTTTTTGGCAGAGGACATCTATGATTCCTTTGTCGATGGGATTGCCGCACGTGAAGATCAGGGCTTGTCCGTTGAGGCCAACTTCATTGGCGTAAGCGAATTGAAATTGATGGAAGCAACTTTTGACGACGTAACCAAAGAGGCGGAATTGACCATTCGCTTTGTCGCGGAACTTACGTCGGTGGTGCGTAACAGCGAAGGTGAAGTAGTTGATGGCAACGCGAGTGAGTTAAAGCGCCAGAAAGACACCTGGGCTTTCGCGCGCGCCATGGGATCAGATGATCCAAACTGGCTGCTTGTTTCCACGGACGCATGAAACTGTCGCTGGCGGCGGCGATTTTGGCGGGGTCGTTCGGAATGATCGGCCCTGTCACCGCTGAAACCAGCATAAATGTTTTGTCCTTTGACGATCTCGATGGGTGGCAATCGGACGATCACGCTGCGGCGTTTGAGACGTTTCGCACAACGTGCCAGGATATGGACAACCCAGACTGGCGCGCCGTGTGTTCCTATGCAACTTCCAATCCCGATCCAAAGGCATTTTTTGAACTGCTGTTTCGTCCGGTCTTAATCGAAGATGGCAACCCTGCACTTTTTACAGGGTATTTTGAACCCGAACTCACTGGATCGCGACAAAAGACAGGGCGTTTCAGATACCCGATTTATGCAATGCCACCGGAGGCAAAGGAAACTGGTCTCTGGTATTCCAGGCGACAGATTCTTGATGGCGGTGTTTTGCGCGGGCGCGGGTTGGAGATTGCCTGGGTCGATGATCCAGTTGAGTTGTTTTTTTTGCAAATTCAAGGATCCGGGCGAGTCAATCTACCAGACGGTGAAAAGCTGCGGGTCGGATATGCTGGCGCTAACGGGCACACATATAAATCCATCGGCGCAGAGCTCGTGCGTCGCGGGACCTATCAACCACATCAGGTCAGCGCAGAAGTGATCAAGAACTGGGTGCGACGTAATCCTGCGGCCGGTCGCGAGCTGCTTTTTCACAATCCGTCGTATGTTTTCTTTCGGGAGGTAAGCGAGGTTCCATCAGATCGAGGGCCTCTGGGGGCGATGAACCGGTCGGTGACGACTCTGCGCAGTATTGCGGTGGATCCGAAATTCACGCCATTGGGCGCACCCGTTTGGATTGAAAAGGACGGCGAGGACCCGCTGCGGCGTTTGATGGTCGCACAAGATACGGGATCTGCGATCAAGGGTGCGCAGCGCGCCGATGTCTTTTTTGGCACTGGAGATCAGGCGGGACGTGAAGCGGGAAAACTGAAAGACCCCGGTCGCATGATTGTCCTGCTTCCCATTCAGCGCGCTTATGCCATGGCGCCAGATGGTGCGCTGTGACCAGGCGCAAGCTTTCGGCAGAGGATGTTGCGCTCTGGCGGAAGGTAACAGACAGAACAGAAGCGTTCGATCGCCGCAGCACGTTTGACCCGGACGCCTTGACGCCAAAACGTGCGACCAAAATCAATCAGGTCCAAAAACCAGAATTTGGTAGGCAAAATGCAACCTTTCCACAGGAGCGACAGGCGAAGAAAAGCACGATCTCTTTGTCTCCGTCATTGCCCGATATGCTGCGTCATGCGCCCGTGCAAATGGACAAGAAGACATTTGGCAAGATGACACGCGGAAAACTGAAACCTGAAGGGCGCATAGATTTGCATGGTATGACCCTGGATCATGCACATTCAGCGCTGACCAAATTCATTCTGAGTGCGAGCGCATCGGGAAAGAGATTGGTTCTGGTGATTACCGGCAAGGGGAAGAACAGAGACGAGGGTGGCCCGATCCCTGTTCGATTTGGCATATTGCGCCATCAGGTGCCACAATGGTTAAGTACTTCGCCTTTGGCTTCGGCGGTCATGCAGGTGAGCGAGGCACATGTCAGCCATGGCGGCGGCGGCGCGTTTTACGTCTATCTCAAACGGCGGCGTTAGGCAGTTCGCGCTGAAAGCGAAAGATGCCCCATCCTGCAAGTGCTGCGCCGCCAAAGTAGAAGAATGCGATCGGGAACATCTGATCCGAAAAATCAATTCCAAGGTCAATTAGTGCACCGGTTATGCCGGGTCCAATCGCCGAGCCGAAAACCATTAGTGCTGCAGCGGTGGCTTTGATGGCACCCAGATTCTTGGTGCCATAAAACACGGCCCAAAATGCAGTGGTTGCCGTGCCTTGCATTCCCTGCCCGATGCCAAAAATCACCAGCCCCATAGCGGCCATGAAGATGCTATCCGCGAAGGCCAGCACGACAAATGAAAGACCAAAAGGGATCAACTGAAACGGCACTATCCATTTCACGCCGAAGCGGTCGATGGCCCACCCGGTCAGAAAAGTAAACGATATCGTAGCCAGCGTGTAGATCGGCATCAGAGCAACATAAGAGCCCAAACTCCAACCTTTCACTTCTGTCAAATGCACCTGATGAAAAAACAACGCAGTCCCGAAAGCAGAGGGGCCTACAACAAGAGGGATAAGACAGAAAAACAGCGGGTGCCTCAGCAGTTCTCTGCGTGTCCAGTGTTTGCCACCCATGCCAAAACGCTGCGTGTTGTCCGCCAGAGACTGCGGTGTGCGTTCCTGTTGCAACAACATTTGAATGATCGGGATAAAGGCCACAACGCACACTGCCGCAAAAATCCAGAGCAGCCGCCATTCGAAAAATGCTAACAAACCAACAAATATCACCGGTAAAAGCGCTTGTCCGACCGCGTATCCCATTGACGCGAGCGAAAGCGCCCGTCCGCGCGTGGCGACAAACCATCGTGACATCGCAACCGCGCTGAGTTGAGACATCATTCCCTGACCCATCAGGCGCAATGCGAAAACCACTATGATGAGAAAAAAGCCGTTGGGTACCACCGCCACTGTGACGCAAGATAGGGCCAGACAAACCATGACGGCAAAGGAGAGGTTTTTGACACGAAACCTGTCAGTCAGCGAACCTGCCCAGATCATGGTGATCGCGGAAAGCGTTGTGCTGATGGCATAAATGCCGCCCCAGCCACCATCCGTTAAGGAGAACGCGGTTTTGATCTCGTTCGCAAAAAGCGAGATAAAATAGGTTTGACCAAAGGACGAATTGAAAGACAGTAAAAAGCCGGCTGTCAAAAACAGCCGGTTTTCAATTAGGAAGCGCATATATCCCATGCCCCGGTGTCGCAGGCATGCCGCAGGATTGAAAGCTTTAAAGCACGTATCGGCTGATGTCGGTGGACCGCGTCAGTTCGCCGAGGTTTTTTTCCACAAAGGCGGCGTCAACGACAATGTCTTCCCCGGCGCGATCAGGGGCATTGAAAGATAACTCCTCAAAAACCCGCTCCATGACGGTATAAAGCCGCCGCGCGCCGATGTTCTCAATCGACTGGTTCACGTCTGCGGCAATCTTGGCCAAGGCAGCAATACCATCCTGTTCGAAGGTGACATTGACCTGCTCGGTTCCCATGAGTGCGGTGTACTGAAGGGTCAGGGCGTTGTCCGTTTCCGTCAAGATGCGCACGAAATCCTCTTCTGTCAGGGCGCGTAATTCCACGCGGATGGGCAAACGACCCTGAAGCTCCGGTAGCAGGTCCGAAGGTTTGGCGATGTGAAAGGCGCCAGAGGCAATGAACAACACATGGTCGGTTTTCACCGGCCCATGTTTGGTACTAACGGTTGTCCCCTCGATCAAAGGCAGCAAGTCGCGTTGCACCCCTTCCCGGCTGACATCGCCGCCGCGCGCGTCGGATCTGGCACAAACCTTGTCGATCTCGTCGAGGAATACGATGCCGTTTTGTTCCACCGCATCAATGGCCGCTTTGGTGACGGTCTCGTCATCCAGCAGCTTATCCGCCTCTTCGCTGATCAAAACATCGTAGCTTTCGGAGACACGCAAAGTTTTTCGTGTGGTGCGACCGCCCAGCGCTTTGCCAAAGATATCGCCAAGGTTCATCATCCCCATACCACCCTGTTGTCCGGGAATGTCCATCGTCGGGAAAGGGTTCGACGTATCCGCAACTTCAAGGTCAATCATCTCGTCATCCAGCTCGCCGGATTTGAGCTTTTTGCGGAACATTTCGCGGGTGCCCTCACGGGCGTCTGCGCCTGCAATGGCGTCAATGACGCGTTCTTCGGCAGCATGCCTTGCATTGGCCTTGACGTCATCACGCATGTAATCGCGCGTCATCGCAATGGCACTGTCCACCAGATCGCGGATGATCTGCTCGACGTCGCGACCTACATAGCCGACTTCAGTGAACTTGGTGGCTTCGATCTTGAGAAACGGCGCGCGTGCCAATTTGGCCAGACGGCGGCTGATCTCGGTTTTCCCGACACCAGTGGGACCGATCATGAGGATGTTCTTGGGATAGACTTCATCGCGTAAATCATCGCTGAGCTGTTTGCGCCGCCACCGGTTGCGCAGGGCCACGGCAACGGCGCGTTTCGCATCCTTTTGACCGATGATAAATCGATCCAGTTCCGAGACAATCTCGCGGGGGGTAAGGTCAGTCATGATAAGGCCTTTGTAAGATGAGACGGCGGCAACCGGTGCAAGGGGATGAAGCCTGGCAGAAATGTCAGAAGGCGACCGCGGATGCGTTCCCAGCGAGCGCCCAGAAAAAGTAGCACAACGCCCAGAAAGAAAACGGTGAACACAGCGCCATCGCCCTCGAAGATCGCGGCGGTTAGGATCACCGTGTAGCCAATGGCCGCAATCAGAAAGGATCGCCGGTCGATGACAATCGCCACCAACGCGAAAAGCGTCAACACAGCCACAAGAGCGGCGTTCGACCAAGCCTGATCGCTGTCCAAGAGTGTCAGTGCAATGGTATTTACCAATGCAGGTGCCGCGACCACGTGCAACCAGAACCCGTTCGCGGCCCGACGTGTCACGCGGTGTGGATCTGACATGTCGAACCACATGGCGATGGAGAAAACAAAAATGCCCACTGCCAAGGTGATCCACGCAAATGGACCGCCAGCTGACAAGAGAAACAGCGCCTCAATGGAGTTAGGCGACCCCCTGCTGTTGCCTGCGATGAGGATGGCCACGCCAAAACCTGCGATGGCGATGAGGGCTAGCGCAAAGGGAACCCGAAACCGCCACCAGTAAATGAACAACGCGAGTGTTGCGAAGATCAAAGGTCGGGGCAGACTGCTGTTGTCGCCCTGCGCGACCATGAATATTTCGGAAAATGCGCCCGCAAACCCATAAGCGGCATTGATGGCAAACATAATTGACAGTGCAATGGCAGGGGCCACCATCCGGCGACGTCGGACAAAGTATTCGGACAAGATCCAAAGGGATGCGGCGGCAAAGACGCCAGAGAAGATCAGGGTATTGCGCAGACTCAGAGGGTCGAACGTCATGCTAAAGGTGACGATACCAACCCAGCCCATGGCCAGAATGATAAGGCCGACCACAATAAAGATTTCGTTGAAGCCTTTGAAGAGTTCAAACGGCTCATCGCCCGGTGCCAGGTTTTCGCGCGCGCCACTGCGACTATGAGCAAGGCTTATCAAAGCTGCGGCTTGTGCTTCTGTCACAATCCCGGCGCTGACAGAGGCCCGAAGATCGTCTCGGTCAATCATGCAGTGATCTTTTCAACCGTCAGATTGCCATTTGTGTAGACGCAGATATCTGCGGCAATGGCCATGGCGTCGCGCGCAATCGTTTCGGCGTCGCGGTCGCTGCCCATCAACCCGCGCGCCGCAGCCAATGCATAATTGCCGCCTGATCCGATGGCGGCCACGTCATGTTCTGGTTCCAGAACGTCACCTGCGCCGGTGATCACAAAGATGTCTTTGCCATCTGAAACAATCAGCATGGCCTCGAGCTTTTGCAGGTACTTGTCGGTGCGCCAGTCCTTTGCAAGCTCGACACTGGCGCGTGCCAGCTGACCAGGCGTTGCTTCGAGTTTGGTCTCCAGGCGTTCCAACAAGGAGAATGCATCCGCGGTGGATCCGGCGAACCCGGCGACGACGTCAAATCCGCCGGGGCTCAGGCGTCGCACCTTGCGTGCGGTTCCTTTGATCACGGTCTGACCTAGTGATACCTGTCCGTCACCCGCGATGACCACTTCACCGGCTTTCTTCACGCCAATGATGGTTGTGCCATGCCAACCGGGGAACTCTTCTCGTGCCATTTCGGCCTCCTTACTAGTGATGCTCTATATGGCGCGCCGGTTTCAGGGGTACAAGTGCATCCGCCCGCCGTCGCTTAAACGGTGTGCGCAGACGGCAAAAGGGCGCCCCATTGGAACGCCCTTGAAAGTCAAATCATCACTACGTCTCAGATTGACTCTTCGATCCAGCTTTGCAGGGCGGCCTTCGGTTTTGCGCCCGCCATGTTGGATACGACCTGGCCGTCTTTGAAAATGAACAAGGCAGGGATGCCACGCACGCCCATTTGAGCGGGGGAGTTCGGATTGTCGTCCACGTTCACTTTTACGATCTTCACCTTGCCGTCCATTTCGGTGGAGAGCTCCTCCAAAGACGGACCGATTTGCTTGCAGGGGCCGCACCACTCAGCCCAGAAATCGACCACAACGGGGATGTCGGAATTTTTCACTTCGGTGTCGAAAGTTTCATCAGTTACAGCAAGGGTGGCCATCGTGATCTCCTGACTGGCTATGCTTGAGGGATGAACTTATGTAGCCGCCTCTCCCGCGTCAAGATGTAGCGTGCTTTCTAACGCCCGCGTCACGATTTCGTGCGGCAAATACACCAGGGTCGCAGCAAAGGTCCAACATATGGCGACTTCAATTCGGTGGTTTGGGTAAATCTGGGCCAAAGCATGAGCATAAGCGCCCATTTGACGCAAAATGCCGTCGGGACAGTCCTCGGGGCTTGGCGGAACGATCCGGTTGGTTTTGAAATCCACGGCCAAAACCCGGTCGGAAGACACAATCAGCCGGTCAATCACGCCCGAAAGACGTGCTTTGGCAAAGGGCGCTGAAATCGCGACTTCTGCCAGCGAGTCGTCCGCAAAAAGAGGCGCCAGGGCATCAGATCGCAAAACCCGTTGTGCTTCCTGGAAGGCCTCTGCGTGATTGTCATCATCTGGCCCGGAGGAACTTAGTGATGTTGCGGTCACCGGCCATTGGTTTTCCGGCATTCTGCTCAGGTGTTCCAGATAGCTATGCACCAGCGTGCCGTAAGCCATGGCGGCGTCTTCGTCTCTGCCGCTGTCACCGGGCAACGCCTTTGCCCCGCCAAGTTCGGAGGGCGACAGAGTTTCCATCGCGGGGGCTGCATCGGGCGGCGCTTTCCAGAACCAGTTTTCCAGGCTGATTTCCAGATCATCGCTCTTTTTCGCTTCTGCGATTGGCAGCCCATCCCACTCCCCATGGGCGTGGCGTTTGATATCCAAGCCTTGAAACGTCACATCGACGCCGTCTGTGCGATCCAAGGCCGCGTCAACGATCTGATACCAACTGTCGTTTTGCTTCGAAAGCTCGCCCGCCGCCGCAACAATGAGCCACTTCTCTGCCCGCGTCAGCGCGACATAAAGAAGTCTGAGCCGCTCTTCATACTGGGAGGTTTTCATCTGATCGGTGCGTTCTTTCATCACGCCCGGCATATCCGCCGCATGCGTTTTCCAGACCGCATGGCCTTGCATTTTGAGGATATCATCCTTGATCTGGACCGTGCGCTTCCCGGTATCGGGCAAGATAACAATCGGCGCTTCCAGACCTTTTGCGCCATGCACGGTCATGACCCTGATCTGGTCAGACGCACTGTCAATTTGCCGTTTTATCTCAAGATCATCCGTTTCCATCCAGACTAGAAACCCAGTGAGACTTGGAATCGCATTGCGCTCATAGGCAAGCGCTTGGGACAACAGCGCATCCACCCCGTCCTCAGCCTCATGCCCCAGCCTCGATAACAATTTTCGGCGGCCTTTGTGGCGCGTCAAAATCCGCTCGATCAAGTCATAGGGCCGCAGAAAGTCAACATTGGCCCGCAGATCGTTCAAAACGGATAGCGTTTCGGGGTATTGCTCTGCACGATTCCGCAGGGTTTGCCAAAGGTGCTCTTCTGACCGGCCATGCGCGAGTGTGAACAGGTCTTGTTCGGACCACCCGAACAACGGCGATTTGAGCGAGGTGGCGAGCGAAAGGCTGTCTTCGGCCACGGCCAGAAAGGACAAAAGAGCGGCAAGGTCCCGAACGGCCAGTTCGCCGCCAACTTTAAGCCTGTCCGCCCCAGCGATTGGCAGGTTTTTCGTTTTGCAGGCGCGGATGATCTCTGCGAAGAGATCGGAACGGCGCTGCACCAGAATAAGGAAATCTCCGGGCGCGACCGGCCGTCTTACATGCCCTGCATTATCAGGCAAACTGATCGGAATGGTTTGTTCTGTTTCGATCATCTGCTGGATCTGATCCGCGATCTGCCGGGCCAGAACAACCGTGTGATGATGTGCGCCGCGTCGATCCAGGGGCTCATACCAAACGCGGTTGTCCTCATTGGGCTGGCGTTCGATCAGTGGCCAGATGTCAACGCGCCCCGGCAAAACACCCTTGAAAGCAATATGTTTGGCGTCGTCGCTGAACCCTGCATCCGTTTGCTGTTCGAAAGCGGTGTCGACGACGCGCAATATCGCGTCGGAAGACCGGAAGGAATAGGCCAGTGTCAGGCTCTGAAATTCATTTCCGGCGGCTTCAAGCTTATCCTTGAATTCCGCCTCCATTCGGTCGAATTCCTTTGGATCGGCGCCTTGAAAAGAATAGATCGACTGTTTTTTATCTCCGACCACAAACAGCGTACGCGCCACTTCCTTGCGCGCGCCCTCGCCGCTGGAAAACTCGGCAGCCAGCTTGCGGATGACATCCCATTGCGCTGGGCTTGTGTCTTGAGCTTCGTCCACCAGAATATGGTCAATGCCGCCATCGATGCGAAACAGTACCCAAGCGGCCACTGCGGGATCATTCAAAAGATCGCGGGCATTGAAGATCAGATCATCAAAATCGAGCCAACCGCGCAGGAGTTTTTGCTCTTCGTAGCGGGCGATGAAGGGCGCAGCGAATTCATGGAGCGCTTGGGTTTTGCGTGCTGCAGCAAGCGCAAGCCTGGCCTCGCGTGCGTTCTCAACCCGTTCCATGAAGGCATTGAGCGCTGGCATGTGATCGCACAAAGCGCCTTGTGTCGCTTTGGTTGGGAAGCTGCCGACTTTGGCTGTAAACGGTGATTTGGCAGTGGCACCGGTCAGAAATATGCTCTCCAGGTCGGGCAGAGCGCTCACGTCAAGAAGCCCGATCCGGGCCAGCTTTTCAGCTGCTTTCGCGTCATTGCCGCCTTTTTCAAGCATCGAAGGAAGGAGCTTTGCAATTAGGTCGGCCTCCTCGCCCAGAAAGACAGTGTCTGCGATACTTTCTTCCGACAAGTCAGGCGGCTGGCGAAACAGAGACAGTATGTCTGGCCACAACATCGGTTGGGAAAGAGTGTCGCGATGGGCAACCACTGCGCGCGTGAGTTTGCTAAAATCTTCGCCGGTGTAATGCTTTGCGATGCCATCAATAAGCTTGGCTTCGGGACCATCCGCCATTTGATCAACAACCTCGGCCCGTAGCAGGTCAGCTGCACGGTCTTCAATCTCGGTAAACTGCGGGCTGACCCGCGCTTCGAGTGGAAACCGTCGCAACAAAGAGGCGCAAAACGAATGGATCGTTTGGATTTTCAGACCGCCCGGCGTTTCAATGGCGCGGGCAAAGAGTGTTCGGGCATCGCGCAACCTGTCCGCACCGATCTGCCCTGCAATGCCAAGATCGTGCAGCGATGCTGCCAGTTCCTGCGTCGGTAACATGGCCCAGGTGCCCAGGCGCTTGAACAGCCGGTTTTGCATCTCCGAGGCGGCGGCCTTGGTGTAGGTCAGACACAGGATATGCTGCGGTTGTACCCCATCGAGCAACAGTCGCGCTACACGATCTGTGAGCACCCGCGTTTTGCCCGACCCGGCATTTGCAGCCAGCCAGGTTGAGGTATCCGGCCGGGCGGCGCGCACCTGCGCGTCCGAGGCCTCGTTGCGCGGCGTCATGTCAAATCCTCGGGCACGGGTTCGTCGGTGGCGTCCCATTCGCCAAACCGCGCCAGCTGATCATAATCGCTTTCGATCTTGTCCTCTTGCATCATGCGCCGTGCAGTAAACCCCTGTTCCGGTGTCAGATAGGCGTCGATGAGCTTGCGCAGATTGCTCAGTACCTCGCGGGGTTGTTCATCTTCGATGGGCGCTGGTACCTCTGCTGGCGATGTGCCCAAGCCGATGAAAATGGCCATCGCAACATGGCAAATGCCGAGCGTTTCAAACGCGCCTTGCTCAACCATCGCAGCTTCGATCAGCAGTTGTTTATCAAAGGTGGCTTGTTGTTTTTTGGTCGGCGGCTTGCCGGTTTTGTAGTCGTAAAGCAGCACATCGCCCTGCTCCGTCTTGTCCAGACGGTCCGCGCGCGCTGAAAGCGTGAAACCGATGTCCGGCCAATAAAGCGCGCCCTTCGCCTGCCCCTCGAAAGCCACGGGCGTTGAATAAGTCCGGCGTGCGCTTTCGCGGTCCACAAACCACTGGGTAATCTTGTCGATCCGGGCCAGCCACATGGCACGCGCTGCTGGCCAGGGTACATCATTGGTCATAACCTGACGGGCAACATGGCTCAGATGGCCCGCTGTCAAGAGTTCCGGGTCAGACAGAGTATCTTTAACGAAGCGCTCCATGATGTCGTGAGCTACATTGCCACGCATCAGGGCATCGGGGCTTTGAACAAGCGGGCCGAGGCGGTTCAGATGCAACACATGGCGCGCATAAATTGCATAGGGGTCGCGGATCAGACGTTTGATCTCTGTCACCGATAACGCATGTGGCCTTGCTGCTATCGGCGGTCGTGGCGATGGCCGGGCCGCAGGGTTTGTGCGCTCCACATGTTCAAAGACGCGCAATTTTGCCAGCCACAGGTTGCCACGCATCCGCATTTCGCGGAGCGCTGACGGGCCGTTCTGCTCGCGCAACCCCGCAAGCAGGTTCTGCAATCTGTTCAACCATCGAGACGTTACCGTTTCCGCGCCATCAGAACGGATGGCGCGTGTCAGCCAAACTTCTTTAGCCCCGATCGCCTGTTGGTAGTCATGCGCAGATAGTCCAATGCGCCGCTCTGGCAGCAACAGGCCGGCTTGGTGTCGTAGTGCGCGGTTCAGCCAGGGATCAGGCGACGGGGCTTCGGGCCAGGTGCCGTCATTCAGACCGGCCAGAATAACCAGATCCGCGCCTTGAACCCGGGCCTCCAGCGTGCCCCAGATCATGATGTTGGGATGCGGTGCGTCCCTGTCGCGGATCTCTTCGCCAGAGAGCAGCGCGCCGACGAGATCGGCATAGTCAGAAGCTGTCATGGCGGTGCCGAAAACGGCATGCTCTTTGAGGTTTTCCATGACCTCATGCGCTTTTTGGCCTGCGTTCTTTTGCCAAAGCTCACCTGTGTCAAGCCCGTTTGCGCCGGAGGAAATTGCCTCCGCAAGCGCGACATGCGCGTCCACCCATGTCGTCAAAGGTCGCGTTTCGCTGGTCATGTGGCCGCAAAAAGTACGTCCTACCCACCGCGCCCAATCGTCTATTTTGGCTTGTTCCTCGGTTTTAATCACAGATTTTTGCAGCAACCGGATCACACCGTCAGGATCGGGGTAAGGCAAGCCTTTTTGCCGTATGCGCAATTCGAACCTTTGCGTAGTGAGCGCATGCGGACCCCGATCCACGCTGCTGTGGCTCAGCGGATGTTTGAGCAAGGTCAGCAACGTCTCCGCATCGAGCCTTCGCACAAACAGCCCGGCGACATGACGCAAAAACCGCCCCGGCGGCGACAGTTGTAAGGGTATCCCGGCGGAGTCATCGGGCAGGATGTCCCATTGATCCAATGCGGCCGTGACTTGGCGGGTCAAAGTCCGGTCCGGTGTGATCAGCGCCGCAGTTTCGCCTCGCTCAGCCGCCTGTCGTAAACGCAAGGCAATCGCCATAGCTTCGTCGCGTGTGCTCGAAGCTTCGAGTAACGTTACATCCTTAGTTGCGTCTGCGATTCCATTGAGCTGCGTGCCTTCGGTCAACCACGCATCGGTCACTGGGGCTGGTCGAAGCGACAGCGAAACAAGGGCGTTTCGAGCTGACGACGGTGCGGGCGTGTCGTGCCAAGCTGATATGTCATTACGGTCTGCACCAAGCTCGGACATCAATCGGTGAAACCGAAACTGAGGATGGTCTTCGGACAAAAGCGCATCATCGAGATGGGACCAGACCCAGCGGGGCATTTCAAAATCGAAACCGGGTAGGATCAAGGCACCCTGGGGCAACTTGGCAACGGCCTTCATTAGCAGCATTGTTGTCCCGCGTGACCCTGTAGATCCTGCAATGATGACGGGGTGTTTCGGGGGATCGAGCACCCATTTGGCGGCAAGCGTTGTAACGATCAAACGCTGACGTGCTTCGCTGTCCGGAGATGAACGGGTGTCATCCAGGTAAGCTTGTGCGATCTGGATGAATTTCAGGGCGCGTTGCCAGTGTCCGGATTGATCCGTCACGTCCAGGTTGGCGATCACATCGCCGGTCACGCCCTCGCCTTGCATCTCGTCCATCAAGGCGGCCAGACTGTCGGTCAGGTCGTAGAGCGAAGAGCGTGGCGCTAAGTCTTTTTCCTGGTTGAGCAGTTGAGATACCAGCGCAATCAACTCCAGCCTGCGACGTAACGGCGTTACGGCTTTTGGTATCGTGATGGCCGGATCGAGCAGATCGAGATCCGTGACCAGACGAATTTGCGGCAAAAGAATTGCCGGGCCTGCGTCAAATAATCCTCGCAATCTTCTTTGCATGCGGCGGGTGTTCACGATCAACTGAATGCGCGCCATGGCCTCCGGGGGTTGGTTTTCCAGACGCGATAGTAGCCCTTCTGCCAGTTCGCGTGGAAAATCGATGCCTGGTGCGATGCCGAAAAGGCGGTGTTTGGCGTTGGGGTCAAACACTGCCTTGCGCCAGCCTGGCTTGGGCGATGTCGACACCTGCCGGATGACCTACGTCGCACCATTCGCCAGGGTAGCTTAGCCCGAACAGCCGGTTCTCTGCCAACATTAGATCCCAGATCAGATTGAGCGAAAATTTAGTCTGGTCCACGTCCTTAAGGCGGTCGGTTTTGATGATTTGGGCGCCGCCATAGACATGCCCCTGCCCGCGCATCAAGCGCCCTTGCGGATCGATTTGGAAATCTCCCGATCCATCATAGCCAAGTGTTTGGGAAACTGGCACACAGATCAACAAAGCGTCCATGGCATCCGGTTGCCACGCGTCACGCAGAAGATCTAAAGGGCTTTGCCCGACCCAGACCGCGTCTGTGTTGAGCGTATACACCGGGTCGTCGCCCAGAATTGGCAGCGCATTGCGCAAACCGCCGCCCGTGTCCAGTATGTCCGGACTTTCCAGAAGCGTCTGAACGCCCGTGTCTGCTAGGTGTTTCTCAAGCGGTCCGGGTTTATAGTGCGTATTGGCGACAATACTGTCCAATGGCATGTTCGCCGCCTGGTCCAAGGCGTAGTCGATCAGTGGTCTACCGGCCACCTCAACCATCGGTTTTGGTCGGTCATTGGTCAGAGGTCGCATCCGCGCGCCAAAGCCCGCAGCAAAAAGCATCAACGATCTGGGCATGTCGCGCATTGTGATCTCAATTTATCCAGAATTTCCGATGATGGCGGTGGCAGCGTGTTGTTGAGTACCTTCGCGATGTCTTGCAAAGCGGGATGTTTCAGGTTGGTTTGAATGTGCTCCCAGACGCGCGGGATCAGGTCGACATAATGCGTCTTTCCATCACGTAGGCACAAACGCGCAAAGACGCCCAGAATGCGAAGATTGCGTTGTGCCCCAAGGATTGCATAGCTTTCGGCGAATTGTTCTGGATCTTGCGTGCTTTGTGCCAGAAATCGCGTAATCATCTGCTTTTCCAATTCCGCCGATACGTCGCGCCTCGCGTCTTGCAATATCGACACCAGATCATAGCCTGCATGACCAAGCATGGCGTCCTGAAAGTCAAGCAAGCCAACCTTCTGGACTCCCTTTCGTTCCGGCAACCAAAGAAGGTTTTCGGCATGATAATCTCTCTGGAT
This sequence comes from Roseobacter sp., assembly GCF_045106495.1. Lineage (GTDB taxonomy): Bacteria > Pseudomonadota > Alphaproteobacteria > Rhodobacterales > Rhodobacteraceae > Roseobacter. The sequence continues at coordinate 398,419 of NZ_JBGCEQ010000003.1, forward strand.
CAAGACCTGTGGCTGTGCGTCCAAAGGTCGGAATAAGTCATGAAAAGCTTCGCCGAAGGCGGTTTTCGCGGCAGCATCAACAGATCCCGTCGCGCCAAACAAGTACCAGTCGAAAGCCAATGCGGCGAGCGGCGCGGTAACTGAGGCGCAATATGGCGCCAGATCAGGCGGTGGCTCTTGATGCAGGTGACACAAGACATCTACCGCGGATTGATAGAGAGCCAGTTCCAGAGAAGGATCGGTCGCAATCACCCGCGCAAAAAGATCATCACCAAGGTCCTCAATCAACAAAAACCCGCGCGCTGTATCCTGCGCAAAAATCCGTGGCGCGCTCAGCCCGGCTACCGTGAGGAAGGTTGCAATTTTTACAAAAGGCCGGACGTCTTCCCCTTTTGACGGGGGTGCATCCATCAAGACGGCGGTTGTCCCATCTTGCCGCAGTACGCGATCGTATCGACGGTTTGAAGCATCGCCTGCCAAGGGCGTGATATGTGCATCACCCCACCCGGCCCGCTTGACAAATTCACTTATCTCAGCGCGTCGGCTCATTTCGGTATCCAGCACTTCAGTTTGTCGGTCCAGCGTGCATCTTTCCAATGAGCGGTCATCATGCGGGAATCTTCGTCGGGGCCATCAGTCAGCGTCAGATTGAGCGCCGCGCTTGGGTTCAGAACGCCAAGTTTGTCAGGCCATTCAACCAGACATATCGCAGTTTCGAACGCATCCAGAAGACCAAGTTCTTCGATCTCGTTTGTAGAGCCGATCCTGTACAAATCGGTGTGCCAAATTATGCCTGCCTTTGTGTCATAGGTTTGCACCAATGTGAAAGTTGGTGAAGGCACATCTTCGGGTACTGCAAGCAGCGATTGGATCATCGCCCGGGAAAAATGGGTTTTGCCAGCACCAACCTGTCCGTGCAGCAAAATTGTATCGCCTGATGCCAGAGTTGGCGCCAATTGTGCCGCTGCATCGGTTGTTGCCGCGCCGGATGACAACAACATTGAAAAAGAGTTCCCCGCCATTCCCCTATGCTTACTCTGCGCAGAACCGGCTGCAAGGCTTAAGACAGTTTAAGATGCACGCGCGCTTGGATTAGGGAGCTTTGGTTTGGTTGTAGCGCTTTCGGTAGTGGCAAACCGGATCACGGTCGCGCCAGATGCAATCCGTGACACCGTGCAAGACAATGACGTTCCACTGTTTAACGTCGCTGTCATGTTCCAGCTCGTTCGATCGCTGATGTTGCGAACAAAATCAGTCAGCGCTGCCCAGCGCGCGCCTGGTTTACATGACCGTTTCCACTCCTGCACAGAATCCAGAATTGTCACATCGGCGAAAGAGTTGTCTGGGTCCAGCCCCCAAAGGTCCCGATATGCGACATTGCAAAAAGTCAGCACTCCAGTGGACGAAAAGACGACAAGACCCTCGTCGAATGTATCCATCAAAGATTGACCCAGTTCCAATTCGGCCCGGAAATTTCTGGTTAGGGAAATTTCGGCGCTGATGTCCTCAATCAGAAAAGCGATGGCACCATCGGGATGCGGTCTGCCGCGCACACGGTAAGTTTGGCCAGTTTCGAGGGTCCATGTTTCTTGATATCTGCCGTCCGTTGCGGCAGAGATCACATCAGCGATCTCTTGGCGCCAGGAATGGTAATTCTTTGGCTCAGGCATGCGGCGGTTTTCGCGCATACGGTCAAAAAATGACAAAAGCGTCGGCCGACCGCTGAGGAAGTCAGCTGGTAAATCCGTCAGGTCAATCAGAGCAGGATTGAACAGGACCAATTGTCCGTTACGGTCGAATATTGCCAACCCAATTGAAAGTTGGGCGAAAGTTTTCGCCAACGTCTGTACGAAATTTCGCTGCGCTGCTTCCGATTTGACGATAGCGTTGACATTAACAGCGTGGAAAATGGTGATGTCGCCAACGGTGACAGCGTTTACGTCAAACCAGTCTTTACCGCCGTCCAATGCAGTTCGGGTAGAAACCCTCTGACGTCCGACCTTCTGGTTTTGCTGTTCGATGATTTCAAAGACGGGCTTGGTCGCTTGCGGCGCAGTTTTGTGCAAACGTTCGTAGAGATCCTCATAGGCCGCGTTGAACCATGTCACCTTGCCTTGCGCATCAACTTGCCAGACGGCATGCGGCGTTGTGTCACTGGCCCGACGAAGATCAGCCAGCTCGCGATGAATTGCCCGCAGTTTTTGCGATTGCGCCGCATTGATCATACGATCATCGTTCATATGAACTTGAATGTATTGACCGCGATGCGTGAAGTTCAGCGTTGCGATATCCTCGGCGTGACGTGCTTCAACGGTCATGCAACCGGGATGATTGAGCGGTGGCCTTTCCGGCAAGCTAGGAAATCTATTCAGCATCCTTTCGCGCCATGACTGCCAGTCATCCTGGCCCGGCGTCACACGATAGAGCTGTTGGGCGGTTTCTGAGACGTGTTGCAATTCTTCTTGGTCAAAAAGAAAGGAAACGCCGTCCGGGCTCAATGCCGTTCGTCTATCAGATGTCGAGTTCGCAGCCTGTTTGGGCGTCCTGCTGATCCACAGCAAGGCCACTAGCGCGCTTAAACCAGCCGCACCTACGATAGCAGCGATGTCCCATAGAGGCATAGGCCGCAGATTCCTGTCTTGTTTGAAAACAGCACATTATTTGCCTAGCTTGGTTAACGGTGGGTTAATTTTACGTGCAACTAGACCGTGATGTGCTGATTCTCACCTAGCCCAAATTCATGATCGTCCTGTTTTGCGGTGACTCTGTTCCGGCGCCAGGTGACCTTAACGACGGCCCCAAAATCGAACGGCATTTTCGCATTTGGATTTGCCGGGTCCCGCCCATTCGCAAATTGTAGCTCCGCGCCCGATCTTTCCAGCAGGGTCTTGGCAATGAAGAGGCCCAGTCCCATACCTTCATATTCAGGACGCATAGGGTTTCCGGGCTCTGGCCGGCGCCGCCGCATAAATGGATCTCCGATCCTGCCCAAAAGCTGTGAAGGAAAGCCACGACCGTCGTCCATAATACGCAAAGATATGGTTTCGGAGTTCCAACTTGCTTCGATCCAGACCTCGGCTTCCGCAAAATCTACGGCGTTTTGAATAAGATTACGCAAGCCATGGATGATTTCGGACTTCCTGAGAATAACGGGCTGCAGCGCAGCGTCTTCCAGGTGCTGAAAATGAACGGTTTTGCCGCGCCCCATATGTGGTGCCGCGGCTTCTTCGATAACCGCCATCAAAGGCGCGCGGTGCAGGTGTAAATCATCTTTCCCCGTCTGCCCCATGTCGCGCAAAATGTCCCGACACCGATCCGCCTGTTGGCGGATCAAAGCGGCATCGTCACGCAGATCCGGGTGTTCAGACAGTTCTTCATAAAGCTCTCCGCTCGCCAATTTGATCGTTGCCAAGGGTGTGCCGAGCTCATGGGCAGCGGCGGCGACCACACCGCCCAAATCGGTGAGCATTTGTTCCCGTGCCAACGCCATTTGCGTGGCCGCCAGCGCATCTGACATGGAATGAATTTCAGAAGTTACCCGCACTGAATAGGCACTAATAAAGACGATGGCGATGATCAAAGCGATCCAATTGCCAAATACAAAGAGTTGTGGAAATTCCAGGACGAGCCCGGATTCCGTGCGAAGCGGAAGATAAAATTGCGACAAAAACGACACCAGAACAATTGCAGTACTGCCTAAAACGACGGTAGACCGCAACGTCAACACTGCGGCTGAAATCGTGACTGGCCCTAACATCAAAAGCGCAAAAGGATTGTGCAAGCCGCCGGTAAGGAACAAGAGAAAACTCAACTGCAGAAGGTCGAACATGACCATCATCATGTTTTCGACTTCGCTCAAGCGTTTGTTTTCCGGAAAAACGAATATGGACACAAGATTGGCAATCACGGAGGCGCCAACCACAAAATAGCAAAGCCCGATTTCCAGTTGCAGCCCATAACCATAGTGCGCAACGGCAATTGCTGACAGTTGTCCGCCAATGGCAAACCAGCGCAACAAAATCATGGTCCGGAGCCGGATCCAATTTGCGCGGGTGTCGCCGCTCATAGGTCTGACATTGGTGTCCGGCATCTCACTCACCGCTTATTGAGTTGCATAGATGTCGCAAGACGTTACGACTGCGATTTGATAGGAACACCCTAACGTACTTTAGGAGAAGCGAAACCCATGCGCTATGTCGCTGTATTGTCCATTGTCGCGGTTATCGGACTTCTCGGAGGTGTCTGGTATGCTACTCAATCCACGCAAAGTGATGACCAATTCGCACAGTGTCGTGCAAGCCAGATCGCGGGCGGGGCCGCCTCGATTGGCGGTCCGTTCGAATTGGTGAATGGACAAGGTGAAACCGTAACCGACAGTGACGTAATCACCGAACCTACGATCATTTATTTTGGGTATACTTTTTGCCCTGATGTCTGTCCCATTGATACGGCGCGAAATGCAGAAGTTGTTGATGCCCTCGCAGAAAAAAACATCTCCGTGACGCCGGTTTTTATCTCGATCGATCCCAAACGGGATACGCCGGAGGTCGTTGGTGATTTTGCCCAGAACCTGCATGAACGCATGATTGGACTCACGGGTTCAGCGGAGCAGGTCCAGGCCGCGAGCGAAGCCTATCGCACTTATTACAAAGCACAGGCCGGAGAAGACGACTACTATCTGGTGGATCATTCCACGTTCAGCTACTTGGTGTTGCCCGAGCACGGTTTTGTGGAATTTTTCCGCCGCGAAACCGCCGTTGAAGACATGGCTGCCACAGTGGCGTGTTTTGCCGAAAACGCCTGATAAGTCCATTTTTAGGGGCAACAAATTTGACGATTTGCCCGCTCTGCAACATATAGTGTAAAATATGTGCGCAAAGAAAGGCTTCCAATGCTGGATGCATCTGAATTGAACCTTGAAGAAGATACCAGCCTTTTGTTGGTGGACGATGACGAACCCTTTTTGCGACGCCTCGCAAAAGCAATGGAAAAACGTGGTTTTGCAGTTGAAACTGCCGGTTCGGTTGCAGCAGGCAAAGCCATTGCAACGGCCAGACCGCCAGCGTTCGCAGTCGTTGACTTGCGGCTGGAGGATGGAAATGGCCTCGATGTGGTCGAAGTGCTCCGAGAATACCGTCCGGACGTGCGTGTTGTTGTACTGACAGGATATGGCGCTATTGCGACTGCGGTCGCGGCCGTGAAAATCGGGGCAACGGATTATCTGTCTAAGCCAGCGGATGCGGCGGATATTGTAAATGCGCTGCTGGCACATGGTGACAACATGCCGCCGCCTCCTGAAAACCCGATGAGTGCGGATCGAGTGCGCTGGGAACATATTCAGCGGGTTTACGAGCTATGTGATCGGAATGTCAGCGAAACGGCCCGCAGGCTCAGTATGCACCGCAGAACTTTGCAACGGATTCTGGCAAAGCGATCGCCGCGATAGAGCTGGAACGGGCGGCCTAGAGGTCAAATCGCTTACTGATTCGATCAACAATTTGCCCGCTCTCAAGGCCAACTTTCTCCTCGAAGTGCCAGTCCCGGAATCCACGGCTCTGGTAGTAGGTCAGTCCACCTTCGTTATCCGCGCGGATTGTTGCGTTGATCCAGCGGTACCCCAGCATTTTTGCAGCTTTTGATGTGGCTTCAAACAACGCGGAACCGATTCCAATTCCGGTCTGACCCAACTGCACGAATGTCGCGATATCTGCGGCCGCGGGCGGCAATTTCGAATGCGGCGAAATCCATTGAAAGCCCACAACCGCTTCACTTTCGTTTACGGCGACGCTCCAGGCCGATTGACCCGGTGCGCTCGCCATCCATTCTCCCAGATCCCGATCGGTGACGGGTCTGGTTAGTGCCGTTGTACCGCCCTTTTCAATGATGTCATTGAGAAGTCTTGCCATGGACCCGCTGTCCAACTCCATTGCGGGGCGCACTTTGATCATCCCATGAGCCTCAATAAGTCATCATGGCGGTCTGTAAATGCGTTGCGCGTCTCAACCGGTGCCCGCAGAACAATCGTCAAATCATTGATAATTGCTACATCAGGCGTGCCAAAAAACTTATTTGCTTCTGAATTGGAGAAACCTGCGATCTGAGTAGCTTCCATCCATGCGCTGATCTTATCCGCTTTCTTGATCTGTCTCTTAATGTGTTTTGGAATGGCTGCGGGTAAACCAAATCGAATGTGAACTGCAGCGGCAAGCCGATCATCCAGCGCGCCATAGCCTGGACCAACCGCGGCCTTTACCGGAGAAATCAAATCGCCAATCACATACTCAGGCGCATCATGGAGCAGTGCGGCCAACCGCCATTTGGCCGGCGCCTTGGGTGCGATGCGCGCAAAAAGCCTCTCCACCAGAAGAGAATGTTCTGCAACAGAGTAGGCATAATCCCCATGCGTTTGTCCGTTCCAGCGCGCCACAAAAGCCAAGCCATGCGCAATGTCTTCAATCTCGATATCGACAGGCGTCGGGTCCAGCAGATCCAGCCTGCGACCTGAAAGCATGCGCTGCCATGCACGTTTAGGTGTTGCCATAATGTCAAAGCCTGATGTCTGTATTTAGATTATGCCAAAAATTAAAGCAGCATCGTGTGTATCTTACCACTGACTACCACTACTTATTGATGTTCGTTGTTTTGTAAACCATTTGTAAACCATAGCCGTGGTCTCGATGTTAATCATCGGGGGAAGGCGTATGTTTTTCCAATTGGAGCGCTTTCCTCTTCTGTCAGAAGCGAAGATGAAAGGATCTTGCTGTGTTCAAGAAACTCACCCTCGCCTGTTTGACTGTTGGTATGGCCGGCATATCGCCGCCGGCTGAGGCCGCCAATTGCGGCCCGCGCCAAGCAGTCATTGACGGGCTAAAGAAAAAATATGCCGAGCATTTTATCGCCGGTGGCTTGCAGAAATCCCGTTCTGCTCAATCTTTTATGGAAATCTGGTCGTCCCCGGAATCCGGCACGTTTACCGTGTTAGTAACCGCGCCAAACGGTGTCAGCTGCATTGTTGCAGCAGGTACGGATTTCTTCGAAGGACCTCAGGAACCGGACGTTGAAGGCACTGCGAGCTAGTTTTTCTTCGACTGAGTGGGCGCCGAAAAACCGGCTTTTACTTTGTATTCATGTCGATTCAACCTGAAGCATTGTCTCGCTGCATTGCGGGTGCTATCTGCGCTGCAAATCGCACGGATAGGAACCGCACCCAATGGCTAATGACTACATCGTAAAAGATATCGCCCTTGCAGAATACGGGCGAAAAGAGCTCGACATTGCCGAAACCGAAATGCCAGGCCTTATGGCGTTGCGCGAAGAATACGGCGAAAGCAAGCCGCTTCAGGGCTCGCGGATTGTCGGCTCGCTACACATGACCATCCAGACCGCCGTTTTGATTGAAACGTTGGTTGCTCTTGGGGCGGACGTGCGCTGGGCGTCATGCAACATTTTCTCAACCCAAGATCACGCTGCGGCGGCGATCGCTGCAGGCGGTACGCCTGTGTTCGCGATCAAAGGTCAAACGCTGGAAGAGCATTGGGACTATCTGGACAAATCCTTTATGTTCGACGAAGGACCCAATCTGATCTTGGACGATGGCGGTGACGCAACACTGTACATTCTGATGGGTGCGCGGGTTGAGGCCGGTGAGGATGAGCTGATCGCGATCCCCAAATCCGAAGAAGAAGAAGCTATTTTTGCGCAGATCAAAAAACGCATGGCCGCCAGCCCTGGCTGGTTCACGAAAATGCGCGATCAGATCAAGGGCGTGTCCGAGGAAACAACTACAGGTGTTCACCGTCTCTATGAACTGGTGCGTCAAGGACAACTTCCATTCCCGGCGATCAACGTAAACGATTCTGTCACCAAGTCGAAGTTCGACAATAAATACGGCTGCAAAGAGTCCTTGGTGGACGGCATACGTCGCGCCACCGACACGATGATGGCGGGCAAAGTGGCTGTCGTTATGGGCTACGGCGATGTGGGCAAAGGCTCAGCGGCATCTCTGAGTGGCGCTGGTGCACGGGTAAAGGTAACCGAGGTCGACCCAATTTGCGCGCTGCAGGCTGCGATGGACGGTTTCGAAGTTGTTTTACTCGAAGATGTGGTTGGGTCCGCTGACATTTTCATCACCACCACCGGAAACAAGGACGTGATCCGCATCGAGCACATGCGCGCGATGAAAGACATGGCGATCGTTGGCAACATCGGCCACTTCGACAATGAAATTCAGGTCGCGGCACTGAAAAACCACAAATGGACCAACATCAAAGAACAAGTGGACATGATCGAGCTGCCAAATGGCAATCGCTTGATACTTTTGTCTGAAGGACGTTTGCTGAATCTCGGAAACGCCACGGGTCACCCGTCTTTTGTAATGTCTGCGTCCTTTACCAACCAGGTCCTTGCGCAAATTGAGCTATGGACCAAGGGGGATGACTACAAAAACGACGTTTATATCCTGCCCAAGCATCTGGACGAAAAAGTGGCCCGCCTGCATCTTGACCGCATTGGTGTGAAACTAACTGAGTTGGATGCCGACCAGGCTGCGTATATCGGTGTCGCGCCGGAAGGTCCGTTCAAGCCGGAGCACTACCGCTACTGATTTCCGAGCAATTTGAAAAGAGCCCTGCCATGCAATCCGTGTGGCGGGGTTTTTTGCGCCGTGTCCTTACTGTAAACTAAATCCAACTCTTCTGGTGTTTCCACCGACAACGTTTTTATACCCAAGCGCCCAAAAATTTGCGATCGGCGCTTTGGCGGGCAGTCGCCGACAAGAGTGACGGGGAAAACCAAGTTGCAAAAACCCCTTTTGCGGGCTGCCTTTAGCCTTTAGGCTTTCTTGGAGGTCAGATTTGACTGACCAAAAGTCCAAGGTGGGAGATTTTTTATGGGCAAACGGGATGATTTGATTGCGCAATATGCAGACGATCTGAAGAATAAATGCGGTATGACACCGGATATGGATCTGCTGACCAAGGTCACAATTGGCTGTGGTCCGTCAATTTATAATGCAGACGCGTCTACTGTTGCGAGCAGCCAGGCCGGTGAAATTGAAACGGTGAAAAACAACTTTTTGATCAAGAAACTTGGTTTGTCTGACGGGCCTGAGCTGACTGCTGCAATTGACAAGACCATTGAAACTTACGGTAAATCCGAGCGCAACAAGTATCGCGCTGTCGTTTATTACATGCTGACCAAGCACTTCGGCAAAGAATCCGTCTACGGCTGATGTCGAAGGCAATGCTGTTTGGAGCGCCTCTTTTGTTAAGGAGGCGTTTCATTTTTGCACGGCTTTTAAACTATTGAGAGATTGAGATTTCGCGCAGTTGCGTGTATCGCTTAGTCATCCGGCCAGCATGGCCAGGACCAGTTTCAATCTCGTGCTGTGGGTGAAGTGCACGTGGGGTGAAGAAGGGTTCTGGCGCTGCGTCAGGACCCTTCATTTTTTTGGCACCTACAACTGATCAGAACAGCGTCAGCATCAGACCAATCACAGTACATCCAAAAGTTGCATATCCGCCATCGATCAGGATCAAGCTTTTTGAGCGCGCGCCAAAGCTGTAAAATGTTGCAATCCACGGGCTTACGAGAAACAGCCCGATGCCAAATCCAGACACTAGACCTTTGCCAACCGTATCGATGCTGCTGAGTTCGAACACGTGGCGCATCATGCCTGCCACCAAAATGGCGCCGAAAAGGCTTGTCACATAGGGCACTGGATCAGATCTATTCGCAGGCGCGCCACTTTCGTCGAGCGGTACGCCAGATGCAGCCATCCACTTTTCGGCTAACACCGTGTACCAAATTGCACCAAACGCAAAGCCTGCGACCCCCGCCACCAAGACACTCAAGAATTCCATGGCAAACTCCTCCTTCATTTGGTTCAGATTGCCATCGGCGAAGCTGTTGCGCTAGTCGGAAATACCAGCCATGGCGCAGACGATCTGCCACTCCTTTGCTGATACCGGCTGAACCGAAAGCCGCGAATTGCGCACCAGAACCATTTCTGACAACTCTTCTTTCGCTTTCACATCATCTAGAGTTACAGGCGTTTTCACCGGCTTTACGGCTTTTATGTCTACGCATTCCCAGCGCGCATCGTCGGTTGTGCTATCGGGATGCGCTTCGGCGCAAACCTCAACGATGCCCACGATCGCACGCTCCTTTTGCGAGTGATAGAAAAATCCCAGATCACCGATGGCCATCTCGCGCATGAAATTTCGTGCCTGGTAGTTGCGCACGCCATCCCATTCCTCGCCAACGTCGCCTTTTGCGCATTGGTCGTCCCAGCTCCAGGTGGAGGGCTCGGATTTGAATAGCCAGTACGCCATCATCCGATAACCCTGTTCCAGGGGATCAGCTGAACAGACGCAAACAGACCTGCTTTGCCATATGGATCTCCTGCGGCCCAGCTGCGAGCGGCATCCATATCCGCGACATCCAGAATGATCAAAGAGCCGGCCATCTCGCCTTTTTCGTCCAGAAGAGGACCGGCCTGTTGCACCGCATCGCCTGCTTTCAGGTATTCTACATGCGCTGGGCGGTTCTCCTGTCGGATTGGCAAAGCGCCGGGATTGTCATGAGCGATGAGAGCAACAAGCATCTATTCTTCCTTCAGGCTACGGGACAAGAGGCTACGTATGGCCTCTGATACATCCAATCTTTTTTCAACCAGAGCCGCAACACAGGAAGTGATCGGGAGGTCCAGACCTGTTTGCAGCGCGACTTGGGCTGCGGCACAGGCCGTTGCGGCACCCTCAATTGTTGTAGCAGGATCAAAACCAGTTCCTGAACCAATCGAGACACCGAACCTGTAGTTTCGTGACTGAGCAGACGTGCATGTCAACACCAAGTCGCCAAAACCGCAGAGGCCCGACAGTGTTTTGGGTTCTGCACCCCTGGCCCGAGCCAATCGCTGCATCTCTGCAAAGCCGCGGGTCATTAGAGCCGCGCGCGCGCTTTCGCCAAGACCCGCGCCCATTGCGGTGCCGCAGGCTATGGCGATCACGTTTTTGAGCGCTCCACCCAAGGATGCACCAATTGTGTCATGCATCCTATAGAGGCGCAGTGTTGGTGTCGACAGCTCAAGTTGCAATGCACGGCCCAAGTCATCATCGCGACAAGCGAGGGTCAGGCCGGTCGGCAGGGCGATTGCAATGTCATGGGCGAAACTCGGCCCTGTCAGCAGAGCCGTTTTGGCATCAGGCAGCGCTTGCGCAATCACGTCCAAGGGTCCCAAACCGGTCTCGAGGTCCATCCCTTTGCAACAGGCCACCAGGGTTTTGCCGTTGAGAGCATCCTTGTTTAACTGAACAAAGGGGCGCAACTGCTGCATGGGCACGGCCAGCAGCACAGCGTCGGCCGCGCAAGCTTTATCAAGTGCATTAGTTAGAAACAGATCATCGGGAAACGGGCACCCTGGCAAACGCGCGGCGTTTTCACGGTCTAGATCCATTTGTCTGGTCTGGTCTGGGTTGCGACACCAAAGCGCCACAGGCGTGGATTTCGATAGGCAGATGGCCAGCGCCGTACCAAAGGCACCCGCACCCAAAACGGCCAAATTCATGCCTTGGCCCCCTTTTTGCCGCTGCCAAGCATAGCGGGACGGGTGTGATCTAACGGCCAACGTGGCCGCGCGGAAAGAGTCAGATCATCGGGTGGGCGGTCTGCCATCTGTTCCAGCGCGGCAAATGCGATCATCGCTGCATTGTCAGTGCATAGGGCGATGGGGGGCGCAATGAAATCTGCGCCAAACTTCTTGGAAACGCGTTCCAAGGCCATTCGGATGGCGCCATTGGCCGCGACGCCTCCTGCTACACATAGAGCGGGCTGCGGCGGATTGGATTGCAAATAGATGCGCAAAGCACGTGATGTTTTTTCCGCGAGTACATCAACAACAGCTGCTTGAAATCCTGCGCATAAATCGGATCGGGCCTGCTCGGGAAGCCCGCCATGCTCTGCAACAATGTTGTTCCGGGCTCTTAAAACGGCGGTTTTAAGCCCGGAGAAGGACAAGTCGCAATCTTGCCGATCCAGAAGCGGTCGGGGCAGGGTGTAGATATTGGCGTCACCTTTACGCGCGGCGCGTTCCACAGCCGGGCCCCCGGGTTGCTGCAGGCCAACCAAACGCGCGATCTTGTCAAACGCTTCACCGGGCGCATCATCAATTGTCCCGCCCAGACGGTCGAAATCATCCGGACCCCGTACGACCAAAAACTGGCAATGGCCGCCGGAGACCAATAGCATGAGGTAAGGGTACCCGATGTCGTCCGTCATGCGTGGGGTCAGCGCGTGGCCGGCAAGGTGATTGACCCCATAGAGCGGCGCGCCGGTGGCGACCGACAATCCTTTGGCGCACATCACACCCGACACCACTCCACCGATCAAGCCTGGTCCGGCCGTAACCGCCAGGAAATCTACGGCTTCCAGCGATGTGTTGGCCTGCGCAAGCGCTTCCTCAACGCAATGATCCAGCATCTCTGCATGCGCGCGCGCTGCGATCTCGGGCACAACACCCCCAAATTCTGCATGCAAGCTGGATTGTCCATATAAAACAGATGACAGGATCTCCGTTTTACCTGTCTTATCACGGCGCAAAACTGCTGCCGCGGTGTCATCGCAGCTGCTTTCTATTCCAAGAACGGTGGTTGAAACTGTCAAGAGGTGACCCCGTTGCATGCGCTTGTGCGGGGAGGTAACACCATAGTCGGTCGCAAACAATGCTGAGGCTCCTTCTTGAAGACTGCGCGCATCCCGCTAATCATGACCCGACCAGAGGGGGCAAACGAGCGCTTTATCCGCCAGATGCCTGACGCATTGCGCGCGCATTTTAAGGTGGTGCTCAGCCCATTGGTCCGAATTGTTCCCACACCTGCAAAGCCAAACATTGGCCCAGAAGATGCTGCGATTTTCACCTCCTCCAATGCAGTTGATTTTGCGCTAGAAGGGCAGGGGCGGGTTGCCTTTTGCGTCGGGGCGGCAACATGTGCGAAGGCCATTCGCGCAGGATGGCGCGGATCTTGTCTGGGCGGTACTTCTGATGAATTGGTTGCTGAGTTGATCGCGAATCCAACGGCCGCTTTTCTCTGGCACCTCTCCGGGGTTCATGTGCGAGGGGACATTGTAGACAGATTGTCACAAGCCGGAATGAGAGCGAAACGCGCGGTTTTGTATGAACAAATACTGATGGAATTGACTTCAGAGGCGTATTCCTTGCTGGCGGCCCAGACGCCCGTTGTTGTGCCCATTTTTTCACCGCGCACGGCGCAGCAATTTTCAGAAAACTGTCCAAGTCGGGCGCGACCTTATTTGCTTGCCATGAGTGATGCGGTTGCACAACCACTCCTTGTTTTGAGTGAAGCACAACTTGAAACAGCTCACTCTCCTACAGCGGAGGCGATGGTTAAAAGCCTTGAAAAGCTTGCCTGTCGCATCAGCTTGGGTTGAGGGGAAAGGTATGCGCGAGTAAGGTTGTTAGTGGGTGGCGCACATGAAGATTCGAAAAGGGTGAGGGATTTGGCGAAAGCAAAGAATTCAAAAGAGGATGTTCAAGCAGAGTCGTTTGACACCAAAACAGACGCCGACACGCCCGAAACGCCTTTGGATGCCATCGAGCCAGTCCTGGAAGATGCGCAACTGAACCAGGATGAGAAGATCGATGGCGAGCCTGCCGCCGAGGAACAAGAGCTCGACGACGCAGAGATTACAGAGACAGATGAACCGACAGATTCGTCAGATGAATCTGCAGAACTTTTGGAGCAGGACGACAAGGCAGAGCAAGTCCTGTCTGACGAAACCGACAGTGCGGCCTACACTTCTGACGGCGAAGGTGTCGCAGAGGCTGATGAACTGACGCACGCACCAGAAGACTCTGTAGAGCTGTTGGAGCAAGATCAAGAGACAGAGCAAGTCCTGACTGACGAAACGGACAATGCGACGGACGCACGTGAAGACGACCTTGTCGCGGAGACCGAAAACCGCGACGCGGAAAATGCGGAAGTAGTTTCGGAAGAGGCCTCAGATACGATTGTTGAAGAACCGCAACCGGTGGCGCCACCGCCAGTTGTGCAAAAAAGTTCTATCTGGCCTGCGGTCTTCGGCGGCATCGTTGCTGCGGTGATTGGTTTTGTCGCTGGTCGCGGTGATCAACTAGATGCTTATTTGCCAGCGTCGTTACAACGCCAGACAGCTGATTTGACGCCGCTTGTCGACCAAGCCTCTGCACTTGAGGAGCGTATTGCGCTATTGGAGACAGAACCACCGAACCAAGACCCTGCACCTTCATTGGAAGCCTTCGACGTTGCTTTGACAGATATTGATGGGGTCAAATCCGCGCTATCGGAATTGGCCGAACGTGTCGAAGAAATGGGCCAACAGGTCGAAACCATCGAGGCACGACCTGTAGAAACCGTCGAAACCATTGTTCAACAGCCAATTGACAACACCCAGAACGCTGAGGAAATTGCGTCACTGCAATCGGCGGTGCAAACTTTGCAGTCCCAGATTGCACAAGACGAAGCTCGTGCAAGGTCGGAGGCCGAACGCCTTCTTGCCCAAGCTGCATTGACGCGTGTGGTGACTGCTGTCGAGAGCGGTGAAACTTTTGAGCCTGCTTTGTCCGCTTTGGAAGAGGTCACGCCGGTCGATGTTCCCGATGCATTGCGGATCGCGGCCGCTGAAGGTGTGCCAAGCATGTCGTTCCTTCGCGAAAACTTTCCGGACGCGGCCCGGGCGGGACTCGCAGCGGCGCGCGCGGAAGTGCCTGAGACCGAAGTCGGCGGTGTGGGTGACTTCTTTCGCCGCCAATTGAGCATAAGGTCGGTGACCCCGCGCGAAGGCGATGACGCAGATGCTGTCTTGTCGCGCGCAGAGGCTGCATTAAACGCGGAAGACCTTGAGGGCACTCTGGTCGAGCTTGATGCGCTGCCCGAAGTGGCAAAAGCCGCCATGCAGGGTTGGCTAGATGGCGCCGCTGCAAGGCAAGACGCACGCCAAGCCGCCCAAGAAATGGCAGACAGCCTGACGGTAAACTGAGAAAGACGTTATTATGCTTTGGTCTTTGATAAAAATTGTTCTCTTTGTCGCCGCAGTGGCGGCATTGGCGCTAGGTGCGGGCTACCTTCTGGAAAGCGAAGGTGGCGTACAGGTTACCGTGATGGGTAGCGAATTCACGTTTAGCCCGATCCAGTCTGTGCTGGCCGTCATTGCTCTGGTGGCTGCGGTCTGGCTGATGCTGAAACTGCTATCATTGTTGTTGGCAACGTGGCGGTTTTTGAATGGTGATGAAACGGCGTTGTCACGTTATTTCGATCGAAACCGTGAACGCAAAGGGTTTGATGCTTTGTCCGAAGGCATGATGGCGCTTGCAAGTGGGGAGGGCAGGGTTGCGATGGCAAAGGCCGCTAAGGCCGACAAATACCTGAACAAACCCGCGCTGACCAATCTGCTCACCGCCCAGGCCGCTGAAATGGCGGGAGATCGGCGTAAGGCCGAGGAGACTTACAAGAAATTGGTGGCCAATGATGCGACGCGATTTGTCGGGGTGCGGGGTATCTTGAAACAGAAACTGGCCGATGGCGATACAGAAACAGCTTTGCAGCTTGCGGAACGTGCGTTTGCGATCAAACCCAAGCATGAAGAAACGCAAGATGTTTTGCTGCGGTTACAGGCCCAGAAAGAAGACTGGTCTGGTGCCCGTCAGACCCTGAGCGCGAAACTCAAGCATGGTAGTCTGCCGCGTGATGTTCACAAACGACGCGACGCGGTGCTTGCGTTGTCGCAAGCCAAGGACATTCTCGCAGAGGACAGCTCTATCGATCTGCAAGAAAAGGCAATTGAAGCCAACAAACTTTCGCCGGATCTCATTCCGGCAGCGGTCATGGCGGCGGAAAGTTACATTTCGAAAGGTAAACCGCGTTTGGCGACGCGCTTGCTGAAAAAGGCTTGGGAAACCTCGCCACACCCAGATCTTGCCGCAGCATTTGCTAGCATAGCACCTGACGAGACGCCGCCGCAGAGGATCAAACGGTTCGTGGCCTTAACACGCCTGAATATGCACCACGCCGAAACGCGGATGTTGTTGGCGGAATTGCACATCGCGAATGAAGACTTCCCTGAAGCACGTCGGGCGCTGGGCGATTTGGTAGAGACCAATCCGACAGCACGATCTGTCACCTTGTTGGCGGCTATTGAGCGTGGTGAGGGAGCCGACGATGCCGTGGTTCGGGGGTGGCTTGCAAAAGCCCTGACGGTATCGCGTGGCCCTCAATGGATTTGCGACAATTGCCAACATATCCATTCGGAATGGGCGTCGATATGTGAAAACTGCGATAGTTTTGATACCCTTGCCTGGAAAACGCCGCCGACATCTGAAGTGGCCATGCCTGGTGGGGTGCAAATGCTACCCTTGATTGTCGGTGCCTTGGAGGAAAGTGGCTCTGAACCAACGAATGAGGCACCTGAGGGCGAAGTGATCCAAGACGCGGAAATATTGCCGCCGGAAGCTGATAACTCCCAAGATCAGCTCAAAGAAGCAGAAAAACAAGCCTGAGGGTTGACCTTCCAGTAACTGGAACCCTTATGTACTAACTTGTCCGTAATACGGGGAAGCTGGTGTGCTGGATTCTCAAACCGTTACTCTATCTGTGGAAAAAATGTCCTGCGCGTCGTGTGTCGGCCGCGTTGATCGAGCTCTTGCAGGGCTCGATGGCGTTTTGGACGTCGCGGTCAACTTGGCAACGGAGGAAGCTACTGTTTCGCTGGACGGCGCGAAGATTGATGCGCAGGCTTTGGCGCAAGCTGCTACAAACGCAGGATACCCGGCAAAAGTCGTGCATAGTCGCACCCTCGACGAACAGGAAACCAGACGCGTCGATGAAGCGCGGGACCTGCGCAATCAAACCTGCTTAGCCGCGCTTTTGGCGGCCCCGGTGGTGGTGTTGGAAATGGGGTCGCATGTGCTGCCAGGTTTCCACCATTTGATTATGCAAACCATCGGACTGACAGCCAGCTGGTGGCTGCAGTGCGTTTTAACAGCGGCCGTTCTGGCCGGACCCGGTCGCCGGTTTTATGCTACAGGATTTGCGGCATTGGCCAAGCGCGCACCAGATATGAATAGCCTTGTTGCCTTGGGAACAGCGGCGGCTTTCGGGTTTTCTCTTTGCGTTCTACTGGTGCCGAATTGGCTGCCCGCGGACGCTCAGGCCGTTTATTTTGAAGCTGCAGCAGTGATTGTGGTCTTTATCCTGTTGGGACGGTGGCTAGAGGCGCGCGCAAAGGGGCGTACCGGGGCCGCGATCAAAACATTGATGGGCCTCAGACCAAAAACCGCACGTGTGTTGCGGGCGGGGAAAATCAGTACGATTGCAGTTGAAGAGATCGCGGTGAACGATGCCATTCTTCTGAGCGCTGGAGAGCGCATCCCCGTAGATGGTGTGGTCACCGAAGGTACGAGCCATGTGGATGAGAGCATGATCACAGGCGAACCCTTGCCGGTCGGCAAATCGGCCGGTGATGATCTGACCGGTGGCACCATCAATGGATCAGGTAGCCTGACCCTCAAGGCCACACGCGTCGGTGAGGATACGGTTCTGTCTGGTATCATCCAAATGGTTCAGGACGCCCAGGGCGCAAAACTTCCCATTCAGGCATTGGTGGACCGGGTTACGCTCTGGTTCGTGCCGGTGGTCTTGATGGTCTCTCTGGCAACGGTCGTCGCATGGCTCAGTTTTGGACCTGCGCCTCAAGTATCACACGCCTTGGTCGCTGGTGTTGCCGTTTTGATCATCGCATGCCCCTGTGCGATGGGTCTTGCGACACCGACGTCTATCATGGTCGCAACTGGACGTGCTGCGGAACTGGGTGTGCTTTTTCGCAAAGGCGATGCTTTGCAATCGCTGGCGGATGTGGACCTGATTGCTTTTGACAAAACCGGGACTCTGACCCTGGGCAAGCCTGTCCTGAAGTCCTTAATCCTGCACAATGGGTTTGACCGCGTGGAAGTTTTGGGTCTGATCGCGAGCATCGAAGCCCGAGCTGAACACCCCATTGCCAGCGCGATCGTTGCTGCTGCAGAAGAAGCTGAAGTCGCCACACAAGACGCCACAGAAGTCGAGGCTCTCGGGGGCAGGGGAATTGTTGGTAAAGTGGCAGGACGTGAAGTGCTGGTCGGAACGATGCAATTGATGGCCGAAAACAATGTTGACACCGAAACCTTTGATGCGGAGGCTAGGCGACTGGCCCTGACAGGCGCCACGGTTTTTTTCGTAGCGATCGACAGACAGCTGGCTGCCTTGACGGCCGTATCCGATCAGATCAAACCAGATGCCGCAAAGATGGTGCGTGCGCTGAAGTCACAGGGCGTCAGTGTCGCGATGATCACGGGGGACCGGGCAGAAACCGCACAATCCGTCGGCGGCGAAATGGGCATCGATACGGTTGTCTCTGACGTTTTGCCTGAGGGCAAAGTTGCGGCGTTGACTGAGCTGCGCCACAAACACCAAAAGGTGGCCTTCGTGGGCGATGGCATCAATGACGCGCCGGTTCTTGCCACGGCAGATGTGGGTGTGGCCATCGGAACCGGTACAGATGTAGCGATCAGCGCCGCAGATATTGTGCTGATGTCGGGCGATTTGAATGGTGTGATGACCGCAGTGAATATAAGCAAAGCGACAATGCGCAACATCCAGCAAAACCTCTTTTGGGCTTTTGGCTACAACGCAGCACTCATCCCGGTGGCGGCCGGTGCTTTGTATGCTCCCTACGGTCTTTCGTTGTCGCCACAATTGGCAGCAGGCGCGATGGCCTTGTCGAGCCTGTTTGTTCTCAGCAATGCGTTACGACTGCGTGATCTGAAAAGGAGTCTGTCTTGAACATTTCTGACGTGGCGAACCGTACGGGAATTCCCGTAAAAACCATCCGCTACTATGAAGAGATAGGATTGGTTGCGCCAGCGCGCAGCGCGAATGGGTACCGCAGTTTTTGTGATACCGACTTGCACAAGCTCGCCTTTCTCGGTCGCGCGCGCTCTTTGGGTTTCGGGATTGAAGCCTGCCGTGGACTCCTCCGTCTTTACAACGATCAACAAAGGGCCAGTTCCGACGTGAAGGCCTTGGCAGAGGAGCATCTCGCTCAGATTGATCAAAAAATCGACGCACTTGGCCAAATGCGCGACACACTTTCACACCTCATTGATGCGTGCGCCGGAAATGAGCGACCTGATTGCCCCATCTTGGCTGATCTTGCATCTGATCGATGATCTGACGTGCCAGAATTTGCAATTGGAAGTCTAATCGCTATGGCAACTACGACAATTCTTTTTTGATCTCAGCGTCGCAGGGTGTTTCACGGGTTCTGATCTTTGGGCCTTCTTGATAGGGGTTCTTTTGTCCGACTGATACAAACTTGCGCTATCTCAAGAAAGAACATGCATGTCTCACGCAGCTACCCTAACCGATATGGCCGTCGATGTGCTGAGCACTGCGGATGGGCGCAAGAAAACTGAAAAATCTAGATCACATGCAGCTACTTGGCAGGCCGCACGGGAAAATGATCAACCCATCGCACTCGGATCAGCGCCTGCGCCAGCGCATCCCGCCCGTCCAGCAAAGCCCGAATTGCTCAGCCCACGTGATATGCCCAAACGCAAACCCGGTACCCCGACTGGCCGTCAGGCGATGTTGCATGCCATCGCGCATATAGAACTGAACGCAGTGGATTTGCATTGGGACATCATTGCCCGTTTTGCGCATATTCGTATGCCAATGGGTTTTTATGATGATTGGGTCCGCGCGGCGGATGATGAAGCCAAGCATTTCAACCTTCTATGCGATTGTCTCGAAACGGCGGGTAGTTTTTACGGCGCTCTGCCGGCGCATGGCGGCATGTGGCGTGCCGCGGACGATACCGCAGAGGATTTTCTTGGTCGGCTCGCAATTGTGCCCATGGTGCTGGAAGCACGTGGCCTCGATGTTACCCCGGGCATGATTCAGCTGTTTGAAAAGGTGGACGAACAACAGACCGTCGACGCTCTCAAAATCATATACGCCGAAGAGGTCAGCCACGTGGCTTATGGCTCCAAGTGGTTCAACTTTTGCTGCGGCAGGGAAGACGCGGACCCGAAGGAGGTTTTTCATGCGCTGGTCAGAAAGTATTTCAAAGGTGGTCTGAAACCGCCCTTCAACGAAGAAAAACGCGCGGAGGCCGGGATACCACCGGATTTCTATTGGCCGCTCGTGGATTGAAGCCGCAGTCAAAAGTTTCTGGGGGCGATCGTCGGCGTTCTCAACTGAGTCATTGACGACTGATGCGATATAGGTCTTTGGGAGCGTTGAAACCCTAAATTTATTATGCAGCGAGACGGTTACCCGCGAATTTTCTGGGCTAGATCATGGAGAAACACGTGTGCTTGATCAGCTCCGACAACAGCGCGCCTTACAAGGCGGTCGAACTGTTTGGCAAAATCCTTGACTTGTTCGGGGCCGCTGACAACCAGATAGGCGTCGCCAATATAGAGCGCCACGCGCTGCTTTCCAAAAACGGTGAAGGGTGCCGAAAATGTTTTCGTGCCATCGTATAGATGCAAACGCAGCGTGGGGTAATTTTCGTTGCACATTCGCGCCATATAGTTCAATTGCGCGCGGCACGCATCGGCATTTGCGTCACGCCACAATCCGGTTCGCGCGGACAAGTCTTTCAAGGTTTGGATCGGCATCGCAATCTCGACGTCCATGTCGTCCAAAGAAATCTGCCCGAGAACATTTTCAACACCTTCGCCCCGCGCATCTGACACCTCGGCGTTTGTTTCAGACGACAGGCTGACCATATCGGGCAGGGTCGACGGCACGTAACGTAGTTTGTACCCAGCCGCCGCACTGCGCCATTGATCCAGCGGCGTGGAACCATCCGGCTGTACCGCCTGTTCGATCTGAACGCTTTCTGCGACTTCCTGACGCCCCTCCGGCGCATTTTCCAGGCAAAGTAACCAATCCACCGAAACGCCACTGACCCGTGCGATACGGCGCAGCGTCTCGGCGCGCGGCAGCCGATCAAGATCAGGGTTCAGAAATTGGCTCAACGCAGATCGATCCATGCCAACGTCGCGTAGAAATTGACCTTTGCCAGAAGGATGCGAATTGAGTACTTGCTCAAGTCGCTTTTTGAACTCTGCAGAAAGAAGGCGTTTATCCATGGTGCTTAAGTACATCATAAATAATTTTCCACAACAAAAAGTGCTTATCATTACATATGTAATGTATTCCTGACAGATTCACGCTCTTGCCACATACTGGTCGCCTGACACAGTCACGTGGGGAGACAATTTGGAAAACTGAATGAGAAAGAGACTAGTTGAACGACGCCAATAATTTTGCGACCCGATCATTCGAGTGGCCCACTCTGATCATCGCCCTGATCTGCTACACCGGTTTTTTTGTATCGACTTCAGCCTATGACATATTAGGGCCCATGATCAGCGCGATCATATTGGTGCTCGCCTTGGCCTTGTATTCGTCTCTCAATCACGAAGTTCTGCATGGTCACCCCTTCAAAAACGAACGTTTGAACACGGCTTTGGTTTTTCCTGCGCTTGGTCTTCTCATTCCCTATTTTCGTTTCCGGGACACCCATCTGGCGCATCATCACGACCCGACATTGACCGACCCTTATGACGATCCCGAGAGTAACTTTGTCGATCCGGCAGTTTGGGAGACTTGGTCCATCACGAGGAAGATGCTCTACAAATGGAACAACACACTGCTTGGGCGTATCCTGATTGGGCCTATGATCTCGATGTGGGGATTCTACAGGCAGGATGGCATTGAGATCTTTCAGCGAAACAAACCCATAAAAGACGCATATGTCTTTCATTTCTTTGGATTAATACCGTTGTTGCTCTGGTGGCTTGCGGTGGCGGATATGCCGGTTTGGCTATATCTGGTTTGCGTCTATGTCAGTCATTCAGTTCTGAAAATCCGCACTTTTCTCGAACATTGTGCCCATGAAAAAGCCCGCTGTCGCAGCGTGATCATCGAAGATCGCGGTCTATTATCTTTTTTGTTTCTGAAGAACAATCTGCATGCCGTGCACCATGCATGCCCTAGTTTGCCATGGTATCAGTTGCAGCCGTTCTATGAGGCGCGACGCGCCGCATTTCTGGAGAGAAACGGAGGATATGCGTACCGATCTTACACACAGATTGCGCGCTTGTTCCTACTCAAAGCAAAAGACCCCGTGCCGCATAGCCTTTGGGCTGCGGATACACGAGCGGCGCAACCTGAGAAAATTGCCGAGACGGCTACATTGTAATAACCGATAATTTGCTTGCAGATGTGTCCCGGTTCCCGCTTTGATGTCGGAAGTAATGGCGCAGCCCCGGAGGTTTCATGACGCAAAATCCAGACGCACCCGTATTGCTGGATCAATCGGATGGCATTGCCACCGTTACGTTGAACAGGCCCAAGACCCTGAATGCGCTGTCCGAAGAAATGTTGGCTGCGCTGCAATCGACGCTTGATCGGATTGGGCAAGACCAAACTATAAAAGTTGTCATTCTGCGCGGGCAGGGGGCACATTTCTGTGCAGGCCATAATCTAAAAGAAATGACTGGGCATCGGCAGAATGCGGATGGTGGTCAAGCCTATTTCAACAAGCTGTTTGCCACTTGTTCCAAAATGATGATGTCCATCGTTCAATTGCCGCAACCCGTTATTGCCGAGGTTCAGGGCATCGCGACGGCGGCCGGTTGCCAGTTGGTTGCCACATGTGATTTGGCGATTGCGTCTGACACGGCCACTTTTGCCACATCCGGAGTGAATATCGGGCTTTTTTGCTCGACGCCAATGGTCGCATTATCGCGTAATGTGACGCGAAAGCACGCGATGGAAATGTTGTTGCTGGGCGAGTTTCAACCCGCGAAACGCGCTGCAGAAATCGGTCTTGTCAATCAAGTTGTACCACAAGAACTACTTGCGGAAAGCACCCGCAAAATGGCTGAAAAAATTGTCTCCAAAGCTCCTGTTGCCATCAAAATTGGGAAAGAAGGCTTTTACAAACAGGCAGATATGGATCTCGCTGAAGCTTATAGCTTCACGGGCGCGGCCATGGCGGAAAACATGATGGCTCTTGACACTGAACGCGGAATTCAATCCTTTCTCGCCAAAGAACCAATGCCGGAGTGGACAGGCGAATAGGGCATCGCCCTTGGGCTGCCACGAAACACACGGCACCATAATCCCCGCGGTTCAATGCGACTTCGGCGCCCTAAAAATCCAGGTTTTCCACACTCAGCGCGTTCTGCTGAATGAACTCCCGCCTGGGTTCCACAACATCACCCATCAGCTTGGTGAAGAGATCATCCGCTTCAGCCATATCGTTCACTTTGACCTGCAGCAACGTGCGCGCGTCAGGATCCAACGTCGTTTCCCACAACTGATCCGGGTTCATCTCGCCGAGGCCTTTGTAGCGCTGCAAGGACAGCCCTTTTTCGCCTTCTTGCAAAATCGCGTCGAGCAGGTCCATGGGTCCAAGGATCGATTGCATGCGGTCTTTGCGCACCAAAGTGGCCGGTAAGTTATAGACATCCTGCAGGCTTTGGGTAAAGCCGCCTGTGCGCTTAGCTTCGCCACCGCGCAAGATCCGACCGTCCAGAGTACGTACTTCTTCAACGCCGCGCAGAATACGGGCCAGACGAATGCCATGATCTTGTGTGATCCGCCCCTGCCAACCGCGTTCATACTCAGCGGCAATAAGGTTCAGGCGCTTTGCGACCTTGTCGGCGGTCCCCTGTAGGTCGGCATCGACAACACCAGGGGTAAAGGCTCCGGCGATGGCCGCCTGTTCCAGAATATGGCGGGGGTAATGCGTTGGGAAGGCTTCCAACACACGGCGCATTTGCCGCGCCAAATCAACCACACGGGACAGATCAGCACCGGTGATTTCTTCGCCATTACCTTGCTTGAGCATGGCCCCGTCAATGCCCTGCTGGATCAGGTAATCCTCCATCGCCGCCTGATCCTTTAGGTATACTTCCGACTTGCCTCGGGACACTTTGTAAAGAGGGGGCTGCGCGATATATAGATGTCCGTTTTCAATCAATTCAGGCATTTGGCGGTAAAAGAATGTCAACAACAGGGTTCGAATATGCGCCCCATCCACATCGGCATCTGTCATGATAACGATCTTGTGGTACCGCAATTTTTCGATGTTGAACTCGTCACGGCCAATGCCGGTGCCCAGAGCCATCACCAGATTGCCGATCTCTTGTGAACCCAGCATGCGGTCAAACCGTGCGCGTTCCACATTCAGGATTTTGCCCTTTAGGGGCAAAATTGCTTGCGTTTGCCTGTCTCGCCCCGTTTGCGCAGACCCACCTGCGCTGTCCCCCTCGACAAGAAAGACCTCGGTTTTGGCCGGGTCTTTTTCGGAACAATCCTTGAGCTTCCCAGCCAGGAAATTCACATCCATCGCGGTTTTGCGGCGCGTCAGGTCCCGTGCTTTGCGCGCGGCTTCGCGGGCATGGGCAGCTTCGATGATCTTGCCAACCACAATCTTGGCTTCACTGGGGTTCTCTTCGAACCATTCTGCCAGTTTCTCGTTCACCAATCCTTCAACGGCAGGGCGCACTTCGGAGGACACAAGTTTATCTTTGGTCTGCGAGGAAAACTTTGGATCCGGCACTTTCACGGACAGAACACAGGTCAACCCTTCACGGGCGTCATCGCCGGTGAAGCTCACTTTTTCCTTGCGGGCAATGCCACTGGTCTGGGCGTAGTTGTTGATTGTCCGTGTCAGAGCGCCCCGAAAGCCGGCCATGTGGGTACCGCCGTCACGTTGCGGGATGTTGTTGGTGAAGGGCAGCACATTCTCATGGTAGCTGTCGTTCCACCACATGGCGACTTCAACACCAATTTCGTCTTTTTCGCCTGTTATGAAAATGGGCTCTGGCATTACCGAAGCTTTATGACGGTCCAGATATTTGACAAATTCCTTGACGCCACCGTCGTAAAAGAGCTCCGAACGCAAGTGTTCGGCAGGGCGCTCATCTGTTAGAATGATCCTGACACCGGAATTCAGAAACGCCAATTCGCGCAACCGCTTTTCAAGCGTTTCAAAGGAGTATTCCAGGTTTGAAAAAGTCCCTGTCGAAGCCATGAAGCGCACCTGTGTGCCTGTCTGCTCGGTAGGGCCAACGACCTTTAGATGCTCAGTCGTAAACCCGCCTTCGAAACGTGCGACATGTTCTTTTCCTTCGCGCCAAATACGCAATTCCAGCCAATCGCTGAGCGCGTTTACAACGGAGACGCCCACACCGTGCAGACCCCCTGACACCTTGTAGGAATTGCTGTCAAACTTTCCGCCCGCGTGCAGCTGTGTCATGATCACTTCGGCGGCGGAAACGCCCTCTCCGTCATGAATGCCTACCGGGATGCCGCGTCCGTTGTCTCCCACGGAAACCGACGAATCTTCGTGAATTGTGACCGTGACGGCATCGGCATGACCGGCTAAAGCCTCGTCGATACCATTGTCGACGACCTCATACACCATATGGTGCAAACCCGACCCGTCATCGGTATCGCCGATATACATGCCAGGACGTTTTCTGACAGCCTCTAAGCCTTTGAGAACTTTGATGGAATTAGCGCCATATTCCTCAGGCGCCTGCTCATTGTCGGTCATGCCGCTCAACCTTCATATTTTTGTAATTGTATACGATTTTTGGTCGGGAATGTCACGCAATTGGCACAATATTTTGTGTCAGATTAAGGGGATAAGCACACCGACCAAAATGAGTAGTATTCCGGATGTGACATTGATGCGCACAAGTGTTTGCGGGGCCGTAATGATCGACCTGATCTGCCCCACACAGGCGGCAAGCATTAGGTTGCCCAACATGGGAATTGCAACCGAAACAGCCAGGATGGCTGCAACGTCCCAGCGCGTCACGGCACGCAGGTCAAAGAACCCGGGTAGCACCCCCATGTAGAACAACACCGCCTTGGGATTGCCGAGGATGGCTATCAAACCCGCAAGAAAGCCCGGCCAAAGCCCGGGACGGGTCAGTCTGCTGTCCGTGCTGATTTGTGCCCTTGCGTGTTTGATCAAGAGAGCGCCCATTACGACGAAAACGCCGCAAGCGACCCATCGCATGACCACCATAAAGACATCGAATACTGACAGGATCCACGAAACGCCCAGTATTGCAACGAGCGGCCAGATGACGTCGCCCACCGCGACGCCAAGGGCAAGTGGCCAGGCCGCAGCAAAGCCGCCGGAGAGGGCGCGCGCCATAAGTGCGAGCCAGACCGGGCCTGGCGTCATGAACAGGATTACCAGCGCTCCTGAATAGAGCAACAGATCTGCCAATGATATGGTCATCGCGGCGTTGAGATATGTGACATGCCGTCAGTTTCGGTAACGTGAATGTATTGCGCGCGCGGTCCGAGCGTTTCAAATAGTTCCGGCCCGGTCCCCGTCATCCAGGCTTGAGCCTCAAGTGCCCCGATCTCATCATACAATGCCGCACGGCGGTTCGCGTCCAGATGGGCTGCAACCTCGTCCAGCAATAAGAGGGGCGGCGCGCCAAAATCCCGGGACAATGCGCGCGCGTTGGCAAGAATCAACGACACCAAGAGTGCCTTTTGCTCTCCGGTGGAGCAATCCTTGGCGGGTATAGCTTTGGCGCTATAGGCCCCACTGAGATCCGCCCGATGCGGCCCAATCAGGCTGCGACCAGCGGCCATGTCGCGAGATCGGTTCTCAGCCAGCGCTGTGCGAAGATCGTCTTCGGTTGACGGCACGACACCTTCTGCGTTGGTCAATGTAAGATCAGCGGTTGGAAAAGCTGTTGCTGCATTCCGTTGCGCGTCGGCCAGTAGCGCCAGGGTCTCGCGCCGGCTGGCATCGATCGCCGCACCCGATTGCGCCATTTGGTTTTCTAATGCGCCATACCATGCCGCATCCTGCACCCCATCCTTGAGTAATCTGTTGCGCTCGCGCATGGCGCGTTCATAGGCAAGCGATGCTTCAGCGTGGCTGGGGAAAAAACTCAAGGTCATACGATCCAAAAACCGTCGCCGGCCTTCGGCGCCTTCGATCCATAGCCGGTCCATGGCCGGGACAAGCCATAAAACGCGCGCAATGCGTCCCAATGCGGTCTGCGCTGCGGCCTTGCCGTCAATTTTGACCTGTCGCGCGGCGCCTTGCTCTGACCAGATGTCTATTTCGTGCACTTGATGCAGCGATTGTAAAACGCCGGTGATCTTCCACCCCAAGGCCTCGGGCCGTCGGGTCATGTCTTCGGCGCTGGCCCGTCGCAAACCGCGCCCTGGCGTGAACAGGGAAACCGCTTCCAGCACGTTGGTCTTGCCTGCGCCATTGGCCCCGTAGAGGGCCACAGGGCGTGCATCTAAGCTCATGCGACCCACTTTGTGGGATCGGAAATGCGATATGGTGAGAGATGTCAGCGCAAGTGTCACGACATCACCTTGAGGTTGGGAAAGTGGCCCGGTGTTATAGGTTAAACGCGCATTGGCATGACAACATAGACCGCAGATTGGTCATTGCCTTCCCGCATCAGAGTAGGGTCGCCCGACGAGTTGAACATAAACACCGCGTTTTCACGGTCCACTTGGCTGGCGATTTCCAACAGGTACTTGGCGTTGAATCCAATCTCAAGACGTTCGTCGCCATAAGAGACTGCCAATTCTTCTTCTGCAGCACCGCTGTCCGGGGCATTCACCGAAAGCACAAGGCGGTCCTCATCCAGCTGTAGTTTTACAGCGCGTGAGCGTTCTGAGCTCACGGTGGCCACGCGATCTACGGCTTTGGCAAAGTCGCTGGCATCTACCTCGAGTTTGCGCGTATTTCCTTGCGGAATGACCCGCGTGTAATCCGGGAACGTCCCGTCGATGACTTTCGATGTCAGCGTGATATCGGGTGTGGCAAAGCGCACTTTGGTCTCGGAAACGGACACGGCGATTTTCATCTCGTCGTCCTCAAGCAGCTTGCGCAATTCGCCGACTGTTTTGCGGGGTATGATAACGCCCGGCATGTCTGTGGCGCCATCTGGCAAATCCGCATCGATCCGGGCAAGGCGGTGGCCATCGGTGGCAACACAGCGCAAAACACCACCGCCATCTGTGGAGGAGATATGCATGTAAACGCCGTTCAGGTAATACCGCGTTTCTTCTGTCGAGATGGCGAATTTGGATTTGTCGAACAGCCGTCTTAGAACCGGCGCCGGGGCGGAGAAGTTCGAAGCGTATTCTGAAGACGCCATCACCGGGAAGTCTTCTTTTGGCAAGGTGGCCAGGGAAAAATTGGACCGCCCGGCTTCCACAGTCAACCGGCCAGTGGTTCCGTCTGCGGTCAGCGACACAAGCGCGCCATCTGGCAGTTTTCGGACAATTTCGTGTAGTGTTGTGGCTGAAACTGTGGTCGCGCCTGCACGCTCTACGTGCGCCGGCGCCCTGTCGACAACTTCGATGTCGAGATCCGTTGCGCGGAAGGTAACATCACTTCCCTCGGCTTCAATCAACACATTGGCAAGAATTGGTATTGTATTGCGCCGTTCAACAACGGATTGAGCCTGGGACACCGCTTTTAGCAAGGCCGCGCGTTCAATGCTGATCTTCATGGTGTTTTTTATCCTTCCCACCAGTCGGGAAAGGCAAGTTACCCTGTTCTACCGACTTCACAAGACTTTTATTGTTTGTGTGTTGGAAAGTTCAGGGCGTCAAGACCTGCGACCACTTTGCACAGTCGCAGGTCAAATGTGTGACTATTCTTCCAGTGCGCGGCGCAGCAACTCCAGATCTTCGGCAATTTGACCGTCCTGCTGTTTCAACTCTTCGATCCGTTTGACGCCGTGCATTACCGTTGTATGGTCACGCCCTCCAAACCGACGACCAATTTCAGGCAGTGACCGGCTGGTCATCTTTTTGCAAAGATACATCGCCACTTGACGTGGGCGCGCGTAGCTGCGCAATCGCTTTGGTCCGATCATGTCGGACAGACGGATGTTGTAGTGATCCGACACTTTGCGTTGAATCTCCTCTACGGTGATCTTCCGCTCGGAGGCGCGCAGAACGTCTGACAGGCAGTCCTGCGTGAGTTCCATATTAATCTCACGACCAACCAGCGAGGCGAAGGCAAAGAGCCGCGTCAGCGCGCCTTCCAGAACCCGCACATTAGTCGAGATGCGATGTGCCAGAAATTCCAACACGCCTGCCTCGACCTTGAGCTCGGGATAGTTGGCTTTCTGCAGTTCAACCTTGCTTTGCAAAATACCAAGACGCAGTTCGTAGTCCGTGGGGTGCAAGTCGACAACCAGACCACATTGCAGGCGGGACTTCACGCGATCTTCAAGGTCCTTGATCTCGCCCGGCGCACGGTCTGCTGAAATGATGATCTGCTTGTTCTGATCAACGAGGGCGTTGAATGTATGAAAAAATTCTTCCTGCGTGCTGTCCTTGCCGGCGATGAACTGCACGTCATCCACCATTAACACATCGACGGAACGAAAAATTTCCTTGAAATCCATCATTTTGCGGTCGCGAAGGGCTTGCACGAACCGATACATGAATTGCTCGGCAGACAAGTAGAGCACATTGAGATCTGGACGTCGCTGGCGCAATTCATGGGCAATTGCATGCATCAGGTGTGTTTTACCCAAGCCAACGCCGCCATAAAGGAACAAGGGATTGAAAGTGACGGGACCACCTTCTGCAACACGCCGGGCAGCAGCATGGGCCAGTTCGTTGGGTTTGCCGACGACAAAGGTGTCGAAGGTGAAACGCTTGTCCAACGGCGCCGTGGACATGGCACCATTTGATTTTGAAGTGGCTGGTCGGGGCTTTTTCTGAGCAGCGATGTCCACAGAACCGCAATTCTTTTCAGCAGCCACTGGAACCGGCACCGCAAATCGCAGACGGCAGACACTGAGGTCTTCAGCCCTCAATTCATGAAGTATCAGATCAGAAAAATTCTGGTTTACATAGTTTCCCAGAAAATTTGTCGGCACATCGAATGTCGCTATGCCGTCGCCGCTCGCTCGAAACTCGATTGGCTCGATCCAGTTGGTGTAATTGTTTTGCCCTACAGTCTTAAGCAGCTTGTGCCTCAACTGCCCCCATTTTTCCTTCGTCATATTTGACCTGTTTTCCCTTTAAGCGTTCCCAGTTGAAGCAGGTCTCCATTTTTGAAGTACCCAGCCCGCATTTCCATTCGCCAATGTACCACCCCACCACTCCCCGAAAGGGAATGGAATGCCACCCACCGACATGTACAGATTAGGCACAACCCAACCGACCAAACCCCGCGCAAAGGAGCCCATTGTCATGTCAGACGACGCCGTCCGTATTTTTTACGACAGGGCAAAACGCTGTTTAGCAACGCTTGCAGACTGATTGTGTTACGTTACCCGCAACACCCAGTTCTTCACGTCATTGACGTTCGCAGCAGTGCGAGCCTAACGATCAGAGCCTGTCCCCCCATGGCGAAATGAATCGCTGTACACTGGTAGCAATTTCGTAAGCGACCCGGCAACTGAACTTCAATCTTGACTCTAAATTTTTATAAAAGAATCTCTAAAACCCCAAAAAGAGTCCCAATAATGCAAAAAAGCGCTCGAAACCGAGCGCTTTTGTTAACTTTTTGTTAACTCTCGTTAACCGAGTGCTTTGACTCTCGAAGACAACCTAGAGACTTTTCGCGCTGCGGTGTTTTTATGGAACACACCTTTTGTCACACCCCGCATCATTTCGGGTTGGGCTGTTTTCAGAGCCGCGGCTGCAGCCTCCTTGTCGCCGGACGCAATCGCCTCTTCTACTTTGCGAAGAAATGTGCGGATCCGCGAACGACGGGCTTTGTTGACCTGGAAACGGGCTTCGTTTTGACGGGCGCGTTTTTTGGACTGTGGCGAGTTTGCCATGTGTGCTTAACCTTCTCTCTGGTCGATTTAAATCATCATAGCACGATGCCGACCCGATCCGGTTGAGGTTCAACCAAAGGTGATTCTAGCCAAAGCGGGCTGCACGCGCATGTATGGGCTGCTCTATAAGCAGGTTTTGAAGGATTGCAAATCAGAAATTTTATCATGCCCACACGTCTTTAGATCACGTTAAGCAAATCGCAATTGGCCTCTGATAGCCAACAACGCAAATTTGTATCGAAAGCTGCAGCATGACGGCAAATCTTCAAGGTGTCCAATTCGATCAGGTGTACGGGGACAACAGCGCTCGACACAGCGGTGAGCAAGAACACGATACTGACGGTGATGGTACCGCAACGCAGGAAGATGAGTTCGTCTCTTTTACAAACACGAACGGCACGTCACTAGACATCTCGGGTTGGCAGATCTACTCCGATTCCACGGGATCAGGAGCACCTGACACGGCGCAAGATGGCCTTTATCACACCTTTCCGCCCGGTACGGTTCTACAACCCGGCGAAACGCTTTTTATCATCAACGAAATTTCCGGAACGGTGCCAGACTGGGCGCAAGAGGCCTCCGAAGGGGGCGTTGAATCCGGAGCTGGGGGCGTCAGCACTAACCTTCTGACCGAAGGAAACAGCGGCGCGCATGCAGAATCCATCGCATTGGTTGACCCGGATAGCGGTGACTACATCGTTTTCAACATGTCTTCTGACCCGCCGGAAGTTCAAAACCTATCCGGGTTTCCGGGAACGAACAATGTAGGTACCGTCGATGGAGATTCGGTTATGGCAGACCAAATGTCGGGTATCGGATACCGCTATGATGCCAATACCGACAGCTATGTAACGGGATCCCCTGCCGTGCCCTGTTTTGTGCGCGGGACACTGATCCTAACACCAGAAGGGCAAATTCCCGTGGAAGATCTCGAAATTGGGGATCTGATTGTGACGAAAGATGCCGGGGCATTGCCGGTCAGATGGGTCGGGGTTCGTCACCTCAACACAACGGAACTGGTAAAATACGGTCAATACCCGATCGAGTTTAAACCCGGGAGCCTGGGTCCTGGCCGCCCACAAAGAACTTTGCGCTTGTCGCCGCAGCACCGCCTCTTATTTGGCAAAGATTATCTGATGCCTGCGCGCGGACTCACGGATCTGCCGAAAGTGCGCATCATGAAAGGGTGTTTGCAGGTGAGTTACCACCACCTTCTTCTTGATGACCACCACATTATTTTTGCGGAAGGAGCACACGTCGAAACTTTTCTGCCTGGGCGCACCTTCTTGTCGCGCTGTTCGATTGCGGACCGTTTGAAAATTATGAGAATTGCGAAGGCCGATCCAAAACCAGCCCGTGAATGCCTGACAGTCGCAGAAACCCGTATTCATTTGCAAGATTGCGATCAAGCCGCGCTCTTGTGAAACGGCGAAGTCAACGAGATAGCCGCTCCGATGTCCTGCCCGTCGCGATGTCTATGCAAAAATTCCCGCGCCGCAGTTTCAAATAGCCGCAGAAGCGATGTTTTACTTGTCGCGGAACTGCGCTTCGCGCTTTTCCAAAAATGCTGACATGCCCTCGGATTGATCCTCAGTTGCAAACAGCGCATGGAACATCCGGCGTTCAAACAAGAGCCCTTCCCGCAAAGGAACTTCATAGGCGCGATTGACGGATTCCTTGACAACCATCACGGATATCATCGATTTTGCAGCGATTTTTTGTGCAGCACTATTGGCTTCTTCCAGCAGTTTTTTGCATGGAACAACACGAGATGCGAGACCCGAGCGCTCAGCTTCTTCCGCATCCATAAAACGGCCGGTCAGATTCATGTCCATTGCTTTGGACTTCCCAACAATTCTCGTCAGACGTTGGGTGCCGCCGATGCCAGCCACCACGCCCAGATTGATTTCGGGTTGACCAAATTTGGCGGTTTCAGAGCAGATGATGAAATCACACATCATCGCCAATTCGCACCCGCCGCCTAAGGCGTACCCCGACACAGCGGCGATAATAGGTTTGCGCACCCGCATGATCTGCTCAGTTTCCGGCGTGAACAGATCACCTGAAAAAGCCTCGACAAATGACTTGTCCTTCATCATGGCAATGTCCGCGCCAGCCGCAAATGCTTTTTCCGATCCGGTGATGATGATGCAACGAACCTTATCGTTTGCTTGCGCGGCGCTCAGAGCGTCCGCTAATTCTTTCATCAGGTCGTCATTCAGGGCATTTAGCGCGTCCGGCCGGTTCAGCGTGATTTGGGCCACATGGTCCTCTACATCAACGATGATCGTTTCATAGGCCATTTGAGAAGCTCTCGATTGTTGTCTTGAATTTCGAGTCAATAACACCTGTTTGTCTGGGTTCAAGCTATCTTTGGCATTGCGCGCAATAGAAAGATGAGCGTCCCGACTGAACGATTCGCTTGATTTGCGCGGTACAATCCGGGGTGCGGCAAGGTTCGCTTTCCCGTCCGTAGACATCGAAGCTGTGCTGGAAATACCCAAGCTCTCCATCGGCTTGTCGGAAATCCCTTAGCGAAGACCCGCCTGCCAAAATGGCCTCGGTCAGCACCTCGCGAATGATCGGAACCAAGCTTGCAACCTTAGGTTTAGTCAGTTTTCCCGCTTTTTTTGTCGGGCGGATTTTTGCCCGGAAAAGCGCCTCGCACACGTAAATATTGCCCAAACCGGAAACAATTCTCTGATCCAGTAATGCGGACTTGATCGGCGTCATCTTGTTTTTGAAGGCCGAAACCAGATGTGTTTCGTGAAAATCGTTGCCCAAGGGTTCAGGCCCCAGCACAGCCAGAAGTTTGTGAGTTTCAGCTGTCGCAGTTGCCATCAGATCCATGGCACCAAAGCGACGCGGATCGTTAAACGTAATTCGCGCGCCGTTTTCCATGTGAAAGACAACATGGTCATGCTTTTCGGGTGCGGGATGGAAGTGCACAAACTGACCCAAGGGATCGCCAGACACCATCATGCGCCCAGACATGCCCAGATGGATCAACAGCGTTTCGCCCGAAGACAGATCAGCCAAAATGTATTTGGACCTGCGCCTCAGTTTTTCGACGCGATTACCGGACAGGCGTGCCGCCATATCGACGGGAAACGGCCAGCGCAGATCAGGTCGGTTGACATCGGCTTTGGCGATTACGACCCCTTCCATTGCCGGGGCCAGCCCACGACGGACGGTTTCAACTTCAGGCAGTTCCGGCATATTCCCCCCTGTGGCCAAAGGGCCGCATTGTGCATGGCACCCAGAGCCCTATAACAAAGCGCGAAGCGCAAGGACCACAAGAGCCGATGACCGATCACAGCGACAAAACCACTCATTTTGGATTTGAAACTCTGCCTGAGGGTGAAAAGGCCGGGCGTGTGCAGGGTGTGTTCAGTTCCGTCGCAGGCAAATACGACGTTATGAATGATGTAATGTCTGGTGGTGTTCATCGTCTGTGGAAAGATGCGATGATGGACTGGCTGGCCCCACGCGCTGGGCAAAAGCTATTGGATGTGGCGGGGGGAACAGGCGATATCTCTTTCCGCTTTTTGAAGCGCGCTGGTTCGGGACATGCAACGGTTTTGGATTTGACGGAACCGATGTTGATCGAAGGACGCAAGCGGGCCGAGGCCGAGCAGATGCACGACAGCCTGGATTGGGTTGTGGGCGATGCCATGT
The DNA here is from genome assembly GCF_045106495.1 of Roseobacter sp. Lineage (GTDB taxonomy): Bacteria > Pseudomonadota > Alphaproteobacteria > Rhodobacterales > Rhodobacteraceae > Roseobacter. The sequence goes on from NZ_JBGCEQ010000003.1 coordinate 433,022, forward strand.
CGCTGCCGTTTGAAGACAACAGCTTCGATGTCTATACGATCAGCTTCGGAATTCGGAATGTGACCCGTCCGCAGGAAGCCCTGAACGAGGCGTACCGCGTTTTGCGACCTGGTGGACGTTTGATGGTACTGGAATTCAGCCAGTTGCCAAACCCGATGATGCAAAAAGCCTATGATCTTTACAGCTTCAACGTGATCCCGCGCTTGGGTCAGATGATTGCGAACGACCGGGACAGTTACCAATATCTCGTGGAATCGATCCGCAATTTTCCAAATCAGGAAATGTTTTTGCAGATGGTAAAAGATGCGGGTTTTGGAAACGCCAAATACCGCAATCTGACAATGGGCATCGCAGCGCTGCATTCAGGTTGGAAACTCTGAGATGAGAGGACCGCACAACATTTGGCGGTTGATCCGAACCGGGGCAACTCTGGAACGCACTGGTGCAATGAACGTTGTTCTGGATGCTTTTGAAGCACCACCCGCATTGCGGTTTGTTGCACGTGCGCTGGGCCTGCCCTTCAAATGGCTGGGCTACGCAGGTGATCCTAACATGCCGCCCGCAACCCGAGCCTTGACTGCCCTGGGACCCGCCTACATCAAATTCGGCCAGATCCTGTCTACTCGGCCTGATGTGGTTGGCGACGAGCTGGCGATTCAACTGCGCGTACTGCAGGATAAGTTGCCGCCATTTTCCGTTCAGGAGGCCAAGGCTGAAGTCGAACGCGAACTGGGTCTGCCGGTTGATCAGATCTTCTCCGACTTTAGCGCACCCGTTGCCGCAGCTTCCATTGCGCAGGTCCACAAAGCGACACTTGCGTCGAACAATGAAGCTGTGGCCGTCAAAGTGCTGCGTCCCAACATCGAACGCGCTTTTCGCAAGGATATTGATGCCTTTTACCTGGCCGCACGCATGGTGGAGATTTTCTCGCCCGGCTCACGCCGCCTCCGACCCATCGAAGTGATCGAACATTTCGACGGTGTGGTGCGTGGCGAGTTGGATTTGCGGCTCGAATCCTCCGCCGCATCGGAGTTCGCCGCCAACACCAAGAATGACGATGGGTTTCAACTGCCTGTGATCAAGTGGGAGTACTCAGCGCGCCGTGTCATGACGCTGGAATGGGCAGACGGTGCGCCGATGGGTGACAATGCCGCCATCGATGCAGCAGGTCACGACCGGGTGGCGCTCAGCGAACGCGTGTTGCAGCTCTTCCTGAACCACGCCCTGCGCGATGGCTACTTTCATGCGGACATGCATCAAGGCAATCTCAAGGTCGCGCCCAATGGCGATATTATTGCGTATGATTTTGGCATCATGGGCCACATTGATGAATACACCCGCCGTGTCTATGCCGAGATTTTGTTTGGCTTTATCCGTAAGGATTACAAACGCGTGGCAGAGGTGCATTTCGAAGCTGGATATGTGCCTGCCGACAAGGATGTGGATGATTTTGCCCGTGCGCTGCGTGCTGTTGGTGAGCCGATTTTCGGGATGGATGCCAACCATATTTCAATGGCAAGACTTTTAAGCTATCTCTTTGAAGTCACCGAGCGTTTCGGGATGGAAACCCGGACCGAGTTGATCTTGTTGCAGCGCACGATGGTCGTGGTCGAGGGCGTGGCACGTTCATTGAATCCGCAGATCAATATTTGGCAGGTCGCTAGCCCAATTGTGACAGATTACATCTCCAAATCTATTGGGCCCAAGGCTGTTTTGACCGATCTTGCCAATACCGCGCGGGTAATCGCACGATTTGGTCCACGATTGCCGGGTATGGTCGAGGCAGCCTTGATCAAGCAGAACAACCCCGAGCCGCCGACATCCCGGCGCGGCTTGCTGGAACGTATGTTCCTGGCTGTGCTCTTTGGTGTTTCCATCGGTATCGGGGGTGCGGCGTGCTTGATTTTGGTTGATCTGGCTTTCTGATCAAATCCGCTCCAATGCCAGTGCAATCCCTTGTCCGCCACCAATACACATTGTCACCAGCGCCTTTGAGCCACCAATACGTTCCAATTCATAGAGCGCCTTGATGGTTATGATGGCACCTGTGGCCCCAACCGGATGGCCCAGCGCAATCGCGCCGCCGTTCGGATTGACCCGGGTTGGGTCCAGACCCAACGCTTGGCTGACGGCCAGAGCTTGAGCCGCAAATGCTTCATTGCTTTCGATCACGTCGAAGTCACCAGCGCTCAGGCCGGTGCGTCGCAGCAGGTCTTCGACCGCAGGAATGGGTCCGATTCCCATAGCCTCTGGCCGGACACCCGCATGTGCGTAGCCCAAGATCCGTGCTTTGGGCTTGAGACCCGCTTTTTCTGCGGCCTCGGCTGTCGCAAGCACAATCGCTGCAGCGCCATCGTTGATCCCACTGGCATTGCCAGCTGTTACGGAACCATCCTTTTGAAACACGGGGCGCAATCCTGCCAGTGCCTCTGGTGTTGTGGCTTTGGGGTGTTCGTCCCTGTCGAACGCGATGGTGTTTCGTTTCACGCGCACATCAACTGGAACGATCTGACTGGCAAAATGGCCAGCATCCATGGCGGCAGCGGCGCGTGCCTGGCTTTGGAGGGCGAAGGCATCCTGATTCGCGCGACTGATCCCGTGCTCGTCGGCAACATTTTCCGCCGTCACTCCCATATGACCAGTGCCAAAGGGACAGTTCAGCGCGCCGAGCATCATATCCAGAGTTCGGACATCGCCCATTTTAGCGCCCCAACGCTGGTCAGGCACAACAAAAGGCGAGCGGGACATATTCTCGGCGCCACCTGCCAGACCAAAAGCGGCGTCGCCCAACATCAAGGATTGCATGACAGATACAATTGCTTGCACACCCGAACCGCACAAGCGATTGACGTTCATGGCTGGCACCGTCTCCGGCACACCTGCTTGCATCGCCGCGACCCGACTGAGGTACATATCTCGCGGTTCGGTGTTAATCACATGCCCGAATGCAACATGACCAATTTGGGCAGCCTCGACACCAGAACGTTCGAGCGCGGCCTTGGCGGCAACAGTGCCCAGTTCAATTGGTGGCGTCGCCGCAAGGGACCCGCCGAACGTGCCAATTGCTGTACGTGCACCGTCGAGTATGACGATCTCTTTGGCCATGGTGATCTCCCGAAATTTTTGCGTTGCGACCATGTTGACCGATTGCGGCGCACTCAGCAACGATATCCCGTCGGCGTGCTTCTTTCAGTTGACAGCTTCTGCACACCGGTGAAGTCCCGACAGTCGGAAAATAATCATATTATTTTGAAGCAGCTTCCTCTTCGCCTTAAAGAAACGCGGCGCACGCAGGGTCTTTCGCTTGATGCGGTCAAAAGCTATCTGGCGCGTCTCGCTCCATGGTCAGTTAAATCGAACGGAGTGCCGCAATCGGCGGCGAAATCCGTGCTTTCTTGGCTGCGCAAAAAACTTGATTCCGAGATATGGGAATTAATCCGTTATTCTGTAATCCCTCTATTTCGGAACTCAATCCGCCATGGTAGAAATGTGGAAATCGGGAGAGTCGCACAATGACGCAAGCCTATCTGGACCACATAACAGACACCCTCGCGCAGATCGAGGCCGATGGGATGACAAAACGTGAGCGGTTGATCACCTCGCCGCAAGGTGCACAGATATCCGTTGGCACCCGGGATGTGATCAATTTGTGTGCCAACAACTACCTGGGTTTGGCGGATCATCCGAAATTGATCGACGCCGCCAAGAACGCGATGGACCCTCGCGGGTTTGGAATGGCCTCAGTTCGCTTTATCTGCGGCACTCAAGATTTACATCGAAACTTGGAACAAAAGTTGGCAAGTTTTCTCGGACAAGACGATTCAATCCTGTTTGCCGCCTGTTTTGACGCGAATGGCGGATTGTTTGAACCCTTGTTGGGACCACAGGATGCCGTTGTATCTGATGCGTTGAACCATGCTTCCATCATTGATGGCATCAGGCTCTGCAAGGCGAAGCGATACCGTTATGCAAACTCTGATATGGTTGATCTGGAAGGTCAGCTGAAACTGGCGCGTGAAGAGGGAGCGCGTTTCATTCTCGTTGCCACGGACGGTGTTTTCAGCATGGATGGGACGCTTGCCAAACTTCCAGAAATTAAAGCGCTGGCGAATAAGTACGACGCCATGGTCATGGTCGATGATTGCCACGCGACCGGCGTCATGGGGCCAAAAGGGGCTGGCACACCCGCCCATGCAGGTGTGGATGTGGACATTCTGACTGGCACATTGGGCAAGGCACTGGGTGGTGCCATCGGCGGCTACATTTCTGGCGCGCAACCTGTCATTGATTTGTTGCGTCAACTCGCGCGGCCTTATCTGTTCTCCAATTCTCTACCGCCCTCAATTGTCGCCGCAGGCCTCGCAGCGCTTGAACTGGCGGAACAGGGAGATGACTTGCGCGCCAGGTTGTTTGAAAACGCAACCTATTGGCGCGCCGGGCTCGAACAACTGGGATTCGACCTGCTGCCTGGCGCGCATCCTATTATCCCGGTGATGCTGGGTGAGGCGCAGCGGGCGCAAGACATGGCGGCACAGCTTTTTGACGAAGGGGTCTTTGTTTCGGGTTTCTTTTTTCCGGTGGTGCCGCGAGGTCAGGCCCGAATTCGCACCCAAATGAACGCTGCATTGACCCGCGAAAATCTAGACCGGGCTCTGAGAGCTTTTGAAAAAGCGGGCAAGGCCTGCGGGGTGATTGCATGACCAATGAGATGAAAGCCCTGTCGAAGCTACATGCCCGCGAAGGCCTCTGGATGACCCATGCCCCGGTGCCGGAAATCGGCGCGGACGACGTGCTGATACGGATAAATAAAACCGGTATTTGTGGCACCGATATTCATATCTGGAATTGGGACGCCTGGGCGGAAAAAACCGTACCTGTTCCAATGATCACCGGCCATGAATTCGCTGGAGAAATCGTCGAACTTGGGCGCAATGTCACTGATCTGGCAATCGGGCAGCGCTGCTCTGGTGAAGGTCATTTGATTGGCAAGACCTCGCGGCAAAGCAGGGCCGGGAAATTCCACCTGGACCCTGCCACGCGCGGGATTGGTGTCAACGAACAGGGAGCCTTTGCGCAATACCTTCGGTTGCCGGCCTTTAATGTGGTTCCCCTGCCGGATGAGATTTCGGATGACATTGGTGCCATCCTCGACCCGTTAGGCAACGCTGTGCATACCGCGTTGAGCTTTGATCTGGTGGGCGAGGACGTGCTGATCACCGGAGCAGGTCCCATCGGGATTATGGCCGCCGCCGTTGCGCGCCATGTTGGGGCACGGCATGTGGTCATCACCGACATCAACCCCGACCGCCTCGAGCTGGCCGGCCGGGTTTCGGACGTGGTACCCGTGAACGTCGCGGAGGCCGATTTGGCCGAGACCATTGCCGAGCTGAAGATGAAGCAAGGGTTTGATGTCGGCCTTGAGATGTCGGGAAACCAGCGGGCGCTGGATCAGATGGTGGAAGCCATGACGATGGGAGGGCGCATTGCCATGCTTGGGATTCCGCCGGGTCAAAGCCCAGTGGATTGGAGCCGTATCGTGTTCAAAGCGATCACCATTAAGGGGGTCTATGGTCGAGAGATCTTTGAAACCTGGTACAAGATGATTGCAATGTTGCAAAACGGGTTGGACGTCAGCCGTGTCATCACACACCGATTTGGTGTGGACGATTTTGAAGCGGGTTTCGCCGCAATGAAGTCGGGCGGATCCGGAAAAGTTGTCTTGGACTGGACGGGGTAGCTCACATCTACGCAGAAGACAGCTTTTTCACTCTCACCATGCCGGGACAGGTTGGTTTGGCGATCCTGTCTCTTGTCCTGGGCTTGGGTGCGGTGTGCTTGGTTCGGTACCTTGCCCGAGATCAAACCCTCATTTTGCGGGGGCTAACTGCACTTTTTCTGTTTTGGGTTTTCGTTTGGGCATCGCCACAAATCTACTATGGTTACTATCTGCTCATATTAGATGGTTTGCCGGTACAATTGGTTGTGGGTGCACCACCCTCATTAAAAGATCTAGTCGATCTTCTCTTCTTTTCAGCGCGAAATAATCTGAGCCTTCACGGGCAAGCTGTCCTGGGGTGGGCTATGATCTTGGCTGCGTTATGGTCGCAACGGTTGCCTGCCCGCGTCCGATAACAACCAGCAGTCCCGACCTTCGAAAACCGCCGCATGCAGAGGTCTGAAATATCCAGCACCGCCGTCGAGATTTACCCGGTTCCCGGCATGTTCGGGCTGTTCCAGCGCCGTATGTCCGTGCACGACAAGTGGACCATGCGAGGCGTGGTATTCCAGAAACGGTTGGCGGATCCAGATCAGATCATCTTCGACCTGTTGGTCCAAAGCGATCCTAGGTCGGATTCCGGCGTGTACAAACAATAATTCATCGGTTTGATGCATCAAGGGAAGCTGCGCCAGAAACTCCCGATGTGCCTGAGGAACGGCTTGGATGGCGGCCTGCTGAATAGCCTCAAGCGGGATGCATTCGTCCGTTGACACCCCGTAGGACGCCAGGGTCTTGTCCCCGCCCAGCCGCGGATTGAACCATGTCAGATCGGCCCGCGTCGCAGGGTCCTGCACAATCATGTTTTCCAGAAACCGACTGAGGTAGCGATCATGGTTACCCTTGATCGTCACCCAATTGCGCCCTTCGTTTTGTGCTTCGATCAATAACTGCAGAACACCCTGGCTTTCCGGACCCCGATCGACGTAGTCCCCGACAAAAACGATTTTGGCATCTGGGCCGCTGTCCGCATCGATCAAGGCGAGGACGCGATGGAGTTCATCAAGCTGGCCATGGACATCGCCGATGGCGTAGATCGGATGGGTCATAAAAGGCCTTTGATGAATGGCGCGCCGCCCGCCAACGGGCGACACATGGTTTCAGATACCAGAGGTTCAGGCCACGTCAAACTGTAGTGGTTTGATTTGTGTAAACATGCCCGTCTCCGCCAGTTTTGCACGCGCTTCAGCGGGGACGGGTTCATCCACATAAAGCAACGCAATCGCCTCGCCGCCCGCTTCTGCCCGCCCGAGCGTAAAGTTGGCGATGTTGACGCCATTGTCGCCCATGGTTTGACCCAGCGTCCCAATGATGCCTGGCACATCTTCGTTGGTAGTATAAAGCATGTGCGCGCCAATCTCAGCATCGATATTGATGCCCTTGATCTGGATAAAGCGCGGTTTGTCGTCCGAGAAAACGGTACCAGCGACCGAACGTTCCCGTTTGGACGTCACGACTGTCACCTTGATGTAGCCTTCGAAGGCGCCAGACTTGTCTTGATTTGTGGTCGAAATCTGGATGCCGCGCTCTTTGGCAATAAAGGGTGCGGACACCATGTTTACATCCGGGTTTACCTTTTTCATGATACCGGCAATGACGCTGCAATTGAGTGCATCGAGGTTCATTTCAGCGACCGCACCATCATAAAGAATGTTGATGGCCTTAATGGGTTCATCTGTCATTTGCCCGATGAAGCTGCCCAAATGACCAGACAGCTTGACCCATGGACCCATGACTTTCGCCTCTTCAGCTGTCACCGATGGCATGTTCAACGCGTTGGTTACTGCTCCGGTAAGCAGGTAGTCGGACATCTGATCTGCAACCTGCAACGCCACGTTTTCCTGTGCTTCTGATGTCGCAGCTCCCAGGTGCGGGGTGCATACAACATTTGGCAAATGAAACAGCGGGTTTTCCGTTGCGGGTTCCTTGGCGAAAACATCGAAAGCAGCGCCTGCCGCGTGGCCTGATTTTAAGGCCTCGGCCAGGGCCGTTTCGTCTACTAACCCACCCCGCGCGCAGTTGATGATGCGCACACCGGGTTTCATTCTGGCGATGGCTTCAGCGCTGAGGATATTGGCGGTTTGATCGGTAAAGGGCACGTGCAATGTGATAAAATCGGCGCGTTCCAACAGGTCATCCAACTCGACTTTTTCAACGCCCATCTTCTTGGCCTTTTCTTCGCCCAAGAAGGGATCATACGCCATGACTTTCATTTTCAACGCACGCGCGCGGTCGCATACAATACCGCCGATGTTGCCAGCACCGATGACGCCTAGTGTTTTACCTGTCAGCTCGACTCCCATGAACTTGGACTTTTCCCACTTCCCCGCATGCGTCGAAGCGGAGGCCTCAGGAATTTGTCGCGCGACGGCGAACATCATGGCAATGGCGTGTTCTGCAGTGGTGATCATGTTTCCAAAAGGCGTGTTCATCACGATCACGCCGTTTTTGGAGGCGGCATCCTTGTCAATGTTATCGGTCCCGATGCCAGCGCGACCAATCACCTTGAGATTGGTTGCCGCGTTGATGATCTTTTCAGTGACCTTGGTGGCAGAGCGTATTGCGAGGCCATCGTAATTGCCGATGACGGCGGCAAGCTTTTCTTTGTCTTTGCCAATATCCGGCTGGAAATCGACGTCAATGCCGCGATCGCGAAAGATCTGAACGGCGGCTTCTGAGAGCTTGTCGGAAATGAGTACTTTGGGGGCCATTTTGTGGTCCTATGAAGTGAAGAATGAGAGGTAAGAGCGATGGCTTGAGCACCCGCATTGCCAAAGGCCGGTAGGGCGGGCTTCAAGCCATTCTTGTTCAAGATGCGATTTCGGTTTCAAAAGCCCATGCGAGCCACGGCAACATTGCTTCGATATCTGCTGTTTCTACCGTACCACCGCACCAAATACGTAACCCGGCAGGGGCATCCCGGTATGCGCCGATATCAAGCGCGACGACTTCATCGGCAAGCCGACTTGCCACCGCTTTGGCAAAACGCGCGCCATCTGCAATCAGATCGCTTGTGAACTTTAGGCAGACGGACGTGTTTGACCGTGTTGCCGGGTCAATAGCCAGAAACTCGATCCAATCATGGGTTTGCACAAACTTCGAAATCGCAGCGGTATTGGCGTCCGCCCGAGCAATGAGGCCCGGCAGACTACCAACAGACTTTGCCCAGGCCAGCGCCTGCAGATAGTCTTCAACACACAGCATCGAAGGCGTGTTGATCGTCTCACCCCTGAAGATGCCTTCGATCAGTTTGCCACCTTTGGTCAGACGGAAAATCTTCGGCAGGGGCCATACGGGTGTGTAGTTTTCCAACCGTTCAACGGCGCGGGGCGACAGGATCAACATGCCGTGCGCCGCTTCTCCACCAAGCACTTTCTGCCAACTGAATGTGCTCACATCCAGTTTGTCCCAAGGCAGATCGACAGCAAATGCAGCTGATGTCGCATCACAAAGGGTCAGCCCTTTTCGGTCTGCGGGGATCACATCACCGGACGGCAAACGCACGCCAGAAGTGGTCCCGTTCCAGGTAAAGCAAACATCATTGTCATAGTTCAATGCGGCCATATCGACGATCTCGCCATAGTCCGCTGTATGAACCGAATGCTCGATCTTGAGCTGTTTGGCCACGTCCGTGACCCAGCCTGCGCCAAAGCTCTCCCACGCAACCATTTGCGCGGGGCGTTCGCCTAAAAGCGACCACATCGCCATCTCGAAAGCACCGGTGTCCGAGGCTGGCACAATGCCAATACGGTAGTCACCCGGGACGCCGAGAATTTCCCGCGTCGTTTCAATCGCTTCAAGCAACTTGGCCTTGCCTGGGGCTGCTCTATGCGACCGGCCCAAAGGCGCGGAAGCCAGTTTCGTCAAATCATGTGTTGGGGGTTTGGCACAGGGGCCAGAAGAAAAACGCGGGTTGGCCGGCCGCGTGACCGGTTGTTGTATAGCCATCAATGCTATCCTTCCAGATAAGCGCCCTTCGTTGGGGAAGGGTGTCCCACGGGAGGGTCTATGGGGCACGTCGGTCTGGTGCAATGGCAAAAACGGAGCTAGAACGCCGCGAATTCGCTTTTTTGCGACACCTCTGTGCCGATCGGAAACTTTGCGCATGTATATTGTGACCTTGATAGCTGCGCCGTGTGCGCGCAACTTACAAGCGGCGCTTGTGGGGGCGTTGCGCAATGCATGGGGCGGCGGAGACGTGATGTGGTTGGCGCCTAACGAGGCTGCGGAATTTGCAGTTGTCGAAATCCCTGACAATCAGTGGCGTGTTTGGGAAGACCTTCAAAGTCAGGGTGTGGATCTGGTGGTTCAGCCCGCGACAAACAGGCGGAAAAAGATGTTGTTGGCCGATATGGACAGCACGATGATCCAACAGGAATGCATTGACGAACTGGCGGATGAAGCCGGGATCGGTAAAGAGGTCAAAGACATCACAGCCCGCGCGATGAATGGCGAGTTGGATTTTGAGGAAGCTTTGCGTGCGCGTGTGGGGTTGTTGCAAGGGTTGCCCGTGACAACCATTCAAAAGGTTTTGAAAGAGCGGATTACCCTCATGCCCGGCGGCCAGGTTTTGCTTGCCACGATGAAGACCAACGGAGCCTATGCTGCGCTGGTCTCCGGCGGTTTTACGGATTTTACAAGCAAGGTGGCCGTTCAGCTCGGGTTTGACGAAAACCGCGCAAATTCGCTCTTGTTCGAAGGGGATCATCTGACGGGCAAGGTTGGTACTCCGATCCTCGGAAAACAAGCCAAGGTGGATGCTCTGGAGCAGATCACCTTGCGTTTGGAATTGTCGGATCAAGACGTCCTGGCGGTTGGGGATGGCGCCAACGATCTTGGCATGCTCGGGCGTGCCGGAATGGGTGTCGCCCTTCACGCCAAACCTGTGGTCGCCGCGCAATGCGACGTCCGAATCAACCATGGTGATCTTACGGCGCTTTTGTACCTGCAAGGCTACGCAAAAAGCGATTTTGCGGTGGCGTAGGCAAGACGGCTCATCCTGATACCGTGCTCTATTTCAGCCTGCGAAATCAGGAGGAAAGGGTTTGCCAGAGTTCGTATTCACCAATCATGTCAGCAAAAACACTGAAATCCGAACAAAAGGGCACCAAAATCATGGCGGCCTGAATGGATGGTTCGAAAACACTGGCAAGGCCCAGGGCAATCCAGACAACCGATTCGGCATGTGCAAGACCGTAACGGCACAGGCGTCGGAAACAAAAAAGGCTCCAAGCCATTGCCAGGATGTTGCGCCTTGCCGACCAATGACGTTGACGAAACCGTCGACAATATCAAAGTCTGCACATTGGGGCGGGTGACTCTACCGAGCTCGCTGAAATTCACCAATTTTCGTCAAGCAAGCACCGCTGCAGGTTTGATCCAACCTGTTTGAATATCGCGTCGATTCGCAATTGGCGCGTTGATGCGCCTGCGGGCAGCTGGATGTTCAGGGTCTAGAACGCCCAACTTGATCAAAATGGCCGCGATGGCACATTCTGAGGCCCGCGTCGTGCCATCTGTGATTTTTAGCGCCACGCCGCGTTTTTGTTCGGGCAGAATAGCAACGAAGAACCCTTCCGCTCCGGTTTTGATGGCAACCTTGCCGTCCATAGCCCGCATCAATTCGGTGCAAGCGCGCCCTTCACCGGCGACAAGTTCCGGGTGCAGGCGCATCGCCTGGTGCAGGCGCGCCTCTGGGCTGTCAGCAGGGGCCGCCGCAAAATGCGCTATGGCACGCGCGACACCATGCAGACTGGCGGCAGGGTTAGGGGCCGAGCACCCGTCAATGCCATGGCCGGGTGAAGTTTCCTGTGTAGTTGTCTAGAAAGCTTCAAGGCAGGCCTTTTGCACTGGGTGGTCCGGGTCAATATACTCAGACCCCGCGCCCAGATGTTGCGATAGGGTCAAAAAACCCGCGTGTTTGCCTGAACAAGTGTTGTGAACTTGGCACGGAGCTGTGTGAGCAAGGATCAGTCCTTCCCGGGCTTCGCGATCATCTGGTATCTGCGGTCCACAGCGCAGCGCACCGTCTTCTAAGCCCAAGGTATCCATCCAAGCGCGCACGCGATCGGTGTGACTGGCGGCGCCGCTGTGAGAGGCGCAGGCGAGCGCCAAGTGCTCGGATGTCAGGCCAGCCAGGTCAAAGACGCCTGACGTGATCAGTGGCAAAGCCTGAATCATTTTGGACGAACTTCGCGGCAGCACTGTTTTTTCAGGATCGCCCCAGGCCTCAACAATCTGGCCGGTATCGTCGCAGATCACCGCATGGCCGGAATGCGCGCTTTCCAGAAAATCTCCTCGCCAGATTTCGACCATCGCCGCAGCTTGCGTCATTTTATCCCTCAAGAATCTGGCAAAAACCTGCTAATCGCTCTTTCGTGTCCTGCAGATTTTGCGCTACTATACCTCTTGTCGAGAAGATTAATGGGTCATGCAAGAGAGCGCGCATAAAAAACACGTGCCAAGCGGACCATTTACATATTGAGGTAGAGACGGCTGGAGGCTGTTTGACATGCGAATTTTAGGTTTCTTTGTTGGGCTGATCTCAGCGCTGCTGATGATATCGGTGGCTGCACAGGCTCAACAGCAAAGCAGCAATCTGGTGGCAGTTGAGACAGACTGGAGCGTTTTCGAGGATACAAATCCTAAAGAATGCTGGGGCGTCGCAGTACCAGACAAAACGGTGAACACGCGCAATGGTCGGGTTGTTGCGGCAACGCGTGGCGATATTTTGTTGATTGTTCTCTTTAACCCTGCAGCAAACGCCAATGCGCAGGTGACATTCCGCGGCGGGTATACTTTCGCTACCGGATCCAAGGTGAACATCAACATCGGCGGCACGGATTTTGGCCTTTTCACTGATGGTGAATGGGCGTGGCCGGAAAACACTGCTGAGGATGCAAAGATTGTTGCCGCAATGAAAAAAGGCGCAGTCGCTGTCGTAACAGGTGTTTCCACACGCGGCACTAACACCAAAGACACGTTCTCGCTGCGCGGTTTCACGGCCGCTGTGGAAACCGCCGAGAAACGCTGCGCCAGCTAGGACGCCATCAGGTCTTTTCGTTTTGATCCTTGCGTGAATCTCTATATAGAAGCGCATCTTCGCCACGTTAGGAATCGCCATGTCTGCCTCCGCGCCGATCACGCAAGATGTACACACCATGCCGCGTAAATTGCCGGAAGGGCCCGTCAATCTGGTCGGCTTGACTCGCGACGCGCTGCGAGACGTTTTGACTGAAGCCGGTACGCCGGCAAAGCAGGCCAAAATGCGCGTCGGGCAGATCTGGCAGTGGATTTACCAATGGGGCGTGCGTGATTTTGATCAGATGACGAACCTGTCCAAAGCTTATCGCGCGGATCTCAAGGAACGTTTTGTTATCGACGTGCCGGAAGTTGTGTCCAAACAGATCAGTGAAGATGGCACCCGCAAATATCTGGTGCGAATTGCCGGTGGGCATGAAGTCGAGGTCGTTTATATCCCGGAAGAAGGGCGCGGTACCTTGTGCGTGTCCTCTCAAGTCGGATGTACGCTGACTTGTTCGTTCTGTCACACCGGGACACAGAAACTGGTGCGCAATTTGACCGCTGCAGAAATTGTTGGGCAGGTCATGATGGCACGCGATGATCTTGGCGAATGGCCCGAAACCGGGACGCGCACCTATGAAGCGCGGTTGCTGAGCAATATTGTTCTGATGGGCATGGGCGAGCCGCTCTATAACTTTGAAAATGTGCGGGATGCCATGCTCATTGCGATGGATCCCGAAGGCATTCAACTGAGCCGCCGCAGGATCACATTGAGCACTTCTGGCGTTGTGCCGGAGATTGCGCGCACGGCACAGGAGATCGGCTGCCAGCTGGCAATCAGCTTTCACGCAACAACTGACGAAGTGCGCGACAAGCTCGTGCCGATCAATAAGAAATGGAACCTTGAAGTGTTGCTGGACGCGTTGCGCAGCTACCCGAAAGTTTCCAATTCCGAGCGGATCACGTTTGAATATGTGATGCTAAAAGGCGTGAACGATAGCGATGAAGACGCGCACAGACTGATCAAGCTGATCGAGGGTATCCCCGCCAAGATCAACCTGATCCCTTTCAATGAATGGCCGGGCGCGCCTTACCAGCGTTCTTCCAATAACCGCATCCGCGCCTTTGCTGATATTATTTACAACGCGGGATACGCCTCCCCTGTGCGTACGCCGCGGGGCGAAGACATCATGGCGGCCTGTGGACAGCTGAAATCGGCAACCGAGCGCGCGCGTAAGTCACGTCGCCAGATCGAAGCCGAAGCGGGTCTGGCAGGCGAATAATGCGACGCCGGGACGCACTGGTGATTGGAGGCGCCGGCTTCATTGCGCTGTCGATTCCGCAAATTCTGCGCCATCGGCGTCAAGACATGGCGTTCTCCGACTTGACCGCTATACCCGGATTTCGCAGGTTGGAGCGCGGCAAAATAAGTGCGGCACCGGATCTGTTTACCGGACTTGAGACACCTGAGGAGGCGGCAGCGACGCAGCGTCTACCGCTTAATCTTTGTGAAGCCGTCTTTCCTCAAACGCCGCTACCCGGGCGCGTGCCGATTGCTGTTTTTAGCGACTACTATTGCCCCTACTGCGCGATTTTGGACAAACGTCTTGCGGATTTGCAAAGTTCTGAGATGTCCATCGACCTCAGTTTTCATGAGTTGCCACTATTGGGTGAACGATCACGATGGGCCGCTAGTGTTGCTTTGGCGGCCGCCAATCAAGCGGATCACACCACGATCCACCTGGACATGATGCAGCGTGTTTTGCGCCCGGGCTTGCCGGGCGTGCGGAGCCTGGCCGAGAGGCACGGTCTGGATGCAGAGAAAGTGATGGCCGACGCTGAAAGCGAAGTGATGGCAGAACGAATTGAAGACGCATTGGCTTTGGGTCGTGGGTTGGGCATCCCTGGCACACCGGGACTGATGATCGGTCGTACCTTGGTGGTTGGCGCGCTGTCGGAAAAGGACCTTGAGCAACTTGTTGCGATGGAGCGAGAAGATCTGATTACAGAATGTCGATGAATTCAGAGAGCTCGGAACGTCACTTTGAAACAATTCGCAAGGCTGTGTCGCAGACCTTTTTTTTGCCGAACAAGTGACCGACCGTCTTTTCTAATGAATGAAAGACAACCGCCCTATTGCCTGTTCCTCATTTATCGCCGATCCCCTTGTCCAGAAAGGCAATCAGACAGGGCCGGGTTCATCATCGAGAGGCAAGATTGGAGCCGCAGGATAGCGATGCACTAGCCACGGCCTGGAAGGGCGTCGCGCGCTGGCAGGTCTTCCCAGTTTTCGATGAGATGCATTGCTTCGGATGCGCTGTCCACAAACCGAAATAGCGATAAATCCTCTTCGGATATGGTACCTGCATCTGCTAAAGCTTTCCAATCCATAATGCGTTCCCAAAAGTCTCGCCCAAAGAGCAGCACTGGCACCGGCTGCATGCGCCCGGTTTGGATCAGCGTAAGTGTTTCAAACAACTCGTCCATCGTGCCGAAGCCGCCGGGAAAGGCGCAGATGGCCCGCGCGCGCATCAAAAAGTGCATTTTGCGGATCGCGAAATAGTGGAAATTGAAGCAAAGCTCCGGCGTGACGTACTCATTTGGTGCTTGCTCATGCGGCAACACGATGTTGAGCCCGATTGAATGGCCTCCCGCATCAACGGCCCCGCGGTTGCCTGCCTCCATCACACCCGGTCCACCGCCGGTGACAATCACATTCTCGCGGCCATCGCTTTCGAGACTTTTGAGCGTCATCAGACGCGCGAACTCGCGGGCCTCATCATAGAAATGGGACAAATCCGCCAGTGTTTTGGTGCGCGCTTTATGCTTGTTGTCGGGGCTCGGAATTCGTGCGCCACCAAATAGCACGATCGTGCTTGTGATGTTCAGAGCATCAAGCATCATTTCCGGTTTCAAAAGCTCCAACTGCAAACGCACCGGGCGCAATTCTTCGCGACACATGAAATCGACGTCGGCAAAAGCCAAACGATAGGCGGGTGCCCTTGTCTGGGGCGTGTCGGGCACCTCTTTGATGGCATCGCGGTCGGTGTGTGCGTCACGCAAAGGGTGGCGGGGCTTGTTCATCTCGGATACTCCGGAAACTCATTTGGGTTAGGGGGCCATGTTGTGCCTCAAGATGCAATGGGTTTGGCGTCGTCATCACAGTCTTGAACGATTGCGCGTCCACTCCGGCCCTTGTATAGCCGCTGCATTAACATTTTTTTCCTTTGGGGTCCTTATGTCCAACGTACAGCTTGAAACCGCCATCGAAGCCGCCTGGGAGGCACGAGAAGACATAACGCCTGCTACGACCGGCGAAACCCGCGATGCGATCGAAGATACCTTGGCTGCTTTGGACAGTGGCAAATTGCGCGTTGCAGAGAAGCAGGCAGGGGGCGACTGGCATGTGAACCAATGGGCCAAAAAGGCCGTTTTGCTTGGTTTCCGCATCAAGGACATGGAGCGCCAGGGTGGCGGCCCGCAAGAAGGCGGCTGGTGGGACAAAGTCGACAGTAAATTTGCCGGCTGGGGTGACAACCAATGGAGATCAGCCGGGTTTCGCGCGGTGCCCAACTGCGTGGTGCGCAAGTCTGCATTCATTGCGCCGGGCGTGGTCTTGATGCCCTCCTTTGTCAACTTGGGCGCCTATGTGGACGAGGGCACAATGGTCGACACCTGGGCCACCGTTGGCTCTTGTGCTCAGATCGGCAAGAATGTGCACTTGTCTGGCGGAGTTGGCATTGGCGGCGTTTTGGAACCGATGCAGGCGGGCCCCACAATTATCGAAGACAATTGTTTCATTGGCGCGCGCTCAGAAGTGGTCGAGGGTTGTATCGTGCGCGAAGGATCGGTTTTGGGCATGGGTGTGTTCATTGGAAAATCCACCAAAATTGTGGACCGCGAAACGGGTGCGTTTACCTATGGCGAGGTGCCTTCCGGGTCTGTCGTTGTGGCAGGGTCGATGCCTTCCAAAAATGGCGTTAGCCTCTATTGCGCGGTGATCGTTAAAAAGGTCGATGCGCAGACACGCTCAAAAACATCGATCAACGAATTGCTGCGGGATTAATCAGAACTCAATACCTGAGGCAGTATTGCCTAGGGAATTCCCGCCAATTGCTCGTTTTGCGCAGCAATTCAGCCTCTTTCTATGTTTATCCCGATCATATGCAGCACGCCTCTGTACCGATATCTTTCCAAACGATGCAGGTTTTATCTGATCTGCGGTCCGTTTCAGCAACTGGCTTCGGAGAGTTGGCCGAACGCTTGAAGCCGGGACACAGGACGCTGCTCCGCAAGATCGTATTCGACCAAAAGTGCATGTTGTCGATGTCAGACGCAGAAACGCTGCACGCCGATCTTTTGCTTATCGCGGCCCTGCCCGACAAAGGATTGAACAGTTTCCTGACTGCCACGGCTTTACTGTTGGCTGACAGATTGCAAGGCGGCGCAGGTGCGGATGATCTTTACTGGAATTGGGACGCGTTTCAGGAACACTACCGCAAGGGACCGTCGCCGATCCGGGCTGCTTTGATGAACGGGTTTCGTTGGGCGCATAATACGCGTCGGGTTAAACTTGACAAATTGCCCGAAGGTCACGATCTGCAAACCTATGACGGCAATGACCTGTCGCGCATCCTGCAACTGATAGCGCGATCAATGTCGTCGGAATTGCGCGACCTGGTGGCTGCCGTAGGCCCGGAGGACACACGCGAAGTCCATCGCAAAGCCCTGGAAAACTGCTTGAAGGGCAGTTGCATCCTGTCCGAATATGGGGGGTGGTTTCCGGGCGAAGTCGTCGAAATCGTGTCACTTGACACTTCGCATCCCGCCCACTCTGCTTGCACCGCTCTGATATTGCTCGATTCAATCGAGACGCATGATGCCAAAGGTCGCATGGCTTTTCGTTGGGAAGAACAGGCGACAGGTTATCTGCAAATGAAATCAGATCTCGGCACCGCCATCCTTGCCGGTGTCCGCCATCTGCATGAAATGGCGATGGAATGGAAACCTTATTCGGGCTGGGCGCCTGATGCATTGGTTGAAAAAGCCGTTGTGGTGCCTTTCCCCAAGTCATAACAAGCAAGGTATGACCTCGCCAAAGAAGCCCTCGCGCCAAAAAGTTTATACCCTTGTTGTCCAGATTGGACGGAAAGCGGGCGATGGTCTGCCTAAGAAAGCGACAGGCGCAGGATTGGTAATCTTTGCCAGTGGTGTTGATGAGGCCGAGGCCGTGCGCGAAACGGTTGCAGTCCTGAAGCAGGCGGACACCGCGCCGCTTGATGTAACCGGCTACGGCACATTGGAAGATCGTTTGGCCGAGGGCCATGAGATTGACGATGAAGAACGTGGCCTGATGCGGCGCGCACTGGATGAAAATGCTGTGATTATTGCGCAAATGGAGCCGTTTTATGGCACGCATCCAGAAACAGAAACCGACTGGTATACACCCTAAAACCGTCGTGCGCTGTGACCGCATTCAAACTGGGCGCTGAAACGCTGTTGCGATGAAGTATCAGGGTACCAGAACAACGTCATGGAAGGCTTTTTTCTTATGCCCCTTGGCATTTCCGCATTTTGGCCACAAGTCTATCCGTGACAAACACATGAACCAAAAAGGAATGCCTGATGGCTGGTCTTGATCCTGTTTCCCTGACGGCTGATTTGATCCGCTGCCGCTCCGTTACGCCCGAAGATGAAGGAGCGCTCAGCATCCTCCATGACCTGCTGAAGAGCGCGGGTTTTGATTGTGTCTGGGCGGATCGAGGCGGGGTAAAAAACCTGTTTGCGCGGTGGGGTGACAAGGCGCATGAAAAGACCTTTGGTTTCAATGGACATACTGATGTTGTTCCCATTGGAGACGCCGATGCCTGGACCAAACCGCCCTTTGGTGCGCAGATCGAAGACGGTGTGCTCTACGGCCGGGGGGCCACGGATATGAAATCCGGTGTGGCCGCATTTGCCGCAGCGGCTGTGGATTTTGTCAAAGACACACCACCAGATGGCGCCATCATTCTGGCGATCACCGGCGATGAAGAGGGTGACGCGCAAGACGGCACCAAGGCTTTGCTGGCGCATATGGAACATGCGAGCGAACGCATGGATGTCTGCCTTGTGGGGGAGCCGACCTGCCCAGATGTCATGGGTGATATGATGAAAATTGGGCGCCGCGGGTCCATGACCGCGTGGATCAAGATCATCGGCAAACAAGGGCATTCAGCCTATCCGCACCGCGCTTTGAACCCCATTCCCGCCATGATGCGCCTGATGGACCGTTTGGCCAGCCATACGTTGGATCAAGGAACCGAACATTTTGATCCCTCCACATTGGCCGTTGTTACCGTGGATACTGGCAATCCGGCGAATAACGTGATCCCTGCGGACTGTCGCGCCGCGGTCAATATCCGGTTCAACGATTGCCACACCGGTGCGTCCTTGAGCGCCTGGCTAGAAGCCGAATTGGTGAAGATAGAGACTGAGTTCGGCGTCCAATCCGATATTCAGATCAAAATCTCCGGGGAGAGTTTTATTACACCACCGGGCCCGCTATCTGATCTTGTTGCCAAGGCAGTTGAGGCTGAAACCGGCATTGTGCCCGCTTTGTCCACGACGGGTGGCACGTCTGATGCGCGCTTTGTAAAACATCACTGCCCGGTAGTGGAATTTGGCTTGGTCGGGCGATCAATGCATCAGGTAGATGAGCACGTGCGCGTCGACCACATTCATCAACTAAAGGTCATCTACACCCGAGTATTGAAAGACTACTTTGCATGAATTTCGACATCGGGCTTACGGATGACATTGATACCTGTCTGGCTCTGCGCCGTAGCGTTTTCATTGATGAACAAGGTGTATCGGAAACTGATGAGGTAGATGGCCGCGATAACGGCGCCCTTCACCTTCTAGCGCAACGCGAAAAAAAACCTATCGGCACGGCACGGATATTGATCATTGAAGATACGGCTAAAATCGGACGCGTCTGCGTGCTTAAAACCCAAAGGGGAACCGGTTTGGGTGCCGCGCTCATTCAAGCCGCGCTAGAGGTCGCCAGGGGTCATCCGCATGTGCAAAGGGCGCAGCTGGGAGCGCAACTTCATGCCTTGGCCTTTTATGAAAAGCTTGGCTTCAACGCCTTTGGTCCGGTTTATGATGACGCGGGCATTGATCATCGCGACATGGAATTGATTTTGTGACGCGGACACTGGTCGTGATGCTCAAGGAACCACATCCTGGACGCGTCAAAACGCGCCTGGGTCAGGATATTGGTATGATCCCGGCGGCATGGTGGTTTCGCCATCAAGCGTTGCGGTTGGTCAGGCGCGTTCAAGACCCGCGTTGGCAGTTGGTCCTTGCGGTAAGCCCGGATGGCATCGGCGTCAAAAGTCGTGTTTGGCCTATGCAGATTGCTCGCATGCCGCAGGGGCGCGGTAATCTGGGAAACCGTATGGCGCGCGTCTTTGCCATGGATCGACCCGGGCCAATGTGTATTATCGGTGCCGATATACCTGGAATTGAACGCACTCATATTGCGCGCGCTTTTCGTGCCTTGGGGCCTTCGGACGCGGTTTTTGGCCCGGCACCAGATGGCGGATATTGGTTGATTGGTTTAAAGCGCATGCGCGCGTTTTCACCACAAATTTTCAAAGATGTGCGCTGGTCTACCAAACACGCATTGGCAGATACAGTTGCAACGCTGCCCTATGCGCGGATTGCCTATGTCGATACGCTGCACGATGTGGACAAGGCATGCGATTTGCGCATGACGCCACCCGGTGTGCGTGTTACCTGAGGGCATGACGCGCATCCCCACAAAATCAGAAATTCTCGATTGGATCAGCGAAAACCCGGCGCTGACCGCCAAGCGGGATATCGCGAAGGCCTTTGGCATCAAGGGTGCGGCGCGCATTGACCTAAAACGGGTGCTAAAGGAGTTGGAAGCCGAAGGCCATCTCGAAAAGCGCAAACGCAGTTACCAGGATCCTGATCGCTTGCCGCCCGTCAGTGTTTTACAGATCACGGGACCGGACAAGGATGGCGATCTGTTTGCCAAACCGATGGAATGGCAGGGTGCTGGGGTCGAGCCCGTTATCCTTGTGGTGCCCCGGGCATCGGATCCCGCCTTGGGAGCTGGTGATCGTATTCTGGCGCGATTGACGCTGATTAAGGGCGAGGCGTACCATTATGAGGCGCGACTGATCCGGCGCATCGGGACAAACCCACGGCGCGTCATGGGCGTTTTCCGCAAAACGGCGGAGGGTGGTCGCATTCTACCGGTCGATAAAGGGTCCGACAAGGAATGGCAGGTGGCCAGCGATGCCACGCATGGCGCAAAGGACGGTGAATTGGTAGAGGCCGAACAGGCCGGTCCGAAAGGGCGTTTGGGACTACCACGCGCGCGCATTGTTGAGCGACTTGGCGACCCGTCAGCGGCCAAAGCTGTGTCGCTGATTGCAATCCATCAACAAGGCATTCCGGACGCTTTCCCCGACGATGTAATTGCACAGGCGGACCGCGCTGAGCCGATTGGCCTTGCAGGGCGCGAAGATCTGCGGGATTTGCCCTTGATCACCATCGACCCCTCTGATGCACGGGACCATGATGATGCCTGTTTTGCCCATGCAGATGAGGACCCCGAAAATGTCGGCGGTCATATTGTCTGGGTTGCGATCGCTGATGTCGCAGCTTATGTGACGCCCGGTTCAGCGCTGGATCGCGAGGCGCGCAAACGGGGCAATTCGACCTATTTCCCGGACCGGGTTGTGCCAATGTTGCCGGACCGTCTGTCGGGTGACTTATGCTCGCTGCACGAAGGCGTGCCGCGCGCCTGCATAGCCGTCCGGATGCAGTTGGACGCCGACGGTAACAAGCTCTCACATAGGTTTCACCGCGGAGTGATGCGTTCGCCTGCGTCGCTGCATTACGAAGAGGTGCAGCAAGCAGTGGACGGCGCGCCCAATGACCGCTGTAGTGCTTTGTTAGAGCCGGTTTTGAAACCGCTCTATGCCGCTTATGACGCATTGGTCTCGGCGCGCAAAAGGCGCCAGCCCCTTGAGTTGGATTTGCCGGAACGGCGTATTGAATTGACCGAAGACGGCAAAGTCACAGCGGTCAATTTCAAAGATCGCTTGGACGCGCACCGGTTGATTGAAGAGTTCATGGTCTTGGCCAATGTGGCCGCCGCCGAAACGCTTATTGCCAAGAAAGTTCCTCTGTTATTCCGGGTTCACGAAGAGCCCAGTCCGGAGAAGCTGGATGCGCTGCGCGAGACTGCAAAAGCCAACGGCTTTAATCTGGCCAAGGGACAGGTTTTGAAGACCGCGCATTTGAACCGGCTTTTGAAAGAGGCGGAAGGGACCGATGAGGCCGAGCTGATCAATATGTCCACCCTTCGGTCTATGACACAGGCCTACTATGGACCGCACAATCTCGGCCATTTCGGTTTGGCTTTGCCCCGCTACGCGCATTTTACATCGCCGATCCGCCGCTATGCTGATCTGATCGTGCACCGCGCGCTCATTGCCGCGCACGGTTGGGGCAAGGACGGATTGCGACCGGAGGATTACGACGAGCTTGAGCAGATTGGTACGCATATTTCCGAGACCGAAAGACGGTCGATGATTGCCGAACGCGATACCACAGATCGCTACATGGCATCTTTTTTAAGCGAGCGCGTCGGCAATGAGTTTTCCGGCCGGGTCAGTGGCATCGCGCGGTTCGGAGTTTTCGTGAAGCTTGACGAAACCGGAGCCGATGGACTCATTCCGATGCGTTCGATCGGGCGGGAATACTTCCACTATGACGCCGAGGCTGGAACGCTGATGGGTTCTGATACCGGCATGATGATCAGTCTGGGGCAGCGCGCCACGGTGCGACTGGCAGAAGCAGCACCCGTTACCGGGGGAATTGCGCTCGAACTACTGGCTTTGGAGGGTGATGCGATCCCCCAAGGCCGCAGGTCGCCTGCTGGACGTACGCCCAAACGAGGCGGCGTCAAGGCAAAGCGCAAAGCGGACAAAACCAAGCGCAAAGTCAAACGTACCCGACGTTAATCGAGCATGTCCTCTACCCGAGTGATGTATCCCATCAGGATGGCATTTTCCTTGATACGGGATGACAGCAGGGTTTCACCGGGGCTTGCGATGCTGGCACTGAGCATCGGACCCACAGACGCGTCTGCGGCCGTTGGTCTGTCGCCAAAGAGAAATTTATTTTGCCACAAGCGTGTCGAAATCGCATCCAGATCAGGCTCTAACCGGGCCAATCTTTGTTCTGGTGTAAAGCGACCAAGCCCTTGCACCATCATTCCTGACAAAAGGGTTTTGCGGATTCTATGCGCCACCACACCCCGAATCCACTTTGGAATGGTGGCGAAGTAGGTCTCGCGCACCTTGGGCCAAATGTCGTCATTGCCCCAACGATCCAACACGATATGAAAATAGATATGCTCTTCTGCCATGCGGATAAAAGCACGCGACGTCGATTTATCCATTTCTGAAAGCCCTGCGTCGAATGCAGCGCCACGGGACTCCAAAAACGCCCGGATCATATCGCTGTCACCGATCAACTGATCTTCGGCGCGGATCACGGGCAGTTTCTTGTAAGGCATCATGCGCGGGTCCAATGTGTCCTCGCGTTTCCAGTGCTGACCAGAGAGCTTGAGCAAATGTGCGGCTTTGGTACAGAAAGGGCTACCAGAAAACTGACCGAAGGCGGGTGGGTAGGTTAACAGCGTGATCATGATGTGCTCCTTTTGCTGTTGAAGAATTTAGCCGCTTATCCTGTCAGTTTCTGTCAGCACTTGTGATACGATGGTGCCATGAGCCGAACACACCGCCTTTTCCAAATGATGCAGACACTGCGTCGACTGCCGCCTCCGATTACGGCCATGCAACTGGCCAATGAGATGCATATGTCGGAGCGGACCATTTACCGTGACATCGACGCATTGCGCAGCATGGGCGCCGTGATCGATGGCGAAGCAGGTTTTGGCTACACTTTGATCGAAGACGCGACCCTGCCGCCGCTGGGGTTTGAAGATGATGAGTTGGAGGCATTGGTTTTGGGCTTGCGCGATGTTGCCGTGATTGGTGACCCGGCATTGGCCAAGGCCGCGCGTTCTGCCTTGGCAAAAATCAAGGCGCGTGTACCACCCCGTCAGGCACATAGATTGCAACACGCGGTACTGGACGCGCATCGGTTTGTGAAATTACCGGAAATCTCCATCGATGTTGCCGCGTTACGTGCGGCAACATGGGAAGAAGTCACCGTAAAATTTGATTACCAGGACAGGCTGGGCGCGGAAACCGTGCGGCAGGTCGATCCATTAGGGTTGGTTTATCTCGATAAAACCAATGTGCTGATGGCGTGGTGCCATCTTCGGAAGGATTTTAGGACATTCAGGTTGGATCGGATGAGCGCCCTGCAGCGCACCGAACACAGTTTCCGGCCTCGTCGCGTGCCGATGTTGCGTGAACACCTTGAGATCATCCGCCGCTATGTGGATCAATCGGCAAATGATCGCAAAACCTCTGATTGAATTCTTTTGAAAATTACGGATTCGAGCTACACTGAATCAAACAAAAAATAGTGCAGCAGTAGGGCATATCATGCGGTGGAACATCTTGGGCGTGGCTGTATTGGCAGCTGGGGTATTTGGCGACACTTCGATTGCCATTGGTGCGACCGAAACAACGCGACCGGTTGTTCGGCCAGGACCAGAAGTCATCTCGCCAGCAAGTCTTTCGCTGCGTCCCAAATTGGGACCACCGGAGCTGGCGGCGCAACCAAAACCCGCGGTCACACCTGCGGCATCCAATGAGGGTTTTGACAACTGGATCAAAGGCTTCGCTGCACGGGCCCGTGCCGAAGGCATTCAGAACGACACCTTGCGCGCGGCTTTCAACGGTGTGCAATACGATTCGGATGTGATCCGCCGCGACCGCAACCAGTCGGAATTTAGCAAAACACTTTGGGAGTATCTGGACAGCGCCGTTTCCAGCACGCGGATTGCAAACGGCAAATCTGCGCTGAAGAAGCACAACCGCACATTGGATGCCATTGAGAAACGCTTTGGTGTTGAAAAGGAAGTTGTCGTCGCGGTCTGGGGTCTGGAAAGTGCGTATGGGTCATACCGTGGTAACAATGATATCATCGGTTCTCTTGCGACACTGGCCTACGATGGACGGCGCGGTGCGTTCTTTGAAGCGCAATTGATTGCGGCGCTCAAGATCCTGCAAAATGGTGACACCAGCCCCCGTAACATGACCGGCAGTTGGGCGGGTGCAATGGGACATACGCAGTTCATGCCCACGTCCTTTCTCGACTATGCCGTTGATTTTACAGGCGACGGACGACGTGACATCTGGTCTGACGACCCGACGGATGCGCTGGCCTCGACGGCTGCTTATCTGTCGCGCTTTGGCTGGGCGACGGGCCAACCCTGGGGCGTTGAAGTGCAGTTGCCGCAAGAATTTGACTATGCACTTGCCGACCGCAAAATCAGCAAGTCGCCTCGGCAATGGGCGCGCCTGGGTGTGGTTGATATGACTGGACGCAACGTTCCCAATCATGGTGCGGCGTCGATCTTACTGCCCGCAGGCGGACAGGGTGCGGCGTTCATGATCTTCAAGAATTTCAGCGTGATAGAGCGGTACAACGCAGCCGATGCCTATGTCATTGGCGTGGGTCATCTGAGCGACCGTATCAAGGGGGGCCCAGCCATCAAGGCCAGCTGGCTGCGCGGTGATCGCGCACTAACCTTTGCCGAACGCAAGGAGATGCAAGAACGTCTGACGCGCGCGGGTTTCAGCACGCAGGGCGTGGATGGTCGAATTGGTCCCAACACGATCGACGCGGTAAGAGCCTATCAGCGCAGCCAAGGGCTCGCGCCAGACGGATATGCTTCATTGGCGCTGTTGAAACGTTTGCGTTAGGGCGAGAGCACCGCGTATTTTATGGTCTCAGGGTATTTGAAGGTGCGATGCGGTCTCAAGTAGGTGACATGCCTCGCAACCTTTCCGACCGGCGCCTGAGCAATTCCACAACCGTCAGCAGGGCAATTGAGACCACCACAAGGATTGTCGCCACAGCGAGGATGGTCGGGCTGATTTGCTCGCGCAACCCCGTGAACATTTGCCATGGGAGCGTTTTCTGGCCTGCGGACCCCACGAACAGAACGACAACGACTTCGTCAAAGCTTGTGATGAACGCAAAGAGGCCGCCCGAAATCACACCTGGCAGGATGAGTGGCATTTGGACGCGAAAGAACGTCGTGACCGGACCGGCACCCATGTTGGCGGCGGCACGGGTCAGCGAGTTGTCGAATCCCACAAGTGTCGCTGTGACCGTGATGATCACAAAGGGAATGCCCAGTGCCGCGTGTGCCAGAACTACCCCGATATATGTGCCTTGCAGTCCGATGCGGCTGTAGAAAAAATACATGCCAGCAGCGGAGATGATCAGCGGTACGATCATTGGCGAAATCAGGATTGCCATGATTGCACGCCTGAAGGGAACATGCGGCTGACTGAGGCCGATGGCTGCCAAAGTGCCAAAACTAACCGAGAGAAGCGTCGCCATCGGGGCGATCTTCACGGAATTCGCGAGAGCGTTTTGCCAATCGGAGTTGGTCAAAAAGTCTTGATAGTGTTTCAGAGAATAACCAGCTGGATCAAATCGCAGCATCTCAGGTGTAAAGGTAAAAAAGTCCTGTGCGTTGAAGCTGAGTGGCATGACCACGAGTATTGGTGTGATCAAAAATACAAGAATGGCGCCGCAGATCACCCGAAAAGTGTAGTGCCACAGAACCTGGCCCGGCGTGAGATACGGGGCTACATACGCGCGGTATCGTCCTTCGAAAAGCCAGAAACTGAACCAACCAAAGAACCATCCAAATGCAGCACCGATGATACCTGCCGCAATACCTCCCAAAGCAAACCCGGCGATGGCCAAGAGGACCACCAAAGCCCATCTTGACGGTTGTTTGGCTTTGATCACCTGGGTGATGATATAGGCCAGACCACCGATCAGGATGGCGCCTGCGACGATCCCGAGGAGAGAACTGCCCTGGGCTGTGCCGACCAGCAAACCAGCCACGGCACCTGCCGCTGCAACAACGGGTACATAGAAGGATACAGGCGTGCGGGATATTGGTGTGAGTGCCGCCATGGTTCAGCCCCCCAACTTCACGTTATCAATGCCAACGATCCTGTCATAAGCCCAATAGAGACCCAGAACCACAGCGAGGAGGATCGCCCCCAGTGCCGCCGCAAGGCCCCAGTTTAGAGAGCTGGAAATATGATAGGCTATCCGGTTGGAGATGAAGGTACCGGTGGTACCACCGACCAGCTCAGGTGTGATATAGTAGCCAATCGACAAGATGAAGACGAGGATCGAACCCGCGCCAATGCCGGGTACGGATTGCGGAAAATAAACCCGCCAGAAAGCGGTCCAGTTGGTTGCTCCCAACGATTTTGCCGCGCGCAAGTAGGAGGGGGGAATGGTTTTCATCACCGAGTAAAGTGGCAGGATCATGAATGGTAGGAGAATATGCGTCATCGCGATGATCGTACCGGTCTGATTGTTGATGAGCGCCAGACGGCTATCGTCCGCCACAACGCCCAGCCAAACAAGGGTGTCATTAATGACGCCTTGCTGCTGCAACATGACCTTCCAGGCGGACGTACGGACCAGCAATGACGTCCAGAACGGCAGAAGGACAAGGATCATCAGAAGGTTCGCCGTGCGTGCCGGCAGGTTGGCGAGGATCCATCCCACCGGATACCCCAGCAAAATGCAACTGCCGGTGATGACCAGTGACATGAAGAGCGTGCGGACAAACAGTTTGATATAAAGCTGTTCGTTCTCCGGTCGCATGACAGCGCCTTCTGGCGATTTCTTCATATCTATGGCGTTGAGGAAATACCCCGAGGTAAAGGCCGGGCTATAAGTCTGGATGATTTGCCAGACAGCGATATCGTGCCAATCCTTGTCGACATCTTCAAAGGCGGCCGTAAAGTCGACCGTTTCAAAAGCGCCGATTGCCCCCATCGCTTCAAGCAATTCAGCAGATCCGGGCCCGGATATAGATGACAGGTCAGGCTTGGTTTCAAGGTCGAAATAGAGCCCTGAATAAACAAGCGCCCACGGATCCTGTTTTGCGAGGTTTTTTTCGTCTTCGTTCTGTACGAAGTCTGCGAAAGCCTCAAAGAACGTGGCTGTTTCTGGAAGTAAGGCTTTGATTTCAGGGCGTATCTCAAATGCTGGTTGTGCTGCACCAGATTTGGGATCCCACGCTGTTTGTTCCTTGTACCAGTCTTCACTGCCCATCAGGGCATTCCAGTTTTCGCTGTCTTTCCAGAAAGCATCCAGATCTTCGAACTGATCCTGGTAAACCTCACCCATATCCTCGACCTTGCGACCGGACTTGCGGAACAGGGAAGAAACACCCGTCAGCTCATAATTCAGACGCGAGCCGAGACGCGTGTGCAGTTTCCGTTCCTTGGCGATAAAGATGTCTTTGTAGAGCGCCTCAAATGTTGTAGGCGGTGGGATGTCACCGGTTTCCCCATCCCAATCCTTTATGGCATCTGTGGTGCGCGGCAATGTTTCGGCAACGATCTGGTTTTCAACAGAGCGAAACAGCATGTCCGCAATCGGGGCGATAAAGGTCAACAACACAAAAAGCAGCAACGGCGCAATCAACATTAACGCCCGCAGTTTCTGACGACGCAGAGCGCGGTTCAGTGAAGATTTCAGCGTTGTGCCATCTGCGGCCATCATCGGGCCGGCGTTTTGCGTGGTGTCAGTCATTAGGTACCTTCCACCAGAATGATAGAACTTTGTGCTGTCCGGCGCCGGATTTTGGCAACCTCTTGATAGTCGGGATCATTGTAGGCCGCTTGTGCTGCCTCGTAAGACGGAAATTCGATGACAACATGCCTCTCGTGACTTTCGCCTTCGACCACTTGGGACTGGCCACCACGAATGACAAAACGCCCGCCTAATCCTTCGAGGATCGGCGTGTCCTTGATCACGTATTCCTTATACGCTTCAGGGTCCGTTACGGTGACGTGGGCAATGATGTAGCCTTTGGGCATGGTAAGGTCCTTTTTTGGTTTGATGGGGGCCAGTTCCTGGCCCCCATCAAGGCTATTGGTCCCTAAATGGGATTATTGTGCCAGCCAGGCTTGAAATTTCGCGTCGATATCGTCGCGATAATCCGCCCAGAACTCGTAGTTGAAGTTGAACACGTTTGTAGCATTGGCAGGGTCAGTTGGCATATGCTCGGCCATTTCGATGCCCAACTCCGCGTGTTGCCCGACCAGAGGTGCGGAGGATGCACGCGCAGGGCCATAGCTGATGTATTTCGCCTGATCGGCCAATCGCTGCGTGTCCGTGGCAAATTTCACATAGTCCAAAGCACGGGCCTCGCGATCTGCTGGCAGACCAGTGGGAATGATCCACACATCTAGATCGAACATCTGACCATCCCAAAGCATCGCAACAGGTTGCTCTTGCTCGACGATGACGCTGAACAAACGTCCGTTGTAGGTCGAACCCATGACGACTTCGCCGTCAGCCAACAATTGCGGCGTGTCCGCACCAGCGGACCACCATACTACGTCGTCCTTGATCGTGTCGAGCTTGGCCAGCGCTTGTTCCTGTCCTTCTGGAGTCTCAAGCACGTCATAGATATCTGCCTTCGCAACACCATCGCAGAGCAACGCCCATTCCATATTGCCGATGGGGCGCTTTTCTAGCGACCGCTGACCCGGATAGGTCGCTGTGTCGAATACGTCACACACGGTTGTGGGGGGCGTGTCGCCAACCATGTCGGTGCGGTAACCAAAGGTTGTCGAAAACACGATCTGTGGGATGGCGCAGTCGTTGATCAGCGTATCGCCGAAATCATCACTTGCGGGGGTGCCATCTGGCGCAGGCGCCAGTTGCTCGTCAAAGTCGATTTCCATGGCCAGGCCTTCATCGCACAAGCGAATTGAGTCTGCAGCCGTCACATCGACAACGTCCCAAGTAATATTGCCAGCCTCGTTCATCGCGCGCAGTTTGGCCACCGCTTCGGCAGAGGATTCATCGTTGATGATCTCAACGCCGGTCATTTCGGAATAGGGCTTATGGTAGGCCTGCAACTGCGAGTTCGAGTAAGCGCCCCCCCAGCTGACGATGGTCATCTCAGATGCCATATGCCCATCGGCGAAAGTCATACCAGCCGCAAGTGTTAGTGCAGTGGATGCCAAAAGCGTCTTGGTCAGTTTCATTGGTTGTCTCCCATTATGGGCCCGTTTGATGTCCAGAGGCTGACGACAACGGGCATGATCCCCGCCTCTCTTTTGATCGCGCCCTCTGGGACACGACAAATCTCGCGCATCGCCCGTCAGGCATCCAATGCGCGGCAATCTTGGGGCAGCCAGCCGATTTCGATCTGCTGCCCCGGTGTCAGGCGTTCCACGTCTGGCGCGTTTCGCGTTTTGATGATGAATTCATCTGTTCCTGCAACGCGCAGCCGCGTGCGAAAAATGTCGCCCATGTATACAAATTCGAGTACTTCCGCCGTTAGAGTATGCGCATCCTCGCTGAGGCGTTCCTTGTTGTATTCAACGCGCTCGGGGCGGATCGATACGCGTGTGCGTTCCCCGGCAGCGGCGACGTTCACAGGTTTGGCGTCGATGACTTCACCGCCATCGAGTTGAACAAGCGCTGAGCCACTCTTGATCTCCTTCACGACGCCCTCCAACGTGTTGTTCTCCCCGATGAACTGGGCAACGAAACTGTTTTCCGGCTCCTCATAGAGTTTGTCTGGTGGCGCCAATTGTTGAATGCGACCGTCGTCGAACACGGCAACCCGATCTGACATTGTGAGGGCTTCCGTCTGATCATGGGTCACATATACGACCGTGATACCCAGATCATGGGCCAGTTTGGTGATCTCAAATTGCAGCGTTTCGCGCAATTGCTTGTCCAAAGCACCGAGCGGTTCGTCCATCAAAACCAATTCCGGTTCAAACACCAATGCACGCGACAAGGCGATCCGTTGTTGTTGTCCACCAGAGAGCTGAGCCGGTCTGCGGCCCGCGAAACTGCCCATCTGAACCATGTCCAATGCACGCTTTACCTTCGCCTCGCGGTCGGATTTGCCCATCTTGCGGACCTCAAGCGGGAACGAGAGGTTCTCTGCTACAGTCATATGTGGGAAAAGCGCGTAATTTTGAAAAACCATGCCAATCCCACGCTTGTGGGGCGGAATATTGTTGATAGATACGCCGTCAAGACGAATATCGCCATGTGTAGCTGTCTCAAAGCCTGCCAGCATCATCAAGCAGGTGGTTTTTCCGGACCCCGATGGCCCCAGCATTGTCAGAAATTCGCCTTTGGGCATCGACAGGTTCAAGTCTTTTACTACGAGGTTCTCGCCGTCATAGCTTTTTTGAACGCGATCGAATTCCACGAACGCGTCTGATTTGGATGTTTCTGCCAAAATTGGCTCCCCGTTTGTGTCTGGCGTTTCCCGCGCTGATTGCGACATAGGTAACACGATAGACTCGGAAAGTTGCAAGAGCTTAACTGAGCGTAAGTGTATTCTGGCTAGATTCAAGGCTATTTGCCGGAATTTCGCCAAGAAAATGCGCTAAAATTCTGGGAAAATAGCCAGAACAGCGATAATTTCCTGCAGATTAAAGGGTCAGAAGTGCACCCGAGGCGCGAGATACATCGTCTTATGAAGCTGACCGTAAAAGATTTTGATCTTTCAACTGCGCGTAGGTTTCATCCAGTGCCTTGGCTGCACGGGTGATCAATACATCAATCTCTTCGGGTTGAATGACCAAAGGCGGCGATATGATCATGCGATCCCCCACGTGCCGCATTACCAAGTTGTTGGCAAAACACCTCTCCCTGCACATGTATCCAACAGTTCCGGCATCGGAGGCAAATTTGGCGCGGCTTTCTTTGTGCGGCGTAAGCGGGAGAGAGGCCATCATGCCTTTCAATGAAACCCCACCGACCAACGGATGCTCGCGCAACTTCTCAAGACCTTCTTGCAGAGCAGGCGCGCTCACGTTTCGCACATGTGTGATGATCTCTTCATCTTGCAGGATGCGCAAGTTTTCCAAGGCGACCGCGGCGGCGACAGGATGCCCGGAATATGTATAGCCGTGATTGAACTCCGTGGCGCCGATCACCTCAGCCACTTCGTCACAAACAATCGAACCGCCGATGGGTTGATAGCCAGAGCTCAAACCCTTTGCGATTGTCATGATTTGCGGGCGTATACCCATGGTCTGGCTGCCGAACCAATTTCCCGTTCTGCCAAAACCGCAGATGACCTCATCCGCGATCAATAGAATTTCATATTTGTCGCATATCCGTTGGATTTCCGGCCAATAGCTGTCGGGTGGTACGATGACGCCACCCGCACCCTGAATTGGTTCCGCAATAAAGGCCGCGACCTTGTCCTCTCCCAATTCGAGGATCTTGTCCTCCAATTCCTGAGCGCGCGACATACCAAAGGCATCTGGTGTCATGTCACCGCCTTCGGCCCACCAGTCGGGTTGATTGATATGATGAATACCGGGAATTGGGAGTCCACCCTGCGCATGCATATATGCCATCCCACCGAGTGACCCAGACCCTACCGAGGACCCGTGATAGGCGTTTTTGCGACTGATGATGTGGGATTTAGAAGCTTTGCCCTTTTCCGTCCAATAGGTGCGGACCATGCGAATGTTTGTGTCGTTGGCCTCTGAACCAGAGCTGGCGAAAAATACGTGGTTCAGACCTTCAGGAGCCAATTTTGCGATCTCCTGCGCCAGAGCGATTGCCGGAACATGTGTGGTCATAAAAAACGTGTTGTAATACGGTAGTTGCATCATTTGACGCGCGGCGACTTCAGCCATTTCGGAGCGGCCATAGCCGATGTTGACGCACCACAGCCCTGCCATACCGTCAAGGATTTGATTGCCATCGCTGTCGGTCAAAAACACACCCTTCGCACGCGTGATAATACGTGCGCCTTTGTCCGCCAGTTCATCGTTGGTAGTAAACGGATGCATATGATGTGCCGCATCCAATGGCTGCAATTCGGCGGTGGGCATATGGTTCGTGATTGTGGACATGACAAAACCCGTGCTGCGGAGATAAAGGCTCAAAGCCCTTTCGTCACAATATGATCAAATTATTGAGAGTCAATCGAATCGCCCTCATGTGGCGTTGAGCTCAAGTGAGGCTCGGATTTGCGACATACCTTGGTGAACATCTTCAGCCATGGCTCGCGCCGCAGCTTCCGCATCGCGGTCTGCTAACGCGACCAAAAGATCGGCATGTTTGTCAGGTAAGTTCAACGTGCCAAAACGACCACACACGACGCGCAAAGAAGGCGCAAAGCGCAACCAGAGACGATCCACTGTAGCGCTCAAGATGGGGGCTTGCGCCGCGTCGTAGAGTATCATGTGGAAACGATAGTTTTGTGTAAGATACCCCGGTATATCTCCCATTGAAATTGCTTGATTCAAGGTTTCATCAGCTTGGCGGAGGCGGTCCAATACAAGTACATCTACGTGTTTGACGGCCAGTCTGGCAAGCTGTGGTTCCATGGATTGTCTCATGAAATCAATTTGTTCTATGCATTCTGAAGTCAACATGGGAACGATTACCCGGCGGTTGCCCATCATGCACAACGCCCCGTCTGATGTGAGCCGCCGAATGGCCTCGCGTACTGGTGTCATACCTGCGTCGAGATCTTCGATCAGGCCCTGGATCGTGACAGCCTGGCCCGGTACCAGATCGCCAAACAGGATGCGCGATTTGAGCTGCTCGTAGACATGCCGGTGTGCCGGCAGTTTTCCTTCGAGTTTCGGATCGGCGGGTGCTGGATTTCTAAGCATTTGCATGATCCGTTTTTAGTGTTTGCGATGAAAACAGGCAGATCCCTTGCACAGGGTGTGATCGCGTGAAAGCATAGAGCATCTTGCCCACAGAGGCAAAACTTGATCAAATTCAATTGAGCCGGGGCAAACCCGGTCAATACAGACGGGAGAGTGTTATGAATAAGCTCATGATGAGCAGTGCAGTGCTTGCGTGCTGCGCGACCGTGGCTTTTGCAGACGAAGTACGCGTATACAACTGGTCGGACTACATTGACGAAGCATTGCTTGAGAAATTCGAAACCGAAACTGGCATTGACCTCATCTATGATGTTTTCGACAGCAATGAAGTTCTGGAAACCAAAATGCTGGCGGGTGGATCTGGCTATGATGTTGTGGTGCCGACTGCGGATTTCCTGCAACGTCAAATTTCTGCTGGCGCCTTCCAGAAATTGGACAAGTCAAAGCTGCCAAATATTGAGAACATGTGGGACGTAATTCAGGAGCGCACTGATCAATATGATCCTGGCAACGAATATGCGATCAATTATATGTGGGGCACAACCGGCGTTGGCCTGAACCTTGGCAAGGTCAAAGAGATCTTGGGTGAGGACGCGCCTTTGGACAGCCTGGATCTCGTCTTGCAGCCTGAAAACATGGAAAAACTCGCCGAATGTGGTGTGTACTTTCTGGATGCGCCGACCGAAATCATCCCGATGGTCCTGAAATTTCTGGGAGAAGATCCCAACAGTCAGGATTCCGACGTCATTGCAAAAACTGAAGCGCCTTTGATGGCCGTTCGGCCTTATATCAAGAAATTCCACAGTTCTGAATACATCAACGCGCTGGCCAATGGCGATATTTGCGTTGCGGTGGGCTGGTCGGGAGATGTTTTGCAAGCGCGTGATCGCGCGGCTGAAGCCGACAACGGCGTAGAAATTGCATATAATGCTTTCGCGGAAGGATCACTGATGTGGTTCGATATGATGGCCATTCCAACCGATGCGCCGAACCCCGACGCGGCGCATGCATTCTTGAACTTTATCATGGATGCGCAAAACATGGCGGATGCATCCAACTACGTGTACTTTGCGAATGGCAACAAAGCGTCGCAGGAATTGCTTTCCGAGGACGTGATTGGTGATCCGGCAATCTATCCTGACGATGAAACCGTGCAAAACCTATATACGTTCTCACCCTATCCGGCGAAGGTGCAACGGACGGTTACTCGGTTATGGACCAAGGTTAAATCCGGGACGTAAGTGGATAGGCAGATTGGGCGGGGCCAGAGTGCGCCGCCCCATTTCATTTGCCCATTCTATGGGTGCAAAAAGGACATGACGTGACCCAAACCGTCTTTGCCCCGTGGGATGACCCTTCACAGAAACCTTTGATACGCTTTGAGAATGTGACTAAGCGTTTCGGTGACTACACGGCAATTGACAATCTGACTCTCGATATTTTTGAGCAGGAATTCTTTGCTCTGCTGGGGCCTTCAGGCTGCGGTAAAACGACCATGATGCGTATGCTGGCCGGTTTTGAATCTCCGACAGAGGGTCTGATCGAACTTGCAGGACAGAACATTGCACCGGTGCCGCCGAACAAACGCGCGGTCAATATGATGTTTCAGTCCTATGCGCTGTTTCCACACCTGAGCGTTTACGAAAACATTGCATTTGGCTTGCGACGCAGTGACATGTCAAAGGACAATATTGACGATCGTGTTGGCGAAATGCTCAAGCTGACACGGCTCGAAAAATTTGCGCGCCGTAAGCCTCACCAGATTTCTGGTGGCCAACGCCAGCGCGTTGCGCTTGCCCGCAGCCTCGCAAAGTCGCCTAAACTGTTATTGCTGGACGAGCCCCTTGGCGCATTGGACGCCAAGTTGCGTCAAGCGACCCAGTTTGAATTAATGGACATCCAAGAGAAGACAGGCACCACTTTTGTGATCGTGACGCATGATCAGGAAGAGGCGATGACGGTTGCAAGTCGTGTGGCCGTTATGGATGAAGGCCGTATCATGCAAGTGGCGACGCCGGAGCGTATTTATGAAGCGCCTGACAGCGTCTATGTCGCAGATTTCATTGGTGATGTGAATATCATCAATGGCACGTCTAAACCCCAGGCTGACGGCAAACAGGAAGTACATTGGGCGGACGGTCACGCGCCGTTTTTGGCTGCATCCGAAAAGGTTTTTTCTGAAGGTCAGTCCTGTCACTTAGCCATCAGACCGGAAAAGATCTCGATCAGCGCTGAAAGGCCTGCTGACCAAGAAAACGCTGTGCAAGGTACTGTATTGGACATCGCATACTTGGGCAATTTGTCGACCTATCATGTTGAATTGCCTGGCGGTCAGATCATTAAAGCGCAGACTGCCAACACGCGCCGCATATCTCGGCGTAGTTTTACCTGGGAAGATCCGGTTTGGGTCGCCTGGACGGCCACAGCCGGGGTTCTTTTGGAAAAATGAATGTGCTGCTCAAAAGGGAAACCATCTGATGCAGAGATTTGCATTGATTGCGGTACCTTATGCTTGGCTTCTGGCTTTGTTCCTAATTCCATTCGTTATCGTCTTTAAAATATCACTTTCAGACATCGACTTGGCAATTCCGCCGTATACGCCCACTTTAGACGATGGTTTCGGCCCATTTTTTGCGGCGCTCGATTTTGAGAATTTCGCGTTTTTGGCTTCCGATGATCTTTATTGGAAGGCATATGTCAGTTCTTTACGTATCGCGATAGTTTCAACCGTTTTAACGTTGCTGGTTGGCTACCCGGTGGCTTATGCCATGGCACGCGCGCCCGAAGAGTGGCGTGCGACCCTGATGATGCTGGTTATTTTGCCCTTCTGGACGTCTTTTCTGATACGCGTTTATGCTTGGATGGGCATTTTGAGTCAGGAAGGTCTTCTCAACCAACTTCTGCTTTGGACCGGTTTGATTTCCGAGCCACTTACAATCCTAAATACGACGCTGGCGGTCTATATCGGTATCGTTTACACCTATGTTCCCTTCATGATCCTGCCAATCTATGCTGCGCTTGATCGGCTCGACGGTTCCTTGATCGAGGCGGCTGAAGATCTCGGCTGTTCGAGGTTCCAGGCTTTTTGGCTGGTGACCATCCCTCTATCCAAAAACGGTATCATTGCTGGCAGCTTTCTTGTTTTCATTCCGGCACTAGGCGAATTCGTTATCCCATCTTTGCTCGGTGGATCTGGCACATTAATGATCGGTAAAGTGCTTTGGGAGGAATTCTTCAATAATCGCGATTGGCCTGTGGCAAGTGCGGTTGCCGTGATCTTGCTGCTGATCCTGATTATCCCCATCATTCTGTTCCAGCGCAACCAGCAGCGGCAGGCGGAGGAAGAGGGATGAACAGGCTCAGTTGGTTCAATGTCGTCTCGCTGACCTTTGGGTTTGTGTTCCTCTATTTGCCAATGGTGATTTTGATCATCTATTCTTTCAATGAAAGCAAATTGGTGACCGTTTGGGCAGGTTTTTCGACAAAGTGGTACGGTGAGTTGCTCCAGAACGAAGCCTTTCTAGATGCGGCTTGGGTGACTTTAAAAGTGGGTGTGCTGTCCTCTACGTTTGCCACGGTTCTCGGCACTATGGCCGCTCTTGTGCTTGTGCGGAGCGGGCGGTTTCTTGGGCGAACACTTTTCTCAGGTATGATCTATGCGCCTTTGGTTATGCCGGAAGTGATTACTGGCTTGTCCTTACTGTTGCTTTTTATCGGGATTGGACTGGATCGCGGTATCTTAACCATCGTGTTGGCGCACACCACTTTTTCTATGTGCTATGTTTCCGTTGTGGTCTCTTCGCGATTGATGACTTTTGACCGCTCACTTGAAGAGGCTGCACTTGACCTTGGATGTTCCAATTTTGACGCGTTTCGACTGGTGACACTTCCCATCATAGCCCCGGCTGTGATTTCCGGATGGCTTTTGGCCTTTACGCTTAGCCTCGACGATTTGGTAATTGCTTCATTCACCGCTGGTCCATCTGCGACAACACTACCGATCAAAATATTCTCTGCAGTGCGTTTGGGCGTGTCACCAGAGATAAACGCGCTTTCGACAATCATGATCGGCATTGTGACCATTGGGGTGATTGCAGCGTCGTTGGTCACCAAGCACAACAGCGTAAAACAGCAACGAGACGAACAGGCTGCGGCCCGGACTGCATAATTGACTCTCCTTTGGTTCCCTTTTTACCAATGGCCGACGTCACTATTTACTATGACCCTAAATCTACGAAATGCCTGAAAGGTCTTCGATTTTGTTTTTTCACGTGTGTGCAGCGGTTTCTAAATCTGGTTGTATTGGCGTTAACTAAAATACTCAGCGCAGTTTGCCGCACATGTTTTTGACTGAAAAAAGCAATCGCTAAGATCGGGAAAAACTTCGCTAAAACAGTAGGTTTCGCCATTTGAGTGGCGCAGCTGCGCGGGAACGACGACACAGGTTTTTGTTGTTCGGCAAAACCAAAAGATATTTCTCTTCAAGTCATCGAGAAGACGGAGTTAGCATGTTTTGGGAGAGCCAGTGGCAACCTTGAGGTCTGATTCAAGTTCACTCGCTTGCAGGTTACATTCAGTACTGCGCACTTCATGAAATAACGCTCTTTGCGAACTTTTGGATGGATGCCACCACTATGTGCGGCACCAAAACGTGTAGATCGGGAAACCGCCAGAATTCAAAGCGCTTCTCGCAGGGCCGTCACCTCATCAGCCTTAACTGTCACGCCACCTTGTAAGACGAGGACAGTTGCATCATCCTGACGGCGCGTTTCGGTTATTCGAGTGTAAGACTCAACAGGGCTTGTTCCTACCGTTTGGCCGAGGGAACGACTTTCAACTTTGAAAGTGTAAAGGCCAAAAGGGAGCGGCGCGCCATCGTCCCCAACTCCGGACCATTCTACGGATGAATCAGAAGTTGAAATCTCTTTTCTTTGAACTTCTTCCCCAATGGCATTGTAGGCGACAAGAAAGGCTTGATCTGCTCCAGCCTCAATCTTCGGAGCCACGGTCACGGGCTTCCCGTCGAATTGCGCAGCTGCCATAGTCCGAGCCTCCATACCAATCCAACTTGCCGTTTCGCCGATATTGCCGGCGCCCACTTGACTCGTAAGGGCTTCCAACAATTCATTTGACAACACTTGTTGTTCGACCATCGAAAACTGAGCAAGCTGAGCTGCGTATTCAGATGAGTCGATTGGCTCCAATGGATCCTGATACTTGGCCTGAGCCGTCAGCATTTGCAAAAATGTCTCAAAATCCGACGACAATACTGCTGAAGTCTGGGCCGTTGCCGATGCAGTTCTATCCACTGATTGGGATGCTTGCGAATTGGTTATTTCCATTTTTGTCTCCTCAGAGCCGAAGATCCACGCCGGTCGACGCAGCAAGTTGAATTGGGGCGACTGTGTTCTCAGAGGTCTCCGCAGCCAAAAGATTGGAGTTTGGACCGGATTGAGAGCCGTCACTGTTGCCCTTGTTGTGTTCTGACTGCCCTTCGTTGAAAGCGAAGTTTATACTGTTGTAACCCAAAGCCTGAAATTCTCGTGCAAGCTGGTCAATATGGCGTCGCATCAGATCGAGCGTTTCAGGCCGTTCGGCCAAGACACTGACTGTGATACCCCCTTCAGCAGCAGATATGCTCAGTCGTACTCTTCCCAACTCTTCGGGGTTCAATGCCAATTCGACCGGGCGGTCCGGCATTCTTTGAAGTACTTCCGCCATTTGCCGCCCGATCATGCCGGGTGTTTCTGGTCGCGCAATGGTTTGAGCAAGCGCAGTCGATGCGGAAGCGCGAGAATCCCAAGGAATTGGGCCCTCCGCGTCACTGTTGACTGTTAAAGGAATGTCCAGACCGCTACCATCTTGGTGCGCTGTGAGCTGCGTCAAAGGTTGCGCCGCGGTAGTTGGTGAAGACTGAATTGAAGGCGCTGCCGGCAATTTGATTTTGGGATCTGCACGCGAACTCATTTCCGTTTCGGAAAAATTTCGCTCATCTATGCCCTTTCTCAAAGCTCTTTCAGCGGATTTCTCTACGGCTGGTGATGCAACCGTTTGAGGTATGTTCAACTGCTCCGGGTTTTTTGCTTGAGTGAGCGCGGTCAACTGCGCTGTCGCTGGAGAACCTGTGTCTCCTGCGTGTTGCGCGCGCTTAGTGGTTGTTTCGGGGACGGCAACGACTTCCTGTGACGAAGCGACGGGTCGCAGCTCTTGTCTGCCTCCTGAGGCGTCTTTTGCCTTTGCTTCATCAATAGCGGATACTTTCGCGGCAATTGCCATTTCTTGTACGGGCGCTTTCTGAAGCGTTTCAGATGATTTTTGTTCAGGTTTGGTATCCGCAACAGGTTGCGCTCTTTCTTTTTCGCTACCCGTCACAAAATTCTGCGTAATGGCCCATTCGTTCATTCCAGATTTTGGCTTTTGGGCGGCTTCCTGCTCTTTGACTTTATTGCTTGAAAGGTCTGCGCCTTCGACAGTTTCTGACTCAGTTATCGCGCCTTTCTTGGCCACTAAAACCTCGTCAGAATCCGGATTGTTTTTTTCTGATTTCGGTTGTTGTACTTTTTCCGGATCATCGGGTTTTGCATCTGACTTGGGCTTGTCAGGTTCCACCGGTTTTTCTTCCGTTTCACTGGCATAGGCACTTTCAAAATCAACGTCAGATGTATCCTTCTCTGCGTTGGTCTTCACCTCTTTCGGTTGCGAGGTGGCATTTCGGTCGGCTTTCGCCGTTGTTTGCAGCATTGGAATTTCAAGCACAGGCATCTCCGGGAGTTCTTCCACGTTTCGAGCACTGTATGACATTGGTTGGTTACTGCATC
Source organism: Roseobacter sp. (assembly GCF_045106495.1). Taxonomy (GTDB): domain Bacteria; phylum Pseudomonadota; class Alphaproteobacteria; order Rhodobacterales; family Rhodobacteraceae; genus Roseobacter. The sequence continues at coordinate 473,533 of NZ_JBGCEQ010000003.1, forward strand.
TTTACCGATTGCGCGCATGCTGGAAAAAAATAGTTGCAATTGGAGACACTTGAGATGTCAGCGATTCCACCGATCAGCGGTCCGCCAGTGACTGCAAAAAACGATCAAGCTCTGCGTGATGTTGCAGAGAAACTCGAAGCCAGTTTTTTAGCAGAAATGTTGAAATCAGCAGGGTTAGGCAAGACAAGCGACCACTTTGGCGGTGGCGCTGGAGAAGAACAATTCGGGTCCTTTCTCGTCCAGGAGCAAGCCATGCAGATGGTCAAGGCCGGCGGTATCGGATTAAGCGAATCACTGTTTCAAGCACTGAAGGAAAAGCAAAATGACAAATGAAGAATTTAAAGACGTCATCGACGCCTTGGACGATGTATTGGAGTCGGAGCGCGCCGCGCTGCTAGAAGGCAACCTGGATGAAGTTGGTCGCCTACTTGAGCGTAAAGAAGCTTTGATCGACGAATTGTCCCAATTAGAATTGGCTTCTCGCGAGCCGTTGGAAAACCTGAATTCCAAGGTTCAACGTAATCAGGCGTTGCTCGACCAGGCATTAGAAGGCATCCGTACAGTCGCCCGCAGATTGGCTGCAATGCGTCGCGTACGAAGTTCACTTGATACGTATGATGAAAAAGGCGAACGGCGCACCATTGATGTAACGCCAGAGGGCGTTGTGGAGAAACGCGCCTGAAGCGCGATTTGAATAAAAACGGAACGATTGGAAAGTTGCGACTTAAGCACTCATTAGCCTTTGACGGTGCATGTTTGAGATGCATCCGAGGTCGGGTGGCGCGTCGTCTAAACTCAGGCGGTCGCATTGGTCAGAAAGACTGTTTCGCTCTGACGTAAATACGAACGAGCACAATCCACGCAAAGCGTGAATGATCAAAGGAACATGCTATGTCCAGCATTCTTACCAATAACAGCGCAATGGTCGCGCTGCAGACTCTGAAATCCATCAACATGAACCTCGGCAAAGTCCAAAGCGAGATCTCCACCGGTAAAACGATCGACAGCGCAAAAGACAACGCGGCAACCTGGGCCATCTCCAAAGTGATGTCTTCGGACGTTGCTGGTTTTGAAGCTATCTCCGACTCACTTGCTCTGGGCCAGTCCACCGTAGGTGTTGCGCTGAACGCTGCCGAAAGCATTACAGACCTACTGACTGAAATCAAAGGTAAAGTCGTAAACTCGCAAGAAGAAAACGTTGACCGGGCCAAGATCCAAACAGACATCGAAGCACTGACGGCTCAGATCGGTTCTATCTCCGGAGCAGCTCAGTTCAATGGCCTTAACCTGCTGTCGAACGACAGCTATGATGCAGGCACTGGCACATCAAGCATCCTTTCGTCGCTTGATCGAAATGCAACTGGTGTAGTTTCGTCCAACATTGACGTCGCGAAGCAGGATCTGTCAACTACAGCTGGTGTTTTCAGTGCTGCGGGCACCGGTACCGCAGCTGCGGCAGGTACTGCCTTTACTGGCGCAGACGGGGCTACAGGTGCCGTTATGACCGTCGGTGCGAACCTTGTTGCAGGAGACATGTTCAACATCGAATCCATCAATGGCGTAGCTATCGCTGCCGCCGATCAGATCGCCGTCAGTGTGGTTGATGGGGATACGCAAGCCAGCATTCAAGCCAAAATGGTCACGGCGCTTCAATTCGCTGCTGATCGGATGGAACTCGACTTCACTTTTGAGGCTAATGCAACAACCGCCGGACAGATCGATGCAACCAACAATTCCGGTGCAGCTGCGGCCTTTGCGGCGGCTGGCGTTAACGGCCTTACAGGTGCCACCGATGACGGTAACACAACAATCGGCGGCAACTTGGCTTTGCTGAACTCCTTTGACGTGACTACCGAAGCAGGTGCCGACGCAGCTCTGGGCGCTATCGAGGGTCTGATCCAGTCTTCGATCGATTCAGCCGCTTCGCTTGGTTCCAATGGTCGTCGGATTGAGACGCAGGCTGACTTCGTGAGCAAGATGACAGACGGTCTGACATCGGGCATTGGTGCACTTGTTGACGCGGACATGGAAGCTGCTTCTGCGAAACTGCAGGCTCTGCAAACACAGCAGCAATTGGGTGTTCAGGCTCTGTCGATTGCTAACCAGGCACCGCAGACAATTCTGTCTCTCTTCCGTTAAGCGTTACTTCAGGGGCGCGGGTTTCCGCGCCCCTGAATTTTTTAACAGGTATTCAATAAAGGTGGCATCGTGAACGCTTACGCACAGGCCCAAAGCGCATACGCGCCAGCAGCGGCCCCGACCAGAACGGCCCGCAGTGCAGAATATGAAGTAATTGCGCGTATTTCTCACCGCTTGAAAAAGGCAATAAAAAACGACGATTTCAATTTGTTGGCGGAGGCGTTGTACGAAAACAATAAGCTTTGGACTGCTTTGGCCATTGACGTAATGGACGACAACAACATGCTGCCTGATGAGTTGAGAGCACGGATTGTTTATCTCGCGGAATTTACTCAGCTGCACACGCACAAAGTCCTTCGCAAAAAAGAAACAGCAGTTCCGCTGTTGGAAATAAATGCAATGATCCTGGGTGGCCTAAAACAAGAGGGAGAAGTCAAATGAGTGGTCTTGTCCTCAAGTTGAGCCCAAAAGAACGTGTCCTGATTAACGGTGTTGTGATCGAAAATGGTGATCGGAGAAGCCGCCTGGCTATTATGACGCCCGGTGCAAATATTTTGCGCCTGAGAGATGCAATTCATCCTGAGGATGCCAAAACACCAGTGCGTCGAGCTTGCTTTGCAATGCAGCTGGTATTGTCTGGCGACAAAGATCCGGACGATGCCCATCTTTCTCTTTTGCGTCAATTGGAAGAGTTGAGCCAAGTTTTTACTGACGCAGACAGTAGGAATGTTCTTGCAGAAGCCACGTGTGGACTGGTCGAAAAACAGCATTATCGTGCTCTGAAAGCGTTACGTGCTCTTCTACCTCGCGAAGACAGGCTGCTCGCAGCACGACCGTTCTGATGTTTACGCCAATTGTCCCATCCAGCGGTCTAACGGGTTGGAGGTTCTTGCAAAGAACTTACGACACCCAAATCGAGTCGTTTGCCAACAGTAGTCAAATTACTCGGAGCACCGAGTATTTCAAAGAAAACATCGGCAAAGTAAAAACCGCTGAAGATTTAACTTCAGACAGGCGACTTCTTGAGGTCGCTTTAGGAGCATTTGGCATTCAGGACGACATTGACAACAAATACTTCATTCAGAAAATTTTGGACGAAGGCACGACTGCGCGGGATTCACTTGCAAACAGGTTTTCCGACAACCGATATCAAGAATTCTCGAAAGCTTTCGGTTTGGGCCCCGGTGAATCTTCGCCGATCGAGAACAGCGGTTTCGTTGATGATATTGTTGCACGATACAACGCAAACAGTTTCGAAGTCTCAGCAGGGCAACAGAACGATTCCATGCGTTTAGCTCTTTATGCACAACGTGTACTTGGCGAGCTTGCAAGCCCTCCGGTTAAGTCTGAACAGAGACAGGCAGCTGAACAAATTGCATCCGCAGTAACCGAGTTTTCAACGCAGGTGGAAGATAAGACAGATTACTTTGCTGGCAATATTGGTTTGGTGGCGTCAGCTGAAGATCTTGTCGCCGATACTCAGCTTTTGGAGATTGTACTGGGAGCATTTGGCTTGCAGGAGGATTTTGAAGCGATTATTTCTTTCGAACCCGATGAAAACACACCAGTCAGTCCCGAACTTGAAAAGATTCAGCGCGTTCTTGAAGAAGGCTCTGTAGCGAACACTGCACTTGCAAACCAACTCGATAACCCCGCGTATAGAGATTTGGCAAGCGCATTTGGATTTGGGATCGCGGAAGATGTTCAGGTACGGCAAATCGGTTTTTCGGATTTGATTATAGATAGCTACATTTCTAAGAACTTTGAGTTTCCTTCGGACGTTGAATACGACTTACCTGTTGTCATAAGCAACGGAAGTTTTGAACTCGAAGCAATCGACGAAACAGATATGTCCAATGACGCAAAGTGGTTCACGATAATGGGTGAGCCACCTCTGCGCAGCCTTTTTGAGAACGCGTTAAACCTGCCATCTGAATTCGGCCAGATTGACATCGATCAGCAACTAACTGTGTTCAAGGAAAGGGCGAAAGCTGTATTTGGTAGCGATCAGGTTAACCAATTCTCTGATCCGGATGTGCTCGATGATCTAATTACCAAGTTTGTCGTGCGTTCACAGTTGAATGAATTTAACGGGAGCGCTTCCTCCGCTTCGATCGCTTTGACATTGCTGCAATCCTAGAGGAAGACTACGCGGCAGAATTCGGATGGATTTGCTTCCCAGAAGGACTCGCGCCTCTTACTCGTCTTAGGATTAATTCCAGTTGGGAAAAACTGTTTTTAACGCTTTGTGTTTCCACTTTGGCCAGAAAAGCGTCTAGTTCAGGCCAGATCTGGACAGCTGCATCAATCTCCGGATCGCTTCCAACCGAGTAGAGTCCGGCTCTGATCATCATAGCATTTCGATCATAAACCGCCAGCAAGGTGCGAGCGCGAGATAGCAAAGCATTTTCCGCGTCCGAGGCCGCTTCAGGCAGACTGCGCGAAATCGAACGCAATACGTCGATTGCAGGGTATCTGCCGCGTTCAGCAATTGCTCTGTCGAGCACAACGTGCCCGTCCAACACGCCGCGTAATATGTCCGCAATAGGTTCTTCCATGTCAGATCCCGCGACAAGCACGCTGAATACTCCGGTGATGTCGCCTTGTGCATCTTGACCAGGCCCTGCACGCTCACACAATGACATAATTAGGTGTGCCGTCGATGGCGGATATCCGCGAAGCACTGGTGCTTCGCCTGAAGCAACAGCGACTTCACGGTGTGCTTCAGCAAATCTTGTTACGGAGTCTGCCAAAAGCAAAACAGATTGGCCTTGATCCCTAAAGTGTTCAGCAACTGACATTGCCGTCCAGGCGCAACGCCTGCGGATCAATGGCGACTGGTCAGATGTAGCACATACAACTATGGCCCGCTTCAAACCTTCAGGGCCAAGAACGTTCTCAATAAAATGGCGCAATTCGCGTCCACGTTCACCGATCATTGCAATAACCACAATGTCAGCAGACATATTTTGTGCAAGATGACCCAAGAGGCTGGATTTGCCAACGCCGGAACCAGCGAAAAGACCGATTCGCTGTCCTTTTACGATGGGCAACATGGTATTCATTCCGGCCATCCCTGTATTGAGACGGTCGCCCATGCCGCGCCTGACTGCCGGGTCAGGCGGCGCGCTCCTGAGAGCTCTGGCTAGCTTTCCTCGCAACAATGGCTTGCCATCAATTGGATTCCCAAAAGGATCGATTACCCGGCCGATCCATGAAGCAGCAGGCGCTATGCCGCGGGCTTCTAACAATGCCGCACGATCCTGCAGGGCGACACCATCTGGCGCTTGGTCCGGCAACAAAACAAGCTTATCGCCCTCCAACTGGAGGACTTCACCCGACAGGGGTTCTCCTTGTCGATAAACAATAATCAGATCGCCAATACGTGCTTTACCGGCCAGACCTGAGACGTGAATTACGCCGGCTTCGACGCGCGTTACGCGGCCTATGGCCCGCACTGGGTTCAGATCTGTGATCTGGGCGGTCAATCCATCGAAGGGAAGCGGCTTGTTCATGTCAATCCTTTGAGTTTCGCAAACTCTTTCTAAAGGAATCAGGGTTAAGTCTTGATGAAATCACATGAGGGAGAAGCCCGGATGTTTGAAAATTTAGAAGTCTTCAGGATTTCGCATGCCATGGCGGTGCACGCCGGGCAAAAGCAAGCGGTATCAGCGCAGAATGTAGCCAATTCCGATACACCTGATTACAAGGCGAGGGATCTCGCACCCTTCGCTGAAACCTATCAAAATAACATGGCCAATCGCGATGTCTCAGGGCAACGCGCGACGCGGGCAAATCATCTTCATGGTTCGCCAAACGGTTCGACTGCCGCGCCAATCATTGATGACACGACAGTCGCGTCTCCGAACGGAAATACCGTTTCATTGGAAGGCGAGATGTTGAAGTCATTGGGCGCTAAGCGTCAGCATGATCGTGCTCTGGCGATCTATAAGTCTTCCCTCAACATCCTGCGCTCAACGCTCAGAAGAACTTAGTTGGGGAACGTATCATGAACGATTTTGTAAAAGCACTGACAGTTACCTCGAGTGGTTTGAAGGCGCAGGCCACGCGTTTGCGACATCTATCTGAGAATATATCGAATGCTGATACGCCAGGCTACCGCAGGAAGCTTGTGGCATTCGAGACTTCTTTTAATGGGGGTAGTGGTGTTTCAGAAGTTGAGACGAGTCGTGTTCGATTAGACCAGTCGTCTTTGGAGCGTGTCTATGATCCCTCGCATCCTATGTCGGACGAGTCTGGTTACTTCGACGGTTCCAATGTCAATCTGATGATCGAACTTGGTGATGCGCGTGAAGCGCAGCGCAGCTACGAAGCAAACCTCAAAGTATTTGAACAAACCCGTAAAATGTCCGCCAGTTTAATGGACTTGCTGCGGAAGTAACCATGACGAAGCGGTATGAATCGCCGCTAGCCTTTAAGGAGATCCAGAATGGATATGAAAGCTGTTTCAGCAATTCAGAAATTCACCGACGCGCGATCCACAGCTGCGATTAGCAGTTATGTGCAGGCGCGCCCTGCGACGGAACCTGCACCGGACGAACCGAGTATCTCGCAAACGGCTGGCAAGGCTGTGTTGGATTTTGCGCAAACGCTCGCTCAAACTGAAGAGACCGCTAAACAGTCGATGATTGGAGATGCGGACCCGCACGCCCTTGTTCAGGCTTTGGCCCAGACAGAGCTTGCCGTAGAAGCGGCGGTTTCGGTGCGCAACAAAGTTGTGGAAGCCTATCAAGAAATTCTACGGATGCCCGTATAGAATGCTTGATGAAGTCATTTTCTTTGACACGCTGCGGCAGGGGCTGTGGATCTCGGTGATTATATCGCTGCCGATCTTGACGGCGGCGCTGATAACCGGCGTTTCCATCGGATTGGTTCAAGCTCTGACATCAATTCAGGAAATGACTTTGACTTTTGTACCAAAGTTGGCGGCCATCATTATCGTTTTTTGGATGTCGATGGGGTTCATGACACAAACATTGGTGTCATTTTTCCATAATCGGATCGTCCCGTTGATTATCGGAGGCTAGGATGGAAAACACTGGTTATACTACATTGACCCGGCAGGCAGGTCTGATGCGCGAAATGCGTATTGTGGCGAACAATATTGCCAACTCCGCTACGTCAGGCTACCGTCAGGAAGGTCTTGTATTTTCGGAATACGTTAAGGCTGTTGATGGGGGTTCAAGCTTGTCGATGGGACAAGGCAACGTGCGTCATACGTCTTTTCAACAAGGCGCGCTCACGCAAACTGGCGGTACATTTGACTTTGCAATTGAAGGTGAAGGTTTCTTTTTGGTGGAGACACCAGCAGGCGAGAGACTGACCAGATCAGGTGTGTTTTCTCCGAATGCTGACGGTGATTTGGTTACATTCGATGGATACAGGGTGCTAGATGCGGGCGGTGCGCCGGTTTTCATTCCGCCCGGTGCAGAAGATATTGCTGTGTCCGCTGACGGAACGATTTCCAGTGAAGGCAACCCCGTCGGGCAAATTGGTGTCGTTCAACCGTTGAATGCGCGTGAGATGATCCGAGAAGATGGCGTTATGTTCCGTGCGGATGATGGATATGAGCCAGCGGAAAATGGACGCGTCCTTCAGCGGTTTGTCGAAAACTCCAACGTCGATGCCGTTTTGCAAATCACCCGAATGATCGAAGTGCAACGTGCCTATGAACTAGGTGCGAGTTTTCTGGATGCGGAAGATCAACGCGTTCGCCAGGCGTTGAAAGCGCTTTCACAGTAACCATTACAACAGGAGGTGCCAAATGCGCGCCCTAAAGATTGCAGCAACCGGTATGAGCGCTCAGCAAATGCGAGTTGAGACGATTTCCAACAACCTCTCGAACATGAGCACGACAGGCTATAATGCGCGACGCGCTGAATTCGCTGATCTGCATTACCAGCAATTGACCCGCCCTGGAACCATCAGCGCAACTGACGGAACCGTGATGCCAACAGGGGTACAATTGGGATTGGGTGTCCGTCCGGCAGCGGTGTCTGTCCAGTTGCAACAGGGTTCCCTAAGTGCAACGGGTGGTGACCTTGACCTTGCAATTGAGGGGCAGGGTTACCTGGAAGTATCGCTGCCCTCCGGGCAAACGGCCTATACGCGAGATGGTGCGCTGAAGCGCACGGGCGAAGGTTTGATTGTAACGTCGGATGGGTTTCCTGTGGAACCGCAAATTGTCATTCCAGATGACGCGCGCAGCATTTCGATCAACGCTGCTGGCGAGGTCTATGCGTATTTTGCAGATGCACCGGACGCGCAATTGCTGGGTCAGTTTAACATGGCGGGTTTTACGAATGCAAAAGGCCTCGAAGCCCTCGGAAGTAACCTTTTCGTAGAAACAGAAGCTTCTGGCCCGTCACTTGTTTCAACTCCGGGAGAGGATGGCCTTGGTACGGTGCGGCAAGGTTATCTGGAAGACAGTTCTGTCGACGCGGTGCGTGAGATTACAGAGTTGATCGAAGCACAAAGGGGTTATGAAATGAATGCCAAAGTTATTTCTGCCGCCGATCAAATGATGGGCGCTACGACGCAAATCCGATGATACGTTGTTGGTTCATTTTTCTGACCCTATGTCTGGGCACGAAGGCCTTGGCAGAGACGGTTGTACCAACGCGTACAATCCGCGCTAATGCCATTATCAGCGACGTTGATATCATTGTAAAAGCTGGCCAAACCGGGAACGGTTTTGATCGGGCAATTGATGTAATTGGGCAAGAAGCCAAGACAACGCTCTATGCGGGACGTCCGATCCTGTTCGACGACGTTGGACCACCTGCTCTAGTAACCCGCAACCAGATTGTAATGCTTCGCTTTGAGACCGATGGCCTGGTGATCACCACGGAAGGTCGATCGCTGGAGCGAGGCGGAGTTGGTGACCGGGTGCGCATCATGAACTTGACTTCCAGGGCGACTTTATTCGGACAAATCCACGCCGACGGTTCGGTACACGTAAAAAACTAGAGGTCACAAATGAACGTTCGAAATATTTCTGTCGTAATGTGCATCGCATTGATTGCCGCTTGTAGTCGCATGGACCACATCGGAAAAGCGCCTTCCTTTAGTACGCCGAATGGCACAGCTGAACATAACGCAATGCTGTCTCCAGGTTTACCTTTGCGCGCCGATGCGCAAGGGCCGACGGAGCGGGCGTCACTCTGGTCCGGTGCGCGCCAGTCTCTGCTCGGCGACAGACGTGCCGTGCAACAAGGTGATATCCTAACCGTTGTCATTGAAATTGACGAAGAAGCTGAAATCTCTAATGCGACGGACAGATCGCGATCGGGTTCCGAGAGCCTTAGCATTTCCGGTCTTTTTGGTTTGCCACAACGTATTGACGAACGTTTGCCGGAAGGTGCTTCGACATCAGAGGCCGTTGGTATCAACTCGAATAGTAATTCTTCAGGTGATGGATCTGTAAAGCGTAACGAAAAGCTCACACTTCGTGTGGCAGCAACGATCGTTGATGTTTTACCAAACGGCGTCCTTTCGATTTCGGGTAGTCAGGAACTTCGCGTGAATTTCGAGATGCGGGAACTTCTGGTTACAGGTTATGTGCGCCCAGAAGACATCTCTCGCCAAAATGAAATTACCTATGACAAAATAGCGACCGCTCGCGTGTCTTATGGCGGCCGCGGACAAATAAGCGATGTCCAACAACCGCGTATCGGCCAACAAGTTCTCGACGCTGTATTGCCATTTTAGGAGACAGAAACATGAAAAAGCTATTGCCAATATTGATGCTTTTCATTGGATCAGGAGCAGGTGTCGGGGCGGGAATTTTCTTGCGCCCTGCTGTTGAAGTGGTCGAGCAGGAAGTTGCTGTGGAGGATGAAGAAAAAGATCAAAACGAAGCCACTTCCAAGGACGAAACAAACGAAGAAGAAATTTCCTCCGTTGGTATGGAGTACGTTAAGCTTCCCAACCAATTTGTTGTTCCGTTAGTGGATGAGGATCGAATATCCGCGATGGTGGTAATGGCTCTCAGTATCGAAGTTGCCGTGGGTTACGGAGAGGAAGTTTTTGACAAAGAGCCAAAGCTTAGGAATGAGTTTTTGCGTATTCTCTTCGATCACGCGAGCGTTGGCGGTTTCGATGGCGCTTTTGTTAATAATGAAAATCTTGATGTCTTGAGGCGCGATTTGCGTGAAGTCGCGCAAATGGTGATGGGGCCAGATGTCGCAAATGATGTGTTAATCTTTGAAATTGCACGCCAAGACTATTAATACTGCGCGAACGACCGAGAGTAATATTTTCTGTTAACACCTTAATTCCAAGCAATTTTTTTAGAAAAACGAGCCTTTGCCACCTGTTATTGAATGAACTGTGAAACCTTGTACTTTACGAAATGACGATTGAATACGTCAGGGAATACGACGCAGGTGCGATCTTCTGAAAGCAAGTTATCGATGTTGCGGGCCCTTGAGAGAACAAGGCAGCGATTTTTTGAAGTGGAGCCGTAAAGTTAACTAGATTGAGTTCGGGGCATGACTGGATCCATCGGCAGTCTGCGGCGGAAACTGATGGACACGTTTCGACTCTCGCGCAAGATGTTCAATACGTAGATTGTCAACTTCGAAAACAGACGAAAAGTTCATGTAGGCCAAGCCGCCATAAGGCGCCGTCAACAGGTGTTCTGCGAGAGACAGATTCGATCCGCAAGCTCACGATGAGGTTTTGATGCTTTGCACTGCAGCTTTTCAAGTTCCGGACAACCAATTTGGTCTCGTTTTCTGAACTTCACCCGATCAAAAACACCGCGATGGACAATTGCCACCAAAGAACTTCGAAGTCTTTCGGATTTTGCGTCATTGATATGAGAGAGCTTGAGTAACCTGATGTCACCGCTTGAGACATTTGCTTATGCGCTTGATACAAAAAAGTTTCTTGATAAGTTTCGCGCCGCTATCATTGGTGAAGACATATAGATTGAAGGTCATCTTGTCCTACCGCGTTTGATTTATGCCGACTGCGTGGCGTCCGGTCGCGCCCTTCCTTTCGTAGAAAATTTCATTTGCGAGCGTGTGTTGCCCTTTTTTGCGAACACACACTCAGTCATCTTACCTTGGCCGATGCATGGCACGTTTGCGCCAGGCGACGCGCGATCAGTTTTATTTTCGCCGGTTCGGGTTTGAAGGGCCCCGTAAGACGAATAGTGGGCTTGCACAATCTTCGTGTACTTATGGCACGCTGACAGTGCGTCGTTCTGGTAACCGGTCCGTTTGAAAATCATTCTTGCATTTTACCATGACGCGAAACCGGTGCCGAAGTGATAAAAATCAACGAAACGGAGAAGAGCAGCATTGACGAGTAAGGCCTTTTGGACGTTCTCGGAATAGCTCGGAACGCTAAATTGATTGTTGAATCTTTCGCATCAGCGCTAAACTTGACGGGAATTCTTGAAGATTTTGATGAGGTCAGACGACTGCGCTGGACACATGTTACCCTGTTCATTTGGTGCTATGATTGCCTAGGATTTTTCCGCGAAATGACTAGAAATCCGGGTTCGGTGTCAGAAAGGAAGCGATCGTGTTCTCTCCTCACAAGTTTTCCGGCAGTTCGAGGGAGAGGAATACCAGGGGCCCTAGAAACGAAGTTAGTTATGTTGAAACGCCTACTCTATCTGGGAGAGTTACCGTAAAGTTCGTTACATTTTGGTGGCATATCAACTCAGAAGTCCTTGCTACACTAGGCGAAGGCGGTACGCTCTACGCCATTGATGGTATTCGCGTGGAGTTTCCGAAGATGCTCAAAGAAACGTTTGGACAAAGCTTGCTCGCCACGCGGCAGGCAGACTTGCGCCTTTGCGTGCTGGCTACCTCGGGAATGAATGATGGTTTTGCGCTCTTGTGCAACCTGGACGCCGAAGTTTTGGCCATCATTTCTCTTAGATTTCAGTACTATCAAGGACACATCGTCAATAACCGGCTTTTCACCCGTTTGCTGAGCGACCGATATGTCAACCAGGCACATGATGGCTGCGTCTGCTCCGGACCGTATGGTTATCGACCGAGAGGATTGAGGCGAGCTGAAGCAGAAGCGACATTCGCCGCGCTGGCCCGCAGCAAAGAGATTGCCAACCTTGGTTGGTTCAGATCAGATCTGCCTGCGTTTCTGGCAGTTGGCAAAGCGAATATTATCGATGAGCCGGTCGGCACCCGGGCCAGAAATGCTCTGGATTGTGCAGTCAAATGCCAGATTGAAAAGGGTACGGTCCGACTTAGTGCTTTCTCAGCGCCTTGGAACGCTCTGGCACCATGAAACGTGTTCGGATCAGTCCAATTGCCAATCCGTCTTTTCGCGGTCTCTTTGCTGCGCAAGTTTCATCTCTATTGGCTGTCGGTCTCATGACGGTAGCGCTGTCCCTTTCGGCATACCGCATCGGCGGCGTGGCCGCTGCCGGGCAAATCCTTGGGTTTTTGCTGGCTGTGAAGATGGTCGCATATGTTGGTATTGCCCCAATTGCTGAAGCGATACTGGCGGGTCGCAAACGAAAGCAAGTGATGATCGCGCTTGACTTGAGTAGAATGGCGCTCTTGTTGCCGATGGCATTTGCTACGGACGTTTGGCAGATTGCGGTACTCGCATTGTTCTTCTTTGCAGTTTCGGCAGGTTTCACGCCGCTCTTTCAGTCGCTGATTCCAGAAATTTTGCCTGATGAAGAAATTTACAGTCGCGCGCTTGTTTGGTCCCGGCTCGCGTACACGCTAGAGGCAATCGCCAGCCCGATCATCGCTGCTATTTTGCTGCAACTGGTTGCGGCGGAATTTCTTTTCTGGTTCGCGGCAAGTGCTTTTGTCATGTCTGTTGTTGCGCTCGCAGCTACACGTTTCCCGGCAGACGCGCCTCTCGAGAAAAAAGGGCCCTTTCTTGATCGCGCTCTCAAGGGCCTCCGCATCTATCGCCATACACCACGATTGAGAGGGCTGTTCATCTTGAACTTTGCGCTGTCGCTCAGCATGGCGTGGGTTCTTGTGAACACCGTGGTGGTCGCTGGTTCCAAATTGGGCGATCCCGAACGTTTCTTGCCCATTTTGATGGCGTTCTACGGTTTGGGTGTGGCCATCGGAGCTGTCTTGGTACCGCAACATATTGCATGGAAAGGCGACCGTAGTACGATGGTGCATGGCGCTTTGCTTCACGCGGCGTTGGGTCTTGGTGTCGTCCTACCGCTGGGCCTTTGGGGATACGCAGGACTTTGGATTGGTTTTGGCATTGCGTCATCTCTTGTACTCACACCGGGTGGTCTGGTGATCGCACGATCTGCTGAGACGGCTGACAGGCCTGCCGTTTTCGCGGCGCAATTCTCGCTGTCACACGCAGGTTGGTTGATTGCCTATCCGCTGGCTGGGCAAGCGGCGCTTTGGATTGGATTGGAACATGCTCTGCTCGCCTTGTCTTTGTTGACAGCACTCCTTACGATATTTTCAACACAAGTGTGGCCGGCGCACGATCCTTTGGTGCGAGAGCATGAACACCCCGAGCTTCCCCCCGATCACGCTCATTTGCTGGAGACCCCGGCCTCGGGGTCACGCCATAGGCATAAACACGCGTACCGGATCAATGTGCTGCATCCGAGGTGGAACGACGTAAATCCAGCACAGTAAGACGCACTGAAGGCAAACAGGACAAACGCAATGACGACACCGCCTGCACCTAAGATTGACGCGCAGGGACTGCCCGCGCTGGAAGCGCGTCTGCAAGAAGACCTGAGCTTTCTATGTTGGCCTGGCAAAGACTGGGTTCCTGCGCGCGAGGGCGTCAGCGACGTGGTCATTATTGGCGGCGGCATGTGTGGTATGGTTGCCTGGATGGCATTGAAAACGGGCGGCATTCATAACATGCGGGTTCTTGACCGCAGCCCGGAAGGTCTAGAAGGTCCATGGGTCACCTATGCTCGCATGGAAACGCTGCGGTCACCGAAAGAGTTGACCGGCCCGGCTTACGGTCACGGCGCGCTGAGTTTTCAGGCATGGTATAGGTCACAATACGGAACTGACGCATGGAACTCGCTCGACAAGATACCGCGTCCGATGTGGATGGATTATCTTAAATGGTATCGCCGGGTCTTGGACATTGATATCGAAAATGGCGTTTCGGTTGACTTGGTCGAACCTGAAGGCGATCTGCTACGCCTTCATGTCTCCGGCCCGTCGCAAAAGACAATCCTGACGCGTAAGCTGGTTTTTGCAACGGGTCGGGATGGCACAGGTGAGCCAAACATACCTGAGTTTGTCAAGGAACTGCCACGTCATCAATGGGCCCACAGTGCCCATGAGATCGATTTCTCGGCACTCGAAAACAAACGTGTCGCAGTCGTGGGCGTTGGTGCTTCTGCGGTAGACAACTCCGCTGAGGCGCTGGAACACGGTGCGGCAGAAGTGCGGCATCTGATCAGACGCAAGGAAATGCCAATCATCAACAAGATGATGGGGATTGGTTCGTTTGGATTTACCGCGGGTTTCGCCGAGCTTACGGATGAGTGGCGCTGGCGCTTCATGCAATACTCTTTTGACACCCAAACACCGCCACCGCATGGTTCAACCCAGCGCGTGAGCGGTCATGCAAATGCCTATTTCCACTTTGGAAAATCTGTTTCTTCGACACGCGAGAAAAACGGCACGGTCGAAGTTGGGTTTTCCGATGGGACAAGCTACGATACCGACTTTGTCATTCTTGGTACAGGTTTCACCATTGACCCCATGTCTCGAACCGAGTTTGGCGAGGCTGCTGGCGACATCCTCTTGTGGGAAGACGTTTACACGCCCCCAATCGATGAAGCATCAAGCAATCTGGGCCGCTTTCCCTATCTAAATCCGGACTTCACATTCCTTGAGAAGACTCCAGGATCGGCTCCATGGCTTGGGAATGTCTATTGTTTCAACTATGGGGCGTCCGCGAGTTTGGGTAAGGTGAGCGGCGATATTCCTGGCATTTCCGAAGGTGCAAGTTGGCTGGCGCGTGCAATCGCGGCCCGGCTCTATGCCGAAGATGTCGCCGAGCATTGGCAGGCAATGAAAGACTACAGCAAGCCGGAACTGGATGGCACAGAGTGGCAACCGTCAGAGCTTGAGATCAAACCAAAGACCGGAGCGATGGTCTGATGTTGTTGGAGAACACCGTGTTAATGACCACGTCTCTTTCGCCAGACACGACGGTTTGCAAAGCTGTAGACGGCCGTTCCAACATCTTTGAGATGACGCAAGCGGCAGAAGACGCGGTTTTACGCCCAAAAGACTTTGGATGTTGGAGCCGCGCCCTGCGCGCAGGATTGGCCGCGCGGATTGCTTTGCTCAACAACGAGACCGAGCTGTCTGAACACTTCCGAAAAGATGCGGGGGAGCATACCGCATTGGCGGATCCAGCCTTTGTCTGCCCCGAAAGCGGGCTTAAGGAAGTCTTGTGTTTTATGGACAAGGTCGCCGCTGACACGCGCGACGTGACGAACGCGGACATCAAGGCACTTCAAAGCGCCGGTATTACTGATGCTGATATTGTAAGGCTTGCCGAGTTGAATGCCTTTCTGGCCTATCAGATCCGCTTGATTGCCGGGTTGCGGTTGATGAACGGCGGAATGCAATGAGTGAGGTCATCACGAAATACACCCGCAATGTTCCGCATTGGCAACCACGCGTCGTTCCGGTTGATCTCGCTGAGGCCACCGAAGAGCAACTTGAGGCGCTGAAAGTCACGCCATCAAACACCAAGGTTTCTGATTACGTTCTAACACTCGCGCATGACGTTGAAAGCCTGAAAGTGAGATCACCGCTGTTCAACGCAATCATGTATGACAAAGGCGGCATGAGCCGATCGGAGCGTGAATTGGGCGCATTGGGAGCCTCTATGGTCAATCATTGCATCTATTGCGCTGCGGTTCATGCAATGCGCCACGCGCAACTCGAAAACTCGACGAAAACCACCGATGAGCTTTTCCAGAATGGATCAAATGCAAATCTCGAACCGCGCGAGCGAGCAATCTTTGATTTTGCAGTTGCTCTTTCCCAGTGCCCTTCCCAAGCGGGACCGGAGCATATTGAAGCTTTGCAGCAATCTGGCTTGGACGAAGCCGAGATATTGGATTTGATCCTCTCATCGTCACTCTTTGGTTGGGCCAACAGATTGATGCACGTGCTGGGTGATCCGGTGCGCAAACATGATGTATCTTAGACCAATGCACTTACTTTTTCTTATTTTTGCATCGAGCAGACCCGATAATGGGTCTTTTCCGATTGGTAAAATGGCAAGAGTGATGATGCCATTTGGGAAAGGTTGTTTGCGCGAATGAATATCGGAATAGCCGGCGCGGGTTCGATCGCGTTTGGCACAGCTGCAGTCCTTTACAAGAATGGCCACGATGCAATGCTTTGGTCGCCTTCTGGCGAAGGTACACAAGACCTGAAAAGCGGACAGCCCCTCACAGCTGTTGGTGCTCTCGAAGCGGTATTTGCACCAAGCACCGCTCTCTCTGCACAAATGCTGGCGCAGGAAAATGATGTTCTGATTGTCGCTTTGCCTGGCTATGGTCACAAGACTGTTCTGGATGCGCTTGCGCCGCATATCGGCGCGCAACATCAAGTGATTATTTCGTCCCATGCATCACTTGGCGCCATCTATTTGGCGCAGCTTTTGGCCCGACGTGGGCTGACAGTTCCCATCACGGCCTGGGGCACAACAATCTGCACCGGACGGCGCCAGTCGGGCGTCGAAGTGAAAATCAACACGGTCCGCAGCCGTATCGATCTCTGCACCGTTCCATCGCAGTATTCAGACACCGCACTGGCGCTTTGCAAGCGACTCTTTGGGGATCGATTCCAACCTCGTGATGGGCTTCTCGCCATAACACTGTCGAATCTGAATCCGCAAAATCATATGGGCATCGCTTTGGGCAACATTACGCGGATGGAGCGCGGTGAGACCTGGAGCCAGGGCCAGAACGTCACTCCAAAAGTCGGCCAGCTTCTTGAAAAGCTTGATCAGGAACGCCTTGCCATTGCCAAAGCCCTTGGATTGGAGGTGAAAACCATCTTTGAGCATTTTCACCTGTCATTTCACGTGCCTGTTGCTTCGATTTCGGAGATGAATCAGCAAATGCATGCTCAGGGCAATGGTGGCATTGGCCCTGCGACGGCAGATAGCCGTTATGTTACTGAAGATGTGCCTTACGGGCTCTTGCTAACGGCCAAGCTCGGTAGGTTGTCTGGCCATCCGGCCCTGCTGCATGAAGCTGGCATTCGCATTTTTTCGGCGATGTATGATCGGGACTTTGAAGATGAAAACCTGATACTCGAGGCACTTGAACTTGAGCGGTATAGCTTAAACGATCTGAAAACAGCGGCCATAACCGGTGTTCTGGCCAACACTAAAAAGATCGCTCAACACACAAACTAACTAAAACAAAAAAATACAATGACCCAACAAGGAGAAGAAACATGACAAAAATCAGATATAACCGCCGCCGGTTTCTAGGAACGGCAGCCGCCGCGAGCACAGTTCTTGCGTCTCCAGTCTACTTGCGACGGGCGGCCGCCCAATCGGGTGGAGAGGTGAACATATGGACATACAACGACTTCGTACCTGAGGCCTTCAAGGATCAATTCGAGGCGGAGACCGGAATTAAAATCAACATCCGTTTGGTTGATGATCAGGGCAAACAGTTCAACTTGCTGGCAGCCGAACAACCCAACCCCACGGTCGATATCATGACCGTGGCCGGTCACAGGTTCCTTCAATTCATCGACAGCGATCTACTTGCACCATTGGACACGGGCCGTCTGAGCAATTGGGGCAACATCAATCCGACCTTCTCAGAGTCCGATTGGGCAACCATAAACGGCAATAAATGGGGCGCTCCGATCCTTTCGGGTATGCAAGTGCTTTCTTACAATACCGAAGTCGTAAGCGAGGAAGAGGCTCTGACCTGGGACACTCTGTTCAGTGAAAAATACGCCAAGCAAACCGCCTATATCATCCAAGATATGATGTCGATGGTGATGCTCAAGCTGGGCTATGATGGCAATATGGTTGCTTATCTGGACGACCCGGAAAAAGCAGCAGCTATCGTCGAAGAGGCAAAGAACTTCTTGATTGCGAACAAGCCTCTGGTCCGCAAATATTATGATAGTGGTGCTGAATTTCAGCAGATGATGGTGAACCAGGACATCGTTCTGGGTCACTCCTGGAATGGACCAGCGGCCGCTTTGATGAATGATGGATTTCCGATTGCGATGACCATTCCGCGCGAAGGTTCCTATGGTTTTGTCTATACCTACAACATCGCGAACAATGCGCCGAACGTGGACAACGCCTACATATTCCTGGATGCGATCCTTGCTTCGGCCGAAATTGGTGCATCGATGACGAAGGCCTCCGGATTTATCTCGACCTACAAGGATTCGACGCAGTATCTGACCGAATTGGAAAAACAATCGACGTCTTTCCCGGATGAGCAACTGGCCAATCTTCAGTTCTTCCGCGCAGAAGCAAACGAACTGAAGTACAGCTTGGTTGACCCTGCCGTCGAAGCCATCAAAGCTGCCTGACAATCAAAGCGGCGCGTTTCTGCCCTGCACTTTGCCGGGCAGAAACCATGCGCCACCTTCGGACAACAAAATAATCCATCGCGTATTTCGGTGATAGGACCCCCAACCCAATGGCACATGATACTTCGCGCGCGACCTTTTGGGGCCGGCTGGCTCTTTGGAGGCCGTATCTGGCGCTGATGAAACTGGCTACATCATCCCCCCGCCGGCAATTTCAGGTCCTTGCAATTCTTCCGATCATATGGGTTCTGACTCAGCATCTTGGGCCGATGCTACAAATGCTGAGCGTGTCGCTTACCGATGCCTATCCCGTTGCCGCTGATGTTGAGCAACACTTTACGCTTGCCAATTACGGACGCTTTTTTGGAGACAGCATTTTCTGGATGCCGTTTTTCCGAACACTGATCTTCGCGACCGTTTTCACCTTTTGCACCCTTATCATCACGTATCCAGTGGCCTATTTTTTAGCGCGTCATGTCAGCCGCAAAAACCAGATGCTTTTACTGCTCTTGCTTCTTGTTCCATTCTGGGTGGGTGAGATCGTGCGGACGTACGCCATTATGATCCTTCTCGGCAATACTGGTGCCGTGAACCAAGTACTTAAATGGTTGGGGTTGATCGAGCGACCCATCCCTTTCATGTACACAACCTTTTCGATGGGCATAGGTATCGTTTATCTGACTGCGCTCTACATGCTCCTGCCACTGTATTCTGCGCTCGAAAAGCTGCCAAAAAGCATGAACGAAGCAGCCGCGGATCTCGGTGCTGGCGCATGGACCCGTTTCCGCCGGATATCACTGCCATTAACAATCGAAGGCATTTCATCGGGATGCACGCTTGTGTTTCTGATTTCGACCGGTTTTTACGCCACACCAGTTTTGCTTGGAGGCCCGTCAACAACCGTTTTCGCCGAGACCATCGCCGGCTTTTTCCATGTCGCTGGTGATGAATGGCCTACCGGGGCCGCATTCGCCACGATCATGTTCGTGGCGGCGTTGGTCATTACAGCGGTATTCCAGAAATTTATGAAGCTGCTCCGTAAGGGTGACACCTGATGAACTACAGGGTAGAACAGAACCGCTCCAACCGGATCTTCTTGACCTGCATTTATTGGGCATTTGTCCTATACGTGTTTGTTCCACTGATCCTGATGGTGATGATGGGGTTCAAGGACTCCAAGTTCATCGGTTTCCCGATCCGTTCATGGACACTGGAATGGTACACGGGCGTATTTGCGGACACTGACGTGCTGTTCATATTCGGCTACTCGGTGGCAATAGCCGTACTTTCGACGTTGATCTCGGTCATTATCGGAACGTGGATTGCAGTGCTTTTGGAAGGACAAAAATTTGTCGGGCGCGCCGTCATTTTCGGATTAACCATTCTGCCGGCTTTGGTCCCGGGGATCATCTCCGCAATAGCATTCCGCATTTATGCCCGTTGGCTCGGGATTGAACCCGGCATGGGGGCGGTCATCTGGGCTCACGCAGTGCATAACGTGCCGTTTGTCGTCCTCGTCGTGATGGCGCGGATGTCGACTTTGCCGAAAAGCCAGATTGAAGCCGCCCGCGATCTTGGAGCGGATCCGTTCATCGCATTTTTGCGGATCACCATGCCTTATCTGGTACCAGCGATCCTGGGTGCTTCTATCTTCTGTCTTCTGCTCAGCTTCGATGATTTTGTGCGGTCATTTTTTCTCGGTGGATACCAACCGACCCTGCCCGTGTATATTTTCGCCATGCTGCGCTCAGGCATGAGCCCGGAGATCAACGCCATTGCAACAATTGCACTGATCCTGACTGCCGCAATTGGTATCTGGGCTGAGCGATTTACCCGCCGCATGAAGAAGGAGGGCGATACATGACGTCCGATCACGCACCATTGGTCCGCATTGACGGTATCTCAAAACGTTTTGGAGATGCTGTTGCCCTCGAACACCTTCAACTTGATATCGCTTCCGGAGAGTTCGTGACATTCTTGGGGCCATCCGGCTGCGGAAAGACCACAACGCTGCGAATATTGGGTGGGTTTGAGCGACCAGATACCGGTCAGATCATTCTTGATGGCACGGACGTAACAAATCAGCCGCCAGAAAAACGCAACGTGAATATGGTTTTTCAGGACTATGCCTTGTTTCCCCATATGACGGTTCTCCAAAACATATCCTTTGGCTTGGAACTAAAAGGCATGACACGAAGTCAGATTCAAAGCCGTTCCAATGAAATAACCTCATTTCTTGAACTCGATCAATTGCTGGATCGCTACCCGGGGCAGCTCTCCGGTGGCCAACGTCAACGGGTCGCTCTGGCGCGGGCATTGGCACCGGATCCGGCTTTGCTGCTATTGGATGAACCTCTTGCGGCATTGGACGCGAAGCTTCGGGGTCAGGTTCAGCAAGAGCTGAAGTCAATCCAGCGGCGTACCAACAAAACCTTCTTCTTTGTCACCCATGATCAAGAAGAAGCCTTAACGATGTCAGATCGTATTGTCGTGATGAACAAAGGCCGCGTTGAACAGGATGGCACGCCAGAAGACCTATACTTTCGTCCCGCAAGCCGATTTGTAGCCGAGTTCATCGGTGACACGAACCTGATATCTGCAAAGGTCAGAGGGGCACAAGGCAATGAGGTTGTGATGGATTGGCGTGGACTGACCCTACATGGTGTGTCCTCTGGCGAAGCACCAAGCATTGGCCAGCACATTACGGCCTCAGTACGCCTTGAAAAGCTTGGGTTCCATAAAACTCGTCCTGAAACCGCTAACGCCGTGCAAGGCCGTGTGGTCGCGAAAACCTTTCTGGGATCTCGTATGACGATAGAGGTTGCGGTGGGCGAAAATGATCCCATGCATTTGAAAGCCTTCGTTGACGCCGAAATCGGTCAGGTTACCGGGAGCGATCCTATCTGGGTGGGTTGGGACGCAGGCAGTATGTCAGTACTCGCGGATTAGGGCGCGGCCTCAATGCGTCGAACACCTGACAGAATTCGCAGATTTAGATAAGTTCTCCTGACTCCTGGAGCTTGCGCCACTGATTCAGAGCTGTAAGCCATTCACGAAGCACCAGAACACGCCAGTATGCACGCAGTTCCGCCACGTCGCTTTGGGGCGTATCCCGAATGGATTGCTCCAGGCGTCTGGCAACGTCGATATCCACAAATGCTTCTGTCCCGCTATAGAATGGCGCATCGTTCGAGGAGACGTGGTTCCGAACAGACGCCTCAAACTCGGCGTTGAAATCAGCTTTGGTCTTTCTGGTTCTTATCTTTTCGGGGAGGATATCCTTTAGCCCTTCGCGCAATACCCAGCGCGTTGTCCCGTTGCGAAGCTTCGCCTCTGACGGCAAGGACAAGCAGAATTCCACAAATTGTCTGTCGTAGAAAGGATAAACCGGTAAGATATCCGCCGCGCAAGCCGCTCGATGCAACACCTCAAACGCATGTTCCATGAGCGGAGCTTGCAGAATTTTGCGATGCTCGGTCTTCTCGCGATTCTCGGGCTCACTTGCGTCTGCATTGTTGGCTCGTTCGGAGTCGTAACGCGTTTCCTCATCCAGCGCATTCGTCGATGTCACGGTTGACGCCAGTAGTGCGCTGGCGTCAAAGATGCTGGATGTCTTCTTTTTGTTGCGCTGTAAAATGTGCGCGACCCGCAGGATCATCCTTCTGACTAAATTGCGCTTGCTCAGGCCGCCGTATCGTCCAATCAACAACAGGTAAAGCCCGCCGAATGAAGCGCCATGCACGCTTGCTGCACCTCGCGTCGCAGAAATGAGCGCGTACCAACGGCGGGTTGTCGCAAGCTCGATCAGGTGCCCATAGCCATGGGAAATAACTTCGTCACCCCCATGGCCATCGACCAGATAGGTCAAACCGCAACCACGCCCGGCATGGTAAATCGCACGGCTCTTCTGCAGGCCGTAGGCTAGAAACACGTCCATTTGCTCGTCGACGATTGACGGCAGTTCAGCCAAGTCAGGTGGATGAGATACGCTGATGAGTTCCGGGTGGGTATGCGAGTGACTGTTAAGTTCGTTAAAGTAGGCGCTCTCATCGTATGGTCTACCGGGGTAACCAAAAGATAGTGCAGGTAGAGCCGGACGCCCCTGATCGGACAATGCGTGCGCCACCAGTGCGGTCAATGACGACGAATCCAGTCCACCACTCAACATCGTGCCCAGACGCCCAGGCGGGTCGATACACGCCAAACAGGCGTTCTCCAAATGCGTTCGGAGAGCATTTGGCGCATCCTTTAAAGGAATCTCTGCAGGAAGTGGAAGCGCCCAATATCGTTGAGGTACACATACTTCTTCAGGGGCTTGGACATCAAATGACAGGCGATGAGCGCCCGGCAGGCGTTTGAGTTCCGCAAATGCTGTTTGTTCTTTGTCGATTTCTTCGCCAACGATAAAGTCGGCTAGGCGTTTCGTGTTGGCCTTCACCGGGAGACCGGAGAGATGCAGCACCGCTCGCAAATCTGTGCCGCAGGTCAACTGCCCTGGCTGCTGGCAGTAGTACAGCGGAACAATGCCAAAGTGATCGCGATAGATGGCAACTTCGTTGTGCCGGGGATCGAATACAATGAAGGAAAATGCACCCGACACGTCCTTGGGAAATTTGCCTCCCTTTTCTAGCCAGAGCTGTGCGAGCAAAGCCAGGTCGGTTACGGCTTCATCGAAGTTTACGTCCAGCTTCTGCCGTAGCTCAGACCGATTGTTTACCCATGTAAGACCCGCAAAGAACACACCATCGAGCACGAGGTGGTCCGCAGCGCCTATGGTTGCTAAAACATTTGGTCTTCCAAATTCTTGAAGCTGCCAACCTTTGGTTTCAAGACGTGCACACTGCTTCGCGGTTACGGTGTCGATTGAGCCAATCTGGTCAAGGGAAAATCGCGCTAAAACCCCATGCATAGTTAAGATTTAGGGTTGAATTTTGGAGTTTGCACTCGACAGAAGTTTTTCGAGAACTCGCGGACTCTTTCCAAAACTGATTTGTCGTCCCACACCAGCCAGGCGCGCGCCCGAAGCGCAACGTCGCCATATTCTTTGCGCAAAGCCACATTACCTATACTCGGAACAAGGCGCCAGTATGGCACAGCCAGACAGGCAGTCGCTTGCGTCAAGTACGAAGTTCCGATTATCAAGTGCGTAGTCCGACGAACGCCACGCACAGTGTTTCTCGGAACACAACTACGATGCGTTGTTGTACCCGCGCAGCGGTTCTTCAAGAGCAAAGAACGGATGTCTTGATACGTCGCGAATAACCAGAGAAGCCCAAACACAACACTTGCCATAAAATAGAAGAGAATGAGTCTAGTTTGGCGCAAAAGACGCATTCACGCGTCGACTTCTGTCACAAGCTCTGCGTCCAACAGCTCCTTAAGGAGTCGTTCAACGTCGGGTCGGCACAGATCAGCGGTGACGTCGAACTTCTCGGTCACAACAGCAACAAGGGCCTCCAGCGAACTCGGCTCATTGACGGCTTGCCAAACTTCCGCAGCTGTCGGGTTGAGTGTGAAATAGGTGTTTTTCTCCAGATCGAGCAGTACGCGATCCTCGCCGATGTCCGTATCTACGACATCAGACTTAGCTTTGAAGTGGACTGGTGACATAATTCAATAACAGGTTTCTAAAAGATGTACGTTTGAGTTTTCAGGCTAACTTGGCCCATAAGGGTACTGACGAACAAGCGCAATTACGACGTTTTGCCTGTCTACGCCACATCAATAAAGACGACTCTAGTTGAACCCAACAGGTCAGGAGGCCCCAAAAATTTATTTCTTCAAAAAAGTCAGTATTCGCAGAAACCTCCTGACGCATTTTTTGGCCTCAGGTCCTGTCCAAACAGATCCTGAGGCCACACCTTTTTAGGAGAAGGTGAGTGATGAAAATGGCGTACCTTGTGGGAACATGGCGTCTGTGGAACCGCCGTCAGTGCCACCTTTTGTCAAGGCTTCCACTTTCCCATGAGCACGCAAAACGGGTGCCGTATATGGCGCTTTCGTCATCGATAGTCCTCCAATAGGTTCTAACAATCGCCGAGTCAGCGAACGTTTGTACAACATGGAGTTGTACTGCATAGCAGTCAATTGCGCCAACGGGGTCAAGCAGGTGTTAATCAGTCGTTAACCGTATATTTGCTTATTGTATGCCAAAAAAACAGTCATATTGGCAGGAATTCGCTGAGAAGCACTTGATGCTATCGAGATTGCGGACCCGTGGACGCGTCAGATGTGTGCAATTGGCACTGAATTAAAATTCGCATCAGATGCTCGGCCAAACAGCGAGTCGCTCTATTCTGGAAGATACGGGCGCGCTCTGGCAAATCGATTTACTCTACCACTTTGCCCAATTGTTTAGCCTATGTGTTGCAAGTTCGACATGGCTACATTTTTCCGACAAGAAGATTGTGATGAGCGGAATTTTGCCTTGCAATCAAAGCGTGTATCTTTCATAAATTGTATCTCAGGAGGACCAGAAATTCGTTCGCTGTCTTCTCTAACAAAAAAAGGGATAAACATGAAATTAGCTTATGAAAGACCATTAATCCGGTCACACGGTTCGGTTGAGAGTATTACTAAAGGTGGTTCCGCGGGAGACTTCCTTGATGCGTCATTTCCTTCGAACACACCTCGTGGTGATCTGACGTTTTCTTAGTCGGGAGCCACACGCTTCTAGCTTGCTCTTACAATTGATTGTGAGTGCGAGAACCAGAGTCTGGCCAAGGCGCTCTTTCAGTGCCTTGGTGTGTTTGAAAAAGCGAAACAACTACTGCAGCTTGCGCATTTCTCTCAGGCTCTGCGGCTATTGTGACAAAGAGTTTTCAAATTTCGGCATCATAACTGACCGCGCTTAGCTTGACCTGCAATCATTGCTGTTGTTCGGTATGTGCGCACAGGTATTGGCGACCTTTTCAATAGCTCGCTAATAGCGCAAGAGATGCGCGGCTGTTTCCACATCAACAAAACAACATTTCCAGACGATCGGAATCGATCGTCTATGTCATCTCGGGCGAAGGAATTGTTTTCCATTTTCAAAACAATTTTGTGTGAAAGGTATTTTTGACCGTGCTTTCCTCTTGCCACTGGGCCCAGCGAACTTCCATTTGATCTTAGACGTAACTGGCATGCGTTTCACCGCAATTGGCGCGGTACCAACGAGATCGGGAATGGTCATTTAGTGATAAACACTTCAACGCCTTTCTCGAAGCTGTCTTTTTTCTTCAGTCGTCGGGAAAGCTGTCTAACCAGTATGACAGTTTGAACTCGAATAAGTAGATTTTCATGCTGAGTAAATCTGGGAACTCTGAATTGGGCGGTGGAAATGACATTCTCCGCATTTTACTAACGCTTATCGAGGCTCATATCTAACGCAGCAGAAAGTCTTTGCACTTCCTGAGACTTGCGCTCTTGAGCTGAAAGATCATCTACCAACTTTTCTGCTGCAACCACTTTGCCATATGCCTGTTTCACCTGACGAATGTGTTGCTCCTTTTCCGCAAGAACCAAGGCCAGTTTTCGGTTCAAAGACAGTTTTGCTTTTCCGACCCAAGACTTCCAAATGACATCAGCACCAATGGATTGCATTTCCGTATCACTTCGCGCATTTGCTCCCGCCGCTTGTTCGTCAATTCGTCGAATTTCTGAGCGGAGTTCATTTTCTCTTTTGACCAGGTTCTGAAAAGCCTGACGTCTCACTTCGTATTTTGCTTCGACCAGTGCCTGAATCTCCCGTAGCGAATTCAATTGCATCAGATCCTACCTTTCGCTTTTTGGCGCATGGCCTCCGCAAAGCGAATGGCGGCAGCAACGGCCCGGTAGTGATCCGGTGAGATTTCGTCGCCAATTTCTGTCGTGGCATGAAGCGCACGCGCCGTCGGAGGATCACTATGAATTGGGACACAATTCTCGTTGGCAACTTCGCGTATCCGCAATGCAACTTCGTCAATACCTTTGGCAACGCAAATCGGGGCTTGGCCGGGTTTCTTTTCCCATTTAAGGGCAACCGCGAAGTGGGTTGGATTGACGACAATCACATCAGCAGTTGGCACATCGGCCATCATTTGCGCGCCCGCTATTGCCTGAGCGCGCTGTCGGCGCTCCTGTTTCATATGTGGATCACCTTCATTATTTTTCGTTTCGTCCATAACTTCCTTGCGGGACATTTTGTTTTTCCTGAGGTGTTCAAAATGCTGCCAAATCACATCAATAAAGCCAATAACACCGGAAACGATGACTACGACCAGAAGAAAGCTCAAGCATATCTCAGCGAGAAGCGAAACAATGATCCGTGGATTGGTTTGCAAAACGGAAACCATTTCTTCGAGACGTGCATTGATGAAGAATGCGAGACAAGCCGAGTAGATCAACAGCTTCGAAAAGCTCACAGCGAACTGAAACAAGCCGGTGCGGCCAAACTTGTTCTTGGCATTTGCGATTACGGATATTTTAGAAAGCTTTGGGGCGATCTTTGTTGGTGCGAAAACGATGCCTTTAAGTGTGACCAGACATATCAATACGGCCACTGCGGGAACGAGAAAAATTGGCAACAAAGACCCAGCAACACTGCGCATTAATCCTTGGGTCGGAGCTGCGGCTGCACCACCAAAAAAAAGCGGTGCAAGTTCAGCAGATTGATCGATTAAGACCATCATTGACGTACCGAGCTGCATTAAACCACTACCGCCTGCACCGATGAAGGCGATCAATAACCCAGCATATGCACAGGCAGTCAGTAACTCCGTTGACCGGGCGATTTCTCCCTTTTTGCGGGCATCGAGCAGCTTTTGCGGCGTTGCGTCATAGGTCTTATCGCTCTCATCGTTCATCGGACAGGTCCAAATGGATTGCTCAAAAACCCGTCCATGGCTTCAAGCCAGACAGAGAGAATGAGAGGCGATGAAACCAATAGCAAAAAAAGCCCACCCGCCGTGATTACTGGGGCACCGACGAATGCGACCATAAGTTGCGGCATGGCTTTGTTTATTGCGCCAAGTGCGACGTTATAAAGAACGGACAAGATCACGAAAGGGGCGGCAAGCGTAAAGGCGAGCGTGAACGCGCGGGCGACTTGAGAAACGCCCCAATCGGTCAGTACAGTGGCTTCCGTAAAGCGACCCATTGGCATGAATTCATAGGATAAAATGACCAACTGTGCAGCTTTTACATGTAAACCGGACATCACGGCCAAAGCCAAGCCACCTACAATCAAGATGTAACCCATTGCAGGCATTGGATCTACGCCAGAATTGCCAAAAACCTGAGACAACGACGTTGCATTTGCCGCAATTGTGCCGGCTGTTTGAAGGGCGAGAACAAACAATCTGATACCTATGCCGAGAGCTAGACCGGCAAATACTTCTGTGAAAATTATGATCGACAAAGCACTTTGCTGCTGTGGAATGCCCATGGTTACAACTGCGGGTGTCACAATAACCGTGAATGCCAATGCCACGTTCAGCTTGATCCTTGCCGGGACCGACTGCTCGCCAAACGCCGGCAACATTGAAGCCAGTGCTGCGACGCGCAAAAATACCAGAAATCCTTGCCACAGTGTTTCGTTCACAACTGGCATGAGTTCCGCAAGCGCTGTCATGCCGCGACAACGCCGACCAGAGAAGGCCGTGCGTCCAATCCAATCTCTTCGAAGGAGAGGACTGGGTTGGAAATCCCCTTTGCCCGCATGACAGTTCTTAGAAATCTTCTGCGGCGTGTGTTTGTTACAATAGCAGCGTTGATCCCGTTTTGGCTGGCCGCCTGCAATTTTTCGGACATGTTCTCCGCAAGCAAATTGAAAATGTCTGGCGGCAGCGCAATATCCAATCCGCGATCGGCTTCGACTTGGTAGGTGTTGAACGTGTCTTCCCATTCCGGTGCCAACTGCACCAGAGGCAATGTACCGTCTTCGCGTTTCATTTCGGCCACTAATTGGAACCCAAGGCGTTGCCTGACGTGTTCACAAATTGCTTCGGGCTGCGCGTTTTGTGCCCGGGCTTCTGCGGTAGCCTCCAAAATCAGGGGCAGGTTCCTTATCGAAACCTGCTCATCCAGAAGCAGCCGCAATACAGAATGCAAAACATCGATCGGTACTTTATCCGGGATCATTTCGTCCAGTAACTTGCGGCTGGCTTCGGCGCGCTTTGGATCAGAAACATTTACCATTTCGGAAAGAAGCCGCCGCAAGGACTTGAGCGATAGCAAACGGCTGAAGTTTCTTTTTACAGTTTCCAATAGATGCGTGGCCAGAATTTCAGCCGGTGTAACCAGAGTCAGCCCGTCGATGGAAGCTTGTTCCTGATCGCGGTTGTTTATCCACCTTGCCGGCGCCCCGTAGACAGGCTCAGTTGTATCTGTGCCGTTTGGAAGAGCCGCCGTTTCTTCGGGAACGAGTGCCAGAATTTGATCTGGATTAAGTTGCGCGCGCGCCTGTTCAACACCTTGAATTCGAACAACATAGGTTCCAACCGGAAGAGCTGCGCTGTCAGTCAGGCGAATTTCGGGAAGTATGAGGCCGAAAACCTTGGCCACGTGGGTGCGCATATTGGATATCCTGGCATCCAAGCCGGTACCTGGGTCCAAAACCATATTGACCAGATCGGGTGCAAACTCGACGTGAATATCATCGATTTCAAGCAGGTCGCCCAGTGGCTTTTCTTTGGGTAGTTCGGCGGTCGACGTGTCGATTTCCGCCTTTTTTGAGTTTGCATTCGACGTCTTGTAGGACCGGTATGCGATGAAACCCAAAATAGCGCCACCAAACAGAAATGGTGTGAAAGGCAGGCCCGGAAACAAGGCAAAGAGGATCATCAGTCCCGAGACCGTTGCAAGAGCAGACGGGTGCTTACCCAGTTGGCTGAACACGGCCAGATCGGTGGCGCCCTGAGCGCCACCCCGAGCCAGTAGAAGGGCCGAGGCGATCGAGATTACTACGGCCGGTATTTGTGAAACCAGCCCATCGCCAACCGTCAAAATCGCATAGGTTTCGAAGGCTTGCCCAAGCGGCATCCCGTGAATCGCAATGCCCATCACGAGCCCGGCGGCCAGATTGAGAAGGGTAATCAGAAGCCCAGCAACCGCATCGCCTTTTACAAACTTGGATGCGCCGTCGAGAGATCCGAAGAAAGTAGTCTCTTGTTGCTCTCTTTCCCGACGCTCTTTGGCTTCGGCGTGCGTAATGGCACCTGCCGACATATCGCTGTCGATGGCAAGCTGTTTACCTGGCATCCCGTCGAGCGCAAATCTGGCGCCAACCTCTGCCATTCGTGTCGCGCCCTTGGTAATGACCATGAAATTGACGATCAAGAGGACACAGAAGACAACCAAACCGAGAAAAACGCTTCCGCCCATTACGAATTGGGCAAAGCCTTCAATGACGTCACCGGCAGCATCTGTGCCTGTATGTCCCTGACCAATAATGAGCTTTGTTGACGAGACGTTCAGCGAAAGACGGAGCATCAAAGATGCCAGCAGGATCGTCGGAAAGGCAGAAAAGTCCAGCGGTCTTTCAATAAACAGCGTGATCGTAAATATGAGAATGGCAAGCGCGAAAGACGCAGCCAACCCGACGTCCAGCACCCAAGCCGGCATCGGTAAAATCATCATGACAATGACTGCCATCAACGCGACGGCCAATAGGATTGTCGGGTTTAAAAACGCTTTTACAGTGAGGTTTTGCAACGCTATATCCCTCCATTTTGAGAAAATAAGCTGCCTCTGCCGGAATCATTTGCCAGGGGAACAAGCGAGCCTCTCCGCGGCTTTGCTGTTGAGGGTTTCAAAAGTGGAAACTGGTTCCATTCTGCTGATTGCAAACTGCCCAGAGACGATGAGCGCGACGTGCCATTGAGCTCTGCATATATTGCGGAGTACTTCTTTTTGTATCGATCAGAGAACTCTTGCGTTCTTGAATGGAATGCGCCGACTGCATTGGTCCAATCGCCCTTTTCCTCAAAAAGTTCCGTCAAGAAACGCGCGGCATATCTCGCATTCGAGACGGGTTCGAACATTTCGGAAATCGACGAAAACGCGTGCCCGTGCCATCGGTAGTTGAGTTGGAAACAACCGATGTCCATATTTCTCGTTCCTGCACTCAGTTTTGCAGCAGCGAAGTTTTCAGCGCCCAGTCTGGTGGGAATCCAAGATCCATTGCCTTCAACGTTCACTGACCAGGGCCAAGGTTCCAATTGAGTACCGCGCTTTCTCCCTGTTTCGGTGCGCGTTACAGCACGCAGAACGGAAAGCGGAACACCGGATTCTCGTGAAGCAACAGCGGCCGCCTGGTCACAAATGTTGTTGGACGCCGCAAGCGCTGTCGACGAAAAAATACTTAAAGATAATAATATTGTACACTTAACCAACGCGAATTGGAAAAAGGAAAAACCAAGCTGCATTCTGCACTTTCATGACTAATGTATTTCACATCGTTTAGAACGTATTTGAGTAAAGTTTATTTTGCGTAACCAGTTCTTGAAGAAGAGCGGCCATGTGGTCACTTTGCGCCTATCGGCTGCCACACCGCGAAAATGCATTGCCAACACCGTCTCTGGCGTCATGCGTGTCACTCCTGAAACACCGCCGGTGACGAGAGCACAGATTGTTTCTGGGGTTTGATAGTCTCTAGACAAAAAGTAACGGTGATGCCGAAAGCCACGTCGATCTTGCTGACCGAGGATTGTCGATCCGCGACTGAAAAACCAGCGAATGAGCTTTGCACCAGTAGATGAAATGCGCAGCGAAGACTGGTGCTCTGACCATATCGAACAGCAGACCGTTTGGTCAGGTGATCGCACGCTTCATCGGCTTGGACAGGGCGCACTTCGCGATAGAACAACACTTTGCTGTGGAATGGGCGACAGCATAGCCATTTTTTGGCGAGGCAACGTTTCTTTCTTCAGTACGGACCGGTCGCGTAATATTTTGGGCCACTCAATTCCGTTCGCAGGCAGATTCTGGCTATATGAATTCCGCAGGTGATAATTTTTTTTGTTAAAATTGTTCCATGAACATATTCACTAATCGAAACCACGAAAAACAAAGCTTTTGTGTAACCAAGGCACCTAACCGGGATTGTTTTAAAAGCCAATTTGCGTTCGTGGGGTAAATTCATATGCAGAAAATCGGGTGAAAATCTAAGACACGATTGCAAACCGGTTTACACCACCCATAGATGTATTAAACTGTTAACGAATATGACTTCAACGGAGCTCTAGTTTTCAAGACCTTGAATCAAAGCGGTAAATTGATTTCCAACACAACAGTTGGGACACATTTATCAGTTCGTTAGGCGGTTTGAGTCGGCACGCTTGCTTGGCGATCACACTTGGAAAATAACAGTCTGGCCGCGCTTTCTCTAAAGTGGATTTATTCATCAAACATCATGATCAAAATATGGTCTGGATTGAGAGCGGAAGCTTTCAAATGGGTTCGGATCGCCACTACGCAGACGAGGCTCCGATCCACAAGACGACCGTGGATGGCTTTTGGATGAGTCCAGTCGCGGTAACCAACGACATGTTCGCCGAGTTTGTTTCGCAAACCGGTTATGTCACGGTCGCTGAGCGCCCGCTGAAGCCTTCGGATTTCCCGGGAGCCGACCCGTTCTTACTCGTACCGGGATCATTGGTGTTCAATATGACAAAGGGTCCGGTAGATCTCAAAGACATGCGCAACTGGTGGTCCTATGTCCCCCGGGCGAATTGGAAGCAGCCCGAGGGAGCAGGCAGCGATATTTCGTCACGCGGCGATCACCCTGTCGTTCAGGTTGCATTTGAGGACGCCCAAGCCTACGCGAAATGGGCCGGCTGCGACCTTCCCACGGAAGCAGAATGGGAGTTTGCCGCACGCGGGGGCCTTGATGGCGCGGATTATGTATGGGGTGACACGTTTAAACCAGATGGTAAAATAATGGCCAAGACCTGGCAGGGTGACTTTCCGTGGCGGAATACGGCCAGGAAAAACCTGCACAGAACGGCACCGGTTGGGTCTTATCCTTCAAATGGATACGGGCTCTTCGACATGGCAGGCAATGTTTGGCAGTGGACGCTGGACTGGTATACGAGCCATCATCCCAAAAAGGAAAACGGTGCGTGTTGTACGATGGACAATCCCCGCGGTGTTGGGATTGAACAATCCTATGATCCGGCCCAGCCCAATGTGAAAATTCCAAGAAAAGTCGTGAAAGGCGGCTCATTTCTTTGCGCGCCGAGTTATTGCCGCCGATACCGGCCAGCGGCCAGACACGCACAGATGGTCGACAGTGGCATGAGCCACATCGGTTTCAGATGCATCAAAAGACCAACAAAAACAGGAGAGGAAGATAGTTCAAATGAGTAATGAAAACAAGGAAGGCGTTGGCATCAGCCGGCGCGCAATGCTGTTGTCGAGCGTTTCTGCCGTCGCAGCCGCGGGAACAGTTGTTGGCGCGGCGAAAGAGGTCGCCGCACAGACATCCGCTGGTGACAAGCCAAACATTCTTGTCATCTGGGGCGATGATATCGGCCAATCGAACATTTCGGCCTATACCATGGGTCTGATGGGATACCGCACTCCCAACATCGACCGGATCGCGAACGAAGGGATGATTTTCACGGACTATTACGGTGAACAGTCCTGTACCGCGGGGCGCTCGTCCTTCATTATGGGACAGTCCGTTTTCCGGACAGGTCTGTCGAAGGTTGGCCTGCCGGGCTCAGACCTTGGCATGCGCGTCGAAGAACCGACCATTGCGGGTCTGCTCAAAGGGCAAGGCTATGCGACTGGTCAGTTCGGCAAGAACCACCTTGGCGACAGAGACGAGATGCTGCCGACAAACCACGGATTTGATGAATTCCTCGGCAATCTCTATCATCTCAACGCCGAGGAAGAGCCTGAAAACGAGGACTACCCGGGCGATACGATAATGCCGGACGGTCGAACGTTCCGGGAGAACTACGGACCGCGCGGCGTGATTAAATCCTCGGCGGATGGTCAGATCGAAGACACCGGCCCGCTGACAAGAAAGCGCATGGAAACCGTGGATGACGAGACAGTCGCTGCGGCGATCGACTTCATCAAGCGCAAGACGGAACAGGGTGTGCCGTGGTTCTGCTGGTGGAGCGGTACGCGTATGCACTTCCGCACGCACGTCAAAGACGAGATGCGCGGCATTTCCGGTCAGGATGAGTATTCTGACGGTATGGTGGAACATGACCTGCACATCGGTCAATTCCTTCAGCTGCTGGATGAACTGGGCATCGCGGACAACACCATCGTCCACTATTCCACAGACAACGGCCCCCATATGAACACATGGCCGGATGCGGCGATGACGCCGTTCTTTGGTGAGAAAAACACGAACTGGGAAGGCGGTTGGCGTGTCCCATCAATGGTGCGTTGGCCCGGCAAGAACGAAGCCGGATCAGTTTCGAACGAGATCATGCATCACGTGGATTGGTTGCCGACGTATCTCGCAGCCGCAGGTCGTCCAACAGTGAAAGAAGAGCTGCTTGACGGCATCACAATTGCTGAAGTTGGTGGTGGGCGTGACTACAAGGTCCATCTGGATGGCTACAACTTTCTGCCCTTTCTTACAGGTGAAGCCGAAGAAGGGCCTCGTGACGAGATTTTCTACTTCTCTGATGATGGTGACCTGACGGCGCTGCGCTACAACGACTGGAAACTGATTTTCCTGGAGCAACGCGCCTATACGACGCTCAAAGCATGGTCCGAACCCTGGACCGAGTTGCGTTTGCCGCTGATCTTCAACTTGCGGCGCGATCCGTATGAACGCAGTTATCGTACGTCCAACACCTACTACGATTGGATGATCGACCGTGCCTACATGCTCGTACCGGCACAGGCCTATGTCGGCCGGTTCCTCGAGACATTCCAGGAGTATCCGCCACGTCAGAAGGCGGCGAGCTTCAGCCTCGAACAGGTCATGGAAAAACTGGCCCAGCCGGGCGGTACACAATAAAGCCCCAAACGAGTTGAAATGGGTCGCCACATGTGGCGGCCCGGACCCAACAATCAGAAAGAACTGATATGCTCATTCGTGTATTCGTCTCGGTCATCATACTGGCCGGTGTTTCAGCGGCGTCTGCGGATCCCTTGCCTTCGTGGAACGAGACGGACGCGAAAGAGAGGATCATCGAATTTGTCACCGGCGTAACCGACGTCGGGTCCGATACATATGTCACTCCAGCTGACCGTGTGGCGGTTTTCGACAATGACGGCACACTTTGGGCAGAGCAGCCGTTTTATTTTCAGGCGCTCTACGCCTTTGATCGCATTGCTCGGATGGGGGATGCAGAACCGTCCATTCTGACGAGCGATACCCTGAAGGCAGCTGCCGCCGGGGACATGCAAGGTGCCTTGGCGCAGGGCGAAGAGGGTCTTCTGGAAATCGTGACAGTCTCCCATTCCGGCCTCAGCGTTGATGCCTTTCAGGAAGATGTACGGGACTGGCTTGAACGTGCTCGGCACCCGACAACTGATATGCCCTATGACGAGATGGTGTACCAGCCGATGCTGGAACTGCTCAGCTATCTGCGGGATCAGGATTTCAAAACGTTCATCGTCTCCGGCGGAGGGGTGCACTTCATGCGTGCTTTTGCAGAAGAAGCTTACAACATTCCCCCAGAGCATGTGATCGGATCGCAACTGGAATCAAGCTATCAAGTGCTGGAGGGCGTGCCGACGGTTGTTAAAGAACCCGGCATTGCCTTTATCGATGACAAAGCTGGCAAGCCGGTGGGAATCGACGCAAAAATCGGTAAAC
Organism: Roseobacter sp.; assembly: GCF_045106495.1. Taxonomy (GTDB): domain Bacteria; phylum Pseudomonadota; class Alphaproteobacteria; order Rhodobacterales; family Rhodobacteraceae; genus Roseobacter. The sequence goes on from NZ_JBGCEQ010000003.1 coordinate 508,990, forward strand.
GACCGATTTTTGTGGGGGGCAACTCCGACGGCGATTTCGCAATGTTGGAGTGGTCGACGGCCGGTGATGGACCCCGGTTTGGTCTGATTGTGCATCACACGGACGCAGACCGAGAATTCGCCTATGATCGGGACGGTCCCGTGGGAAAACTGGCGCAGGGTCTGGACGAGGGCCCGGACCGGGGATGGCTGATCGTGGACATGAAAGAAGACTGGTCGCAAATCTGGCCCTAACCGGATTGTACGGCCGCTGACAGCGGGGAAAAAGATGTCAACCTTGGACCAAATCGGCGAGCTTCGAGCACGCATGGGCCAGTCGATTATCGGTCAGGAGGCTGTGATCGAACGTCTACTTATTGGGCTTTTGGCCAACGGAAATCTGCTGGTCGAAGGATTGCCTGGCCTTGCCAAGACACGCGCTATCAAGGCTTTGGCGAAAAACCTTGAATGCCAGTTCAGCCGCATTCAATTCACGCCAGATCTTTTGCCTGCCGATGTCACTGGGACGGAAGTCTATCACCAGACGGCCGAAGGCGCTGAATTCCGTTTTGAGCCGGGACCGATTTTTGCAAACGTTGTGCTTGCGGATGAGATAAATCGAGCACCGGCAAAAGTTCAGTCCGCTTTACTCGAGGCAATGGAAGAAAGGCAGGTCACGGTCGCGGGCAAGACCCACCCGATGGAGCCTCTTTTTATGGTAATGGCAACTCAAAACCCGATTGAGCAAGAGGGAACCTATCCGCTGCCAGAAGCCCAAATGGACCGGTTTTTGATGCATGTCATGATCACCTACCCACCGGTTGAAGACGAAGTGAAAGTCATTCGTCTTGTGCGTTCAGAAGAAGCCGCTGCAAATCGGGTCCATGAGGAAAAGTCGACCAAGAAGAAGGCCGCCGCAATCCCGCAGGAAGCAATATTTGCCGCGCGCCGGGAAATCGTCGATATTCACGTGTCAGACGCCATTGAGCGTTATATGGCCGACTTGGTGAACGCCACACGTATTCCTGAGGCGTTTGGACCAGAACTGCAGCGCTGGATTGAAATTGGGGCAAGTCCGAGGGCGTCGCTGGCGTTGGACAAATGTTCACGAACGCACGCCTGGCTCAAAGCCAGAGACTATGTAGATCCGCAGGATGTGCGTGCAATCGCACCGGATGTCTTTCGGCATCGCTTGGGGCTTTCGTACGAGGCGCAGGGCGAAGGCGTCACGCCGGATCAGGTCGTCGATGAAATTCTTCGACAAGTGGCGCTGGCCTGAGGGAGACCAACATGCGGGATAAGGCCGCGAGGATACGAACGGGAACTTGGCCAGCATCGGAATGGGCAGAAGTTCGTATGGATACTCGGTGCTACGTTGATCTCGCGCACCTGCGGTCCTTGGAAAGGCAGGCCAAGTCTCTCACATTTTTGCCGCGTCAGCCCGCCAGAAGCGCTTTGAACGGTCGCCATGCATCCCGGCTCAGAGGACGTGGATTGAATTTTGAAGAACTGCGTGACTACTTACCCTCGGATGATGTGCGGTCCATCGACTGGAAAGTCACGGCACGGACCGGAAAACCCTACGTGCGCGTATTCACCGAAGAACGTGACCGGCCCGCGCTGATTGTTGTCGATCAGCGCATGTCGATGTTCTTTGGTTCAAAACACAATATGAAATCGGTAACGGCGGCGGAGTGCGCGGCCCTTTCAGCATTCCGCATTCTGGATCAAGGCGACCGGGTGGGCGGGATCGTTTTTGGGGACCAGATCATAGCAGAAGTACGTCCACAAAGAAGTCGCACCGCTTTGAACCGCTTTCTGACCGCACTGGGGGACGCAAACAGTCTTTTACGCGCGGATGCTCCTGACGTTGTGCCGGTGTCGATTAATCAGGTCCTGCATGCTGTGGCACGGATTGCGCCAAGAAATCATTTACTCATTATTCTAAGTGACTTCAGCGAGACGGATGAACAGACCCGAGGGCTGGTATCAGGTTTGTCGCGCCACAACGACCTGATCTTGGGTCTTGTATCTGATCCGTTTGCGGATGACCTGCCCGCGGGTGCAAATCTGGTTGTATCGGACGGCAATCTTCAGGTCGCGATCGACACGGGCGATCACAAAACTCATAAGACGCTTTCGGAGCTGGCAAGCGGCAGGCTTGCCGAAATTCTGGATTGGCAAAGAGCGACGGGAGTGCCTGTTCTCCCGCTGTCGTCTGCCGAAGACAGCCTGACACAGATGCGAAGACTTATGGGGCTCAGGCCGGGATGAGCAGCGACACTGAAACTGGAACGCCTGAGAACCTGATAGATCTTCTGGACAAATTGGTTCCACCTTCGGAACCGGCGCCGATCTCGCTGGTGCCTGAAACAGCGGGTTGGTACGTGCTGGCGTTGTTGCTCACCATAAGTGTTTTCGGTCTGATCAGGGTCCTTTTTAAACGCCACAAGGCGAATGCATACAGGCGCGATGCCATCGCCGCCCTGCCGCTTGCCGCCAAAGATGTCGGGATGCTGGCGCGTATCATCCGCCATGCTGCCCTTGTCACCTTCCCCCGTGCAGAGGTTGCGAGCCTATACGGTGATGACTGGGCGGCGTTTTTAGAGCGCACATGCGAAGGAAAACCCATTCGGAAGGATCTCGCAGAGCAGATTGCCCGCGCGCCTTACGATCCGGCAATTCCGGTGTCCGATGAACTGATTGATACGGCGCACCACTGGATCGTGAACCACAAACGCGGTCCAAACATATGATTTCGCTTGCCGTCCCCTGGGCGCTGATCGCCTTGCCACTGCCGTGGCTGGTTTGGCGATTTGCACCGCCATACCGGGAGAAAGTGCCCGCAGTGCGCTTCCCGTTTTTCCGCCAGATTGTTGCTGCAACAGACACGACACCTCGAGCGGGGTCAGTTATTCTGGCCCGATCAAGGTTTCAGATGGTGATTGCAGTGCTCATCTGGTGCCTGCTCGTCGTCGGACTGGCCGCACCTGAACGGGTTGGCGCGCCGATCGAGATCACTAAGTCCGCGCGCGATGTTATCCTGGCGATCGATATCTCCGGCTCAATGGATGAGGCCGACTTTCTTGCACAGGATGGAGAGCGTATTCGACGCTTTGTCGCCGTGCAGAATGTGGTCAGCTCATTTGTGCAAGCCAGAGAGGGCGACAGAGTTGCGCTAATCGTGTTTGGGAGCCAAGCCTACCTACAATCGCCTTTGACCGAAGACCTCGACACCATTGTCGAGCTTCTTGAAGAGACAGAGGTCGGGATGGCTGGGCCGCACACGGCTTTGGGAGACGCCTTGGGCCTTTCGATCCGCACCTTTGAAGCAAGTGAGATTGAACAACGGTTGCTGATACTGCTGTCAGATGGTGCTGATACCGCAAGCCAAATGAGCCCCGTAAACGCTGCCGAAATTGCGAAAACGGAAGGTGTCGAAATTTTCACGATTGCCGTTGGCGATCCAGATGCATCCGGCGAAAACAGGGTCGATGTCCAAACGCTGCAAGAGATTGCCAGACGCACGGGTGGATCATACTTCTATGCGGGCGATCTCTCGGCTTTGACCGAAGTGTATGAACGGATTGATGCGCTCACGCCGCGCGCCGTGGAAACAATGTCTTATCGCCCGCGTCAATCGCTCGCCTTCTTGCCGCTTGGACTGGCGGCCGTTTTGGGCGTATTCGCCGTGGCGTTTCTGCATTTGCGTCAACGGCGTGGGGCGGTGGCATGAATAATCTGTCCGTGTTCCTCGAAGCCTTTCATTTGATACGGCCATTTTGGCTGCTTCTATTGCCTCTTATCGGGCTGGTCTGGTGGCGCGCTCGTCAGCGCGCCAATGTCGAGCCGATGGCCAATGATGGCCTTGCGCCACATCTTCGTGACGCCATGTTGTTGGGGGCAAAATCTGCGCGACGGTTTCAACCCATTGATGGGGTGGCTGTGGTTCTGGCGTTGACCATTCTTGGCGCATCCGGCCCAACGTGGTCCAGAGTGCCCGATCCCTTCATGGCGCAAACCGCGCCTGTTGTGATCGTGCTGGAAGTGACGGCATCGATGGAGGCGACCGACCTCATGCCCTCGCGTCTTGAGCGCGCCAAACAAAAGATTCGCGATCTGCTCGAACTGCGTGCAGGTGCCAAGACAGCGCTGGTAGCCTATAGCGGAACTGCGCATCGGGTGGTGCCTCTGACGGAGGATGCGCAGATCATGCTGCCGTATCTCGAAGGTCTTTTGCCCGATATCATGCCAGCAGATGGATCAGATGCAACGGCGGCGCTGATGATCGCCGATGACATTCTGGCAACACAGGAAACACCCGGCGGGGTTCTCTTTGTCCTAGATGGTGTTGAAACCTCCGATCTTTCCATCGTGTCGCAGCTTCAAGGCGCCAGTGTCGCCTTTCTTGTAATGCTACCCGAAGGGACCAATGATCAGGGGCTGGATCAGATCAGTGATGTGCCTGTGATCTATGCAACGCCGGACGACCGCGATGTCCAACAGATCGATCGCAGCCTGAACGCTGCTTACCGCAGAGCGTTACTAGAAGACGAAAACCAGCAATGGAACGATCGCGCATGGTGGTTTGCATGGCCTGCCGCGCTTTTGACGCTGTTGTGGTTTCGGCGGGGTTGGACCATGCAGTGGGGGCTCTTGCTTATGGTATCAGTATGCTTGTCCGCACCGTCATCGTCGCGCGCCGACGGGTGGAAGGACTACTTTTTCACACAGGATCAGCAGGGCCGGCTAGCCTATGACCGCAAAGACTATGGCCGGGCTTCGGAAGTGTTTGTTGACCCGCTCTGGCAAGGCTACGCGCTGTTTCGTAACGGGAACTATGAACAGACCGCCGAAGTTCTTGGTCGCGTCGATACGGCCGAAGCGGATTTCATACGAGCGGTGGCCTTTATCAGAAACCGCAACTACCGTGACGGCGTCCGGGCCTTTGAAGCGGTGCTTGAACGCGACCCCTCGTTTCCCGGGGCGGCGGAGAACCTCGAAATTGCCAAAGAGATTGTCGAGTACGTCGAAACGACACGGGAACAGTCTGACACCGGCGAAGAGTCCGGAATCGGGGCGGATGACGTTGTTTTTGATAACGAAGCCGCTCGCGGAGCGGATACCCAGATGGAGGTGCCTACCGAAGAGGGCATCGCCATACTGACGACGGAGCAATGGATGAACACTGTGAACACACGCACCAGCGACTTTTTGCGGTCGCGCTTCCTGCTCGAAGCGAACAGAACGCCATGAGACAGTCCTGCTTCCTTTTGTTTGCTCTTATTTTGGTACTCTGTGTTGTGGGCGAGAAATCCACGGCGCAGCAGGCAGGTCAGCCATTGGTTGAGCTAGAGCTTGACCAGGCCGAAACGATCCCAAGCCAGCCAATCGCGCTTCGCATCACTGTGCTGGTGCCGACATGGTTGTCAAAACCGGTGGAGTTTCCGAGTTTTGAAGCGCCGAACCTCATGGTCCGGTTGTTCGAAAACGCAACCAATCCGACCAGCAGGCCCATAAGCGGTGAAACGTGGTCGGGCGTGACGCGGGTCTACCACTTGTATCCAATGGTTCCGGGACCATTTCAAATTGGCGCGCAGGACTTGCGCATCCTATGGGCAGAGCCGGGCGTCACCGAGCCCAAAGAAAGCATTGTTCAAACGGACCCCATCGAGATTTTGGCGAAACTGCCTGAGGGCAGCGAAGATATTGACCCGTTTTTTGCCGCAACAGATGTGCTGTTGACGCAAGAGTTGTCTCAAGACACCAACGTGCTCAAACCCGGGGACAGTTTCACGAGGAATGTAACGGCGACAATTACAGGCGCGTCGCCGATGTTCCTACCAAAGCTACTCCAAGACGCAGACATTGAGGGGATTGCATCTTATCCGTCTGAACCCCAGGTGAACGAAGAGATTAAAGGCATCATACTGTCGGGTTCCCGAACGGAAGAAGTAACGCTCATCGCCCAGAGTGGCGGGTCAGGCCAGCTCCCCGCCATTGAAGTAAAGTGGTTCAACCTGCAGACGGGCGCAGTTGAAACGGCCAAAGTTCCCGGCGTTGATCTTTCCGTAGATGCACCGGCGGCAAGCTCGCAAACGCGGTTTGATACTCGCGCTTTGGTTATGATTGCGGTCTATTGCGCGGCGGCAATGGGTATAGGCTGGGTATTGGTCTCATGGGTTCGTCCACCTTTGCGGCGCCATATCGATGAATGGAAAAGTTCATGGGTGTTGTCTGAGAGATGGGCTTTCAAACAGGCTACAAAAGCATTGGATCAGAGAGACTTAGGTGCATTTTTGAATCAGTTGGACTTATGGGCGTCACGTTGTACTGGGTATGATCCGCGTAACGATGAGCACTTGAGTGCTGCAGTTTCGCGGATCAACGAAAGCAGATACGGGTTGAAAAAACAGGATCCGGGTAGTCTCTGGTCTGCAGCACGCGTTGCTCTTTTGGGGGCACGTAGAAGCGCGCACGGTCGGACGTTCGATACATACGACCCTTCAAGTATCAATCCTCTACCAGGTGGTTGAACTTTCTGTCCTGGGACATGGTTCTGGATATCATTCATCGCGCCGCTTTGATCCGCCTTCTCACTCAAATCAAATGCTGCCGAATTCGCTGAAAATAGCCTGATCTTCCTTCACTTTCTCTTCAAAAAACATGAGACTCAGATTGGCTTGGTCTGCCATTACCGTAGTGGGTCGTCTTGTTATCAACACTTGGGCTCATAAATCTGGCTGGTCCTTGTGCCGGCGGGCGACGGGGTGCACCAAAAACCAGAGGACTGTTGCAACCTACGGTTTAGGTGGGCAAACCAATTTTATTGGATGTCGCTGCGGAAAATGGCGCCTGTCGGTTTTGCATCTTTCCCGCGCCTCAGGTCCTTGACCGAACGTTTTAACTGCCTGCCGAGCGGTCGCACAATTTCGTTCAGCCCAATAGTTGCAAAACTATGTCTGTCAGATCTCGCGATGACCTGCGCGTCTGGCATGCCCGGTAGACTTTAACGATACGCCACCAAACGAGCATACACGGCCGTCGTTGGCAAAAAAAGGATGAGCGGGGGAAACGGCTGTGACGTTATGACAAAGTAGAAGGTATTTCAGTGCGCAGTGAATGGAATTCTTGGTTGTGCCGGTGTCTGCAAAGCCAAAGATAGAGTCCAGAACCACGTTCGTTTGCTGAACCAAGACTGTTGACTAGTCTCGTTGAATAACTCCGAGCATCCCAATAATGGAATTTTTTGGTATTTTCCCAGCTAGCTTTGCTCAATGACCTTTCTTGCGACCCGAAAGCACTCCAATGCCTGAGGCACTCCGCAGTAGATACCGATTACGTGGATAATGGCTCGGATTTCGTCTTGCGTGACGCCGTTTTTGATTGCGCCGCGGCAATGGATTTCCCATTCGTTCATCTTTCCCAATGCGCCGATCATTGAAAGGTTCATCATGGAACGGGTTTTAGCGTCGATGACGTCGTCTCCCCAGCCGAAGCCCCAGCACCATGCGGTCATGGCCTCTTGGAACGGGCGCGTGAAATCATCGGCGGCAGCAAGGTTTTTTTCAACATAGTCAGCGCCAAGCGTCGCTTTGCGATGTTCCAATCCTTTCAGAAACAGGTCTTCGTCGAATGCACTCATGGTCAACCTTTCTATTTGAAGGCAACGCTCTTGGTTTGCACGTAATTCCAAAGCGTCTCGCGCCCTTTTCCCAGCCGTAGCCTGACTTCCAATAGCCGCGAAATGGGATTTCTGGTTCGACAGTGGACCACTCATTGAAAATGGCCTCATCCGCGCGAAAACCGTGGGCCCCGATCGTGGCGCGTTCAAGATCGCGGGTAAAGATACCGGCTGCAAGCTCGTAAGTCGTAACACTGGAAGTATTTGCGGTCTCCTGAACTCAGCCTCGATATGCTCACCATCGCACACACGCTGCTTCGATATCTCCTCGATGTCGACACCGTCCTGGATTTCCACGCTCACTCCTGTGTTGGGACACGCGACACCTTCTGTGTGATCTATTCCGAATGCGCGATATGGGGCAACAAAGGCTGCGCCCTGGAAGACGTAAGATTAGCGCACAAATGAGATTGTCTGATGCGCGCGGATTTAGCCTTCTCGCCCAATCCAACATCGCGCTGATGTGCGGAAACGTGGACAGCGCAATTTCTTGAAGCGCTGAAACGCTGGCTTTTTCTGAACAGAAAAGATTCACGCAAGTGAAGCGCAAGAAGTCACCGAAGCACAGGACACCTTGCTGTGGCAACGTCAGATTGCGGAGATTTTCTCAGCAACAATCTAAGTTTCACGAACTACATGTGTTCCGTCGCAGATGTTCATTCTTTCATATCAATAGTAGCAACGGACCCAGCTGGTGTATTCTGGCGACTTTCAATGCTTGGGCATCCTTTTTGCATGCACGCAATATTTTTTGCAAACAGCATTAGCTGAGCCGACGTAGCAGTATCGATTTGATCGAACAATACAGGAATATTCCGGGGCCCAGAGCCTTCGCAACCCGATTGGTCTGTTTGAAGTACAGCGTGGTTAGTGCTCATTGGACTTTGAAAAATCAACGATGTTGGGTAGGGAATCCATCGGAGCAATTTAGAACCGATAATCTTGGAATGTTGTCGCGTTTGGGGTAAGATTTACTTCGTGCGTCTTGCGAAATAATGCCTTTTAAAAACAGATGTTTAATTTGAGATAAGACCGCTGAAAACCGTTGTGCTGAACCGAATTCTAACTATCGTTTCAGCCTTAATCGTTCAGCAAGATGTGTGCCTCATAAAGCAGACATGATCAAATCGAGTTTATGGATTCTTACATTGCTCTTTCTGGCAGCCGCAGCAGGTCCACTGACTTTCGTGGTATCGCACGCGGGTCGTCCAGACGCAGCCGACTTGTATCTTGTTCTCGAAACGCCCTTCGCAAAAAATGGACCGCTTGAACCATCAAGCTTTGGCGCTCGTGCAGTTGGGCCGGTCAATGGACTCTTGGCTCGCCTGATATATGCCCCTGTATCGGCGCATGTACGTTTGCAAGCTGCGGGTCATGTCATGCTACCCGCGGGGCCGATAGCGGCTCTCTGCGGTATCCAAGTTAATCCACAACAACGATTCACTAGGAGCTAAGCAATGCTCAGCAAGGTACTTTCTTCCCCAATCAATACGATCTTTGCGATTGCAAGTTTGCTGTTCCCCTGTGCTGCAATAACAGCGGCTTTGATAGGCGGGAACGCAATAACAACCGGCCTAGCTTCTTTCAGTTTTCTCGCCTTAGGGGCTGCGATGGCGATCAAACAGCCAACACTTGCACCGGTCGGTGCATCAGTTGCACTGATCGGCCAGGCAATTGCCATGACTGCGGCATTCCAGGGTCACCCGTGGCAAATTGACAGCCATATGTTGTTTTTCGCGTTACTCGCATGCTTGGTCAGTTTGCGCAGCGTACCGGCTCTGTTGGTCGGAACAGCAATCATCGCAATTCATCACCTTTCTCTTTCTTTTTTGATGCCAGCCTTGATTTACCCTTCAGGCGGTTTTGCGCAAAACGCAACCCGCACGGTTTTCCATGCAGTGGTCGTTTTAATGGAGACGGGCGCACTCGTTTTGACCGTTTTACAATTGAAACGGTTGGACCAGCAAATGGAGAGTAAAGCCGTCGATTTGGAGGTGAGTCTAAAGGCTTCGGATGAAGCGCGGAGGCTTGCACAATCATCACAAAGTGATGCCGAAAAATACAATGATGACGCAATGCTTGCAAAAAGCCAGGCGGAGGATTTGCTTGCTCAGTTCCAAGAGGCTGAGAAAGTGAGGCAAGCCGCGGAGGCTGAGCGGATTAGGTTAGAAAAAGATCATGATGTACGCGAGAAGGCAAAAGCACGTGATCAGGCGACGGTAGTCGAAACACTGCGCGTCGCGCTATTGCGTCTTGAGGCGGGAGATTTGACCGTACGAATCGAAGATGTACTTCCTGTCGACTACAAAGAGCTCAAGGACGTCTTTAATTCAACGCTTAAGACCCTGGAAGAAATGGTTTCGGAAGTTGCCAGTCGGTCAGAACAAATGGATGCCGAAGTCGCGGAGATTTCGTCGGCAACCAGTGATCTTGCTAGTCGGACAGAAAGGCAAGCAGCAACTCTCCGCGAGACTTCTGAAGAGCTTGAAGATTTGACACGGACCGTCCAAAATACCGTGCAAAACATGGACGAAGTAAACTCATCTGCGAAGGGCGCCCAATCGAGCGCGCAAAGTAGTCGTGGTATTGTCTCCGAAGCCTCCAAGGCAATGAACGCAATACAAACTGAAGCCGAGGAAATTTCAAAGATTGTGGAAGTGATCGACGGGATTTCTTTTCAAACCAATCTCTTGGCTCTTAACGCTGGCGTTGAAGCTGCGCGGGCGGGAGAAGCAGGACGCGGGTTCGCAGTGGTTGCCTCTGAAGTACGTAGTCTTGCGCTGCGATCGTCTGATAGTGCGACGAACATCAGATCGTTGATCGATAGATCTGGACAAGAAGTGACTGTAGGTTCGCAAAAAATTTCGGAAACAGTCTCTGCTTTGCAAAGTGTTTTGGAAGCAGTTTTGGAGATTACCTCGCAGATTGAACTGATTGCCGAAAACACGCATGCGCAAAGTACAGGCATTTCGACTTTGAACGCATCAGTTGCGGAACTGGATGCGACAACTCAGCAAAATGCTGCAATGTTTGAAGAAACGAGTGCAGCGTGCGCAAACCTGTCGCAAGGCGCTCGTAAGTTACGGGAACTGACGCGTCGTTTTCAAGTTTCATGCGACGTTGATCGTAAAATTGCTTGACGGCAGTTGGCTCTGTCTTTTTGAGTTCTCTGGTATCTGCGATAACCCAAGATTTTTGGAGTTTTCAATAATTTCATGGCCTTGTGTATTTGTTTCGTACTCCTGTGTTGGGAGGATCGCTCTTTCTAAGAGAGACTTTGGCTGGTCTTTTTTCATTTACAGGCTCCAGGAGTAGCTAGACGAGAAACAACTGCGATGCACCTACAACTGTTGGAAAATAGGTGCATCCGAGCTTTCATATTCAGTCGCGCGCGGTTAGTCTTGGGTCAGCGCTTACAATCGTAACAACACTCCAATGGCGACTTGTTGGCGGGTCTGCAAAGAATGGAACCTGCATGAGCGCCAATGTAGGGCGACCCCAACGATTTTTGTCGAAAATCGGATGCACTACGACACTTTGAGTACATAGATCAGAACGATTAACGACCCGGATGGAGCCTGATGACTAACTCAAGCTGGAGCGTGTCTTTGAGAACAACCGTTAAGTCTATGGCAAAGGACAATTCTGGAAACAGATGCACAAATTGGGCATCTGAATTGCGTGACGCGACATGAAAATTAACCCCCTTTGCCGTCAAACATTTGCGCATACGGGCAGGCTTGGCATTGATACAAAAACGGAGAGCCGCCACACAGAACAATTGGGCGTATCCCGCTGCAACACGAGCCAACTCAGATCGCGAGACTACCTCGCTTTCTTGAACAAAGGAGGAAAAATTCAAGCCCAAGGCGGCAAAAGGTTGGGTATCACAATGCTAAGGAACTGCACCAATTGAGCTAAGTACTCTTTTACGGGGTTCAGTTAACATTCTGCAAACGTCATTGGGTTGCAAAGGTTTACAAAAGGCAAGTCCTTGCGCCATCTCGACGCCAACCCGTCGCAACGTATTTTCCTCGGGCGGTTGTTCAACATCTTGGGCCACAACTTTTGCCCCCATTAACTCCGCAAGCGATTTAACGGTGCGTATTTTTATCTGGCTATTTTTACTTTGGTCGCATCGCTTGACTAAAGATTGATGGATTTTCACAAAGTCATATGGGTAGGAGCCAAGAGAATTCAAAGACGAAGAACCGGCACCAAAGTCAATCGCAATACTAATCCCCAGCGATCGCAGTTTTTCTAGGTTTTCGCGCACGGCACCGTTTTCTAGCAAAACTTCGGACTCCGTCACCTCAAGCCAAAGGCGATGTGCTGGAAACTGTAGGTAGGAAACAACATCTGCTACTCCCGATGCGAAATTTGCAATCCGTAGATCTGATGGCTGCATGTTAACGGAAACAAAATATCGGCTTTGCCACTTCTTTGCCTCAGTTATCGCGTTGAGCAGCGAATAATTGAATAGTTTAGCCGCTGAGCCTTTCGTTTGAGCAATGCTAACGATCTTCTCGTGGGCAACCTCTAGATACATAGGGTGTGACCACCGCAAGAGCGCCTCCGCTCCCAACACTGCACCCGTTTTTAAATCCACAATAGGTTCGAAGAGGAGCGCCAATTGGCCGCTGTCAATTGCAGCGCTGAGATCTTGGGTCAAAACATGATCGCGTTGACCTGCCTGGCCAAATTTTTCATCATATACTGTGGCTCGGCCTTTTCCTTTTGACTTCGCATTGTACAAAGCGCGGTCGGCTTCCAGTTCGAGGGCTTGTATGTTTGCAACGCTAGAACTTGCCTTGCTGACACCGACGCAACATGAAACTGGGATTTCCAAGCCACTACACTTTATGCTTCCGCTGATTTTCTTGACCAATCCAAAGGCCCAATCTTCAGTGACCATTTGATCCGCAGACGAAACCAGAGCGACAAATTCGTCTCCGCCTTTGCGGGCAACAAGACTGCTTTCTGGAAGTTGCTCTTCAAGCCGGGCTCCAATTGTTTTGATCAACCGGTCTCCAACGGCGTGCCCAAAACTATCATTGATCTTCTTGAGATTGTCTGCATCAAGAAAAACAAACAGAACCTCCGCATTTTGATCTCTGAGCGCTCCAATCTGTGCCTCTGCTTGTTTGGTGAACTCGCGGTAGTTCAAAAGGCCCGTCATTGTGTCTCTAGTGGCCAAATCGTAAACTTTTTCGATCGCTTGAAATTCGCGTGAAACGTCTTTCAAGTAGCCGTGATAGGATAACTGATCTGCGTCGCCACCCACTTCACCTCGACCTGCTACTTTCAAAAACCGGCCATTTTTGATCCGCAGAATCATCTCGAAATCGGTGTCTGCCGGATGCGTTAGTGTTTTCATCGCGGAATAGGAGGCGACGCTTTTGGCGTCGTGCCCAACAGCCTTTGCAGTGCGAAGTAACTCAATCAGGTTTTCGCAGGTGATTTCAGCACGTTCAAGGCCGATCACCTGGAGCAGAGAGGCCGGAACTTCGGTCAGGTTGAGGTGTCGATCGCTTCGCCAAAGGTATTGCCCACCTTTGCCCTGATAAGTGTCGAGAAGCAGATTGACCATATCGCGTTGACGCTCTGCTTTTAGCCTGCCGATCAGCGCGGAAAGAAACATCACAGTGTGTCGCTTGGTTGAAAATGTGATAATAAGAGCGAAAGACCAGATCACCAAACTAAATGGCAAAATAGGCAATGCGCCAGTGACGACAATAGTCACAAAGGCAATGCAGGAGAGAACGGACACGTAAACGAATCCCGCCAAGGGAACCGGATAAAGTGCCAATGCGCCACCTCCGATCATACCCGCTGTGAGAGCGCTAATAAACGCGACCTCAAGCAAATTGCCGCCTGGAATCAAGAACAGCAAAGGAAAACACCAAAGTAAGGCAATGATAAAAGAAGAAAAAGTAATTTTCCCAGGCGCGCGAACGCTTGCTACGGGCCTTTCAGGCGACATTTTAAATTTTCTAGCGCTTGCGATCCCGGCAAGAGCAAATGCTGTGACGACCATGGCCCAAACGAGCGTCATAGCATCAAGTTTTCCAACAAAGTTTTCTAGCGCGACCAGGGCCAAAGCGTTGCAAATGTTGGCAGCCATCATTGGTTGCGATGTTGCCATAACCGCTGACAATTGTGCTTTGCGAACAAATCCTTTGCGGTCTTTGACAAGATCGGCCGCCGCGGGCGCATTATGCATCCACAAGAGGCGGTCGGTTAATTGGTCAGAATAGTGCCCAAGTTGTTCGAAAACGGCCATACCTGCCCCACTTGATTACAACTCCCGGAATTAATATTGCGTTAAACTTCCTTTACAAATGGTTAACGCGCCTGATTTGAACCATGCAGTTCACCAGAATTTGCCAGGCTACATTTGGATTTCTGGCGCGAAAACCATAAGCAAATTCAGGACACAGAAGACACGAACAAGGCCGCTTTGTTCGAGTCAATTTGGTTCTGGTCAAGTGGCGTTCTTTTGTTGCTGCGTTCACGCGACCACGTTCATGGCCGTCCTGATCGGGATAATTCTGCATACCATTGGACTTCGAGTTTCAACGTATTGACGCGGCATCAATTCTGAATGCATGATACTCGATTGATCTAATCATCTACAATCTCCTGCGCCTTGGCTACTTCGGCTTCACGCAGAACTCTGCGGTTGATCTTGCCGGACGATGTCAGCTCGAAGTTCTCGACGAAGGCCACCTCGCGCGGGGATTTGTACCCAGCAAGGCGGATTTTGACATGTTCCTGCAAGTTCTTCGCTAGTGTCTCATCGCCGATCACGCCAGACCGGGTTTTGACGATTGCTTTGACGATATGGCCGCGATCCGGGTCAGGTTTGGCGATCACGGCAACTTCGGCAACAGCAGGATGCGCGAGCAAGCATTCCTCCACTTCGGCTGGGCCAATGCGAAAACCTGAAGACTTGATCAAGTCATCAGAGCGGCCCTTGTACCAGAAATAACCATCTTCATCCCGTACCGCGAGGTCATGAGTGCGCCAATATGGGCCCAGTTTCATGTCAGCGGTTTTTTCGGGGCTTTTGAAATAGCCCAGAAAGCGGGTAGGAGACGCATGCGGTGTGGCGACTTCGCCGGGTTCGCCATCGGCGACCTGCTGCCCGTCACCATCCACGAGAAGAACCTCATGCCCCGGATAGGCGCGTCCCATGGAGCCTGGCCGCCGTGGGAACAAGGCCGCACAATTGCCGATTAGGTGGTTGACTTCGGTCATGCCGTAAAACTCGTTACAGGTAACGCGCAACCTGTCTTCGGCCCAACTGAGGGTTTCTGCCGCCAGTGCTTCGCCCCCGGTGCAAATAACGCGCAAAGATAGATCATGATCGCGGTGTGGATCAGGATGCTCCGCCAACCGTTTGATTGCAGTCGGGGCCAGAAAGCTATGGGTCACTTTGTGACGGCTCATGAAGGCATAGGCGTAATCTGCCGTAAACCGCTCCAATGACGTGGCGACCGGGCGGCCAGCCATCCAGGCGGGAAAGAGCATATCGAGCAATCCCCCGACCCAGGCCCAGTCAGACGGCGACCAAAAAACTGCGTCTTTGTCATTCAAAGCCAGGTTGAAAAAAAGATTGATCGATGGGGTGTAGGCGGCAAGCACTCTATGCCCGTGCATGATCCCTTTTGGCTTGCCGGTCGAACCTGACGTGTACATCAGCAAGGCGGGATCATCAGCGCTGCCAAAATCTGGCACAAAAACGGCAGGCGATTTTTCCATGGCTGCTCCGAGATCCAGATCGTTCGGCCCCGGGTCTCGAACCAGGATATGGTTGAGGTAGGGAAAGGTCTCTGAGCGCAAGGGTTCCCATGCGTCGCGGCTTGTTAGAATGACACGTGCCTCACAGTCGTTTAGCGCATGGGCCAGCGTGTCAGGTCCATAAAGCTGCGAAAGTGTGACAGCGATACCGCCGATCTTGGCGATGGCCATGTGGGCAATGCCGGTGTCGGGATGTTGTCCGGTGTGCAGCGCCACAGGATCGCCTTTGCCATAACCCAAAAGTCGAAGCTCTGCCGCTAGACTAGTGGCGGCGGCGTCCACCTCGGCAAAGCTCATGACCGCAACAGAACCGTCAGGTGCTTCATAAATCATCGCGGGTTTGTCGCGATCGTCGGGGCCCAGAAATCGACCAACGGTCGCCGAGTAGATGTTGTAATCGTCCGGCCATGTGATCTCATACGCGCCCGATCGGGTCTGTGTCAGGTGAAGCTCCGACAACGCCTTTGAATCCAAGGGATTCAGATATTCGCTCATGGTGTCGGCTCCGTCGCAAGGGATAGAACAGGGGGATCACAAATGCTTGCCACGATCAAAACGCGGGTCGCGTCAGCGGGCAAACCTTCTGTCTTGGCGATAGCGGCTCCGCTGGCACCATCGAATTGAACCATTGCTGCGTCGCCATCTGTGCCGTTAGTACGGAACAAGATCGTCGCGTGACCATTTAGGGTGCGCCAGCCAGTTGTGGGCAAACGGCAGATCGGACAGGAACGCATAGGCGGGAAAAAAGCATCTTCACAAGTAGGACAGGTTGAGGCGACGGCTTGACCGCTACGCAGCCCCTCCAACCAGGGTGCCAGCCACCCGCTGCCAATATTATAGTCAAGATCAACGCGCTTTTTCATGCGCTATCTCCTGCTTGGAGAATCGTCACCGCACAGCTAGTGCCGACACCGCCGTGCGTATCCGCGAGCGCGTGTCCCAGAACCCGATCCGGCTGCAAGCCTTGGTGATAGCGCCCCTCAAGCATCAAGGCGCAAGAGGCGGTTTGACCCACGCCCGTTGCGCCGACGGGTGCGCCTTGGCCCAATAGCCCTCCCGACAGATTAAGAGGGCAGCGGCCGGTTGGTGCAAAGTCACCGTTGCGCAGGGCCGTTACGGGATCTTCCGCCAGTCCAAGGGCGGCGACTGCTTGCAATTCTGCCCCGGCGTAGGCGTCATAGACTTCGGCCAAAGAAATGTCAGCTGGATCAATTGTAGCCATGGTCATGGCTTGTTGCGCCGCCGTTGTCTTGGCGGTGAACTGACCAGGGTTAGCGCGATGCCCGAGTCCAGGGAGATCCGACGCAGCACCTATGCCTGAAATCCGCGGCGCTAACTTTCGGCGTGCGCGTGGTGCAGCATCAGGTGCGGACAAGATCAGCGCGGCGGCTCCGTCACTCAGGGGCGAGCAATGCAGTCGGCAATAGGGGGATGCAACGACCGGAGCGTTTGCGAATTCGGCTTCATCATGTTGCCGTGGCAGATGTGCGTTGGGGTTGGACAGGGCATTGGTGCGATTCTTTTTGGTGACGGCGTTCAGATCCGTGTCGGTACCGCCACGTGTCATGGTGAAAGCCTGCCATGACAGGGCATAAAGAGATGTGGCGGTTACGCCGGACAACCCTTCGGTCCAGAAATCAAATGAATAGCTGTACAACTCCCGCATGCTGTCACCGGGCAGTGCACTTGCCGACGGGTCCGCGCCAATGACGGCGACATGGCGCGCGCGCGCGGATAATATGCGCTCGACACCTGCGTGAACGGCCAGTTGCCCTGAGGCGCCTCCGCCTTCGACGCGCAATGTCTGAGCGCCACAAAGGCCGAGGTCCTGCGCAAGCACCGACGCAGGGTTTAGCTGAAGTGTGAAGAAATCGCTTTCGGACGCAAAAATCAGTGCGTCGATGTCGCCACGTTCGATCTCGGCCATGTCTAAGGCGGCGTTAAAGGCCTGTGCAGCCCAATCCCGAAACCCAGACCCGTCGCGCCGTCTGTTAAATTGCGTTTGAGCCGCGCCGATAACAAGGACCAAGGATGCCTCCTATCTCTGCCCAGAGATTGACTCAGTTAATTTGTTCCTACAAGTCTGTAATAGCATATGCAGGATTGCCGTCATGGCTCGTAAAGCGCGCAGGCTCCATTTTGCGCTGACCACCTTGGGATGTTTTGGCGGCGGAAGCCTCTATGGCTGGTCAGGACTGCTGCCTGCGGTGCGCGCCACTTTCGACGTGAGCAATGCCACTGCTTCCATGGTATTTTCTTTGGCACTGATCAGTTTCACGTCTGGTGTGCTGCTGGGGCCGATGTTGTTTGCCTTGGTGCCGTCGCGCTTTCGATTGTCAGCAATTGCGGGATGCGCCGCGATCAGCTTGGGCCTAACCGGGTCAAGTCAAGGATTTAACGGTTTTGTGTTGAGCTATGGGATCTTGTTCGGGTTTGTTTCCGGCGTGCTGTACAACCACGCCATCTCGCAGGCGGCTGCCAGCGAAGATGCCAACCTTCTTGTTCCCGTGAACGTGGCGGCTTTTGGACTTGGTGGTGCGGTTTTTGGACCGATCCATGTTTGGTTGGCGGCATCAGGATGGTCTATTTGGGCGACCTTGCCTGCATTGGTTTGTTTGGGGGCAGTGTGCATTCTTGCGATGTTCGTCAGCCCCAACACTGACGCTCGCGCCACCGCGCGCCTGCAATCCGCGCGAATGATCAAACCCAACCGGACACTTGTAGCGCTTTGGATTGTTTTTGCTGCCGGGTCCTGTTCCGGCCTTATTGTTTTGGGCTTTGCGGCGCAAATTCTGCCACAAACGGCTGGGGGCACAGGCGTTGCGAGCCTGGCGATCTTTCTGGCTGCGCTGGGCAATACGCTGGGACGACTTACCTCGGCCGCGACAACCAGCATGTTTGGGGCAGCATCTGGTATCGCTGGGGCGCTGGCTCTTTCAATGATGGCGCTTGCCAGCCTGATCTTTGCCACCGCGCCGTTTGTGGTGGTCATGCTCTTGTTTTTTGTGGCCTTTGCCTACGGTCAGCTTGCCGCGACCACACCGCTTCTGGTGAGATTGAAGGTGCGCGACGCCGAGTTTCCTGCATCATTCGGTCTCGTCTTCACGGGTTGGGGTGTCGCCGGTCTTGTTGGTCCCTGGACGGCGGGTTGGTTGCTTGATGTATCGGGTACATTGCAGTTTGCCTTGATAGGCTGCATCGCTCTGTCATTTCTCAGCCTCTGCATGGTCTTGCCTTTTACCAGGCGCACGCGTGCCAAATAGCTTGGTTGACATGTCCAATTTGTCATTACTAATATGACCTATCGCGAACCGGGGGGAGTTGAGCGATGAAGTTCGGAATTCACGCAGGGCTCTGGATGAAGTCCTGGACAGACGATCCGGCACCGATCTTGAAAACAGCGGCCGACATCGGGTTCGATGGTGTGGAGCTTTCGCTTCTGGGGGTCGGTTTGGACCGGGCGGATGACATTCGCGCGCAGGCTGAGGACTGTGGTTTGGCGTTGACCTGTTCGACCGGGCTTGGACCAGACGCAGACCCAACATCTCAAGACCCCGACGTGCGGGATAATGCGATTGCGGTGCTGACTGAAGCCATCGAAGTGACCGCGCGGTTGGGCTCAAATGGCCTTGCTGGCGTGGTAGCTGCGCCCTGGGGCGTTTTCGACCCGGCCAATAAATCTGCTCGCGCCGCGCGATCCGCCGAAACACTTTCGCGGCTCGATGGTGTGCTCGCAGATGCCAATGTGACGCTGGGCATCGAAGCTCTGAACCGGTTTGAGAGCGATCTGACGTCGACTGCAGCTGAGGCTTGTGCAATTGCGCGGGCATGTGGTTCGAAGCATATTGGCGTGCTGCTCGACAGTTTCCACATGAATATCGAAGAGAAAGACCCACCCGCAGCCTTGCGTGCGGCAGGCGATACGCTGGTTCACTACCACGTGTCCGATAACGACCGCGGACAGCCCGGTTCTGGCCGTTATGATTTCCCCGCCGATGCGCGTGCGCTTGCGGATATCGAATACGATAGCTGGGTAGTAGCAGAGATGTTCGTGATGGCAGGCCATCCGTCGAGCCGTGATCTCAACATCTGGCGCGATATCGAACCTGATCCGACCGTTGCGGCAACAGAAACGCTGGTCTACCTCAAAGAGGTTTTCGGAAATGTCGGCTGAGCCATTCTTTATCGCTCTCAAGGCCCGCTTTGCCGCGGAAGCGGACCGGCTCAATGCGCTGGATGCGGCGATTGGTGACGGGGATCATGGTGCAACCATGTTGCGCGGTTTGACCAAAGCTGTCGCGGCCGAGAAAAGCAAACGCGCCAAGGCTTTTATGCGCGCCTCCGGCGGCGCGTCGGGAACATTGTTTGGGTTGATCCTACTGGAGATCGAGGCGCACCTGGAAACGGGCGCGCCCTTGCACGCAGGCTTGTCGAAAACCTGCGAAAGGATATGTGATCTGGGCGAGGTGGCAAAGGGCGACAAAAGCCTGGTAGATGCCTTGAACCCGGCCATTGCAGCGCTGGAGGCTGGCGACATGCACGCGGCAATTCAGGCCGCAAAAGATGGACGCGACAGCACCAAAGACCTCCGCGCACGCAGAGGCCGCGCTCAATATGTCGAGAACGGTGGGCGTGGCCATCTGGACCCGGGGGCGGTGTCAGTGGTGTTCTTTCTGGAGACCCTGAACGAGGTCTCGCAATGAAGAAGCTCTTTAACAGTGCCGAAACGATGGTTGATGACATGCTGGACGGCTTCGTCAGTGCGTTCCCGCAGGTAGAACGCGGCGTCAGTGATCCACGCGTGATAAAACGTGCTCAAAACGTCAAGAACCCCGATGAAAAGGTTACCCTGCTGATCGGAAACGGGTCGGGTCACGAACCGATTGCCATGGGTTTCGTTGGTCAAGGTGTGCTGGATGCCAATATCGTTGGTGACGTCTTTGCAGCGCCTTCGGCAGACCTGATCCTGGACGGGTTGGTCGAGATGACCGGACAGGCGGGCTCTATCCTGCTGATTTCGCAGCATTCCGGCGACATAATCAACGGTCGCGCGGCCACGATGATGGCTCAGGACCTTGGCTTAAAAACCGTCCCGCTGCCGATGTATGACGACATCTCTGCCGCCCCGCCCGAGCGCAAACAGGACCGGCGCGGCGCACCAGGGACCATGTTCATCTACAAGATTTTGGGCGCCGCCGCGGAGGAAGGTTGGTCTTTGGAAGACCTGATCGCTTTGGGTGAAGCCGTGCGCGATCGGCTGGTCACATTGGCCGCTGCTGTGTCTCCGCCGATCTCTCCTCTCACAGGGCAAGAAATGTTCAGCCTGCCGCCGGATGAAATTTTTCTGGGAATGGGCGTGCATGGTGAACCTGGCGTGGGGCGCACCAAGGTTGGCCCCGTGCGCAACCTCGTGGAACAGATAGTTGAAAAACTTTTGGCGGATCGTCCAATGGCGGAAGACAGCCGCGCCTGCGTCATTATCAACGGCATGGGTGGCACCACCTTGATGGAACAACTGACGATCTGGGAAGAAACCCGCGAGGCGCTTTTGGCACGCGGTGTTACAGCCATCGCCCCGATGATCGGCAGCTACGTCACAACACAGGAAATGGGTGGGTTTTCGATCTCTCTGCTGGAGCCCACGGATGACATGCTGTCTTTCTGGGGTGCTCCGTCGGACACGCCGTTCTTTCCGCGCATTCATTTGGAGGCCCCATGACTTTGCTGGATGGACCTGTTTTCGGGGTTGCCGTAGATCAAGGCAGCGGTTTGGCAGCGGCATTGCGCGAAGGTCGTGGTTCACATGCGCGCGACGATGATCTTTTCACATTCAAGCGGATCGTGGTGGAAACACTAAGTCCCGACGCGTCGACCGTTTTGGTTGACGCGGCACTCGGGCGCGAGCTTTTGCCCGCCTATCATCCCTCTTGCGTCAAAATGCTGGCCTATGAGGCGGATGTATATCACATCGCAGATGAGGACAGGATCACCAAGCTTCCCGAAAACCTCGACATTGCTGATTATCCCGACATTGATGTGCCTGTATTGAAATTCTTCCTCTACTACGGTCCAAATGATCCGGAAGCGCTCAATCAGCGCAAGGCAGATCTTGTCGCAAAGATCGGGTCAGAGTGCAGGGCGCGGGGAGTGACCTTCCTGTTTGAACCCATTGTTTATGACCGCGCGATACCGGACGGGACGTCGGCGGAATATGCACTGGCCAAACCCGCGCTCGTGCGCGCTGCAACGCAGAGGTTTGCCTCGCCCGATTTCAACATTGATGTCCTGAAAGTCGAAATCCCTGTGAGCCTGCCGCACATCAATACCACCATGTCCGAGGCACAGGCCCGAACCGCATTCCAGGATGCGGCAGAAGCGGCGGGGGACATCCCGCTTCTTTACCTTAGTGCCGGTGTGACGTTCGAGCAATTCCGCGACGCATTGCGCATGTCCCGCGATGCCGGTGTGAACGCCTGCGGCTTCATGTGTGGACGCGCGATCTGGAGCGACGCAATCGGCATTTTTGGTGCGGAAGGCCCGGCAGCAATGGCGCGCTGGATGGAAAGTACGGGGCGCGACCGGCTTGCGCAATTGAAGGATGCGATCACGTGAGCGCAGCACCGAAATATCAGGTTGTCCATGACAAGATCTTGCATCGATTGCACAGCGGGCAGTATGCAATTGGCATGCGTCTCCCAACCGAAGGCGAGCTGTCACGTGCCTTTGAAGTCAGCCGTGTCACTGTACGCAAAGCGCTGGAAATGCTGGTACGCGCTGGCTTTCTGACCTCCCGTCAGGGCAGCGGGTACAGCGTGGCCACCCTGTCGCCTCCTGCCTCCACATGTCTCGTCAGTTTCACCGACAAGGTATTGTTTGAGGGGCGTGTGCCGGGCGCACAGCTCTTGCGCATCGAGACCCCGACGCAGGACTTGCCTGCCGCCGTCGCGGCGTATTTCGACGAACCTTTGGTTCTTGTCGAACGTCGCCGCACGGTGGATGGCGCGCCGCGGATGCTGACCCAAACCTGGATACCGCAATGCCTTGTGCCAAACATCAGCGCCACGCACTTTCCGGAAACGGGTCAGAACCAGTCGATCTTGCGCATCTTGCGTCAAGCATTCGAACTAGATTGGACCAGCGCGTGCGAGACGCTCGACAGCCTGCTGGCGACTGCCAGGGTTGCTGAGATGCTGGATGTGCCGAGGGGTACGCCGATCTTGTCGCAGGCTTGCACGGCCTTCGATACCGCAGGAAAGCCTGTGTTTTTCGACCAGGTTTACCGCCAGGGACCGATCAGTTTCGACCTTGCGGGACCTGCCCCGCGCCAGATCGCATGACTTGCAAAAGGAGCCGGATATGCCGCTGACCATTGGTTTGATCAACGCGTCGCTGCCAAGCTACTTTCCAGACAAGCATGGTGTGTTCAAGGCCTGCCAAACCTGGCTGGAAGAGCTTGCCGCAACCCATGGCGCTTGCGTCGTCGTGGCCGACCTTGTTCCGATGAACGGGGCTGAAGCGCGCACGGCTGTCGCGGATGTGCAGGCGAAAGGTGCCGATTTTCTGCTGCTTCTGCATGGCGGTTTTACCATGGGCGACGTGGCGCGGGAAATTGCCCGGACGCCGTTGCCGATGGGGGTTTGGGCCACGCCTGAGCCAAACTTGGTGGACGACATCCAGCTCAATAACTTCGTGTCTCTCAATATGTCGATGTCGATCGCACGCGGTGTGCGCGACCTCTCTGGACATCCCATTCAGTGGTACCTGGGTGCGCCCGGCGAAGCCGCATTGGCCGAACGTATGGGGCAAACAATCCGGGCTCTCACTGCCAAGAAGGATCTGAACGGTGCAAAGATCGGTGTGATCGGTGGGTTGGCCATGACCTTTTACAATATGGAAGTCGCCACGGACAAGCTGATGCAACATCTCGGCGTGTGGTGCGAGCACATCGACATACACCACATGACCGACTTGATGGCAGTACAATCCGAGGCTGATGTCGCCGCAGAATTGGTCAAGATGGGCGAGGCGGCGGCGGTGCGTGGGGTCTCGGAGGCACAGATGGCGCTGACCGCGCGTGCGGCACTTGCCCTGCGCGCGATTGCGAAAAACGGCGGCTATGATGCGTTGACGGTTTCGGATTGGCCCGCACTGCAGGAAAACCCCGGCATGCATCCCGGCGCCGCCTTTAGCTGGCTGGAGGAGAACGACGGCCTCCCTGTGGCGTCAGAGGGTGATATCCTGGGGGCGGTTACGCAGTTGGTCGCAAAATCGCTGAGCGGAAGGGTTGGTTGCCTTCTAGACATGACCTCGCCTGATTTTTCCTGCGACCAGATCCTGATGTGGCATGGCGGCGGCGGTCCATTGTATATGGCCAAGGACAACGTGGCGTGGATCAATCACCCGATGATCGGGCGCGGGACAGAAAGCGGGCCGATCTATGGGGCCATTGCGGATTTCGAGTTTGCGCATGGCGATTACACCATCCTAAGGGTCTCGCGCGATGGCACTGCGCATTTTGCTGTAGAAGGCACAGTTGCCACAGGCCCAGCCTCCGGATTCACCGGATGCCGTGGTTGGGTCGGCGGGTTTTCTGGCATCGGCGGCCCGTGTTCCGCGCAGGACATCGTAACTTCGGTGATGGAGCACGGCTTGGAGCATCATTTTATCCTTCTTCCCGGGCGCCACCGCGCCGTCTTCGACGAGTTTGCTGCATGGAGCGGGTCAAAAGCACTCCAGGTTATTAAGGCACATGATGGGCTACCAAGCGGGGGCGCAGTTTGACCGCCGTTCAGCTTAAAGGTGTTCGCAAGGATTTTGGCAGTTTCACCGCCATCTCGAATGTCGATCTCGAGATTGAGTCCGGTGAATTGGTGGCACTTCTCGGGCCGTCAGGGTGCGGCAAGACCACGACGCTACGGATGATCGCAGGACTTGAAGTGCCTTCTGCCGGTCAGATTTGTTTTGATGGTCAGGATGTATCCGAAGTTACGGTGCAAAAACGCAATGTGGGCATGGTTTTTCAGCGCTACGCGTTGTTCCCGCATATGACGGTTGAAAAAAACGTGATGTTTGGCCTCAGGGTTCGGGGCACCGACAAGGCAGAAACCGAAGCGCGTTTGGAAGAAATGCTCGATGTGGTGCAGCTGCGCCAGTTTCGTCACCGATTTCCCGCGCAACTGTCCGGCGGGCAGATGCAACGTGTCGCAATTGCCCGCACGTTGATCACCAAACCGTCGGTCCTGATGATGGACGAACCACTGGCCAATCTGGATACCAAGCTGCGCGGCGAGATGCGGCGCTTTATTCGAGATTTGCAGCAAAGACTGGGAATCACGACCATTTTTGTGACCCACGATCAGATCGAGGCCATGGAGCTTGCTGACAGAGTGGCGGTGATTTTTGACGGCGATCTGGCGCAATATGATGCGCCGGATGCTTTGTACAAACATCCCAACAGCATCGAGATCGCTGATTTCATGGGCGCGACAAATGTGTTTGAGGCCAAAATCTTGGGCGCTGGCTCGACGCCACAGGCCGAAGCATCCTTTGGCACGCTAAGCTTCGATGCGCGTGCTACCGACGGACCGGGCCACGTCATGTTGCGCGCTGAGGCGATCGATTTGCACCTCGCCGCACCAAATTCCGGTCAGAATGTTATCTCGGGTACGGTCACGGCGCGTGATTTCTTTGGGGCCAATATCACCTATTCTGTCGCATGCGGCGGCGAGACCATCCAGGTGACCGAGCAATCTCGGCGCATGGTCGACATCGGCCAGGACGTCTGGTTGACGATCGCGCCAGATCGCATCTGGATCATCCAAAACACTCGATAACGAAAAACGACCAAATCAGAGGAGGAAACTATGAAAAAGACACTGCTAAGCCTGTCACTCATCGGCAGCCTGATGGCCAGCGTAAGTTTCGCACAGGACGCCACCGCCTTCCGCGACGGCTTCATTGCGGGCGACATCAGCTGGGAAGACGTGCAAGCCCGCGCCAAGGAAGAAGGCGAGGTGAACCTCTATTACTGGGGCGGCAGCGACAAGATCAACATCTGGATGGACAGCGTTGCGGTCCCGGGGCTGGCTGCCGAAGGCGTCACACTCAACCCGGTCAGGATCACAGGTACCAAGGATGCCGTTGATCTTGTGTTGGCCGAAAAGGGCTCGGGAAAAGGTCTGGGCGAAGGAAGTGTCGATGCGATCTGGGTCAATGGTGAAAACTTTGCCACGCTCAAACGGCAGGACGCTCTTATGGGCGCTTTTGCCGACAAGCTGCCCAATAGCGCCAACATCGAATGGAACCCTGACGATCCACGGGCGTTGTTGAACTTGCGTGATTTCGGGGTCGAGACCAATGCATCCGAAATGCCGTGGTCAGGGCAGCAATACGTTTGTGCAGTCAACACGACGCGCGTGCCCTCCGGAGACGCCCCGGGCACGTTTGCGGAGCTGATGACCTATCTGGAGGCCAACCCGGGCAAGTTCACTTATGTGAAGCCGCCCCACTTCATCGGCAATACCTTTGTTCAAGCGACGATTTATGCGCATAATCCCGATGGTAATGGCGCGGTGCCGTTTCAGGCTTCCATCGAGGAACTGGGTGCGGCGGAATTGGCGCGGTTGATCACACCGGGCATGGAGTATCTCAAAGAACTGGAGCCAAAACTGCTGGGGGCGGCCGGTGGCAATGCGCGATATCCCGAAGACCCAAAGGCGCTGGATGGTCTGTTTCTGAACGGCGAAATCGACTTTTCCTGCCAGTTTGGCCTCTACGGTGTTGCCACTGGTTTGCGCGATGGCACCTATCCGGAAGGGGCAGAGCAATTCATCTTCCCCGAAGGCAACATGATCAAGAACAAGAACTATCTCGTGATCCCCGGCAATGCGCCAAATCCTGCGGCTGCCATGGTGATGGCCAACTATATGGCTTCGGTCGATGCGCAGGCCACCAAGCTGGAAATCGCTGGCATGCCTCCGGGGATTGATCCTTGGCGGCTCAGCGAAGCGGATGTCACCAAGCTGACAGAAGCCTCGCCCGGATTTGTTGGGGTCACACAGGCGGAACTGGACGCCAATACTGCGCCAGATACAAATGCCACATTGGTGGATGTGATCGAGGCGACCTGGCTGGAATACATCGAGCGCGACAGCACCGAGAGTATCGCGGCCATTGTCGAAACGGCCGTGGCAAACCTCAACAAATAAGTGCAACGGGGCTCGGGCCGGTGGCCGGAGCCCCAACCAAGGGAGCGCATGTGTCCGAGACCAAGGAACTTGCCCGCCACAAACGCGAACGCGTCTTGATGTGGCTGCAATTGCTACCGGTGATGGCGGTGCTAACTGTGCTCTTTGGCGGCGCGCTGGTGCTCGGGGTCGCGCAATCGCTGGGATTTGCGCCATGGTTCGGTGTAAATACCTTTCCTGATTTTTCCTATTTTGGCGCGCTATGGGGTGATGTCTTTTTCTGGAAATCGCTCGGCCTGACACTCTACTACGCAATTGCCGCCACTTTCATATCGCTGGTATTGGGCATCTTGTTGGCGCTGGCGCTGGTGCGCAGCTTTCCGTCCAAAACCCTGTACAAATACCTGTACAAACTACCCCTGATGATCCCTTACACCGTAGGTATCGCGCTCGCCGTCATCATGCTGGGCAATGGCGGCATGCTGTCACGCCTGATGGCCTTTACGGGTTTTATTGACGATCCCAGTCAGTTCCCACAGATTCTGAAAACGCATATGGGCTGGGGCATTATCGCAGTATATGTCTGGAAACAAACACCTTTTGTTGCGTTGACCCTCTATGCGGTCCTGCTGGGCGTTGGTCGCGAAACCGAAGAGGCCGCGGCCATTCTGGGGGCCAACAAGAGGCAGATATTCTTTCAGGTGACACTGCCGCAGATCCTGCCGGGCATCATCTCTTCCACTCTGATCATTTTTGCCTTCAACATCGGCGCTTTCGAGGCGCCTTTTATTCTCGGTGGCGGCTTCCCGGATACGCTGCCTGTTGTCGCGTGGCGCTACTTCAATGACGCAGACTACACACTTCAGTTGCAGGGGATGGCGACGGTTGTTTCTATCGCTTTGGTCGCAGGTGTGATCCTATACAGCTACCTTGCCCTTTACCGCCGCTACGAGCGCCGGATCGGGAGAAACTGATGACCCGCAAATCCGCCTCTATTGCGTTGAACGAGCGCCTGTCACCCTACCAGAAATTTTACCTGTTATTGATCGCGGGTTTCATTCTGGGTCCCTTCATCCCGCTCATTATCCAGAGCTTCGCATTTCGCTGGGCCTGGCCCGACCTGCTGCCCGGCACCTGGTGGCTGGAGCAACGCGAGAAATCGATCCTGCCTCTGGCCTGGGACTATGTAATCTCATCTTACAGCCAGGTTTGGGAAGCAACCCTGAACACCGTTTTCATCGGTTGCGTTGTTACTGTGATCTGCCTGATCATCTGCTTGCCCGCAGCGCGCGTACTGGCGCGTGAAAGATTCCCCGGCAAGCCCGCGTTCGAGTTTTTCCTATCCATGCCGCTCATTGTGCCAGAGGCGGCCATCGGCATCGCACTATTGATGATTTTCATTCAAATCGGGCTGGCAGGCACATATATCGGCATCATTATCGTACATCTTATCCCGACCATTCCCTACATGATCCGCATGTTGACGGCAGTCTATCAGGGGCTGGGACGCGATTTTGAAGAACAGGCGATGATCCTGGGCGCGAACCGCTGGCAAGTCCTGCGCCTGGTAACGCTGCCCATGCTGTTACCCGGTGTGGTGGCGGGGGCGCTATTCACATTTTTGGTTTCTACCAACATCTTCCTGCTCACTTTCTTCATGGGGCAGGGCAAGATCGTAACGCTGCCAACGTTGCTCTTTTCCAAGATCTCGGGCGGTACGCTCGATGCCTCCGCAGCCGGGATCACGCTGGTGGTGACGGTGCCGGGGATCATCCTGTTGCTCATCACCGAACGTTTCATCAAGGAAGAGGCCTTTGGCAAAGGCTTTGGCAATTAGAGAGGTGTTTTCATGACCACGCTACAAGAAGCCGTACAAAGGTTCACACCGCTGGATCCGGAATTAATGGCCCGGCGTCTGGGACGTCCCGGGCCGATGCCACGCGTGATCATAGATACCGATACCGCCAATGAGATCGATGACCAATATGCCGTCGCATGGGCCCTGTTGTCGCAGGACAGGTTGAATATCGAAGGCGTGACTGCGGCCCCTTATTCTTTTCTGCATCACCGTGATGGGCTTTATGAGGCCGTGGCGGCACTACAAACCGGCAGTGGCACGGACCATGACAGCAAGTTTGTCGGACCTTTTGCGGGCTGGGCCAAGCGTCTGCTTGCGGATGGGCGCACAGCTGACGACATCGAATTTGTCACACCAGATGTGGGCGAAGAAAGGTCCTACGAGGAAATCCTGCGGGTTTTTGACGCCTGCCATGTCGCGCATGAGGGCAAGGTCTTTCATGGCTCACCCGCGCATTTGTCTAGCTATGACGCGCCCGTCGATTCTGATGCCGCGCAATTCATCATCAAGCAGGCCCGCAAACGCGAAGACGGGCCGGTCTACGTACTGGCGATGGGGGCTCTGCCCAACATCGGGTCGGCCCTTTTGATGGCACCTGACATCATCGACAATCTTGTGGTGGTGTGGACCTCGGGCTTTCCCAGCTATGCCCCTTTTTGCAACGAACCCTCGCTCAATCTGGTTCAGGACCAGATGTCGTCCCGGCTGTTGTTCGAATGTGGCGTGCCACATGTCTACTTGCCCGGCTACCATGTTGGTGCCCAGCTGACCATCTCCCGTCCGGAAATGGAGCATTTCGTGAAAGGGCATGGCGCCATCGGCGACTACCTCTGGCATCTTTACACCAACAATCCGTTGCACACCAAATATGCAATCTCTCAGCCGGAAACAAAAACCTGGGTGATCTGGGACATTATCAACGTCGCTTGGATGTTGGATGCTGCCTATGTACCGACGCATCTGACCACCTCACCGCATCTGGATGAAGCGCTGTATTGGCAAAAAGACCCGTCACGCCATGCCATGTTGGAAGCCTATGACGTTGCACGAGATGCTGTTTTCGAGGATCTATACGATCGTCTGGCCAAAAACGGCTAACCGATCGGTGGCGGGTGACTTTTAGCTGCCAGCGCCAACTCAAGCGCGACCTCAAAGACGATCTTGTTGGCGCGTTTGAGTTTCTCCATGTCATCTTCTGGCAACGGGTCATTGAATGTGCGCCCGGCAAACAACTGATCCCAAACCGTCAGCATCGACACCGTCCGCGCGCCGAACCTGTCTCCAACAGCGACCACTGCGGAGGTTTCCATATCAATACTCGCAATGCCTTCGAGAGCCCAACGCTCGCACATCTCGTCCGATTGCGCGAATAAACTTGGCCATGTCAAATGACGTGTGCGCTGCGATGGAACGCCATGACGTGCGAGCGACTTTTCGACCGTTTCAACCAGACCGGCATCGGTGAAAACGCTCTCGCCGGCACCATAATGTTGAGATACTCCATCGCGGGCCAAACATTCCTCGGGCAGAGCCACGACGCCCGTTGAAGCATCGGCATCCAGCGAACCGCAGGTGCCGATCTGGATCAAGAGATCTGTGCCCAATTGGCTAAATATATGTGTGGGCTCAACCGCGCGCGGCGCGCCATAGGCGCAGCAAAAAGCCACGTCAAGGCCCTGCCATTTGCCCATAAACATGTCGGGAAAAGCCAATTCAACTACATCGTCGAGATAGTCTAGCCGCGATGCCGTCGCCGCTTGACGCCACCAGGTGCCTTCCATGATCAACGCGGCCGGTGCGCGGTCTCTGGCGATACCCAACGCATCCCGCCAATGCTGATCCGTATAGTCCAAAATGGCCATGATCGTTTACCTTTGCAGGTGCCGGGTATCGTAAACCCGATGCTGGTGAGGAAATGTCATTCCGTCCAGTTGGCAGCGATTGTGACGGCCTTTTTAGGGGTGGCAGATACGCATTTTCGGTGCTCAGGTTTGCGATATTCTTTGCGTTGATATGGCTTGCAGGCTCGAATCCTCAGCAGACGCAATCGAGACACATTAGTGTCCTAGGGCCGGTCCGAGATTCAATACTGTCGCGTCGGTTTCAACTTTGGAAATTTTGGTGCAGGACGGCGATTGCGAACAAGGACGCCACGTGCAAGCGCGGCGCGGCATCCGTGCCGGAGTATGCAAACTCGCGTTTTTTCCAGAATTGTGCTTTGTTTGGATTGGGAAAAAAGTGAGGGGCAAACAATGGTCAAGATATCGAACTCAACCTACGAATCCGAACTCGCCAGGCTACAGATCGAATTGGTGAAGTTGCAGGAATGGGTCAAGGAAACGGGTCACAAGGTTGCAATAATATTTGAAGGCAGGGATGCCGCGGGCAAGGGTGGGACGATCAAGCGCATCACCGAGGCGATGAACCCCAGGATTTGTCAGGTTGTCGCCCTCCCGGCACCAACAGAGCGAGAAAAGTCCCAGTGGTATTTCCAAAGATATGTTTCACACCTGCCAGCGGCGGGGGAGATTATCATCTTTGATCGGTCTTGGTACAACCGCGCGGGCGTCGAGCGCGTTATGGGGTTTTGCAGCGACGAGGAATACAAGGAATTCATGCGCAGTTGCCCTGAATTTGAACGTATGTTGGTCCGGTCCGGCATTCAGCTGGTCAAGTACTGGTTTTCCGTAAGCGACGAAGAACAGGAACGCCGATTCCAAAAGCGCCTTACAGATCCGACCAAACAGTGGAAGCTCAGCCCGATGGATCTCGAAAGCCGGAAACGGTGGGTGGATTACTCCAAGGCTAAAGACGACATGTTTTCACATACCGACATAAAGCAAGCGCCATGGTTTGTCGTGAATTCAGACGTCAAGAAACATGCAAGACTGAATTGCATCACCCATTTGCTTTCGTTGATTCCTTACGAAGAAATTGCCCATGAGCCGGTGGTTCTTGAAGATCGCCCTCCGCAACGAGGTTACGTTCGCCCGCCGATGGACGACCAGACCTTTGTCCCGGAAGTTCACAAAGAACTGTTTTAGGACTGGTTTTGACTGTTTCTGAAACATCTCAACCAAAAAGGGCTTGGCGACGTGACGCAAGTGTGGTTGCGGGCTGTCAAGCTGCAGTCAATGCCTAAGGTGGCCCATTCCTGATCTGTGGGAAGTGTGGTGCTTTCAGGTATCCCAAAAACAAGAGTGATACGATCAAGAACACGAATGCTTTTTCTAGCTAGTTAAGATTCCGCTTGGCTTTTTTTGAAGGCCGTTTATTTCGCAGTTACGCCGCTCACAGATGCACGGGGACCAAGCGATCGCCGAACTGCGACTGCCACCGGTGCACCTGGCACGACGAGCGACGCGGACGCAGGCGGGGTTGAGTATTGACGGACATCCATCGCTGCTGCCCTTCTGAACATCCAGTCTATGCACGCATTTTTTTGGACGCGAATGTCGATTTGTATACAGATGAATGAGGTCCGGATCGTGCCATCCAGGTTCTTTGATAGCGATCAAAATAGAGGGCTGAGGGTCCGATTTTGCGTAGATGGTCAGCAAGCCTTTGGAAGCGCCAGATTGAAACAAAACAATCCGTGGCGAACGACGGCTATCGTAACCCCGAAGGGTGCTGGTCGTGACAATTAGCAACCATCGAACAAGAAGGACCCAATGCGAGACCATGCGACAATCAGTTCTGATGCAACAAAGGTGGCCCTAAAACATCATGCAATCCGCACCTGGTGGCAATGGTGCTGATCCCGGCGGTAAGGTGGGCGTGTAGTCGAAAGTCACAATTTGCGCACCGCCGTCGAATGCGATGAACAGTTGATCGGAGCCTGGTCGGATGGCTATTCCTTCCGGATCATTGCCGTATTCCAACAAACTGGCTTGCGCGAGAAGTTCGCCGTCGGCGGAAAATTCATAGAGGCTGTTGGAGCCTTCCCAATCGTCGACGATCAGGAGGTGCCCTGTCCGCGGGTCGATTGCGATGCCCTGCGCTTCGCTCAGCGGCGGAGACAACTCCATCGTGTTGATCTGTGCTTTCAGCTCGCCGGTTGGGCTGAACCACGACAAGCGCTCCGGATCGTCTTCAACCGTCACGATGTCCCCATTGGCAGAAATCGCAATACCTTCGGTATCCGCAAACCCGCCGGCGAGCGCGAAGGGTGGCCCCAGCGTCTCACCATTTTTTGTCAACCTTTGCAGTTTGCCAAACCCGTCTCCGACCAGCAGGTGATCGCCTTCCAGCGAGATTGCCTTTATCCGAAACAAATCACTGCTCACGCGCCGCAACTCGTCGCCCTGCAAAGTGACCAGTACCGCATCAGGTCCCTCATTGGCGATCCACAGGCCGCAGAATGTCGGGTCATAATCTAAGCTGGCCGGTCGGTTGAGATCGTAGCGACCTGTTTCATTCAAATCCAAGGCTAACGCAGGCATTGTCGCAGCCATTGCCAGTACAAAAATGCATGCTCTGAGCATCTCAACCCCGCCATTCTGTTCGTTTTTGAGATGTTGCGAATTGCGAACTAGTCAATAGCATTAGGCGATGTCTTCTCACCTGGTGGCGCAGCCCACCACCAAAGCCCGTTTTTTCTAGCCATGCGATACACCGCATCCAGTGAACGTGGCGCCAACCCGGGAGGGTGTGGATCGTTGGGGCTGTATTCACGCGTCGTCAATGTTGCGCCAAGACGTGCAACAGTACGGCGCTAACACGCAAGTTTACAGGTGTGATGTCAACTTTTCACGACAGTTGTGTTGGCATATACAAGGTAAACGGAGGGCAACAGCAGATGACACAACCATTGACAGAAGAACAGCTACGCGAAGCGCTGAAAACATGCGCTGATGAACCTGTGCATATTCCGGGATCAATCCAGCCGATTGGATTTCTGTTAGCCTGTGATTTTGATGGAGGCATTGTTCGACAAGCAAGCGAAAACTGCCCGGACCTCTTTGGCCTTCCATTGGCGGATATCCTTGGCAGGCCTTTGCGCTCGTTGTTAGGCGCGGACATTTCGCACAATCTAAACAACATCCGAGGTATGGGCGGCTTTGCAAACGCGCGGCATTTTGCGGGTGTGTGGCAAACGACGGGGAAAGAATATGCGGTTCATTTCTCAAAAGGGGGTGAACGATTTGTCATCGAAATCGAGGAAGCGGGGACGGTTCCGAAAACGTCATACGAAACAAGCCAACAACAAGCTTTTCTCGTCAGTCAAATCGAAGGTTGTGACACTCTGCCGGAGCTGTTTGATTTGACGACGGACTTGCTGCACCATTTAACCAGCTTTGACCGCGTAACCGTCATAAAGTTCGATAAAGAGTGGAATGGGGAGGTCGTTTCCGAAGCGCGTAGCAGACGTATGGATCCTTTGCTTGGGCTGCGCTTTCCCAGCCATGATGTTCCGGCCCAGGCACGTGACCTTATGCGGCAAATACCGATGCGCCTAATCTGCGATGTTGAGCAAATCCCTATCCCGCTGGTCGCTCACAGCGCCGACGAACCCGCGTTGGACATGACATTTGCTGCCAACAGAGGCGTATCGCCGATACACATGCAATACCTTCACAACTTTGGCCTTGGCGCCACGATGACTCTCTCAGTTATCCTCGGAGATGAGCTTTGGGGGATGATTTCTTTTCACAGTCTAAAACCACGAGTGGCACCACCCGAAATGCGCCACCTTCTCTTGAGCTTTATGCCCTTGTTTCAACTGAAGCTCGATCTTCTTCGCCGGGAAAAATCACTGAAGCTGTCTCAGCAAGTTGACCAACTTCAAACGGACGTCCAGGGTGAGCTGGAAAAGGGCAGCGAGCTTGAGGCGATGATGCAGCAAGTTGGCCCATCGATCATTGATGTGCTCGACGCAACTGGCGTCGTTATGACGAACGGTTCGGAATATTTTGGTTTTGGAAAGGTGCCGGAGACATCCATCATTGAGTTTCTGGCAGAACGTGTAAATGCAGCGCCGGACAAACTGTTGGCCATCGACAACTTGTCCTCGGCTTTCCCAGAACTGGCGTCGCATCTGGACGGCTTGGCAGGTGCTCTTCTTACCGGTTACGAGGGGACACGAAGTCTCCAGGTCTATCGCCCCGAAATCAGCCAATCCGTTGCGTGGGCAGGCAATCCAACCAAGACAGTTGAAGCTGAAAAGAATACCTTGCGGATTGAACCGCGATCCTCTTTTTCGAAATACCTTCTGGAGACTGCCCATAAAAGTAAGGCGTGGTCGGGCGATGACATCCACCTGATGCGCCAGCTCTGGCCATTGTTGAGTGCAGCAGAGAGGCGTGCTTTCCTCTCTCACCTCAGTCGACAACAGCAGCTCATGATCAATGAGCTTAATCACCGCGTGCGCAACATCCTTGCGCTGGTCAAGTCAGTTTCATCGGAGGCGCGCAGGTCTGGTGGCTCACTTGAAAGCTATTCGAATGCTATTGAATCTCGCATCCATGCCCTTGCGGCGGCACATGACATCGGTGCAGGAGCCGCAAACTCCTCTGTATCTATCTTTGACATCATAAAGTTGGAGGCCAATCCCTATAGCCAAGAAGACGCGCAGCGCGTTTTTGTGTCGGGTGAGGATGCAAACATCCGGGCAGAGTCCGCTCCGATTTTTGCGCTCGTTATCCACGAGCTGATGACAAATGCGGTCAAATATGGCGCGCTGGCAGTCCCAAATGGCCGAATTGATCTGGAAGTGCGGCGCAATGATGATGGTCTTCGCGTCGATTGGTTCGAACGGGATGGGCCGCGCATCAACACCAAACCGAAAAGACAAGGGTTCGGCACGACGCTGATCCTTCAAGCCGTACCATTCGAAATGGGTGGTACCGCTGATCTCCGGTTCTGCGAAAACGGTGTAGAAGCGACCCTTACACTTCCGCCCAGCGCGTTTGGCGATGCGCCGGTGAAAAACCGAACACAAAACGAAAGAGACAACCAGCTCCCTTCGAAGACGGTGACTGCGCTTAGAAATGGCCTTGTCTTGCTAGTTGAAGACAACTTCATGGTTGCAAATGCAATGCGAACAGTGCTCGAGAATGCGGGTTTTGTGAGCATTGAGATGCTGTCAGGGGTTGATCCCGCCATGGAGTTTCTTCAGGTGGAAACGCCTACATTCGCTGCGCTGGACATAAACCTTGGCCAAGGTGTAACGAGTGAGCCTATTGCCAGCGAGCTTTTGCGGCGGAACGTGCCATTCATTTTCGTTACTGGCTATGGCGAGCAGCACAGTCTTGCGCCTCACTTGAACAATGTTCCCACGTTGACGAAGCCAATCACACGCCGTGAATTGCTGTCGGCATTGGATAGTTTGGTGATTTAGGGCCGAGATTGCCCGCATGTGGCAACTGGAATGCAATTGGCCCGATTTTTACCTGTCGACACGCAGCTGGTGCACCGGAGAAGCTTGAAGTTAAGCGTTGGGTATCTATGATCCCGCGCCTGGTTGGTACGAACAATCGGGTAAGCGATACCCCGGGTCGACGCATCGCTTTTTTGACAAAACGATGAACCGTTTCGACCTGCTTCTGTTTCCGGACAATCGGGGGTTGGAAATCAATGAGAACCCACGCCAATTGTTCAAATGAACTCTATCGTGCCGATGTTTTGCCAGAAGCTGAAATTGATGGTCTCTGCATCAAAGTCTCGCAAATTGGCGAAGTTGATCTTGGTTCCGACAGGGTTCTCGATCAGCGATTCCTCAAGGTCCAGAATTAGTGCCGCATCATCGCCAAGAGAAACAGCCGAAATGACGTCCTCCGCGTCGGTTCCCGGGGCAAAAACACCTTCAAACCGAAGCGTTTCTCCGAAGAGTGGCGCGAAATCAATGATGCTGTCGGTCTCCCCGCTGAGATCGTCGGGAAGCCATAGATAGGTGTTCGCGCCAGCCCCGCCGATCAATATGTCTTCGCCTGGCCCACCTCTGATGAGATCAGCACCGGCATTGCCGACAAGAAAGTCGTCGCCAAAACCACCATCGATAGTGTCATTGTCCCGACCGCCGGATATTGCGTCATCTCCCTGATTGCCAAAAAGCAGGTCGCGATCACTGCCGCCGGAAATAATGTCATTGCCGTCCAGGCCTGCTATTGAATCTCTTCCGTTGCGGCCTTCGATCCTGTTTGCGCCAGCATTGCCGAAGATGAAGTCGTCAAAAATGGAACCGACGACGTTCTCAAAGCGCGACAACGTGTCAATCTCCACCGCCCGCCCGAGCTGCGTGTTTGCAAATCCCTGCGCCAGATTGACGAAGACGGGTCCGTCCGCCTGCGCATAGTCGATGGTATCGTTACCCCTTCCGCCGTCGGCGACGTCAAAACCGCGCCCCGGTCGCACGATGTCGTTTCCGCTTCCGCCAAAAAGCGCGTCATTGCCCGCGTCGCCGCTGATGTCGTCGTTGCCGTTTCCGCCACGGATCGTATCGTTACCATCTCCGCCCGCCAATATGTCGTTGCCGCGGTCTCCTCGAACATCGTCGTTACCGCCTCCAGCCTGAATGTTATCACTGCCGCGCCCACCTTCGAGCTGGTTGGAGAGGCTGTTGCCAAAAATGAAGTCGTCATATTGGGAGCCAATAATGTTCTCGACGCGATTCAGGACGTCCTCGCTGCCATTGGCCGAAACCGCCCGGCCGGAGAAGAAGCCATTGCCCGGGTTGGGTTCAAAAAGACTGATGCCCATGAAACTGTCGGAAAACGTGTAGCTAACGGTGTCCACGCCACCGCCGCCGTCGATCAACTCGTTGGCTGTGCCGGCGAAGATTGTATCGTCACCATGTCCGTTAGTGTTTGTGATCGATGAATCGTCTCCGAAGATCAGGAGGATGTCGTCGCGCCGCTGAGCAGCAGCTGACGCGACGCTACGGATCACGTCGTTTTCGTCGCCTCCAAGGATTGCACCACCCGTGGCGGCAATCAGGATACGATCCTCTCCTTCGCCTGCGTCAACCACATCAGGTGGAAGCGAAATCAAATACATATCAAAAACCGTTTCACCGACAATCTGCCTGCGATTTGGTTGAACAAAAATCGTGTCACGACCGCCGCCTGTCTGGACGATCTCAAATTGATCCTGATTTGTTTGGTAAAAGTCCGGTTGATTATTCCCGATAACGCGTGAACTGAATCGCCCGGTTTCAAATATCTCTATCGCCATTACATTCTCCTTTTGCGCTGAGACCCGCCCCAAGAATGATCACATGCGCAGCACCTAAAACCTCAACGACGATCTGATGTGACTGTGTGCCCCATAAGGTTTGACAGCCCCCATGGGGACGTATCCATCGCCACAGGGCATAACTTTCGAACGGGGCAAGCGGCTCCAACCTTGCGCTTCACAAACCCCCGCAGCACAAAACCGTAATGGATTGGAGTTCCTCCATTTCCAAAACCAGCCGCCGCCACTGCGCGTCGCATTGGCACCCTCAATCGCGTTGGTCATTCAGCTTTGGAAACTGGGCCCTAATTTGCCGGAAACTGACCATCCAGAACTTTTTCCTAACACCTAACGGCTTTTCGTTTTGTTGATTCTGCGTTGACTCCACGTGGTTTTATTTGCTCGGTTTATTGGGCGTGCGTAGAAGACCACTCGATTTCATAGAAAACGAAGTTGGCAAGATTACAGCAATACTTACAAAGTGTCTCGCGGGTGCTTCTCGCAGCGAACGTTGGTTGCCATTGGGCCTCTCGCTGTGAAGGGCAGCTTGGGTTTGTGGCCAGGGTTTATCTTGGCATGCGTCTATACACGCGCAGCAAGCGGCCTGCTTTCGAATCAAAGCGGGCCTTGAATGAAAAATATGGCGTCCTCAATCGCGGCTATCGGTTCGTGGCGCGTTTCACGCGCTGCAAAATGATAGGCCCCTGCGCCAAATGTCCTCCTGCCAACTGAGAGCTTTCCGCTCACTACGACGCAGTGCTCATCTCCACCATGTTCGTGGGATGGGAGCACGGAACCTTTTGCCATCCGAACCATGAAGGCCTGTGTTTGCGCCACCGGGTCCACATGCACAACCTTTCGTTCGATCCCATCTGCGATCTGCTCCCAAACGCCGCCTTCAAGGGGGATCGTACGGGTGCCGGGTACTGTTTCGAGTTCGTCAAGACGCGCCTCGATCTCACCCCACAGTGCCTCATCTGACAGTTGGAGCGGTTGTGGCTGCAATGTCTCTTCCAACAAGACAAGGTTTCGTTCCCAGAACGCCACTTCGGCTTGAAATTCGGGATCAGCCAAATCTTTTCTGCTTGCATCATAAAGACCAAGAACGAATTCCGCAGACCGGATTTTCACATCATCCGTCATTGATCCAGACACTTTCTGAGTTGTAGAAGTGCCCGTCTTATTCGGCTCTTTATCGTCCCAAGTGGCACCCCCGTCGCAAGGCTGACTTCCTGATGCGTCATGCCATAGAGGTAGCAAAGCCTGATCGCCAGATGGCTCGTCCGTTCGAGCCGCGAAAGACACCCTGACAATGCCAGTCTGTCTGCATTTGTCTCTGAGATTTTTTGTTCGGCTTCAAGTGTGACTTCGCGGTTGAGCCAAGGGCTCGCTCTGAGGCGATCAATTGCGCGGCGTCGTGCGATCGTCGACATCCAAGCCTTCGCCGACCCGGCTGACGCATCGAAATCCTTGGCTGACTTCCATATGGCGACAAACGTATCCTGCACAGCTTCCTCAGCCAGGTCCCTATGCCCAAGCCTTCTTTGGCAAACTGCCAAGAGATATCCGCCTGTCCGCTCGAAGAGCGTTCGCAGCGAGAGTCTGCTGCCATGCGCCACTTCTCCGATCAGGCGTGAAAGCTCTTCGTCTTCGACCACGCGGTATCCACCGATCTACATCCCTCGAACGCTATTCTAACATCAGCGGGTCGCGCACCCAATCCCCCTGCAAAAAGGCAGGCGGGCACCGTGATGGATGCCCGACTGCCTGTCATTTTTTCGATGACATCAAGGCCTACTCAGGCTGGTGGGTTGACGGTCGGTCGCACCGCGATCACGGTGGTTAGTTGATACCGTCCACGCGCGCCGAGGGGCACCTCCCGCACTTCGACGTTCGAGATGGTCTTGATGGTTTCTTTTTCGACACTCGAATTGGGGCGGTTCAACATCACGGTTTTGGGAAAGGATGCTGAATTTGCATCAAGCGCGCCAACCGACGCCGTCATCGTAGCCTGAACAGTCTGGTCGCCGACACCACGTGAGAAAGTTCCCGCCAATGTAAAAGGCGTGAAGGCATCGTTGTTCACGCCAGGAAGATCACCCAGAAAATCCGAGAGGATTGAAAAAAACGCAGATACGATGAGCTCCCGGATTTCCAAGCTTTCGAGGAACCGTCGGAAAAGCGCAATAGCAATGGCAGCGCCAGGATTGGCACCGGCCAGGGCTCTTGCCAGCGCTTGATCAATGATCGCATCAAGAACCGGCTCCAATTCTTCCAGTAATTTCCGGATCGCGCCGACAGTGTTCTTCACTTCCGTTTCGGTAAGTTGGTCCTCTTCATAAGGAAATCCAAGCAAGAGGTACGAGGCGACGCCGAGCGGGATCTGCTCAATCGCATACTCAAAACGATTTGGCTTGGCGCCAGTAAAGTCACTGTCATTGTCGCTCTTGAACTTCTTCTCCATGTCATTTTTGTTGTAGAGCTTCGGTGCAATCGCTTTTCCGTTAACAATGCCGCTGACGGATATTCTGAATTCATCATTCAGCAGAACGGGAGCCGTCTCGTTGATGCAACTGACAAGGTTGCTGCCTATGGCAAAAAACAAGGGTTGGGCGGCAATCTGCGGAACGCCCCCAAAAGGATCAAATGGTCCGATGGAGAGTTGCGCAGCATTGAGAGATGTGTTCCCTCCCTGCAGCCCGAAGTTCAACAGGTCTGCTTTCGTTTGCTCCAGAAGCGGCTCGTTGAAAATGTCGGGTAGAAGGGCGACATCGGGTGCAGAGTTTCCAGCAATCTCGCCGATGGAACGCATAACTAGACTATCCAACTGCTGTTCGGTTTTTGGTCTGTTGGTGCCTCCGAATATCTTTGCGGTTGAGACATCTACGGCCCGCTGAAATTCTGCATCCGTCAAAGCCCCTTGTGATTTGCGACGTGCAAGAATTCGGTAGTTGTCGATGAGCTCACCTACAGCAATGTCAAACGGTTCTGATCCGCCGGATTCAAGAGATTCCCCAGTGCGCCCGGCCAGCGAAGTCGCCAGAGCTTGCTGTAGCTCGTCGATGATCGTCCGTTCTGGCGTCGGTGTCGGCACTGACACCGAGTTAGGTTTTGCTGCTGGATCCGTTGCGGTAGGCGGCGGTAGCGTCACGTCGGTTTTGATCAAGCCGTCGAGTGGGCCTTTAACCGGGGTGATTGTATCTTGTTGAATGTCTGACTTCTTGAGATCGATAAACATGTTTTTTCCAATGCAATTAGTGAGTTTTAAAGAATGTACGGCGCTTCTGTTTCAGGATTTCGCAACAGTTCGCGGCTTTGAGAAATTTTGATTGCGTTAGCGCTTCGGCACAAAATGATGCCAAAGCAACGCGTTCGGTGTCTCTTACATGGCGTCCTCCAATTCCAATCCATTCAATTGGGTAATCGGGGACTCCGCTGGTTTTGGATGCATAGAATGAAAAAGAATCTGACAAACTTTGCGTTTCGTGCGGCGCGGTGAGATTTCTCTGGTGCTCTCCAGCGTTGCCGATTGAATCCTTCCGGCTGCGTTCACGGGCACGAGTGTCCGCCTGTGTTCAAACTGAGCGAAGTAAACGGACCACCCTGCGATGGTCGTAGAGGCTCCGGCAAACGATGATTAACTTCGCCCCAATCCGAGCATCACACTCGCTGGTTGAAGAATCGGTTAACAATTGTTATCAATAGGTTAATATTATTTGATATTGTGGGGGTATCTGCTGTGAAAACATTCCTTTTAGTAGTCTTTTTTGCCTCTAGTTTGCCAGTCGTTTCAATCGCACAGGACTGTAATCCGTCGGTTGATAACTGCCGGTAGTCGTTAAGTCGTGCTCATTTAAAAGTCGTCATGTCACAGGCATCGTCAGAA
This sequence comes from Roseobacter sp., assembly GCF_045106495.1. GTDB lineage: Bacteria > Pseudomonadota > Alphaproteobacteria > Rhodobacterales > Rhodobacteraceae > Roseobacter. The sequence goes on from NZ_JBGCEQ010000003.1 coordinate 550,556, forward strand.
ATTTTTGCCCTGATTTTCGGGGCGTTCATAGTTGTTGTATTTTCATACGAACGCTTTAACCGGATCACCTACGACACGGGAACCCGGCTTGAGCGGCTTGTTACACTTTTGTCGCCTGACAAGCTGCGCGCGCGTCGCGTCGTCATTCGGGTTTGGTTCTACTATTGCCTATGCCTGTTGACCGTTTATGCAATTTTGTGTGTCTACGCTGAGGTCTTGCCCGCCTTGGGTGGGGAGGCCTTCGTTGGCGCGGAATTGTCATCTTCTGGCGACGACTCGATTGGCATCCCGCCGTTTGTCTCGCTGACATCGGCTTTGATCCTCACCGGTTTGGCACCGTCGGTACCAGTGTTGCGCCGGTTCGAAGAATGGGCGCGCGTGACCGCTCATCGGGTTGCGGGCATTCCGACCAGCGTCCTGAACGACACGGATATTCTGCGCCGCAAGGCCATCGACCTGTCGCGGGGCCCTCAAGACAGCTTGCTGATCGCAAAAGGCGACTGGGAACGCCGCAAGCATTACCGCGAAGCGGCAGCTGATCAGGTGACGGATCCCGAAGACTTCAGTAACGACCTGGACGTAATTTTCGCAGTGTCGTCCTGGATCCTCGACCGGCGGTTAAAGATGGAAAGCGTGGATATCCGCGAGAGTTTCAACCCGATTGAAGAAGAGCTGCGCAATCGCAAAGACATTGTCATTCTTGGGTTGGATGAGCGCACCGATTTTGTGCTCGGGCGCGGGGCCACGGCCGCAGATCCTGACCAACCCACGTCACTGGATGCGACAGATCCTAAAGACGACACGGAATTGAAGCGAAAAAGCTGGGATCGCGTGGCCTCTGATGTCAATAAGCTGGCCGAAGACTTGTGTATTCTGCTGGCACTATATGTGGAACATGGGCTGGTACCGCACCCGGAGACGGAAAATGCCTCTGGCGCAACGCTTTTGGAGCGCGCAGCCGCCGCGGCTGAAGGTACCGAAAATGGCCTGCGCAAATCGATCCGGCAGCACGATATCGCCCTTGGTCGGCTGTGCCTCTTTCTGGACGACATCCACGACGCCGCCGAGCCAGAGCTACAGCCGTCCTATGCGATGCAGGCCTTTTTGTGGTCTATGTCCCTTATCGCAGTGGTGACGATAGCATGGAGCATTTGGCCGGGGCAGTACGAGATAGGTCTGCGGCTTTCACGTGAATCCGTCCCATGGATTGAGCGCATGGGTAGATTCACGGTGGTCATGCTGAATGGCTTCATTTTGCCGTTGGCAATCATTCTGATCCTGCGCGATGCCGCCAAACAATCTCTGCGCTGGCGCAATATCTGGCGTGTCCACTGGACACGGTGGATGCCGCAGATCGGGATTGCATTGCTGGTGTCTTGGATGCTTGCGATGCTGCTGCTGGTTACCGTCAGCATATGGATGTTCGCATTCAGAGGAGAATTGGGCAAGATAGACGCGTGGTCCAACATCACGGTGATGGTCGAACGCGAGGTTTTGGTGATCCTGCGGGGCTGCATTCTTGGGCTATTGGTGGTTTTGCTGCTGGATGGCCATGCCGCGCGGCTGGCGTCGGGGAGACAGCAAACGTCTTGGCATTCGAGCCTGCAATGGGGTGTGGTGGCCGCCTTGGCGATGGGCAGCGTCGGAGCGGCGGCGCGGGCATTACAATCGCACGTCGCGGCGCAGAAACAGGGGCGCGATGGCTTGGATCACATCGACATGGGGTTGATGTTTTACACGACGGTGTATTCGGCACTCATCGGTTTTGTTGTGATCTTCTTTTTGTCGGAGGTCCTGATGCATCAGCGCAAGCGCCGACTGCGTGGCGCAACCGCCTATTTCGTAAGGCCTGCGGAGTAACTATGCGCTTTTTTCTTTGCCTATGTTTTGTTGTGATCATTCAGAGCTTCTTTGCGGCGAGACATGGCGCTGCGGAGGAAATTACCATCGGCGTGCGTGTCGACACACCGCCATTTGCTTCAATCGACAGAGATTCCGGCGCTTATGTGGGGTATTTCTACAAGATCTGCACAGAGGCCGTCACGCGGGCGGGCTACCAGTTCAACGAAGAGCCCGTGGATGCCACCAAGCGCAATGCATTTCTGACAAAGGGTGACGACGACTTTGACTTGCTGTGTGATCCTACCACCATCACTCTTTCCCGAATGGAGAATTTTGCAGCGCTGGATGCGGATCCGGAAAAAGTTGCAAAAGTGATCGGCACATCGTCCGAACCGAACGCGCCGCATCTGGATTATTCGCAAATTGTTTTTGTTGCAAACGGTGGTTATGTGACTGCGTCAAAAGCACCTGACGCGGTCTGGCAAGCGGGGATCGAAGAGCAGGTGGGAGTCGAAGAGAAGGTGGCGGAGGGCGTCGAACCGTCCGTAAAAAACTGCAAACACTATTTCGACTATGCCAAAGCCTATGCGGAGAAAGAAAGCAAAGGTGATGCACCCTCCGATCAAACAAATAATGCGGATGACGCCGAGGGTGAGCCCTTCATAACGTTCCGCTACCGCCGGGCAGCGCCGAGCAAGGCCGTGAAGTTGCTGGGGTATGTCGTGGGCTCCACAATCGGAGAGAAGGTGTTCGAGTTCAGCGCCGACACCATAAAACCAGTGCCCTGCACATTGCCGTCTCACACTGAGGCGGCGGCGGCATTCTGTAGTGGTAAGCTGCATCGCTACTATGGCGATCTGGATATCATCCGCGCGTCTATTGCCGATTATGTGGACAAATCTGGTGACGAATGCAATGTGCAGAATGCGCCGGACAAAGACCTGACATATGAACCCTATGCCTTCGTCATATCGTCCCGTGTCCCCGAATTTCAGGAGCGTTTCGCCTGCGCTCTTTACAGCATGTTTGAGGACAAATCGATGGAGCAGCTTTTCCAGGGGCAGTTTTCGGCCCAAAAATCCACTTTCCTGGAAACCCTCTTTGCGATCAACAGTATCCCGTCGGGCCGGCGCGAGGTGAGTTCCTCGTCTCCTCATGTGTGCGGCATTGTGCGTTAAGCCGGGAACATTTTCAGGAGGGTATCTGTCTGCGTCATGCAGCAGCCCTAGGGTTGGATGTAGACTTGCAGGCCACAGACAAAGCCAAGGCGCTGCTAGGAAAGTCTCGGCATAAACGAGTCAACATTCCGGCTCTTCATTGGTCTGATGTACCCGCATTTTATCAAAGCCTTGATGAAGGCACGGTTACCCAACTGGCTTTACGGCTCCTGATCTTAACAGCTGTGCGCTCAAAGCCGCTCCGCTTCCTTCACGAAAACCAGATTGAAGGTGATGTTTGGATAATACCCGCTGAGTTCATTAAAGGTCGTAAAGATGCGACAGAAGATTTTCGGGTGCCGTTGTCGGTCGAAGCTTTGGCGGTCATAGAGGCCGCAAAGCCACTGGCGCGGGATGGTTTCTTGTTCCCAAGCGTTCGGAAGGGTGTGATTTCTGACGCCACGATGAGCCGTTACATGGAGCGACGCAATATGAACGCTCGCCCGCACGGATTCCGGTCCAGCTTTAGAACATGGTGCGCAGAGGCGACAGAAGCTCCAAAGGAACTTGCGGAGACGTGTCTGGGCCATGTCGTGGGCAATCAGGTGGAGCGCGCGTACAGGCGCACGGACTTGTTGGAAAAGAGGCGCCCATTGATGGAGCGTTTGGCGCAATACTTGTCAGCTCGGATCGAATGCAACTTGGTATCCCTTAATGACTGAATTGATTAGATTAAGCGACGAGAGCGGTAAGATCCTACCTTACGCTCGACAACTTCTGGACGCATTAGCTTTCTTCCCCGATGACGAACTCAGCTTTAAGATATGTCGTTTTGCGATTGAGCGTGAATATCAAGAATATCTGAAACGCGGGCCTGATGTGCTAAAGGTCAGTCTGGCAACTGCCGTTTTAATCAACGCTGCGGAGAAACGGGCACAACAAGTCCACGTAGCAGGTTTGGTCGCGTTGGCTATTTTTGGTCTGAAAAGTTTGGATAGGCGACCATCTCAAGAAGCGGCAGTAGAACGAGTTGCCAAACATAATTCAATGGCGAACAAATTTCCATTTGAGAGATGGGACTACAAATCCGGGAAACACACCAAGTATGACAAAGCGGTACAATGCGATGTTGCCAGTGTTAGGCAGATTTTCACGATGTATCGCTCTGTTGCGCATATCTGTGCCGCGCGAGTCTCATCAACAGACTACCTACAGCCACTTTCATTGTTTGAACCATCGAAACAGGCCGATGAGAGCAAACTTGCGACCGTTTTGGCGTTTCAAGCTTTTTTTCAAACAAACATAGTTGCTGCCCAGAATTGGAATATGCGTTTGATAGAATTCCCTGCAAGCCTGCAATCAAATCCAGTTGTGTTGGAGCCAGAGCGCGCACTAATGGAAGCCTTACTAAAAGAGGAAACATAGGGTAGTTCAAGCACTTTGAGATATGTGAAGTCGGTCTGCCACAGCTGGTTGATGGCTGTGGTTTTGTCTTTGAACTCACTGGCGGCTTTCATGACGATAAAAGCGGGGCTGGTGATCAGGTCATGCGCCCTGAGGACGCGATATACG
>NZ_JBGCEQ010000004.1:0-88865 GCF_045106495.1 Roseobacter sp.
ACCGTTCAAGAAGGCTTTTCCCAAGCCGCCCCAAAATGCGTTACCATCGCCAAATGCGATGGAATATCCAACCGCAAGCCAAAGCACACTCATCAAGCAGGCCACCGAAAAGCACTGCATGAAAACGCTGAGCACATTGCGCGCACGCACAAGCCCACCGTAAAATAGTGCAAGCCCCGGTAGTGTCATAAACAAGACAAGCGCTGTCGCCACGATGATCCAGGCGGTATCTGCTCCGACCATGATGAATATCCCCTTCCACTTTTTTGAATGGGCAAGGCGTGCGCTATCGAGATGCTGAATCAAACCGCAAGCACGCAATAGTCCGCCTATTTATCGGGCGATTTCATAAACGCCGCAAAAGAAGGCGGTCCACCACATGAATTGCTTAATTTTCGGGCGGAAAAGGAACTTCGTAACCTAAAGCAGTTCTGTCGCTGAACCTGTGCCTTCAACCTAAAGCTTGCATCTTAGCGCTCAATCGTCAGGTACAGGTTCTGATACTTGCGCGCGGAGAGCCTGTAAGCCGGATTCTGTTCCCCGGGGCAAGCCCCGGTTCGATGACCATTCCTCTTGCCACCCGGTTGCCCGGACAGCTCTAGCTGCCAACCCGGATCTGCTGGGGCAAAAGCGGCCCTGTCTTGCGACACGCGATCCCTATTTGGCATTGCTCCCAGTGGGGCTTGCCGTGCCGCCGCTGTTGCCAGCTGCGCGGTGGGCTCTTACCCCACCGTTTCACCCTTACCCCCGGGCACCGCTACGCGGCAATCAGGGGCGGTTTCATTTCTGTGGCGCTTTCCGTCAGGTTGCCCTGCCCGGGCGTTACCCGGCACCGTTGCTTTTTGGAGTCCGGACTTTCCTCGACATCGGTTGCCCAATCCCGCGGCCATCCGGCCTTCCGCGCAGCGCCCTGATGCGCGGAAATTGCTTTCAGGTCAATGGCGCGCGTGATCAAGCCTGTGTAATCCGTTCATTGAACGTTCGGAACACCCGCAATCAGCTTTCATAAGTCACTTAACCAATCGGGACGAAATCATCTGCGTTCAAACCACCGCTGGCATAGGACCTATGGCGCAACCGAACAGCGGCGAGCAGCGCCTCGTCGCCCACCTCAGCAGTATAGCCGTTGCTCCGAGCCATGGCGCGAAACTGAGCCGGTGTCGGGTGATCTGGCCGTTCTCCCTGCCCCGAAGGTGCCGCAAGTCCGCGCCGAGCAAGTCGGGCCCAGTCAAATCTGGGACCCGGGTCGAACTTGCGCCCCGGCGCCATATCCGAGTGGCCAATGACATCACGCGCCGCAATAGGCCATCTTGACATGATTTCGCTCAGCAAGGTTTCCAACACGCTCATCTGCGGCTCCGGGAAAGGATGCGCACCTGTGTTGTCCAACTCAATGCCGATGGAACGCGAGTTGATATCGGTCAACCCACGCCATTCACCCGCGCCTGCGTGCCAGGCCCGTTTTTCTTCCGGGACCAGTTGCGTCAATTCCCCGTCGCAGGAAATCACATAATGCGCTGAAACTTCGGCTTCGGGCTCACAAAGCCGGGCAATCGCAGCTTCGGCGCTGCCCATCGCCGTATAATGTATGACGACCATGCTCGGCGTCAGCCCGCCGCGCCTAGGCCCGCAATTCGGGGACGAATAGATGTGCATGGGCGTCAGCCCTGGGTCGCCTTGCGGAAAGGTGCCGGATCCCAGGAACAGGCGTAGCCATCCCCATCCGGATCAAGTCCTTTGCGATCTCGCACCGGCCCGCCGCGCTGCAAAAAGTCGATCTGGGCCAAATCCGGCGATGCATAACTGGCGCAATTCCTTGCCGCGCGGCTTTCACCCCCAAACCCTGCACGCGCATAAACGCTCTGCCCTTTGGGGTGCTTTGTTTCCAGCGCGAAGGCCACGATATTGGGTTGGCTGTCACCGGAACGCGTAGGCAATGCTTCGGGTTGCACAACCTCGTACTGCGCCTTGTTGTTGGCAATTCGCGCCGCATCGCTTTCTATGCTTTGGCGACCGGCAACTGCGTCAAAATTGTTTTCGTCCGATATGGCGGAGTTGTTTGCGTCAAGCGAAGTGACACTGGTCGGGTTCGTCTGGACCGGGGCAACGCCACCGTTCAGTGTCGTGGTCTCCACCGCACCGGCCGAACGCGTTTCGTTCAAGACGCGGGTGGTTTCAGCGGCCGTCGCTTCCGCTGAGCTGGGTGATGGTGTGCCGGTGGGGGGCAGAACAGTATCGGGTACACGGTACGGATTTTGCGCCAAAGCAGCCTCGCGTTGGCGTTGGGCATCCACGGAATTGTCAAACCCGACGGTGCGACCACTGTCAGGGACCTGCGGCGCGCAGGCGCTCAGCGTTGCCAAAACCAGTCCTGCAAGAAAGACACGTGCTGTCATAGGATTAAATGCCTGTCGTTGCGCTTGTTAAGGGTCAGATTACCACCATTTGCCCGGCTTGGCCACAAAACCAGCGGCGGTTTCCAGCACATGGGCTGTACAAAGCAGGTCTGCTTCCGCCCAAGGACGGCCAATGAGTTGCAAGCCCAGCGGCAGGCCCTGCTTGTCAAGTCCCGTGGGCACAGCGATACCTGGCAAGCCGGCTAGGTTTACGGTCACAGTAAACACGTCGTTGAGGTACATGGCCACCGGATCCGCATCCGTCATCTCTCCCAAACCAAAAGCCGCAGAGGGTGTGGCGGGTGTGAGAATCGCGTCGATGCCACGCTCGAATACCTGCTCGAAGTCGCGTTTGATCAGGGTACGTACACGACGTGCGCGGTTGTAATAGGCATCGTAAAACCCCGCGGACAATACATACGTGCCAATCATGACGCGACGCTGCACCTCGGATCCAAACCCTTCGGCGCGGGTTTTTTCATACATTTCGGTGATGCCGTCGCCTTGATCCAGCTTGGCGCGGTGGCCATAACGCACACCATCATACCGCGCAAGGTTCGAAGAGGCCTCCGCAGGGGCAATCACATAGTAAGCTGGCAACGCGTACTTTGTATGTGGCAGAGAAATATCAACAATCTCGGCGCCCGCATCCTTCATCATTGCGATGCCTTCTTGCCACAGCGTTTCGATTTCGTCCGGCATACCGTTCATGCGGTATTCCTTGGGAATCCCGATTTTCTTGCCGCGAATGTCTCCGGTCAATGCCGCCTCAAAGTCTGGCACGGCCATGTCGGCAGATGTGCTGTCTTTGGGGTCATGCCCGGCCATGGCCTCCAGCATGATTGCCGCGTCGCGCACTGACTTGGTCATCGGACCCGCCTGATCCAGCGAGGATGCAAAGGCCACAATGCCCCACCTTGAGCAGCGACCATAGGTCGGTTTGATGCCGACCGTACCGGTAAAAGCAGCAGGCTGACGGATCGAGCCGCCGGTATCTGTGCCGGTCGCCGCAAGGCAAAGATCTGCTGCAACGGCTGCGGCAGACCCTCCGGAAGACCCGCCCGGCGTCAGCGGCGTGGTCTCATTGCCGCGACGCCAGGGATTCACGGCATTTCCATAAACCGAGGTTTCATTGCTGCTACCCATGGCAAATTCATCCATGTTGAGTTTGCCCAACATAACCGCACCGGCATCGGCCAGGTTTTGGCTCACGGTGGATTCGTATTCCGGCAGAAACCCTTCGAGGATGCGCGAACCGGCCTGGCTGGCCACGCCTTTCGTGCAAAACAAATCCTTGATTCCAATGGGCAAACCACACATCGATGGCGCATCTCCCAGAGCAAGGCGCGCATCGGCTGCAGCGGCGCGTTCCAATGCGAGATCCGGTGTCTTATGCACAAAGGCATTCAACTCACCCGCGCCGTCGATGGCGTTGATACAGGCCTCGGTCAGCTCTTTGGATGTGGTCTCCCCTGCGCGCAAAGCGTCCCGCGCAGCACTCAACGACAACTCATTCAATTTGGTCATTATTCAACCACCTTGGGCACAGCAAAAAAGCCCTCGCGCGCATCCGGCGCGTTTGACAATACCTTGGCTTGCTGATCCCCCTCGCGGACCACATCCATGCGGCGTTTCAGCACCTGAGGTGTAACGGAAGTCATCGGGTCAACGCCCGCGATGTCCACTTCGTTCAGTTGTTCGATAAAACCCAATATCGTGTTGAATTCACCGGCCAGCGCAGGCAGCGCGTCGGGTTCAACCTTAATACGGGCCAGCTTGGCCACACCGGCGGCTGTGGTCTCGTCAATAGACATCACGTTTCCTCATCTGCTTGGCATTGGCGTTTAGCGCCATGCGCAGGCCTTGCCAAGACTTGGCAAGGTTAAACCTCGTGCAGTGTCCCGATTCAACGCCTTGCTCTCGCAATTCGCATCATAGGCATTAGAATTGCCGTGCAATGAACAATGACCCAACCGACAGGCCAAAGCCTCACCGTCATACCGCATTGCTGGCCCGAAATATGGAATTAAAAGGCCATTCCCAAAAAGACCACCGCTACCTGCGTGTTGCAAAAAACGCGCGCAGATAGGCTTCTGATTCTGCCGCAGCAATGCCGTCAAACACGTCGGGCACGTGGTGACACTGCGGATGCGCATACACGCGCGCGCCTTGAGCAACGCCACCGGATTTCGGATCGCTGGCACCATAGTAAAGCAGCGCAATCCGCGCAGCTGAAATTCCAGCCGCACACATCGCACAGGGCTCGAGCGTCACGTAGATCGCATGGTCCGTGAGACGCTGGGAACCCGTCGCGGTACAGGCTGCACGTATGGCCAGCATTTCTGCGTGCGCCGTAGGGTCATTCAGCGCACGGGTACGATTGCCATCCGATGCGATCACCTGACCTTGCGGATCTACGATGACCGCGCCAACCGGCACTTCGCCACGCTTGGCCGCTGCACGCGCTTCCGTTAACGCCATTTGCATGTATGAATTGAATTCCATCCTCGCCAAATGCCCGCAAACCGCGCCCTTTCGCAAGCGTTTCAAACAGGATAAGGCGGAGCCATGTCTGATCCATCCATAAAACCGCCGCAAGGCGACCGTATCGCCAAAGTGCTCAGCCGCGCCGGTGTTGCCAGCCGTCGCGAAGCGGAGCGCATGATCGAAGCCGGTCGCGTGCGTGTCAATGGTGCTCAAATCATGTCGCCCGCGCTGAATGTTACGCCCGCGGATTCCATAACCGTGGACGGCACCCCGATTGCGGCACCAGAACCCCCGCGGTTGTGGCTTTTTCACAAACCCCTGGGGTTGGTCAGCACAGACAATGACGAAAAGGGCCGAGACACTATATATTCAATCCTGCCTGAGGATTTGCCAAGGGTCATGAGCGTTGGTCGCCTGGACATCAACTCAGAGGGTTTGCTGCTTCTGACCAACGATGGTGGTGTGAAGCGCAAACTGGAATTGCCCTCGACGGGGTGGTTGCGGCGCTACCGGGTGCGCGTTAATGGCCGGCCCACAGATGACCTTCTGGAACCGCTGCGCAAAGGTGTGACCGTCGACGCCGAGGCTTTTCAGCCCATGACAGTGACGCTGGACCGCCAGCAAGGAGCCAACGCCTGGCTGACCATTGGGATACGCGAAGGTCGCAACCGCGAAATCCGACGGGCACTGGCAGCAGTCGATCTATCCGTGAACCGGCTCATTCGGATCAATTATGGCCCGTTTCAGCTGGGCGAACTCAAACCTGGCGAAGTGGAAGAAATCAGGCGTAAAACCGTGCGCGATCAATTGGGCCTTGAGCCTGAAGAGGTTGACAAAGCGGCGGAGCAGAAACCTGCAAAAGTGACCCGCCAACGCAAAGCACGCGACCCGCAACGCAAACGCATATCATCAACGCCCCGTACTGTGCGCAAACCACGTTGAACCCTTTTTGACAAACTGCAGGAAATTTTCCCCCTCGCGATCATGCCGGTCTGTTGCCAATTATCAAAGAAGCAAGTGCGAAACACAGTTATGATCCTTACGGAACCTGTTGATTTTGCACGGGGCACACTAGAACTGGTCAGCCGTCCCGCGTCAGAGTATATTCAATGAAAGTCCTGTCTGGGGAGACACAATGAAATCCACATCTTTCCAAAAGATCGCTTACGTAGCGCTTTTGTTGCTTATGATCGGCGTTGCCGCCGGACTCTTGGGCGGACTCTAACGCCATGGCGCAAAGATTCGGCGGGAAATACAGCCCCCAAGGCGGCACCCAAAAGGGAGACTCTGCGGAACGCGGGACATTCACCGGAGCGAAAGTCGATCCCGTCGGCGCTCGGGCAAACCTCATGTTTTTACCTGCAATCATCCTGGTTTTCATGTCGCTGGCACAAGGTGCTCTGGGCCTCGCTGCGGGGCTACTGGGGGCTGGTGCTATGACATTGGGCGCCTGGCTTTTACGGGGCGGTCTGACGGCAGAAGCCGCGTACCATAGCCGAAAAGTTGCCCGTCGCCCTGCGCTCCCTCGAAAGACCCTTGGCGCGATATTGGCCGGCATTGGCACCGGACTCGCTGCCTTGAGCCATGATGGTGGGATCGTCGCGGCCGTCCTGTTCGGAGCGGCGGCCACCGGTCTGCACCTTGCAGCCTTTGGCATCGATCCGCTCAAAGACAAGGGCATGGAGGGTATCGATACCTTCCAACAGGACCGCGTCGCGCGGGTCGTAGATGAGGCCGAAGCCCATATGGCTGCCATGTCGGATGCGCTCACTCGGGCCGGGGATCGGCGTGTCTCCGCTAGGATGGAGCAATTTCAAACCGTGGTTCGCGATCTGATCCGAACGGTCGAAGAAGATCCACGTGACCTTACTGCCGCACGCAAGTATCTGGGTGTCTATCTGTTGGGTGCACGTGATGCGAGTGCCAAGTTCGCCGATATATACGCACGGACACAAGACGCAAAGGCGCGCGATGACTATTTGGCACTTCTGGACGACTTAGAGCGAAATTTCACCGACAGAACCAAGACACTCTTGTTAGATGATCACAGCGATCTGACTGTCGAAATCGAGGTCCTGCGGGACCGATTGCAACGCGAAGGCGTGCGTCTGGACTGACGCGCCGATATTTGAAGGACAAAACAGCATGACCGAAACCACCCGTGCAAAAGCGACAGAGAGCCTGAAAATGGTGGAAGAAGTGACCGCAGTGGTTCTGCCCGAACCGATGGATGCCAATGCGATTGTGCCGCTGGCGCAGGCCGATGAACCGGTGAGCGCGGAGATATCCAAACGCATGGCAGAAATCGACATGTCGAATACACAGTCGATTGTCTCTTTCGGATCGCGCGCCCAAGTCGAGTTGCAGGAAATCAGCCAGGCGATGCTGGGCGGTGTCCGCAACAAGGATGTTGGCCCTGCAGGCGACAGCCTGCGCAATATCGTCACAACAATTCGGGGTTTTTCGATCTCGGAACTGGACGTTCGGCGCGACCGGAGCTGGTGGGAAAAACTAATGGGCAAAGCCGCACCTTTCGCCAAATTCACCGCGAAGTATGAAGAAGTTCAGGGCCAGATTGACCGGATCACTGATGACCTTCTGGCCCATGAACATACACTTTTAAAAGACATCAAATCGCTCGATTTGCTGTATGAAAAGACGCTCCAGTTCTACGATGAATTGGCGCTCTACATTTCCGCAGGCGAAGAGAAGCTGCGTGATCTGGATGAGACCGTGATCCCTGCCAAAGCCGCTGAAGTGGAAAAAGCCGCCGAAAATGACCAAGTGATGGTTGCGCAAGAACTGCGCGACTTGCGAGCGGCCCGTGACGATCTGGAACGTCGGGTGCATGACCTGAAACTGACCCGTCAGGTGACCATGCAATCGCTGCCATCGATCCGCTTGGTTCAGGAAAACGACAAGTCACTTGTGACCAAAATCAACTCAACCTTAGTCAACACTGTGCCACTGTGGGAGACGCAATTGGCGCAAGCCGTCACCATTCAGCGCAGCGCCGAGGCGGCCCAAGCCGTCAGGCAGGCCAATGATCTGACCAATGAATTGCTGACCGCCAACGCCAAAAACCTGCGCGATAGCAACAAGATCATCCGAGAGGAAATGGAACGTGGTGTGTTTGATATCGAAGCCGTCAAACAGGCAAACGCGGATCTCATCGGCACCATCGAGGAAAGCTTGCAAATCGCGGATGAGGGCAAAGCGCGCCGGGCCGCGGCTGAAACTGAGCTGCAGGAGATGGAAACCAAACTGCGCGATACCCTGGCCAGTGCGAAGTCGCGTGGTGATGGTGTCGGCGATACCGCAGCCGCATCCGTTCCAAGTTGATGTGACGTGACACCGCGGCAGCTCCTTTCGCGCTGCGGCGCTTTGACTTTCATTGGGTTTGTGCTGGCCGCATGCGAGCTGGCGCAACCTGTTGTTGCGGTTCAGAACACGGAAGTCCGCCCGTCTGAAACTGGCGGTACCGAAGTACGACCAACGTCACAAGCCAGCGCGGAACTGCGCAGCTATCTGGTGCAAGTGCAATCGGCACAGTTGAGCCAGGGTCTATTGCGCCAGGACGGCGGCGGACCAGACACGCCTTTCACAGCTGACATGCTCGCTCGTAATTTCGAGCGCATCGTTTTCTACAATGAATATGCCAGCGCATTACAGGGGCGCGGTGGCCAGAGCCCCTTGCGGCGTTGGGAAACGTCCATTCGCGTTGGCACGGTTTTTGGTCAAGGCGTGCCCCCTTCGCAACGATCAAAGGACAATTCAGACATTCGCGGCTATGCGCGCAGACTGGGGCAGATCACCGGCCATCAGATTACCAATTTTGGAACGCCAAATTTTGTGGTGATCGTCGCAAACGAAGACGACAGAAGTGATGCGCTTGATGCTGCCGCCGCATTGGTGCCGGGGATTACACCAGCCAGTTTGAACGCGTTGCGCAACCTGCCCCGTGACACCTATTGCGCCGTTGCCGCCTATGCTGTGGGCACAAATGCTAATACTTATACGGCAGCCGTAGCCATCATTCGCGCTGAAAATCCAGACCTTTTACGGCTAAGCTGCATTCACGAGGAAATGGCGCAGGGCCTTGGTCTGGCAAATGACAGCCAAAATGCGCGCCCATCAATTTTTAACGATGACGACGAGTTTGCCTTGCTGACAAATCATGACGAACTGTTGCTCAAAATGCTCTATGACCCAAGGTTGGAAACGGGCATGAGTGCCGCCGAAGCGGCTCCGATCACCCGCATCATTGCTCGTGAAATGACCAGCGGACCTCTCTAGAATGACGACGTAAAGGATTGACTATTATGGGTATTTTTGACTTTCTTTCTGGCGAATTCATCGATGTTATCCACTGGGTGGACGATACCCGCGACACGATGGTGTGGCGGTTTGGTCGGGAAGGCCATGAGATCAAATACGGCGCCAAATTGACGGTGCGCGAAGGTCAGGCCGCAGTGTTCGTGCATGAAGGCCAACTCGCAGATGTCTTCTCCCCTGGTCTTTACATGCTTGAAACTAACAATATGCCGATCATGACCACGCTTCAGCACTGGGATCATGGTTTCAAAAGCCCATTCAAATCCGAAATCTATTTCGTCAATACGACTCGCTTCAATGACCTGAAGTGGGGCACGAAAAACCCGATCATCTGCCGCGATCCCGAATTTGGTCCGGTACGGCTGCGCGCTTTTGGAACTTATTCCATCAAGGTGAGTGATCCGGCAAAATTCCTGGTCGAAATCGTCGGGACTGATGGCGAATTCACGATGGATGAGATCAGCTTCCAGATCCGTAACATTATTGTTCAGGAGTTTTCGCGCACCCTTGCTCGGGCGGGAATTCCGGTCATGGACATGGCCGCGAACACCCGTGAGTTGGGTCAGCTCGTTGGGCGCGAAATTGCGACACAACTTGCGGAATACGGGCTCAGCATGCCCGAGCTTTACATCGAGAACATCTCATTGCCGCCCGCTGTCGAAGAAGTAATGGACAAGCGCTCCACGATGGGTGTGATTGGCAATCTCAACGAGTACATGCAGTTTCAGGCGGCCGAAGCTCTCGGGCGCGAAGGTGCCGGAGCCGCCGCCGTTCAAGCTGGAATGGGCGCAGGCTTGGGCATGCAAATCGGGCAAGCAGCTGCAAGTCAAGGACCGTGGGGCGCGCGGGCGGCCTCTGCACCCGCTGCCATGCCACCACCCCCTCCGATCGAGCATGTCTGGCATATCGCAGAAGGTGGCAAGACCAAGGGACCGTTTTCCAAAGCGGCGCTCGGTCGTATGGCAGCCGAAGGAGCGCTGACCCGGACCAGTATGGTCTGGACCCCGGGTCAAGACGGATGGATGCAGGCAGAAGATGTCGCGGAATTGGCACAGCTTTTCACTGTATTGCCGCCGCCACCACCCGGATCCTGAACCGGGATGCGGCGCACAGCGATAAAATGGCTGCATTGGCTCAGTCTGGGGTTCTTGCTTTATTTCCTTGCGATCGAACCTGAAGACGTCGACCGACTTGGCGCTGCTGCGCTGGCCACTCATGCCGGTGTTGGAATGGTTTTTGCGGTAATTGTCTTGAGTTGGTTTGGCATGTATCTGGTCAAAGGGCTGGCTGGGCGCCCGGGTCCGAAGCTGCAAGGCTGGGCGCGCGAGGCCCACATTTGGTCGCACCGCGCGCTCTATTGGAGCCTTGTGGTTATGTTGCTATCTGGCGGTTTGATCGGCCTATTCGCACCCTATGTCATTCAAGGCTTCGGCATCATCCCAATGCTACCCAACATTCCAGCCAAATCCTTTCACGACCTCATGCAGGAGAGCCACGAATTGCTGTTCAACTTGTTGATTGGCGGCGTCATGCTTCATGCGATCTTTCATCTTTGGCGTCACACCGCTTTGCGCGACAATGCCTTGCGGGTCATGATGCCCAAGACACTGCACAGGTATCTCTGAGCCATGGAACTGTCGCCGAACACCGAAGCCAGTAACCACAACTTTCCCTGCGATAGTTGCGGTGGAGATTTGCGGTTTGACCCGATGGACAGACAGTTGCTCTGCGATCACTGCGGTAACACGCAGAAGCTGGACCGCGGGCCTTGGGGAAATGTCCAGATCAAGGAGCTGGATTTCGAGAGCGCATTGAACGCATCCTTGCCCGCAGTTGAAATGGAGGAAACACGGGTCTCCAAATGTCCCAATTGCGCCGCCGAGGTCGAGTTTGACCCTGACATACACGCCATGGAATGTCCGTTTTGCGCGACACCCGTCGTGACCGACACCGGCAACCATCGTCACATCAAACCACGCGGTGTCTTACCCTTTGCCTTGGATGAGGCCACGGCCCGCGCGGCGATGACTCAATGGTTGGGGCGATTGTGGTTCGCGCCGGGTGGATTGCAAGAGTACGCTCGCAAGGGGCGGAAAATGCAGGGGATTTATGTACCCTATTGGACGTTCGATGCCGACACGACATCGTCTTACACCGGCGAGCGTGGCACGATCTACTACGTGACCCAGACAGTCATGCGAGATGGTAAACGGCAACAAATTCGGGTGCCGAAAATCCGCTGGCGATCAGCGCGTGGGCGCGTTGCGAGATTCTTTGACGACGTCCTCGTACTGGCCTCGCGTTCTTTGCCCAAGAGGTTCACCGACGCGCTCGAACCTTGGGATCTAAGCGGTTTAGAACCTTACACGCCTGAATATCTCGCCGGGTTTCGCGCGGAAGGATATTCGGTAGCCCTCAAAGACGGTTTTATTGAAAGCCGTCAAAAGATGGACCAAATCATTGCCCGCGATATCCGATTTGACATTGGCGGGGACCGTCAGCGCATTCATCGCGTCGATACGAAATTGCGCGATGTGACCTTCAAACACATTCTACTCCCGGTTTGGTTGGCCGCCTACAAGTACCGCGGAGAAACATATCGTTTTGTGGTGAATGGCAGCACTGGCAAAGTGCAGGGGGAACGGCCCTGGTCTTCGGTGAAGATCGCATTTGCAGTGATCTTGGGTGGCCTGATCGCTGCGGCTGTCGGCTATGGCATGGCGGTGAGACAATGACGGACATCAACGTCTTGAAACATCTGCTCAAGACACGCTATTCGTGCCGCGCTTTTCGTCCCGACCCAGTGCCGAAAGAGACGATAGAGCAGATTGTAGAAGCCGCCCGCCACGTGCCATCCTGGTGCAATGCACAGCCTTGGCACGTAACGTTGACGCAGCCTGATGCGACGGACCGGTTTCGCGCAGGACTTGCCGAGGTCGTCGCCAATGACGCGCCTGAGCTCGATCTCACGGGTCCGGACACCTACCCCGGCGTTTACGGCGACCGACGTCGCACCTGCGGATGGCAACTCTATGAGGCGGTGGGCGTACAAAAAGGGGATAGACAAGCCTCGGGCGCGCAAATGATGCGAAATTTCGTGTTGTTTGATGCCCCGCATGTCGCCATTGTATCCAGTCCCAAGGCTCTTGGAGGTTATGGCGCCATGGACACTGGCGGGTTCGTGACGGCCTTTGCTCTCGCTGCGCGCGCGCTGGGTGTGGACACGATTGCGCAGGCAGCCATCGCGTCATACGCGGATTTCGTACGCAAGCACTTTGACATTGGCGAGGACCGGATGGTTCTCTGCGCAATCTCCTTTGGCTATGCGGTCGACGATCATGCCGCCAATAGCTTTCGAACAGAACGGGCGTCATTGGACGAGATTCTGGACTGGCATCAATGAGGGCCCTGATCCAACGCGTCACTGAAGCCAGCGTCACCGTAGAGAATGCAATTGTCGGCCAGATCGGACCGGGTCTGTTGATTCTCGTCTGTGCCATGCCCGACGACACCCCAACTGTCGGGCGGGCGCTGGCGGCCAAAATCAGCAAGCTACGCATTTTTCATGACGCCGCAGGCAAAATGAACCTATCGTTGGCGCAAACTGGCGGAGCAGCCCTTGTTGTCAGCCAGTTTACACTGGCCGCGGATACATCACGTGGCAACCGCCCCGGGTTTTCAGGCGCAGCCAAACCGGAGGCTGCCCGGGCGCTTTATGAGTGCTTTGCCCAGGACTTGCAGAACCTCGACATTGACGTTGCAACCGGTAAATTTGGTGCGACAATGTCGGTTGCCCTGAAAAATGATGGTCCCGTCACGATCTGGATCGACACCGACGCCTCCTAGACAGGATTTCAAATGCTTTCAGACGACGTGATCGTGGATCTTTTCAACGCTGGTGTTCAGGCAGTGCGTGGCGACATAGCCGTGACTACTGTCTTGGGTACCGCGCTTTGTCCGAAGCCCGATCAGATCATTGCGGTGGGCAAGGCTGCGACGGCCATGGCCAGTGCCGCCCATGCCCGGTTTCCAAAGGCCCCCATGCTGATTGTCTCAAAATACGGGCATTGCGATGGCGCGCCGGCGACAGCGGAGGTCATCGAAGCCGCGCATCCGGTTCTGGATGAAAATAGCTTGCGCGCAGGCGCTCGCATCAATGCATTGGTCGCCGCCATGGAACCAGGCAGTCATCTCTTGATGCTGGTCTCCGGGGGCGCCTCCGCATTGGCGGAAGACCCTGAGACAGGTCTGACTCTCGCTGATCTGACGGCGCGCGCGAAAGAAATGCTTTCTTCCGGTGCGGACATTCATGCCATGAACGCCGCGCGCAAAGAAATAAGCCGAATCAAAGGGGGAAAGCTCTTGGCCTCTTTCATGGGCGCCTCGGTCACTACATTTGCCATATCAGATGTGGAAGGCGACGCACTGGAAGTCATCGGATCGGGCATTGGCGCTGCCCCGGCGAGCGCCAAGTTCGACTTCTCACCGACCATCGTAGCCAGCAACGCCATTGCACGTGAAGCAGTCGCTCTTCACGCATCAACACAAGGAATCGCAGTTCAGACGAATACGGAAACACTCTATGATGATATTCACGTAATCGCACCAAAGATCGCGGACGCAACAAAAACTGGCGCATCCGGCTTGCATCTGTTTGGCGGCGAACCCACAGTAATCTTGCCGGAAAATCCTGGCCAGGGAGGGCGTAATCAGGCACTTGCACTGCTGATTGCCCGCGAAATTCACGGTGTGCCGGGACTGCGCGTTCTGGTTGCAGGCACCGATGGCACAGATGGCCCCACAGATGCTGCTGGTGCTATAGTCGATGGCACGACCTGGGAACCTTCGGGTCAAAAGGCATTAGATGCGGCCGATGCCGGAACTTGGCTTGAAGCCCGTGGGGCGCTTTTGAAAACCGGCCCGACAGGAACGAATGTCATGGATCTCGTTATTGCGCTGAAATCCGGATCGTAGCCGCTTGACATCATGTATGGCCCCGGCAAATCTCGGCATATGGACGAAACGGAAACGCTGCACGACATAGAAGACCTTCCCGATTTTGGAATAACGCTAAGCGATGGCTGCAGGCTTTCCGCGCGCGTCTGGCGTCCAGTTGATGCCAGCGATAATCCAGTTCCAGTGATCCTCGAATACTTGCCTTACCGCAAACGTGACGGCACCGCGGACCGCGATGCCCTGACCCATCCTTGGTTCGCTGAAAGAGGATACGCCTGCGTACGCGTGGACATGCGCGGCAATGGCGACAGCGAAGGTTTGATGCTCGATGAATATGCTCCGCAAGAGCTGAACGACGCAGTTGAGGTGATCAGTCAGCTGGCCGCTGCACCCTGGTGCAACGGGAACGTCGGCATGATGGGGATCAGTTGGGGTGGCTTCAACGGGCTTCAGGTCGCAAGCATGGCACCAGAACCATTAAAAGCGGTGATTACGCTGTGTTCGACCGTGGATCGATTTGCAGATGATATCCATTACAAAGGCGGCTGCCTGCTCAATGAGAATCTTGGCTGGGGAGCGACCATGTGGTCCTATTCCAGCCGCGCACCCGACCCCGCTCTGCGCGACAACTGGCGCGAGATGTGGCTGGAACGCCTTGAAAATGAACCCTTCCTGCCGTCGACTTGGTTGCGTCATCAACGGCGCGACGTCTATTGGCAACATGGCTCCGTCATCGAAAACTATGCGGCCATCAAGGCCAAAGTTCTGGCCATTGGCGGTTGGGGCGATGCCTACAAGAATGCGGTTCCGCAATTGATCGAAGCTTTGCCCGGTGCCAAGGGTATCATCGGACCATGGGTGCACAAGTACCCCCACTTCGCGGCGCCTGAACCGCGCATCGGCTTTTTGCAGGAAGCCCTGCGATGGTGGGACCATTGGCTGAAGGGCACCGATAATGGCGTTATGGATGATCCGGACTACCGCGCCTATCTGATGCACGGCATTCCCCCTGCGCGCTGGTATACCGAACGCCCTGGACAGTGGATCGCCGAGGAATACGGAGCAACCTCACACATCCCGCCACGTCGATTGCATCTGACCGACCGCGGGCTTTCGGATACCTCCGGCTGGCTAACGGCCAGTATTGCCTCGCCCCTGGACTGTGGTGCGGAAAGTGGCGAATATTGCGCCATCTGGTTGGGTCCGGAAATGCCCGGAGATCAGCGACAGGATGATGCCCTGTCTGCGTGTTTTGACACGGCGCCGCTGGATGTGGACACGGACCTCGTCGGAGCCCCACGCGTGAAGCTGGAATTGCAGTGTGACAGCCCACATGGGCAGATCGCCGTTCGCTTGTGCGATGTGGCGCCGGACGGGGCTTCCACCCGGATCACATATGGCCTCCTGAATTTGACGCATCGCTTGGACCCTGCCCGACCCGAACCCATGAAACCGGGCGAAACCACAGCTATCGAGTTAAAGCTCGACCATGTTGCCTACCGCGTTCCCGAAGGGCACCGCCTGCGTGTGGCGGTATCCAACAGCTATTGGCCGCTGGTTTGGCCCACACCGACGCGCCATAGACTGACATTGAGCAAAGGCGAAATTTTGATACCCACTAGGCGCACCAGCAAACGCGAAGAGCACAGCTTTCCGCCGACAACTGCAGCGCCAGCCCGCCAAACCGAAACTTTGCGCGCGCGCACCAGCAGTCGAAAACGCGAAACAGACATGGCGACAGGGGTCACTCGGCTGATCATAACGGATGATTTTGGCAAACATTGGGATGCGGATCATGGCCTGATCTCGGGCTCGGTTGCGCGCGAGGAATGGTCCATTCATCCGGAAGACCCGCTATCTGCACGCGGTACATGTCACTGGACTGATGAAATGGAACGGGATGGGATCAGGCTACGCACGGAAGCGCGCTGCCAAATGTGGTCTGATACGACTCATTTTTTCCTCACTGCCCGTATGGAAGCCTATGAAAACGATGAGTTGGTCTTTGAAAGGGATCATTCGGACCAGATTGAGCGCGATCACCTGTAAACTGGCCTTAGTGAATATCCTGAAAACCCCTTGCGACCTGTTCCAAAATGCGCAAGCCTTAGGCATCACCAAAAAGAATGCGCAAAAGACGCACCGCAAAACCGGGAGAAACCAATGAACGATCAACTGAAACATCTGTCCGACCGCGTGACCAAAGGGTTGATGACCCGCCGCGAGTTTGTGGGCCGTGCCGCCGCATTGGGCGTGACCGCAGCCGTTGCAAATTCGATGCTGTCCAGCGCTGCCAAAGCCGCCGGCCCCGTCAAAGGCGGCATGTTGAAAATCGGCTCGTCAGGCGGCGAAAGCACAAACACACAAGATCCAGCGCTCGCAGCTTCCGAAGTGCCGGTGACAACCCTGCGCATGTGGGGCGAGCCTCTGGTGAACACCGCACCCGACGGATCGCTGGATTTCCGCGCTGCCGAAAGCGTCGAAGCCTCTGCCGATGCAAAAACCTGGACCTTCAAAATCCGCCAGGGCGTCGAGTTCAACAACGGCAAGACCCTGACCGCCGACGATGTGATGGCCACCATGCAGCGCCACACCAATGAGGACAGCCAATCCGGTGCCTTGGGCATTGTGCAGGGTATCTCAAACATGAAGGTCGACGGCGACAACTTCATCGTCGAGCTTGAGACCGGCAATGCCGATCTGCCCTATCTGATGTCGGACTATCACCTGATGATCCAACCCGGCGGCGGCGTGGATGACCCCACGGGCGCGATCGGCACCGGCGCCTATATCATGGAAGTCGATGAGCCCGGCATCCGTCATGGATTCAAACGCAACCCGAATTACTGGGACGCGGCCAACACGGGCCATGCAGACGAAGTCGAAGTCCTAGTGCTGAACGACTCCACGGCCCGGACCGCTGCTTTGCAGTCGGGTCAGGTGCATCTGATCAACCGGATCGACCCCAAGGTTGCGGGTCTTCTGGACCGCGCACCAAATCTGGGCGTCAAAAGCGTGGCGGGACGCGGGCACTACGTTTTCATCATGCATGTGGACACCGCCCCGTTTGACAATAACGAACTGCGTCTGGCGTTGAAATATGCGATCAACCGTCAGGAAATGGTCGACAAAATCCTGCGCGGCTATGGCACAATCGGAAACGACATGCCGATCAACAAAGCCTACCCGCTGTTTGATGACACCATTGCGCAACGAGAACATGATCTGGCCAAGGCGGCAGAGCATTACAAGAAATCCGGTCATGATGGGTCCCCCATCATCCTGCGCACCGCTGATGGGGCGTTCCCGGGCGCGGTTGATGCCGCAGCGCTCTTCCAGCAATCCGCACAAGCCGCCGGTATTCCTTTGGAAATCAAGCGCGAGCCAAATGACGGTTACTGGTCTGAAGTCTGGAATGTGCAGCCGTTCTGCGCCTCCTACTGGGGCGGACGTCCGGTACAGGATCAGATGTATTCCACCGCGTATTTGTCCACGGCGGACTGGAATGACACCCGCTGGAAACGCGATGATTTCGACGCCAAACTGCTGGCTGCGCGCGCGGAACTGGACGAGGCAAAGCGCAAAGCGATCTATTCCGAAATGGGTGTTTCGCTGCGTGACAATGGCGGCTTGATCCTGCCGATGTTCAACGATTTTGTGGATGGTGTTGCCAATAACGTCGGCGGTTGGATTGAAGATCCAAACGATCAGATGATGAACAACCTCGCGAGCATCAAATGCTGGGTGAACGCATAGGGGATTGGCAAAATGCACCCCATCCTGACACTGGTCGCCCAACGCTTAGCGTTGGGCCCCCTGCTCCTCTTCGCCGCCTCAATCCTGATTTTTGCAGGCACCTCCATTCTGCCCGGAGACGTGGCCCAACAAATCCTCGGACAATCCGCGACACCCGAAGCGTTGGAAAACCTGCGCCGTGAACTTGGATTGGACGAACCCGCCATCTCGCGATATTTCAACTGGCTCGGCGGCATCCTGCAGGGGGATCTCGGCACTGCGCTGACAAACGGTCGCGACATCGCCGAAAGCCTCGGCAGCCGGTTGTCAAACACCCTCTTCCTCGCCTTCTGGGCTGCGGTCATCGCTGTGCCGCTGGCGATCTTCCTCGGCCTGCTCGCGGTGCGGTACAAGGACCGCTGGCCCGATAAACTCATCTCCGGTGTGACGCTGACCACCATTTCGATCCCTGAATTCATGATCGGTTACATCCTGATCTATTGGGTCTCGATCAAATGGGGCATGTTTTCCTCAGTTGCGATCATCAACGACAGTATGACACTGGGCCAAAAACTCAATGCGATCGCCATTCCCGTGATGGTTTTGACGCTTGTAGTTTTGGCGCATATGATGAGGATGACCCGAGCGGCGATCCTGAATGTGATGCAATCCGCATATATCGAAACGGCTGAGCTCAAAGGGCTCGGCATGCTCAAAATCATTCGCAAACACGCATTTCCGAATGCCATTGCGCCTATCGTGAACGTCGTCATGATCAATCTCGCCTATCTAGTGGTCGGGGTTGTGGTGGTCGAGGTGGTGTTTGCTTACCCGGGGATGGGCCAGTATCTCGTTGATCACGTGGCCAAACGTGACGTGCCTGTGGTACAGGCTTGCGGTCTTATCTTTGCCGCCGTCTACATCGGGCTGAACCTGATCGCTGATATCGTTTCCATCCTTGCCAACCCAAGACTGAGGCACCCGAAATGAGGATTCCACTTTCCGCCCTCATCGGCCTGTTTTTTACGGGGCTTTTCTTTGTCATGGCGCTGATTGCGCCACTGATTGCACCCTACGGTATGGCAGAAGTGGTTGGCGATGTCTGGGAAGCCCCTTCTGACAAGTTCCTGCTTGGCACTGACAGCATCGGTCGTGATCTGCTTAGCCGCATGATTTATGGCGGCCAGACCACCATTTTCATCGCAACCGCAGCCACGATCCTTAGTTTTGTTACTGGCTCCGTTCTTGGATTTTTTGCCGCTGTCTCTGGTGGTTGGGTTGATCAGGCGATCAGCCGGTTCGTCGACCTTATCATGTCCATCCCGTCGCTGATCTTTGCGCTGGTGGTTTTGTCGGTCATGCCCACGACGATCCCAATCTTGATCATCCTGATGGGTCTTTTGGACAGTACGCGGGTCTACCGCTTGGCGCGCGCGGTGGCCGTAGATATCACGGTCATGGACTATGTCGAAGCCGCCCGCCTGCGTGGTGAGAAAATCGGCTGGATCATATTCCGCGAAACGTTGCCCAATGCGCTTTCGCCTCTGGTGGCTGAAATGGGTCTGCGATTCATCTTTGCCGTTCTCTTCGTGTCGACGCTGTCGTTCCTTGGCCTTGGCGTGCAACCGCCGCAAGCTGATTGGGGAGGCATCGTGAAAGAAAACAAAGAGGGCATCAACTACGGCATCTCGGCAGCCCTCTACCCAGCCTACGCCATTGCCGTTTTGTGTATCTCGATCAATCTCGTGGCGGATTGGGTGCTGAACCGAACCACCTCACTGAAAGGAGGCCGGGGATGACCGAACCGTTGCTCAAGATGCGAGGCTTGAAAATTGGAGCGACGATATATCCCCCTGGGGAAAAGTCGCGTGACATCGAGATTGTACATGGTGTTGATTTCGACCTCGCTCCAGGAAAGGTATTGGGCTTGATCGGTGAATCCGGTGCAGGCAAATCCACAATCGGTCTGGCTTCCATGGCCTATGGACGCGGCGGCGTGGAAATCACCGGCGGCACAGTGGAGGTGAACGGGCGCGATATCCTGAAAACGGGCTTGCGCGATATTCGACGATTGCGAGGCGCAGAGGTAACATATGTCTCGCAGTCTGCTGCAGCCTCTTTCAACCCGGCCAAGCAGATCATGGAACAGGTGACCGAAGCGGCGATCTTCCATGACAAGTTTTCCAAGAAAGAGGCCGAGGAACGGGCTGTTGAGTTGTTTCGAAAGCTCGGCCTGCCTGATCCCGAAAATATCGGATCACGCTATCCTCACCAGGTTTCCGGCGGGCAGCTCCAACGCTGCATGACCGCATTGGCTCTTTGCCCGCAGCCGGATCTGGTTGTCTTTGACGAACCCACCACCGCACTGGATGTAACCACTCAGATCGACGTTCTGGCCGCGATAAAGGAGGCGATTCGCGACACCGGCGTAGCGGCGCTCTATATCACGCATGATCTCGCGGTGGTCGCACAGGTCAGCGATCACATCATGGTATTGCAACAGGGCGATACGGTCGAATATGGCACCACAGACCAGATTATCAACGCACCGAAAGAGGCCTACACACAGGCTTTGGTCTCGGTACGGTCGATCGAGCATGAGGAACAGCAGCCCTCAAGTACCCCGATACTCAAGGTAAACGGTATCACTGCGCGGTACAGCGGCACCAATTTTGATGTGCTTAAGAATATCAACGTGGAATTGCACCCAGGCCAAACACTGGCGGTGGTCGGCGAATCCGGCTCGGGCAAATCGACTTTGGCACGGGTGATCACGGGGCTCTTGCCCCCCTCGCAAGGCCAGATCACATTTGACGGCCGTGTGCTGACACCCGACCTGCCCACACGCCCGTTGGATGATCTGCGCGAATTGCAGATGATCTATCAGATGGCAGACACAGCGATGAATCCGCGCCAGACCGTGGGTACCATCATTGGCCGACCGCTGGAGTTTTATTTCGGACTCAAGGGCGCCGAAAAACAAAAACGTATTCAGGAGCTTTTGGATGAAATCGAGCTTGGCGACGGGTTTCAGGACCGTTATCCAGCTGAGCTTTCAGGCGGTCAAAAACAACGGGTCTGTATTGCACGTGCGCTTGCGGCCAAACCCAAGCTGATCATCTGCGACGAGGTTACTTCCGCACTCGATCCGCTTGTTGCGGACGGCATTCTCAAGTTGCTGTTACGCTTGCAAAAATCAGATGATGTCGCCTATCTTTTCATTACGCATGATCTTGCCACTGTTCGCGCCATCGCGGACAGTATTGCGGTCATGTATCAAGGAGAAGTCGCTCGATATGGCCAGAAAAGCGACGTGCTCTCACCACCTTTTGACGACTACACAGATCTTTTGCTCAGCTCCGTACCGGAAATGAAACTTGGGTGGTTGGAAAACGTCATCGCCAATCGAAAAATGGAAAGTGCCGGCAACTGACGGAAGGCTTCGCTCTTCGATCGACGGACCGGACAGTGTCGCAATCCGGTTCTGTCGTTCAGCTTCCCGTTAAGACGCTGCGAATGCCCCATGATGCGTCTTGAAGATCGCATCCAGTTCATTGCTCTGTCGCATACCCTCGACAGTTTGGCGCAATCCACCCTGACCGTCAAAAAGAAGCAGAGTTACGTTGCCCACGCCGTGGCTTACCGCAAAAGCGCGCCCTTCCTGCGTGGTGACGTCGGCGACCAGATAGACCAGATCACATTCGCCAAAACCTTTGAGCGCTTTGCGGGCTTGTTTCTGCAACGCCGTGCAAGTGGGACACTGGGGATCATGCACCTGCACCACAACCGGTTTCCCCTGCCCCACTCGGGTCAGATCATGCTCGGCGGCATAGGCGCGAAACGACCCGACCGCAAAGTAACCCCCACCCGCGACAGCCGCCGCGCCGATTGCGCCGTTCCGGGCCCATGTGAAAAACTCTCTGCGTGTGCGTGCGGTACGAGATGGCGCCGGAGACTTGGATTTACGGTTTTGGTTCTTGCGGGACTTGCTCATGACGTATTCCAAATTGCTCAGGGTTCCGAACCATAGGGCCGACGTCCTGATGCGGACAAAGGCTTTCGCACACACGCGTCCTCACAATACTGTCAGGTTTCCGTGATGAGGAAGAAACCCTGGACACAACGGCTCCCATACTCGGAAGCGCGCGCTCTAGCCGCCATTCCTTCACGGCGCACGCAGAGTAAGCGAATTGACAACAATCTCCGGTAAATGTCATCGTGCCGAACTGTGGAACGTAATATGCAAACATATCCGCCAATTCTAAGTGAGATTACAGAATTGTGTGACGACATTCAGGTGCCCATTACGCTGGCTGATCCAAATCTACACGATTTGCCATTGGTCTATGTAAACAAGGCGTTTGAGGATCTGACCCAATGGAAAGCATCGGAAATTCTTGGTAAGAACTGCCGGTTCCTGCAAGGCCCAAAGACGGATAGAACCATAGTAGATGAGTTGGCCCAGTCTTTTCACAACCGCGAAGGCAGCGTGTGCAGTCTTGTCAATTATCGTCGAGATGGGTCAGAATTCTTGAATCTGATCGAGGTGCAACCCGTGCACGTAAGTGAAACAAGACAAGTGCTCCTGGGATGCCAATATGCCTATAAATTGGGATCAAAACACGAGTCCTTTGCCGCGAATGCCGAAGCAATTGATTTTGTCATGAGGCGCTTGCACTTGCAGAAACCCTTTAAATCTCCAGATGTCGACTCCTTGGGGGTTGTCGCGTTAGACCAAACATTGATGCGCTTCAAAACCGTTTTCATCCTGGTTCAGAATCGAATAATCGCACAGGCATCGCAAAACATGCGTGCCAGAATAGAGGCCAGCAAATAGGCATATTTCTGGCAGAGTCTCGGAAAAAACGCGCGGATTTGTATGCCTTTAGTGACGCGCACTTTGCGCGTTAGTAGCAACTGGTTGAAACCCATTTCATTTCAGGGGGTCGTAGCCGACTCAAAGCCAAGCACTATGGCGATCTTGTATGTGCTTACCGCGCACCTGCCATCCAAACGCTAAAAGCGTCTGCTATACGCATTGGGATTATTCAGCTGCAACGGCGCTGTTCGCCAGCTCCCAAGGTCGGACAAAGGCTTTAAGCGCTTCTGATATGGCATCCTCGCCCGCGCCATTGGGCTCAATCTGGGCAACCAACCCGCGTTTCTTGTCATCTTTCACCGCAACCACGCGCGCGCTGACGCCCGCGTTTTCAAGGGCAAGATTGTAAATCCTGGTTATAGCCAGTTTGCGCAGATCAGGTTTGAATATTTTGCCGACTGCTGTCTTTGGCAACTCGGGCATGATCATCATATGCTTGGGCCGTGCGGCGCGTTCGTGGACGTGTTCCTTGCAAAACGCCATCAGTTCTTCTTCAGAGACTGTCGCTCCCTCTACCAGCTCGACAAAAGCGCAAGGCACCTCGCCGGAGTGGGCATCCGGTTGCCCAATGGCCCCGGCAAAGGCAACAGCTTCGTGGTGCAGCAGTGCTTCTTCAATCTCGGCCGGATCAATGTTGTGTCCGCCCCGGAGGATCATGTCCTTTGCGCGCCCGGTAATCCACAGATAGCCATCTGGATCAACCCGGCCCAGGTCACCTGTTCGAAGGTAATCGCCGAAGTAGAGGTCTTTGTTCTTTTCTGCTTCGGTGTAGGTATTGCCAACAAACACGCCCGGATTTGACACGCAAATCTCGCCGATTTCATCCGTTTCCGCTTCGATCGGCCCACTGGGCGTGCCCTTGTAGATCTTTACCGAGCAATAAGGGAAGGGCACGCCGATGCTGCCAACTTTCTTTTCGCCATCCACCGGGTTGCAGGACACCAGACAGGTGGCTTCAGTCAGGCCGTATCCTTCGACCAATGTCACCCCTGTGGCCTTTTCAAAACGACGGAACAGTTCAAGCGGCAGCGGCGCGGACCCAGAAAACGCCGTTTTTACCGTGCTCACGTCAGCGTCAATCGGGCGCTGCATCTTGGCCGAAATCGCCGTTGGCACCGTGATGACGAAGGTGATTTTCCATCGCTCTACAAGTTTCCAGAAATTGTCCATCACGCCTTCGCCCCGATACCCTTGGGGTGTCGGGAAGATCACGTGCGCCCCTGACGTCAAGGCCGCCATCAAAATCACATGACAGGCAAACACGTGAAAAAGCGGCAGAGGGCAGATAATGTTATCATCTTCGGAAAACAGGAGTTCAGTGCCGATCCATCCGTTGTAGATCAAACCCGAATACCGGTGTTGCGCCACTTTCGGCATGCCCGTCGTACCGCCGGTGTGGAAGTAACAGGCGACACGATCTTCTTTGCTGTCCTCAAAGCTGAGAACTTTGGGCTGCCGCGCGACTTCGGTGCTGAAATCCAGATAGGTAGCGTGGTTCTGCACCGTACGTTTTGGACGGATCAAGGAGACGATCCAAGACTTTGGCGGCGTAATGTAAGGCAGCAGATCAACTTCGAGCACGGTCTTGACGTTGGGTGCCAGCGCAACGGCTTCGGCCGTTTTGTCGGCAACATCGGTCTTGGGGAAAGGTCGCAAGGTCACCACGACCTTTGCTTGCGTCTCACGCAAGATGGAGCCAATTTGTTCTGCATCCAGAAGCGGGTTGATCGGGTTCACGATACCTGCAACCGCACCGCCCAGCAGTGTAAGTACTGTCTCATTCGCATTGGGCAGCACATAGGCGACGACATCACTTTCCCCGATACCGAGCGAGCGGAAGAGGTTTGCGGTCTGCGTCACTCGATCTTTGAGCGACGTCCAAGTCAGTGTCTCCGCCTTGTCCTTTGGACCCGAAAAAATCTGATAGCTGACCGCGTTGTGATCAGGGAATTTGCCGGTTGTCTCGCTGAGCAATCCGTAGAGTGTCTTTGGCAATGGGCGGTCCGCCCACGGCATTTCGGCCTCAATTGCGTTGCGGTCTTCGATCCCGGCAAAACTCATCCAAATTCCTCCCAAACCGTCCATTTTCAGACGTTTTATCATTGGCCAGGAAGATGGGGCCTAAAGCCAATTTGTGCAAGCGTCACGATGCTCGAGGTCATCGCACGAACGCTGCGTCATAGATTGCAATGTTGTTAGAGTCGCGCAATGACGACGCGCTTAACTCTATTCGGCTGCCATGCCATCGGTGAACTGCAATCGCGCAAGCCGGGCATAAAGTCCGTCTTCAGCAACCAGTTCATCATGCGGCCCGCTTGCGACCACCCTGCCCTGATCCATGACCACGATGCGATCCGCCTTTTTCACCGTCGCCAGGCGGTGCGCGACGATGAGCGTTGTGCGGCCTTCGCTCAATCGATCCACTGCCACCTGAACGGCGCGTTCGCTTTCTGCATCCAAAGCGCTGGTTGCCTCGTCCAGCAGTAACACCGGCGCGTCGCGCAGAATGGCACGGGCGATGGCAATGCGTTGTTTTTGCCCCCCCGAGAGCATGACACCGCGCTCGCCTAGATAGGCATCATACCCATCTGGCAACGCTGATATAAAATCATGTGCAGCTGCCGCTTTCGCCGCCGCTTCAATTTCGTCGTCTGTGGCCTCCAAACGTCCAAACCGGATATTTTCCCGCGCCGACGCGGCAAATATCACTGGATCCTGAGGCACAAGGGCCACCGCTTTGCGGAAATCATCGCGGCGCAACATACTTAGATCCAGCCCATCCAACGTAATTTTACCTGAGTTCGGATCGTAAAAACGTAACAACATCTGGATGATGGTTGTTTTGCCCGCGCCCGAAGGGCCCACAAATGCAACCGTTTCGCCAGGTTCTATCTGCAGGCTTACAGCGTTAAGTGCATTTACTTTGGGTCTTGCAGGATAAGCAAATGTCACATCTTCAAAAGCAATCCGCCCAGTCACCGGCACGGGCAAGGATTGCCCCGTTTCAGGATCACTCACGGTGTCTTCGGTGTGCAATAGTTCGACCAGACGTTCCGTTGCCCCGGCAGCGCGTTGCAGCTCTCCCCAGATCTCCGACAAGGCAGCAACGCCCCCAGCAACCATGACCGCGTAGATCACAAATTGAACCAACGCTCCTTGGGACATATCGCCCGCGCGCACATCCCGCGCACCGATCCAAAGCACACCGACAATACCTGCAAACACCAGAAAAATGACAATCACCGTCATTAACGCCCGGGTCCATATCCGCCGCCGCGCAGCATCATAGGATAATTCGGTCACTTCGGAAAACTGAGCGCGGCTGGCGGATTCGTGCGTAAATGCCTGAACCGTTTGAACCGCGCTCAAAGCCTCGGACGCATTGCCTGATGATGCGGCGATCCAGTCCTGGTTTTCACGACTTAGTACACGCAAACGCCGGCCCAAAACCAAGATCGGCACAATGACAGCCGGTACGATCAAGAGCACAAGTCCGGTCAGTTTCGCTGATGTCAGCAACATCAATGCCAACCCACCCACAAAGATCAACAGGTTTCGCAAGGCAATCGAGACCGATGAGCCAATCACGGACAGGATCAGGGTTGTGTCGGTTGTGATGCGACTGAGCACCTCGCCGGTCATCACATTCTCGTAAAACGACGGGCTCATACCGATCACGCGACCGAAGACCGCCTTGCGTATATCTGCCACCACCCGCTCGCCCAAACGCGTCACGAGCGCATAGCGCAACCCCGTGCCGATGGCCAGCAGCGCTGCGATGCCCAAAGCCGCCGCAAAGTATTGGTCGAGAATATGCGAATTGGCGGTGTCAAAGTTATCCACAACCCGCCGTACAGCCAAAGGAAGAGCCAAGGATATCAGAGCGGTCAAGACCAAGGCAGCAATGGCAGCAAACATCAGAGCGCGATATGGCCAAACAAACGGCAAAAGCGCGGACAAAGCCGAAAGTTTGCGTGACTTCGCACGTTCTTCTACCTGCCCCGGTGCTGCGGGAACCTGCGTCGTACTTCGGGCCATCTGGGATCCTCTAATTCCAGTTCATTTCATGGCTGTATGTGCGTAAAGGGTCAAGGCTCCCCACCCGGCATCCCATAAAGTTTGCCAATTTGCCGCGCTTCAAGGAGGGACAGAATTGTAATGATGTTTGGTTCTACACCTATAAGTGGAGTCGCTGTGCATATGAAAAAATGCCATCGTCGAAAACTTATTCAGCAAAGGTAGAGAGTTGTGCACATCAGCTTTGGATGCTGCTTGAACGTGACAATGCCTTGGTATGCAGATGTTAGAAGAAGGCTAAAACGCCTATGCTCGTCACCAGCTTTCCAAATCCGGCTGACGGTGGAGTCTCACGAAATCCAAGCGCCCAACGCGAGATATCTAAACCGTGTTTAATTCCACGTCATCACGCGCTTTCCAGGAAGGAGAGAACGATGACATGATCAGTCTTAACGCCCCTGAGTAAGCCGAAAAACGGCTTTCGGTGCATCCATCTCCTTGGTTGGTTGAATCGCGGCGATGGACCAACAGTGATCGTAGGAAAATCGAAAAGCCCGACGACTTGAGCGCATTGGCAGCCAACAAACCAACGAAAATCGACAGAGTTCGGAATATCGCCTCGGTAAAACATGCGAGTGCAAGGCCACTGCCGATCACACCAACCTGCATTCAAGAGCCACTCTTAAACTTACCGCAATCGAGGCATTCTCAATCGATTTCGGCTTGATCTGCATGTTTCAACCGACGCCCTTTGGACCCTCGTCTTCGGGATAAAAGACACCGAAAATACCTGCGGTTGTTTGGTTAGATTACCCTTGGAAAACAGCCTGACATACGTACCCGTCGAGCTCATTACGTTCCCGGACAGGATCATCACATCAGGGCGGCAGGTTTTTCGATCGCTATGCCAGAGATTCGAATGTTTGAGGCTCACTCCTTGGATCAGTGTCTGAACCGCAAAGCGCTGCGATTGCCACCTCCCGGAGCGAACCAAGCGACCGGAAGGATCGGTTGATCAGCAAAATCAGCGCGCCTCAATGGCCTGACCAGCGGCATCAAAGAAATGGGTGCATCCGAGGTCAAACTTCATTCCCTTTGCCGCCCCAGGTTTCAGATCGGTATCGCCAATGAGCCGAAGCGTTGCCTGTCCGGCTGCACCGCAATCCATCACGATGAAAGTGTCGGCACCAAGATATTCCAAAACATCGACGGTCCCATCGATATGACCCTCACCCGACGGCACAAGCGAAATATGTTCAGGACGGATTCCGATCTTTTTCGCCTCTCCGGGAAAGGTCAATCCCGCAACGTGGCCGGCATCCAGAATATTCATGCGCGGCGAACCGATGAATTGCGCCACAAAGAGATTGGCGGGGCGTTCATATAGCTCTCGCGGCGTCCCGACCTGCGCGATGTTCCCACCTTCCAGCACGACAATACGGTCGGCAAGAGTCATCGCCTCGACCTGGTCATGCGTCACATAGATCATTGTGGACTTCAGCGACTGGTGCAGCTTTGCAATCTCATAGCGCATCTCGACTCGCAAAGCCGCGTCAAGATTGGAGAGCGGTTCGTCAAAAAGGAACGCCGTGGGGTCCCGCACAATCGACCGGCCGATGGCGACCCGTTGACGTTGTCCGCCAGACAGATCTTTGGGCCGCCGATCCATATAGGCGTCTAATTTCAAAACCGACGCGGCATGATCGACCTTTGTTTTGATCTCAGCGGCTGGAAGACCAGCTGATTTCAGCGGAAAACCAACGTTATCGCGCACCGACATATGTGGGTAGAGCGCATAGGACTGAAAGACCATCGCCAGACCCCGCTTGCTGGGAGGCTCTGCCGTGGCATCGCGATCAGCAATGATAATCTGCCCTCGGCTGGTTTCTTCCAACCCGGCAATCATCCGCAGCAAAGTGGACTTTCCGCATCCCGAAGGCCCAACGAATATGACGAATTCACCTTCATTGATTTCCAGATCAACACCTTTGATGACCTGCACTTCGCCGTACCACTTTTCGACGGCCTTGAGTTCGATGGATGACATTATGCAGCCCCCTTCATGTTTGCTTTTGGACTGTGTCTGACCCAGGTCAGCCAGATCGCCGCAGTCCACGTAAAATCGGCACCTCCGCAAGGCGTTGCATCCATGGGGTCGAAGTACTCATAAAAGCCGTGCTTGCGGATCAACATTTCAGTTTCATTTCGCAGACGTTCCGCAAGATCATCCCGGCCTGCAGATTTGAATCCAATCGACAAGAGCGCATTAACAACGGGCCAGGTTGGTCCCCGCCAGTACTTGCGCGGATTAAAAATCGGTGCCTCAGGATCCGCAGACGGAATACCGTATTGCACAAGATCCCAAGCCCGTATCAGTTTCGCGTCAAGTTGCGGGTTACCGGCATTGGCCAGATATGCCAGAAAAGCGCCTGATCCCATGACATTGGCAAATTCTCCGGTGCGCAGATTGCGGGCATCATAGCATCCCAAAGCGTCGTTCCAGATCAGCGGCAAGGCAGAACGCAGTGTGTTGGACCAACTCTCGATCTCGGTCACGTCATGCCCCAGAGCACGACCTATCACCGCCAGATCTTCATGCGCACGCAGCAGGATAAAGGTGATACCCGGATCTGCCATGAGAAACGGGCCTTCTTCTACTATCTTAGTGTCATCCCACCCAACACTGCGACCAAATTCGACCATTGCTATGTAGCGGTCATAGTCTTCTTTGGTGGGGCGCATGTCTGGATCGACGTGTCCTGTATCGCGCCGTGTGTAGGGCGAAACACCGGTGCCATCTACTCCGGCCATTCCAATGTCCCAGTCGGGACAATTGTCCCGCCCGCTCTCCCATGGATGCGCAATCGCGGCGGGGCCATGGGTGCACCGCGCAACGTGCCACCACCGGTGCCATTCAAGTAGTTTTCCGTAAATTCCAGACAGCCGGTCGCGCCCTGCCTCAGGATCCATTTCCCAAATCAAACGCGCAAGTGTCGCGGTAACAGGGGGTTGACTGATACCTGAAGTTGCTGGGTTCTGCCCCGTCGCCCAGACATCAGGTCCCGGAAAATACCCCGGATCGGGTTTGTGGAAAATGATGTGGGGCACCATCCCCGTGTCCCATTGGCTGGCCATGAGCATGTCCAACTCGTCCCAGGCACGAGAGATATCGAAGGTTGCGAAGCCCCAGGCAGCAAAAGCCGAATCCCAGTTCCATTGGTAGGGATAGAGGCCATAAGTCGGTAGGGTGTACCCGCCCTGATCATTACGGCGCAATATCTGGCGGGCCTGTTCATCAAGATTTGTCATGCGATCTATCCTTTGACACTGCCTGCAGTCAGGCCTTTCGTCATGAAGCGTTCCAACCCCAGGAAGAGCGCCATGATCGGAACCGTCGCGATCACAGAGCCTGCCATCAGGTGCTGGCGGGGAATTTCGGGGGAATGAAGCGAGGCAATGCCGCGCGTCAGGGTGAACTTGCTGGGATCATCCAGAAGCATAAAGGCGAGGAGGAATTCGTTCCACGCGATCATGAAGACATAGAGCGATACCGAGGCCATCGCCGGCAGGGAGAGGGGCAAGGTGATCTGCCAGATCACTTTCAGGCGCGATAACCCATCCATCAGCCCGGCCTCTTCAACTTCCGGAGGCAACCCGCGAAAATACCCCTGTAACATGTAGAGGGCCACCGGGATTGTCGTGACCGGATAGATCATGATAATCCCCACCATCGAATTGCGCAGGCCCGTCATGGAAAAGGCGATGTAGATTGGCAGCGCCAAAACGATCATAGGCACCATATAGATGAGCAGGATGGAACGCGAAAACGCGGCACGGCCCCGGAACTTCAACCTTGCGACCGCATAGGCGCCGGGCACCGCGAAGAGCAGTGTGATGAACACGGTCAGTACGGAAATGACGAACGAATTCAGCAGATAAGTGCCAAAATTAAACTGTGTGAAAAGCTCATCGTAGGAGCGGAACAGCTCCCACCCTTTCGAAAGATCAATCGAGAAATCGAGCGGGTTCTGGATCAGCTCCGCCTGATTTTTCAGACTGGTAAGGACCATTACGTAAAATGGGATCAACACGATGGCTGTGAAAAAGATATAACCAAAACCGGTGAGGAATTTGATGACGGACGCCTCAAAAATATGCCTGTTGAGGGCTCCCATTTCGACCTGATCAAGCATGATCCAGAGGCCCAAGGCCGCAAAGCCTGACACCGCACCGGCTCCAACCAGCGATGAAAACATCGAGACGTTTTCGCCAATCGCAATGGGGCCAAGACCGAACAAACTCGCAACTCCGACGATCACAGCGGCCAGTACGGGTTGCCATTGCGCACCCCGGACACAGGCAAAACCGATCAGCGCGCCCCAAACCAGTGAGCCGAGACCCGTGGGCCGAAAAGCGGAGCCGGTCGCGAAGCTCATGGCCACGGCGACAGTGGTGGCAATCACAAACGTCCATAGGATACCCAACAACGGGGCGGTGACATAACCGTATCGCAGGAAACTCACAGTCCTTCCTCCTGGCTGATGAATTTGAAAAAGAATGCGGAAAAGAGCAGCAAACAGCCAAAGATCACGACCGCAACGGCCGCGCCTGCGCCAATGTTCGAGATGGAGAAAGCCTGTTCGTAAACGTTTACCGTCAGGGTTCGGGTGCCTGCATTGCCCCCTGTCAGCAAGAAGATGTCGTCAAATTTGTTGAAGGTCCAAATGAAGCGCAGCAGGAAGAGGACCGACAGAATGCCGAGAAGTTGCGGCACACTAAGCGCCCAGAATTGCTGGAAGGGCGATGCGCCATCCATGTCCGCAGCCTCATACATGTCGGTATCAATCGATTGCATCCGCGCCAGAATGAACAGGAATGACAGCGGAAAGTACCGCCAGATCTCAAAGACGGTCACCATGATCAGTGCCAAAGGGCGTTCGCCAAAGAAATTGATCGATTGATCGGTCACGCCCATCTGGATCAACAGGGCATTGGCGGAGCCGGAAAAGGGGTCGAACAACAAAATCCATGCAAAGGCGACGGCAATGATCGGCGATACATAGGGGAAGAGATATAGCCCACGCAATATGCCCTGCCCTTTGAAGGATTTGTTGAGCAAGAGTGCCGCAAAAAGGCCGAAAAGCAGCGCACCGATGGTGCCAAAAACCGTGTAAAACAGCGTGACCCAAAGCACACCCCAAAACTCGTCACCGTCAAAAACGCGGCGAAAGTTATCCAGTGTAAAGGTGCTGTTTGTCAGCACATTTGACGCTGTGCCGGTTACGGCTGCAGTGCTATCTTGCGGTCGTTGATCATTGTCCAGATAGGATTGGGCAACGGTCGCGGGCAACATCAGGCGCTCGCGATGGCCCCCTTCCCAGTCGCCCAGGTCACAAAAGAGATCTTGCCCTTCCAACGTACAGCGGGAATCCAGTTCCGTGATCGTCAGACCTTCTGGAATCTTGTCGCTTATGGTTACATTGGATATCGGTTGCTCTTGCGAAGAGTTACGTAAACGGTAGCGTATGGTCGCGTCACCACCTACCGTTTCAGCATCACCCCGAATGTCTTCGCGCAGCACAACCTCTGGGGCGCGCAAATCGGCCAGCGCGACGGGCTTCACGCTGATCCAGAAGATCGCGAGCAGTGGCAAGAGTACGACCAAGGC
Source organism: Roseobacter sp. (assembly GCF_045106495.1). Lineage (GTDB taxonomy): Bacteria > Pseudomonadota > Alphaproteobacteria > Rhodobacterales > Rhodobacteraceae > Roseobacter. Next base: position 32,474 of record NZ_JBGCEQ010000004.1, read on the forward strand.
CACGGCGATGATGGTCGGGGCCAGCAAGCCCCAGGCCAATCTGGCCTCTAGGCGCGCCAATGGGCCATTGCCCTTGGGGGGGACAGCGTCAGTCATCGGTCAAGCTCCGAGTTGATTTAAGAAGGTAGGGCGCAGCAGCTGCGCCCCACTCAGGTTCGCAGATTATTGAACGTTGGCAATCGCTGCGTTCAGTTCGGCGACTGTCGCCGCGGCGTCGCGTTCACCGTCAATGTACTCCCGCACAAAGCGGTTGATCACCTGACTGTTGATCACTTTGGACGCAATGGCCAATTGACCATCTGCTACGCCCCAGCGTTGCGCCACATCCAGGCCGCCGACGATTTCGTCGATCATGGCTTGTTCGTACAGCTCACCCAGCGGCGCTTTCCTGTCCACGCCAACTTCAAGAGTTGCCCACATTTCGCTAAATTTGGCCGGTGCTTCCTCAGTTCCGCGACGGACTGGAAACTTACCTTCCGGCGCAATCGCCAGTGTCTGCGCGTAGCCTTCGTTCATCGAAAAGGCAACGAATTCCATTGCTGCATCTGTCGCGGCATCTGATGTGATTCCAAAGTAACGCACATCTCCCCAGGCCGCACCAGCAGGATTGGATGGACCAGAGAAATTCGTGACGATGCCAGTTGCAGCAGCAAGATCGCGAGTCATCGGATCGTCATTGATTGTGGGCGGTGCACTGTCGCGCAGGCCGGCCAGTTCGTCCAGGATGAAAGGCGACCAGATAATCATTGCGGCATTGCCGGAGAAGTACAGCGACCGCGACTGATCCCAGTAGAGGTCCCCCGGCGGGGAGGCTTCCGCGATGGCCTTGTAAAACTCCAGAACTTCAATAGTGGCTGCCTCATCCAGCGGCGCAATACCGTCTGGCCCGACAGGAGAGACGCCATTTGCCAGGAAAACATGCTCCAGTACCTGGCTCATGAAGTTTTCATCCACCTTGGTGGCCGCGACAAAACCATACATCTCTGGCGGGTTATGCAGTGCGTCAACTGCTGCCAGCACGGCCGCATAAGACGTCGGGGGCTCCAACCCTGCCTCTTGAAACTTATCTGCTCGGTAAACCAACATCTGAGTCCAGCCATCAACAGGCACCGAAGCAAAGCCATCATTGCTGGCTGCCATCGCAAGCGCTCCCGGGGCGAATGTTTTCTCGCCAAGGTCCTCGATCACATCGGTTGCTGCGTCTGTATCCAAGATGCCTGCTTCAGCCCAGGGCAGCGCGTATTGAAGCGGATGATAGATCACATCGGGCAAATCACCCGCGGCATAGGCCGCCGTCGCACGCGTGCCCAAGTCGCTTTCGGTCACCGGGATCACCTCGACCGAATGACCTGAAGCTGCGGCAAAGTCTGCGGCCATTTGTTCCTGACGCGCAAGCCGCTCGGGTTGTTCTTCGGTGGTCCAAAAGCGCAGCGTTTCTGCACCCGCACCGATGGTCGACATCAAGAGAACGCTCGCGGCCCCCATGTACATCATCGATTTTGCCTTTAGTCTCATTGACTTCCTCCCATTAAAGTCTTTTGGTTTGTTTGTTGCGCAACGATTTCGGCCAATTGCCCTGACGTTTTTGCCGGTCGCCCAGCGGACCCGCGGTCAAGAAACGACGGCTTCACGGTTTCGCGCAAATCTTCTGGTGCCTCGCCTTTGATGCGGCGGATCAACAATGCGCTGAGGCGCTTGCCTGATGCGGTGAAGTCGACCGCAAATGTACTCAGCTGCGGGGTCAAATGCGCACCGTCTGGCGAGCCATCATATGCGATGACGGACAGATCGCTGCCGATTCTGAAACCAAATTCCGCAGCGGCCCGATAGACGCCGAGCGCTGCCATGTCGACAGCACAAACGATGGCCGTCGGCGGCGTTTGGGACATCAACAATTGGCGCGCAGCGACTTCACCAGACGGGATTGTCACTGCATTTTCGCGCAAGAGTTCAGGCGTTACTTCCAGGCCTGCCTCTTTCATTGCAGTTAGAAACCCATCCCTGCGCAAGGGACCATAGGTGTATTGCATACCGCCGTTGATGAAACCGATGTTTCGATGGCCAAGGCCGGCAAGGTGGTGCACCGCATCTCGCATCGCATCTTCGCCCAAGACGTCGAACCAGGCACAGTCTGTGGGGTCCGGACTGCGACCGAATAGAACAAATGGCACCTTTGCGCGGCGCAACAGATCAATGCGCGCATCATGGATCATGGTACGGGGAAGAATAAAACCGTCTACCCTGTGGTCTCGGATCATGTTTTGAAATGTGTCAATCGTATCTTCAGGGCTTTCCGTGGCGGCCAACGTCAGCGTCCAACCCTCGGCACTGGCGCCTTGCGAGACGCCAGACAAAAACTCCGCCAGAAAAGGCCGTTGCGCGTCATGATCCGCCATCTGGATCAAGAGGCCCAGAGATTTCGTCAGACCAGTCCGGATCGCCTGTGCATGGCTTAGTGGTCGGTAGCCCATTTTGTCCGCCATGTTGCGCACACGCAGACGGGTTGTCTCAGCGATGTCAGGGTAGTCGTTCAAAGCGCGCGAGACGGTTGACTTGGTCAACCCCAGCGCATCCGAGACGTCGTCAATCGTGACGCGGTGCGCTTTTCCGTAGCTTGGCTGTTGATACGCAAGTGCCACTAAATTCACTCCTCCCTAGAATCAGTGTCGGCTCCGAAACCGGTTTCGGCAAGATGTTTTTCGCTTTTTGTTGAAATTTGGGCGTCGAAACGAAATTAGAGCGTTGTGTATTTTCTATGCTAAATCCGTGTTTCAGTTCTGCTTTGGCAGATCAACAATCGCATTCTGAAACAATCGAATGACATAAATTCTGGGTTAAGTTTCAATGATTTAAAGAACCCTGTCCGCGACGTTCAATGCCGCAGCACAACGTGCAAAACCGATCTTGCTTGGGATGTTTCTCTTTGGCCCGATAATTATTGGTTCATTTTCAATGAAGACGCATTAGTTTTCCGTGCGTGCGGCCAAAAGAGCTTGGGAAAGCGTCTCACGCTCACCGATGTGGTTGGCTAGAACAAGGATAAGCCTTGCGTTGAGTGCGTCGCTTTGAGCTTTGTCCAAGCCCTCATGCACAGCCAGCAATTCGTCATAGAATCCGTCAGGGTCTTCGATGTTCGGTGCCAAAATAAGGGTCATGGTGCACTTTGTCCTATGGCTGTTCTGAGTGCGCTTTGAATCATATGCGCCGTGCAAGATTCCCATCTTGCCGCCACATGCTGATCAGGGCGGATCAGATACACCGCCTGAGCGTAACTACCTAAATAGCGCTGCGCCAAAGCACCGGTGGGATCGTCCCTTGGGGTTTCCAACGCCAGAACGTTTATTTCAAGTCCATTGCTTGCCAAAATATCGGGAGATTGAGTGTTGAGGGTCATAACCGTGAAACCGTCGGGCAGCAAATCCAGTAGAAACCCTTCTAGCAAAGGAGCATCCACGCAGGGTGCACCGACACGGGTCATCATTGGACCGTGGAGAGCGTCAGGCCCGTTCAACGGCATGTCTTCATAGACGCAGGGTGTCGAAAGACGTCCAGAGTTCACCAGAGGCCTTGCAAAGGTATACCGACCGGCCAGGTTCAATACGGCGTCCCGGAAAACTTGGCTGATCTCCGACTTAGGGGTCAGGAAATCCGTTGTCCGGGTCGAATTTAGAATGTTTTCATCGGCGCCGTACGCACGCTCCGCTGAATAGCTGTCCAACAGGCTGTCTGGCGCACGCCCTTTCACCACCAGATCGAGCTTCCACGCAAGGTTGTCGATGTCTTGGATGCCGGAGTTTGCACCCCGCGCGCCAAAGGGTGAAACCTGATGTGCGCTATCCCCGGCAAAGAGTACGTTCCCATGACGAAAATCTTTCATCCGCCGACATTGGAACGTATAGATCGACGTCCACTCCAACTCATAAGTCGCGTCCGGGCCCAGCATTGCGTCGATGCGCGTCCGGACGCGTTCTGGATCGAGTTCCGCTTTGCGGTCGATGTCCCAGCCAAGCTGGAAGTCAATACGCCAGATATCATCGGGTTGTTTGTGAAGCAGCGCAGATTGCCCGCTGTTTTTGAAAGTCGGTTCAAACCAGAACCAGCGCTCACTTGGAAAATCCGCCGTCATTTTTACGTCTGCGATCAGGAAATTATCCTCGAAAACGCGACCGTCAAAGCTCAATCCCAACATGTCGCGAACAGGAGACCGCGCACCGTCACAAGCCACCAGCCAATCGGCTTCAATTTTATAGGGGCCGTCCGGTGTATTGACGTCCAGGACCACATGGTCGCCGTTTTGTGACACGCCCGTCACCGCATTGCGCCCGCGGATTTCAATCGGTGCACCATCTGCTTGCGCCTTACGGATCGCGTCCACGAGAAATTTCTCAAAGTAAGGTTGCTGCAAATTGATGAAGGCGGGGTGTTTGTGTCCAGCCTCGGGTTGCAGGTCAAACTCGAACAGTTTTTTGTCGCGATGAAAAACTTTTCCGACGTTCCAAACGACACCCTTGTCTACCATCGCCTGACCGGCGCCTAACCTGTCCGCGATCTCCAAGGTACGCTTGGCAAAACAGATTGCGCGGCTGCCTTGACCCACCCCCTCGTGGTCGTCCAGCACCAGCACAGGTGTCCCCTTACGGCCCAGATCAAGCGCCATGGCCATGCCAATGGGACCACCACCGACGACCACGACATCATGGCGCCTCGCTGGTTCGGATTGCTCTGAGACCCGTTCATAAGGGTAGAGCTTGAATGCGATGTCATACCTGGCATCCACCTTGCTTTGCCTCTCCTTGGCCGATCTACCCTTGCAGGGCGGCCCACATCTCCAGATCACGTTTGTCTGTCCAAATACGCGGCGTATCGATTCCGCGTGCTTCGTCAAAAGCGCGGGAAACGTTGAACGGCAAACAATGCTCGTAGATGGCATAGTCTTTGAATTTCGGATCACAGGCCTCGCGAACCGCGTCCCAGGCTTCTTTCAAGTCTCCGCCCCTGGCCGCTACACGGGCCGCTGGGTGGTAGGTACTATCGACAAAGTCCCGGGTTGAGGCGATCGCGCGCGCAACTGCATCCTTGCCGACTAAAGCGCCACCGCGTCCGGGTGCAATGGCGTCCACATCATAGGCCTCAATCGCGTCCAGCGTGCTCCCCCAATCGCCGAAATGCCCGTCGCCACAATAACATGCGGAACGATCTTCAACGATGTCGCCAGTGAACATCACGTTTTCATCCGGCACATGGATGACGGCGTCACCAGCGGTATGTGCACGACCCAAATGCCGGATATCAACACGGCGGTTGCCGAGAAAAACCGTCATTGATTTGCTGAAGGTGGTCGTTGGATAGGTAAGCCCCGGAATGCTCTCATGCCCCTCAAAGAGGCGGGGGAACCTTTGAAACTCACTGTCCCAATCTTCCTGTCCCCGCTCGACAACCATCGCGCGCGCGCGATCCGACATGATGATCTGGCCCGCGCCATAGGCCGACGCGCCCAGCACGCGCACCGCATGATAGTGCGTCAAAACGATATGGCTGATCGGTTTATCTGTGATGGAGCGGACTTTTTCTATGACCTTTGCGGCAAGCCTCGGCGTCGCCTGAGCCTCTACGATCATGACACTTTCATCACCAATGATCACGCCAGAGTTCGGATCTCCTTCAGCGGTAAATGCCCAAAGACCCGCACCGATCTCATCAAAAGTGATCTGCTTTTCCGACATGTCCCCCTGGGACGCAAAAGCCTTGGTCATGCTGTTCTCCTTGATCTTGCAAAACGGTCCTTGCTGAACCATCGCTTAGGTATTTGCGTCTTGCCAACCCGGATCGAGTGATGATCGCAACACCTGCAAATGCGTTTAATTGTCACTTATGTAACCAACAAGTCATTGCCCGCGCTATTTGCAAAAAACCTCGCAACATAAGAAAAGCCATTGTTGCGTCCGGCGTTTTCGCTATCGTTCAGGCGACCACCCATTAATGGCCCCAATAAATCAAGAACCTCAATTGCTTGGAAAGCGCCTTGTCTTGCCCATAGAGCCTGCCGACAATAGAAACCTGTGCCGATCTGTGAGCCTCTCTGGAATGGCAATGCCCCTGACACCGGCCGTTGCTTTGGTCATGGCCATGACATGCGTATCAGCCGCGTTTGCGGATTCGGAGATTTCAGCAAAACGCCTGAAAGATCTGGAACGCGTTCAGCAAGAAACCGACTATGGCTTTCGCAACGGATCCTTCATTGTTGCGCCCATCCCTTTTTCAAATCCGGCCATTGGAAGCGGCCTTGCCTTGGGCGCCGGCTATTTGTTCAAAACTGACCCAAGCGCGGATACTTCCGTGATTGGTATTGGCGCGATGCAATCTTCCAATGGAAGCCAGGCACATGGTCTGATGTTGAATCTCGCCTTGCCGGAAAACCGGTGGACCTTTGATACCACGCTTGCCAAAGCCGATGTGCGATATGATTTTATCACCGGCACCCAGAATATCCCTCTCAGGCAAGAAGGTAACCTTGCTCAATTTGGGCTTTCCTATGGGCTCACACATGATGTCTCACTGGGCGGCACAATGCGGTATCTCGACACGACGATCGGTCTGGACGTAGGCGGCAGCCTTCTTCCCCCTGAAGTCCTGCCTGACCTTGGGCTTGAACTTTTCAGTCTCGGCGCCGTCTTGGAGTGGGATACCCGTGATAACTCAGACTATCCCACAAAGGGATTTCGCCTTAGCGTGGATGCCAATCATGGACAGACCCTGAGCGGTCCTTCCCGGAACTACGCCTATGGCAAGGCGCTGTTCGACACGTACCATTCATTCTCGGATAGCAGTGTTTTCGCGACGCGATTTTCAACCTGCGCAGCAGATTCCAATACGCCCTTCTTTGAGCAGTGCTCCATAGGCTTTACTGACGGGTTTCGAGGGTTTTCACCCACGCAGTTTCTGGACACGAGACTGATTTCCGCCCAAGTAGAACTGCGCCAAAGGCTTGGGAAACGATTGGGGGTTGTCGCCTTCGGCGGTATGGGATGGACAAGCGACAGCTTTGGGTCTCTCGACGAGGCGGGCACACAGGCCGCCGTCGGATTTGGCCTCAGGTACCGGGTCTCCCAAAAATTTCCTGTCGATTTTTCCATCGACGTATCGCACAACGATCTGGATGAGGATTTTCTGTATATTTTCGTCGGCCAAAACTTCTGATCTGTTTTCCGGATGAAAAGCAGTACTCGCGAAAACCTCGCCGGATGACCGAGTGCGAAAACCCGTAGTTCCACGGAAGGAGTATTCAGATGCCCGAGCTGCCTTTTGAACGTGCAGAATACGCAACCCGCCTGACAAAAGTCCGGGCATCAATGGCAGAACGGGGTTTGGACGCTCTCTTTGTCACCGACCCTTCGAATATGGCCTGGTTGACCGGTTACGACGGGTGGTCTTTCTACGTGCATCAAGGTGTTTTGCTCACGCAGATGGGCGACCCGGTGTGGTGGGGCCGCGCGATGGATACGGTAGGGGCGCAGCGCACGACGTACATGGGGCAGGACGACATCCTTGGCTACGATGACAGCTATGTTCAGAACCCGGATAAACACCCGATGGAGGATTTGTCCAAGCTGCTGGCAGAACGCGGTTTGGGGCAAGCCCACGTGGGCCTGGAACTGGACAACTACTACTTCACGGCTGCCGCTTACATGGCACTGCAAAACGGCGCACCGGATGTGACGTTTCAGGACGCCACCGCATTGGTCAATTGGCAACGCGCCATCAAATCCTCCACAGAGATCACCTATATGCGGCGTGCAGCGCGCATTGTGGAGCGGATGCACGACGTGATCTTGAACCGTGCGGAACCCGGCCTGCCGAAAAACCAGTTGATTGCCGACATCTATCACGCCTCTGTCGCAGGTGCAGATGGCCATTGGGGCGATTACCCGGCGATTGTGCCCATGGCGCCTTCAGGGATGGATGCGACAGCCCCTCACCTGACCTGGGACGACCAACCCTTGCGCACAGGCGAAAGCACGTTTTTTGAGATCGCAGGCGCACATCGCAGATACCAGTGCCCTCAATCGCGCACGTTGTTCTTGGGAAAGCCCCCGAACAAATACCTGGATGCGGAAAGAGCTGTGTTGGATGCCATGGAGGCCGGGCTGGAACAGGCGCGCCCTGGCAACCTGTGCGAGGATATTGCCCATGCCTTCAATGCGACACTCAACAGGCTGGGCTTCGAAAAGGACAGCCGATGTGGCTATGCGATCGGCCTCTCTTATCCACCCGACTGGGGGGAGCGGACCATGTCTTTTCGCGCCGGTGACAAGACCGTTTTACGCTCCGGTATGACCTTTCATTTCATGCCCGCGCTCTGGCTGGATGATGGCGGTCTGGAAATCACCGAACCGATCCTGATCACCGAGACCGGTGTTGAATGTTTGTGCAACACGCCGCGCGCCCTATTCGTGAAAGACTGATCCATGCGTGACAATCCGATCTTTGCCACTGTCGATTTCGACAAGGACGGCGTGCAGCACGGGCATCTACGCCTGCCTCATAGCCGGAACGACAGCGCCTGGGGTTCGATCATGATCCCTATCTGTGTGATAAAAAATGGCCATGGTCCTTGCGCGCTCTTCACCGGCGCAAACCATGGCGATGAATACGAGGGGCCGTTGGCACTGGTCTCGCTTGCGCAAGAGATCGATCGGGCGAAGATCACCGGGCGCGTGATCCTGTTGCCCTTCATGAACCAACCAGCCTTTGCTGCCGGAACGCGGGTATCGCCGCTTGATCAGGGCAATATGAACAGGGTGTTTCCCGGGCGCCCCGATGGCACGCCGACGCAAAAAATAGCGGATTATTTCCAGCGGACGCTGTTACCAATGGCCGATATCGTTCTGGATTTTCACTCTGGTGGTAAAACACTGGATTTCCTGCCTTTCGCAGCCTCTCATGTACTGGATGACAAAGATCACGAAGCGCGGTGCCGCGCCGCCCGGAACGCTTTCAATGCTCCGTTCAGCGTTGAAATGCGCGAAATTGACGCTTTGGGGATGTATGATGATGCCGCTGAAACCATGGGAAAAACCTTTGTTACAACAGAGTTGGGCGGAGGTGGAACCACCACCCCGGAAACGGTTAGAATTGCACGGAAAGGCGCGAGAAACCTTTTGATCCATGCGGGCATTCTAGCCGGAACACTTGACCTGAGCCCGACCAGATACTTGTCACAACCCGATACCAGTTGTTTTCATTTCGCTGATGAAGCCGGGCTGATCGACTTTGCGGTAAATCTTGGGGATCGCGTGCAGACCGAGGACCTGTTGGCGCGCATTTGGGACATTCATCACCCGGAACGCGCAGCGAAAGTGGTAAAGGCTCAAACAGACGGTATTGTCACAGCGCGCCATTATCCAGGGCTTGTTCAGGCCGGTGATTGCCTTACGGTGATATCAGTCGAACACGCGCCTTAGACACGCTTTCAAAGGAAATACGATGCTCAGAAACGACCAACTTGCAGAGTGGGACCGCGAAAACTTTTTCCACGCTTCAACGCATCTGGCCCAACACGCCCGTGGCGAAACTCCTTCGCGCATCATCACCGGCGGGTCCGGCGTCTATATAGAAGACCGCGATGGCAAACGATTGCTCGATGCTTTTGCAGGCCTTTATTGCGTCAATGCCGGGTATGGACAGTCGGAAATTACCGATGCGATTGCGGATCAAGCGCGCGAATTGGCTTACTATCACGCCTATGCAGGACATGGGACCGAGGCCTCAATCACCTTGGCAAAGATGGTATTGGACCGCGCGCCTTCGCATATGTCTAAAGTGTATTTCGGACTTTCAGGCTCGGATGCGAACGAGACCAATATCAAATTGGTCTGGTATTACAACAACATCCTGAACCGACCAGAAAAGAAGAAAATCATTTCGCGTTGGCGTGGGTACCATGGATCTGGCTTGATGACCGGTTCTCTGACGGGCTTGGATTTGTTTCACAAAAAGTTCGATTTACCACTGAACCAAGTCATTCATACCGAAGCACCCTATTACTTCCGGCGCGCGGATCGCACCATGAGCGAGGCGGCTTTCACGGCCCATTGTGCGGCCGAGTTGGAAGCGTTGATTGAACGAGAGGGTGCTGACACGATCGCCGCTTTCATCGGTGAGCCTGTGCTGGGAACAGGTGGCATTGTGCCGCCACCCGCAGGGTATTGGGATGCGATCCAGACAGTACTGCGCAAACACGATATCCTGCTGATCGTCGACGAAGTCATAACTGGTTTTGGCCGCCTTGGCACGATGTTTGCTTCCGACCACTACGGATTGCAGCCAGACCTAATGACCATCGCAAAAGGCCTCACCTCCGCCTACGCGCCGCTGTCAGGTTCCATTGTGTCAGACAAAATGTGGAAGGTTCTAGAAAAAGGAACTGATGAATACGGGCCCATCGGGCACGGATGGACCTACTCGGCCCACCCGATCGGCGCGGCGGCAGGCGTTGCAAACCTGAAACTGATTGACGCGTTGGGGCTCGTGGCAAATGCCAAAAACGTCGGCGCATATCTTTTGGATGCGATGCGGGACGCGCTCGGTACACACCCGAACGTCGGCGACATCCGCGGATCAGGCCTGCTTTGCGCGGTAGAATTAGTTGAAGATCGCGAGAAACACTTACTTTTTGATTCATCACGCAAAGTCAACGCTTTGATCGTTGCTGAAATGCAAAGTAACGGCGTGATCGCACGCGCAATGCCACAGGCGGACATAGTCGGCTTCGCACCGCCTTTCTGCCTTTCCGAAGACGAAGCGGACGTGGTTGTCAAAGCCACGCAAAATGCAATTCGCACTGTTTTAGGCTGATTAGACAATCCCGGAGAGCCGCCGATTTGTGCGCTCATGCCTATTCGCGGGAACGCAGTCGCATTGTGTGGCTAGCGAAGCGATAGGCCATGCATTCGGCATATGAGATATTCAAACCATATATCGCCAAAATCTGAACTGCAGCAGATGGTTCTGTTGACAAAACGCGTGCAAAGTTTTGCTCGTATCTTGCCGTGTCTCACCTTAGGTCTATGAGAGAACAATCGCTATGTTGCCAGTGTGTTTTTTCGCAACAAAAGCTTTCTGCGCCTCAGGCAGTTCCTCGAGAGGATAGCTGGCTGCCAAAAGAGGCCTGACGTCCCCGGATTCAATATACCCGACCAGGTCTACAAACACATGCGGCGGCAGAACTGTTGAACCTGTAAAAGTCAGGTCACGCAGGTAAAAGGTCCGCAAGTCCAGTTCCACCAATGGCCCTGCTATTGCTCCCGAGCAGGTGTAACGCCCGCCCCGTTCCAACACGTCAATGACCGTCCCAAAATAGTCGCCTCCTACAATATCCGCGACGACGCTGACTGTATCCTGACCAATCGCTTGGCGTAACGATCCGCACAGATCCTTTGGAGTACGCGGCAAGACGGCGGCTGGTTTGAGCGCTGCGATGTCTGCATGCTTTGCCTCGCTCGCCAAGCAGACCGTCCTTGCCCCACGCCGATGGGACAACTGAATCAATGCTGAACCGACTCCGCCAGAAGCACCTGTAATCAAAACCGTGTCGCCTTCGGTCACCTGAGCGCGCGAGAGCATGCCTTCGGCAGTGGAATAGGAACAGGAGAATGTAGCTAGCTCTGCATCGCTCAGCGGACTGTTGACAGGGCAAACGTTGCGATGATCGACAACCGTGTAGTCGGCAAATCCGCCATCACACTCTGACCCGAAATAACCGGTTTTCGCCTTGTTCAAAGGATCGTCCCAATCGCGCAACCAGCAATCAATCATGACCCGCTGGCCTACCAGTTTTGCATCCACATGGCCCCCGACGTCGACGACAAGTCCTACAGCATCTGCCCCTTGGATGCGTGGAAAGGAGATAGCCTTCCCGCCCCATGATGGATCTTTCTGTTCTTCCGCTACTTTCGAATGAGCGTCGCCAGTGGTCGCTTCGGCTACAGCCTTTGAGTACCAGCCAGAGCGCGTGTTGATATCCGTATTGTTCATGCCGCAGGCCCCGACTTTGACCAAAACCTCAAGGGGTCCTGGTACAGGCACTGGCCAATCTGTGTGGTATTCGAGAACTTCCAGACCCCCATGCCCTGTAAGCACATAGGCACGCATTTTTTTGGGAAGGTTCATATCATTGGCTCCAAGAACGTTATTCTGAATTTAGAGACTAACAAACCGAGGGATGTGTGGTCCCGGCAAGAAAATAGTGTCCAACGTTTGGCTCGACGTTGCTCCAATTACACGCCAAGATGTGCTACGTCCTCATTGCAAAAAGCAAGCCGTAGTATGGTTGCGCACTCTTCGCCTGCCCAGCGCATCAAAGACCGCTTTTTGTCGACCTACCCATCTGAGGAGGCGAAGAGTAGCACAGGACTACTGGTATGCAGCAAAGAGTACCCTGTGTTTGGGCGGTAGAAGCGGCTCTTTCAAAAGCTGCAATTGTTTCCGGCGATCTCTCCGCAAAAATTAAAGTGTAAGTAGTCCAATTCAGTTTGCACGATCACCAGAGTAGGCGCCTAAAAAAACAATTTCCGTCGGCTCCAAACAGCTGCCAACACGCAAATTAGACGTTTCCTCCAGCTCTTGAGCGCCTTTTCACACCACACTCTGCATTCCAACTGCACATGCGAACCGTGGTGTCAGTTTTCTAAAATACTAAACGATAGTGGCTTCGGTAGAAGCGCGAAGTTGTTCTTCCGAGACACCATCCGCTGTCTCTACGATCGAGAGTCCACCGTCGACCACATCCAATACGCCAAGGTTTGTGATGATCCGATCCACGACACTTTTTCCCGTCAGCGGCAGCGTGCATGCCTTCAGAACCTTGCTGTCACCGTGCTTGTTAGTGTGATCCATGACCACAATCACACGACCGACACCTGCGACAAGATCCATAGCACCGCCCATGCCTTTGACCAGCTTTCCGGGGATCATCCAGTTTGCAAGATCACCGTTTTCAGCCACTTCCATAGCGCCCAAAATGGCTGCTGCGATCTTACCGCCGCGGATCATGCCAAAGCTTTGGGCGCTGTCAAAATAAGACGTGCGGCGCAGCTCCGTAATTGTTTGTTTTCCCGCATTGATCAGATCCGGGTCCTCTTCTCCCTCAAACGGGAAAGGCCCCATGCCCAGCATCCCGTTTTCCGATTGAAGCGTGATATCCTTGTCACCTACATAGTTGGCGACAAGCGTTGGGATGCCGATACCAAGGTTCACATACATGCCATCATCGAGTTCTTGTGCGGCGCGTGCCGCCATCTGATTCCGGTCCCACATTTATGCGCCCTCCTTCTGACGGACAGTCCGTTGTTCAATTCGTTTTTCGTGAGTTCCTTGAATCAGTCGGTGCACATAGATGCCTGGCAGATGGATTTTATCCGGATCAAGACTGCCCAGTGGTACGATTTCTTCTACCTCCGCGACGCAGATGCGCCCACACATCGCTGCGGGTGGGTTGAAGTTACGGGCTGTTTTGCGAAAAACCAGATTACCCGTCTCATCGGCTTTCCACGCCTTAACGATCGACAAATCAGCGACGATCCCGCGCTCCAGTATATAGGTTTCTTCAGCACCGTCTGGACCCGTTGGGAAATCCTTGTGCTCTTTTCCCTCGGAAATCACTGTGCCAACACCGGTTTTGGTATAAAATCCCGGGATACCACAGCCACCTGCCCGCATGCGCTCCGCCAGTGTGCCTTGAGGATTAAACTCCAACTCCAATTCGCCGCTCAAATACTGGCGCATGAATTCTGCGTTCTCACCCACGTAAGAAGAGATCATTTTGCGCACCTGTTTGCTTTGCAACAGGATGCCAATGCCAAAGTCATCTACGCCGGCGTTGTTGGAAGCAAATGTCAAATCGCGCGTGCCAGCCTCCTTAATCGCTTGCAGCAAGAGTTCCGGAATGCCGCATAAGCCAAAACCGCCCGCGGCGATCAACATGCCGTCGTGCAACACGCCATCCAGCGCTTCCGACGCCGAGCCAAACACTTTTTTCATTGCGTTTCCTTTTCTTCTGACGCGCGACGCGTCCTACCGAGGGAGATCAGCGCACAAATCCGCGCTCGAATCTTTCTTGGGACAATCTTCTCGGTGGCCCGATGTTGCAACCACTTTAATAGAAGAATGCTCTTTTCGCCCGGTCCTTTGAGTCATTGGAAAAAACGTAAGCCGCTATGCTGAATTGATTTCCTCAAGACAGATCGAAAGAACCATTTTCAATTCCCAAAACAATGCATTGGACTGGACCAACCAGCGCATATCCAGTCCGGAAAGGCGGGGATACCTAGCCCGGCATGCTGATGCACGAGCGCAAAATTTCGCACAAAACCCTCTGGCTGGAACATCCGATTGAATGTACCGTCACTCAAGACGCTGAAAAACATATAACTAATGAGTTTTCATCTGAACCATCGCAGCGGTGCGCCTTCCCAGTTTCCGATTTTGGACAATTCGCACAGAGGGTTGCAAAGCGCCAGCAGAATGCCGACAAATTATCCGCGACACCGCGCATCGGACGCGTCCGTAGTATTTGCGTTATAGCAGTTCATCCAAAGGGGACAGATGACATGAAACGAACTGAAGCGCAGCGGTCGGCTTTGATGATGCGCATGGCGCGTATTTTGTCGGGTCTGTTTCTGTTGGCATTTGTAACCTCTCATTTGCTGAATTTGAGCTTGGGTGTGATTTCGATAGAAGCTATGGACAATGCGCGTCCTGTTCTGACCGGTATTTGGTCGAACCCTGTCGTGGGCCCAATCCTGCTTCTCGCATTGATCGTGCACTTCATCTTAGGGCTTTGGTCTATTTACCGGCGTCCTACGCTTCAAACCAACCTGCAGGACTCAGTTCAAATAGTAACCGGCCTTCTGGTGATCCCTCTTATGGCAACACATGTCGTCGGCGCCGCGTCACTGGGGATCAATGGCGTGAATTTCAACTACGCCGTCGCGACAAAGTTCTTTTGGCTGGACCAACCTCAGATTGGTCTTTTGCAGGTGATCTTGTTGTCAATTGTTTGGATACACGGCTGTGCAGGCTTGTTCACTTGGCTGCGATCCAGAGAAGACATGCGCAGTATCCTGGGATGGCTCTATCCTGTAGCTGTCGCCGTACCAGTCATGGCTTTGATGGGGTATGCAGAAGCGGGCCGTGGCGTTCTGATTGACGCGCAAGAGGCAAGAACCTCAGCGCCGTCGTATTCCGAAAACGCCCCGCAAACCGCCACTCGGACGCCACCAATCATACCTTACAAAGTGGTCAAGGAAGTCACTAACCAGATAATCTGGTGGTCCTTAGGCTTGGCCGCGTTAACGTTGGCAGCGCGCGAAGTGAGAGTAAGGTTGCATCCTTTCGAGCATGTACAACTAAAACGGGGCGACTGCGCGCCAATAGCAACGACTTCAAAGCTGACCGTCTTCGACAGTTTCAGAATAGGAAACCAACCTCATGCAGGATTATGCGAGGGGCGTGGGCGATGCGGCACCTGCGCTGTACGTATTCTGGCATCGGAATTTCCTCTGCCTCAGCCAACGGCATTGGAGATCAAGACGTTGAGTCGCATTGGCGCCGATGAGGATACCCGATTGGCCTGCCAGTTGACCCCCAGCGGCGGATCCGTGGAAGTTGAACCACTTTATCCGGCGGACTACAGTTTCAAGGATAAGGACATCACCGAGACTGCCCAACCTGGCACGCAGCCAGAGTTGCAAACGTGACCTTCGCCAAAAACCTCAGCGCGTGGGTTGCGACCGTTTTTCTACTCTTAACGGCAACTGGAAACGCACAACAAGCAACTGCCATCGCACCACCGTCCACCAATGACCTGCATGAATTTACCCGTTTGTTAGCGGATGAACGCATCCAAAACTGGATCAAGGAGCAAGCGGATGACGCCGAGGCCGCAGCACCTCTTGACGGTCAATCCATCCGAGAACAAATGACCGACGCGGTAGAACGGACTGGCGCAAGGGTCACCGACCTGAGTGCGGCCTGGGCCAGTTTTGATCAGGCACCTGAGGTCATTGCGGCCCAATGGCGGGAACAACTGACACCGGAAAGGCGTGTCCGCAGTTTGACCTTTGCTCTGATTTTCCTGTTTTTTGGCGCAGGGTTGGAATGGTTATCGCGCCAATACACAAACCCGTTGCGGCGTCGGATCGAATTCGGCACCTTCAAACGCGCAAAGGACAGACTTCTAGCGGCCCTGACGCGCATGGTTCTCGCCCTGTTTGGGCTGGCCATGTTTGCAGTTGGCAGCATTGGCGCTTTCTCGGTCGTAGCCTGGCCGCCGCTGCTTTACACACTCATTATCGCGACGCTTGTCTGTATCGTGTCCGTTCGGGCCATCAACACATTGATCAAGCTTATGCTCGCTCCGCGCGTCCCGCAACTGCGGTTGTTGCCGGTGCAAGATCAAATGGCACGGATCATCGGGCATACGCTGATGATCCTGTCCGCCATGCTGGTCTTTGCCATTTCGCTGATTGATGTGTTCAAAGAGCTAGCTGATGCAAACACCGTCGGAGCCCAAACGCCCGAAACACTGGCCGTTGCCGTTTTGTTTGCGATCCTGCTGTTTTTCGCCAGCTTACTTGCCATTGCCGTTTGCTTTTCTCAAGCAGGCAAGCACATCGCAGTAGTATCACATAAGTCTTTGGCGCGATGGCGTACTTACCTGAGCCTGCTAAGTGCCGCTGTTTTCGCCACTTGGATGTTTGATACCCGCGCGCTTATGTGGACCTGCGTGACCGTTGGGCTTGCGATCCCGGTTCTCAGGTTGCTACGCGGTTGGACAGATACGGTTTTTGACCAGATGATCGCCGAGTTCCGTGCGAAAGCCAAAAGGGCGCAAGCATCGCACCCGCGTTCAGATTTGGATGAGCCCGGCCATGACGAGAGCGAGCCTGCAGAACCAGAGCCAATTGTGGATCCATATGAAACCTACCGGCCTCTGGCTCAAAGACTGATCCGTTTTGCCGTCTTTGTAGCGGTTGGTTTAACCTTGGCTTTGATCTGGAATGCCGGCATATTTGACAACTCCGAAACGCCCACAGTGACACAGCGCATGTTTTCGGTCTTGATCGACAGCGCGGCCGCTGTCCTGCTCGCCGACCTGGTCTGGACTTGGGGAAAGACGTCGATAGACCGCAGACTCGCTGCCTATGTACCGCCCGAGGACGGTCAGGCCCCAGGCCCCGAGGCCCGTATGGCAACTTTGCTGCCGCTTTTGCGGGTGGTTTTGATGATCACCTTACTCAGCATGGTTCTGATGTCAGTACTATCTTCGATGGGCGTAAACATCGCACCCATTCTGGCGGGGGCAAGTGTTCTGGGCATCGCAATTGGGTTTGGTGCGCAATCCTTGGTAAAGGATGTGGTGTCGGGCATCTTCTTCCTCGTCGATGACGCCTTTCGTGTAGGAGAATACGTCGAAATTGACCAGCTGCGCGGTACTGTTGAAAAAATCTCCATCCGCTCGTTACAGATCAGGCATCACCGCGGCGCAATTCACACCCTGCCCTTTGGCGAACTGAAATCAATGACAAATTACTCGCGCGACTGGGTGATCATGAAGCTGGAATTCCGGGTCCCGTTTGACACAGATCTGCAACTGGTGAAGAAAATCATCAAAAAAGTCGGGGCTGAACTCAAAGCCAACGAACACTATGGCGACGCCATTCTGGACACGCTGAAATCACAGGGCGTGCGGCGTATGGAAGAATTCAACATGGTGGTCGGGGTCAAATTCATGACCCGCCCCGGCGAACAATGGCTGGTGCGGCGTGATGCCTATCAAAAAGTGCGTGATGCCTTTGAAGCCAACGGCATTCGTATGGCGGAGCGCAACGTGAAAGTTGAGATCGCAGGAGACGAACACCTGACCGACGAAGAGCGCAAAGCCGTATCGGCTGCGGCCCAGGACACGATCATGCAACCGGTGAAGCCCGGTGTTGTACCGGATGAACCTTAAGCCCGCGCAAATTTTCGCACCGCGATCTGATGCGACCGCCGCACCACGGATTTGAGGTTAGCGGGCGCCAAACCCACAGGCAGAAATGCATTGTCAGGCGAGGTCACAACCGCAATCAGCATCGCGTGATCGCTGCCGCCCGGATAGTTGAGATCGACGGAAAGTTTCACCGCCCTCGGCGTGCGGGCATCAACCGGCAGAGCCGGATGAAACTGACCCAGATGCGACAGGCCTGCTACCGCAGGCGGGGCATTTCCGCGCACCGTTTCCTGCACGAAAGCGCGCCATTCCGGCGTGATCGCAAACCCCTGCAGATCACCCGCTGGGGCGTTCTTTTGAAAAAAGACGTCGATGTTGGCATCCGACCCGGCCAGCGCGGTTGTTTGACGGTGATGCAGCATCACGTAAACATCATGCTCCGTCTTGGTGTAGTTTAGGCGTTTTGGGGCCGACAGCAGGTCCGCCTCGTTCGGCAGCGGCGTATCCCAGCCTTCGGTGCCACTGCGCATAATGACCACATCCGGGCTTTCATGCAGTACCAGGTTGGTATCATCCAGAGGGTTTTTCGGCGTGGCTGGCAGGATCGACCGCCCGGTATCGTGCGGCACCGCCCGAATGAATGTCCGTCCCACCGAAATGGGCAGGAGGGAAATGTCACGCTCCCAGACACCTCGAGACACAAGAGCCGCGCGCAGGAAGGTGCCAGCCTCCGTGTTGGAGATCGACAAATCCTGCACCATCGTATGTGGCAGCCCTTCCATAGCAGGCCGCCATATCCAGGTCGGATGCGAGCCGCTCTGGTCGATCACCCCGTGCCAGACACCAATGCGGTTGCCCACATAGACGTTGTCGGGCGCATCCGGGTCCACGATCACGCAATGCGCCGCTGTGGGCGAACCACCTGTCCCCGCGGCGGTATCCAGAGGCGCGTTGCGCAGTCCCGTGGGATACCAGCGTCCGTTGCCGTCGAACCACCATAGCGTGTCATAAACCGGGTCGCTTACCAAAGTCCCATTGGCATCCAGCGCGCGTTGCCCCGTCGTTGCAACGTAAAAAGTCTCCTGTCCCGGAACGGATCTTGTGTGGACGGCGATGTCTGTCCAGGCGCTCAAATGCGGATCGGGCAGGTAGTTCAGGAACGGATTGGGCACATCCTCGTCAAGCTTCTTGCTTTTGGGACGTTCCGCGCTTGACGCATTGCTGATGATTGATTGCCCGATCGGCGTCCACACCTGCGGCCCCGATGCCGCCGCGCGCGCCGATCTGAAAATGCGCACGGTGCGCTCACACAACACAAGCAAAGCCGTGCCTTCATATTGATCTGCGCGGTCGCCCTCCTGCAGCATTTCAATCACCAAAATCCGATCAGGATCAGTGCCTTCCATCAATTGATCTTGCGTAATTCTGGCCGTCGGGTGACCGTCGGAAAGAGTAGGAATGGTTACCCAATTCATATTGACCGAAGGATCATTCCATTTGTCCGAATACCATATCCGGTCTGTGCCAATGAAGAGACGCGCATCCGCATCGTTGGTCGCCCGCGCAACGGCGCCTTGCGAATAAAACGCCGCGCGTGCGTTTTCATCATCTTCGTCCGTAGTTGTCGGGTCATTTCGGATCACCGGACTCCAAGGCAGCATCGTGTCGGGCTCAAATTGCCAATCGCCATTGGTATATTGCAGCACTCGCATATGCGGTTTCTTGGGGTGAAATAGACAGCCGCCACCATCGCCCTTGCGCTGTAGCGACCAGACCGTGTCACCGATCCGCTGGATCGCACCATTGTCTTGTGTCCCCGCGATCACAATCCCATCCACTGATGGGTGCGAAGCCAGATAACCTGGCTCCGCCACTGCCAGACCTGCATTCATCGCGCGGTTCGCCCCGCCGTTACGTCTGAAAACGCCGCCATCGCACCCGACCCAAAGCATGGTGCCGACATGGGTTACAAAATGCACGTCAGGATGGATGCCAGCTCCGATAAAAGTAGGGTCAGAAACGGCTGTTGTCTGGTTGGCAGGCAGAAAATCGGTAGTTGGTGTTGCCGCAGGGCCGGTGATTGTCAGATCAAAGAGAGACGCATCCCAACTGCCATTGTCTTCCAGCGATCCACCAATTGTGACCACATCATTGGCGCCTACTTTGCGCACCACAATCGCCTGATCGTAGTTCGATTGATCATCATCCGAATTGGTTAGATTGCCAGCGCCATCATCCGTGACCCCGGAGACAAAGAGCCCGACAGGGGTGTTTTGTACCAGCCGCGCCACAGACGTGCTGTTGCTTAGATCGACCCGCCACAAGGCAGCATGCCCCGGGTTGGTCCCCGGCGCCGTAGGACAGGGCACTTTACCCAGAACATACATCCGGTCCGTGTCCTCCGCTGGCGCGATACTCAAGCGCGCGTCGGCTTCGACGCCTGTCAGCGTGATGCGACTAAAAGCACTGCCAAGCCCACCGGATGCACGATACAAACCGTCCTCCGCACCGCCGCCCACCAGAGTGACCCAGAGCCCCTTGTCGTTCCAGACCACATCCGAGCAATAGGGGCTACCGGGCAAATCAGCAAAAGCTGTGCTTGAAAATTCCACACGTTGCCAATCTGCGTCCTCGGTAAAATCGCCCGTGCGTGACCACAGACCGTTTGATGTTGCCGCAACCAGCGTTGCAGCGCCCGCCAAGGTGGGCGTCACGGTTGGGTCCTGCGCCAGACGGAAAATTCCATGGCCTGCAAGGTTGCGCGCTTCCCTTTTCCAGGGGTTTTGCAGCGGGTTCGCCAAAGCATCGGGCAACGTGCCATCCAGACGCAAAACACCCACACCGCCCATGTTGCTGCCGGGCGTGTCGGAATATTGCGGCACCCCTTCGCCCGAACCCACGTAGACCACATCCTTTGACGGATCGTCGTTCCCGCCGGTTTTACCGAATTCAACCCAAAGCGCACCGATGGTCAGCGACAAGTCCGACCGATTGGCGCTCGGAGCCAGGCTGGCAGATCCCAAAGGCGCCCAGATGGCCCCTGCGTCGGAGGAATACCAAACCCCGCCATTGGCGCTGCCGACGTAGATACGTTGACCATCGGGGCTGACTTTTATGGCGCGCACCCGCCCGGCTACCACCGGGTCGCCAGTGGCTTGTCCGTTCGTGAGGATCGAAGGGCCCAGAGGGATCCAGGTGCGGTCCGCGTCGAAATTGGCCTGGATCACATCGTCTAGCTGATCGAGATCGCCGACGATACCGTCCGGCAAGCCGATGTTGCGGTCGCGCAGCGCGCGTTCTTGTCGCCGCGCCAACCTGTCAGGGGATTTCTTGAATTCGCGCGGCCAGTTGTAGCGCACCATCAGCCGTCCTCCCCGATTTCGGGGCCTTGATCGGGCGTTATGCGAATGTAGCCTTCCTCAACAGTCGCTCGGCCTGTCGGAAGAACGGCCGCCTGTGTCGCGGCAAGAATGGGATCATCGCGCCAAGTGATCGGCGTGTCGCGCCTGGTCCAGGTTTGATCTGCACCATAAGCCGCAATTTTTGGCAATCGCACCTTGTCAGGGTCAACGATGACCGGCCCGATGCGCGCAGACGGGGCAACGCGTCCCAAACCGGGCGACACCCAGTCGTTCAGAAGTTCAAGAGATTTGCGTGGCAGAAACCCGGTGGTCGCATGAACCCTTGCGGACGGATGCATCAGCAGTGTCAAACGCAGTTTCTGGCCCACATGCACCCCCAGCGGAGCACCCGAACTGACATACGGCGCGTCCAACGGGTTGGGCACAGGCAAGCCATTGCCACCCACAGGCGACGATAATCCATCCAGCAAAGAACGAAAGCCTGCCCCACGACGACTGATGCGGGCCGCCTGTGCCACCTCTTTTTCTATCAGATGAAACAGCGAGTAGTCCTCGCCAACGAAGAATCCATAGAGCCCGTCGTGACCCTTGGCGATCTCACCCAGACGTACCTTGAACTCTTGCGACTTGACCGCATCAAACACCGCTTCTCGAACTAGATGATCCCGGACATCTCTTGCGCTTTCGCCAAAGGCACCGGTTTTGGCAAGGTCCTGCGGTATGTCCAGCCAAAGCTGCGTCGTGACGGCTGCGATAGGCCGACCAACAAGTCCCGCAATCGTGCCGCCGGCAGACATCAGAGTGCTGTCGACGCTCCAGCTGGTGGTATCGACCGCGCGCAAAAACGCGCTGAGCGGGTCTTCCTTTTCCCGGTTTGTCTCGGAATTGCGTTGTAGGATATCTGTCTCGATCATGCCTTGGGCAATCTCGCCACAAAGCCGCGCCGAGGAGGGCAAATCCGCTTTCGGCGAGCCTGATGCGGGTCCATCTCGCCCGACACCGCTTTCCCAAATCAAACCACCGGTAATCGGGTCATGCAGTACTTCACCAAGCGGTTGGCCGGTCTGGTCGAAAAACTCCAGCGACTCATCGATGAAATCGGGCAATAGATAGCCAGGGATCGGGTTGATTGTTCTGGCCGGGTTGGATTGATCCAGCTGACCTTCGGCCGGCGTGGCTGATGTGTCAGCTGGGTCCACAAACCGCCACATCAACCGGGCGGGAAGCGACAGACGCGGGGGCATGGCAAGCGCTGCATCGCCAGCTTCTGTTTTTGTACTGAGTGCAATGGGCAGTGTAATTTTGGATGTCTGCACATCGCGAAAACGCCCGAAGGTATCCACGATGCGCGCGCGTGTCAGGCGCAACGTGCCATCCGCAATGAGATCGGGCAGACCCGCGTCTTGCAGCTCTTGTGTCACGGATTGAGGCGCTGGCAGTACCTGACCGTCCGGTCCTGCATCAATGCCAAGCCACAGATCATTGATCCGATCTAGCGTCACGGACCCCAGGTCGGCGTTTTTCAGATGTGCCGCCAGATCGGAAAGCGTGCTTTCGTGGCCTTCACCTATTTCGCCCACATTTGCTGCGTCTCTTTGGTGTTCAGCGATCAAATAGGTGTCAATGACAGCCTGATAGGTACGCGCCAGACCGGATGTTATCGCGGACCGGCCGCGCAGGGTGATGGTTTTACCCCTCGGGATTGAAGCACCTGCAAATTCGATACGCCCCAAAACCCAACCTTCAAATCCATGTCCTGGAGCCAGTTCGACCTCCCACTCCAGCCAAACGGGCGACCAGGGTTGTACCCAACTCGTGATGGCAACAGGGCTTGGATCACGCCCTTCGGCCAGTGAAAATCGTCGCAACGCGTCACTGACGGCAATCTGGGAAGACCGTGGTGTTTCGGCTGTGCCGCGTGCGACCGGAACGATCCCGTCATAAACGCCATCAGGCGAATACCGCAGCGCCATTTCACCTCGCACCCGGTTTTGCGTTGGTCCGACCTGAGCGCCCTGCACAACCGCTTTGATGGCGGCCAATGTCCATGGCATCATATAGACGTCATCCATGAAGCTGTTGTGCAAGATGCGGGTGGCAACGTTGGGCAACGCCGGGTTGTTCAATGTCGGCACATAAGTGCTTGCCTGATAGCCCTCGCCGAGTTTTACCGACAATTCGGTCGACCACCGACACAGAAGTTTGTTGTCGTCGTTAAATCGTCCATCGCCCAAAAATCGCTGCGGGCGCCCATAGTTGCGCAAACCGATGACCGGTGATGTCGCTCGATGATACCGCGGGCCGGGCCGCTTGATAGTCCGGCGTTTAGGGCCGTCGTCGCGCGCAGCAGACTTGCGCTTGTATTTGATGTCTTCAGCCCGGCGCCGCAAAAGCTCCATGCTGGAAGAGGACCCGCCCCGTTTCCGACCGTTCCAGATCACATCAGCACGGGGAGCGTCACCAGATTGCTCCTTGGCCTGTTTTGTACGCAAAGGTCTGCCCGCCTTCAGGGCTGACTGCTCGCGAGAAATGATCACATCCTCATAGACCTCCGGCCCTTGGAAGGTCTCGAATCCGTCTGCATGTTCGGCCTCGTCCAAAGCCACAATACCATCGCGGTTGCCGATATTCATCAAAGACGCGTTTGCCACCGCCGTAAGAAGACTCTCGAAATACTCCTTTTTTGCCGATGTCCGAACGCCCAAACCGACGGCCGCCTGCGCCGCGATCAACCGTTCAAGCGTTGGCGCTATGGCGAGCTCGATTTTGGAAGCGCGTGGCGCCGCGTCCTTGCCGACCCGACCGGCCACAGGTACGCCATAAACGGCCCCGTGCAATACGGTCTCATATCTCGTGCGCATATTTTGAACGACAATCTTGTCCAGTTGGTGCTCTTTAAACCCAGCGGCCAGACCGAACTGCGAAGCGCTGAACTTGAGCGTGCTGCGCAAATCGGTCTTTTTGGTCGTTGTTTCCGCCTGTTGCATAGATTGTGTCAGAGAAGTTTTGGGGGACTGCCATTTAGAAATGTAAGGCGCTGTTGACGCGGTCCAGTTGAGCTCAGCAATGCGGCGCGGCACACTATAAGGCAAGGTCACACCGCTCAGTGGATCGTGGGCGCGCTCTGACCACCAACCAATGACCACATAGCTGGCCTGATTGGTCAAAACGTTTTTAGTCTGTGCGTCATTCAACGGGTCATGAAAGGCAAAGCGGTTCAACGTGGCGTCATAAGACGCAGTCCAGTTCGGCGAGCCACCAACGATGCCCGTTAGGTCTTCGGGCGCCAAAGTATGGGGCAAGCTCGACAACGCCGTGTCCGGATAGTCGGGCAGATCAAAGACACGCCCGTTGTCGGCCTCAATCAACCATGCTTTCAAATCAACCCGCGATTTGCCTTTGCGACCGGTCATTCGCACGATCAGCCATCGGTTTGGCAAAGGCCGCATCTGCACGGGTTCGTCGGCGTCATCGACCATATCCCCCCGCAGAAGGCCATCGGGCAAAGCCCAGTGCAAATGCACGCCCTTGGCCCGCGCACGCGGTGTTGAAAAAGGCTCCCTGACCTTGCCGTCGTCCGCCCCCTCACCCAAATCCAGCGGCAAGCGCACATAGCGTTCGTCATGCGATTTGGGCACATAAAGCGCCTGTACATCAACCGGCACCAAAAGTGCGGGGTCTGGTTCGACAGGGCGTTTGGGAAACAAGAGGCCAGCATCGACAACACGGTCGCGTACATTCGTCGCAAGTGCCCAATTGCCGCTGCTCAAAATGGTGTTCATAAGCTCTGGCTTGATTTTCTCCGCCACAGTTACACCTCCCCAATTTTCGTTTTCAAAATGGCCGTGTAACGCGCAGCGACGGCGCCTAAGGTTGGCTTGAAAGCATCGTTTTGGGTTGCCGTCGTGCCCACATCCTGAGCAAAAACCTGACGGTAGGGAAAACGAATCATTTGCATGGCAAACTCTGCGCCATTCACCGGATCGTTTGGCCCAGCGCTCATATTCGTCGCGGCGGCCGCCGCGAAAGAACGTGCCGTGTTTGAAAGATCCAGTACACCCGCTGCACCGGGTCGAAAGCTCACCGGAATCTGTTGCGCGTCCTTTGGCATATCCTGTTCAACTCTGTTGGCAGCGATGTAATTGCCAGTCACGACATTGCGGGCTGGTACCGTGGCTGTTGTGCGACCATTGCGCTCATCTGTTTCCAGATTGACACCAAACTGAATACCCTGCCGCGGCTCCTCGATATGCAGAACCTTTGGTATTCCATCAAAAAGCGCCAGCATCACCGCCGGGGACAGCCGTTCCAGTCGCAGTAATTTGATCCGGCTTGCGTGACCCTCATCTACAATCTCTTTGTCCGTCGCGGCTGGCTCATTCTTATAGGCGCGCACATGCAATCCAGGCCACCCAGCCACGGCAGCGGAACGCAGCAAAAACCCGGTGACGACGCCGGCTGTCCCACGCAAGACAGGCTCGCCGCCCGGCGCGCGATATTGCCGTTCCGCGTCATCCACTTCGCCTTCAATCTGAGGGTAGAGTTGCTCCAGCTGCGCCCTCTCAATAGTATTTGTGGTGGCTACACTCAGTGCTCCTTGGACCAAAGCATCGGTCCAGGCACGATCCAGGTAAAAGAACCGGATCGACTCGTTCGGCAAAAGCTCCGTATCCGGAACAAGGTTGTTGAACGGCACACCTTCCAGCATTCGCAGTTTTGCCAAAAACGTCAGAATATCCGGCGGCGCAATGGTTTCAGAACCCTCCGTATCCAACACCGCATCAGCCAGTAATTGTAACGTCATGTTTTTAGAAAGCGCCATGATCAATTCCTCTGAAAACGGTCTTTGACGAAGCTGTCGAGCGACTCAAATTCATTGAGGTCCCGGATCGTCTCCACTTGAATTTCTGTCGCACCGATTGCCGTTTTGGCAAGATCCGCGATACCGGTGGTGAGAACGGCATCTAACTGTTGGTCAATCTCGCCGTTCAGATCGATCTCTGCGGCACTAACGCGGCCAGGCTCGGACGCTTGCAAATTTGCGAAGACGGACGTGTTGTCCGGCTGCGCAGCGATTTGATTGACAAGCCCACGATCCAGTCCCAGGCCATCCGCCAGGATCGCATTGAAATCCCCGGACAGCCCTTGCACCGCGACGCCGGGATTGACCAGTTCCAAAGGCGTAGAAATCGTTTTGTCACGCCGCATGCCCAGTGCCTCGATGAGGCCGCCCTCCAACATCTGAGGGATCAGGCCCGCTTTGATGGCGTCCAGAACGCTGTTCTTGTCAAAATCACGGATCAGGTCATCGAGTATGTCGCGACTTGGCAGAAACGCATTCTCTTGAATCGCACGTGCGCGGCGCGCGCCGAATTGTTCTGCCCGCCAACGTTGCAACGCCGCAATAAAGGACGGCTGCGACAGGGCCAGCAGGCGGCCCGTTTCAAAGGCAACCGCCAAAGAGACATCTTCGCGACCGTCTGGCGTCATCATGCGCAGGTGATCACTGACATGCGCCAAGACAGGAAATTGCGCCTCATCGGCCAGTGGGTTGCGTAACAGCTGATGTGGGGAGAATGCGCCACGATACCATGCATTCGCGCTTTCCCCGGTACGAGTCAAATGTGGCAGTCCGACGTGGCCGGTTTCCGCCATCTCCAATGGGAGCTGTGTGACCGGTGCCGCACCCGGTGCGCTTCCCGATGTGGGTGCTGTACATTTGGGTAAGGCGCGCGCATATCCGCCTTCAGACACGGTTCCTAGAAGGCCCACATCCAGTGAACTCATCAAGTGTTGAAAACTGCCGGCCCCTGCGCAGGTAAACCGCCAGGAGGTCAATATCGGAAAGCGGAAGAATTTCTCAGTGAACAGCCGTTCCAGCGGGAAATTGAACCCGGAGAATGTTCCCTCTACCTGTCGGACTTGTTTCTGATCCCGGGATCCTTCTGACGGCGCAAGAGTAGAGAAATCGCCCTCCAGAAAGGAAGTGGAATCCATGCGCCCGAGAACGTTCAAGCCTTCGGATGTCGCACCCGCGCGATCCACCAAAGTACCGTTGTGAAATACAACTTCACCCCGGCGCACTGCGTCTGTCATCGCCGTCGTATTGCCCAGATCGAGCAGCCGTTCATTGACGCTGACCTTCTGAGGCACTGCGGCCCCGGATGATACAGATTGCGAATAGGTAGCTATTTCAGCGTTCAGATACAGATCCGACATGGAAAAAAACAAACGGGGTGGCGCAGGTGCGGGCAATACATCCAGTTGATTTTCCAGATTGATCAGACAGGCAGTATAAGCCTTTGGTTTGCAATTTTCGGTGTCGTATTGCGGCATCCTGTTGGCGATGACGACAGCCAGGAACCCGTCTTCGTCACCCATGGCATTTTCAGTATCGTCGGGATTGACCTCGCGCACATGGGTCAGCAGCGACAGATCTTGTACCGTCGGAAACACTTTGGTCACGGTCGATTGCGGCACGGACAGATAGCTGGCACGCGGCGTGTCAATGTTACCCGTCAGCGTTTTGGGCGCTGTGATACACTCTTCCCAAGGTTGGTCATGTTTGATCTCTCCTTCCCCTTCAGCAATGACCACAAGCGCCAACCAAGGGGTGGAATCCTGCACTTTCTGATCGTGAAATACCGTACCCTTCGGCGCCGCCCGACGATCCCAAGGCAAAGTGCGTTTGCGCAGCACAATCTGCGGCAAACGCTCCTCATAGGCCCCTTCCGAATTGGCAGGCGGGAAGGTCATCAATGCCTGATCGGGCGGCAGTTTCAGGCGTGGCGCGGTCACATTAAAATGCATGTCATGCGGTGCCACCGGCAAATCGGTCCCATCCGTGACCGCCACATTGACCTGCGCATTCAGGGTGTAACTGCCTGCCGAAAGTGGCGGGACGATATTGTCGTACAAAAAGAACTTGCCTCGGGCGACCATATCTTTGTCCTATTCTGGCTGCGTCAAACGCAGGTTTGCGGGGGGTTTCCAGGTGACGTTTGCTGTCTTTGCGCTCTGCCCCGACAACGTTTCGAGGTCGAGCCTTACGGCACCATTCAACAACCGCGTAACAAGTTGATCTGCACTGGTTTGACCAGCAATAATTCCATCCAGTCGGTCATCCGTCCTCCCTGCAATACTGACTGAGAAGGGTTTGCTACCCGGCTTGGCGTCCAGTTCGTACACGACCAAGGTTTTGCCATCGAAGGGGACCAATTGCGGGGCAGAGTCTGCTGCTTTAAGTCCCTCAAAATGCACGGCGAGAGTTTCGAGATCAGGCTCAGTGACGGCGCCCTCTATCATCAAGGCCAGGCTTCGCGCGCTGCGATCGAAATGAGTTTCAATCAATGCGGATTGATCGGTCAGATCGCGCGCTTGCATCCAACCGCATCCGGCCTTCTTGCCCGCCCGTGCTCGGCTTGCGCCTTCAGCGCGCACAAAACCACCCAAACACCGCGCCGTACCATGACCGAGATACGCAACTTGCGTCGTTTCCAGCCAACCAGACAAGTCGCCCGGGCTGGGCTCTTCCCCCGCAATCATAGCGAAGCTTCGGCTTTCTGCAGGCAAAACCACGCGCCCTGCGTCCAACAGGTTGAGGATGACATGCCCGCCTGCGCCAATGACCACCAGACGCGCAGGCCCTTTGACGACAACCTCACCCGCTGATGGGAACCGAAACACGCCGCTGGCCCCTGGTAGGTCGAATACTGCGATTTCTCCGGCGTTCAAAGCGCGATTGGCGCCACGTCCGGCCGCGCCGGACTGCACCATATTTTCAATTTCTTTGAGCGTTTGGCGATCAGCCGACAGGCCACCCGTTCGGCCGCTTGAAAAGGCCGAAACAGCAGCGACGGTTTCCGGCACCACAGATGTCGCCAAGATCGTTTTTTCAGCTTTTGCAGCCCCTATTTCCGCCCGCAGCAAGACCGAAGCTGAGGAGGCCTCCTTAGGTTCAACCACAATCGTCGGAGGTACCATTCGCTTGAATTTGGCGCTTTTGGGCGTGGCCAATGTCACCGAAGTAACCGCGTCAATCACTCTCTCTTGTGCAACGCGCCCCGGTTGCACCATCATCCCACGCAGGCGCGCCTTGCCGAAGGGAACGGTTTTTGTGGGTTGTCCTGGCTTGACTTTGACCCGTTTGCGCCCAGCAGCAGCAGACCCAACAATGCGTTCTGACAAGAGCCCGATGCGCATCGGCACAGCGCGCGCCCGGGTCCACGAGCGCTGTGCCGTGACAGCGCGTTCAGTATTGTGCCAATCGGTGGCGATTTGAGGCATTTTTTGCGCAGCTATTGTCTTGAGCATCACACGCTGGCTTTTGGCTTCGCGTACCAGACTGGCGCGCAGTGTGCCCGCAGCACGCAGCGGCAAGGGTTTGCGATCTCCAGGTTCGACCTGCTCAAAGGCCACCCCGCCCGACGCATCGTTTGGTATCCGTTTGGAGCGCACCGAATTGAAACTGATGTCGAGCCCTTCGGTGGCTGAAATCACGTCGCCTTTAGGTACCTTTTTGGCATCGCTGTCTTGAGGCGGCCCCCAAACACCGATTGGGAATTTCCCGGTGGTGCGGGCCTTGGGGAAGATTTTCGATGGCACGTTCAGCGATGTTGCCGTGCCGTCGTCTCGCGTCAGTCGCAGGGTCAAGATGCTGCTTGTAACCGTTTTGCCAGATGGCGCGACGCCAAGGTTTGGAGCAGCCCCAGTCGGCACATTTCTTCCATCACAATTGATCGCAGTCAAAGGAATGGTGCTGGTAAAAGAAAGTTCGAATTCACTCGTGACATCAAAGGGGTGCGCTGCTGTACCATCTGCGCTGCCAGCTTCCTCGCCATTGCTGGACGCAGGGGGTATTGCGCCACGTCCGGCGATCCCACTGAGGGCCCGTGCTCGATTGCCCGGCGCGAGCTCAAGGTATTTTTCGGCAAATGCGGACCATGCGATGAGTTGCGCAGGAACGGGTGTGCTATCGCCAAAGCGCACACGAATGTCGATGGGTCCGACTTCGATGCGAGCTGTACCGTGAAATTCGGGACCGCGTACTTCGATGTATGCGCCAAGGCTGAAGGACAGTTTGATAGTGCCAAGAAAGGTTTTGATCCGGATGCCCGCCGAAACGCGCGCATGCGCGTCGGCTTCATAGCGGAACGGGTCGAAATAGACGATGGCATTGCCGCCAAAGCTGACATGAGCAAACGCTGGTCCAAATTTGGCGCTTGCTTCAAAGAGACCGCCCGCCATGATCGCCTCTGATGTAAGCGCGAAATAAACTTCGGCTTTGATCACAATATTGCTGGACACGGACCAGTTGAAGCCAAGCCGCGGCACCACGGGATACCCGTCTCGGTGGAAATTCGGATGATACCCGCCAAGTGTCAGAACAAATTGACCCGCCTTGTCGCCCTTGAACCAGCTGACATAGGCAAATCCGCCGGTGAGGCGCGCGCTTGTGTGCAACAGCCAAGAGTTGTCCGTGAGCTGCGCCTGTATCCAGATCACGCCCTCTTCGGTCGAAAACCGCGCGACAAGGCCCAGTTCGATAGAGACAAGAGCAACTTCGGGCCGGGGCAATGCCATGCGCGCCAATCCAAAGATCGAGAGCTCAAAACCTTGCCCGAACTCGACCGCCACAACTGCGATACCGTCCACCAGAGCAAAGGACGTGAAGCTGATGCCGGCGGCAAACCAGAACTTGCCTTTCTTTTCGGGAAAATTGCCGCGTATGATACGCAAGTCCTCAGACAGGTTCCCCCCGGGGCTAAAAGCGGGATTAAGCGCCGAAATCATGATGAAACTGTCGAAATCACCCGGACTTGTGGGGGGCACCAGGTCCCTGTTGATGCCAAAGCCCCCGCCAATACCAGTCAGAAAAAACGCAGGTGCCCCGCCAAAGGGACCAAGCACCGCACCGTAGACAAAGAATGCGGTATAGGGATCGTCGCCTTTGATCGCCGAGTAACCCCCGTATACCGACAGACCATAGGTGCCAAACCGGGCGGCCAACATGCCGATGTAGTCAATACTTGCGCTATCTTCGATCTCAAATTTTCGCAACCCGCCAGCCAAGACCACACCCGACATATCAGCCGAAACCGCCAGACCGGCCAGATCAACCGCCCAGGACGCTGGATCAAAGATTCCGCCCTCATTGACTCGGTGGCGCAGCTCCAGATCATCAACCGCCGCTTGCAAGCCTGCGATTGACACATTGCCATCGAAGAGCAGCGAAACGGATTGCAGGGTCTCATTAGAGATTTGCGATCCCAAACCGATCTGGTCAATGTAGATGGGGCCAAATTGGCTGCGGATCGGTAGCCACCAGGGACCATCCCCTTCACCAGCAACAAACTTGAACGCAACGCCGCCGCCATCCGCGACAGGACGGGTCTGGACGGAAAGCGCCGGGCTGAAAGAGGGCGCAAGGGCCGCGTCGCCTTCGTTGGTTTCGGCCAGCATACCCTCTGCGACGGCATTGCCGCCTTCTTCGCCACCGGTGGCGCCGCCAACAGCCACGGCGATTTCAGACAGCTGAACCTGTGCGCCCCCCAGCTTTTCAGCTTTCGAAACCCGCCCGAAGCCATGCAGTGCAATAGATCCAATGGCAATCGGGCTATCCAATAACGGTGCATTCGATCGTCCGATGCGTAACCCGACCCCATCTACAGAAAGTGTCGGTTCAAACGCCATCTGTCCGTTATCCAGCTTCAAAAGACCGATTTTCAAACCCGCCGTTGGCCCACCGATGATCCATCGGCTGTCATTCTCCAGCCAGAGAGCGAAGTCGCCCTCGGCGAGGGCCAGGCGGCCCCGGATCTGCAAACTGAACCCAACAACACCGGATGTTTTGGCCAAACCGATATCCAGCGCATTCGCGACGGTGACGGTTGGTTCAGCACCCGCAATATTGTCAATCAGCGTGACGACTCGCGCCAGCTTGTCCTCAAGCAAGTCGACAGCGGTTTCATCGGGTCGCAGGATGACTCGGAAGAAATCGGCGTCCAACCTGCCAGCGGGTTTCAGGAGAACGCCTTCAAGCATGTTTTCCAGCTTGAGGTTATTGGCCGCTGGCCCAATGGGTTTGTCCAACACCTGTCGAATTGCTGGCATTTCCAACAGAAAGGTGCCCAATAGATCAATGGCAAAATGCATGATCCCGCCGGCGACTTCCGCAGGCGTATTGGTCCCGAAGTTTGGCTCAAACACCTTGGTGTCAAAATCGTAACGCAACATCAGTGCCTGTGTGTTTTCTAAGTCAACAGCAAGCCCGATTGAGACATACGGGTCCGTCGCCGTCCGTCCCACATCCAGCGCAAAGACCGGTCGCAACATGACACCTGCGCCTAGCGGTATGTTGGCCGGTCCAATGCCCGCGCGCAGTGCTGCAAGCCCCTCGGTATCAAGGCGCAAAGCGGCTGTGACGGTGTTGGCAAAAGGAACTCCTTGAATGTCGGCACCTACCTCCACAGAAAACGGGCTGGCATTTAGGGTAACATGGACGGTTGAACCGTCCGTTCCTGCATCGGCGATCTCAAGACGCACCCCCGCAGCCATCGCATTAGCGCCGCTGCCAAGTGGGATCACTGTCACATCGCTGGGCAAGGCGTTTCCGAGACGGGAAAGGCCCGAGGCCAACAACTGCGGCCAACGGCTTTCCAAAGTGCTGGCAGGATCCGTCACCAGATTGACAAGTGTAGGGCCATCGAAATTACCCCCCTGTCGCAGCAATAAGGCGTCGCCAACATCAGCAAGCAAATGCCCCGCCGGGCTGTTTGTCGCAACGATCGCATCCAGAGCCGTTGGCAAAGCAGCGCTAATACCTGCCGTGGCCAGCTGTGCCAAACCGGCAGGATTTGGGTAAATTTCCAGATCCGTGCCTGCACCATCGCGCATGAACAGATTGACCGTTCCATTGGCGACATTCAAATGGACAGCACGCGTTCCCGCGACACCGCCACTTGGCCCGACAAAAACAGCAATTGCAGGCAAGACACGACCATCCGCGTCCATGTGCACACCCACTGCCCCGCCGAAGTCGATGTCCGCAGCGGGCATAAAGAGCGACGGATCAAGTGTAAATTCCAAAACGAGACCACTTGCATTGCGGGCCCGCAGAGCCAGGCCTGGCGCGATGTCCCAGACACCCTCGGCGCCTGTGAGGTTGACCAGCGGTTTAAGTGCTGCGATCAGCGCAATGACGCGGTCGGGGCGCATTGTTTTGCGATCGAGTGTCCCCAAGACGGTGCTGTCACGCAACCATGCGCCAGGATTGATCATCATCAAAGGCGGTATCGAAACGCGCGGCGGGCTTGCTGAATGATCCAGCAACCCCAGCCCGGTCAGCGCGGCATCGACGATAGGACGCACCCCGGGATCAGATTGGCGCAAGCCGTCGAGAATTTGGGCTAAAGCGGCCGTCGCCAAAGCGGGTATCGCTGCTTTTGCAAGTCGCGCAAAGTCAGGCGCGGGCCAGAGCGGTAGCGTCGATGGCACCCCGCCCAAAGCCGCAGCGTGTGCGGTGCCAAACTGCAAGGATGCAGTAAATGGCATTAGTGGTACGTCTAAATGTGTATCGCTTTCAGCTCCCAATCGCAGCGCTGCGGCCGAGACACCCGCAGGTCCAACAGCACCGGTAACAGCCCATTCCGTGAAGATCGGCATGTTCGTTTCGCCCGACAGGCTGAGGGTCATCTGCCGCGCAACAGGATCAAAACTGACCCCGGTGACATCTCCCGTGATGTCGCCGAGGACCGCCATCAAACGCCCACGCAGACTCGGATTGTTCAGAATGTCCTGCAGGCGGGCCGCCGGATCATCGAGCCAATTTGAAAGCGACAGGGGGTCTAACCCATCTCCCGCGCCCAATATGCCCCCCGCGCGCAAAGCCTCGACCACTCTGGACAGGGTCGGATCTGTCGAGGCAATCATGTCGTTGAATACAGTGGAAAGAATGTCCCGGATCTCGGGCATGGTTGGTGCGACGCGCCCATCGATGCCGAGATCTTCCTCAGTCGCCTCCGGCGAGACGGTCAGTCTGGGAAAACTGCGATCCTGAATGCGCACCCCATGCAAGATGATTTCTGCGCGGTTGAGATCAGGATCGACAGCGCCGCCAATCGATAAGGTTAGGTTAATTTCAACCGAGCGCAACTCAAGGTCAAACGGCGCGGGTGCGGCATGTGGACCTCCGACTAGCCAACCTGACGCGTTGCGCAATTCTAGGGCCGCGGAAACCAAGCGAGCTTGACGCGGTGCGGCGACAGGTACGCCCGCACCGAATTCCAAATCCAGTCCAACGAGTTCCGTTAAGGCATGGCCCTCGACAATCACACCCGTGCTGGCCGAGGTACTGGCTAGGGGAAGCCAAACCCCCATCGACGCTGAAGTGATCTGCTGCGCTGCCCTTCGGTGCGTGCGGGCTTGCGCATTGAGGCTGAGGCCCGCCGCAACCGCGGCACTCAGTGCACGTCGAACCGCATCTGCATCCAGCGTGCCATAGACCAGATGCAAGGCGAGATCAGCGCGCTTGGCACCGGACCATCCGGCTGGCAGCGACAGATCCGCGAGGGTCACCGCTCCATCGTTCAGGTAGCCCCCGATGAGCTGCCGCGCTCGCGCAATATCCGCATCGTCGGGCTCTGCCGGATCGACCTCGGGCAAGAATTCAGCAAGGCGGCGCAATACTTCTGCTTGCGCGGCGGGCAGCGGGGATGGCACTTGTTCGGCAACAACCGGCAGGCCGACAGTGACCAGCCGATTGATACCACTGCCCATGGCATCCAGAGCCAGCCAGCAGGCATGCGCTGCCGCTGACTGCGCGACCACGGTAACATCAGATCGCCCTGCAATGATAGAAAGCCCATGGCGCAATCTTGCCACCTGGCCTGCAACACCGTCTGGATCTCCCGATGGCAACCGCGCCGCTTCACGCGAGGAGAGAAACACATGCCACTCGCCGCCTTGTGAGGGCAACGGCGTAAATGCCAAAGGATCGCGTCCTGCTTCACGAAGGTCCAAAATTCGAGCGGGGTTTATTGCCGGATCAATCGGCGCATTTGACCGCGCAACTGACACGTTGATTCGCGTACCGGTCGCGCCACCGATAATCGGTGCGATGTCGAGATTTCTGAAAAGCGCGCCAGCAAGTTGATTCTGTACCAGATGAATGGTCGATCCGGTTACGGGGACCGCCGGCGCGCGCACATGCCCATCACTGCCCTGCCACAACCGGGTCAGACCCAGCAAGCCGGAGCTGATGCTCTCCGGATCGAGTCCGGCGCCAAAGGGTCCTGCAACGTCCGGAAACTCACTGAGAATGGCCTGCGCCAGTTTTCCTGGAGCCAAGCCTGCGTCACTCGGACGCCACCTGCGCAACGGCTGCGAAAGAAGCGCATTGGGTGCGGGCACTGGCGCATCCGGCTGCCGCCAAACGGCAATGCCAGGCATGCCTGCCGTACCGGAGAGCATGATGCGCCACGGATCCGCCACTGTGCCGCGCCCGACGACGTTGAGCCGTGCGTTCCGCTGGCCGGAAAGGAACCGCGCCAGAGGTTGAAGCTGATCCTGCAGCTTGCTGTCCGCATCGGCCAAAATGCGCGCTATCCAAACCCGCAGGGCGTTGGCCGGTTCCGCCACCAGATCGGCCAACCGCAACCGATGACGCGGCGGCGCGCCCAACACCGGCGTTTTGCGACGCCATCCCACAGCCTCAATCAAATCAATGAGCCAGTCTTGTCCGAACTTGCGTGCGAGCAGGGATATCAGGCGCTCCAGCGCGTCCCATTGAGCGATGGTGATCGAAGCAATCATCTGATCAAAGCCACCGGAAACATCGGGAATATCAATTGGGACAAGAACCCCATCGACATAAACGCTCGGGTTTGGCGCTTCGTAAGCAATGCCGAGGCCCGTCTCAGCACGCCATAGGGCGCGCAGCCCAATATGGTTTACCTCAAACCGGAAACCGCCTTGATCGGTGCGCAACCGCCCCCCACCGCGTGCGCGACCCAAAGCTCTAACCAAAACTTCCGGCAAGAAACCGGCAGCGCCGCTGTCAAGGTTGAGCGCCACAATACCAACGCGCACGCGCGTTTCCAGTACCGTGCACCGCTCGCCCAATGTGTCCACCTGCCGCAGGAACCCCAGTCCAATCACCAGTCGTTCTTGCGCATCGCGCCAGACCGCGCCGTGTAACCCCGCAACAAGTGGCAGGATCCAAGGAGCTGCGTCTGTGCCGTCGCCGGTCACCATATCCGGGGTGGTGTCGTTGGTTAGCAAAACACGGAGACTGGAAAGAGCAGCCGACACATCGGCCGCCGGTCCATTCAGCACCGCTTGCCAATGTGCACGCAACAGTCCCAGCGGATCGCCCAGGAATTCCAATAGGTCGACGCTGGGGTAGCCGACGGTTGCGCCAGGCGGGGCTTGCCAACCCAGAACAACGGCGATGAGATCTCCTGCGGGACCCAGATTGCCCAAGACTTCGACCAACGCATCCGTGATCGCCTGAGAGGCCGTCGCCGCCAGGGCGTCGGGGTTTGTGAGGTCTAGTTTGGGGTGGGTTGTCGAAAAGATTACCGCGTTTAGAAGCTCAACTACCAGAATGGGTTTGCGCTCCGCGTCGAGGCCCAACCCAATAACCAGAGTATCGATCGACACGTTTGGCATAGAGACAGCCGCCAGATCAAACCGCGCTTCTGCCCGCAGTTCCGGCACAGCTTGCGCCGTGCCAAGACCGAGGTCTATGCGCACCAGATCGGCGCGCAATGACACCTCCGCTACTGCATCCTGCAAACCGAATGCGGAAGAAACCGTGATGACAGGTTTGCCGGAGGCGCCGGCTTCCGCCCGGAGCCCCAGTCTGACGACAGCGCGGTCAACGGTCAGGAGCACCGCGTCACCCTGCACGGAAGCCGTTGTGCCCAGTACATCCGCGAGCGCCTGCAACCAGGCCGTACGGCGCGTTGCATCGCCCAGCACCTGCGCCAGCCAATCACCGAGCGCATCAGCGCCGTGATTGAAAAAGTCTTCGATAGGCAAAGCCGGGATGACCGGGTCATCATCCAGTCCGATGAGTTTGGCAAACGCACGTATCTGCGCACCGGCGGATGCGCCCACCTGAGCCTGAAGCAATCCTATGATCAATTCCAAACCTGCATCGCGCAGTCCGTCGGGGTCTGTAAGGGAAAGGGTCAGATCCCGCCCAGTGGACTCTCCTGGCAATTGCAATCCGCGCAGCGTCAAACCAATCTGCGGACCGCCGCCCGATTGCAATGTTGGCAACAAAAGGCGCACGCCCACCGCTTGCAACCCGGGCTCACCGGGCGGAGCGGCGGTCTGCGAAACTGTCACTTCGCTGGTGAGGGCAATCACACCTCCCCGTTGCCGTATCAGTTCAGGGCTTGACGGCGCTGGCCCGGTTTTGCCCGCCCGGAACAACGGAAACATCAGCGATGACTGGCTGACCGCCAACGGCGCGTCAGTGCTAAATCGCACCCCTAAAAACAGATGTACCTCATCAATTGCTCCGACCAGATCCACCGGCGTGTCGTCCACAACCACAAAGAACCCGATACGAGAGCCGCCACCCAAATCTTCGGAAAACAACGCAATCCAACGACGGTCTTCCGCGTCGCGTTCGGTCTCGCCTCCGCGCAGTGTTGACACGAAATCGAAAAGAGCGTCTCGCTGCGCGTCATCCGCCAACATGGTTTTCAGGTATCGCTCGGGATCTGCCAACCAGTCGCTGTTGAATTCGCCCTCTGCATTGACCAGCCCAAGGGCGCGTAACAGATTGGTTGTTTCGCCAAAATCGTCCGGAGAAAACGCGTTCATTGCTGTTCTTCCTTGAAGACAAAACGTGCCTGGCTTTCCACCACTAGACTGCCGCGCCGGGCGACCAATGCACGCGGAACGAGACGCTTGTTTTGAGCGTCGCGTCCGGAGGCTCCCGCCAGGCTTTCGCTGGCCGCGATCAATGCGCCATGGGCAAATGCGATCAAAGCATCACCCCAGACCCGCGCCACACGTGCATTGCCCGCTGGCCTGTCTGTCGTGGCCATAACCAAACCAGACAAGCGCTTTTCGCTGCCAACAGCAAAGGGGATTTGCATGGTTGCACGCAGCTGGTCAGCTTCAACTTTGACGTCGATCCGCACAAAACCTTCCGTCAATGTCGCCGTGACTTGCGAAGCATGAACAACAAGTTGATTGATCCCATCATCCCAGATCACACTGTTTTCGTTTTCCGACAATTGCACCGCAGCCAACCGTAACAACTGTGTCAAACCAGATGTGGTGACAGGCAAATCTGCACCTTTTCGTCCTTTACCAACGGGAATTGTTGGCAGGGCTTTGGGGCTTTTCTTACGTATCTCATCGATCAGAGTGGTAGTTACGAAGTGGAGCTGATTTTGCCGAGGGATATTAGGGCGTTGGATAACGTTGGCTAAAATTTCGGAGAGGTCTTTCGGCTTCACGGTGTTGCCGATGAAATCGCCCAAGTCGTCGAAAACACGCGTTGGGTTGCGATCGATCACCAGATCTTCGGCAAGATTGCCACCCAAGCGCCCTGCGTCTTCAATAATTCGATCGAGCCGTTGGCGGTCCGTCACAGAAAGGCCAGGCACACGACTCAGATCACGCAGTCGCGTGCCTGAAGTGGCTGAACCGAGTCCCCCCTCACGTCGTAGCGTTGGTCGACGTACCATGGCGATCTCCCCCCAAGATCAAGAGGCGCGTTTGCAGCAGATCAGTTTAGCCTGAGCGACAGGCAAAGAACGCCGCAGCACCAAAATTGGCAGCGGCGATACCGGTTACTTACGAATGGCGTTCAGTAGAATTTGTGCCCCGTAGCCGAGTATCAACCAGGTAAAAATAAACCCCACCAGCTCCAGCGCGAAGCTACCCCATTTGAAGTAAAGCTGAGCAATGATGAGAGCGATGGTGAAAGGAAGAAACTCGCGTTCCAGAATGTCTTTGAGCGCGAATGTTTTGAACAAAGAATACACGTAAAGTGCTCCACACGTCTGAAATAGTGAGCCGTTTCAACCGCAAGTTAACGTGGCGTTAACCGGCCGCGTCAAGCAATACTTTTTTCGTCCTTTGAAAACACCCCACCCAGGATTTTCTGTGCAGTTGCAGCATATTGCCGCCTTTTCGAGCCTTTGCTTGAGAACTGTTAGCGAAAACAGGATTTTGGTTTTATTTGGCGATTGCATAACGCAAGAAACACACGAGAGTGATTTATTGCATTATAATTCAAGTGATTGCGCGCTCTAGTTCGTTCGAATTATCCTACTAAACCATGACTTGGGTTCGATTTTCGAGTGCGTAACGATGTCGCCCTATTGAGTTGCTGCCACTGCAAAAAAAAGGGTTAGTCCGCGGTGCGCGATCAACAGATTCAGCATGCACTAGTCACCGGTCCGAATTTCAAACATAGACCATCGAAATCCATTTTCGTCTTGGAAAGACCCGCGAGCTGATTCTCGAAAGAGACGGCTCACGGTTTCAATGCTGTCATCCAATCCAAGGTCTGATCTGTGGGCAGCGGTGATTTGTATTCTGCCCCAAGTGGGTGCTTGTATCCCAATGATTGTATCAGTTGAAAAACATGCGCAAAGTTGACTTCGCCATGATCCGGCGTTCCCCGATCTGGTACACTTGCAAATTGGATATGGCCAATAAGCGGCAACAGACGCTCCAAAGAGTGTGACAAATCGCCTTGCATCAGTTGCACATGGTAGCAGTCAAACATCAGTTTGAGATCAGGCGATCCGACGGCCGCAATAATCTCCTCCGCCTGCCCGGTTGTGGTCAGAAAATACCCAGGCGCATCATATCGATTGAGCGGTTCTAGAAGAATTTTGATGCCCAAGGGCGCGGCCTTTTCGCAGGCATATTGCAGGTTGGAAACAAAACATGCCTGTGCCACCGCGCCCTGCGCAAAACCCGCCATCACATGGACCGCACTGGTGCCGGTTTGCCCTGCATAGGCCAAGGCCTCGTCAATAGCTTCCTGCGCCTCGGTTTCCCGTCCGACCAACGCAGAAAGGCCATTTTCGCCTGCCTCCAGATCGCCGCGTCGCGTGTTCAACCCCAACATCGGCAGACCGGTTTCCTCGAGGGCGTTGGTCACTTCAGCTGCAGGGAACGCATAGGGCCAGTGACATTCAACTGCATCAAATCCTGCAGCTTTTGCAGCATGAATGGCATCCGGCAAGGGCCTGTCCGTCCAGAGAAACCCCAAGTTAGCTGAAAACCTGATCAATCATCCCACTCCACATCGAATTGTGTGACAAGGTCGCGCACTTGAGCCTGTGAAAGCATATTGGCATCAAATCCACGCATCAGCATGGCCAGACGCGCTGTATCCTCAAGCTCTTCGATGGCATTGCATGCAGCCTCGATATCCTTGCCCGCAACAACCGGGCCATGGTTGGCGAGCATAACTGCGCTGCGCTTTCCCGCCAGCCCACGCACGGCCTCGCCCATTGCAGGATCACCGGGCCGGTAAAACGGAAGAAGTTTCACCTTTCCCAGTTTCATGATCGCATAGGGTGTCAGAGGCGGCAGAAAGTTATCCGGGTCAACGCCCGGCATCATTGACCACGCAACGGAGTGACACGCATGCAAGTGGACCACAGCGCCGGCAGTGCTTCGCGTATCGTAGAAGGCTGAATGCAAAGGCATTTCCTTGGTGGGCGCGTCCCCTCCCACGAGATTGCCCTGTACGTCAAAATGGCTGAGACGCGCAGGATCCAGCCGCCCAAAACTTGTACCCGTGGGCGAGACAAGTAAACTACCATCAGCAGTGCGCGCAGAGATATTCCCGGTGCTTCCACCTGTCAGGCCTCGGTCAAAAAGCGACTTTGCCAGCAAGCACATTTGTTCGCGGAGTGCGGCGTCAAGACTCATGATGCATCGAGGACTGAAAGGGCCTGACCGAAAAAATCCTCGGCGCCAAAGTTGCCGGATTTCAAAGTCAAAGCGATGGCATGTCCCGCGCTTTCGCTGAAGGTCCACGGCACACCTGGCGCGATTTCTGCCCCGATGTGCAACCTGTCAACACCAAGGGCTTTGGTCACGGCGCCGGATGTCTCGCCGCCCGCCACAACAAATCTGCGCACACCCCGGTCACGGGCGGCAATCGCGATCTGAGATAGAGCGGCTTCGACGATTTCGCCAGCCCGCGCCGTGCCGAGTTTGTCTTGTGCAGCACGCACATCTTCCGGTTCCGCTGTCGCATATATAATAGGAGCTGCATCGACCGGTTGTGAGGCGAGCCATGCCAATGCGGCACTTGGCCCCTTTGTCTCCAGCTCAAGAGGATCGAGGCGAAACCCCGGAGCCTTTTGACAATACTGCGCGACCTGCTCCCGAGTCATCTCAGAGCAACTGCCGGACAAGATTATTGCTTCCTTCGCGATGCTTTGCCTGTCAGCATCTTCGGTTTGAGCTTGCAGAATACCGGCTTGCTCATAGAGCGCAGGCAGTGGCATGGCCAAGGCACTGCCGCCCGTCAGCAAAGGCATGGTCCGGCATGCGGATGCGATATGTTTAAGATCTTCGTCAGCGACGGCATCCACCACAACATGCGCTACGCCCCTGTCTGCAAGTTTCTTGAGCGCCGCCACAATCGCATCGGGCCCCTGTGCGACTGTCAAGCGGTCGATCAAGCCAACGTTTTGAGTCACCTGTGGCTCCAACAATCGCACCAGGTTGCTATCGCGCATGGGCGTCAAGGGATGGTCTTTCATCGGGCTCTCTGCCAGTGGCTGTTGGCCAACAAACAAGTTTCCCATGAAAATAGAACGTCCGTTTTCTGGAAAAGCGGGGCAATAGATCGTTTGCGACGTGCCAATGTCGGCCATGAGAGCTTCTGAAACTGGGCCTATATTCCCCTCCGACGTACTGTCGAAAGTAGAGCAATACTTCCAAAAAAAACGTTTTGCGCCAGAATCTTGTAACCAAGATAGCGCTGCACGACACTCAAAAATGGCCGCGTCCACCGGCGCTGTGCGCGATTTTAACGCAATGACCTCGAATGCAGCGGTATCCTTTGGCGGAGTGGTGGGCACGCCAATGCGCAAGGACACCTCGGCCCCGCTGCGTGCCAGTAAACCAGCCAGATCAGTGGCTCCGGTGAAATCATCTGCAATGCAGCCCAAAAGCGTCGTCATAACAGCTTGTTCATGTTGCTCATTTCCTACCTGCACGTCGGTCAACACTAGGTAAAGCAATGCCAGCATTGCGCGCATAGACTTTGGCAACAGCAGCGTCATCTTCGCCGCCAAAACCCTGACCCGCCGCTGCCACGAATTGCTGCAAGGCCGCCGCTGTGATCGGTGCGCTGAAACTGTCCGCTTTGGCAATGTCCAGCACGATCCCCAGATCTTTGAGCCAGATATTAACGGCACTATGCGGCGTGTAATCGCCGGCCACAATATGCGGGGCCCGGTTTTCTAGCATCCAACTT
This sequence comes from Roseobacter sp., assembly GCF_045106495.1. Classification (GTDB taxonomy): domain Bacteria; phylum Pseudomonadota; class Alphaproteobacteria; order Rhodobacterales; family Rhodobacteraceae; genus Roseobacter. The sequence continues at coordinate 75,306 of NZ_JBGCEQ010000004.1, forward strand.
GTACCGGCGCACTTGCTGATCACATCGACGAACTCGTCGGGACTTATACCCTGGGTCATACCAAAGGTTAGCGCCTCGGCCATGGCGGCAATATGAACGCCTGCAAGCATTTGGTTTACCGCCTTCATGGCGGAGCCTGCGCCCGCAGTTTCGCCCAATTCAAAAACCGTCTCAGCCATTGCATCCAACACCGGGCGCGCTGCAGCAAAAGTCGCAGTACTGCCAGAAGCCATAACAGACAATTGACCCATCGCTGCCTTGGCCGCGCCACCGGAAATCGGCCCGTCCAAATAGTGCACGCCATTTGCCAGCGCGCGAGCGGCTAGGTCGCGTGCCACTTCTGGCGGAACCGTAGCGCAGGCCAGCACGACTGAACCGGGTTTCATCTTGGGCACGACCCCCTCTGCGCCAAAGAGGACGTCTTCGGTCTGCGCCGCGTTCAGGACAACGACGACAACCGCGTCCAAATCAATTGCAATTTCCGCCAAATCACCTGCCGCGCCGCCTTCGGCAACAAATTCAGCAACACGCGCGGCATTCACATCAAACCCATGGGTTTGATGCCCTGCTCTGCGCACCGAGGACGCGATCCCGTACCCCATTGATCCCAAACCGATGACCGCAACTTTTTGCGCCATAAACCAATCCCCATTTTGATCGCTGCTTTCCGCTTCGAGCAACGTTGTGATGCAGTATGGGCCAAATCGCAAAGCGATAAAATGGCTTTTACCCAACTGATCTTTGCAATGGCCAAACGCAGTTGTCTCCCCTATCGCAATCTCAATGAAAACGGCGACGCGTCACGCAAGCAAGGTTAAACTGAGAAACGCCCATGGCTCTGACATGCATCGGATTTAGATCCATCGCATGATCCATAGTCTTTTTGCACGGGCAACCGTGTCTGGCGGAATTGGGTACTTGTCAGACCCCTATCCGCTTTGGCGGTTCGAGCGAGTGCCCGGGTACAGCAACTTGCAAGGCTCAATCAAAATTGCTGCATCCAGCGGCAGGATCAAAACACTTGGTGCGAAGGTTTTTACCTTGTCCGTCAGATGAAATGAAAGCAAGGCGCCCAAGGTATAAGCGACGTTCCTTGAAACCCTAAGTCAGCCAGATTTTTTGGCCCGTTTCAGCCGACCTGTAAATCGCATCCTTGATGCGGATCACCTCCAGATAGTCCCGCGCTTCATTCTCAAACGGCCCCAATCCGCGCATTCCGGCAACCACATGGTTTTGTAAATGAAAGACGCAATCTCCTCCAAACCCGTCCCAACTGTCGGGCGGTAAAACCGATTGGGCCGTCATCTCACCATGTGCGCGAAAGCTCACGCTGCCATCTCCTTTGAGGGTCATCACGCCTTTTGTGCCTTCGAAAAAGGCCTCACCCATGGTGCGGCGTTGGTTGTCTGCCATGTGATCGCAATGCCTGTTGCCATCGAAAAGAGCGCGCAGACCTTCTGGATGATCGAAGATCACGAACCCGGCGTCTTCGCCTTTGATAGCGGGGTTGATTTGACGCAGATCTGCGTAAACAGCGGTAGGGTTACCAAAGAGATAACGGAAGGTGTCGATCCAATGAACGCCAGTTTCATGGATCAGGAATTTGGGCATTTTTTGAACATAGGGCTGCCGGTCCAGATACGCCTCCGGCCCCTGCCCGTCGCCAGGACGCAGCCGGAAACTGGCCTGCAGCGGCGTACCAATGCAACCAGAAATTATTTCCGATTTGATGGCACGGTACCAAGGCATAAAGCGAAAATTCTCATGAACAATCAGCCGGGCGCCAACACGTTCCGCATGGTCCGTGAGGGCTATCGCTTCTTGTAAATCTGCGCAAAACGGCTTTTGACAGATGATAGTTTTGACGCCCATATCCAGTGCCGTTGTCACAGCTTCGCGGTGTGCCACTGGGGGCAGGATCACATCAAGAATGTCTGGCTCGGTCGCCGCAAGCATGACGCTCAGATCGCTGAACGCAGGTAGTCCCGTAGATTTCGCGGCATCGATCTGGCGATCCGTAGACCCGACACATACTACATCTGGGTGACGCGCCCAGGCCCCGTAGTGAAACTGACTGAAATACCCCGCACCAACACAGGCTACATGAAGAGGTGCCACCGACATTAGCCTGCCCTCAGTGCCGCAGTCACGGCAGTTGCAGCCTCATCGGTCGTGGCAAATCCCCCCAGATCTCCTGTCAGAACGTCGCCTTTGGCAATCACTGCCTCCGTTGCACTACGCAATCGCGCACCATCCTCGACCATCACTGCATGATCGTGGCGTAATCCGAGCCACTCCAGCATCATGGCCCCTGACAAGATCATTGCAAAGGGGTTCGCGATCCCCTGTCCTGCAATATCTGGCGCCGATCCATGGCAGGGTTGAAAGACCGCATGGTGCAACCCAATGTCGGCCGACGGGGCGACGCCCAATCCGCCCATAAGCCCCGCGCCCAGATCAGACAAGATATCGCCAAACATGTTTTCCGTGACCAAAACATCAAAATCCCATGGCTTTTGTACGAACCACAGGGCTGTGGCGTCCACATAAGCGTGGTCGCTTTTCAAATCCGGATACTTGGCTGCTTCGAGATCAAAGATTTCGCGGAAAAACGCAAATGCGCGAAAGACATTGGCTTTGTCTACACAGGTCACACGGCCTTCGCCGCGCCCAGCTTGTTTGCGCTCCTGCGCCAAATTGAAGGCAAACCTGAACAACAGCTCCGATGTCTTGCGCGTGATCAAAAGTGTTTCTCGCGCTTCATTCTCGGAGACTTCGCCGCAGCCTTGCGTGTGAAACAGCCCTTCCGTACTTTCTCGGATCAGAACGAAATCCACTTCTCTGCCATCGGGCATATTCAGAGGTGTCCTTTGGCCTGGGAAAATCCGAACCGGCCTCACACCGGCAAAGAGGTTGAGCGCTTTGCGCAGGTCGATCTGTGGCGAAATTTCCGTCCCGTCTTCATACCTCACGGAGGGCAGACCCATGGCGGACAACAAAATCGCATCCGAACTGCGCGCTGTGTCCATTGAGGCCTGCGGCAGTGAATCACCTGTTTGCGCATAATGTGCGGCACCCGCCGGGCAATTTTTAAAGGTGAATTTATAACCGCTCGCTTGACCCAAATCGCGCAGAATAGCTATGGTCGGGTCCATTATTTCGGGGCCAATTCCATCGCCTTGAAAGACTGCGATGTCATAATTTTCTTTCATTGATCTTCGCTTCCCTTAATAATTGCAGAGTTGGAAATGTGTTTTCGTCATTTACAGGATGGCCAAATTGCCGCCTTTAATGTATGCATTAAATTATGCGTAATTTCAATTATGATTTTGGACTTAAGGTAAAAGATGTTCGCAGTCGTTGTCACTTTTTCGATCAAATCAGAATGTCTGGCGGATTTCTTGCCCCTCATGGAACAAAACGCCGCGACTTCTTTGACCCAGGAAACAGGTTGTCGACAGTTCGACGTGGCCACGGACCCGATGCGGCCTAACGAGGTTTTTCTGTACGAATTATATGACAACGCTGCCGCTTTTGATGCGCATTTGACAACCACCCACTTTCAAACTTTTGATGCTGCAACTTCTTCCATGATCGCAGAAAAATCGGTCAAAACATACCAAAAGGTGATCCAATGAGTGAATGGGACGTTTTTGCCGTCAAATATGCGGACCGTAATGCGCGCACGCGACGCGAGAGTTTCATTTTCGACGACAACCATAATGCTCCCCACCCGATGGACTATTTCATGTGGGTTCTGCGTCGCGGCTCAGAGGTTATTCTGGTCGATACCGGCTATGACATAGAAGAGGCGACGCAGCGCGAGCGCCCGATCCGACTGGATCCGGTAACATCGCTGGCGCCGCTTGGGTTGACGCCCGAAGACATCACCTGTGTCATCGTTACCCATTTGCACTATGATCACGCCGGGGGTCTGCATCTGTTTCCCAATGCGAAACTGCATATGCAAGCAGCGGAAATGGCCTATGCGACCGGGCCTTGTATGTGTCACGATGTGCTGCGCATGCCGTTCACTGCGGACCATATTTGTGAGGCCGTCAAAAGGCTCTATTCCGGTCAGGTTGTCTTTCATGATGGGGACGCGGAAATAGCCGAAGGTGTGACCGTACATTGCATCGGCGGTCACAGCCGCGGGTTACAGGCCGTCCGCGTCCAAACCTCAGCAGGCTGGATGGTATTGGCCTCAGATGCAGCGCACTACTATGAGAATATTTTTGCGCGCAAACCATTCCCCATTGTTGTCGATCTCCAAAACATGTTGGATGGGTTTGATCGATTGGAGACACTTGCATCACGGCGCGAACTGATTGTTCCGGGCCATGATCCTATTGTCACCCAAGCCTACCCCCAAGCGATGGCAGATCACATCTGGCGACTGGATCAGGGGCCGACAAATCCAAGGTTGATGGTCCGACAATAACACTGAATGGCCAACGTCGGGCCGTTGATGAGACTGCAAAGCGTTACATTGCACATTTTTCAGGCAGAAAATGGAAGGTGTCGGCCCATATCAAAATTCGCTGTGGTAAAACGAAATTTGACGTGAAAAGTTAACGTCTGAAGATCTAATGCCCGAAGGCTGCATTCATTGCTCATGCGTACACCGACATTGCTGGACCAGCCGCGTGCTATTGGCGCAGCGCGCGTATCTAGCAAATCACATTCGGGTCGGTCGCATATTGATGACCTGCGCCAATCCGGCGCGCTCAAGGTTCTATTCCCACGCAGCACTGGCCGCCTTGAAGCTGTCCTGATCAACACAGCCGGCGGAATCACAGGCGGCGACGCCTTCACGATCTCAGGAACGGCAGGCGAAGGGTCAGAGTTGACCTTGACCACCCAGGCCGCCGAACGCGCCTACCGCGCACAGGCGGGGCAAACCGGTCAGTTCATAACGCAATTGAATGTGGTTGAGAGCGCCCGGCTCAATTGGTTGCCGCAAGAAACAATACTCTATGATGGATGCGCTTTGCGTCGGCGACTGGATGTGGAAGTGGCAAACAATGCCCGTTTCCTGATGGTTGAACCCGTGCTGTTCGGGCGTCGCGCCATGGGTGAAGACGTTCGCGACATGAGTTTTGACGACCAGATCAGCATCAAACACGGGGGCACCGTGATTTATCGAGATGGACTGTCGCTGCGCGGCAATGTGGCCGCACAGCTTGATCGCCCTGCGATCGCTGATGGCGCACGCGCAATGGCGAGCCTTGTGCTGGTCGCCCCAGAGGCGGAAGCGCATATCGCCCCCTTGCGCGCCATGATCGGAAGCTGCGGCGGTGCGAGCTTGCTGCGCCCGGGTGTGCTGGTCGCGCGTCTGCTGGCCGGCGACGGGTTTGACCTGCGCAAACATCTTGTTCCTGTACTGGATCATTTGACCAACACCCAATTACCCAAATGCTGGAGACTATAGGCTATGCAGCTGACCCCGCGTGAAAAAGACAAACTGCTGGTCGCCATGGCCGCCGAAGTTGCGCGCCGCCGTCTCGCGCGCGGCGTAAAACTGAATTATCCCGAAGCCATTGCTTTGATCACCGACGCTGTTGTCGAAGGCGCACGGGACGGACGATCCGTCGCCGACATGATGCAGGCTGGCGCGGAAATCATCACACGCGACCAGTGCATGGAGGGCGTGCCCGAAATGATCCATGACGTGCAGGTTGAGGCCACCTTTCCCGATGGCACCAAGCTTGTGACTGTCCACAATCCGATCCGCTAGGAGGCGCAGATGATCCCCGGAGAAATCATGGTCGCAGAGGGCGACATCACTCTCAATGCAAGCGCCGAAGCCATCACGCTCATGGTCGCCAATACCGGTGACAGGCCTGTTCAGGTAGGCAGCCACTATCACTTTGCCGAAAGCAACCCATCGCTGGAGTTTGACCGCACCGCCGCGCGGGGCACGCGGCTGGATATCGCGGCAGGCACGGCAGTGCGTTTTGAGCCTGGGCAACGCCGAGAGGTGCAACTCATACCTCTATCCGGTGCGCGCCGCGTTTTCGGCTTTAACCAGCAAGTTATGGGCGACCTTTGATAGCTCACTTTTGGAGGAGGAAGAAACATGTGTGATATCTGTGTGATAAATTCGGTGAAGGAAAAAATGTTGTCGCGGCGCGATTTCTTCAAAACAACCGCCGCAGTTGGTGCAACAGCAACCCTTGGAGTGATGGCGTCAACACCACCTGCGATGGCGGCGGGACACGGCGGCGTTATCGATATGACGCACAAGCTGAGCCCTGAATTTCCGACCTTTTTTGGGGTGCCGGGTATCTCGATGGAGCAGCAATTCAACTTCGCCGAAAACGGGTTCAACTTGTTCAACCTTAATATCAATGAGCACACCGCAACACATATTGACGCGCCGCTGCATTTCTCGGCCGATGGCAATTCCGTGGATGAAATCCCGGTGAGCGATCTGGTTGTGCCGCTCTGTGTGATTGACATTGCAGCAAAGGCCGCGGACGACGCGGACGCGCAAGTGACACCGGACGACTTGAAAGCATGGATTGCAGCCAACGGGGCGATCCCTGACAAGGCCTGCATTGCCATGCATTCCGGTTGGGCCGCGAAGACTGCGGGTCCCGACTATGTGGGCAGTGATGCGGAAGATGTGAAACACTTCCCCGGCTTTCATATCGAAGCGACACAAATGCTTTTGGAAGAAACAACTGCTGTTGCCATGGCCGTCGACACCTTGTCACTGGATCATGGCCCTTCGCCCGATTTTGCCACGCACTATGCCTGGCTACCCGCAGGTCGTTACGGCATCGAAAATCTCGCTGGTCTTGATCAGGTGCCTGCGGCCGGTGCCACGCTGGTGGTCGGCGCACCCAATCATGTTGGCGGATCTGGCGGCCCTGCCCGCATTTTCGCGATGGTGTAATGGCAACCGTTCCGCTCATATCAGATGACGCGGCCAGCGCCGAGGTGCTGGCTGTTTTCGATGACATTCGAACCACCCGCGATACGGATTTCATCAACAATTTCTGGCGCGCACTGGCCAACGACCCGGTACTTTTGGCGGCAACCTGGGACAGGTTGAAGGTCGCGATGGGACCTGGAACGCTCGATCCTTTGGTCAAGGAAATGATATATATCGCAGTCTCGACAGCGAACGGTTGTGAATATTGCGTGCATTCTCATACAGCCGCCGCATCGGCCAAAGGCATGACATCCGATCAACATGGCGAGTTACTCAGCGTGATCGGAATGGCCATGCAGACCAACGGCTTGGTGACGGGTCTTCAAGTGCCGGTCGATGACGCGTTCCGCAAGGTCCATACATGAGCAGCGATCTGACCAACCCGGAGTTCGAACGCGACTTTGCCTTGGCTGAGTACAAAGAAATCGGCACGACCATTAGGCACTATATTTCGCTAGTCACCGCAACGGAACGGTTTGCAATTGCCGGTGCCGCGGCCTTTGCCTCATTTTCCATATCAGGACTGACAGAAGGCATTGAACGGGCGCAGATATATGTCAGCTTTATCCCTTTCGCGATCGTTTCTCTTGCGGGACTGCGATGCTTGACGCTCTATTTTGTCATTTCCAGTTCTGTTGAACACCTCAAGCAAGTGGAAACTGAATTACTTGAATCCAATGCTCTCGGGTTTAATCGACTGGATGGGGCACACCCTCTTTTGAGACGCGCGATTGAGCTGACATCCGGCGCATTTTGGGTGTTCGCCTGCAGTGCTTCTATCGCGTTCTGGCTTCTTGTAAACGACATCGTCTGACAAAGGAAAATTCATGCCAACAACTATCCCCCGCAGCAGTTACGCCGCCATGTTCGGCCCCACAACAGGCGACAAGGTCAGGCTTGCCGATACGGATCTGGTGATTGAGGTGGACCGCGACCTGACCACCTACGGCGAAGAGGTCAAGTTTGGTGGCGGCAAGGTCATCCGGGACGGTATGGGCCAATCTCAGGTCACGCGCGCAGGTGGGGCCGTGGATACGGTCATAACCAACGCGTTGATCGTCGATCACACCGGCATATACAAGGCAGACGTGGGACTGAAAGACGGTCGCATTCACAAGATAGGCAAAGCCGGCAACCCAGATACCCAGCCAGGCGTGGATATTATCGTTGGTCCTGGGACCGAGGCGATCGCGGGTGAAGGAAAAATCCTGACGGCCGGCGGTTTTGACAGCCACATTCATTTCATCTGTCCGCAACAAATCGAAGATGCGCTGCACTCGGGGATCACGACACAATTGGGTGGCGGTACTGGACCCGCGCACGGAACCCTTGCAACCACTTGCACACCGGGCCCCTGGCACATCGGAAGGATGCTGCAAGGTATTGATGGGTTTGCCATGAATATCGGCGTCTCCGGCAAGGGCAATGCCAGTCAACCCGCTGCTCTTGTGGAGATGGTCGAAGGTGGCGCTTGCGCGCTGAAACTGCATGAAGACTGGGGCACGACACCGGCTGCAATTGATTGTTGTTTATCCGTGGCCGACGACATGGATGTACAGGTGATGATCCACACGGACACGCTGAATGAAAGCGGATTTGTCGAAAATACCGTCGCCGCGATGAAAGGCCGGACCATTCACGCTTTTCACACCGAGGGTGCCGGGGGCGGTCATGCGCCTGACATCATCAAAATATGCGGCGATGCCAATGTGTTGCCGTCCTCCACCAATCCGACGCGCCCTTTCACGGTGAACACTCTTGAGGAACATCTGGACATGCTGATGGTCTGCCATCATCTGGACAAATCCATTCCAGAAGATGTGGCCTTTGCCGAAAGTCGGATCCGGCGCGAAACCATTGCTGCCGAAGACATCTTGCATGATATGGGCGCGTTCTCGATCATTGCATCCGACAGCCAAGCCATGGGGCGGGTGGGGGAAGTATTGATCCGCACCTGGCAAACAGCGGATAAAATGCGCAAACAACGCGGGCGTCTGGCAGAAGAAACGGGTGAAAACGACAATGTTCGCGTACGCAGGTATATTTCAAAATATACCATCAACCCGGCAATTGCGCATGGTATTTCCCACGAAATCGGCTCAATCGAACAAGGTAAACGTGCGGATCTGGTGCTTTGGAACCCTGCTTTCTTTGGCGTGAAACCGGAGATGGTCCTGATGGCCGGGACAATTGTCTGTGCGCAAATGGGCGACCCGAATGCCTCTATTCCAACCCCGCAACCAGTTTACACGCGCCCCATGTTCGGCAGCTTTGGCCGGTCGGTTGAACGCTCTGCGGTTACTTTTGTCAGCGCTGCAGCAGAAGCCGCAGGTATCGGTAAATCGTTGGGGTTAAACAAGGACGTGATTGCAGTGAAAAACACACGCAATATCGGGAAAAAAGATCTTATCCTCAACGATGCTCTACCCCAAATCGAGGTCAACCCGGAAACTTACGAAGTGCGTGCCGACGGTGAATTGCTCACCTGCCAACCCGCCGAAGTGTTACCCATGGCACAGCGCTATTTCCTGTTCTGAGGTTCTTTATGTTACCAACGGCGCAAAAGGTTATCCTAAACGGCACCAATGTCGCGGACTACGTGACGCTGGATTATGACGCCCGGTTTTTGCGTCGCAAAGTTATCAAAACACAGAACGGTCTGGACGTGCTTGTGGACTTGCCCAAAACGATGTCGCTTGGAGAAGGCGATGTGCTCGAGACCACCGACGGTATGCGGATCGGTGTCAGAGCCGCACCAGAGCCGTTACTGGAGATTACTGGTCGTGATCTGCACCGCATTGCCTGGCACATTGGCAACCGACACACGCCTTGCCAGATCGAGGAAGATCGTCTGTTCATTCAACAAAACCATGTCATGGCCCAAATGCTCGAAAAACTCGGTGCGCATGTGCACCAGATCACCCGGCCCTTTACCCCGGAGGGCGGCGCCTATGGCCACGGTCGCACGCACGGTCACGACCACAACGCGCAGCATGGCCCGGAAACAACACACGTACACGCACATGACCACTGACGCACTTCTGACGCTGACCCAATGGTTGTCTCCTGGTTTTCCAGTTGGCGCTTTTGCCTATTCTCATGGGCTTGAAACTGCGATTGAGACAGGCGCACTCCGAGGCATCCACGATTTGGAACTGTGGCTGACCGATCTGATATGCGAGGGTGGCGGACAGACTGATGCTGCATTTTTGTCCGCCGCCTATGTGGCCGAACCTGATGCGATACATCTGGTCGATGCAACCGCGCGCGCCTTTGCTGCCAGCGCTGAACGTCTGTTGGAAACAGATCAGCAAGGCGCCGCTTTTTGTCGGACAGTCGAGGCGGTATGGGGAACGCAACTTGGAACGTTGACATATCCGGTTGCCGTGGGACATGCGGCCAGCAAAAGTAACATCCCGCTCGCTCTGGCAGCAAGCATGTATCTGCACGCTTTTGCTGCCAATCTGATCTCAGCTGCCGTCCGGCTGGTACCTCTCGGTCAGACGGAAGGACAAGCGCTTTTGGCAAAACTGGCGCCGCTCATCCAAATCACAGCAGACAAAGCAATGAAGATGCCCGATACCGAGCTCTATTCACAGTGCTTCGCCGCCGATATCGCTGCCATGCAACATGAAGTTCAATACTCAAAGGTATTCCGCACATGACCAGTTTGAACGGCCCCCTTCGCATTGGAATCGGCGGCCCCGTTGGCGCAGGAAAAACGACACTGACGGCGAACCTGGCCCGCGCATTGAGCCCGCATCATTCGATCGGTGTGATCACCAATGACATTTACACGCAGGAAGATGCAGACGCGTTGGTGCGCATGCAAATCCTGCCAAGTGATCGCATCATAGGTGTCGAAACGGGCGGTTGCCCGCATACTGCGATCCGCGAAGACGCCTCGATCAATCTTGCAGCGGTCGCCGAGATGCAGACCCGGCATCCCGACGTTGAGGCGATTCTGATCGAAAGCGGCGGGGACAACCTGAGTGCAACTTTTTCGCCCGAACTGGCAGATGTCACGCTTTACGTGATTGATGTGGCGGCCGGCGAAGAGATCCCGCGCAAGGGCGGGCCCGCGATCACGCGCTCGGACATTCTGATCATCAATAAAACTGATCTCGCCCCCCACGTTGGTGCATCGCTTGAGGTCATGAAACGAGACGCCACCAAAATGCGCGCTGGACGCCCGTTTATTTTCACCTCGCTGAAGCACGGCGAAGGCGTGGACGCTGTCATCGACACCCTGAAGGCAATTTCCGGCCTCGGTCTTGTGGCGGTGTAGCCGGGCCCAGAAGGGTTCCTCAAATAAACAGCCTTGCCAGGTTAGAACCACGCGCGCAAATTTGTCGCACACCAACTATGGTAATCCAGAACAAGAGGTTTGCGTTTTAACCATTTGTAAAGAAATTGAATAAGTATGCCCCCTATAGCCTCGTGAGATATCAATAGCTTTTCCAAAACCTGACGATGCGCGATTTGGGAATCGTTGAAACCCCTTGAAGTTGTAAGTTTCGCGCAACCCACATCTCACAGCGTTGGCTAAGCTAAAACCAGTGGATGATTGAACCGTGTGCCTTCAATTGGTCCTGAGATCGGTGTTCTCACGATCGACCGCGTACCAAAGACCGACAGTATGTGACTGATCCTCTTCAACGGACCTGTGCCTTGCGGCGGCAAGGAACTGATGCCTGGTCCATTAATCGGCGTTTTGACCATACTGTTCGCAATTTAGAAATCTCCGTCAGGTTGGGCATATCACGCCACCTTGAATGAATTGCGACAGAAACAGGATGCGCGGATCGGCACCGTTGCGCGTGCCTGCGCCTGATCAAGTTGCTGCTTGATATGTCTGGCCTCCGTTACAGCACCGCGCCGCATCAGGCATTCGTGTAGCCCATGTAACGACCAGACGTTTCTCGGGTGTTGGCAGGCGCGCGCCAGTGTCTCATCCAGACCGAGATCGGCACGATAGACAGCTTCCGCCTCTTCAAACTGTTGCATCTCCATCAACAATGCGCCCAGAGCGTGGCGGGTTGGCTGCATCCAGCCCCATGGTTCATCATAAAGCAGCGCGTCGTCCAAGGCGACGGATTGGCGCAGATGGGCGATGCCTGCGTCCTGATCCCCGGATTTGAAAGCCAATTCGCCCTCCATCATAGCATGGCCAACGCTGAGGACATCAGAGGCAAAATTATTAAAGACCATGCGCGTTTCTTGCACTGAGGAGAGGGCCGCCCTGGCCTTTTCACGCTCAGTGCGTGCCGCATCGATCTGCCCCAGATTGGCCAAAGCGATGACCCGGGCCTGTCGCATGGCCGCCGTCGTATAGCTGAAGAGCTCCGCGTCTTCCGGAAATGGTTCATCAAGGATTTCTTGCCATAGCCCGAAGCGAACCATCACGTGGATTTTCTTGCCCCAAAAGGATTCAAACAAATCGGGCAAATAGCGCACCACGTTGTCCGGCAACATCTCGATCAATCTTTCTGACGCTGCTAGGGCGACGTCAGGCTGGCCCAGAAACATCGCACCATAGGCTTCGAAATGCACATTGTGGATGCGGTAGACTGTGTAGAAGTTTTCACCACCGGCGAGCGCTTCATACAAGCGGTCCACTTCTGCCGCCCGCCTGTTGCGCCACACTACGTTCTGGTAGTCGCCGCACAGCACATCAATATGTGTGGCCATATGCACCAGATGACCGCTGTCGGGCACAAGGTCGACCAGCCGATCACCGTGGCGCAAGGCCCGCTCCGGAAAGGGCGACATTTCCATCAGATGGATATACATGTGCAAAAGCCCCGGATGATCCCAGGCACCGGGCAAGGTATCAAACGCTGTTTCCAAAGCAGCTTGCGCTTCGAGGGTCGAGGCCCCTTCTCGCGGCGTACCTGTAGTCAGATCCCACAAGAGCCACGGCGTTCGGTTCATCAAGGCCTCGGCGAAAAGACACACCACATCGAGATCCTCTTTGTGCGCCTCATAGACCACACGCATGGCATCCGAAAATGCGTCATTCCACGGCGCATAGTCTTCGATGGTAGGATCATCGGGGAAACGCTGCGCCAGCGCATCAATCAAGGCGACCTCTACTGTTGAAAGCTGCGGGCTTAGATCCTTCGCCATTGCCAACGCCGCATGCGCTCGGGTTAGGGTCGCCTCGCGCTCTGCGGGATCAAAAAATTCCCAAGGCTTGTTGTAGTTCGGCCCCACAGCATAGGCGATGCCCCAATGCGCAATGCCGCATCTCGGGTCCGCTTCAATCGCACTTTCGAAACAGGATGCAGCGGCCTCGTGGTTATAGCCAAAAAGCCAGATCAGACCGGCATCAAAACAACGCTGGGCGGCATCCGAAGCGGTTGTAATGTTTCTGGTATAGGTCCCAAGATCAAAATTTTGCATGTGTTCACCCCGTCAAATCCCCGTCGTTTATTGGGAGCTTATCATGATCGGGTAATCTATCTAAGTCGTAGAAACCCTCAAAACTCCACGACGGCGCGGATGGACTTTCCCTGGTGCATCAGGTCGAAGCCGTGGTTGATCTCGTCCAGCGTCAGTTTGTGGGTGATCATCGGGTCGATCTCGATCTTGCCGTCCATGTACCAATCGACGATCTT
>NZ_JBGCEQ010000005.1:0-121954 GCF_045106495.1 Roseobacter sp.
GTGCATCTGATCTGGTAACCGGCCTGCGGCGACTTGGTGTCGGAGAAGGCTGGCGCGCTGTTGAGCGCTTTGTTCAGGGCGGCGGCACTCGGGAGGAGGTGAATGCCGCCGCTATGTTACAGATACCCCAGGGAGGAGGATTGGTGCATCTGATCTGGTAACCGGCTTATTTGCCCGAATAATTTTCCGCAGCTTCCATGGCCAGGCTCCGTATCATCGAACGGGATATGCCGAGATCAGCCAGGTCGCGATCCGTCAGCTGCGCCAATTCGCTATATGTTTGACGAAACACGCGATACCGCGCATAGCGAGCCGATGTGTCTTGGAGAAGGGACGCGGATTGCAGCAATGCGCGCTCAATCAGGCTGGCGGAACTGTATTTTGTTTCTGTGTAGTAGGCCATTTTCAGTGCCTCACTTTCTTTCGTTTTCTATCTCACGGCCTATATTTAAGAATATGCTGCAGTTGCACAATACATAGATAAACAATGCTGCTATGCAGCAATTGCATAGAGGTCGTAGCGTAATTTTGTGCGTGTTGCTATAGGGTTAAGCAGTATACACCCCTGGATTATGTTAGCGGAAACAGGCGCTTAAGAATGTAGCGCATATGAGGAGAAATTGAGCATGTCTGTAACGAAGGCCGAAATAGAGGCGGTGCTGGCGCGGGTCACGCTTCCAGATGGCAAAAGTATCCTTGCGCATGATTTGATTCGTGCTTTGACGATTGATGGGGGCGTTATCCGCTTTGTCATTGAGGCTCCAAGTCCCGAAGTGGCACGGCAAATGACCCCGTTGCGCGATGTGGCAGAAAAAGTCGTGGCCGAGCTGCCTGGGGTGGATACGGTTTCTGTTGCCCTGACGGCGCATGGGCCGGTGGAAAAAAAACCCGCGCCTCCAAGTCTGAAAATTGGCGGGCATCCCAAGCCACAGGACGGTCCGAGCAAACCCAGCGGTGTTCAACGCATTTTGGCAATTGGATCGGGCAAAGGTGGTGTCGGCAAATCAACAGTGTCGTCAAACCTTGCGGTGGCATTGGCACAGGCAGGCCGCAAAGTGGGTCTGTTGGATGCGGATATATATGGTCCAAGCCAACCACGCATGATGGGTGTCAACAAACGGCCCGCATCGCCAGACGGTAAGACGATCATTCCGCTGCACGCGCATGGCGTCACATTGATGTCGATCGGTTTCATGATGGAAGAGGGTAAAGCTGTCGTTTGGCGGGGTCCGATGTTGATGGGCGCGCTGCAACAGATGCTGGGGCAGGTGGAATGGGGTGAGCTTGATGTGTTGCTCGTCGATTTACCGCCGGGAACCGGTGATGTGCAACTGACGCTTTGCACCAAGTCCGAGTTGACAGGCGCAATCGTGGTCAGCACGCCGCAGGATGTCGCTTTGATTGACGCACGTAAGGCGCTCGATATGTTTGATACGCTCAAAACACCCGTGCTGGGATTGATCGAGAACATGTCGATGTTTGTTTGCCCTGATTGTGGTTCCGAGCATCAGATTTTCGGGCAGGGCGGTGTGGCGGCGGAAGCCGAGAAAATGGGCGTGCCTTTGCTGGGTGTGCTGCCCATCGACCTTGATACCCGTTTGGCAGGCGACGGCGGCACGCCGATCGCGGCGCAAGGTGGCGCTATGGCTGAGGCTTACGCGCGCATCGCCGATGGGTTGATCAAGGGCGGCATGGCCTAGGTCAGCGACCGGCCCTGTATAAGGTGCCCATAAAGTGTGCTGAGTACGCTGACGTAGATCAGAGCTTGAATGGCATCACTCGCGACCTGGAAGAACAGTGCAGCGGAGGGCACGGCCGTCGCCAACCCGGCGGCAAGCTGCTCTACCACCGCGCTCATGAACGCCAGCAGTATGGCAATCCAGAAGATATCTCGCGAAATGGGTCGCGTCGCCTGCCAACTCTCGCCAAAGCTCATGACCTGCCCTGTGGCCGCGGCGAGCAGGATCAAGCTGATCCGCAGCAATATCCATGAGAGCGCAACAATGAAAAGCAGGCTGATTCCCATAGTGGCATATTCTCCGATCACTGGACCCGTCGCTGCCAGCAAGGCAAAAGCGCCAAAAATGACCAGCACAGCACCTCCGAACGCGAGGGCAAAGAGAATCAGCGTGATCATCAGGGCACATTTGAAATACTGACCAAACACCGCCCTTCCGGGCCGCATCACGTGCGCTCGCCGGTCCCCTTCCAACAATGCATGCCTATGCCACAGGATCGCAAAACACATCCAGGCGAGCATCACGACAACTATCGCGCCCCCAACCAACGGGTAGCTTAAGATCAAATCTGACCCGTCCGCGCCACCGCCCGTCTCGAAGCCCATGTAAGCCAAGAAGGCGGCGACCATATAAAGTGCCGCACCCGGTGCGATTACCGTCAGTGTTCTAAGGGGCTCGGCCAGAATCAGCCGAAACGATCGGCTCAGAATGTCGATGGGGATATTCACGCGACTGTCTTCTACCATTTAACTTCAACACCGCTACCATGCCGGGGCGTGGAGAATACATCAGCAACTAAAATTTTGGTTAATTTTTACGGTTGGGATTTGATGGGACCGGTTTTGGGAATTTTGAGATAGGGCGAGATTGGCGGGTAAGACTTCAGGATTCTTCGTTTGATTCGAAGCTGATGGCGTGATCTGATAAGCGCAGCTTCGAGAACAAAGAGTGAATATCTGCGCGCCCAAATCCTTAGTCGTCTTTTTTTGGGAAATCACGGGAAAAAACTTCCGAGATTGCATCTTCTATATATTGTGGTTTGGTGATCTGGTGGCACTATTTATGCAGCGATTTGGCGATTTCCTGCCATAATACTGTGAAATCTTAACGTTTCCTATCCATACTTAGGAATTTGGTAACTAAAAACCCCTTGCCAGCCCATAGTTTCCCATTGTATCCCTATTGCATCAGATGAGAACGAGCACCGGGGCACCAAACGACCCCATGTAAACAAAAACTCTAGCAGGTTCATACAGGCACCTCGCTTTCATCAGACCAAGAGATCCGGCGCGCGAGCGAGCAGACATCCCCCCAGGTGGCGCGCGCGACTGGACTTCCCCGCAAAGCGGGACGAGGGCGGCGGGTTGATCAGTGGCAGCAGATCAACCCGCCGTTTCCATTTCAAGACAGGGGGATAGGCGTCAGTTTTGAGGTGGCGCATGAGATTGGGTAAAGGCAGTGAACCGCAGGTTCAGAGGCGAAAGCCATCACAAGGTTGATGCGAAAGGGCGGGTGTCTATCCCGGCTTCTTATCGCCGCGTGATAGAAGCGGCCGACCCAAATTGGACTTCTGGTGAAGCACCTGAACTGGTTATCGTCTACGGCGACCACCGTCGAAAATTTCTTGAATGTTACACAATGAAAGCGATCAACGAGGTCGACGACCAGATTGACGCCCTGCCGCGCGGATCGCGTGAGCGTAAGATTTTGCAGACCCTTTTTCAGGGCCAGTCTTTCCCCACATCCGTGGATGAAACCGGGCGGCTCGTTCTGCCTGTAAAGCTGCGTCAGAAGATTGATCTGAAAGGCGAGGCATTTTTCCTGGCAGCCGGTGACACTTTTCAAATCTGGAAGCCTGAGACCTATGCAGAGGAAGAGGTTGCCAAGACAGAGGCCTTCCTTGATGAGCAGGACGAAGATTTCGACCCGCTGACTTTGCTGAAAGCCAAGAAAGGGGAATAAAAGATGGCTGCTGCCGCCCCCTTGGACGCGTCGACCCCCCATGTTCCGGTTCTGCTGTCAGCCATTCTTGAGGCCGTTGATCCCGTCACAGGGATCTGGCTCGACGGCACATTCGGTGCGGGTGGCTACACGCGTGGGCTGCTCGGGGCGGGGGCGGACAAGGTTATTGCGGTGGACCGTGATCCATTGGCCTTTGAGATGGCGGCGAGTTGGTCTGGTGCCTTCGGCGACAGGCTCGTACAACAACAAGGCGTGTTTTCAAAATTGGACAGTTACGCTCATGATCTCGATGGCGTGGTCCTCGATCTGGGCGTTTCTTCAATGCAACTTGATCTCGCCGAGCGTGGGTTTTCTTTCATGCGGGACGGGCCCTTGGACATGCGCATGAGCCAGACGGGGGCTTCAGCGGCCGATGTCGTCAATGAAGCCTCTGAAGAAGCCATTGCTAATATCCTCTTTCAATTTGGCGAAGAGCGCGCCAGCCGACGTATCGCCAAGGCGATCGTGCGTGAGCGAAACCTCGAAAAGATCACCACAACGTTGCGACTCGCATCGATTATCGAAGGGTGTTTGCCGCGTGCGAAGCCGGGGCAATCTCATCCTGCGACGCGCAGTTTTCAAGCCCTGCGGATCGCAGTGAACGACGAATATGGAGAGTTGTTTCAGGGTCTAATGGCAGCGGAACGTGCGCTCAAACCAGGTGGACTTCTGGCAATTGTCACGTTTCATTCCGTCGAGGACCGTATGGTCAAACGTTTTCTGACAGCGCGCGCAGGCGCTGGCGGCAATGCCAATCGTTATGCACCGCAAATCGAGAAAGTGCCGCCCGCTTTTGTTTTATCCTCGCGCAAAGCCATTACCGCCGATCCCGAAGAAGTCGCGGTCAATGCACGCTCTCGTTCGGCCAAGCTGCGTGTAGCTCGACGCACAGACGCGCCTGCGGCGACAATTGACGCAAAAGCAATTGGCATGCCGATGGTGAAGGAGGTATTCTGATGCGGACAATTCTTTACGTATTGACGGCTTTAGGCGTGATTGGCCTGGCTTTTTGGGCATATCGTGAGAACTATGCGACCCAGGAAATATTAAGAGATACCAATGCTTTACGGCACGATATTCGCCAAACACATGAACGTCTCGCTGTGTTGCGCGCGGAATGGGCCTATTTGAATCGTCCCGACAGGCTGCGAGATCTGGCAGAGATCAACTATGATCGTTTGCGCCTGTTGGAATTGCATCCAGATCAATTTGGATATGTCGATCAGGTCGCATATCCGCCGGCGCCGATTACACCGGTCACGACGCCGGTGAATGTTTCGAGCATGGACGCTACGATCTTAGAGGAGACCCGCCCATGATCCGCACGCCACTACGCCCTTTGGCCCGTATTCTGGAGGCCCGCGAAAAAGGCGAAAATCCCGATGCCATCGAGCGTGAAAACATCCGTATCCGTCACGAACAAATGCGTGACCAGTCCCGCCAGCGTGCGGAAGGGCGTCTTTTGGTGTTGGGGTTGTTCTTCGTTGTGGCCTTTAGTGTTGTGGGGACCCGTATGGGGCTTTTGGCAATTGCTGAACCGATGGAGCCGCGGGTCGAAGCACCTGGCGCGCGCATTCACGCCAGCCGTGCGGATATTGTTGACCGTCATGGTCGCCTTCTGGCCACCAATTTTGAGACCCATGCTCTTTACGCCCAGCCACCACAAATGGTGGACCCGGATCATGCAGCCTCGAGCTTGGCTCAGATCTTCCCGGATCTGGATGCGGATAGGTTGAAGAAGGATTTCACCAACGCAAGGAAGTTCATCTGGATCAAACGCAAGATCAGTCCGGAGCAAAAACAAGCAGTGCATGAGATCGGTGAGCCCGGTTTGCTCTTTGGCGCGCGCGACATGCGGCTTTACCCCAATGGGCGCCTCGCTGCGCATGTTATGGGTGGTGCGAGTTATGGACGCGAAGGGGTTCATGCGGCGGAGGTGATTGGTGTCGCCGGCGTTGAGAAGTATTTCGATGATTACTTGCGCGATCCTGCCAACGGCAATTCTCCTCTGGCGTTGTCGCTGGACTTGACGGTCCAGGCCGCAGCGGAACGCGTGCTCTATGGTGGTATGAAATTGATGAACGCCAAGGGGGCAACCTCAATCTTGATGGATGTCCATACCGGAGAAGTGATCAGCGTCGTGTCGCTGCCCAGTTTTGACCCCAACAATCGTCCGCACGTTGCTGTGAGAGGCGATGCATCGGACAGTCCGCTCTTCAACCGATCCGTTCAAGGGGTGTATGAGCTGGGGTCAACTTTCAAGATATTCACGGTGGCGCAGGCCATGGATCTGGGGCTTGTGAACCCTTCGACCGTGATTGACACAAAGGGACCGCTGCGGTGGGGAAAACACAGTATTCGGGATTTTCGAAACTATGGCAAAACGCTGACAGTCTCCGAAATCATAGAGAAAAGCTCCAACATCGGGACGGCTAGATTGGCGCAGCAAATCGGCGTTGATCGCCAGCGGGCCTTTCTCAAGGAACTGGGGATGCTGGAGGCGACGGATTTTGAAATCGTGGAGGCGGCGACTGGCAAACCGCTCTTGCCGAAAAAATGGTCAGAGCTGAGCACAATGACGATTTCTTACGGTCACGGGCTGTCGACCTCGCCCATGCATCTGGCCGCAGGCTACGCGGCGATTGCCAATGGGGGGTTCAAGGTTCAGCCCACCATTCTCAAACAGGATGGTCCGCGTATGGGCAAAAGGGTTTTTTCAAAAAGATCCGCCGCCGAAGCGCGCAAGATGCTGCGCCGCGTTGTGACTGAAGGCACGGCCAGTTTTGGCGACGTGGAGGGATACTCAGTGGGCGGCAAGACCGGAACTGCGGACAAACCGCGGCCTCGTGGAGGGTATTATGATGACAAGGTGATCGCGACTTTTGCGTCGATTTTCCCGTCACATGATCCAAAATATGTTCTGATTGTCACGCTGGACGAACCGGTGGATACCGTTGGCGATGAGCCGCGTCGAACGGCGGGGTGGACGGCGGTGCCGGTGGCTGCGGAGATGATCCGACGGGTGGCGCCTTTGTTGGGATTGCGACCAACCGTTGAACCTGTGGAATTGACCGATATAAAGCTCACCAAGAACTAAGCCGAAAAGGCCGGTGGCATGAGCGCAAGCGTTAAATCACTTTCTTCACTGGGGCTCACGGCCAAAGCCGGTCGCAACCCCGAGATTGCGGGCCTGGCGGTCGACAGTCGCAGTGTGGCGGACGGTTTTCTTTTCGCAGCCATGCCGGGCGCCAGACAGCACGGTGGGGAATTCATCGAAACCGCCGTGCGCAGAGGGGCGGCGGCAGTTCTTACGGATGCCAAAGGCGCGGAAATCGCCGCTGACGTATTGGCGACCAGCAATTTGGCTGTCGTCGTCACGTCTGAACCCCGCGAAGCTTTGGCGCGTGCCGCGTCGCTCTGGTTTGGACGTCAACCGCCCGTGGTTGTAGCCATCACCGGTACCAATGGCAAAACATCGGTCAGCACCTTCGTGCGCCAGATCTGGACCCTATTGGGGCATCAAGCCATCAACCTTGGCACGACCGGTGTCGAAGGCGCGTGGACCGCTCCACTTATGCACACAACGCCGGAACCCATCACCTTGCATCGTGCCTTGGCGAAGGCCGCCGACCATGGCGTTACCCATGCCGCGATGGAAGCTTCAAGTCACGGGCTGGACCAACGCAGGCTCGATGGCGTGATCCTCAAGGCGGCAGGTTTCACAAATTTCACGCAAGACCATCTCGACTATCATGACAGTTTCCAGGCTTATTTCGATGCCAAGGCAGGGCTTTTTGCTCGCGTTCTGCCCGAAGACGCCAAAGCCGTGATCAACATAGAAGAAGAGCGCGGCGTCGATATGGCTGCCATCGCCAATGCGCGTGGGTGCTCAGTGGTCTCGGTAGGGCGCGACATTGGCGATTTCCACATTGGCAACATACAGGTCGATCCCACGGGTCAGACGGTACAGTTTTTACATCTCGGCAAGTCTTACGTGCGCCGGTTGAACCTTATTGGCGGATTTCAGGCGGAAAACGTGATGCTGGCAGCGGCCTTGGTCGTTGCCTGTGGTGAAAAGCCGCAGAATGTTTTTGACAGTTTCGAGAGCTTGAAGACCGTGCGGGGTCGCATGCAGCTGGCTTCAACACGCCGCAACGGCGCGACAGTTTTTGTGGACTATGCCCATACGCCGGATGCGATAGCCACTGCGCTCAAGGCGTTGCGTCCCCATGTCATGGGTCGTTTGATCGCCATTGTTGGCGCGGGAGGCGACCGCGATGCCACCAAGCGACCCTTGATGGGGCAGGCGGCGGCTGAAAACGCCGATCTGGTGATTGTCACGGATGATAATCCGCGGTCAGAGGATCCTGCGACGATACGCGCAGCTGTGTTGCTCGGAGCCCCCGAGGCACAGGAAGTGGGCGACAGAGCTGAGGCTATTTTGCGCGGGGTGGATGCTTTGGGTCCGGGAGACGCATTGCTGATCGCGGGCAAGGGGCACGAAACCGGCCAGACCGTGGGCGACGATGTTTTGCCCTTTGACGACACCGAACAAGCCAGCGTAGCGGTTGCCGCGCTCGATGGGAGGATGCCGTGAGCCTTTGGAACTCAGAGGATGCTGTTGCTGCGACAGGCGGCCAAACGGTCGACGCGTGGGTCGCAACTGGCGTCTCAATCGATACGCGTACGCTGGAGCCGGGTGATCTTTTCGTGGCATTGAAAGATCAACGTGACGGGCACGATTTTGTTGCACAAGCTCTTGAGCAGGGCGCCGCCGCCGCTCTGGTGGATCATGTGCCCGAGGGCGTTTCAGAAGGTGCGCCCTTGTTGATTGTCCGTGATGTGCTTGCCGGTCTGGAAGATCTGGGGCGCGCGGCGCGTTCCCGGATGACGGGGAAGGTGGTCGCGGTAACCGGCAGCGTGGGCAAGACCTCCACAAAGGAAATGCTGCTCGAAATGTTGAGTGCGCAGGGGCGCTGCCATGCGTCGGTGGCAAGCTACAACAATCATTGGGGCGTGCCTTTGACACTGGCCCGCATGCCGCAAGATGCGGAATTTGCTGTCATTGAAATTGGTATGAACCATCCCGGCGAAATAGCTCCTTTGGCTAAAATGGCGCGGCCACATGTGGCTCTGGTCACCACAGTTGCGGCGGCACACCTTGAGGCTTTTGATGACATATTCGGCATCGCCGTGGAGAAGGCATCGATTTTCGAAGGCGTAGAACCCGGTGGTGTTGCAGTATTGAACGCAGATTTGGAAACCTCTGCAATTTTGATGGCAAAGGCGCTCGATTGCAAATTGCGCGACATTACCTTTGGTGCAGAAGGCTATGATTTTAAGTTCGAAAGTGCAGGAATACACGATGACACCACTGTGGTGCAGGCGCTCATGGGCGACGCGCCTTTGCTTTTCAAAACAGCCTCGCCAGGACGGCATTTTGCGATGAATGCCTTGGGGGCGCTGGCCGTTGTGGCCGCGTTGCGTGCAGATATTGCTCTGGCTACAGGGGCTTTGGGACGTTGGCGACCTTACAAGGGGCGCGGTCAGCGGGAACGTATCCATCTGGATGCTGTTGACACCCGCCTGACACTCGATCTGATCGACGACAGTTATAACGCCAATCCGACCTCAATGGCCGCGGCGCTGGAGGTCCTGGCGGCAGCACCGGTACTCAACGACATTGGGCGCGTCTCGAAAGGGCGACGTATTGCCTTTCTCGGAGACATGAAGGAATTGGGTTCGGATGAGATCGCATTGCACGCGGGCCTTGCGCACTTGCCCGCATTGCAAAAGCTGGATGTGGTGCATTGCATCGGGCCGTTGATGCACGCGCTTTACGATATCTTGCCCGATGCGCAACGCGGGGTTTGGTTTGAGACCTCTCAAGAGGCGTTGCCTCACCTCAAACGCGCACTCGACAGCGGTGATGTGGTTTTGGCCAAAGGGTCTTTGAGCATGAAACTGGGTCTGATCGTTGACGCGATACGCAAAATGGGACATGCCCCGCTGGACGTGGAAGAAGGATAAGGGATGCTATACTGGCTCACGCTGCTGTCGGACGGGGGGGATTTTTTCAACCTCTTTCGCTATATCACGTTCCGCGCAGGCGGAGCGTTTCTGACGGCGCTCGTGTTCGGGTTCCTCTTTGGCAGGCCGCTGATTGCCGTACTGCGCAAAAGGCAGGGCAAGGGGCAACCCATTCGCGACGACGGCCCGGAGAGTCACTTTGTCAAGGCCGGCACACCAACCATGGGTGGTCTGTTGATCGTGGGTGCGCTGTTGACGTCGACTTTGCTTTGGGCGCGCCTCGACAACCCTTTTGTGTGGATCGTTCTTTTTGTGACCATGTCCTTTGCGGCCATCGGTTTCATGGATGACTACGCCAAAGTTTCGAAACAAACTTCTGCTGGTGTTCCGGGTCGCATTCGCTTGCTGCTGGGGTTGGTCATTGCCGCGATCGCCGCCTATTGGGCCGCGCAGTATCACCCCGAAGCCCTGCAAAACAAGCTGGCCTTGCCTGTATTCAAGGACACGCTGATCAATCTAGGCTATTTCTTTGTCCCCTTTTCTATCATCGTGATTGTCGGCTCTGCGAATGCAGTGAACCTGACAGATGGTCTGGACGGGTTGGCGATCATGCCGGTTATGATCGCGGCCGGTACACTGGGTGTGATCTCTTATGCGGTGGGCCGTGTAGATTTCACCGAGTACCTTGATGTGCACTATGTGGCTGGTACAGGTGAGATTCTGATTTTCACGGCAGGTCTTTTTGGCGGCGGTTTAGGCTTTTTATGGTACAATGCACCCCCAGCGGCGGTGTTCATGGGCGACACCGGTTCACTGGCTCTGGGCGGGGCTTTGGGCGCCATCGCCGTGTCCACCAAGCACGAAATCGTCTTGGCCATAGTGGGCGGGCTTTTCGTGGTCGAAGCGATGAGTGTCATCATTCAAGTGCTCTATTTCAAACGTACCGGCAAGCGGGTTTTCTTGATGGCGCCGATCCATCATCACTACGAGAAAAAGGGTTGGGCCGAGAGCACCATCGTTATCCGTTTCTGGATCATTTCCCTGATCCTCGCGATGATTGGACTGGCAACGCTCAAGGTTAGGTAGCGCGCGCAATGGGCCAAAAATTGGCCGGGCGGAATACAGGGTGCGGCCGAGGTTTTCAAAAGGTTTTCAACGTGCTCCGCAAAATATGTAATGCGACACATGCATTTGGTATGGGCGTGACCTGCACGCGAGCCAGAACAGCCTGTCGTAACTAGGAAAGCTATGCGTTTGGTTTAAACCGCCTTGCTGCCAGCCCACCAAGACGGCAGGGTCAGTCGAAGTTGCCAAGAGGAGAAAACCGATGATTCCTGTCAGAGGTTTGGAGGGCCGAAATATCGCCGTTCTGGGTCTGGGTCGCTCCGGCTTGAGTGCGGCGCGTGCATTGCAAGCGGGCGGTGCCACACCGATTTGCTGGGATGATATGCCGGCCGCGCGTGACAAAGCCGAGGCGGAAGGGTTCCACTGCCGCCCGTTGCAGGCGGCGCGCGACTTCGAGGAAATCGCCCGTCTGATCGTCAGCCCCGGCATTCCGCATCTTTATCCTGCTCCGAACCCGGTGGTCGCGGCGGCACTGGCCGCGGGTGTTCCGGTTGACAACGACATTGGGCTCTTTTTCCAATCCTTTGCGACGTCTGAGTGGGACAATTTCGACGTCGTACCTCGCATTATTGCAGTCACAGGATCAAACGGTAAGTCCACGACTTCGGCTCTCATCCATCACATTCTGAGCGAGGTAAAGCGACCCTGCCAATTGGCCGGTAACATTGGCCGTGGCGTGCTCGATATCGATCCCGCGGTAGATGGGGAGGTCGTTGTGCTGGAACTTTCCAGCTACCAGACGGAGCTCGCTCGCAGCTTGACGCCGGACATTGCTGTTTTTACCAACCTGTCGCCGGATCACCTTGATAGACACGCCGGTATTGGCGGGTATTTTGCAGCCAAACGCCGCCTCTTCGCCGAAGGGGGCCCAGACCGCGCGGTCGTTGGTGTGGATGAGGCCGAGGGTCGCTATTTGGCAGGACAGTTGTCAGAAGCACCCGCCGATGACCGGGTAATCCGAATTTCAGTTTCCGAAAAACTAACCGGGCCAGGGTGGCAGGTGTTTGCGCGCAAGGGGTTTCTGTCTGAATACCGTAAAGGCAAGCAAGTGGCATCGATCGACTTGCGCCAAGTGGCGGGGTTGCCGGGGGCGCATAACCATCAGAATGCATGTGCGGCCTATGCCGCTTGCCGAGCGCTGGGGTTGGCTCCCAAGGTGATTGAAGCGGCCTTCCATAGCTTTGCCGGCCTACCGCACCGCAGCCAGTTGATTGGCGAAAAAGATGGCGTGCGGTTTGTGAACGACAGCAAGGCGACCAATGTGGACGCTGCGGCCAAGGCCTTGTCGGCATTTGAACGGGTACGATGGATTTGCGGCGGCTTGGAAAAAGAGGGTGGGCTGGCCGAGCTTGGCGCGGCGCAATCTGTCATCAAGGCTTATGTGATTGGTCGCGAAGCGGCTGGTTTTGCCATGAAACTGCCGGTTGAAGCAGAAGTGTGCACCACGATGGAGAAGGCCGTGTCACAAGCCTTTGCTCAGGCCGCCCCCGGCGAAGTGATCCTGCTGGCGCCCGCTGCTGCGAGCTTTGACCAATATGACAATTTCGAAAAACGGGGTGAGGATTTTATGGCCCAAGTGCAGAAACATCTATAGCCATGCACTTTCAAGCACCTAAAATGGTCGGTCTATAAAGCAGAGGCCGCTGCCATGGCTGACGACCATGCCCATTGGAAATTGTAGCCACCCAACCAGCCGGTGACATCCACCGCTTCACCAATGAAATACAAACCTGGTACTGTCTTAGCTTCCATCGTCTTGGCCGAGAGCGCGTTGGTATCAACCCCGCCCAATGTCACCTCGGCGGTACGGTAGCCTTCGGTACCTGAAGGTGTCAGACGCCAATCTGACAGCTTTTGGCAAAGCTCCCGCAGCCTTGTATCGGATTGGTCCGCCAGATTGCCGGTCAAATCAGTTTCTTGGGCCAAAAATTCTACCAGACGGTTGGGCAGGTGGTGCGATAGTTCGGTGGTTAGATTGCGCCTACCTGAGGTGGTACGTTGTAATTGCAGTGTCTCGAGCAGATCTGCCTTCGGAACCAGATTTACGGAAATCTGCGTGCCTTCGCACCAATAAGAAGAGGCCTGCAAAACCGCTGGTCCGGACAGGCCGCGATGCGTAAAAAGTATAGCTTCGTCAAAACCTACGCCGCCTGCAGCAACACGCGCATCTGTCGCGACACCTGCCAAGCCGTCAAAGCGGTCCTTGGCAAAAGTAAATGGGACAAGAGCCGGGCGTGTTTCCGTCAAGGGTAACCCAAATTGCGAGGCCAGATCATAGGCCAATCCCGTTGCGCCCATTTTGGGAATGGATTTGCCACCCGTCGCAATAACCAGCGATTTCGCCGTAACCCGTTCATCCACATCTTCTTTGGTGCAAGCGAAGGTGAAGCCGTCGGGTGATTTTGCAAAACTGTGAGCCTTTGTTTGCAAACGTAATTCAACGTTGTTTTGCTGCATTAAACAGCGCAGCATGGCGATGATGTCTTTCGCGGAAACATCGCAAAAAAGCTGACCCAATGTTTTCTCGTGCCACGCGATGTCGTGTCGGTTTACCAGATCAATGAAGTCCCATTGGGTGTAACGCGCCAGAGCCGATTTCGCGAAATGAGGGTTGCCGGATAGAAAAGTGCCTGCATCCGTATAGAGATTGGTGAAGTTGCAACGGCCCCCGCCGGAGATGCGAATTTTCTCTCCGGGAGCACGCGCATGATCTATGATCAATGTGCGCCCATTGGTATGAGCCGCACACATCATACCGGCCGCACCGGCCCCGATAATCGCTGTATCCACTTGCATGCTTGCCAACTGGCGCGAATTACACGAAATGGCAAGTCTCAGGCTAGCGTTGTTGTTGTTTTCGCGCTACTATATGCGGATCAGACCCCGAAAAGGGGCGACAAAAGGCAGTGTAGTTATCCAAGGCAGGCATCCATGACAGAGATGGTGTATGGCGCGGTTCCCGTTCGGGATGGCGAGCCGATCCTACCCAAGTGGTGGCGGACAATCGACAAATGGGCGATGTCCTGCATCCTTATCCTTTTTGCAATTGGCTTGATGCTTGGGCTTGCTGCCTCGCCCCCGCTTGCGGCCAAAAACGGTTTTGAGCCGTTCCACTATGTTCAACGACAGGCGTTTTTTGGAAGCCTTGCGC
This sequence comes from Roseobacter sp., assembly GCF_045106495.1. Classification (GTDB taxonomy): domain Bacteria; phylum Pseudomonadota; class Alphaproteobacteria; order Rhodobacterales; family Rhodobacteraceae; genus Roseobacter. The sequence continues at coordinate 14,047 of NZ_JBGCEQ010000005.1, forward strand.
TGGCCGCGATGATCATGACCTCGATGATGTCCCCGGTTCTCGTACGACGCCTTGCGGTTCTTGGCTTTGTTGTGTCCTTTATTGCACTGGCTTTGCTGCCTTTTCTGGGGACGGACTTTGGCAAAGGGGCGGTACGTTGGTACGGTCTCGGTTTCGCATCGATCCAGCCGTCGGAGTTTATGAAACCGGGATTCATCGTCGTAACGGCGTGGATGATGGCGGCTGCATCAGAATTAAACGGCCCGCCCGGCAAATCGTGGTCCTTGGCGCTTTGCTTGGCGATCGTGGCGTTGCTCGTGATGCAGCCTGATTTCGGTCAGGCCTGTCTTGTGCTGTTTTCATGGGGCGTCATCTATTTTGTGGCCGGTGCTCCCATGACCTTGCTGGTGGGCATGGCGTTGCTGGTGGTTTTTGGTGGCACTTTAGCCTATTCCAATTCCGAACATTTTGCGCGACGGATCGACGGCTTTCTTAGCCCCGATATAGATCCCAGAACGCAGTTGGGCTATGCGACCAACGCAATCCAGGAAGGTGGTCTTTTTGGTGTTGGTGTTGGGGAGGGGCAGGTCAAATGGTCATTGCCCGATGCGCACACGGATTTTATCATCGCTGTTGCCGCGGAAGAATACGGGTTGATATTGGTGCTTGTGATAATTGCACTTTTTTCAACGATTGTAGTACGTTCTCTGCTGCGGTTAATGCGCGAGCGCGATCCTTTCATCCGATTGGCAGGCACCGGGTTGGCATGTACGTTGGGCGTACAGGCGATGATAAATATGGGGGTTGCGGTAAGGCTCTTGCCTGCCAAAGGCATGACGTTGCCCTTCGTGAGCTATGGCGGTTCGTCAATTATTGCGAGCGGGATTGCCGTAGGGATGCTGCTTGCCTTTTCGCGCACTCGCCCTCAGGGTGAAATCAGTGATCTTCTGGTACGTGGACGCAAGAAATGACGACACAGCCACTTCTTCTGATTGCAGCAGGTGGCACGGGCGGACATATGTTCCCGGCACAGGCTCTGGCGGAGACGATGCTGTCGCGCGGATGGCGGGTGAAACTGTCGACAGATGCGCGCGGCGCGCGGTACACGCAAGGGTTTCCTGAGGAGACGGAAATCGAAGAGATCAGCAGCGCGACATTCGCGCGAGGTGGCATCCTCGCCAAAGCAATGGTAGCGCCGCAGCTATTGGCCGGGTCGGTTACGGCGCTCTGGGCTTTCTGGCGGGATCGGCCTTCTGTGGTCGTGGGCTTTGGCGGCTATCCGACCATTCCCGCGCTTGCCGCCGCATACCTGATGAAATTGCCACGTATGATCCACGAGCAAAACGGAATTTTAGGTCGTGTAAACAAAGTTTTCTCCGACAAAGTTGATGCGATTGCCTGCGGAACTTGGCCAACGAACCTACCGGAGGGTATTGACGGGTATCACACCGGCAACCCCGTCAGAAGTGCCATTTTGGAGCGTGCCGAAGCAGGGTATATCTCACCTGGCGACTATCCGATGGAGCTTTTGGTCATTGGTGGCAGTCAGGGGGCGAGCATCCTGAGCGATGTGATCCCACCGGCAATCGCGGGCCTGCCCATGGACATGTTGCGCAACGTTCGCGTGAGCCATCAGGCGCGTGAAGAGGATCACGAGCGGGTCACCTCCTTTTATGCGGAAAACGGTATCACCGCGGATGTTCAGCCGTTTTTTCACGATATCCCGCGCCGCATGACCGAGGCGCAATTGGTCATCAGCCGTGCCGGTGCATCTTCGGTTGCTGACCTCACAGTGATCGGTCGCCCATCGATTCTGATCCCCTATGCGGCGGCGACGGGCGACCATCAGACCGCCAATGCGCGCGGAGTGGTCGAGGCGGGCGGGGCCATCATGGTGCCCGAAAGCAGGCTGGACATCGAAGCGGTGACAGAACTGATCCTGTCCGTGCTGAGCAATCCTGAAGGTGCAATGCAGATGGCGCGGTCCGCGGCACGTTTTGGCAAACCGGACGCCACCGAAGCATTGGTTGAAATGGTCGAATGGCTGGCAACGAAAGGGCAAGAGGAATGAGTGCAGCAACAAAACTGCCCGGAGACGTGGGACCTATACATTTTGTGGGAATTGGCGGCATCGGCATGTCGGGCATCGCCGAGGTTTTGTTGAACCATGGCTACACCGTGCAAGGGTCCGATTTGAAGTCGACCCCTATCACCAGACGTCTCGAAGAACTCGGAGCACATGTCTTTGAAGGCCAGCGTGCGGAAAACATTGCCAATGCCGAGGTTGTAGTGATTTCGAGCGCGATCAAGCGCGGCAATGCGGAATTGGACGCCGCGCGTTTGAATGGCCTACCCATCGTGCGCCGTGCGGAAATGTTGGCGGAACTGATGCGGCTCAAATCCAACATTGCAGTGGCCGGGACCCATGGCAAAACCACCACCACCACCATGGTGGCGACCTTGCTGGACGCCGGTGACTTTGACCCTACCGTCGTGAACGGCGGCATTATCCATGCTTACGGTTCGAACGCACGGGCGGGCGAGGGCGAATGGATGGTGGTTGAGGCCGACGAAAGTGACGGAACTTTCAACCGGTTGCCCGCGACCATCGCGATAGTAACCAACATCGACCCAGAGCACATGGAACACTGGGGTGATTTCGACACCTTGCGTCAGGGCTTCCTCGATTTTGTATCCAATATTCCGTTCTATGGGGTGGCGGTTTGCAATACCGATCATAGCGAGGTTCAGGCGCTCGTTGGCAAGATCACCGACCGACGCGTGGTTACCTACGGGTTCAATGCACAGGCGGATGTGCGGGCGGTCAATCTGACTTACAAAAACGGCGTCGCGCACTTCGATGTGGCGTTGCAGGCCGAAGACATCCTGATTGAGGGATGCTCGCTTCCAATGCCGGGCGATCACAACGTATCCAATGCACTGTCTGCTATCGCAGTTGCCCGACATTTGGGCATGAAAGGCGACCAGATAAGAGATGCGCTTGCCAAATTCGGTGGTGTTAACCGGCGCTTTACCCGGGTCGGTGATATCGATGGTGTGACGATTATTGATGACTATGGCCACCATCCGGTTGAAATTACGGCCGTCCTGAAAGCTGCGCGGCAGGCCACAGAGGGGCGTGTGATTGCCGTTCATCAGCCGCATCGGTATTCACGGTTGTCTGATTTGTTCGAAGATTTCTGTGCCTGTTTCAACGATGCCGATGTGGTGGGCATTGCGGAGGTCTATGCTGCCGGTGAGGACCCGATAGAGGGTGCCAGCCGGGATGACTTGGTCGCGGGTCTGATCCGACACGGGCACCGCCATGCGCGCGCTGTTGTGGGCGAGGACGATCTGGAACGCCTTGTGCGGGAACAAGCTCGCCCCGGTGATATGGTGGTTTGCCTTGGAGCCGGTACCATCAGCGCTTGGGCAAACGGGCTTCCTGCGCGGCTGCGCAAAGGGGCAGCGTAATGTTTTCGTTGGCATGTGCCTTTTGGGGTTCCAATGCCAAAGACAGTGAGGTAATTCGCACGCGGCATCAATGTATGTCCGGTGCGGCGCCCGGCGTCGCGACGCTGCTGTTGGTCCGGTGGATTGCGGTGGAAGTGGTTGGCGGAGCGGCCCTTTTGGCGGGTTTTGCTGTTTTTTTAATGGTTCGCAATTCGTTGCGTTTTTTACTGGCTCGCCTGTGCGGGCAAAGACCGGAGTTCTCCACATGAGCCTCTCACTAATACTGGCCGCGTTCTGGGCCGTGATCGCCAATGTCTTGGCCATGATGCCGAGCAAGGACAATCATTGGCGCAATGCTTATATTTTGATCATCATTGGCATTCCCATCGTCGGTCTGGTCACCTGGCAACATGGCCCTTGGATCGGGATGTTGATCATGGCAGGCGGCATGTCCGTGCTGCGGTGGCCGGTGATTTATGTGGGTCGCTGGATCAAACGCGTTACGCTGCGCTAGAGTTTGGGCATGATGAACATGCCTGACGTTCGGGGTCGCCTGACACCCAATCGAAGCTTGAGCGATTTGACTTGGTTACGGGTCGGCGGACCGGCGGATTGGTTGTTTCAACCAGCAGACCTGGATGATCTTTGCAACTTTCTGCGGAACCTTCCGTCTGATGTGGCTATTTTCCCAATGGGTGTGGGATCTAACCTGATCGTCCGGGATGGTGGTTTGCGTGCGGTTGTCGTTCGGTTAGGGCGGGCGTTTAATGCAATCGAGTTAAAAGGCACAGGCGTCACAGCGGGGGCTGCGGCGCTGGACGCGCATGTGGCGAAGAAAGCAGCGGATGCTGGTCTGGATCTGACCTTTCTGCGCACCATTCCCGGCAGTATCGGAGGGGCGGTGCGCATGAACGCCGGCTGTTACGGGAGTTACATCGCGGATGTACTGCGCGAGGTGCAGGCCGTTACACGCCATGGCGAGGTGATCACGCTGACATCGCAAGAGCTCGCGTTCGGGTACCGACAAAGTCGGCTCCCGGATGGGTATGTCCTGACCCGTGCGACTTTTGATTGTCCTGCGGGCGAACCAGCGGCGCTTCATGCGCGGATGGTTGAGCAAATCGCCAAGCGGGATGCCACGCAGCCCACCAAAGAGCGCAGCGCCGGATCCACCTTTCGCAACCCGGCCGGATATTCGTCTACCGGACAGAACGACGATGTGCATGATCTCAAGGCCTGGAAAGTGATTGATGACGCCGGTTTGCGCGGGCTGCGCAAGGGGGGTGCGCAAATGAGCGAGAAACATCCCAATTTTCTGATCAACACAGGCGGCGCCACGGCCACCGATCTGGAAGGATTGGGCGAAGAGGTGCGAAAAAAGGTTTACGCCCAAACTGGTATCACGCTACAGTGGGAAATCATGCGCATTGGCGAAAATTAAGGCTGCATTAACCAAGATACCGTCATGCTGCACGTAGAATTTATAAGTGTGAACCGGCGATAAAGTCGGACATAAAAAATTACAAATGGGCCAGAAAACGGCCCGGCAAGAGGCACCAAAGTGGGTCAGTCGAGCAGGACACCCCAGCGTGTGGCGGTATTGATGGGCGGTCCTTCGGCTGAGCGCGAAGTTTCGCTGGCAAGCGGGCAAGCCTGTGCGACCGCCCTGCGGGGAGAAGGATTTGAAGTGATCGAGGTCGATGCGGACCGCGATCTATGTGCCGTACTCGACAAGATTGCACCGGATGCCATCCTCAATTGTCTGCATGGGCGATGGGGTGAAGACGGCTGCGTCCAGGGGCTTCTGGAATGGCAGGGGGTCCCCTATTCGCATTCGGGGGTTCTGGCGTCGGCGCTTGCCATGGACAAGCAGCGCAGCAAAGAGACATTTGTGGCCGCCGGGTTGCCCATTGTCAAAAGCATTCTGGCGCCAGCCGATGAGGTGCGATCGCATCATGTTATGGCGCCGCCCTATGTGGTCAAGCCCAACAACGAAGGGTCTTCTGTCGGCGTTTATCTGGTGCATGAAGCCAGCAATGGCCCGCCGCAATTGTCCGATGACATGCCAGTCGAAGTCATGGTGGAGGCTTTTGCACCGGGGCGCGAATTGACAACCACCGTGATCGGCAACCGCGCGCTGACGGTAACAGATATCCTGACCGACGGTTGGTACGATTATGACGCAAAGTACAAACCGGGTGGCTCTCGGCACGTTGTTCCGGCTGAGATCCCACCCGACATTTTCGATCTCTGCATGGACTATGCCTTGCGTGCCCATGAGGCGTTGGGGTGTCGCGGTGTGAGCCGCACCGATTTTCGCTGGGATGAAAGCAGGGGCGCGGAAGGGCTGATCCTTTTGGAAACCAATACGCAGCCCGGCATGACGGCAACATCTTTGTCGCCCGAACAAGCGCAGGCCTGCGGGATGAGTTTTGGCGCGCTATGCGCCTGGATGGTGGAGGATGCCTCTTGCGATCGTTGATCTCGCGCGCGCCCGGTGCCTGTGACCCCGCTCCCTCCCGATGGGCCTGGCGGATGCAGCGTTTGATGCTGACGCCCACATTCTTGTTGATGATGCGGGCTGGTGTTCCGCTCGCGCTGATCGGTGCGGCGGGCGTCTGGTATCTGGCGGACGAGGGGCGCAGGCAGGCCATACTCGACACCGTTGCCGAGGCGCGGGCAAGTTTCGAAACACGTCCCGAATTCATGGTCCAACTCATGGCCATCGATGGCGGCGACCCAGCACTAGCAGAAGACATTCGAGAAGTCGTACCGCTCAATTTTCCTGTTAGCTCCTTTGATCTGGATTTGCCGGAGATCCGAAGCAAGATCGCGGCGCTGGCACCGGTCAAAACGGTCGGTGTGCGCGTACGTCCGGGCGGGGTTTTGCAAGTAGATGTGAAACCGCGCACGCCTGTGGCCATCTGGCGCAATCGCGACGGGCTGACATTGATCGACATCACAGGTGTTCATCTCGGCCAAGTGCCGCATCGTTTCGACAGGCGGGATCTGATGCTGATTGCCGGGCAGGGGGCGGACAAGCAAGCCGAAGAAGCCCTTCAGCTATATCGCGCGGCAGCACCCTTGGGTGATCGGTTGCGGGGGATCGTGCGCATGGGAGAGCGTCGGTGGGACATCGTGCTGGACCGGGATCAACGTATTTTGCTGCCCGAAGATGGCGCGGTGGAAGCGCTGGAGCGGGTGATCATGCTCGATGGGGCGCAAGACATTCTCGCGCGCGATGTGGTCCGGGTGGATCTCCGATTGGGTGCGCGGCCCACCGTACAGATGAGCGCACAGGCCAAGGCCTTGTGGCGTGAAATGAAACAGATTTCAGGAAATTGAGCTAAATGGACTTTTACGACAGCCAACGCCAAATGCGAAATATGCGTAAAGCGGCCATACAACGTGGGGTCGTGGCTATTCTGGATGTTGGCAGTTCCAAGGTTTCCTGTCTCGTGTTGCGGTTCGACGGTGCCGGAGACCTGAACGATGAGGGTGAAATCGGATCTTTAGCCGGTCAATCCGGGTTCCGGGTGATTGGTGCTGCGACCACACGTTCGCGGGGCGTACGATTTGGTGAGATTTGCGCCATGCAGGAAAGTGAACGCGCCATCCGCACGGCACTCCAGGGCGCCCAGAAAATGGCTGGAATTCGGGTTGATCATGTGATCGCCTGTTTTGCTGGCGCAGAACCACGATCCTACGGCTTGGACGCAAGGATTGCTCTTGAAGGAGAGGCCGTCGACGAACAGGATGTGGCGCGTGTTCTGGCGGCCTGTGACGTACCAGACTACGGCGTCGGGCGCGAAGTGCTGCATGCGCAGCCGGTGAACTTTGCGATTGATCATCGCTCCGGCCTCAGTGACCCCCGTGGACAGTTGGGTAACGCACTGTCGGTCGATATGCACATGCTGACCATTAACGGTGATGCGGTCCAACATCTGGCCCATTGCATCAAGCGCTGCGATCTGGAGCTGGCGGGCATCGCATCGTCCGCTTATGCGAGCGGCATTTCCGCCTTGGTTGAAGATGAACAAGAACTCGGTGCGGCCTGCATTGACCTAGGTGGTGGCTCAACCGGGGTTTCCATTTTCATCAAGAAACACATGATTTTCGCCGATAGCGTCCGGATGGGCGGGGATCATGTCACGGGCGATATTTCCATGGGGTTGCAAGTCCCTATGTCGACGGCGGAGCGGATCAAAACAATGCACGGCGGGGTTCATGCCACCGGTGTGGACGATCGAGAAATGATCGAGATTGGCGGTGACACCGGTGACTTTGAACATGACCGGCGCACGGCCAGCCGCGCCGAGGTGATCGGGATCATGCGTCCGCGTGTTGAAGAGATATTGGAAGAAGTGCGCGCACGTCTTGATGCGGCCGGGTTTGATCACCTGTCGAGCCAGCAGATCGTTTTGACGGGTGGGGGTAGTCAAATACCCGGTCTTGATGGTCTGGCCAGCAAAATTCTCGGTCAGCAAGTGCGTTTGGGTCGGCCTTTGCGGGTGCATGGGCTGCCGCAGGCCGCTACAGGGCCGGCATTCGCATCCGTTGTGGGTCTGACGCTCTTTGCGGCGCATCCTCAAGACGAATGGTGGGACTTTGACATTCCGGCCGATCGGTATCCCAATAAGTCAATCAAACGTGCGGTTCGCTGGTTTCGAGACAATTGGTGAGCAAGGCTACCGAATCACCATGACGTTTTAAGCGCATTGTGGTAAGAAATGAGAGAGGCCCGTTAGAGGTCCACAGGCGACCGAGCAGTCGTCACGACATTGATCCGCGATACGTCTTTGGACGTGACAGATGCATTGCAACTGACCGAATCTCTTACGCTCTCTCTTGCGTCAGGTGAACTAGTTTGCGCAATATCTTGCCTATGACCGCACTCTGAAGCAAGTACGGCGCTCTGAAATCCCATATTTTGTGCCGAAACTGTGTTTTTTGCGTGACGCTGCGGGGTTCAACCAGTAGTATATCTGCAGAATAAGCATCAAAAACGCTCGCAAATGCGGGAAAGCAGCACAGGCGGATATCATCATGACACTCACCCTCACCATGCCCGGACAGGCGGATTTACGACCTCGGATTACCGTATTCGGTGTGGGAGGTGCTGGGGGCAATGCTGTCAACAACATGATCGAGAAGGAGCTGGACGGGGTAGAGTTCGTTGTTGCCAACACCGACGCTCAGGCTTTGCAACAGGCGAAGTCTGACAATCGGGTGCAGTTGGGCATCAAGGTCACCGAAGGGCTTGGTGCTGGTGCACGTGCCGCAGTCGGCGCCGCTGCGGCGGAAGAAAGCATCGAACAGATCGTCGACCATTTGGCTGGCGCGCACATGTGTTTCATCGCCGCTGGCATGGGAGGCGGCACAGGCACTGGTGCCGCGCCGATCATCGCGCAAGCAGCCCGCGAGTTGGGCGTTTTAACCGTTGGCGTTGTAACAAAGCCCTTCCAATTCGAAGGTGCCAAGCGGATGCGTCAGGCTGAAGATGGCGTAGATTCGCTGCAAAAGGTTGTTGATACGCTGATCATCATCCCGAACCAGAATCTTTTCCGCCTGGCCAATGAAAAAACGACGTTCACCGAAGCCTTCTCTATGGCGGATGACGTTCTGTATCAAGGTGTGAAGGGCGTTACCGATCTCATGGTGCGCCCCGGTTTGATCAATCTCGACTTTGCCGATGTGCGTGCCGTCATGGACGAAATGGGCAAGGCGATGATGGGCACCGGCGAATCCGATGGTGAAGACCGCGCCATTCAGGCCGCGGAAAAAGCCATTGCCAACCCGCTCCTGGATGAAATCAGTCTGCGTGGTGCCAAGGGTGTGTTGATCAACATCACCGGCGGTCATGATCTGACGCTATTTGAACTGGACGAAGCGGCAAACCGCATTCGAGAAGAAGTCGATCCGGAAGCGAATATTATCGTTGGGTCCACATTGGATACCGACATGGGCGGTCTGATGCGCGTCAGCGTCGTGGCCACGGGCATAGACGCGACAGACGTGAACACGGAAATGCCGGTTCCGCGCCGCTCCCTGTCGCAACCGCTGAAACCAGCAACAAGCGTTGAAGAAGAAGTACCGGTGGCCGTGGCCGCTGCAAGTGTTGCAATGCCAGATGCGCAAGAAAGCGTTGTGGCAGAAGTGGTCGAGGAGCCATCGCTGTTTGAATCGTTGGACGTTCAGCAGGCGTCTTCCGACGACATGCAAGAAGACATTTTTGCGGACGAAATACCAACCCAAACCGACGATGGTTTGCCACCTCCTGCTTATCAGCCTCAGGTCGCAGCTTTTGAACCAAGCAGTGTGGACTCTGTTGTGGAGCCGGAGAGTTTTGTGGCACCGCGCGCGCCGGCACCTGGGACACCCTCTCCCGAAGCGATGGCGCGTCTGCGGGCTGCAGCACAAAAGACATCCCCTCGGTCTGAGCCTCGTGAAGCCACGGCGCCGCGCGAGGTGGTACAGGGAGAACGTCCGCGCTTTGGGATCAATTCCTTGATCAACCGGATGACAGGGCAGGCCGAGGGAGCAGCTCAGCCAGCGCCGCGACAGCAGCCTCCAGTTCAACAGCGCGCGCCCCAACCCGCCCCAATGCCTCAGGAGCAGGTCGATCCAGACCAAGAACGCATCGAAATTCCCGCGTTTTTGCGCCGTCAGGCGAACTGATATCATCACGAATTCTAAAAAAAGGGTTGCGATTTCGCAGCCCTTTTCTGTTTAAAAACAGGATTTTGACGGTCTGCAGGCGTCTTTGTGCTCAAATGTAACAGATGTGTTTCAGTCCGTTGCAAAGATTGAGTTGAGGGTTTGAGCTGCAATCCCTAGTTACAGTGCCAATCGGGCCAGAAGTCCGAAGAGTGTGGGGCGAAAGTGCAGACGACTATCAGATCTTCGATCAGTTTTTCGGGCTATGGCCTGCATACGGGCCAAAAGGCAACCGTAACAATTCGTCCGGCTGTAGCCGAGCACGGCATATGGTTCACGCGTACCGACGTTGCATTGGGCGATCGACTGATCCCGGCCCGCTGGGATGCGGTTTTACGTTCGCCGTTGTGCACCAAAATCGAAAACAGCTCTGGCCTTCAGGTCTCCACTGTCGAGCACATCATGGCGGCTTTGGCCGGTTGCGGTGTGCATAACGCTCTGGTTGAAATAGACGGACCCGAAGTGCCAATTCTTGATGGATCCGCCGCACCTTTCGTGCGGGGAATTATGCAACGCGGGCTGCGCACGCTGGCCGCTCCTGTGCGAGCATTTGAAGTTCTGAAGACCGTATCCGCGACTTACGGACTAGCCTCGGCCACACTTGCGCCTGCGGACACGCTGAGGATTGATTTTGAGATTGATTTTGATGATGTTGCCATCGGTCATCAGAAGAAGTCGCTTGTAATGAACAATGGCAGCTTCGCACGCGAGCTTTGCGACAGCCGGACTTTTTGTCGGCAGATTGACATAGACGAAATGCGTGCCAAAGGTCTAGCGCTTGGAGGCACGCCCGGTGAAAACGCGGTCGTATTTGACGGCGCCAAGGTTTCGAGTCCCGGTGGACTGCGCCACAATGATGAGCCCGTGCGTCATAAAATGCTGGATGCCTTGGGCGATCTTGCGCTGGCAGGCGCGCCGTTGATCGGTCACTACACCGGCGTTCGTGCGGGTCACTCCCTGACAAACACGCTGCTGCGGACGTTGTTTGCAACACCTGGTGCCGTACGGATGGTTGTTTGTGACAAGACAACCGCATCCCGGCTGCCCGGGTACGGATTGGTTTGGAATGAGATCCCCGCTGTCGCATAGCGTCGTTGCGCGAGACAATGACGCGCACAACCCGTTTTTCAGCTTTATTGCAACTGCGATCACAAACCGCTCAATGGGCGTTTTGCACCGCATTATTCTATGCTAGGACCTCTGAGACGTGATTTATATTACGGCTCGAAGGGTACGGAGCAAAGGTGGCAAGGCATGAGTAGGCTTGGGTCGCGCAAGCGGATAGTAGCGGCGGTGTTGGTGGCAGTCACGCTGGGCGCGTGCAATGACCGAGACGCGGGCCGGACGACCGGCAATTTCTTTAACCCTCAGGAAATTCCGCTTGAAACATATTCCGCGGAACAGATTTTTGAGCGTGGTGAATTTGAACTCAATCGCAGCCGCCCGGATGATGCCGCCTTCTTCTTTGCGGAGATCGAGCGCCTGTACCCCTATTCCGATTGGGCACGCCGTGCATTGATCATGCAGGCGTTTTCGTATCACCGTGACCAGGACTACCCGAACAGCAGATCAGCGGCGCAGCGGTTCATCGATTTTTATCCCGATGACGAAGATGCAGCCTATGCACAATATCTTCTGGCGCTGAGCTACTATGAGCAGATTGACGAAGTTGGTCGCGATCAAGGGCTGACATTCCAAGCGTTGCAAGCTTTGCGTGAAGTCATTGAACGGTATCCGGACAGTGATTATGCAAGTTCGGCAGTCTTCAAGTTCGACCTGGCCTTTGACCATTTGGCTGGGAAGGAAATGGAGATCGGGCGCTACTACCTTCGACGCGACCATTATACGGCGGCGATCAACAGATTTCGTGTCGTTGTCGAGGATTTCCAGACCACTTCGCATACACCTGAAGCCTTGCATCGCCTTGTGGAAGCGTATCTGTCTTTAGGCCTCACGGATCAGGCGCAGACCGCCGGGGCGATTTTGGGGTTCAACTACCAATCTACGGATTGGTACGAGGACAGCTATGCCCTGCTCACGGGGCAGGGCCTGACACTGGAGGCCGCCGGTGATGGCTGGTTGCGTCAGGTTTACCGTCAAATGGTCAAGGGCCAATGGCTCTGATCCGGTGCGGTTGACGGATAGGGCCCATGCTGCGCGGACTTGAAATTTCAGACATGCTGATCATTGATCGGCTGTCGCTTGAGTTTAAGCCGGGGCTGAATGTTCTTACAGGGGAGACCGGTGCCGGAAAGTCAATCCTACTGGATTCATTGGGCTTTGTACTTGGATGGCGCGGACGCGCAGAGCTTGTACGTCAGGGGGCGACGCAAGGTGAAGTGATCGCTTGGTTTGACTTGCCCGAGGATCACGCGGCCCGTCACATTCTGCAAGAAGCGGGTTTGCCGGATGAAGGTGAGCTGATCCTGCGGCGCGTTAACACCACTGATGGTCGCAAAACTGCGTGGGTGAACGACAAACGGTGCTCTGGCGATGTATTGCGCCAGCTATCGGAAACACTGGTGGAACTCCATGGCCAGCATGATCAGGGCGGCCTTTTGAACCCGCGTGAGCACCGCAAGATACTGGATGATTTCGCGGGGCTGGATGTGGAGAAATCCGCATGCCGGGCTGCGTGGGTCGCCAAGGGACGGGCGGCCAAGGCTCTGAGCGCCGCTGAAACAGCAATGGCTGCCATTCGCGAGGAAGAAGATTTCTTGCGACATGCCGTGGCGGAGTTGGATGCGCTGGCGCCGGAGCCGGGTGAAGAAGCGACATTGGATACGCGTCGCCGGACTATGCAGGGGGCCGAAAAGATCCGCAGTGATGTGATCCGGGCGCATGAGATGCTGGGTGCCAAAGGGGCTGAGACAGCTCTTAGTGATGCTGTGCGCTGGCTTGATGGTGCGGCTGAACAGGCGGATGGTCTGCTGGAAGCTCCGATGGCTGCATTGTCGCGTACCATGGCTGAGCTGGATGACGCAGTAGAGGGTATCGCGGGAGCAATTGACCAATTGTCTTTCAACCCTGCCGAACTGGAAGATACAGAAGAGCGTTTGTTTGCGATCCGGGGATTGGCGCGCAAACACGATGTTCTCGCTGACGATCTTGCGGAATTCGCGGTCACACTGCGTGATAAACTTGCGGCACTGGACGCTGGTGATGCGGATCTGGCGCAATTGCGCAAAGACCTCGCAGCAGCCGACGCGCGGTATCAAGAAGCCGCGTCCCGCCTGACCCAACGCCGCCAAAAAGCAGCAGAGGAGCTGGATGTGAGTGTCAGCAAAGAATTGGCGCCCCTCAAAATGGAGCGTGCGGTTTTCGAGACGCAAATCACGCCGGACACAGCAGGCCCGGATGGGGCGGATATGGTGACGTTCACCGTCGCCACCAATCCCGGCGCGCCGTCAGGTCCCCTGAACAAGATTGCCTCTGGTGGCGAACTCAGCCGATTTCTGCTGGCATTGAAGGTTTGCCTGACCAAGGATCAGTCGGATCTGACCATGATTTTTGACGAAATCGACCGCGGCATTGGTGGCGCCACCGCTGATGCGGTCGGGCGCCGGTTGGCAGCTTTGTCACTTGAAGGTCAGGTGCTTGTCGTGACCCATTCGCCTCAGGTTGCCGCTTTGGGTACGCATCACTGGCGCGTCGAAAAACGCGTCGATGCAGGCATGACAACTTCAACAGTGACGCCATTGCCAACCTCGGACCGAATTGATGAAATCGCCCGGATGCTTTCCGGCGATTCGATTACCGAGGAGGCGCGAGGCGCTGCGCGGGCGCTTCTGGCTGGATAACAGCGCCAAGAGGCTTTCCACCTATTCCCCCTTGGCTTAGACAGGACACAGCCAGAGTACGAGTTATGTCCAGCCCCAATCGATCCATTCTTTCCCAGCAGCTTGATCTTGCCTTGACCAAAGTGCAGGGCGGATTGCGCATCGTTCGGCATCGCGGACCCAACCAGATACAGTTTTGGTTCATTGCTCTTGCGGTTGGCATTGCCGCTGGTTTTGCTGCATTGTTTTTCCGTAAAGGAGTCAATGCGTTACAGACCTATCTTTATGGAACAGAAGATGTTCGTCTGCTGCATAGCTTCGCGGAATCCCTGCCTTGGTACCTGGTTTTGATCATCCCGATTTGCGGCGGGCTCGTAGTCGGATTGATTTTGCACTTTTTTACCAATGATGGGCGCGCGCGGTCGGTGGCCGATGTCATACATGGGGCGGCGATGAATGACGGCCGGGTTGAGGCGCGGGCCGGATTGGCCTCTGCACTGGCGTCTTTGATCACGCTGGGTACGGGTGGTTCAACGGGTCGTGAGGGACCGGTGGTGCATTTGGCCGCCGTGATATCGACATGGGTCAACAGACGCATCCACGCCGACGGGATCACTGGTCGTGACCTTCTGGGCTGTGCGGTTGCCGCCGCCGTATCCGCCAGTTTCAACGCTCCGATTGCAGGCGCACTTTTTGCGCTGGAAGTGGTACTGCGCCATTTTGCCGTGCATGCTTTTGCCCCCATCGTGATTGCCAGCGCGGCAGGCACCGTGATCAACAGGCTTGAGTTTGGGGATGTTACGGAGTTTGCACTTTCGACCACCGGTGCGGTTCAATTTTACCAGGAAATGCCAGCATATCTGTTGCTGGGCCTGGTCTCCGGACTGATCGCGGTCGCCTTCATGAAGGCGGTGTTCTGGGCCGATGACTTTGGCACAATGATCCAGACCAAGATCAAGCTGCCCGGCTATCTGCGACCGGCGCTAGCAGGCGCAATGTTGGGTGTGCTTGCGATATTTTTTCCGCATATCATCGGTGTAGGGTATGAGACAACCTCGCTGGCTTTGACTGGTCAATTGACCTTGTGGACGGCCATTGTCTTTGCTGTGCTCAAGGCCGTGGCCGTGGCGGTCACAATGGCGGGGCGTATGGGCGGCGGCATTTTTTCGCCCTCGCTTATGGTTGGGGCGCTGTCCGGGCTGAGTTTTGGCCTGATTGCCACAAGTGTATTTCCGGATGTCTCTAGTTCTCTCACACTCTATGCGCTGACCGGCATGGGAGCTGTTGCCGCTGCAGTTCTCGGGGCGCCGATCTCAACGACATTGATTGTGTTTGAATTGACCGGTGACTGGCAAACCGGGTTGGCGGTGATGGTTGCGGTTTCCATGTCCACGGCTTTGGCATCACGGCTGGTCCATCGCAGCTTTTTCCTGACGCAGCTGGAGAGGCGCGACATTCATCTGGCTGCAGGTCCGCAGGCCTATCTCTTGGCCATGTTCCGGGTCGGACCTGTAATGCGGAAAGTGGATGATCCCAAAGCTGCCAGCGCGGCGGACTGCGGCGAAATGATCGATGCAGGTGTTTACATTGACGCCAACGCCACTCTGGAGTCTGCCATGCCGATTTTCGACACAGGTGCCAGATTTATTCCGGTTGTCTCGCTGAGCGCGGATGGATCACCGCCGGAGCTGCGGGGTGCTTTGTTTCATGTCGATGCACTCAAAGTGTACAACCGCGCCCTGGCGGCAACCGCGGCCGAGGAGCATTCCTGAGGGTTCAGATCTCTTCGACTGTCACGTCACCATCGCTATAAAAGGCCAAATGATCCTTGATCTGCGCGACGCCTTCCTTGGGCGCTTCATAGGACCAAGCCACGTTCGCCAAAGTCGTGCTTTTTGTGACGACCGAAAAGTAGCTGGCGTCTCCTTTATGCGGACAATGTGTGGTTTTGTCGGTAGTATCCAGAAAAGCCATCGCAATGTCTTCACGCGGAAAATAGATCACTGCAGTGTAATCCCCTTCGATCAACTCAAGCGCATTTGCGCTTTCGCCCAAAACAGCACCGCCTGCCCGGACACTCCATGTGCCCGTCGCTTTGCGAATTGTGATATGGTCAGCCATACGGCGCGTCTCCCCCTCGTGACGTCAAATTCCATCTGCGCATGTTTGGTAACAAATCCATGAAACCTGCTTGGGTTTCAGATCGGCGCGGTTGCCGTATCCAACCATGTTTTTGCGGCGGGCGATAGGCGGGGGCCAATTTTTTCTGCAACCTCTGCATGATAGGTATTCAACCATGCCCGCTCGGTCTGCGTCAGCATGTCGGTCACAATCAACCGCACATCAATCGGGGCAAAGGTTAGAGTGCGCCAGTTCAGCATTTTGCGGTGAGTGTCGGCCCCGGGTAGCTCGGGTGCGATTTGCGCCACGATGAGGTTTTCAATACGGATTCCAAAAGCGCCCTCGCGGTAGTATCCCGGCTCATTTGACAGGATCATGCCCACCTCCAGGGGAACGTGGCTGATACGGCTCAACCTTTGTGGGCCTTCATGCACGCTCAGAAATGCGCCGACACCATGCCCCAACCCGTGATCAAAATCCTGCCCGGCGAGCCAGAGCGGCATCCGCCCTATGGCTTCGATGTCGCGCCCGGCCAAGCCTTCTGGCCAGCGCAGACGACTCATGGCGATCATCCCTTGCAGCACGCGTGTGAAGGCCTCTGCCGCGTCTTTGGGTGGCGTGCCGATAGGAATGGTGCGGGTGATATCGGTCGTGCCGTCAAGATATTGGCCGCCGCTGTCCAATACGATCAACTGCCCGTCTTGAAGCAGGCTGTCGGTCTCGTCGGTCACCCGGTAATGCATGATTGCGCCGTTGGGCCCAGAGCCTGCAATCGTTTCAAAACTAATATCCTGCAACGCATTATCATTGCGCCTGAACGCTTCGAGCTTTGAGACAACCTGGGTTTCCCGCACCGTTGCAATGGGCTGCGCATCAAGCCAGGCCAGCAGCTCCACAATCGCAGCGCCATCGCGCAGGTGGGCGGCGGCGGCTCCGGCAATTTCAGCATCATTCTTGCGTGCCTTGGGCAAGGCGCAGGGGTCACCGGCGAAAACGGCGCGATCGCCAAGTGTCTCGGACAGAACGAAAGGGATTGTGCCTTTATCGACGCGAACGGGTCCCGTGAGGTCATCCACGGCAGAAACCAGGTCACTTGGCGGGTGCACCTTCACATCAGACCCCAGATGATCACCCAATTCGACCAGCTTCGACGCCTCCATGAAAAGATCCACGGCGCCGTTGTCATGCAAGATCGCAAAGCCTTGCGCGATTGGGTTGCGCGGGATATCCGCGCCCCGAATGTTCAGCAGCCAACAGAGCGCATCGGGCAAGGTAATCAGCGCGGCCTTGTGATCGTCCTCGCGCAATTCCTCGGCGATACGAGCGCGTTTGCTGTCGTGGCTTTCGCCCGCGAATTCAAGGGGATGGATCTTGGCCGGCGCCAAAGGAGGCGCGGGTCGATCGTGCCATATCCGGTCCACCAGATTTTCATGTGCCCGCATCGTCACACCGGTTTTTACCAGTGCTTTTTCCAGCGTTTCGATCTGTCCGGCGCTGTGTAGCCAGGGATCGAACCCAACAATCCCGCCGTTTGGCAGCTTTTCCTCCAGCCATGTACCCAATGAAACGTCGGGCCAGGGAACAGGCGTGTAGTCTGCCGCAACCTGCGATTTCACCTGTGTGCGATACCGCCCATCGATAAAAACGCCTGCAATATCCCTAAGGGCGGCGCAAAATCCTGCGGAGCCCGTGAACCCTGTCACCCAGGCCAGGCGTTCGTCACATGGTGCGACGTATTCGCCTTGATGTGCATCGGCGCGCGGGATCAGGAACCCGTCCAGCGCGTCCTTGGACATTTCATCGCGCAAAGCGACCAGCCGGGGCGGGCCCTGTTCCGGCCGTGCGGTCACCTCAAAGGATTGAAACATGCGTTTGCCTCCAACTTTATGGTCTATTCCGCGCTGACGGATCGGCTGCAGTAATCAGCCAGCGCGCTTGATCCCCATAACGCGCGCCCGCGCCCGCGGATCATTGTCAAAAAGTGCGGCAAGCTGTTCGGTCATTGCACCGGCGAGCTGGTCTACGTCTGTAATAGTCACGGCACGGTCGTAATACCGCGTAACGTCGTGACCGATGCCAATGGCCAAAAGCTCCACCGCCCGGCGTTTTTCCACCATCGCGATCACGTCGCGCAGGTGTTTCTCAAGATAATTGGCCGGGTTGACGGACAAAGTGCTGTCATCCACGGGCGCTCCGTCGGAAATGACCATGAGAATCTTGCGCGCTTCGTGCCGCATCAGCATGCGCCGGTGCGCCCATTCCAGTGCTTCACCGTCGATGTTCTCTTTCAGCAAGCCCTCTTTCATCATGAGGCCGAGGTTGGGGCGCGTGCGCCGCCAGGGAGCATCCGCGGATTTGTATATGATGTGGCGCAGATCGTTCAGGCGACCCGGTTGTTGGGGACGGCCTTCATTCAGCCAGGCCTCGCGCGCCTGACCACCCTTCCACGCGCGGGTGGTAAACCCGAGAATTTCCACTTTTACATTACAACGTTCCAATGTGCGCGCCAGAACGTCCGCGCAAATCGCCGCAATGGATATCGGACGCCCCCGCATGGAGCCTGAATTATCGAGCAAAAGTGTTACGACCGTATCGCGGAATTCGGTATCCTTTTCGACCTTGAAGGACAAAGGCGTGGTCGGGTTGGCCACCACGCGTGCCAGCCGCCCAGCATCCAGCATGCCTTCTTCGAGATCGAATTCCCAAGAGCGGTTTTGTTGTGCTTGCAGACGGCGTTGCAGTTTGTTGGCAAGGCGGCTTACCGCCCCTTTGAGGGGCTCCAACTGCTGATCGAGATAGGCTCGCAGGCGTTCCAATTCGATCGGGTCGGCCAGCTCCTCGGCCCCTATTTCTTCGTCGTGATCGCTCAAGTAGACGAGGTAATTGGGGTCCGCATCAGAGGGTGGCGGCGGGGCGGGCGGCTCCAGCGGCGCTTCGCCTTCGGGCATTTCTGCCTCTTCACCCATCTCCTGATCTGCCATGTCATCCATGGAAACCTGAGCCTGTGCCGCGTCTTGCTGTTCTTCTTGAGATTGCTCGGGGGATCCTTCGGATTCTTCTTCATCCTGATCGTCCTGACCGGTGCTGTCGGGGTCATCCTGGTCCTCGGAGCCTTCTTCGGCTTCGTCATCCTGGTCCTCGTCGATCTGGTCGGGATCGTCTCCCAATTGATCCCCGTAGCCCAGATCGGAGATCAATTGCCGCGCCAGTTTCGCGAAAGTGGCCTGATCGCTGAGCGTTTCATCAAGGTTTTCCAACGTGCCGCCACACTGGTCCTCGATAAAGCCGCGCCACAACTCCATCACGTTTTGAGCACCAGGCGGCAAATCCCGCCCCGTTGCCAAATGCCGGATCAGGTAGCCAGCCGCAGTCGCCAAAGGCGCATCTGCGGCCTGCGTGACCTGGTCATAGCCCTTGCGCATGGCCTCATGGGCAATCTTGGCGTCAATGTTGCCCGCCGTGCCCGGCATGTCGCGCGCGCCCATCGCCTCGCAGCGCGCGGTTTCCATCGCCTCGTAAAGGTCACGTGCCATTTCGCCCTGCGGCTGATAGCGCGCGTGGGTCTGGCCGTTGTGATACCGACGGTTCAGCGCCAGAGCATCAGCCGTGCCGCGCGCCAGCATCACCTCATCGCGCGTCATCCGACGGCTGACCTGCGGCAAGCGCATGTTGTCGCCAGAAATGCCCGCCGGATCAACGGAATAGCTCACTGTCAGCTCCGGGTCATGGGCCATGACCTTGGTTGCCTCGGACAGCGCTTTTTTGAAGGCATCAGCAGGATTATCGGACGGTTTGCTCATAACTCTTTGCCTTTTGTCCCTTGCGAAAGCGCCATTTCACCCGTGGCCAGACCTGCCAAAAGCTCAATATGTACATCCAATGCATCCACCACCTTATAGCCGGGATCTTGCCCGTCAAATGCCAGGCCCAAATCTGTACCCGCCAGTACCACGGCATCGGCACCTTGGTCTTCAACCATCCGCCGCCCAACCTCGAAAAAAAAGGTGCGATCGGCATCGGTGGTTTTGCCGCGCAAAGCCATATCGAGGTACGTCTTTCCCACCATATCAAGGTTTCCATCAGGCGCGACAGCACGGGTGTTTGTCAGTTGGCCATAAAGTCTTGTGCGCATCACGACTTCGGTGCCGATCAGCCCGACCGACCGCATGCCTTGCGCTACAAAATAGTCATCCAAGGGCGCCACACCACTTACCAGCGGCAGAGGGCTGATTTCGGCGGTCTCATCATAGCAGAAATGACCCCCCAGCGATGTGATCGCCGCGCAGTCTGCGCCAGCAGCCTTCAGGCGACCAATGAGATCGGCATAGATTTCGGCCTGAGCTGCGCGATCATCTGCCAGATTGTTGGCGATGAGCTCATCCGCGCTCGCCTGGACAATCGTCATCTCCAGTTTTTTGCCACGGTCCCGCATCAGCGACGTCAGCCGCTGATAGTAAACCACAGTGGCTGCCGGGCCGATGCCGCCAATCAACCCGATGTGCATGTGTCTACCCCAAACTCACACTGGCCGCACTCTCGGGCAGTTCTTCATCAAAGAGGCGCTGGTAGAACTCGGCGACCGTTTGGCGTTCCAACTCGTCACATTTGTTCAGGAAAGACAGCCGGAACGCATAACCGACGTTGCGGAAAATCTCAGCATTCTGCGCCCAGGCGATGACCGTGCGCGGTGACATCACGGTCGAGAGGTCGCCATTCATGAAAGCGGTGCGCGTCAGGTCCGCGACCGTCACCATCTGCTTGACGATCTTGCGGCCCTTTTCCGTATTGTAATGTGGGTTCTTGGACAGAACGATCGCGGTTTCCGCGTCAATGCTCAAGTAGTTCAAGGTTGCCACCAACGACCAGCGGTCCATCTGGCCTTGGTTGATCTGTTGCGTCCCGTGATAAAGACCCGTCGTGTCGCCCAGGCCCACGGTATTGGCCGTGGCAAAAAGCCGGAAGAAGGGATGGGGTTCGATCACCTTGTTCTGGTCAAGCAGGGTCAATTTGCCGTCCACTTCCAGAACCCGCTGGATCACGAACATCACATCCGCGCGGCCCGCATCATATTCGTCGAAGACGATGGCGGTCGGATTGCGCAAGGCCCAGGGCAGAATGCCCTCTTGGAAATCCGTGACCTGTTTGCCTTCTTTCAGCTTGATGGCATCTTTACCGATCAGGTCAATACGGCTGATGTGGCTGTCGAGGTTAACCCGTACGGCAGGCCAGTTGAGGCGCGCGGCCACCTGTTCGATATGGGTCGATTTTCCGGTGCCGTGATAGCCTTGGATCATCACACGGCGGTTGTGGGCGAAGCCTGCCAGGATCGCCAGTGTCGTGTCGGGGTCGAATTTATAGGTGGTATCGACCTCCGGCACCCGTTCGCTGCGGTCAGTAAAGCCCTTGACCACCATATCCGTGTCGATGCCAAAGACGTCGCGAACATGGATCTCTTCGGTGGGCTTTGTGTTGATGTCCAGTGCGCCGTCGGCCATGAGGTTTCACCCTATCGTATGAATGTAAAATCAGGCCTCTCTGGCCCGCGTCATCTGGTGCAACATATATCGCAAAGGTGCAAGGGGAAGGGCGTGCCAGTTGGCGCAAATCGGTAGCGCCATTAATCCTTGAAGTTTCGGCTGCCCTTGATCTGGTCCCAAGCCCAGACGACTTCCTGCAATTGCTCTTCCTGGCTGCGGTCGCCCCCGTTCATATCGGGGTGGAGCACTTTGATCAGTGCCTTATAGGTCTTGCGCACCTCGGGCTTTGTCCAGGTGTCCTTGGCTTCCAAAATCTCCAGCGCGCGCCGCTCGGTCGGGGGCAGGCGGCGGCCAGCCTGCGGGCCTTTACCGGGGTTTTGCGTCGCATTGGCCCCTAGGACCTGATGCGGGTCCTCGATCCCCAATCGGGCCCATGCACGAGCCTCCGGATCGCTCATGGGCTTGGTGTTGCGCTCCCACACCTTGTCCTTTGACATCTGAGCGTTCAGCTCAGCCTCAGTGGTTCCGTCGAAGAAATTCCACTTCAAATTGTATTCACGCACATGCGCTTGGCAAAACCAAAAGAAATCATCAAGCACGTCCGGTGCCTTCGGCGCGCGATATTTGCCCGCCTCTTCGCACCCTTCGTGATCACACACGCGGGTCGATGTCTCGGACGCGCCGGACATGCCACGCCTGCCGCGTGGATTTTTCTTCTTGGAGGAAGAGACGGACATATCGAATCCGAATGGATCTGTTTTCGGCATATTGGCACCTATACGAGTCGAGGCCACTTAGTTTAGACTGCATGTGAAAAGAGGGAAGGGGCAAAGACAAAAAAATGTCGAAACGACAAGCGATTGAGGATCGGTTGCAGAAAGCTTTTGCGCCACGGGCATTGGATGTTGTTGACGACAGCGAAAGCCACCGCGGTCATTCGGGTTATCCCGAGGGTGGCGAAAGCCATTTTAATGTGACCATCCGCGCCGAGCAGTTCAAGAGCATGAACAGATTGGCGCGCCACCGGGCTGTTCACGCAGCTCTTGGCCCTCAACTTATTTCGAGGATCCATGCGCTCGCCCTTGATGTAGATGTTTAATCTTAGTCTCTAATCTTTTGATTTTTCATCTTTACGTGTGGCTGCGAGCTGAGCCAAAGAGTTCGTCATGCCGGAGACGTCACTGGGTTCCTCGACGCCGTTGTCGGTCAGCATCCGGGTGGCCCCTTCGCTTTGTGAGGCATCATCTTCTGGTTTTTGTGGGGCGGCAATAACAGGTTCTTTGCGTGCGGATTGCGTGGTTTCCGCGACAGGCGCCTGAATTGGCGGCACGGGTTGCTCAGTTGTGTCTTCGGATGCACGGCGAAAAACCAGTACGTTGCGCCAGTTGGTGGTTGACGATGTCAGTCCGGCCCTTTCAATCGATGGCAAAGTTTCAGCGCGCAGATATTCCCATCCCTCTGCGCCGTATTGGTTCATGATTTCCTCTAAAGCATGAGAAAACCGGTCTTCGGGAGACTTGATGCCCTTGGCCTTGATGCCGCGGGTAGGCGCCGCGATCACTCGGTATTCGTATTGTGTCACGGCATGTCTCCACATCTTAGAAGTGTAGTATAGCAAGCTGGCGCTCCGCGCCAAAGAAATACCCCAGCGGGTCCCGGTTAAAAAGCCGCCTTCGCTATGCCTTGGGACAACGGCATCTAGCTTTTGAGTTTTTGCGCCACCAATTGGTTGACCGTTTTGGGGTTGGCTTTGCCGCCGGTGGCTTTCATCACTTGCCCGACAAACCACCCGGCGAGCTTCGGGTTTTCACGCGCCTTGGCCACCTGATCGGGGTTTGCGGCAATGATCTCATCCACGGCAGCTTCGATCGCTCCCGTGTCGGTCACCTGCTTCATGCCGCGCGCCTCGACGATTTGAGCCGGATCACCGCCTTCGGTATAGAGGATTTCGAAAAGATCCTTGGCGATCTTGCCGGAAATGGCATCTGAAGCGATCAGATCAATGACTCCGCCCAATTGCGCAGGTGATACAGGGCTATCTGCTATGTCAGCATCATCCTTTTTAAGACGACCAAAGAGCTCATTGATCACCCAGTTTGCCGCCATCTTGCCATCACGTCCGGCAGCAACCGCCTCAAAGTATCCGGCAGAATCCAGATCGGCTGTCAAAACCGAAGCGTCATAGTCAGACAGGCCAAAATCGGCAATGAACCGTGCCTTTTTTGCATCGGGCAATTCCGGCAGATTCGCGCCGATGTCATCGACCCAGGCCTGTTCGATCACCAAAGGCAAAAGATCAGGATCTGGAAAGTACCGATAATCGTGCGCCTCTTCCTTTGACCGCATCGAACGGGTTTCGTTCTTGTCGGGATCGTAAAGGCGGGTTTCCTGGTCTACCGAGCCGCCGGCTTCGACAATCGCAATCTGGCGGCGCGCCTCAAAGTCTATCGCTGCCTGAATGAACCGCATCGAGTTCATGTTCTTGATTTCGCCTCGAGTCCCAAGATGGCTGAAATCCTGAGTCGCCTGATACTTTTCGTATTGGCCAGGGCGGCAGATCGAGACATTGACGTCGGCACGCATTGCACCGGATTGCATGTCGCCATTGCAGGTGCCCAGATAGCGCAAAATCTGGCGCAGTTTGCTCAAATAGGCGGCGGCCTCCTCGGGTCCTCGAATGTCCGGGCGGGACACGATTTCCATCAGCGCCACACCGGTGCGGTTTAGATCGACGAAAGACATGTTCGGATCCATGTCGTGGATCGATTTACCCGCGTCCTGTTCCAGGTGGATGCGTTCGACCCGCACCAAACGGGCCGTTCCGTCGCCCATTTCAACCAAGACTTCCCCTTCGCCGACAATGGGGTGGTAAAGCTGGGAAATCTGATAGCCTTGTGGCAGGTCCGGATAGAAATAATTCTTGCGGTCAAATGCGCTCTCAAGGTGGATTTCAGCCTTCAGACCTAGACCGGTGCGCACCGCCTGTTCTACGCAATACTCGTTGATCGTTGGTAACATACCCGGCATGGCCGCATCTACAAAAGAAACATTGCTGTTGGGCTCGGCCCCAAATTTGGTGGAGGCGGCAGAGAAGAGTTTTGCCTGTGATGACACTTGGGCATGAACTTCCATGCCGATGACCAATTCCCAATCATGTTTGGCGCCTGCAATGACTTTTGGATTGGGCGTGTCATATGTTAAATCAAGCATTCTGGTCCCTCGTCAGGCGTCTGATCTGACAGGGTCTTAGGCCAGTGCGCGGGGTGCTGCAAGCCCTTGGGCGCCCGCGTTCAATTGTATGACGGCAGATCCCGCCAATGGATATCATACTTACCATCGCGCCGATCCGGGAGGGCGGTGCGCGCCATGATCCGGCATTCTGCGGTAAAGCTTTGTGTGATGCGGACAACGATTAAACTGCCAAAGGGTTCTGACAGATCAATTGTGACAATGTCACTGGGCCTGTTGGGGGGCAAGGTGACAACCAGTACGTTGTTTGCTGTGTCGTCTTCGGAATTGATTTTGGAAGGGAGATCCAGTTCTAGTGATGCGTGGATTTTTGCAATGCCCTCGTAGATCGGCAGATGTTCCCCGGTGAGTTCGAAGTAAGCGCGGGCACTTTGCAACATGCGCATGTGCAGAGTGTGTAATCTGGCGCGCGGATCCTCGGAAGGGGCGGCACAGGGGGGGGTTGTGGGGTGCAGCGCGTTGCGGTGCCAGTCGATCCAGTCGCCACTGTCCCAGTGTATTGCGTCGGAAGGTATCTTGTTCATGAGATGTCCTTTCTTATGACATGGTTTCGACATGGCTGGCTTGGGCGACCGGGCCTTCATCGGTGAAAGTGATATGCTGGCCCATCTCAAGCTCACGCTCGAAGATCTGCTTGAGAATGCGTATGCCGGAAGCTCGACCGGCTTCAGCAAAATGGCGCGCGGACGGGACCCGAAAGTTGTTGTCGAACCGATGACCTGCATGCGCCCATATCATCGGGTGCATTTCCTTCATGTGGGTGCGCACAATCCAGTCGGCGCAATCGGCGATGCGGCGACGCTTGTGATCTGCGGCATCAAGCCCCTTTGTGCTCTGGCCAATTGCGACCGCGCAATAGGCTGCCAGCAGGTTGACCGTGTGTTGGTCCGGGTTGCGCGCCAAAATATCGTGCAACCCTTCCAGAAAAAACGCGAGATCAAGATGGGCACATGCGACGTCATCCTGTGGCAGTGCATCAAACATGACCCATGTATAGCCACCGGCACCCCAGGCTTCCTGACTGCGCGCTGCGGTACGCCTTGCCTCAAGCTCGAGTTCTTCGTGGCTGCCAAACCGATGCGGAGACAAAAGACTGCCAAATGTGCGCATGTGTTTGGGATTGCGCGGATCAAGGTCGATCAGGGTTTCAAAATCACGGGTCAATCTATTACCAGTTGCTTTTCCCGCGCCGTGTAAGGTGCAGACGGCCTGTGCCAGTATCGGCGAATTCGTTTCGGAAGTATGGAACGGATCGAGAATTTCGCGGGCGCGGTCAAAATGCGCGTCAAACGCCTCTCGGTTTCGCGTTGGCACTTGACGAAGACTGCCGGTGCCACGCCACGCCCAGGCGATATCCATATGAGCCTGCGCGACGACTGTTGATAAAACCACATCAGGTACAGCTTCTAATAGCATGTTTTCCAATGCTTCCACGCCGCATGTCAGGCGCGCTCCCCGAGGCGGATGCCCATCGTAAAGCGCGTGCTCGACGGCTAAAACCACGTCGGAACGGGCCCCAAAGCTTAAAAGTTCAGCGGCGGACATCCCGGCTGGAGTCAGTGTGCGTGCCTTTTCGGCAATGCGAATTTCATGCGCCAACTCGGCCCAACGGTCCTGGCGGGCGAGAAATACCCCGCGCGTTTGGTGCACGTCGCGTGCGGCTTCTTCCTGGGTCGGATCGGGACAGTCAATTGCGAGATGCCCTTTTGTGGGCCAGGAGCCAATGCTTGGATCGTCAACTTGCGAATTCTTGGCGTTCGCGCGCCGTTTGACCTTTCTCTGCCGCAGATGTGTCAAAGAGTTTTTGGCAATGCTAGGCAACAGTAACATAAAGGCAGTCCCATTTTGGTAAGCAGCTGCAATTTGTCGTCTCTTTTGGGCCGAAAGATGACTTTGAAGCGGAGATATCTCGTTGATTGGGATCAAAGACGGCGTTGAAATGGCACGTTGCCTCAATTGCGGGGAAGTGTTTGCGTTGCTGGCAAGCCAAGCTTCTTGCGCACCCTTAATGGCACCAACGCAAACCTCGCTTGAATTACCCGCGCCAAGTGTCGCATAAGAGGTTTATGATAAAGCGAATTCTGCCATTTTTTTGCCTGCTCTTTCTGCCGTTTGGCGCATCCTATTCCGAGAGTTCAAATGCCGCTGAACTGCCGCTCATGCGATGGAGCAATATGCCAAATCATCAGCTTTGGAACGAGGCGGCCTTGAAGGCGTTAAGCAGTCATGGCCAGCCTCTGACAAACATGGTGCCTGAGGACATCGCGCAGTGGTGCCCCTATTACGAAGTCGCAGATGAGCGCGCGCGGCAGGCGTTCTGGATCGGGTTTATGTCGGCTTTGGCAAAGCACGAAAGCACCTACAAGCCCGGGGCCGTGGGTGGTGACGGAAAGTGGTTTGGTTTGTTGCAAATCTCGCCGGCGACGGCACGCGGCTACAAATGTCGGGCAGGATCGGGAGAAGCGCTGAAAGATGGTGGCGAAAACCTGAGTTGCGCGATTAGGATCATGGCGGTGACCGTGCCGCGTGATGGCGTGATCTTTGCACGCGATCCGAAGTGGCGTGGTGTGGCGGCAGATTGGGGGCCAATGCGCAGCGAACCAAAACGTCGCGATATGGCGGGTTGGGTCAAACAACAGCCTTATTGCCAAGCGCCAGTTCAACCAAAACAGCGAGAAAACAGATACCAATCCCCCAACAGGTAAGGTTGCTGTTAACCGATCAGAGAAAAGTGGTGCCGTTGGGTTCGGATGCCATGTGCCTGCAAAGCGGTTTCTAATTCCTGATGCGGTGGCGTCGCTTCATAGGGGACACGGATTTTGCGCCCCGATTTCAGGACCGCTGTCGCACGAACCGAGAAATCAAGCCGGGTATCAAGTCGCACGTGATCCACCTCAGACCAGGCCAGTTCCGCCGTTTTATTGCCACTGAACCAGCGAATTTGATGGCTGTCGAACGCCATGCCTGCCGCTGGGTTGGCATAGAGATCCCACAATGCCGGCAAGGTAAACAGGGCAATACACGCCATCAGCCAAGGCGCGGCCTCGATCAAGACAATGGCCACAACCAGAACGAACCAAACGGTCAACACAGCATAGAGCGTGGCGTAGTTTCGCCCGTTTCGTTTGTAGACAAATGCCTCAGCGACCACCTGTGACGTCCAGCGTCGATCCTGTGATATAGCTCGCATCGCTCGACAGCAGCCAAACAACGGCCTGCGCAACTTCTTCGGCCGATCCTTTGCGTTTCATCGGGACCATATGAGCCAATCTATCTGCCCGACCTGGTTCGCCCCCTTTGGCGTGAAGCTCAGTCTCAATTAATCCAGGGCGCACGGCCATGACGCGAATGTTATCAGCTGCAACTTCGTCCGATAACCCTTTGGTAAAGCAATCAATTGCGGCCTTCGACGCCGCATAATCTGCATATTGGTTGCCGGACCCCAGACGCGCAGCGGCTGAAGAAATATTGACAATGACGCCACCCTGACCTTGCGCCCTCATGCGGATCACAGCTTCCTTTGCCACCAAGATTGCGCCGATCACATTGATGTCGAACATGCGCCGAAGTCTCGCGTGATCGAAATCTGTCACCTTGGCTGTCGCATCAACGACGCCCGCATTATTGATGAGTGCATCCAGGCGTCCGAATTCCTGGTCCACCTGTGCAAAAACGCGTGCAATCGCTTCCGGATCAGCGACGTCTCCCGGACATAGGATCACCGTCGCACCGGACGCCCGGCAATCGGTAGCAACAGCTTCTGCACCAGTTGTGTCTGTTCGAAAATTCAGTGCAATGTCGAAACCTTGATTTGCTGCAATGCGGGCGCAGGCCGCACCGATTCCAGCGGAGCCGCCGGTGATCAAAACAACCGGTCTCATATGCTGTCTCCTCGGATCCGTTCAAGCATTTCGGTGGTATCGCGCGACAAGTCGGATACAGCCAACATACGGTCCAGCGCCGCACGCGCGTGTGCTTGACGACCGGTATCATACCGGCGCCAGGTCTGGAAAACGGCGCACATGCGCGCGGTCGTCTGGGGATTGATCGGATCAAGCTTGATCAACCAATCGGCCAATAAGTTGTAACCAGCGCCGCTGGCACTATGAAACCCTGGGTGATGGCTCGCGAGAGCACCAAAAACCGCGCGGAACCGGTTGGGATTCTTCCAATTGAAGTCCGCATGTGCGGTCAAGGCGAGCGCTGTTGCCGAAACCTCCGCCGGGGGGGCCTGCACCACCTGCAACGCGAACCACTTATCCATCACCAAGCGATCTGAAGACCATTGGGTTTCGAAGGCGCGCAGCTCCGATGCGCCATCCTGTGCGCGGAGCAGAACGGAAAGGGCAGTTAATTGTTGGGTCATATTGTCAGCAGTTTCAAACTGCGCCCGCGCGCGATCAAGTCCATCTGTGAGGCTCAAAAGCCAGAGCGACGCATTCGCAAGGCTCCGACGACCGGATTGATCGGCGTTTGGAGCATAGGCCTCTGCGACCTGGTTTTCCTCAAAGAGGATCGGCAAAATGTCCTTCAGATGACCGGCTTGGGCATGGCCCATGGTCTCACAAGCCGTCCAAATGGCATCTGGATCTGGCACGTCTCCCGCATCAAAAAGGGCCGTGGCGAGATCAGATTGGCTTGGCAGCCCCAGCATCAATGCACGGTACGAAGGGTCAAGACTGCGATCCGCCAGAACGGTGCCAAGTCCACTCAAGTAACTTTCATCTGGCTCTGATCCATTGCGGATCATGTTCAACAGATTGGCCTTGGCCAGACTACGCCCGGCTTCCCAGCGGTTAAAAGGATCAGTGTCGTGTGCCAGCAAAAACGCAGCGTGCTCTGGGGTGAGCGTGTTCTCAAGGACCACAGGTGCAGAAAACCCGCGCAGGACCGACGGAATGGGCCGTTCCTTGAGCCCTTCAAAGGAGAACGACTGGGTCGCTTCTGTTAGTTCCAGAACCTGGTCGGAAACAGCCTCTTTGCCCGACGGAAAAAGAAGGCCAGCAACAATTGGGATGACCTGTGGTTGTGGGTCTGGTGTTGTTTCTGACGGCTTCAACTTTTGAGTGAACTGAAGGGTATAAGTTCCTTTATCCCAAGCTTCTTTCATTGTCAGTCGTGGTGTTCCTGCTTGACTGTACCACAGCTTGAACTGGTCAAGATTGCGGCCGGTTGCGTCTTCAAAAACCTTCAGCCAATCTTCAATGGTGCAAGCTTGACCGTCATGACGTTCAAAATAAAGATCTACCGCTTTTGAATAGGCGTCTGCGCCGACGAGCCGCCGCAGCATTCCAATAACTTCGGCGCCTTTTTCGTAGACAGTTGCGGTATAAAAGTTATTGATTTCCTGAAAGCTTTCGGGCCGCACCGGATGGGCCAACGGACCTTGATCCTCCGCAAACTGGCGTCCTCTCAAATCAATCACATCGCGTATTCTCTTAACCGCCGCCGATCGCATGTCTGAAGTGAACTGGCTATCGCGATAGACCGTCAAACCTTCCTTCAGGCACAATTGGAACCAATCGCGACAAGTGATGCGATTGCCTGTCCAATTGTGAAAATACTCGTGCGCAATAATGGCTTCGATGCGTTCAAAATTCATATCCGTTGCGGTCTCGGGCGAGGCCAGAACCGCCGAGGAGTTAAAGACATTCAACCCTTTGTTTTCCATGGCTCCCATGTTGAAATCATCCACAGCAACGA
Source organism: Roseobacter sp. (assembly GCF_045106495.1). Lineage (GTDB taxonomy): Bacteria > Pseudomonadota > Alphaproteobacteria > Rhodobacterales > Rhodobacteraceae > Roseobacter. Next base: position 44,525 of record NZ_JBGCEQ010000005.1, read on the forward strand.
TGTTGAATATATCGAGGTCGTATTCACGACCGTATTCTTCTTCGTCCCACGCCATTGACGCCTTCAAGGCCTGCATGCCGAAGGCGCATTTGCCCTCGTCACCAGGGCGAACATAGAGGTTCAGATCAACTTTTCGTCCGGATTTTGTGGTGAAATCATCCGGATGTGCGACCAGATCACCGGCCACCAGCGCAAAAAGGTAGGCTGGCTTGGGCCATGGATCGTGCCACTCGGCGAAACCGTCGCCGCGGGTCACAGGGTTACCATTGGAGAGCAAGACAGGATGGGGGCCGTTTATGTGCACGGTGAAAACGCTCATGACGTCCGGGCGATCGGGATAGTAAGTAATTTTGCGAAACCCTTCGGCCTCACACTGCGTGCAATACATACCGTTCGACATGTAAAGCCCCTCAAGCGCTGTGTTATGAGCCGGGTCGATTTCAACCTCTGCTTCCCAGACGAAAGGGGTTTGGGGGACCTGGCACGACAGACCTTGTTCACTCAGCTCTGGCGAGACTGGCCTCCCATCGATCTGCGCAGATATCAGTTTGAGTTGCTCGCCGTGCAAAAAGAAGGACCCATCCGCTTCCGGTTTGGGTACAAAGGCGACGCGGCTTTTCACCCGAGTGGCGTTAGGTTGCAGGTCGAAGGTCAGTTCGACTGCGTCAACATCGTACCCAAACGGTTTGTAATCACTTAGATAAATAGTCTTTGGTGCTGCATCGCGCATGGTTTTCTACGTCTTTTTTCAAGTCGAATTTCATTTCGGACGTTAGGTCCACTGGCAACAAGCTGCAAGATGCATTGATTGAGAGTAAGGAATGAGCGTTCAAGTCGTCCTTTGGCAACGCTGTGCGCGATACCTTGCCGGGGCTGCTCTTACAGATCTTCTTGGTTTTTACGCGGTAAGCCCTACTGTTTTGCAGATCGGGTGGTTGAAAACGATAATCCATTCGAAGATTACTTTTGCCTTTGCCAGACCGGAGAATATCGAAATGCGTCGCAAAGGAGACTTACCGCAAAAAATATGCGTGCATTGCGGTCGCCCTTTCTTCTGGCGCAAAAAGTGGGAAAAAGTGTGGGAAGAAGTCAAGTATTGCTCGCATCGGTGCCGTCGGGCGCGGCGGATTTAGCCGTTCAGGTTCAGTCACCAAAAGTACCTTCAACTGTTGTTGCCTATCGGAAACAAACTTCTTACACCTGCATTTCAGATTAAAGCATTGCAGACGAGGAGTTTTCCGCATGGCCGAGTTTATCCAGAGAAACGATCTTCAGGTGTCGGATGAACTGGCCCAATTTATCGAGGCGCAGGCGCTTCCAGGAACGGACGTCGATCCGGCAACGTTCTGGTCTGGCTTTTCGGATTTGGTGAACGACACGGCCGCTCAGAACCGCGCCCTATTGGAAAAACGCGAAGCCATTCAGGGGCAGATCGATGCTTGGCATGTTGAACGGCGTGGGACAGCGCATGATCACGAGGCCTATTGCGCGTTCTTGCGTGAGATCGGGTATTTGGTGCCCGAAGGTTCAGCGTTTGAGATCGACACTGCCAATGTGGACGATGAGATTGCACGGGTGCCGGGCGCGCAGCTTGTCGTACCGATCACCAATGCACGCTATGCACTGAACGCTGCAAATGCGCGTTGGGGCAGCCTTTACGACGGGTTCTATGGCACCGATGCCATGGGCAGCGCGCCTCCCGCCGGAGGATATGATCAGGGGCGCGGCGCGCGCGTTGTGGCGCGGGCACGCGTTTTTCTCGACGAGGCGTTTCCCATCGTCAAGACAAGTCACGCTGACGCCCGGCGGTACTACGTGCATAACGGGGCATTGCTAATCGATGACCAGCCATTGATCGATCCGACAAAATTTGTCGGCTACATTGGCCATCCCAAAGCGCCAGACCGCATTGTGTTGCGAAACAACGCGTTGCACGTCGAATTGGTTTTCGATCGCACGCATCTGATCGGCAGCCGGGATCAAGCCGGTCTGGCCGATGTGCAGATGGAAAGTGCTGTGTCCGCCATCATGGATTGCGAGGATTCGGTCGCCTGCGTCGATGCCGAGGATAAAGTCGTGGCCTACGCCAATTGGTTGGGACTGATGAAAGGAGATTTGCAGGAAAGCTTTGAGAAGGCTGGCAAACAAGTCACTCGGGCCCTGAACCCTGATCGCGAATATACCGGGCCAGACGGTTTAAAGGTGTCTCTCAAGGGGCGCGCTCTGATGTTGATACGAAACGTCGGGCATCTGATGACAAACCCGGCGATCCGCGACCGTGACGGGAACGAAGTCTTCGAGGGCGTGATGGACGCGATGATCACCACACTGATTGCGATGCATGACCTCAAATGCGAAGGTGGCAATTCGTTGAAAGGGTCGGTCTATGTTGTGAAACCCAAGATGCACGGCCCCGAAGAGGTGGCTTTTGCGGACAACATTTTTGGCCGCGTCGAAGATGTTCTGGGCCTGCCGCAGTATACGGCGAAGTTGGGTATCATGGACGAAGAGCGCCGCACATCTGTGAACCTCAAGGAATGCATCCGGGCGGCAAAATCCCGCGTTGCCTTTATCAACACCGGGTTTTTGGACCGGACAGGCGATGAAATCCATACATCCATGGAAGCCGGTCCCTTCAGTCGCAAAGATTTCATCAAACGCAAGACCTGGATTGGCGCTTACGAAAATCAGAATGTGGACATTGGTCTTGAATGTGGACTCTCTGGCCGGGCACAGATCGGCAAGGGCATGTGGGCGATGCCGGATATGATGGCTGCCATGCTGGAGCAGAAAATCGAGCATCCCAAAGCCGGCGCGAACTGCGCATGGGTGCCCAGCCCGACCGCGGCCACGCTGCATGCTTTGCATTATCACAAAGTGAATGTGTTTGACGTGCAGGCCAAGCTGAAAAAAGGCGGGCGCCGCGCCTATGTAGATACGGTCTTGAACATTCCTCTGGCCGAATATCAAAAATGGACAGACGCGCAAAAACTGCGCGAAGTCGAAAACAATGCGCAGGGCATTCTGGGCTACGTGGTGCGTTGGGTGGATCAGGGCGTGGGCTGTTCCAAAGTGCCGGATATGAACAATGTGGGCTTGATGGAAGACCGCGCAACCTGTCGCATTTCCGCGCAGCACATTGCGAACTGGCTGCATCACGGGGTTGTGGATGCGCAGGACGTGATGAAAGTGATGCGCAAGATGGCGGAAGTTGTGGATGGTCAGAATGCAGGTGATCCGCTCTATCACCCAATGGCGCCAGGTTATGATGGCATTGCGTTTCAGGCCGCCTGCGATCTCGTCTTCAAAGGACGCACGCAACCTTCTGGTTATACGGAACCTGTCTTGCATGCGCGTCGCTTGGAGCTTAAGGCCGCTGGATAGAGACGTCCAATCCGGAACAAACAAGTTTCGGCGTTAAAACCAAATCGCAGACTACCGAGGTGCACATGACAATTTCACTGAAAAAAGCCCGTTCGATCATACGAAAAACCATCGCCAAAGGGCGTGAAATGGAGTTCAAACCTTTGTCGGTGGTTGTTCTGGATTCCGGCGGTCATGTGCAGGCGTTTGAGCGCGAAGATGGTGCCGCGCCGGGACGCTTCGGGATTGCGCACGGCAAGGCTTATGGTGCCATTATGTTGGGCATCCCAAGCTCAGCGCAAATGGTGCGTGCGGAGGCACAGGCTTATTTTATCAACGCGGTGAACGGAGTTTATGATGGTAAGCTGGTGCCGGTTCCGGGCGGTGTACTTCTGCGCGACAAAAGAGGCCTGGTGATCGGGGCGGTCGGCATTACGGGCGACACGTCGGAAAATGACGTGATTGCGGGCATGGCCGGTATCGAGGCAGCGGGTCTGGTGGGAGACGCCTAGAAAACGTGCACAGTGTCCAACCTGCGCAATGGCGCACAGGCTTTTGCGCGGTGATGGGCTGTTAACCGTTTTCGTGCAACGCTATATCAGTCTGGACGCAACGTCGAAAGGGGCACGAATGGCGAGACCGATCGTCGGCATTATTTGCAATCACTACCTCATGCATGATCAATACCCCGTTCATGCAGGCGGGACGATGAATTCGGAAGCGATTGCCGAAGTTTCCGGATGCATGCCCTTGATGATCCCGACCAACCCCGATTACGTCACAGTCGAAGAGTTGCTCGCTTCATGTGACGGGTTTCTCTTCACCGGTGGGCGACCCAATGTGCACCCTGAAGAATACGGGGAAGAGTATACAGAAGCGCATGGCGACTATGATCGCAACCGCGACGCCATAACGCTGCCATTGGTGCGGGCCTGTGTCGAGCGCGGGCAACCGTTTCTAGGTGTTTGCAGGGGGTTTCAAGAAGTGAATGTGGCAATGGGCGGGTCGCTGTATCCCGAGATCAGGGATTTGCCGGGACGCATGAACCACAGAATGCCTCCCGATGGCACGTTGGAAGAAAAATTTGAGCACCGACACGTCGTGTCGCTTACCGAAGGTGGTGTGTTTCATCGTCTCATGGGCGCGCGGGAAGTAATGACCAATACGTTACACGGGCAAGGGATCAAATCTTCCGGGCCGCGTGTGGTGGTTGACGGTACCGCACCCGATGGCACGCCAGAAGCAATTTACATAGACGGTGCGCCTGGATTTACGCTCTCAGTGCAGTGGCATCCTGAGTATGCGGCTGCAAAAGATCCTGTTTCGAGACCGCTTTTTGCTGCCTTTGGAGATGCGGCGCGGGCGTGGTCAAAAGGCCAAATAGCCCGCCCTGCGAATGTTGCCTAGAAGCGCTTTGAATTTACAACGCTGATACTTTCGCTTTTAAGTTCAAATTGTTAAAGCGCTCCGGTCTCTCTGAGTTCACTGCAGTGTCGCAATTGGCCAAATCCCTGTGCAATGAAGTCCACGTCCAGTCTTCCGGTTTGGCGGCAAGTCCGTTCTGAACCGGTGCCGTGCGGATGAGATAGCGATGAAGCGCCAGATCTTGTTTAGAACTTATCCGATGTTCCCAAAACCTACTTTGCCAAATCCCTTTTTCTTTTCGTGACCTCTGCACTGCCGCACGGTCTTCGGGCATTGGAAGCGCTCGCGAGAAAGCGCTCTTTAGAAAATGCCACCTTGCACGGACATCCGTGTCGCTCTTTGGCAATGTCCACAATGTGTGGATGGTTGAGGGCAAAATGACAATTGCGTCAATTTCAAAAGGATAGCGCTGCATCGTCAAGCGCATGGTCTGGCGGAGCAAGTCTACGTTGTCTACAAGCAGGGTGCTCTTGCGATCAGCCAAACGCACGGTGAAGAAATGAATTGCCCCTTGGGCTTTGGATCGGGTGTGTTGTTCCATGCCGGTGTTCTATCGCCAGCGTGGTTAATGGATACTGAAGAAATGTGGCCGCAAAGCTCAATTTTTGAGCTACATTTGACCTCCTGCGATCTCAATGGCCTGGCCGTTTACGCTTTCTGATCCCGGAGATGCCAACCACAATGCCGCTGCGGACACTTCTTTTGAGTCAATCAATCGGTTGTGCCGATTTGCAGAGACCATCATCGCTTTGGCTTGGTCTGGGCTAAGATTGGCGCGCTTTGCAATGGACGCAGTATTGCGCGTGACGATTGGAGTATCGACATAAGCTGGGCAGAGTGCATTGAACGTCATTGGTTTGCCCAAATAATCTTCGCTCAATGACCGGATCAGACCAATCAAACCATGTTTGGATGCCGTGTAACACGCCGCCCCCTGCAAGCCACGCAACCCGGCGACGGAGGAAATTGCAATCACGCGGCCCCAGTCTGTTTCGCGCATGGACTTCAAGGACTCGCGGATGGTCAAAAAGGCACCGTCGAGATTTGTCGCCATCATGTTTCGCCAAAAATCCAGATCGGTTTTATGCACTGCGCGCCCTTCGGCGATGCCAGCATTGGCGACACATATCTGGACGGGACCGCGTGCTTCGACCGCGGCTGCGATGGTCGAAACAACACTCTCCTCGTCGCGCACGTCCATCACATTGCCAAAAATACGCTCCGTGCAGGCATTGTCCAAAACTTCTTGGCGCCGTCCTGTGATTGTCACTGCGCAGCCCTGTGCAGCGAAATCCTGGGCAATGGCAAGCCCTATGCCGGTGCCACCGCCTGTTACCAATGCATGCTTACCTGCCAATGACATGGAACTTCCTTTCAGGTTGATGTCCAGCTTAGTTGCAGTGCCATCAAGCGCAAGGGACCGCGGGCAATTGTTTTTGGGGCCATAAAAGGTTAAGTTCTCCCCAGTTTCAAAAGGGTGGTATCATGCAAAAAGTGACTGGCATTGGCGGCTTTTTTTTCAGGTCGGAAGATCCTAAAGGGCTGTCCGCGTGGTATGCGAAGTATCTTGGGATCAATGAAGTTCCGGACAGTTACGATGCGCCAGTATGGCAACAAGACACCGGACCAACAGTGTTTGCGCCTTTCACGGCGGAGAGCGCCTATTTTGGGGATCTCACAAAAAACTGGATGATCAATTTCAGGGTGGACGATCTGGACGCGATGGTGGCGCAACTGCGAGCCGCGGATATTGAGGTGGAGGTCGAGGGCGAAACCTATCCAAACGGGTGGTTTGCCAGATTGACCGATCCCGAAGGCAATCCCATCCAACTGTGGCAACCCAAAGACCCAACAGGCGCGTTGTGAAGTGGGTGGATTTGCCTCCTATTTGGCTGATTTTTTTCGCAGTTCTGGCTTGGATACAAGGGAGGTATTATTCGTTTAATCTAAGCCTCGCTCATCCGGTCACGTTTCTGGTGGCCGGTCTACTGGTTGGGGCAGGCATCGTGTTGGCGCTATTGGCGATGATGGAGTTTCGGCGGCACAAAACCACAATCATCCCCCATGAAACACCGACTGATCTAATCCAAACTGGCGTCTTTGAGCGCACGCGGAACCCGATTTACCTTGCGGATGTTTTGATCCTCGCCGGGCTGTGTTTGTGGTGGGATGCGGTTTTGGCCCTTGTTCTGGTCCCCATCCTGGTCTGGGTGCTCGAGAGACGTTTCATCGTCCCAGAAGAAAACCGCATGCGGCGCGTGTTCCGCGCCGAGTTTGCACGATATGCCCAGAAAACGCGCAGGTGGGTGTGAGCTCTGTGCAACCGTGAGCGCTCACTTTTCGTCATGTGCTTGTACCTCGACTGTGTAGGCGGTACTGGAAAAGCCAGTTCTGTGCACCATTTTGCGCAAAATCGCACCACACGGGGGAACTACAATTGAAGATCGGGACACCAAAAGAAACATTTGAGGGTGAAGCACGGGTGGCAATGACGCCTGCCTCAGCCAAGGACCTTCAGAAGCTTGGCCATGAGTGTGTCATTGAATCCAAAGCTGGAGAAGCAGCGGGATTTTCGGATGCAGATTACAAGGCTGCTGGCGTAACTGTTGCCAAAACCGCCGCCGCTTTGTGGAAGGCGGCAGATGTCGTGGCCAAGGTGCGTCCGCCTTCGGATGCCGAGATGAAGCGCCTGCGCGAAGGCCAGACTTTGATCTCCTTCTTCAACCCGGCGGGCAATACCGATTTGATGGAAGCGGCCGCCAAAAAAGGCTCTACCGTCATTGCGATGGACATGGTGCCGCGTATTTCGCGGGCGCAAAAGATGGATGCGCTCAGCTCCATGGCCAACATTGCCGGCTACCGTGCCGTTATCGAGGCAGGCAACAACTTTGGCCGGTTTTTCACGGGACAGGTTACGGCTGCGGGCAAAGTGCCACCGGCAAAGGTTCTCGTTGTCGGCGCGGGTGTGGCTGGTCTTGCCGCGATCGGCACTTCAACCTCTCTGGGCGCGATCACCTATGCCTTTGACGTGCGTCCGGAAGTGGCGGAGCAGGTTGAATCGATGGGCGCCGAGTTTGTTTTCCTCGATTTTGATGAAGAACAGCAGGACGGATCTGCAACAGGCGGTTATGCCGCCGTGTCCAGTCCGGAGTTTACCGCTGCACAGCTTGCGAAATTCCGCGAGTTGGCACCGGACATGGATATCGTGATCTGTACCGCGCTGATCCCGAACCGCGAAGCACCGGAGCTTTGGACCGAGGACATGGTCAAATCCATGAAACCGGGCTCGGTGATCGTGGATCTTGCAGCTGAAAAAGGCGGCAATTGCAAAATGACTGTCATGGACGAGAAGATCGTCACCGACAACGGCGTGACCATCATTGGCTACACCGACTTCCCAAGCCGGATGGCAGCCCAGGCTTCGACACTTTATTCCACTAACATCCGCCACATGATGACTGATCTGACGCCCGAAAAAGACGGTGCGATCAATCATGACATGGAGGATGATGTGATCCGCGGTGCGACCATTGCACATGCCAAGGAGGTCACCTTCCCACCGCCGCCGCCCAAAATCGCGGCAATCGCGGCGGCGCCGAAAAAGGCTGCTCCAAAAGAGCCCACAGCGGAAGAAAAACGCGCAGCCGAAGTTGCCGCGTTCAAACAGCAGACCAAAAACCAGGTCACACTGCTGGCCATTGGCGGCGCCTTGTTGCTCGCAGTTGGCCTTGTGGCCCCGGCAAGTTTCATGCAGCACTTTATCGTCTTCGTCCTGGCCGTCTTTGTCGGTTTCCAGGTGATCTGGGGCGTGGCGCATTCGTTGCACACACCACTGATGGCAATCACAAACGCGATCTCGTCGATCATCATTCTCGGTGCGCTGATGCAGATCGGATCTGGCTCCTTGCTAGTGATTTTACTCGCGGCACTTTCGGTCTTCATGGCCGGGATCAACATATTTGGTGGCTTTCTCGTGACACGGCGCATGCTCGCCATGTTCCAGAAATCTTAAGGGGACGGGCACAATGGACTTTGGATTTACAACAGCGGCCTATGTGGTCGCAGCCATCCTCTTCATTTTGTCGCTGGGCGGGCTCTCGGGCCAGGAAAGCGCAAAACGCGCCGTCTGGTATGGCATCGTCGGCATGGCGCTGGCTGTGGCCGCGACCCTGATCGGACCGGGCGCTGGGCTATGGCCTGCCTCGATCATCCTGATCGGCCTTGGTGGCGCGATCGGCTACCAACTGGCGACGCGGGTCCAGATGACGCAAATGCCCGAACTTGTCGCGGCGATGCACTCCCTTGTGGGTCTGGCGGCGGTCTTTGTGGGCTTGATTGCCCATATCGAAATGGGCCGCGTGGCGGGCATGGACGAAGAGACGCGCAAGGGTCTTGACGGCTTTGCCGCCCTTCTGGCCAAGAAAGACGGCGTTGAGATCGCCATTCTGCGGGTGGAACTGTTCCTTGGTATCTTCGTCGGTGCGGTGACCGTTACCGGATCGGTGATTGCCTATGGCAAGCTGGCGGGCAAAGTCGATACCTCTGCCAAGAAACTGCCGGGCGGACATGTGCTTAATGCAGGGGCGGCGGCGTTGTCGCTGCTCTGCCTGATTTGGTATTTCAACACAGGCGGGTTTTTCCCACTGTTCCTGATGACACTGGCTGCCCTCTTTATCGGCTACCACCTGATTATGGGCATTGGCGGCGCGGATATGCCGGTCGTTGTGTCGATGCTCAACAGCTACTCTGGCTGGGCAGCAGCAGCGATTGGGTTCAGCCTCGGTAACGACCTTCTCATCGTTGTGGGCGCGCTTGTGGGCTCTTCAGGTGCAATCCTGAGCTACATCATGTGCAAGGCGATGAATCGGTCGTTTATTTCCGTGATCCTGGGTGGCTTTGGCGGCCCTGCCGGTGAGCAGATGGCTGTTGAAGGTGAACAGATCGCTATTGAAGCCGACGGCGTTGCCACGTCGCTGAACGAAGCGGATAGCGTCATCATCATCCCCGGCTATGGCATGGCGGTAGCACAAGCGCAGCAGGGCGTGGCGGAACTGGTGCGCAAACTGCGCGCGCAGGGCAAGAACGTGCGGTTTGCCATTCACCCCGTCGCGGGGCGTCTGCCGGGCCATATGAACGTACTGCTGGGTGAGGCCAAAGTGCCCTATGACATTGTCATGGAAATGGATGAGATCAACGAGGATTTCCCAGATACCGATGTTGCGATTGTCATCGGCTCCAATGACATTGTGAACCCTGCCGCCCAGGATGATCCGAACTCACCCATTGCCGGGATGCCGGTACTGGAATGTTGGAAAGCTAAACAGGTCTTTGTCTCAAAACGGGGCCAAGGCACAGGATACTCGGGTATCGAAAACCCGCTGTTTTTCAAAGAGAACACCCGCATGTTCTATGGCGACGCAAAAGCGAGCCTCGATAAGCTGCTGCCGATGATTGACTAACTCGGCGGCTGACAATTGAGCAATGCCAAAGAGGGGCGCCCATCATGTGGTGCCCTTTTTTTATCGCCCCAAGTTGACTCTTTGCGAGGATGTAAAGTGCCAACCCAATGATGCTGGGACACGTGCTCAATCGGATGTGACCCTGACCACCAGAGGTTTATTTTGAGTTGGATTGATCCGCCAATCTCGCAGGCCCATAAGTCTCCCCGCTGTTTGTGTTCGGCGCCACGTCGGGGCGTTGACCGCTTTCCCAAAATACCTTGCCGGTCTGGTCCATAGTGAAGGTGCCGCTTCCGAATTCGAGCGGCGAGTCCGAACCCGCATAATTGCATTTGGCTGCGTAGTCGTCTGGACTGGTCAATCCACCGTCTGGTTCGAAGATTGTCTGGGATCGAGCTGGTCGCATTCATGACCTGAAGTGTGTTGTTGATATTGCTTCAGTGATCTTGAAAAGGGGATGTTTTCGTCGGGGATGCATCTTGAGGCTGCGTGGTCTGGACCGTGGTGCAGAAAACGAATTCTTGTCCTGCCTTGCAAGTCATGTGTGGGACCAATTCGCAGGCTTTTGAGCCGTCTGAGACCTTGACGGAAATGAGACTGTGGTGTGAGAAGAACTTTGAAAATTCAAAGCAGTGGGGATTTTGCCAGTCGTCGAGAGGCCAATAAATACATGGCTTCTTTGGTGTTTGCAACGAAATCTCGATGCATGGACTGGCTGACCCGAGCCTGTCTAAGTGGTTCAAATCGCGCGCATTGTGGGCTCTTTGAAGACAAACAGAGAAATTGTATACCATTGCGTTCTATTAACACATTGAAAAATATCAAAAAATAATTTGACTTAAATTGATTGTGCATTATCCCTCACTCTAAGCATGAGAGAGTTTTGATGGCACCGATCGACGATCATCCACTCCGGTATAAACTGGCAAATGAGCTGCATGCGCGCCCTTTTCCTTCCATGGAGGCGCCCTGCACCGCAGTTTACATCGCGATTAAGCAGCCTAACGATGCTGTCAGTCGGGATCGGGTGCAGGATTTGGAACATCTGACGGCGTTGCTGGACCGCCATGGTGCCCCGCATCCGCAGCCGGGGGCGACCCATTATTATGGACAGATCGGAAAATACTGGCTGAAATGGGAACAGCATACGGAATTCGTGACATATACAGCGTTTCGCGAAGGGGCTTCGGGGCGCCCGTTTGACCCCGTGCAATTTGACGTTTTTCCGGCGGAATGGCTGGCGAATGCGCCTGGTCAGCGTATCACGTCGGTATTATTGCACGTGGAGCGGTGCCCGAAGGAAATAGAAGACGTAGACGCACGTCTGGACGAGTGGTTTGTCTCTGAAAGCCTGGCTGTATCAGAGGTGCTGGACCGTGAGGCGATTGTAGCCGGTGATTTCCGTATCGATCTGAATGGCCACCTTAGGTTTGCGGTCTTTGCAAAACCTGAAACGGGAACCCGTCGCATAGGTCGAATTGTGCAAAGACTCTGCGAGATCGAGACCTATAAGACCATGTCCATGATCGGATTTGCGCGCACACGGACACTTCAGCCAAAACTGAATGATCTTGATACCAAGCTCACGGGATTGATGAGTGACATGTCCGACGAGGATGCGCTGGCGGAATGGACGTTGAACAACCTTTTGTCGATCTCGGCAGAATTGGAGACACTCTCGGCACAATCGTCGTTCCGTTTTGGCGCGACGGGTGCGTACGAAGCCTTGGTCAATCAACGCATCGCAGCCCTGCGAGAAGAACGGTTTCAAGGACGCCAGCATTTTGCGGAGTTCATGATGCGCCGTTATGCGCCCGCAATGCGCACGGTGAATTCGGCGGAGCGTCGGCTTGAGGCGATGTCGAGCCGGTCCATAAGGGCCTCAAATCTATTGCGCACGCGCGTCGATGTGGAGCGGTCAGCCCAAAACCAGTCACTTTTGGAGAGTATGGACAAGCGGTCGGATTTGCAGTTGCGGTTGCAGCGCACAGTTGAGGGCTTGTCGGTGGTCGCGATCAGTTATTACGCGGTATCTTTGGTGGGCTATCTGCTCTACCCGCTGACGCAAGCGACAGGGATGAGCAAGGGGATGCTAACAGCATTGGCGACGGTGCCCGTTGTTCTGCTTGTCTGGTGGCTGGTGCGGCGATTGAGGAAGAACGTGGAGTAGTGTATTTTGCGTCAAGGTTGTTGGCTCACGCATCAGTTCAAAAGCGCGGCGCATTTTGATCGAGCGCCGTCTAGGGTCAATTTGAAAAAGCCGACTGTCCCGCGCTTTTCTGGCGTAACGGAAAACGCCCTCGCTACCGCCCTTTACAGTGTTCAGTAAACTGCGTTGGTGTATCGAGCTGCGCCCATGCCATTCCGATTGCCACTCTATCGTCAAAAGCGTCCACGGCTTAGCGGCCGCGAATTCTGGGGTCCAATGCATCACGCAGGCCGTCGCCAAGGTAGTTCACCGATAGGACTGTAAGAGAAATCAAAATGCCAGGCAGCATGACGCGTTCTGGAAATTCTTCCATCCTCGGCACGGCGTCAGACAAAAGCTTGCCCCAGGTGGGAAAATCCGAGGGGAAGCCCACACCAAGAAAGCTCAGCGCGCTTTCAGTGATGATGGCCGTTGCAAGCCCCAGCGTTGCAGACACCATAATCGGTGAAATGACGTTGGGCAGGAGATGTCGCCGGATGATGGCGAAGGGCTTGGTCCCGATGGACCGGGCTGCAAGCACGAATTCCCGTTCCTTTAGCGCAAGGATTTCGCCACGCACGATACGCGCGGTTTGCATCCAGGAGGTGATGCCTATGACCCCAACGATCAGGATGAACATACCCGTTTCCGGTCCGAAATTCGCCCGGAGCGGTTGTCGGAACAGGGTCACCGCCACGAGTAAGAGCGGCAGGATCGGCAACGATAGGAAAAGATCCGTCAGGCGCATCAAGGGCCCGTCCATTTTGCGGAAATAGCCGGCGCAGACACCGACGGCGGTGCCAATAAAGAGCGCCAGTATCATGGCTGTCCAACCCACGGCCATCGAGGCTCTGCCGCCTGCGATCAACGTGGCCAGAATATCCCGACCGAGGTTGTCCGACCCCAGCGGTTTTTCCCAGCTTGTTTTGGCGTCGCCATCCCAAAGCAGGGTGTAGAGGGGGCGCATATCCTTGTTGCGAATGTCGAGTGTCTTGGGGTCCACGTCCCAAACCATCGGCCCAAACAGAACCGCCAGCGTGATGAAAAGCAAAAAGCCACCGCCGATCAACGCGCCTTTGTGTTTGCGGAATTGATCCCAGACGTCCTTCCACTGACTGCGTGGCGCCTTGGGGGGTTCTTTGTCTTTAAGAGCGCCGTAGAGTTCCACTTCGGCAGGGGGTGTGGTCAGATCAGTCATAGCGGATCCTCGGATCGAGAACACCGTAGAGGACGTCAGCGATCAGATTGAAGAAAACGATGAGGATGGCAAAGATAAAGGTCAGCGTCATGACCATTGGCAGATCATTGGCAAAAAGCGCGGTAAGGAGTAACTGTCCGATGCCGTTCACCTTGAAAAGAGTTTCGGTTATGATCGCGCCGCCAAAGATCGATGGGATGCCCAAAGCGATCACCGTGATGATCGGTATCATCGAGTTGCGCAACACGTGTATCAGAACGACCGAACTTTCTTTCAAGCCTTTGGCGCGGGCGGTGCGCACGTAATCCTGGTTTAGATTGTCGAGCATGGAAGCGCGCATGAACCTGCTGATCTGCGCTGTGGTTTGCAAGGCCAGAACCATGACAGGCATAATCATCTGTTGCAGCTGAACTTTGAAGCTGTCCCAATCCGTAACCACGTGCGTGGTATCATAGATCGAAGGAAACCATCCCAGGTTTACCGAGAAGATCACGATCACAACGACACCGGAAAAAAATGGCGGTACAGAAAACCCGATCATAGAAACAAAAGTTCCAGCCTGGTCGAACACGGAATATTGTTTGTAGGCCGAATAAATCCCGATCGGCAGGGCAATCAGGATGCCGACGATATAGGACATGCCCACAACCCACAGCGTCTGAGGTATGCGCTGTACCACGATGTCCATGACCGGCGAGCGGCTCTGCCAGGAAATCACGCGCTGCTTGCCTTCCGCGAAGGTCGTTCCAAACCAGTGATCGAAAACCACCTGAGGTTCGATCCAGAAAAACTGCACCAGCCATTTTAAGTATTGCACGTGCAGTGGCTGACCCAATCCAAGCGCTTCGCGCATCTTCTCTTTAACTTCGGGAGGGACCGTCAGCGGCACTTGCGCCATTGGATCACCGGGTGCCAGTTGCAGAAGAAAAAAGATCACCAGCGAGATGAAAAACAGGGTCGGGATCGACAGAACCAGTCGCCGGATCGTGAAAGTCAGCATGTGCTACGCCTTTATGCGTCAGTCTTGTTATTGTTGCGGGCAGGGGTGCAGGTATTCCAACCTGCAAGAGGTAGCAGCGGGCAGGGGCGCGTCACTTTCTGCGCCCCTGCCCAAAAATGCATCAGCCGTCGATGCGATACCAGTCAGCAATGTTCCAGATTTCGCTGTCCCAGTCAGACATCTTCACGCCCCCGAGCGTGTTGCTGTGTGCCGATGGGTTGCCGCGGTGGATCAGCGGGATGATCGAATTGCTTTGCACCAGCATGTCGTTCATCTTTTTGGCCAATTCGCCCCGTTTAGCCAGATCGGAAGTTTGAGACATTTCTTCGACCAAGGCATCGTATTCAGGGTCGCAGAACCGCTGCATGTTGTTGCCCTGCCATTGGGTGTTCGGGCCCGGAATGTCCGCACAGACCCAATTGCCCATATAGGCCTCTGGATCGACGCCTGCGAAGTTGTTGGTGTACATTTCGACGTCTGCATAGAACTTCTGGAAGGTGTCCGGTGAGCCCGGGTCACTGCCAAAAAAGACCGAAGCGTCGATATTGCGCAGTTCTGTTTCCACGCCGATCTGGTTCCACCAGTCTTTGATCAAAGCCTGTGTGTCCTGACGTACAGCATTGGTTGATGTCTGGAACAGGATCGACAACTCGATGCCATCTTTGTCGCGCACACCATTGCCATTTGTGTCGACCCAACCTGCCTCGTCTAGCAATGCGTTGGCACCCTCGATATCCTGCACAAGGCAACCGTCATTGGCTGTTGAGGCATAGAGCTCTGGTGCAGGCAATACGTTACAGGTCGGTTGGCCGCCGGCACCATAGCCGATCTCATCAATCAGCGCCCGGTCGATGGCCATCGATAGTGCCTGACCAACTTTGGGGTCCGTAAGGAAAGGATGTTTGTTCTCACCACCCATATAAACAGAGCGTTGTTCCGGTCCAAGCTCTGGGCTGGCGTTGGTCTGGTTGATCATCAGCCGTTCCACGGATGTTCCATAGGCCGCGACAACAGTCCCTTTGCCCGCCTCTTCCATGCGCGCCAAAACGTCGGGCGCAAGTTGCAGGTTCCAAGCGTAGTCAAACTCACCTGTTTCCAGAACGGAACGCGCAGCCGCAGCTGCATCGCCGCCGCCTTTGAACGTCACGGTGGCGAAAGCCGGTTTGCCTTCTTCGCGGAAGTTGTCATTGGCAACGTATGTAATCACATCGTTTGGGCGGAATTCTGAAACCTTGAAGGGGCCGGTGCCGATAGGGCCAAAATTGGCGTCGGTGCATTCTGGAGCGCGTGCGCCAAGGCAGTCTTCAAATTGGGCTTTTTGCAAAATTGGCGATTCTGCTCCCACAAATGCCGTGTAGGGGAAAGGTTTGGGCGCATCGAATGAGATTTTGACGCCACGATCGCCGACAGCTTCGATACCCGAAATACCATCGAAATAGCTCAGCGAGGCACAGCCGCTTTCTGGATGCGTACAATATTCATAGGTAAACAGGATATCGTCTGCAGTCACCGCTGATCCATCTGACCATTGCAGGTCTTCTTTCAGCGTCCAGGTGATTGACGTCAGATCTTCGGCAACAGCGCCATTGTCGACGGTAGGGATGTCTTCGGCCAACCAGGGTACCATCTCGCCTTTTTCGTTGAAACGCGCGAGCGATTCCAGAATGAGGCTTGCCGCTTCGTTTTCCTTTGTGCCGCCTGACAGGAACGGGTTCAGCGTCGAGGGGGCCTGCCAATAAATAATATTGAGCTGGCCATCGCGGCCACGATCGCCTGAATGGCCATCTGCAAGTGCAAGAGGCGCAAGTGCTGATATCGCGACTGCCCCCATCAAAACAGTTTTGAGATTCATTTTATACTCCATGTTGGACACGTCAGTGCCGCTTTACGCCTCTTTTTCGCGACAGGCGCTTTTGTTTGGACCGAAGGCACCGCGATTAATTGCCCTAACGTAGCTAAATTACTTGGTTTTTGAGCAATCGTCCCGGTTGCACGTGCCTATCGAAGCATCTTTTTCGGAAAATGCAACCCTTGAGATGTTCGACTTTGTGACAACTCAACCACGCGGGTTTGACACTGCCTGTCTCTTGGCCTTAGCGTTCCGAAGTAACGAACATCAGGGGCGGCGATGCTGGATCAGGAACAAGAAGTCGGCGCTGTGCATCCGATCGCACAGATCAAGGGGCTGCGTGTAGAATTCCAGACCAAAGATGGGCCAGTGCTGGGTGTCGAAGATGTCTCATTTGATATCAACCCGGGAGAAACGGTATGTGTCGTGGGCGAGAGCGGCTCGGGCAAATCGGTGTCCTCCCTTTCACTGATGCGGCTCGTCGAATTCGGCGGCGGTGAAATCACCGGCGGGCAATTGTTGTTTGATCGCGCGGATGCAGATGATGTCGATCTCGCAACCATCGGCCGCGAAAAAATGCGTTCTATTCGCGGCAATGAAATCGGCATGATCTTTCAGGAACCGATGACCGCCCTGAACCCGGTCTTCACAGTAGGCCGCCAGCTGACCGAGGGCTTGCGGCTGCACAAGGGTATCAGCAAGGCGGAAGCCAACGCCCGGGCACTGGAATTGTTACGTGAGGTACGTATTCCTGAGCCGGAACGGCGTCTGGGACAATACCCGCACGAGCTGTCTGGTGGCATGCGTCAGCGTGTTGTGATTGCAATGGCGTTGGCCTGCAAACCGCGACTGTTGATCGCGGATGAGCCGACAACGGCGCTTGATGTGACCATACAGGCGGAAATTCTGGCGTTGATGGATCGGCTGAAGCGCGAAACCGGTACGGCAGTGATGTTTATTACCCATGATATGGCGGTGGTCGCCCAGATGGCGGATCGCGTTGTTGTCATGTTTCGGGGCAACAAGGTTGAAGAAGGCTCCGTTGCCGAGATTTTTGAAAACCCCAAACACGCCTACACCAAAGCTCTGTTGGCCGCGGTGCCCAAACTAGGTGAGATGCGGGGCAAAGCGCTCCCCGAACCGATGAAGCTTCTCGGTTCTGAAAATGACGCGATCCATCCCATTCCCGGCACGGACGAAGCGCTTTTAACCGTCAAGAACCTGACCACGCGCTTTCCGGTCAAGGGCGGGTTTTTCCGCAGAACGGTGGCCAATGTCCATGCTGTCGAAGACTTGTCTTTCACGATCAACAAGGGCCAGACATTGAGTCTTGTTGGCGAAAGCGGCTGCGGCAAATCCACCGCCGGGCGATCCATATTGCGACTGGTCGACCCGATGTCAGGTGCAGTGGATCTGGATGGCAAGGACATCATGTCGCTGGACCAAAATGCGCTCCGGAAAGCGCGGTTGGACATGCAAATGATCTTTCAGGACCCGTTTGCATCGCTCAACCCACAGATGCAGCTGTCTGATCAAGTGGCGGAACCGATCCATAACTATGGCACGCTCAAAGGATCAGCCGTACAGGACCGGGTCGGCATGTTGTTTGACCGCGTGGAATTGCCGCGGAGCTTCATGCGCCGCTTCCCCCATGAGCTTTCGGGAGGGCAGCGTCAGCGGGTGGCTATCGCTCGGGCTCTGGCTTTGAACCCCAAGTTGATCATTGCAGATGAGGCCGTCTCGGCGCTGGATGTTTCCGTGCAGGCGCAGGTGCTGAACCTGATGATGGAATTGCAGGCCGAACTGGGGCTGTCGTTTCTGTTCATCAGCCACGACATGGCGGTGGTTGAACGCGTCAGCCATCAGGTCGGTGTGATGTATCTGGGGCGCATCGTTGAGCTTGGATGGCGCGCGCAGGTGTTTGAAAATCCGCAGCATGCCTACACGCAAGCGTTGATGAAGGCGGTGCCGATTGCGGACCCGCGGCAACGAAAAGATGAAAAAGACCTGAACTTCAAACCGATCCCGTCCCCAATCCATCCGGCCAGTTACGAGCCGGAGAAATCCGTATACCGGGAGGTTGCGCCCGGCCACCTCGTGCTCGTAACTGATAGCGGGTATTGAGCGATGGCAAAGGATCGGCTGGCGCCGCTGGATATCATGCGGAAACTTGTGTCTTTTCCCACGGTCAGCCGTGACACGAACTTGCCGCTGATTGACTGGGTAGACGAGTACCTCAACTTCCACGGCATCGAAGCACATTTATATCGTGATCCGGATGAACCCAAGGCGGCGCTCTTTGCGCATGTAGGCCCTTGGGAAGAAGGGGCGGTGGTTCTGTCCGGGCACACCGATGTGGTGCCCGTGGATGGGCAAATTTGGGATACGGATCCTTTTGAAGTCGTTGAAAAGGAAGGTAAATACTTTGGGCGTGGCACCTGCGACATGAAAGGTTTCGACGCGCTGGCTGTCTGGGCTTTGGTCGAGGCGCATCATTCGGGTGTGAAAAGACCGTTGCAGATTGCTTTGAGTTTTGACGAAGAGATCGGCTGCACCGGCGCGCCGCCCATGATCAAGGCCATGCAGCCTGTTTTGCCGAAAGGCTCCGCCGTCATCGTTGGTGAACCATCCTCCATGCAGGCGGTCTCGGGTCACAAGGGCGGTGCCGGGTTCGATACCCATGTGCAAGGCTTTGAGGTACATAGTTCGCTGCTCGACCGCGGGGTCAGCGCGATCATGCATGGCGCTCACCTGATCGAATGGGCCAACCAGATGAACGCGCAAAACCAAAACGCAAAACCCAGCGACGTGGCCGCGATGTTTGATCCGCCTTTCACCACGGTTCATGTTGGCATGATCGAAGGCGGTACAGCCCATAACATTACAGCCAAGGACTGCAGGTTTTCCGTCGATTTTCGGGTTGTGCCTGGAGAATGCAAAACAACCTGGGAAGCGCGGTACCGCGCGCGCGTCGCAGAAGTGGAAGCCATGATGCAATCTGTTGTGCCAGATACCAAAATTGATGTGTCCCAGCGGTTCGATGTGCCCGCGCTGCAGCCCGAGCAAGACGGCGAGGCGGAAAGCCTGGCGCGCATTTTGACCGGCGACAATGCAAACCATGTGGTGAGTTATGGTACCGAAGCCGGTCAATTTCAGGAGGCCGGTTATTCTGCTGTGATCTGCGGGCCGGGCGATATTGCGCAGGCGCATCAACCCAATGAATACATTTCTGTAGCGGACTTCAATGCGGGTCATGCGTTCATGAAAAAGCTTGTGACGCGTCTGAACCAGTGAGCGCGGCGGTCTTGTCCACGTTTGATCGAGCCCGATTGGCGGAATTGATTTTTCCCGGCTTCGGGTCTCGCCGACAAAGGCAACGCAATTGACGCCCTTCCCCTTCTCTGACGCCACACCGTTACGCTACATGCGTGCTGCCCCTGAAAAGGCAGATGTGGTGGTGATTGGCGGCGGTGTGATTGGGGTATCGACCGCCCTTTTTCTGGCGCGCGCCGGCCACAAAGCGGTGTTGCTGGAAAAAGGGTGCATCGCCGGGGAGCAGTCCAGCCGCAACTGGGGGTGGATTCGACAGCAGGGGCGCGATCCGGATGAATTGCCGATCATGGTCGAAGCCAACCGCCTATGGCGCGAGCTGGCGGCGCAGACCAACGAGGACATCGGACTCACGATGGCGGGTGTGACCTACCTGGCGCGCACAAAAGAGCAGATGGCGCGCTATGAAGACTGGGTTTCTCACGCCCGCGAGCAAGGCGTGGACACGCGGTTGCTGACATCTTCTCAAGTGATCGAAAAACTGCCGGGCATGTCAAAGAAATACGTCGGTGCACTGCATACGGCGTCGGACATGCGCGCAGAGCCCTGGCGTGCCGTCCCCGCTCTGGCCGGGATCGCGGTGCGAGAAGGCGCGGTGATCGTCGAAAACTGTGCGGTGCGGTGTCTGGATGTCTCGAACGGAAGAGTTACAGGTGTTGTGACCGAAGCGGGACAGATCGCTGCGCCGGAAGTTGTTCTGGCTGGGGGAGCATGGTCTTCTCTCTTTTTGCGCAATCACGGAATCGCTTTGCCACAGCTGTCAGTCCGCGCAACTGTCGCAGCCACAACTGCTTTACCTGCTGTGGATCCGGGCGGTGTGGCGGATGACACACTTGCTTTTCGCCATCGGGCAGATGGGGGATACACTCTGGCGCCAGGCGGGTTCCATGAACTGTTTCTGGGCTGGGATGCACTGCGCGCGCTCCCCAAGTTTCTGACGCAGTTGCGATCAGATCCTTTTGGCACGAAGTTCTTGCCCGCGGCCCCGAAAGGGTATCCGGATGGATGGCGTACGCCTCGGCGCTGGTCCGCAGATGGTCCAAGCCCTTTTGAGACCATTCGCGTTCTGAGTCCTGAGCCCAATCTGGGACGTGCCAACAACCTGAAAACCCAATTCGCCTCTTTGTTTCCGGATTTGCCGGATTTTCGGTTGTCATGCGCTTGGGCCGGTATGATCGATACGATGCCGGATGTTGTGCCAGTGGTGGACCGGGTCACGGCATTACCCGGTTTGACCCTGGGCACTGGTATGAGTGGCCATGGATTTGGTATTGGTCCGGCAATGGGCCGCATCCTGGCAGATTTGGCGACGGGCAAAGCGCCGGATCACGACTTGACACGTTTTCGCATGTCGCGGTTTTCAGACGGCAGCAAAGTGGAACTGGGTCCAGGTTTGTAACGCAGGGGTCACTCGGCAAATTCGAACCGATCTGCTTGAAGACTTCGGTCTTACGTTTACAGTCGCACTGGGGCTGAATAAGACGTAAGCCGTATCATAGAGGCACCCGTCGTCGAAGGACTGGCATTCAGTCGCTCAATTGTTCGAAAGTCGTTTTGATATCATTAGGTCCGTCCGACCTTAAGGAGTAAAATCACATGGCCGTCAAAAACCGTTTTGCCGAACTGCATGATGAAATCACCGCATGGCGACGTGATCTTCATGCCCATCCTGAGTTGTTGTTTGACACGCATCGTACCTCGGCTCTGGTGGCTGAAAAGCTCAGGTCCTTTGGTTGTGATGAGGTGGTTACTGGTATCGGGCGCACCGGAGTTGTTGGGGTGATCAAGGGTCGTGCGGATACATCGGGCAAGGTGGTAGGCCTGCGGGCCGATATGGATGCGCTGCCCATTCACGAACAGACGGGTGTTGACTATGCGTCAAAAACGCCCGGTGCCATGCACGCCTGTGGACACGATGGTCATACAGCGATGCTGCTTGGAGCGGCAAAATATCTGGCTGAGACGCGTAACTTCGATGGGACTGCTGTTGTGATCTTCCAACCTGCAGAAGAGGGCGGCGCTGGCGGGCGCGAGATGTGCGAAGACGGCATGATGGCGCGTTTTGGCATTCAGGAAGTTTACGGCATGCACAACTGGCCCGGTAAACCTATGGGTAGTTTTTCGATCCGTCCCGGCGCATTTTTCGCGGCCACCGATGTTTTCGATATCGAAATCGAGGGTTTGGGCGGACATGCTGCCAAGCCGCATGAAACGGTGGATACAACTGTGGTGGCAAGCCACATCGTGATTGCTTTGCAGACGATTGCGAGCCGCTATGCGGACCCTGTTGATCAGGTTGTTGTTTCTGTGACTTCTTTTGAGACTTCGTCCAACGCCTTCAATGTCATCCCGCAGAAGGTCATGCTCAAAGGCACCGTGCGCACAATGACCGAGCAGATGCGCGACCTTGCTGAAATGCGGCTGAACAAAATTGCAACCGGCGTCGCCGAAAGCTTTGGCGCGCAGGCGCAGGTAGACTATGAGCGAAACTACCCGGTCATGGTTAACCACACAGCGCAAACCGAATTTGCCGCGAAAGTAGCTGCGCAGGTTGCAGGGTCTTGTGACGAGGCACCTTTAATCATGGGCGGCGAAGACTTTGCTTTTATGCTGGAAGAAAGACCCGGCGCTTACATTCTGGTGGGTAACGGGCCCGGGGCCGCGGTGCACCACCCTGAATATAATTTCAATGATGAAGCGATCCCCGCAGGATGCAGTTGGTGGGCCGAAATCGTTGAGCAGCGCCTACCTGCGTCGAGGTAGGGTGTCTGAATCCAGTGTTGGGCTATTCGGCCAGGAGCTTGCGATAGACAGCGATGATTGAGGCCGCTTCCTGCTCGATCCTGAAATTATCGACCACAGAGGCGCGCGCCGCCACTGACATCTTTTGAAGTTTCTCGGGGTTAGCCAGAATGCGCCCGACGCGATCGGCTATTCCAGCAACGTCTTCGATCTCTACAAGATGTCCGGTCTGGCCTTCGGTGATCAGTTCTTCGAAAGCACCGACCTTTGTGGCGACAACCGGCGCGCCGCAAGACATGGCCTCCAAAGGGGTGAGGCCAAAGCCCTCCCACCTTTGGGGCGCCACGTAGAGATCCAGCGCCTGAAAATGCCGTTCGAGATCAGCAATTGGTACTTCGTCACGAAACAGAATGCGCTCGCTCAAACCGGCTTCTGCGACGTCGTTTTTGAGCTTGGTCAGATAGTCTTGATGCTCGTTTGTTGCGCGCCCCATGATCAATGCCTTGGCATCGGGATTTGTCGCAAATACTTCGATCATCGCCGCGACAAAAAGGTCATTGCCTTTTTGATGCCGGATGCGCCCGTAACACCCGATAAGTGGCCCTCGAGCGGGTAAGTCAAGCTCCTCTCGCAATGCTTCACGATCCTTAACGGGTTGAAACCGTTTACAATCCACGCCGTGCCGGATGACCGTTGCGTCACGTTCCAAGTAGCTGGCCGATTTGGCCGAGGTCGCGATAACAGCGTCCATTTGGCGGATCAGCCAGCGGGTAAAGCCGGTGTGACGGCGTTGCGCGGCAGACGTGAAAAGGAGCTTTAAGCGCTTGCCCGCTAGATGTTTCAAAGCCAGCCCGGCCACCATTTCCACGTTCCGGCGCGCGTGCCAAACGCGCGGCCCTGAGGGTCCATTGCGCGGCAGACTTAGAAGTTTTCCTGGTCTGAGATTGGGAACCTCGGAGGGCAGTTCCGGCGCACAGGCGACAATCCTGATGTCACTGGCCTGCAGCGGCACAAGTCGGATCACAGTGGAAGTGACACCAGAGTGGCGGCGTTTGAAGTTCGGCGCGATTACCTCGATGTCCTTCAGCGCAGGCACTTGTGCCGATGCGGTGTTCATCGACTTTCGTCCTTTAACTTGAGAATATGTATGAGGCGTTCAGCAATGCTGCCCAACTCGTCTGATTTGCCCTGAACGAAGGCCCGAGCTGCGGTAAGGCAAGACGCGCGATGTGCCTCATCCTTCATGAGGCGATCTGTTGCAGCGGCCAGCGAAGCGGTATCGGACACAATTTCTACTGCGCCGGTTTCCGTCATTTGAGAATAGGTTTCCGCAAAATTCGTAACATGCGGTCCCGACAATACGGCTGCGTTTGATTGAACCACTTCATAAGGGTTATGTCCGCCGATGGGTAACAACGACCCCCCTAAAAATACGGTTTCGGTAAGCGTATACCAACTGCCCAATTCGCCCAGAGTATCGGCCAGGTAAACCGAGTTGTTTTCCCTGGGCAGTGTTTCCTGTGAGCGGATCGTATAGGACAGACCACTCTTTGCGATAAGTTTAGATATCTCTGCGCTGCGGGCAGGGTGGCGCGGAACTAGGATCAGTAACAAGTCCGGCATGCTTTTCAAAAGCGTGCGATGCGCATCAAGAACAATTGTCTCTTCGCCTTCATGGGTCGAGGCGGCAACCCAAACCGGACGTGCCTTGATCGCTGTGCGGATCTGCGCCAGCACGATGGGATCTTGCGGCAGGGGGCTCGACAGTGATTTGAGGTTTGTGCCCCGCGCAACCCGCTCAACCGGTGCATGCATGTCGACCATGGCCTGAGCCATTTCATCGTTTTGGGTCAGGATAAGGTCAAATACATCCAGCACATAGGCGGCAAAGGCGGGTTTGCTGGCCCAAGCGGCGCGGGATTTTGCGCTCAGACGTGCATTGACCAGGGCCATAGTCGCGCCTCGCTCACGTGTCATGCGGAGCATGCGCGGCCACAATTCACTTTCAACAAAAATCGCCGCCGCAGGGCGCCAGTGCCGCAAAAACCGAGTAAGTGGACCGCGCGCATCTAACGGCGCGAATTGATGTACGGTACGAGGCGGCATCCGCTCGGCAACCAGTTTGGCGGAAGTCGGCGTTCCGGAGGTGATCAGGAAGTGCGCGCGGGGCAACATTTCACCCATCTTTGTGATCAGCGCCAGCACCGACAGGCTTTCGCCCACAGAAGCCGCGTGAAACCAGATAAGGTCGCCTGATCCTATTCGCGGTTCGCTGGCATGGCCCATTTTTTCATGTGCGCGCAGGGCTGATATACCCTGTTTGCGCAGTTTTCGGATCTCGGACCAGGCCGCAAAAGGAGCCAATAAGACGGTCACCGCCACATAAAGGTGAAAGAGCGGCGGCGTGCGCATGGGTGCAATCAGCCGCCTGTATGGCTCATGTGCCGCGGCATTTGCCCGTCCAGCCGCTGGCGGGAATAATCGAAATCATGCCCTTTGGGTTTAAGCCTGATAGCGGCACGTATGGCTTCTTCCAGCGGGGCATTGTCATCCGGGTGTGCCCGCAATGGCGCGCGCAGATCTGCCGCGTCCTCTTGTCCAAGACACATGAAAATCTCGCCCGTGCAGGTCAGTCTTACCCGGTTGCAGCTTTCACAGAAATTGTGGCTCAGCGGTGTGATAAACCCGATCTTCTGCCCTGTCTCCTCAAGACGTACATATCGGGCCGGGCCACCAGTGCGCTCTGCAAGATCCGTGACCGTATAGTGTTCGGCATAGCGCGCGCGCACATCTTTGAGCGACCAGTATTGCCCCAGGCGGTCTTCGTTTCCGATGTCGCCCATTGGCATCACTTCGATCCAGGTCAGATCAATGTCACGATCTGCACACCAAGCGGTGATATCAGGCAGTTCTGGCTCGTTGAAGCCTTTTAGAGCAACTGCGTTCAGCTTAACCCGCATACCTGCTGCCTGGGCCGCATCGATACCGCGCAACACCTGCGGCAAACGGCCCCACCGCGTGATATCTGCAAATTTGGTCTCATCCAAAGTATCCAACGACACGTTTACCCGGCGCACACCGGCGGCGTACAGGTCCTCGGCGAAACGTTCCAATTGACTGCCATTGGTCGTTAGGGTCAGCTCTTTAAGGGCGCCGCTTTCGAGATGCCGGGACATGCTGTTGAAGAATGTCATGATGCCTTTGCGCACCAATGGTTCCCCGCCGGTGATGCGCAGTTTTTCGACACCCAAACCGATGAAGGTTGAACACATGCGATCCAATTCTTCGAGAGTCAGCAGTTCCTTTTTTGGCAGGAAGGTCATGTTTTCCGACATGCAATAGACACAGCGAAAATCGCAGCGGTCCGTGACCGATACCCGGAGGTATGTGATGGCGCGGGCAAATGGGTCGATCAAAGGAGTATTCATGTAACGATAGTTAATGCGGCAGGGCATAGGCAGCAAGAGGTTAACAGCATTGATGGTTGTAGATCTCTGTGCTTTAGACGACAGCATGAAGATGAATAGGTTTTTTCTCGCGGCTTTATGTGTCGGGATTTCCGGCTGTTCCGAGCTCAATCAACTGAATATCGCACTGGGCGGACCCGACAATTTACTGGCGCAGCCTGAGGCAGGAGTGGCCGGGCCCTTGTCGCAGTCAGCAGCTGCGACTGCAGAAACATTGGATCAAACCACTGAAATGGAGCGCACAGCCGCTGCACAACCCATTCGTGAAAGTCGCAATCTAGGCCAAACCACCGCCTCGCTGGGCAGTGCGGCTGAGCCCGGATTTTGGCTTAAAACACCGCTGGTTTCGAAGGAAACGTCAGGGCAGGTTACAAATCCTATTACCGGGAAATCGGTTGCGGTTGCTTTGCTTCCTATCGAGGGCCCCGCAACAGCAGGCAGCCGCATTTCCTTGGCTGCAATGCGCATTCTGGAGGTCAATCTGACCGATCTTGTGGTTCTCGACGTATCTCTTTGATATTACGAGTTTTCAGGGGCGATAACATGCGTCGGTGCACCATCGATGGTTTGGCGATTGCGCGTGTCCCAATAGTCGGCGATGCCTTCCGGCCCTTTGTCTTCGGCCCAGTTTTTGAGAACGTCGCGCTCGTCGACGTAGTCCATAAAGGGCACCGCATATCCGCAGCTGGTCTGCACCATGTTAATGGACAGATCGTATATTTGTCGTGCGCCATTGGACGTCTGGAAAAGCGCGTTGAGTTCTGCGAAATCACCATCCCGAGGATGCAGAGTGCGCGCAGTCCCATAAGTGCGCAAAATCATCGGCTTTGTCTCAAACCCGCACCACATTAGCGTCATTCGATTCACCTGCGCCAAATGCCCGGCCGTCTCGTTGCCTGATCCGGTTAGATTGCGCCAAACGATCCGGTCGGGCCCCAGAACTCTCAGGCTATCCATGCCCTTGGGGGACACGTTGACCTGCCCGGTTCCTGCAGCCGTACCAACAAAAAAGATGTGCTGGGCTGCGATAAACCGCGTTA
Source organism: Roseobacter sp. (assembly GCF_045106495.1). Taxonomy (GTDB): domain Bacteria; phylum Pseudomonadota; class Alphaproteobacteria; order Rhodobacterales; family Rhodobacteraceae; genus Roseobacter. Next base: position 71,586 of record NZ_JBGCEQ010000005.1, read on the forward strand.
GCGCATCGCTCAAATGGTCGTATTGAGTGGCCATGATCTATTCCACTGTCACAGATTTCGCGAGATTTCGAGGTTGGTCGACGTCTGTGCCCTTGGCAACAGCTGTGTGGTACGCAAGGAGTTGCGCCGGAATGGCATATAGCAAAGGGGTCAGCGCATCCGGCACAGATGGCAGTTCGATGGTCGCGAAAGCACCTTCACCAGCCTCCTCCAGCCCTTGACGGTCAGAGATCAGAATGACACGCCCTTTGCGCGCCATGACCTCCTGCATGTTGCTCACCGTCTTGTCAAAAAGCGCATCACGCGGTGCCATCACCACCACCGGAACTGACTTGTCGACAAGGGCAATGGGGCCGTGTTTAAGCTCTCCTGACGCATAAGCTTCAGCGTGTATATAGCTGATTTCTTTTAATTTAAGTGCGCCCTCATGCGCTAAGGGGAACATCAAGCCGCGTCCCAGAAAGAGCACGTCGCGGGCTTCCGCAAGTTGTAGTGCGGCTTTTTGCATGGCCGGGCTTGTCTCCAGCGCGGTGCTCAGGATGCCCGGCATGCTGCGTAGCGCAGAGAGGTGATCCGCAAGCACATCCGCTTCGATCACGCCGCGATCCTGTGCCGCTTTCAATGCCAAAAGAAACAGGACCGTAAGCTGGCAGGTAAAGGCCTTGGTCGATGCGACACCCACCTCTACGCCCGCGTGAATGGGTAGGACCAGATCACTTTCACGCGCGATAGAGCTTTCAGGTACATTGACGACCGATACGATGCGCTCCGCCTTGCCTTGGCAATATCTCAACGCGGCTAATGTGTCGGCCGTTTCGCCAGACTGGCTGACGAAGAGAGCGGCGGTGCGGGCCGGAACAGGCGGCTCACGGTATCGGAATTCCGAGGCCACATCGACGTCCACCGGCATGCGCGCAATCTGCTCGAACCAGTATTTGGCGGTGAGGCAGGCATAAGAGGCTGTGCCGCAGGCCACCATTGTCAAACGATCCAGGCTTGAGAAGTCGAGGCCAGGGTCCGGCAAGGTGATCTGATCCCCATTCAAAATGTAATGTCCCAGTGCTTCGCTGATCACAGTGGGCTGTTCGGCGATCTCTTTGGCCATGAAGTGTTTGTGGCCTGCCTTGTCGATCTGTGTATCACCCACCTGCACAGTTTTAATTGCACGGTTGGCCAAATTGCCGCGGATGTCGCGCACTTCGACGGAGCTGCGGGTCACAACCGCTCGGTCGCCTTCTTCAAGATAGCTGATGCGGTCCGTCAGAGGGGAAAGTGCAATGGCGTCTGACCCCACGAACATTTCTCCGGTTCCATGACCGATCGCCAGTGGAGATCCCTTGCGCGCGGCAACGATCAGATCGTCCTCGCCGGAAAACAGGAAGGCCAATGCGAACGCGCCGTCCAGCCTGTCCAGTGTTTTGTTTGCCGCTTCGACCGGGCCCATGCCCTCTGACATGTACCGTTCCGTCAGCAAGGCGATGGTCTCAGTATCGGTCTGGGTGACGAATTCGATGCCCAGCTCTGCGAGCTCAGCCCGCAGCTCACGGAAGTTTTCGATGATCCCATTGTGTACGACAGCCACACGGCCTGCCTGATGGGGGTGCGCGTTTTCGACCGTTGGCGCGCCATGCGTCGCCCAGCGGGTGTGGCCAATGCCTGACTTGCCTGTCAGCGGTTCATGCACCAGCAAATCCGAGAGATTGACCAGTTTGCCAACGGCGCGACGCCGGTCTAGGACACCGTTGGCGACCGTGGCGATGCCTGCACTGTCGTAGCCGCGGTATTCCAGGCGTTTTAGCGCTTCGACAAGGATTGGCGCCACTTCGTGGTCGCCTAGTACCCCAACAATTCCACACATTTTAGCTGCCTCTTTGGAGTTTAGCCTTCTTGGCCTTTAACATTTTCAACAATTTGGCCGCCATGCCCGGTTTTTCGACCTGTGGCGCGCGGGCAATGGCCAAAGCGTCCGCTTCGACGTCAGATGTAATGACAGACCCGCTGCCGGTCATCGATCCGTTGTCCAGAACGACAGGGGCGACCAACATGGTATTTGACCCTACGAAAACATTGTCGCCGATGTCGGTATGGTGCTTCATTACGCCATCATAGTTGCAGGTAATGGTCCCGGCCCCAATGTTTGTGTTGCGTCCCAGTGTTGCGTCCCCGATGTAGCTCAGGTGATTGACCTTGGTGCCTTCGCCAATGCGGGCATTCTTGATTTCAACGAAATTTCCGACGCGTGTGTTTTCGCTCAACTCGGCACCGGGTCGCAACCGCGCATAAGGCCCAACGATGGCGCCTCGTGCCACGTGACAGCCCTCAAGGTGCGAAAACGCCCGGACCGTTGCACCGGATTCGATTGTGACCCCTGGGCCAAAGACAACATTTGGTTCCACAACTGCGTCGCGGCCGAGCACCGTGTCATAAGCGAAGTAGACCGTGTCTGGCGCTGTCAGCGTCACCCCGTTGGCCAGGGCAGTAGCGCGGGCGCGGGCCTGATACGCTGCCTCGGCGGCGGCGAGATCGGCGCGGCTGTCGATCCCGAGCGTTTCGGCCTCGTCACATTTAACTGCCGTCACCGAGAGACCTCGGGCGTTCGCCAATGCCACGATTTCGGTTAGGTAGTATTCGCCTGAGGCGTTGTCATTGCCCACCTCGGCAATCAGCTCAAAGAGCAACTGCGCATTACACCGTAACATCCCGCTGTTGGTGAACCGTATGGCGCGTTCGTCTTCCGTTGCATCTTTGTATTCGACGATGCGCAACAATTGGTCATCCTGCATGACCAGCCGCCCGTAGCGGGGTTGCACCTCGGCGATGTCGAACCCAAGCACGACCATATCATGATCAGCTCGCGCAGCGAGCATGCGCTCCAATGTCTCCGCTTCCAAAAACGGCGTATCGCCAAATAGGACGGCAACGTCGCCCTCAAACCCGTCCAACGCCGTGCGGGCCTGGTCGACCGCATGTGCCGTACCCAGCTGTTCGGTTTGCAAGACCAAATCAACCGAGGCATCGAGACCGAAAGCGGCGCGCTGCACCTGATCGGCGCCATGCCCTGCTACAATAACGGTTTTTTCAGGTTCGAGACGCGCGCCTGCCTGCATTGCATGGGCCAAAAGCGGCGCTCCAGCGAGTGGTTGCAAAACCTTTGGCAGTTCCGAGTTCATACGGGTGCCTTTGCCTGCAGCCAAAATGACCAATGCGGTTTTCATAAGGTTTCTCTTTGTGTTCTGCTCCGACCCTGTTTATCGATCTTGCGACGCGACGCAAGGCAGGCATCCATCAAAGAAGGTTGCGGCTTGCAACAACTAGTGGCGGGGTATTGCCCAGCAGAATACCGGGGAACAGGTATGAAAACGGTAATTTTTGATCTCGATGGCACGTTGGCCGACACCAGCGGCGATCTGATCGCGGCCGCAAACACCTGTTTTCGGGACATGGGCGAAGGCGACATTCTGAACGCCAAGCTGGATGCCGGAACAGCTTTGCGCGGCGGGCGAGCGATGCTGCGCCTGGGTATGGCGCGTTTGGGTCGCCCGGAGGATTTGGCGACCGTCGACCTCTATTACCCGATTCTGTTGGAAGCTTATGGCACGGCGATTGACGTGCACACGCAAATCTATCCTCGGGCCATGGATGCCGTCGAGCAGTTGAAAGTCAATGGATACGGTGTGGGCATTTGTACCAACAAACCGGAAGGGTTGGCCGAAACATTGCTTCAGCGTCTCGGTGTGCGAGACGCTTTTGCAGCGCTTGTCGGGGCGGATACTTTGTCAGTGCGTAAACCGGATCCAGAACCCTTGTTTGAAACGGCGCGGCGCGCGGGGGGCGATCCGATGAAATCCGTGCTCATTGGCGATTCCGACACCGATCGAAATACGGCCAAGGCCGCTGGTGTTCCTTGCGTGCTTGTCACATTCGGGCCTGCGGGTGGGGACATGGCAGCTTTGTCGCCCGAAGCCCTGTTGCAGGACTATGCAGATTTGCCGCAGATCGTAGACCGCTTGCTGGCTTGACCCCCAGTAGATCGGGCGGCACAGTTTGAACGAACATGGGGCGCGATATGACAGAAGTTTTCAAAGGTAGTTTCACCCAGCAGGAGCCGATCCCCGAAGCCGGGATTCAAGCAGCGATGGCTGTGCTTCAGCACGGACGGCTACACCGCTACAATACGGTCGCCGATGAGGTCAGTGAAACGGCGTTGCTGGAGCAGGAATTTGCCGCTCTCGTCGGCGCGAAGTACTGCCTCGCGGTTGCCTCTGGTGGCTATGCTATGGCCACAGCATTGCGAGCCGTTGGTGTTCAATCGGGCGATCTTGTCTTGTCCAATGCCTTCACCCTTGCGCCCGTGCCCGGGGCCATCGCCGCTGTTGGCGCCAAACCCCTGTTTGTGGGTGTTACCAGCGCGCTGACCATCGATCTTGACGATTTGGAAGCGAAGGCGGCGCAGGCCGATGTCTTGCTGCTCAGCCATATGCGCGGGCATATCTGCGACATGGATCGTTTGATGGCGATCTGTGAGGCTGCGGGTGTGAGCGTTATCGAGGATTGTGCGCATACCATGGGGGCGGCATGGAATGGGGTGCCGTCGGGGCGGCTAGGCACGGTGGGCTGCTACTCCTGCCAAACTTACAAACACGTCAATTCGGGGGAGGGCGGGTTTTTTGTAACCGACAATGCGGAGATCGCCGCCCGTGCGATCATGCTTTCCGGGTCCTACATGCTTTATGAACGGCATTTGGCCGGTCCGCCCAAAGAGGTGTTTGACAAGATCCGCTACGAGACCCCGAATATCTCTGGCCGCATGGACAATCTGCGTGCTGCCATTTTGCGCCCGCAACTTGCCGACCTGGCCACGCAATGTGCCCGCTGGAATGAACGATACTTTTGTCTCGAAGAGGGACTGGGCGGCACACCGGGTTTGCAGGTCATTGAACGACCAGCGCAAGAAACCATTGTGGGGTCTTCCATCCAGTTTCTATTGCTGGATTGGGATCCCGATGACCTGACGGATGTAATTGCGCGTTGTGCAGCGCGAGGCGTCGAACTGAAATGGTTTGGTGGCGCCGAACCGGTCGGCTTCACCAGCCGCTATGACAGTTGGCGCTACGCCGACACGCCCGCCCTTCCGGACACGGACCGCTTACTGGCGGGCATTGTCGACATGCGCGTGCCACTAACTTTTTCACTTGAAGATTGTGCGTTGATTGCACGGATTATTCGGTCAGAGGTGAGTTCTGTTTTTCAAAGCCGGTCCACCGCCGCTGAATAGACGACGGATAGGCCACCCGCAAAGTTGGTTATCTTGGACGCGCCACAGCGAGCCATGTTGGCTTGACCGATGGCGCGGGCTATGGCATTTATGAACGTGCGTTCAATAAACGCCACGAGGGAGGTGCTGCGCGATGTTCATGGCAACAATGTCTTTCGATCTGGGTGAGGACGTCAACGCGCTGCGCGACATGGTGCATCGATGGGCCCAAGACCGGGTGAAACCAATTGCTGCCGAGATAGACGCTGAAAACGCTTTCCCTGCCGATCTATGGACCGAGATGGGTGAGCTTGGACTGCTTGGTATCACAGTTCCTGAAGAATTTGGCGGCGCAGGCATGTCTTACCTGGCCCATACGGTCGCTATCGAAGAAATCGCACGTGCCAGCGCGTCTGTATCGCTGTCTTATGGGGCCCATTCCAACCTCTGCGTCAATCAGATCAAGCTCAATGGTACCGAAGAGCAAAAGCAGAAATACCTGCCCGGATTGATCTCGGGCGCTCATGTTGGGGCTTTGGCAATGTCGGAGGCTGGCGCTGGTTCGGACGTGGTTTCCATGAAGCTGCGCGCCGAAAAGCGCAATGATCATTACCGCCTGAATGGCACGAAATACTGGATCACAAACGGCCCGGATGCCGATACGCTTGTAGTTTACGCCAAAACGGACCCGGAGGCTGGCTCAAAAGGCATCACCGCCTTTCTGATCGAAAAGCAGATGACGGGTTTTTCCACCAGCCCGCATTTCGACAAGCTGGGCATGCGCGGGTCTAATACCGCTGAATTGATATTTGAAGATGTCCAAGTGCCGTTTGAAAATGTGCTGGGTGAAGAAGGCAAAGGCGTCCGTGTGCTGATGTCGGGCTTGGATTATGAACGCGTGGTTTTGGCGGGTATTGGCACCGGCATCATGGCGGCCTGTCTGGACGCGGTGATGCCGACCCTGAGCGAGCGTAAGCAATTTGGCCAGCCCATCGGGAACTTCCAGTTAATGCAGGGTAAGATCGCGGATATGTATACCGCGATGAATTCCGCGCGCGCCTACGTTTATGAGGTCGCAAAGGCCTGTGATCGCGGCGATGTGACCCGCCAGGACGCTGCGGCCTGCTGTCTTTATGCTTCCGAAGAGGCGATGAAGCAGGCGCATCAGGCGGTGCAGGCGATGGGCGGTGCGGGCTTCATGAATGACAGCCCGGTTGCGCGCCTTTTCCGGGACGCCAAGCTGATGGAGATTGGTGCGGGCACTTCCGAAATACGCCGGATGCTGGTCGGGCGCGAGATGATGGGGTCGATGGTGTGATCCGCGCGCTGGTCCTTCTGCCGTTTTTGATGCCTCTGCCCTTGGCCGCGCAGGGGATCGTCTATTCGGACGCACAAACTCAGAGCTGTCTTGAGGACTTGAGTGGTGACGCCACAATGACCGATTGCGCGGGCTTGTCTTCGGCGGCCTGCATAGCGGCCAATGACGCAGGCTATACCACTGTGGGTATGGGCGGTTGTTTGGACGGGGAGCTGCAGTTCTGGGATGCTTTTCTGAATGCGCAATACCAGACGGTCCTGAAACGCGCCGAGGATTCTGATGCAGAAATGAAAGAACTGGGCGCGACGGTGCCCAGTACCGCCGATGCGCTTGTTGCCATGCAACGCGCCTGGATTTCGTTTCGTGACGAGGCTTGCGCCTATGAACGCAGCCTTTGGGGTGGGGGGACGGGTGGTGGTCCGGCGACCCTGCAATGCCTGATGGAGCTGACCGCGGACCAGACGGAGCGGCTGTCACGAAGGCTGGGGGAGTGATGCCTGCGTGGCTCTGGTGGGCGCCCTTGGCAGTGCTGGTGTTGGCCTTGGGTATTTGGGCGTTTCGATGGGGCTGGATTGCAACCATGATAACGGAGACGGACGTGATCAATACCTATGCGGAGCGGTACCTGCAAGAAGCTGGCAACGCGGCGCGCCGGACAGATTGTTCGGCAGTTCCCGGCGATCAAAACGGTGTCTGGATCATGATCCGCTGCGCGCCAAGCGCTGGTGGTCGATACGACTACCCGGTTGACAGGTTTGGCCGTCTTCTGGAGCTACGCAGCAGCACTCGCCCCCCCACCACGCCCGAAATTTGAGATCCGGCGCGATGCCTTTTGAGCAGCAAAGGAAGTGACATGAAACTAACATCGCAGGCATTGCCGTCATCTGAAGCCTTCAAGGCCAACTGTGACGCGCATCTGGCGGCCCTGTCCGAGATTACGAACGCTGCCGCTGCTGCTGCACTAGGTGGTGGTGAAAAATCACGTGCGCGTCACATCAGCCGCGGTAAGATGTTGCCGCGCGAACGTGTCGCCAACCTGCTGGACCCTGGCAGCCCGTTTCTGGAGGTGGGCGCGACGGCCGCGCATGGGCTTTACAGTGGTGCTGCCCCCTGTGCGGGCGTGATCGCAGGTGTCGGTCGCGTTCAAGGTCAAGAGGTCATGGTCATCTGCAATGATGCCACCGTTAAAGGCGGTACTTACTATCCGATGACGGTAAAAAAGCACCTGCGCGCGCAAGAGATTGCGCAGGAAAACCATCTGCCTTGTATCTATCTGGTCGACAGCGGCGGGGCAAACCTGCCCAATCAGGACGAGGTCTTTCCCGACCGCGATCACTTTGGTCGTATCTTTTACAATCAGGCGCGGATGTCGGCGAAGGGCATCGCTCAGATCGCGGTCGTGATGGGGTCTTGCACGGCGGGCGGGGCCTATGTGCCGGCCATGTCAGATGTGACCATAATCGTGCGCGATCAAGGCACGATCTTTCTGGCCGGGCCGCCCCTGGTCAAGGCCGCAACCGGCGAAGTGGTCAGCGCAGAGGACCTGGGCGGCGGCGATGTGCACACCCGGCTCTCTGGCGTCGCCGACTATCTGGCCGAGGATGACGCCCACGCTCTGGCTCTGGCGCGCCGGGCGGTAGCTGCTCTGAACCGTGCAAAACCTGTGACGGTGCAGATGGAAACCCCGCAGGAGCCAGACTTTGATCCGCAGGAGATACTCGGTGTAGTACCCGCAGATTTGCGAACCCCCTATGACATCCGCGAGGTCATCGCGCGGTTGGTAGATGGCTCGCGGCTTGACGAATTCAAACCGCGCTTTGGCGAAACCCTGGTGACCGGATTTGCCCACCTCAAGGGTTGCCCGATCGGCATCATTGCCAACAACGGTGTCTTGTTTTCGGAAGCCGCACAAAAGGGCGCACATTTTGTCGAGCTTTGTTCTCAGCGCTGCATCCCGTTGGTTTTTCTGCAGAATATCACGGGATTTATGGTGGGGCGCAAATATGAAAACGAAGGCATTGCGCGCCATGGTGCAAAGATGGTGACCGCGGTTGCCTCTACCAATGTACCTAAAATCACTATGTTGGTCGGCGGCTCGTTTGGCGCCGGTAACTACGGCATGGCTGGCCGCGCCTACAGTCCGCGTTTTATGTGGAGTTGGCCAAACGCACGGATTTCCGTGATGGGGGGCGCACAGGCGGCCGGGGTTCTGGCCACCGTAAAACGCGATGCCATGGAACGCGCGGGCGAAACCTGGTCAGACGAGGAAGAGGCCAGCTTCAAACAGCCGACGATTGATATGTTCGAGCGCCAAAGCCACCCGCTCTATGCGTCTGCGCGGCTTTGGGACGATGGCATTATTGATCCCCGCAAATCCCGAGACGTGCTCAGCCTGTCATTGTCTGCCGCGCTGAATGCGCCGATTGAGGAGACCCGTTTTGGCGTTTTCCGCATGTAAACCGGCTGGATCGCCGCGCCTGCGTTTATCTGCACTTTCGGAGCGTCAGATGGCCTGTCCTGAAACATGCGGTTTGTGTCCATGAAGAACATCAAGGCGATAGCAGACAAGATCAGCGGAACTGTCTCGGGTTTGAAGCTTCCGAACCTGCCATCTCTAGGGCGCGAGGTCGCGTTGCCGGTTTACGTCATTCACAACTCCCCGAACGCAGAAGACTATTTTTTCATTTTCGACTTCGAGGAATTTGTCGAACAATCGCGCCAGGGATGGTTTGTGCGCCCGAAACTCAAATTATGGGCGGGCAGGGCGGATTTGAATCGCCGCGCATTTGCACGCCAGTTTCGCCAGAGTTTCGCGCAGGAATTCGAATTGGCGCGTCAGGAATTGGCCGCTCAAAAGGATGTGAAAAAGGGGTGGTTCGGCGGTTTACCCGGATTTTTCCGCGATGTCGCGGCACCGTCCTTGCCAGGCGTCTTGGCCAATCTGGTTTTGTTGGTGGCTCTGTCAGCGGGAACCAAAGTGTTGGATCAGATTTTGCCAGCCGGATGGATGCGGCAAAAGACCGAAGCGCAAAAGCTGGAAGACGGTATTGAAGAGACCAAGAACAAAGTCGATGCAGCACTGGGTGAAATTGAAATCACGCTGCATATGGATCTTTATCGACATGCCTGGCGTGGCCAGCCGCCGGGTCGCTTGACCGGTGTGGACTATGATGCCTGGCCCTTGCCACGGTATGTGCAAAAACATTTGATGGATGGGACATCCGGCTCATGGTGGTAATTTATGTTTGATACAATACTGATCGCGAACCGGGGCGAAATCGCCTGTCGGATCATGAAAACAGCCCGTGTCCTGGGGGTCCGGACCGTGGCGGTATATTCGGATGCAGACACAGCGGCCAAGCATGTCGAATTAGCCGATAGGGCGGTGCATATCGGTGGTTCTGCCCCGGTCGACAGCTACCTGCGCGGCGATGTGATTATTCAGGCCGCACTTGATACAGGCGCGCAGGCGATCCATCCAGGATACGGTTTTCTCAGTGAAAACCCGGATTTTGTTGAGGCGGTGGAGGCGGCAGGGCTGACCTTCATCGGGCCATCTGCGTCCGTGATCCGAGCCATGGGTTTGAAAGATGCGGCCAAAGCCTTGATGATCGAGGCGGGAGTGCCCGTGGTGCCTGGTTACCATGGTGCCGACCAAAATGACGATCTGCTGGCCGAAGAAGCTGCAAAAATCGGTTATCCGGTGCTGATCAAAGCGGTGGCTGGCGGCGGCGGCAAAGGGATGCGTTTGGTTGAGGCGGCAGATGCCTTTGCGTCGGCCCTTGCCTCCGCGCGCTCGGAGGCGCTAACGGCATTTGGCAATGGGGATGTGCTGGTCGAGAAGTTCGTCTCCCAGCCACGCCATATCGAAGTGCAGGTTTTTGGCGACGGCGTACGCGCGATTCATCTTTTTGAGCGCGACTGTTCACTACAACGCCGCCATCAAAAGGTTATCGAAGAAGCTCCCGCACCCGGCATGACGGATGACATGCGCGCGGCCATGGGGGCAGCGGCAGTGCATGCTGCGGAATCTATTGGCTACAGTGGCGCGGGCACAGTTGAGTTCATCGTGGATGGATCTGACGGGCTGAAAACGGATGGCTTCTTTTTCATGGAGATGAACACCCGGTTGCAGGTCGAACATCCGGTAACAGAGCTGATCACAGGGATTGACCTCGTTGAATGGCAACTCCGGGTGGCCGCGGGCGAAAACCTCCCAACCGCGCAAGAGGACCTTCAGATCGTTGGACACGCCTTTGAGGCGCGGCTTTATGCCGAAGACGTGCCGGCGGGGTTTCTGCCAGCTACGGGGACGCTCAGTCATTTGCAATTTCCGGCCGATGCGCGCGCGGACAGTGGTGTGCGGGCCGGCGACACGATCAGCCCGTATTACGATCCGATGATCGCGAAACTGATCGTGCATGGTCCAAATCGCGCAGTGGCCCTGTCTCGGCTGCGTCAAGCTCTGGCAGCAACCCAGGTTGCTGGCGCCGTGACAAACCTTGCGTTCTTGGGTGCCTTGGCAAGCCATGCCGGTTTTGGGCGTAGCGAGGTGGACACCGGGTTGATTGGCCGCGAACTGGAGACGCTCACAGTGCCGCCTGAGGTGCTGCCGCGACACATCGTTTTGGCAGGTATGGCCGCGCTTGATCTGTTGGCGCCGCAACCAGACACAGGTTTCACCTTATGGCAACCGCTGCGGCAGTCCCTGCAGTTGGTCTCTCTGGATGAAACGATCGATCTGGCGGTCGAAATCGTCGACGCTCAGCACCAGATATGGGAGGTGGCAGGCGCACGCGTTGAGGCGCAGTGCCGGGGCGAGACTTGGATGATAGATGGTCATCCCATACCACCGGTTTTCGTTGATGCCGGCACGGTTACCGTGTTTGACGCCTACGGGCTGTCATTCGAAATCGTTGATCCCCTGGACCGCACCGGCACTGCAGCCGGTGATGGAAATCTGATCGAAGCGCCAATGCCCGGTTTGGTTAAAACCGTGGATGCGCGGGTGGGGCAAACTGTGACCACTGGCGAACGTCTGGCAGTCCTGGAAGCGATGAAAATGGAACACGCGTTGCTGGCCGCGCGTGATGGTGTGGTCGCCGAGGTCATGGCCCAGCCCGGCGATCAGGTCGAGGCTGGCACTGCATTGGTGCAACTGGAACCGGAGGCTGAAGCATGATCACGCTGCACCATTGTCCCCAAACCCGTTCAATGCGGACACTTTGGCTGCTGAATGAACTTGGCGTGCCCTTTCAGTTGCGCACTTACCCCTTTGATCGCACCCTGCGCAGCCCGGCTTTCCTGAATCTATCGCCCGCCGGCCGTGTGCCAGCGTTGGAGATCGACGGCGCGCGGATGTTTGAAACCGGCGCCATCACGGAATACCTCTGCGAGCGTTTCAGCCCGGATGGGCTTGGCACCAGGCCCGGCAGTCCGAACCGCATGCAATGGCTGGTGTGGGTGCATTTTTCCGAAACACTGAGCCAACACACTGCGGCGCTGACCCAGCAGCATGTGGCTCTGCGCGAAGATCATATGCGCAGCCCGATCGTGATGAAACTGGAGGCCGCCCGCCTTGGCAAGTGTTATGCAGCCCTCGAGGCGCGTTTGGCAACGCCTGACGAAAACCGAGAGTACTTGTTAAGTTCCGGGTTTTCCGCCGCGGACATCTCGGTGGGGCAGGCAGTATACATGTCGCGCCATTTTGCGACGCTTGATGATTTCCCGGCTACGGCAGACTGGTATGCGCGCATTACCGCACGGGACAGCTTTGCTGCGTCCCTGCCCAATGACGATGGTATTTATGACCGAGACTTTTACGCCCCATGGCCGTTAGAGTGATCTGGGCAGCGATCAAAGGGAGGATGCGCGATGAGTTTGGGATCATGTGAAATTTTTGAGGTAGGCCCACGCGATGGCTTGCAAAACGAAGCGCGCGAAATTCCGGTGGCCGAAAAAGTGGCACTGATCGACGCATTGAGCCGGGCGGGTTTCCGGCGGATCGAGGCCGCGAGCTTCGTGTCTCCCAAGTGGGTGCCGCAAATGGCAGGATCCGCCGAGGTTCTGGCCGGCATCCAGCGTGCGCAAGGCGTGCGCTACGCGGCTCTGACTCCCAACATGCGCGGTTACGAAGACGCCCGCGCCGCTGGTGTGAATGAGGTCGCCATATTTGCTTCGGCCTCCGAGGGGTTTTCCAAGGCCAACATCAACGCCAGCATCGCCGAGAGCATTGCTCGGTTCGAGCCCATTCTGGAAGAGGCGCGTCACATAGATCTGCCGGTCCGCGGTTACGTGTCTTGCGTGATCGAGTGTCCGTACGACGGCCCGGTCGCGCCTTCTGCGGTGGCGGATGTGGCGGACAAGCTTTTTGGGATAGGCTGCTATGAGGTGAGTTTGGGCGATACCATCGGCGCTGGCAGTCCCGACAGCATTGCGCGCATGCTTCTTGCCGTGCGGGACGTGGTGCCCGTTGGGCGGCTGGCGGGCCACTATCACGATACAAATGGGCGGGCGATGGCGAATATCGATGCCTCGCTGAGCCTGGGTGTGCGCGTCTTTGATACTGCCGTGGGCGGCTTGGGGGGTTGTGCTTTCGCGCCCGGTTCGGCGGGCAATGTGGCCACCGAAGACGTGGCGCAGCATCTTGCCGCGCTGGGCTATGACACCGGGCTCGATCTTGAGGTGATCAATGAGGCTGCGGATATGGCGCGGGCCATGCGGTCCGGGTGATGGGTTTAGGGCGATGGATTTCTTCAAAATCACAGAGCGGTTGATGACCATGAACGCAGACGTCTGGCAGCGTCATGCAAACCCCTGGTCGGGCTGGACCCGAATGCTGACCTGCTTGCCCTTGTTGGCGCTGGCGGTCTGGAGCCGTGTCTGGCTGGGGGCTTGGGCGTTGGTACCTGTCGCGGTCTCCTTCCTTTGGATCTGGGTGAACCCACGCGCTTTCCCGCCGCCTGAAAGCCTCGACAACTGGATGAGCCAAGGTGTGATGGGTGAACGAATTTTCCTCAATCACCGCGCGGAAATCGCAGCCCATCACAGGCGGGCCGCCTTGGTACTGAGCCTACTCAGCGTTCCAGGCGCAATTGCTATGATTTGGGGGCTTTATGCGCTGTGGTGGGAAGGCGCGGTCTTTGGTGTGATTCTGACAGCCCTGCCAAAGATCTGGTTCGTGGATCGGATGGTTTGGGTTTATCACGACTGGATCGGCGCGGGAGGCGTTGTGCCCGGGTTGGAGGCTGCGCATGTTTGAAACATTGAAGCTAGAAACGGACGCTCGCGGTGTCGCAACCCTGACCCTCAACAGGCCAGAGAAACACAACGCAATGTCGGCGCAGATGTTGGCTGACCTAACGCAGGCGGCCGCGCAATTGGGGGCCGACGCGGCAGTGCGTGTGGTGGTCTTGACCGGTTCCGGCAGATCCTTCTGCGCAGGGGGCGATCTAGCTTGGATGCAGGCACAGCGCGACATGGATGCATCCAAACGATCTGCTGAGGCGCGAAAACTGGCCATCATGCTGGGTGCGCTCAACACGCTGCCGAAACCACTCATCGGAGCTATTCAGGGCAACGCCTTTGGCGGCGGTGTTGGGTTGGCATGTATTTGCGATGCGGCCGTTGCCGTGGACACAGCCAAATTTGGGTTCACGGAGACTCGGTTGGGTCTCATCCCGGCAACCATTGGCCCTTATGTGTTGGCCCGCATGGGTGAGGGACGTGCACGCCGTGTTTTCATGTCCGCGCGGCTTTTCGATGCGCAGGAGGCGGTTGATCTGGGCGTTATTGCCCAATGCATCCCGGCTGGGGATCTTTCAGCGGCGGTCGAGGCCGAAGTGGCCCCTTATTTATCCTGTGCGCCGGGGGCTGTGGCTGCGGCCAAAAAATTGGCACGCGATCTGGGGCCAAAAATAGATGACGCCGCGGTGGATCACACAATTGCGTCACTTGCTGCGCGTTGGGAAACCGCGGAAGCCGCCCAAGGCATTGCGGCCTTTTTTGAAAAGCGTAAGCCTGATTGGACGACCTGAAAACAGGTGATCCAAGTGGTCCAATAGAGCTCAATTTGCATGAGAAAGTGCCGCGTGCAGCAAGAGCCGCGCACCTGGTTTAGGAGAAAAATCTACGCTGAACACCCGTAAAAGGTGCGAATTCAAGGCAAAATGCCGTTGAAAACAGTTGTAGACGCGCGGGAGTTCAGGCAAGGACACGGTCAGTCTTTCGAGGATCGCGACACTTATATGAAAATGCATGAAACTTTTATCAAACCGATGCATCCGGAAGGGCGCAAGTTTGTAGGTATTTTTGCAGTCATTGCGCTGGTTCTTTATATGCTGGTGCCGTTTTTGGGCTTGGTGGGATTAGCGTTAACCGTATGGTGTTATTACTTTTTTCGCGACCCTGTGCGGGCGACGCCGACACGCGATGGTTTGCTCGTCAGCCCAGCGGATGGGGTGATATCGCTGATTGAAAAAGCCGTGCCGCCGGCGGAGCTGGGTATGCCCG
Source organism: Roseobacter sp. (assembly GCF_045106495.1). Taxonomy (GTDB): domain Bacteria; phylum Pseudomonadota; class Alphaproteobacteria; order Rhodobacterales; family Rhodobacteraceae; genus Roseobacter. The sequence goes on from NZ_JBGCEQ010000005.1 coordinate 86,669, forward strand.
ACGAAGCGTTGACACGTGTCAGTGTTTTTATGAACGTGTTCAATTGCCATGTGAACCGAGCGCCGATTGCCGGAGAAATCAACGCGATTTCATACCGACCGGGCAAGTTTTTTAACGCCTCGCTGGACAAGGCAAGTGTCGATAATGAACGTAACAGCCTGGCGATAACCATGGCCGATGGACGCCAGATTGCGGTGGTTCAGATCGCGGGCTTGGTGGCACGACGGATTGTCTGCTTTGCCGCCGAGGGCGACAGCATCCAAACGGGCGAGCGTTTTGGATTGATACGCTTTGGATCGCGGCTTGATGTCTATTTGCCTGACGGCGTCGCTCCTCTGGTCAATCTCGGGCAGACGATGGTGGCAGGAGAAACAGTGATTGCTGATCTTGTCTCTGACGAAACGGCGCGTTCGGTTCGGGCGGACTAGACGATGTCACACGGGGCACCTGAGAGAGAAACCAAAGTTCGCGTCCTCAGCCTTTTACCCAATCTCCTAACGATCGCCGCGATCTGTGCAGGCCTCACCGCCATACGGTTTGGCTATGAGGGGAATTTCGATATGGCGGTTGGGTTGATCCTCGCAGCCTGCATCCTGGATGGGATGGACGGTCGTTTGGCGCGCATGACAAATAGTGCGACACCCATTGGGGCCGAGTTGGACTCGCTTGCTGATTTCTTGAATTTCGGCATTGCGCCAGTGCTCATTCTGCACAACTGGGCATTGCAGGATTTTCGCAATGAAGGCTGGATCGCGGTCCTTTGCTATGCCATTTGCTCTGTGTTGCGCCTGGCGCGTTTCAATGTCAGCAACCGATCGGAAAAAGTGGGCGGCGCAAGTGATTTCTTTGTGGGCGTACCGTCGCCTGCGGGTGCACTTTTGGTCATGCTTCCCTTGGTTTTCTCCCTGGCCTTCGCCGACTTACCCATTGCACCACCCGCCGCTGTGGCGGCCTACATTTGTATGGTCGGGTTGTTGATGATCAGCCGCGTGCCGACCTATTCGTTCAAAAATCTGACCATTGATCGCGGCAATACCAAGTTCTTCATGCTGGGCGCCGGTATACTGATTGCCGCGTTGTTGATGTATCCGTGGGCGACACTGGTCTTGTTGACGCTTGCCTATATTGGCAGTTTTTTCTGGGCGTTGCGATCGACACGCAATCCACGATAAATTAATGTATCCCGACAACGGCGTTGCGTCGCGTCAAATTCGACAAACCGGGGGTTGGAAAGGCTACAATAGGTCCGGTGCAAAATCGAGCGCTGCAGCAAGGAAATTCTACATGTGCCCAAAAGGGCTGCTGAGGCTGAACATTTTAACCTTGTGGAAAGCTTTTGTGTGATTTCCCTTTTTCTGGACAGTCATGATAAGTGTATTGTTGCGGCCATGTGCCGCGCTCTGCATTTCACAAGCCATTCCAACGCCTAAAGCCCCTAAAAGACGGCCGCAACCGTTGACCCCGCTTGGCCACAGGCGTAAACCGATAACAGCGCTCAAGACACTGAGTAGAGTGTCATCTTGCACGTGTGAGCAGCTCTAAAGGAGTCAACCCTTGGACGAGATGCTACGGGAGTACCTTCCCATACTTGTTTTTCTTGCCGTGGCCATAGGCTTAGGCCTAGTTTTGATCCTCGCTGCGGTCATTTTGGCCGTGCGCAATCCAGATCCGGAAAAAGTCTCCGCCTACGAATGCGGTTTCAACGCATTTGATGACGCGCGGATGAAGTTTGATGTGCGATTTTATCTCGTGTCGATCCTCTTTATTATTTTCGATCTCGAGATTGCTTTTCTCTTCCCTTGGGCCGTGGCGTTTCAGGATGTTTCCATGGTTGGGTTCTGGTCTATGATGGTCTTTCTGGCCGTTTTGACCATCGGGTTCGCCTACGAGTGGAAAAAAGGAGCGTTGGAATGGCAGTAGCCGCCGCCGGAGCCGCCGTTGCAGGTGCTGATCGCGATGTCGCCGCCGAGGAGTTGAACCGCGAGTTGCAGGACAAAGGTTTCCTGCTGACTTCCACCGAAGACATTATCAATTGGGCGCGCACCGGCTCGCTGCACTGGATGACGTTTGGCTTGGCATGTTGCGCCGTGGAGATGATGCACACCGCCATGCCGCGTTATGACATGGAACGCTTCGGAACCGCGCCGCGGGCCAGCCCGCGCCAGTCCGATCTTATGATCGTCGCGGGCACGCTGACCAACAAAATGGCGCCCGCGTTGCGCAAGGTCTACGATCAGATGCCCGAGCCACGTTATGTCATCTCGATGGGGTCCTGCGCCAACGGCGGCGGTTATTACCACTATTCCTATTCGGTGGTGCGCGGTTGTGACCGTATTGTTCCTGTAGATGTCTATGTGCCCGGCTGCCCGCCGACGGCCGAAGCACTGCTCTACGGGATCATGCAATTGCAACGCAAAATTCGCCGAACCGGCACAATCGTGCGCTAGGGAGCATTGATCATGTCCGAAGCCCTTAAAGAACTTGGCGGCTATATAGAGGCGAAACGCGCAGATTGCGTGTTGGGGTGGGACGTCACCCACGATGAGCTGAACCTTGATGTAACGCCTTCCAATATTGTCGGTCTGGTGGAGTTTCTGAAGACCGATCCAACCTGCCGGTTCTCATCACTGGTGGACGTCACTGCAGTGGATTACGCAGGGCGTGCCAAGAGGTTTGACGTCGTCTACCACTTCCTGTCGATGTATCAGAACCACCGCATCCGCTTGCGGGTGAGCATCCGCGAAGACCAGATGGTGCCTTCGATCAATTCAGCGCACCCTTCAGCCAATTGGTTCGAGCGCGAGATCTTCGACATGTTCGGCATTCTGTTTTCCGGCCATCCTGATCTGCGGCGCATCCTGACGGACTACGGTTTTCGCGGCCACCCGCTGCGCAAGGATTTCCCGACCACCGGCTATACGGAAGTGCGGTATGACGAGGCGCAGAAGCGTGTGGTTTATGAGCCGGTGTCTCTGGTGCAGGAATATCGCCAGTTTGATTTCATGTCTCCGTGGGAAGGCGCTGAATACATCCTCCCTGGCGACGACAAAGCGGAGGCCAAGTAATGGGTGGCATCTGGTGGCTGATCCTCTCGGCGCTGACGGCGATCCCGATGATCAAGCTGTTGCCGCACTTTGGCATCCACAAGTACTGGGCGGCGGCCTGCCTTATCCCCTTTGGCACCATTGCCCTGCTCTGGTGGATGGGGCTAAAGCTGCAAGAGCTGGAGAAGCGGTGATGGGGGATTTCTTCAATGCGCTGCTGGATGCCAGTATGTTTCACCAATACAGTCCATTTTGGGCAAGCGTTTTCAGTTTGTCTGTAGTTCTCGGTTTTGACGCCATTCTGCAAGAACTTAAAATTCCACGCTGGATAGCTCCACCAACCTTCATTCCAATCTTCGCAATGGCTGCGCTAGTCGCGATCATGGGCACAGTACATTTGCGCAATCGAGAGGCCCTGAAATGATGGACGGCACCAAAGGTTTCGAAGACGCCCTCACCGGCGAACAGAAAATCCGCAACTTCAACATCAACTTCGGCCCGCAACACCCGGCGGCGCATGGCGTGTTGCGGCTGGTGTTGGAGCTCGACGGCGAGATCGTGGAGCGCTGTGATCCGCACATCGGCCTGCTGCATCGTGGCACTGAAAAGCTGATGGAAAGCCGCACCTACCTGCAGAACCTGCCCTATTTCGACCGGCTGGACTATGTGGCGCCAATGAACCAGGAGCATGCCTGGTGTCTGGCCATTGAAAAGCTCACAGGTGTCGAGGTGCCGCGCCGCGCTTCTCTGATCCGAGTGCTTTTCTGTGAAATCGGACGCATTCTCAACCACATCCTCAACATCACGACGCAGGCCATGGACGTCGGCGCCCTGACCCCGCCTCTTTGGGGTTTTGAGGAGCGCGAAAAGCTGATGGTATTTTATGAACGCGCCTGTGGAGCGCGTCTGCACGCGGCTTACTTCCGCCCCGGTGGCGTGCATCAAGACCTGCCGGACGGCCTGCTGGACGACATGGAAACCTGGGCCAATGAATTCCCGCGTGTTGTTGCGGATATCGATGGCTTGCTGACCGAAAACCGCATTTTCAAACAGCGCAATGCGGATATCGGCGTGGTGACCGAGGAAGATATTTTGGAATACGGGTTTTCCGGCGTCATGGTGCGCGGCTCTGGACTGGCTTGGGACTTGCGGCGTGCGCAACCCTATGAATGTTATGACGAATTCGACTTCCAAATCCCAGTAGGAAAGAACGGCGACTGCTATGACCGTTACCTTGTGCGGATGGAAGAGATGCGGCAGTCGCTTTTGATCATCCACCAGGCGATCGAAAAACTACGCGCGCCGGAGGGGCAGGGCGATATTCTGGCTCGCGGCAAGATCACTCCTCCTTCGCGCAGCGACATGAAGACCTCGATGGAGAGCCTGATCCATCACTTCAAGCTCTATACCGAGGGCTTCCACGTCCCCGCAGGAGAGGTCTATTGCCCGGTCGAAGCGCCCAAAGGCGAGTTTGGCGTTTATCTGGTGGCCGATGGGTCCAACAAACCCTATCGCGCCAAAATACGCGCGCCGGGTTTTCTCCATTTGCAGGCCATGGATCATATGTCGCGCGGCCACCAACTGGCTGATGTGGCTGCGATCATTGGTACCATGGATGTGGTCTTCGGAGAGATAGACCGTTGATGCGCAGTATCCTTTTCCCGGTCCAAAATGTTCTCGCCGACGGTTCCCGCAACCGCCGCATATTCTAAGGTTCTACCCATGCTCCGCCGTCTCCACCCCGACCAACCCGAAAGCTTCATGTTCACGCCAGACAATCAGGCCTGGGCAGAGGGGCAGGTCACAAAGTACCCTGAGGGCCGTCAAGCCAGCGCCATCATTCCACTCTTGTGGCGGGCGCAGGAGCAAGAGGGGTGGCTGTCCAAACCCGCGATTGAACATGTGTCAGATATGCTCGGTCTGAGCTACATCCGAGGGTTGGAGGTGGCGACATTCTATTTCATGTTCCAGCTGCAACCGGTCGGCGCGATTGCTCATATTCAGGTCTGCGGCACCACGTCTTGCATGATCTGCGGTGCCGAAGATCTGGTTGCCGTCTGCAAGGAAAAGATCGCGCCAAATGCGCATGAGCTTTCTGCAGATGGGAATTTTTCCTGGGAAGAGGTTGAGTGCCTGGGATCTTGCTCCAACGCACCGATGGCGCAGATTGGCAAGGATTACTACGAAGATCTGACCGCTGAGCGCATGGGCGAGATCATAGATGAGTTGGCCGCAGGGAAGGTGCCGGTGCCCGGGCCACAGAACGGTCGATACGCGGCAGAACCTCTGAGTGGGCTGACATCGCTCAAAGAGCATGATGGCGGCAAGATCAAGTATAACGCTTCGGCGCAACTGGCTGTAGACATTGGCGATACCGTCAAACGGATTGATGGCACCGAGGTGCCTTTGCTGACCCCGTGGCAAGGCACCAAGTCACAAAAGAAAACACCTAGAAAAGCGTCACCGAAGAAAGCAGCTCCGGCGCCGGTCCCCTCTGACGCACGTCCGGCGGCATTGTCTGATGCCGCGCGGGAAGAGGGCCCCGACGATTTGAAACTCATCAGCGGCGTCGGTCCCAAGCTGGAAGAAACGCTGAACAATCTGGGCATCTGGCACTTTGATCAGGTGGCGGGATTGCAAAAATCAGACATCGCCTGGATTGATGAGCGGCTGCGTTTCAAAGGACGTATCGAGCGGGATGACTGGGTAGGTCAGGCCAAGGCGCTGGCAGAAAACAAAGCAAAATGAGTTTTTCAGAATAGGGAAAAGCCAAAAAAAAGATCAGGGATGTGAACAACGGGAAGGTGAAATACAATGGACAACAATAGTGGTTTGATCGGAATGGCGCTTGGCAGTTGGCTTGTCGCGGCAGCCGTAGGTACTTTGGCGGCAGTTTTACTGTGGGTACTGGGGTCTTGGGGGTTTATGCAGGGCGCCTTTATGGGGTTTGTAGTTACCGTTGTTGTGGGGTTGTTGATAAGCTGGGTCATGACAAGGCCCTTGCCAATGCCGGGCGAGATATCGGCACGTGCGCCACAGCCTGCGGCACCTGCTCCTGCTCCAGCCAAACCAGCGGCTCCGGCCACGGCTGCAGCGCCCGAAGCTACCAAACCGGCAACCGCACCGAAGCCTATTGCAAAGTCCTCGTCGCCAGCACCGGCAGCGTCACCCGTAACGGCAGAAAAACCGAAGCCTGCTGAGAAAAAGGCTGCACCGAAGAAAGCATCTCCCAAGGCTTCTGATGCACGACCCACAACCCTGTCTGACGCTGCGCGCGAGGGCGGTGCGGATGACTTGAAACTGATCAGTGGCGTCGGTCCAAAGTTGGAAGAAACATTGAACAGTCTGGGCATCTGGCACTTTGATCAGGTTGCCGGGCTCAAACAGAAAGACATCGCCTGGGTAGATGAACGCCTGCGCTTCAAAGGCCGGATTGAGCGCGATGATTGGGTCGGTCAGGCGAAGATACTCGCTGAGGGCGGCGAAACCGAGTTTTCGATAAAGAAACGTAAGAGCTAAGAAAAGGGCGGGCGACCGCGATGAGTGCGCAAAATCAACAGACTGCGCCGCAAGATGTGGCACTGGCCGCCAAAGGGCGGCGCGTCAGCATGGTGATTGCGGGCACAATGATCTTGTGGCTGATGTCCTTGTGGCTGGGACCCAAGTTGGGTCTGCCTGGCCGTTATGCTTTTCTTTTTGATTTTGCGGCACTGGCTGGGCTCTTCTGGGCGCTGGTGGTGTCTTTACAGATACGGCGTGCGCGCAAGGCCGCGCGCGACAACGATTAAAAGGGGAGCGTCATGCTTCAGGATCAAGACCGCATCTTCACCAATATCTACGGCATGCATGATCGCACGCTGACGGGCGCGCAAACGCGCGGGCATTGGGATGGCACTGCCGGTATCATCAAAAAGGGCCGCGACTGGATCGTGGAACAGATGAAGGCTTCTGGTCTGCGCGGGCGCGGTGGTGCGGGATTCCCAACCGGTCTCAACTGGTCGTTCATGCCCAAGGAATCCGATGGTCGCCCGGCGTATCTGGTGGTGAATGCAGACGAATCCGAACCGGGTACCTGCAAAGACCGCGAGATCATGCGCCACGATCCGCACACGCTGGTGGAGGGGTGTCTGATCGCGAGTTTTGCGATGAATGCGCATGCTTGCTACATCTACATTCGCGGTGAATACATACGCGAGAAAGAGGCGCTGCAAGCGGCGATTGATGAAGCCTATGACGCCGGGTTGATCGGCAAGAACGCCGCTGGCTCGGGGTGGGATTTCGACCTTTATCTGCATCATGGTGCGGGGGCATACATCTGCGGCGAGGAAACGGCTCTGCTGGAAAGTCTCGAAGGCAAGAAGGGGATGCCGCGCATGAAGCCACCGTTTCCGGCTGGCGCGGGACTGTATGGCTGCCCGACCACAGTGAACAACGTAGAGTCGATTGCCGTGGTGCCGACGATCCTGCGGCGCGGGCCGGAATGGTTTGCGGGATTTGGCCGTCCGAACAACGCGGGCACAAAGCTGTTTGCGATCTCCGGCCATGTGAACAACCCTTGCGTGGTCGAAGAGGCGATGTCGATTTCGTTTGAGGAGCTGATCGAGACTCATTGCGGCGGCATTCGGGGCGGCTGGGACAATCTCAAGGCCGTGATCCCCGGCGGATCGTCTGTGCCGATGATCCCGGGCGCGCAGATGAAAGACGCGATCATGGATTTCGACTATTTGCGCGAACAACGCTCCGGCCTTGGCACGGCGGCGGTGATCGTGATGGACAACTCGACGGATGTGATCAAGGCGATCTGGCGGCTCTCGAAATTCTACAAGCACGAAAGCTGCGGCCAATGTACGCCCTGCCGCGAAGGTACCGGCTGGATGATGCGGGTGATGGACCGTCTGGTCACCGGTGAGGCAGAACCTGAAGAGATCGACATGCTGCTGGATGTGACTAAGCAGGTCGAAGGGCATACGATTTGTGCCCTAGGCGATGCGGCGGCTTGGCCCATTCAGGGATTGATCCGCCACTTCCGCGTTGAGATCGAGGATCGGATTAAACACAAGCGGACCGGGCGCGTGAGCGCTGTGGCGGCAGAGTGAGTTTTAAATGTCTAAGCGAATTTTGATGTTCGCCGCCTTACTTGGCTTAATGGCTTGCGAGCCCGTGTCCGAAAACGTGATACCCTTTCGAAACACGATCGAGATACCCAAGTATTTTTACGACGGTGCCTTGAACGCCGGCATTGCTGGTCAAATTGCTGCTGAATGTAGCGGCCTTGAATACAATAGCAAGAAAGCAGCAGTGTACGAGGCCGAACTCACAGAACGAGCTAGGGCGGATGGTTTGACAAAAGCTCAAGACATAATTGCAGGCAACAACTTACCAGAAAGGCAGCTGCAGAAGGATTTGTTTGCTTACATCCAGAAGCGTAAGATCGTCGTTGTCTCGCCAGATACATGGTGTGCAGCTGGACGCGCCGAAATTTCGGAGAAAACCGAAATTGGTAATCTGTTGCTTGAAAAGGGGTGATGAAATGAGTTTTCATCTCGCTGAACTCAACGTCGGACGCCTGCTTGCCCCCACGGATGATCCGCGCGTGGCGGAGTTCATGGAGAACCTTGACCGGATCAATGGCTTGGGCAAGCGCATGCCGGGCTTCGTGTGGATGATGGAAGGCTCGGGCGAGCCGGGCACAGGCAATACCGAGGCCAAGATTGATGGCGATCCGCAGTATGTTTCTAACCTGACTGTTTGGGAAAGCGTCGAGACCTTGGAGAAATTCGTCTGGGGCACGATCCACAAGCAGTTCTACGAACGACGCCAGGAATGGTTTGAAGTGCTCGGAGAGATGCATTTCGTGATGTGGTGGGTGCCCGAAGGCCATGAACCGACGCTTGAGGAAGCCTTGGCGCGGCTGGAGCATCTGAAAACCCATGGGGACAGTGATCACGCTTTTGGCTGGTCCTATTTGAATGAAGCAAGCCAGTGGCGCGACAACCGATGCGCCCCGACTGCGGCGGAGTAACGAAATGAGAACGGGCATCAGTGTTTTGTTTTTGGGGTGCGCGCTGGCGGCCTGCAGCAATGAGGCCGAAAAGATCGCCTTTGACGGCCACTTTTTCAAAACTGACCTCGATGGTTTGGACGCACGTCATGAGTTTCAGGTCAAGGCTTCTCCCGTTTCTGCCTCTTTGTTGGGTGCAAAAGAGGCGGCGCGTTATGCAGCCACGGTTTTTTGCGTCAATGAATATGGCAGTTCGGCGATTGAATGGGTTGTAGGTCCGGATGATCCTGACGAGACCCTTCCCATCGCCAATGACACACTAACTCTGCAAGGAGCCTGTCCGCAGTGAGAGCTGGAGCCGGATATCGTGTTTTGATAAGCGTAGGCGGCAATGGTACTGCTTGTTCGGGCGGTTTTTCCAAACTGGTTTTCAATAATGGCGCAACCCGTCCAGGTTGGGAGGCTGATGATGCGTAACTGTGTTTTGGCCGGTATGGTCGCCGTATTGATGTCGACGTCTACGGTGGGCGCGGATATCCCGCCTCTCAGGGAGGTGAAATCTATCGACGATGGTCTATTTGCCATCGGCTTAGCCGACCAGATCCGTAAGAACTGCCCATCGATTTCGGCACGTATTTTCAAAGCGCTGGGCGCTTTGCAGGACTTAAACAATCAGGCAATGGCCATGGGCTACACCAAATCTGAGATCGACGCGCATGTGGAATCGGATGCAGAAAAAGACCGTCTGCGCGCCCGGGCGAAGGAGTATATGGCAGAACAGGGTCTTGTGCCGGACGAAGCTGGCTATTGCGCGCTGGGCCAGTCAGAGATAGCACGCAACAGTAAAGTTGGTGCCTTGTTGCGAGAGGAAGACTGATGCGTCCCCAACCAAAACGAAACGATGGGGTGCGTATCGCGGTCACTTCTGGTCAACAAAACGCGCTAGATTGCGCCTTGCTCACGATATTCACTCGCGCGCCCGCACAGGGCGCATTGATAAACAAAGGCAAATGATATGAGCGATTTACGCAAAGTTATTATTGATGGTCAGGAAGTCGAGGTGGATGGCGCGATGACGCTCATTCAGGCCTGCGAAGAGGCAGGCGTCGAGATCCCGCGGTTTTGTTACCACGAGCGGCTGACCATCGCCGGCAATTGCCGGATGTGTCTTGTGGAAGTGGTCGGCGGCCCGCCAAAACCTGCCGCCAGCTGTGCGATGCAGGTCAAGGATTTGCGCCCCGGGCCGGAAGGCCAGCCTCCTGTGGTGAAGACCAATTCGCCCATGGTCAAGAAAGCCCGTGAAGGGGTGATGGAATTTCTGTTGATCAACCATCCGCTGGATTGCCCTATCTGTGATCAGGGCGGCGAGTGCGATTTGCAGGATCAGGCGATGGCTTATGGCGTTGATTTCAGCCGCTACCGTGAACCAAAGCGCGCGACAGAGGACCTGGATCTCGGCCCGCTGGTTGAGACGCATATGACGCGCTGCATCTCCTGTACGCGCTGTGTCCGCTTTACCACCGAGGTCGCAGGCATTCACCAGATGGGCCAGACCGGGCGAGGAGAGGATGCCGAGATCACATCCTATCTCGGCCAGACGCTAGACAGCAACATGCAGGGCAACATCATTGACCTCTGCCCAGTCGGAGCATTGGTATCAAAGCCTTACGCCTTTACCGCGCGACCCTGGGAGCTGAGCAAGACCGAGAGCATCGACGTGATGGACGCGCTGGGTTCTAACATTCGTGTGGATACCAAAGGACGGGAAGTAATGCGCTTCTTGCCGCGAAACCATGATGGCGTGAATGAGGAATGGATATCTGACAAGACACGCTTTGTCTGGGATGGGCTGCGGCGGCAACGGTTGGACAAACCCTACATCCGCGAAAACGGCAAACTGCGGCCTGCATCATGGCCCGAAGCGCTGAGTGCCGCGGCAACGGCTATGGTCGGCAAAAAACTGTCGGGTATAGTCGGCGATCTGGTGCCCGTAGAGGCCGCTTTCGCGCTCAAGCAATTGATCGAAGGGCAAGGCGGCGTTGTCGAGTGTCGCACCGACGGGGCAAAACTGCCTGCCGGGAACCGGTTTGGCTATGTTGGGAATGCCACCATCGAAGAGATCGATGACGCGACGCATTTCATGCTGGTCGGTACCGACCCAAGCGTCGAGGCACCGGTTTTAAATGCGCGCATCCGAAAGGCGTGGCTCAAAGGTGCAAAAATCGGACTTGTCGGCCAAGCGGTTGAGCTGAGCTACGACTATCACCACTATGGCGCAGACCGTGAGGGTCTGAAGTCATGGGAAAGCGAGTCCGTAGAGGATGTACTTGATAAACCAACGATTTTGATCGTGGGGCAAGGGGCGTTGACCGGGGCTGACGGTGCGGCTGTGCTCGGTGCTGTCCATGCTTTTGCAGAACGGAGCAACTCCAAGGTTCTTGTGCTGCACACGGCCGCATCGCGGGTTGGCGCGCTGGACATCGGTGCGTGCAATGAGGGCGGCATGGCTGCCGTAGAGCAGGCCGAGGTCATCTACAACCTCGGCGCCGATGAGATTGAGATCGCTGACGGGCCTTTCGTCATCTATCAAGGCAGCCACGGTGATCGTGGTGCGCATCGTGCTGACATCATCCTGCCGGGTGCGGCCTATACCGAAGAACCCGGATTGTTTGTAAATACTGAAGGCCGCCCGCAGTTGGCGTTGCGAGCCGGTTTCGCCCCGGGTGAGGCCAAGGAAAATTGGGCCATCCTTCGTGCGCTCTCCGCCGAGATGGGTGCGCAGCTGCCTTACGACAGCATCGCAAACTTGCGCCATGCTGTGGTCAAAGCGGTGCCCCATCTGGCGAAGATCGACAGGGTGCCGGAAAACGATTGGCAAAAATTACCGCGTGGGACTCTCGGCAGCGCCATTTTCCAACCTGCGATCTCCGACTTTTACCTGACCAATCCCATCACGCGGGCCAGTCAGTTAATGGCTGAGCTGAGTGCGAATGCGAAAGCCCGTCGTGAAGAGGCGATTGCCGCCGAATGAAGCCAATTGCCTTCATATCACCTTTGGCCCTGGCTGCCTGTGCGTCGCCCGTGCCGATGGCAGAGGACTTTGTTCCGGAGTATCTCGGCGTTCAAACCCAGTTACTTGATGGGGATCTGGTGCAATTCAACGTTGCGATGACCAAAGCGCAGTCCGAGGAAGATGTGGAACGGTATGCGGAATGTGCGGCTGCACAGTACGCGTTGATCCGGGGATACGGATTTGCGCGCCATTTGCGGACAAATGTGACCAAAGAGGCTGGTGTGTGGGCGGCAGATGCTGTTTACACCATCTCGCCAACCCTGCCTGACGGGCTTGCCAAGATTGACGCAGAAGTCACCGTGGCGGACTGTAAGCAAACTGGAATACCGACGGTGTGAGGACCTATGGCTGATTTCTTTTCCACTCCTGGCGGCATTGCCGTTCTGATCCTGGCACAGGTGCTTGCTGTAGTTGCCTTCGTGATGATCTCACTGCTGTTTCTGGTTTATGGTGATCGCAAAATCTGGGCCGCTGTGCAGATGCGGCGCGGTCCGAACGTGGTGGGCGCCTTTGGTTTGCTTCAGACGGTCGCAGACGCGTTGAAATACGTGGTCAAGGAAGTCGTGGTGCCTGCGGGCGCGGATAAAACGGTTTTCATGCTGGCCCCGATGGCCTCATTTGTGTTGGCGCTAATCGCTTGGGCCGTGATCCCGTTTAACGAGACATGGGTACTCAGCGACATCAACGTGGCGATCCTTTTCGTTTTCGCGATTTCTTCGCTCGAGGTCTATGGCGTGATCATGGGCGGCTGGGCCTCCAATTCGAAATACGCCTTTCTCGGCTCTTTGCGGTCGGCAGCGCAGATGATTTCTTATGAGGTTTCACTGGGTTTGATCATCATCGGTGTGATCATCTCAACGGGCTCTATGAACTTTGGCGGGATCGTCGCCGCGCAAGACGGCGCTTTCGGCTTCTTTTCCTGGTACTGGCTGCCGCATTTTCCAATGGTGTTTCTCTTCTTCATCAGTTGCCTGGCTGAAACCAACCGACCTCCCTTTGACCTGCCCGAAGCGGAATCGGAATTGGTCGCCGGATATCAGGTTGAATACTCCTCTACACCTTTCCTGCTCTTCATGGCGGGCGAATACATCGCGATTTTCCTGATGTGTGCACTCACGACACTGCTCTTCTTTGGCGGATGGCTCTCGCCCATCCCCGGTCTTCCTGATGGCGCGCTGTGGATGGTGGCCAAGATGGCTTTCTTCTTTTTCCTCTTTGCAATGGTCAAGGCGATCACGCCGCGTTACCGCTATGACCAGTTGATGCGTCTAGGCTGGAAAGTCTTCCTGCCATTTTCGTTGATTTGGGTGGTTTTTGTATCTTTCGCTGCGAAATTTGACTGGTTCTGGGGTGCTTATGCCCGTTGGACCGTAGGAGGCTGACATGACACAGATCGACTACACCCGTGCTGCCAAATACTTCCTGTTGCAGGATTTCTGGGTCGGCATGAAGCTGGGGCTGAAGTACTTCTTTGCCCCCAAGGCCACGTTGAACTACCCGCATGAAAAAGGCCCGCTCAGCCCACGTTTCCGGGGCGAACATGCCTTGCGTCGTTATCCGAATGGCGAAGAACGTTGCATTGCTTGCAAGCTATGCGAGGCAATCTGCCCGGCGCAGGCGATCACGATTGATGCCGAGCCGCGCGATGATGGCAGTCGACGCACCACCCGGTACGACATCGACATGACAAAGTGCATCTACTGTGGGTTTTGTCAGGAAGCCTGCCCGGTGGATGCGATTGTCGAGGGGCCAAACTTCGAGTTTGCTACGGAAACACGCGAAGAACTCTATTACGACAAAGACAAGCTGTTGGCCAATGGCGAACGCTGGGAAGCCGAAATCGCCCGGAACCTAGAATTGGATGCGCCCTACCGATGAACGACAGCGACGCCTATACCCGCGGCAAAGCGATGGCAGAGGCCACAAACCCGGGCATCGAGGATGCCTTGGCGGTGCGGTATGATGCAATTCTGCCGGGGTTTTCGAGCTCGATGATGGAAGTGGCGTTTGGGCACTACTACACCCGCGAAGGTCTGGACGATAAAACACGTTACCTCGCAACGGTGGCGGCTTTGGCCGCGTTGGGAGGGCAGACAGGGCCGCAATTGAAGGTGCATATCAAGAACGCATTGAGGTCGGGTGCCAGCCAGCGCGAAGTTGCCGAAGTGATCAACCAGATGGCGCTCTATGGTGGGTTCCCGGCCATGATCAACGCACTGAACGCCGCGATTGAAGTCTTTGAAGCGGAGGCTGCCGCATGACAGACAGCAAGAACCCGTTTGAAGGCACAAATCCTTTCGCTGCGATGATGGCGCAGGCGCAGGAAATGGCAAAGAGCTTTCCCGCGATGGAGGCGTTTTCGCCCAAGGGCTTTGAAAAGATGATGGGCACAATGCCCAAAGAAATGATGGAAATGATGTTCGGCAACGCGCTGAACGAAGGGTCGCTGGATGCGCGGACCCGCATGTTATTGACGCTGGCTGGCTTAACCATGCAGGGCGCACAAAACGATGTGGGCTTTCGGCAGGGGGTGCGTCATGCGCTGGAAGCGGGCGCGACCGAGCAGCATATCGTTGAGACGATCGGGCAAATGTCGATGTTTGCAGGACTGCCCGCCATGACCCGTGCGTTGGAACTGGCGCAGCAGGTATTGGACGAAGAGAAGGACGCGACATGACGGTTTTTGCCTTTTACCTATTCGCCATCAGCGTGATTGCCGGGGGGCTTTTCACCGTTATTAGCCGAAACCCGGTGCATTCGGTGCTCTGGCTGATCCTTGCATTTTTGTCTGCCGCCGGGCTTTTTGTGCTCTTGGGCGCAGAGTTCGTGGCGATGCTTTTGATCATCGTTTACGTGGGTGCTGTCGCGGTCTTGTTCCTTTTTGTGGTGATGATGCTGGATGTGGATTTTGCGGAATTGAAGGCAGAAATGGCAAAATACATGCCGCTGGCGCTGCTCATTGGAATGGTCATTCTGATGCAATTTGTGATGGCCTTTGGGGCCTGGGAGAGCAATGCCGCCGCTGAAGGTCTTCGCGCGCAGGTCATGCCTGTTGATCGGCACAACACTGAGGCTTTGGGCATGATCCTCTATGACCAGTATTTCCTCTTGTTCCAACTGTCGGGCCTGATCCTTCTGGTTGCGATGATCGGCGCGATTGTGTTGACGCTGCGCCATCGCACGGATGTGAAGCGCCAAGACGTGGTCGCCCAGATGATGCGTGATCCTGCCGTGGCAATGGAATTGAAAGACGTTAAATCGGGGCAGGGGCTTTGATGTTTATGCGGTTTTGTTTGCTGGCTTCGTTGGCTGGCACTGCTGTCCCGGCTTTGGCGATAACGGAGGCAGATTGCGGGAACACGCCAAGTGTATCTATCGTCGTGGGAACTTATTCGTCTATTTGCGCGGAGATCGTTGAAGGTTCGGCTATCTTGGCGATCACACAGGCAGAGAGGCAAGGAACTCAGGTTAATATTTCGCACCGAGTGAATTTCCCCGATATGACTTGGACAAGGTTCGCCGCAGGAACAGCTCCGAAATTCTCAACCGTTTACGCGGTCGCTTCTACAGAAAAGCTGGATGTTAAAGACGATATGGTGCTCTACGCATCTGCTCTATGCGAGGAATTACAATGATCGGACTTGAACACTACCTGACCGTTGCGGCGACGCTCTTTGTCATTGGCATCTTCGGGCTGTTTCTCAACCGCAAGAACATCATCATTTTGTTGATGAGCATCGAATTGATGCTGCTGGCAGTGAACATCAATCTTGTCGCCTTCTCCAGCTTTCTGGGCGATCTGGTCGGGCAGGTTTTCACGCTGTTTGTGCTCACGGTCGCTGCTGCGGAGGCGGCGATTGGTCTGGCTATTCTGGTCTGTTTCTTCCGCAACCGCGGCACGATTGCCGTCGAAGATGTCAACGTGATGAAGGGGTAGCACCATGAGCATCGCGCTGAATTACATTTGGATGCTGCCGGTCGCGATTGGCATTTTTGGTGTGTACCATTTCGCGATGAAAGACCTTGGGGCACAGGTCACAACAACCCGTTTGAAGGCCGAGGAATAAGCTAACTATGGAAACAATCATCCTCTTTGCCCCGCTGGTTGGCGCACTGTTGTGCGGGTTTGGCTGGCGCATATTCGGCGAGACCGCCGCCATGTGGATTTCCACCTCGTTACTTTTTGTCTCGGCGATCTTGTCATGGGTCGTATTCCTGACGTTCGACGGCACAACCGAGCAAATCCAAATCCTGCGCTTTATTGAAAGTGGCACGCTCAGCACGGACTGGGCCATTCGACTGGATCGTTTGACGGCGATCATGCTGATCGTGATCACCACCGTGTCGAGCCTCGTGCACCTCTATTCCTTTGGCTACATGGACAAGGATCCGCAATGGAAAGAAGGCGAAACCTATAAGCCGCGCTTCTTTGCCTATCTGTCTTTTTTCACCTTTGCGATGCTGATGCTGGTAACTGCTGACAACCTGGTTCAGATGTTTTTTGGCTGGGAGGGTGTCGGTGTCGCGTCCTATTTGCTGATTGGGTTTTACTACCGCAAACCCACCGCCAATGCCGCGGCGATCAAGGCCTTTGTGGTCAACCGGGTTGGGGATTTCGGCTTTGCCTTGGGCATCTTCGCACTGTTCTTCCTGACCGACAGCATCAATTTTGATGATGTTTTTGCAGCCGCACCGGACCTTGCGGAAACGCAATTGACCTTCCTGTGGGGGGAATGGAACGCGGCCAATTTAATCGCCATGCTGCTCTTCATCGGCGCCATGGGCAAATCGGCGCAGCTCTTTCTGCACACCTGGTTGCCGGACGCGATGGAAGGCCCGACACCGGTCTCTGCGCTTATTCACGCGGCAACCATGGTGACAGCGGGTGTCTTTCTCGTATGCCGGATGTCACCGATCATGGAGTTTGCACCCGAAGCAACTGCCTTCATCACCTTCCTGGGTGCGACGACCGCGTTCTTCGCGGCAACCGTGGGTCTGGTACAAACTGACATCAAACGCGTGATCGCCTATTCGACCTGTTCACAACTGGGCTATATGTTCGTTGCCGCCGGTGTAGGCATGTATTCGGCCGCGATGTTTCACCTCTTCACACACGCGTTCTTCAAGGCGATGTTGTTTCTGGGTGCGGGATCTGTGATCCACGCGATGCACCACGAACAGGACATGACGAACTACGGTGGCTTGCGTAAAAAGATCCCCTATACCTTTGCGGCAATGATGATGGGCACGCTGGCGATCACCGGGGTGGGCATTCCACTGACCCATATCGGATTTGCGGGTTTCCTGAGCAAGGATGCGATCATTGAGAGCGCCTTCGCTGGCGGCACCGGATATGCTTTCTGGTTGCTCGTGGCAGCCGCCGCGATGACGTCATTTTATAGCTGGCGCTTGATGTTCCTGACTTTCTACGGGACGCCACGCGGGGACAAGCACACCCATGATCACGCGCATGAAAGCCCGATGACAATGCTCATTCCACTGGGTGTTCTGAGCCTCGGTTCGATTTTTGCGGGGATGGTCTGGTTTGGCAGCTTCTTTGGTCACACGGATCAAGTCGCAAAATTCTATGGTATTCCTTACGCGGAAGCCGGCGCTCACGGTGAAGGCCATTCCGACGAAACCCATGCCGAGCATGTGGCGGATGGCACCGCTGATGAACATCATGACGAAGACGCAGGTCACGGCGGTGAGGGTAAAGAGGGCGATCATCACTATGCCTTTACCGGTCAACCTGGCGAGGGTGCGATTTACATCGGACCTGACAACACTGTTTTGGATGACGCGCATGCAGTCCCAAAATGGGTTAAAACCTCGCCTTTCATTGCGATGCTGGGAGGCTTCCTGATGGCCATGTGGTTCTATATCTGGAACCCGACATTGCCGGGCCGTCTGGCCGAAAACCAGCGCCCGCTGTATCTCTTCCTCAAGAACAAGTGGTATTTTGACGAACTCTACGATGTGGTTTTTGTGGGGCCTGCAAAATGGATTGGCAGGGCGTTGTGGAAACGCGGTGATGGCGATGTGATCGATGGCGGTTTGAACGGTGTCGCGATGGGCATTATTCCCTTCTTTACCCGGCTGGCTGGACGCGCGCAGTCGGGCTACATCTTTACATATGCATTCGCAATGGTGATCGGCATCGCCGTTTTCGTGACCTGGATGACGATGAGCGGAGGGGCACACTGATGGACAATCTTCTGTCGATCGTAACCTTCTTTCCGGCTGGCGCGGCGCTTATTTTAGCGATCTTCCTACGCGGCGATGACGAAGTAGCCAACAGGAATGCCAAGTGGTCCGCCATGACGGCGACCTCGATCACCTTCCTTGTGTCGTTGTTCATTCTCGCCGATTTCGACCCCCAAAACACTGGTTTTCAATTTGTAGAACAAGCGCCTTGGCTCTTGGGGTTCCAATACAAACTGGGCGTCGATGGCATCTCGGTGCTTTTTGTGATGCTGACGACTTTCATGATGCCTTTGGTGATTGCAGCCTCGTGGAACGTTACGACCCGAGTCAAAGAATACATGATCGCGTTCTTGCTACTTGAGACACTGATGCTTGGTGTCTTCATGGCCCTGGATCTGGTGCTCTTCTATTTGTTCTTTGAGGCAGGCCTGATCCCGATGTTCCTGATCATCGGCATCTGGGGCGGGGCAAACCGCATCTATGCGTCGTTCAAGTTCTTCCTCTATACATTCTTGGGCTCTGTGCTGATGCTGGTGGCGATGGTCGGCATGTACGCGGATGCAGGTACCACCGATATCGAGGTTCTGTTGAACCACCAGTTCGCCTTCGATACCTTCTCGATTGCGGGTATTACCGTCGTGGGCGGATTGCAAACGCTGATGTTCTTGGCCTTTTTCGCCAGCTTTGCTGTGAAAATGCCGATGTGGCCGGTGCACACATGGTTGCCGGATGCGCACGTACAAGCCCCCACTGCGGGTTCAGTGGTACTTGCCGCGATCCTTCTCAAACTGGGTGGGTACGGGTTCATTCGCTTTTCTCTGCCGATGTTCCCGGTCGCGGCTGAAATCTGGTCGCCGATGATCCTTTGGATGTCCGCAATTGCGATTGTCTACACCTCGCTGGTGGCGCTTGTGCAGGAAGATATGAAAAAGCTGATCGCCTATTCTTCCGTGGCACATATGGGATTTGTGACCATGGGAATTTTCGCGGCGAACCAGCAGGGCGTGGATGGTGCAATTTTCCAGATGGTCAGCCACGGTTTCATCTCAGGTGCGCTGTTCCTTTGCGTCGGCGTGATTTACGACAGGATGCACACGCGGGACATCGATGCCTATGGCGGATTGGTCAACCGTATGCCGGCCTACGCGTTGATCTTCATGCTCTTCACCATGGCCAATGTCGGTTTGCCGGGCACTTCCGGGTTTGTCGGTGAATTCCTGACACTTATGGCCGTATTCCAAGTCAATACTTGGGTTGCCGCCGTGGCCACCACCGGTGTGATCTTTTCCGCGGCCTATGCGCTCTGGCTCTATCGCCGGGTGGTGATGGGTGATCTGATCAAGGAGAGCCTGCGCTCGATCACGGATATGACCCCGCGCGAGCGCTGGATCTTTGCTCCACTGGTGGCGATGACGCTGCTCTTGGGGGTCTACCCGGCACTGGTGCTCGACATCACTGGGCCTTCGGTTGCGGCGCTGGTTGGAAACTATGACACAGCACTAGGTGCGGCGGAAGCCGCCTCTCAGTTGGCTGCGAATTAAGGGACGGTACATCATGGTATCCGCTGATTTAACACTTGTACTGCCGGAAATCCTGTTGGCGGTTTACGCTATGGTGATGCTGCTGGTGGCGGTCTACACGTCGAAGGACGGGCTGGCCTCGGCATTGCTCTGGATGACAGCCGCCATAATGGCAGCTTTGGGCATCTGGATTGCAACAACGGGTGAAGGAGCCAACGAGGCCTTCAACGGTATGTTGATGCTGGACGGATTTGCGCGATTTGCAAAGGTCACGATTTTGCTGTCCGCCGCTGCGGTTCTGGTGATGTCAGAAGCCTACATGAAATCTCGCGATTTACTGCGCTTTGAGTACCCACTGCTGGTGGCACTAAGCGCGGTTGGCATGATGGTAATGGTATCTGCGAATGATCTGATGGCGCTTTACATGGGGCTAGAGCTGCAGTCGCTTGCGCTTTATGTGGTCGCTTCTTTGCGACGCGACTCGGTGAAATCAACCGAGGCGGGTCTGAAGTATTTCGTACTCGGTGCGCTGTCTTCGGGGTTGCTCCTTTATGGCGCGTCTCTGGTCTATGGGTACGCAGGCACGACGCTCTTCTCGGGTATTATTGAGACAGCACAACACGGAGAGGTTTCCCTCGGACTGCTCTTTGGCCTGGTTTTCCTGATTTCCGGTATGGCTTTCAAAGTCTCCGCTGTTCCTTTCCACATGTGGACCCCGGACGTTTACGAAGGGTCCCCGACCCCGGTCACTGCTTTCTTTGCGACGGCTCCCAAGGTCGCTGCCATGGGCCTTTTCGCCCGTGTCCTGCATGACGCCTTTGGCAACGCCGTGGCCGACTGGAGCCAGATTGTCGCGCTCTTGTCCGTGTTGTCGATGTTCCTCGGTGCGGTTGCGGCGATCGGTCAGACCAACATCAAACGTCTTATGGCTTTTTCATCGATTGCCCATATGGGGTATGCGCTGATGGGCCTGGCGGCGGGTACTGTACTCGGCGTGCAAGCGATGCTGATCTACATGGCGATTTATGTCACAATGAATGTCGGCACCTTCGCCTTTATCCTGATGATGGAAAAGGACGGCCAGCCCGTTACGGATATTGGTGCGCTCAACAATTACGCCAAGCGTGAGCCCGGCAAAGCACTGGCAATGTTGGTTCTGCTTTTCAGCCTCGCTGGTGTGCCACCGATGCTAGGTTTCTTTGGCAAATTCTATGTATTGCGCGCCGCATATGAGGCAAACTTGGCGTGGCTTGCAGTGGCGGGCGTGGTCGCTTCGGTGATTGGTGCGTATTATTACCTGCGTATCGTTTTCTACATGTATTTCGGCGATGAGGCACAAGAAGGCGTCGACAGTGGCGGGGCAAATACGGTGCTCTGGGGCTTCCTCATGGCTTCTGCTGCGATCATGGTCTTGGGGATTGCCAACATGTTCGGTGTTGAAACTGCGGCGGCGGCTGCAGCGGCAACGCTGGTCAACTGAAACGCCAGAGATCGGCGATGATACAGCGCCATTCTTGCGTGCAGACCATTGCGTGCCGCAACATGCCATGACCGTTTGGCCAGATGGATATGGCCGCATCATTCGTGACAGCGTTGGATCCACGCTGGACGAGGCTGCGCATCTTGCGTCCGTAACGCCAGATGCGTTTTGGGTGCTGGCGCATCATCAAACTTCGGCACGGGGCAGGCGCGGCCGGGCCTGGTCGATGCCTGAAGGCAATTTTGCCGCAACGCTGATCTTGCGCGCCAAAGAAGCGCCAGGCGTCGCGGCGTTGCGTTCATTCGTTATGTCTCTTGCGCTTTGTCGGACCTTGACTGATGTGTCGGGTGATCCCAAGGACTATGCGCTGAAATGGCCAAATGACGTTTTGCTGAAAGGCGGAAAGGTTGCCGGCATCCTTCTGGAAAGCGCAGGCCAAGGTGGGCAGCTTGGTCCGTTGGCCATAGGGGTCGGCGTCAATCTGAGAACCGCGCCTGCATCGGACGCCGTTGAAGCAAATTCTCTGGAGCCGGTTTCATTGCATGGTCAAACCGGCGTTACCATCGACCCCGAACCTTTTTTGGACCAATTGGCTCGTCACTATGCGATCCTTGAAAACCAGTTTCTGAATTTTGGGTTTGCACCAATCCGGACCGCTTGGTTGGCGCAAGCCGCACGCCTGGGTGAGCCGCTTGTCGCGCGCACCGGTCGTGAAGAAATCGCCGGTGTCTTTGAAGATGTGGACGAGACTGGTAACTTGATGTTGCGCACGCCACTTGGTCTGCGTGCTATCGCTGCTGCGGATGTCTTTTTTACCCCTTAGAGGAGGCCGGCCATGCTCTTGGCAATTGATTGCGGGAACACGAACACGGTCTTTGCAATATGGGACGGAGAGGCATTTCTGGCCTCCTGGCGCACCTCAACCGAATGGCAACGAACAGCCGATCAATACTACGTCTGGCTATCGACCTTGATGAAACTGCAAGGTATCGAGGCACAGATCACAGACGTCATCGTCTCTTCCACTGTGCCGCGTGTGGTCTTTAACATTCGGGTTTTAGCGGACAGGTATTTCAACACGCGCCCCTTGGTCGTGGGTAAATCTGATTGTTTGCTGCCGGTGGATGTGCGTGTGGATGCAGGGACCCAAGTGGGCCCCGACCGATTGGTCAACACTGTCGCGGGGCACGATCTATATGGCGGTGATCTGATCATGGTGGATTTTGGCACCGCTACGACCTTTGACGTGGTGGCCAGCGATGGCGCCTATATTGGCGGGGTGATCGCACCCGGTGTGAATCTCAGCCTTGAGGCGCTTCATCAGGCCGCAGCCGCTCTGCCGCATGTGGATATAACCAAACCCCAGTCCGTTGTGGGCACGAATACGGTCGCTTGCATGCAATCAGGTGTTTTTTGGGGTTATGTCGGGCTTGTACGTGAGATATGTGCCCGGATTAAAGCTGAGCGTGATCGCGAGATGCGCGTGATATCAACGGGGGGGCTGGCCCCGCTATTCCAGCAGACCGAAAAGCTATTTGACGCTTTTGAGGACGATCTGACAATACACGGCTTGACCGTGATCCACAAATTCAACAAGGAAAACGCCTGACATCATGAGCAATGAAAGATTGATCTACCTACCCCTTGGCGGGGCGGGTGAAATAGGCATGAACGCCTACGTGTATGGCTATGGCCGACCGGGCAAGGAACGTCTGATCGTGGTGGACCTTGGCGTAGCATTTCCGGATATGGATACGAGCCCTGGGGTTGATCTGATCTTTGCAGATATTTCCTGGCTGATCGAACGCCGCGATCAGATCGAGGCCATATTCATAACGCACGCACATGAAGATCACGTCGGGGCCGTGGCTCATACCTATGACCAGTTGAAAGCGCCGATATATACGCGCGTCTTCACGGGCAATATCGCACAGCGTAAGATGCTGGAACACGGTCACCCTGAAGATGCCGTAACAGTTGTGTCTGCTTGGCCGGAAAAGGTGCAAGCGGGGCCATTCACAGTTGGCTTTTTGCCGATGTCGCACTCCATTCCTGAGAGTTCTGCGATGATTATCGACAGTCCAGAGGGGCGCGTGATCCATTCCGGTGACTTCAAGTTGGATGAAACGCCCTTGGTCGGGGAGCCTTTCGATCCTGATCTCTGGGCTGACGTGAGCAAGGACGGCGTCAAAGCCCTGATTTGCGATAGTACAAATGTGTTTTCTCCCAAGCCCGGCCGATCCGAGGCGACGCTTGGTCCTGACATTACCGATCTGGTGCAAAGCGCCAAGGGCATGGTTGTCGCGACCACCTTTGCGTCCAACGTCGCACGAGTCAAAACGCTGGCCGAGGCTGGCGTGCGCGCGGGCAGGTCCATCGTCTTGATGGGCCGTGCCATGAAACGCATGGTCGAAGCCGCTGTGGAAACCGGGGTTCTGACGGATTTTCCGTCAACGGTACCGCCGGAGGACGCCAAGTCCATACCACGTGAGAACCTGATGTTGCTGGTGACCGGGTCGCAAGGCGAACGGCGCGCCGCCTCCGCGCAACTGGCCCGCGGTAAATATCAGGGCATGGAGATGAAGGAGGGCGATATGTTCCTGTTTTCGTCCAAGACCATTCCCGGCAACGAAAAAGGTGTCATCCGCATCATAAATGCATTCTCGGAACTCGGTGTGGATGTGGTGGATGACAGCACCGGGCTTTATCACGTATCGGGCCATGCGAACCGGCCGGATCTGGAAAGGTTGTCTGGCATCGTCAAACCTCAGGTGCTGATCCCGATGCACGGCGAACACCGGCATTTGCGCGAACATGTCAAAATCGCCAACGGCAATGGTATGACCGGTGTCCTGGCGGTGAATGGCATGATGGTGGATCTGTCGGGCAATCAGCCGACAGTTTCAGAATACGTCGAGACCGGACGCACTTACATCGATGGATCGGTTCAGATTGGTGCGATGGATGGCGTGGTGCGTGACCGTATCCGCATGGCTCTGAACGGACATGTGGTCGTCACGGTTATTCTGGACGATGAAGACGAACCGCTCGGCGAACCCTGGTGTGAATTGAAAGGGTTGCCCGATACCGGCACAAGTCGCGCTGCTTTGGTGGACGTCATGGAAGCTGACCTTGGCCAGTGGCTGGCACGGGCAGGGGCCAAGATTCTACGCGACGATGACAAGTTGAACGAGGGTTTGAAACGCGTGGTGCGACAGACCGCGTTAGAAGAGATCGGACGCAAGCCGGAAGTGACGATTGTCGTGAGCCGGTTGAGCTGATGCATTACCACTACCGCGATCTTCTCAGCAGGATTGCGGAGTCGCCGCTGTGGTTTGATGAACATGCAGTGCCAAGATTCGAGGCTTTTGCGCCGAACCGGGTTTCCAATATCTACGCGCGGGAAGCTGCATTGGTTTGGATTGCGTGCCAAAGGTGTGGGCGGCGGTTCGATGTCGCCTTCACGGATCCTATAGCATCGAACTCGCTCCTCGAAGGCGCCCAACGAGAAGGCAAACATCCAATGGTCCGAGATCACATTCGGGCAGGTACACTTCACTATGGTGATCCACCGAATGGGGATTGTTGCCCAGCGGGCGCCACGATGAACAGCGTGCCAGGGCAGGTTCTGGTGTATTGGGTTCAACCCTAAGCGCTTGGCGAAGGTTTAGGATTTGAGAAGAAATCACGAGGGGAGAAGGTGATTCTTGCTCCAAAGGCGACGCATTTCCAACGCGACCCCGCGTTGGAAATTGACATTACTCCCGATTGGGCCCGCTAAACTGCGCAGCGTTCCTTGAAACTAAGCCCAATGAACTCAGGGGTATGATCGCCCAAGCCCACCACCTTGTTGTCGTTCCGATCGTTGTTGGCAGGTCGTCCCCGGCCGACTGACCGACCACGGGTATTGCGCTTTGGTTCTTCCGGTACGGGCGGCTCTGTACTCTCAGCAACAACCGTTTCCGGAATGTTCACTGGCGTATCTTGCGGTTGGGTCTCATTAGCATCGTCCTTGACCCGACTGCGTGATCGTCTGCGTTTTGGCTTCTCTTCGGGCGACACAGGTGGCGATGCATCTTCCTCTTCAGGTTTTTGCGCAACTGGATTGTCGATGCGTGGAATTTCACGTTGCACAAGCCGTTCAATATCCGCGAGGTTCTTCTCATCCCGCGGCACACAGATCATGATCGCCTTGCCATCGCGGCCGGCGCGACCAGTGCGACCAATGCGGTGCACATAGTCTTCTGCATGGCCGGGGACATCAAAGTTGAAAACATGGCTGACGGCGGGCACGTCCAGACCGCGGGCGGCCACATCGGAAGCCACCAGAAACCGAAGCGTGCCTTCGCGAAACCCATCCAATGTACGGGTGCGGTGGCTTTGTTCCAGATCGCCATGGATCGGCGCTGCATCATATCCATATTTTTTCAATGACTTAGCGACAATGTCCACATCAACCTTGCGGTTGCAGAAAACGATGGCGTTGGTGCATTTATCGCCTTCGCGATCAATCAGACCGCGCAAAACCTTGCGTTTTTCTGTGGCTTCCCGGTCGCGTCGGCTGCCTTTGAACATGACCACGCACTGTTCAATGTTTTCGCCCGTGGTGGCCTGGCGGGCCACTTCAATCCGCTCCGGAGCGGACAAAAACGTGTTAGTGATCCGCTCGATCTCAGGCGCCATAGTTGCCGAGAAAAACAGCGTTTGACGAGTGAAGGGCGTCAGACCAAAAATGCGCTCGATATCGGGAATGAAGCCCATATCGAGCATCCGGTCCGCTTCGTCTACGACCATGACCTTGACGTCCGACAGGATCAGTTTACCGCGCTCGAAATGGTCCAGCAAACGACCGGGTGTCGCGATCAGAACATCGACGCCTTTGTCGATCAAATTGTCCTGTTCCTTGAAGGATACACCGCCGATCAACAGGGCTTTTGTCAGTTTCAGATGTTTCGAATAAGTGTCGAAATTCTCTGCGACCTGTGCCGCAAGCTCGCGGGTCGGGCACAATACAAGGCTGCGTGGCATCCGTGCGCGTGCGCGCCCACGGGCCAACAATGTGATCATAGGTAATGTAAAACTGGCGGTCTTCCCCGTACCTGTTTGCGCGATTCCCAGAACGTCCTTGCCTTCCAGCGCTGGCGGAATTGCGCCAGCTTGTATCGGCGTGGGGCTTTCGTAGCCTGCTTCGTCGATAGCTTTCAGAACTTTGGGATTCAACTTCAGGTCAGAAAATTTTGTCATATATGTCCGTGGTTAGCGGACACTTTCTTGGCCCGCAGCAGCATTCATGTCGGCCCGCATGGCCTAATTGGCGACCGACTGTCGCGACATGCTGCGCGTGTCTAGCAACAAGTACCGTCAGCGTCAAACGCTTGCGGCATTCGTAGGTTAATTACGGTAAATACTTGAAAATAATACGCGTAATGGTTGAAGATGCGCTCCCAAGTAGTATTGATCAGTAAAAACGGCGCCGTATCGACATACGTCACATGAGGGTTTGCTACACCATCATTTCTTTTGTCGCGGTCAAATTGACATCCGGGTAGTCGCGCGCAACCCGATCAATATCCCACTGCAATCGCGTCAGATAAACGATGTCACCATCGTGGTCGTGCGCGATATGTTGTTTGTTGCTCTCGGTGAAAGCGTCAACTGCTTGTTTCGCGCCGCTTACCCACCGCGCCGAGGTGAATTGCGAGGCGTCAAAACGGACCGGCAAACCATATTCCAACTCAATGCGGCTGGCGAGGACCTCGAATTGTAGCTGCCCCACGACCCCAACCACAAAACCCGATCCGATCGAGGGCTTGAAAACTTTCGCAGCCCCTTCTTCGGCAAATTGCATCAGCGCTTTTTCCAAGTGTTTGGCCTTCATCGGATCGCCAGCACGCACACCTTGCAAAAGCTCTGGTGCGAATGAGGGAATGCCGGTGACACGTATGGCCTCGCCTTCCGTCAGCGTATCGCCGATGCGCAATTGTCCGTGATTGGGGATACCTATGATGTCGCCAGCCCATGCCTCTTCGGCAAGTTCGCGGTCAGACGCCAGAAACATCACAGGGTTGGTAATGGCCATCGGTTTCTTTGATCGCACATGGGTCAGTTTCATACCCCTCTCAAAGTGACCGGAAGCCAGCCGTACAAAGGCCACACGGTCACGGTGTTTTGGGTCCATATTGGCCTGAACTTTAAAAACAAACCCCGCCACTTTCTTTTCTTCCGGCAGAATCTGGCGCGGCTGTGCGGATTGGATTTGCGGCTGTGGCCCGTAGGTGGCGATGCCCTCCATCAATTCTTTGACGCCAAAGGAGTTGATCGCCGAGCCAAACCAAATCGGCGTCAGCGAGCCCTCGTGCATCGCTGCCATGTCCAGCGGGGGCAAAAGCGCGCGCGCCATTTCAAGGTCTTCAAGCAATTTATCAAGCAGATGTTCCGGAACATGCTCGGCCAATTTGGGGTCATCCAACCCGTTGATTTCGATGGACTCGGCCATGCGGTTTCGATCCGCCCTATCCATCAGCTCCAAACGGTCGCGTAACATGTCATAGCAACCCAGAAAATCCCGACCTACGCCAATGGGCCAGCTTGCAGGCGTCACATCGATGGCAAGGTTCTCTTGAATTTCATCAATGATCTCAAAAACATCTCTGCTTTCTCGGTCCATTTTGTTACAGAACGTGAGGATCGGTAGATCCCGCATGCGGCAGACCTCAAACAGTTTTTGCGTTTGGCTTTCCACGCCCTTGGCGCCGTCGATCACCATGACAGCGGCATCCACGGCCGTGAGCGTCCGGTAGGTGTCTTCGGAAAAATCCGAGTGGCCGGGTGTATCTACCAGATTGAAGCGGAACTCTTTGAAATCAAAGGACATGGCTGAGGCGGAGACCGAAATACCGCGGTCTTTTTCCATCGCCATGAAATCGGACCGGGTGCGGCGTGCTTCGCCCTTGGCCCGTACTTGGCCCGCCATCTGGATCGCGCCGCCAAACAACAGAAATTTTTCTGTCAGCGTGGTTTTGCCTGCATCTGGGTGGCTGATGATCGCAAAAGTCCGGCGACGGGCGATCTCAGGGGGCAATTCGGGGCGGTTCTGCGGGGTATCCAACATGAGCGAGCGTATAGCGAGGCGCAAGCAGCGCGGCAAGCGCTGACGGTGATCTAAGCGCGCGCAGTTGCGTGTCAGTTTGCCCGGACTGTCCGCACTACTCTAAAGAAGCACGGCGCAATAGGTCAACGGCACCAGAACGGCGCAAAAGGCTCTTTTGTGCATCCAAATGCGTCAAGTGATTTCGATGCTGCATGAGTAATTTTCCATTACCCACAACCCGTAACGCTCGAGGCACAAGCGATGCTGTCCGCGTGTTGAAAATCATGGTTTCGACCGCGATCCCCTCCGCATAAATGATCTGGTGGGTGTCCAACAGCAACTGGAAGTAATCTATGAAACCTCCCTGCTGAACAGTGACCGATTGCC
Organism: Roseobacter sp.; assembly: GCF_045106495.1. GTDB lineage: Bacteria > Pseudomonadota > Alphaproteobacteria > Rhodobacterales > Rhodobacteraceae > Roseobacter. The sequence continues at coordinate 115,471 of NZ_JBGCEQ010000005.1, forward strand.
CATCCACCAAGTCGCGAGCTTTGATCATGACCTCTGCTCGGCCTGCGCCCAGACGATCCGTGCGCTGATAGACGAAAAGCCGACAATCGGGACTGACTGTCAAGTCGCGTGCGTTGTTCAATTCTCCTGCAGCGATTTTCACAGGAGCAAAATCGCCCAGAGCGCGTTGGGAGCTTTTTCCGATCCATCGGATTTCTTGAATGCCATGATCTCGCGTCAGTACGGTGTCTCCTGCGCTCAGTTCTTCGATCCGGCACTGACGACCCGAACCCGTTGTGATTTTCGTCCCGCGCGCAAAGGAAGCGCATGCGACTTGCGCGAATTTTTGGATGGCTTGTGATTCGTCGATAGCCACCAATTGGTAGTCCGTCTCTGCCATCAGTGGTGTCAAAGGGAGCGCAAAAATCTGTGCAACATCTCCACGACAATCTACCTCAACCAGCAAAACAACCTCACTCAGGGGCGCGTTCTCAGACATCAAGGTTATCACGCAATCCAGATGGACCTGCGCGCCTGATGTCCCGAATTCAGTTTCCGGTGCAACGACAAAGCCTTCAGCCGCGTTTTGCATAAGGGCCAGCCGACCCTGTCTGGCGTCGGTCTGCAACTGGTAGACATCATCCATGATCAGCTCGGCAGCAAAGCTCAGACACTCTTTTTCATTCACGCCTGAGGTGGCTATGAGATCGGTCGCTGGCAAAACAGGAATTGAATGGATGAGTTCTGGGCAGTTCATTTCAATCGCTTTTTCGCGCCGCTGCAGCTTCGTTCAACCAAGGTCTTTGGGATCTGGGGCTTTGGCATGAGTGTTTTGCTGGTCTGTCTGGTGAATCTGGTGTTAGTCATGGCGTCAAATCTGACAGGGAGAATGGCATGGATTTGGGAATTAAAGGTAAACGCGCGGTCGTTTGTGCGTCATCAAAGGGCTTGGGCCTAGGATGTGCTCAAGCCTTGGCAGCAGCAGGTTGCGATCTGGTCATGAATGCGCGCGGCAGCGAAGCTCTCGAAGCCGCCGCGAAACTAATCCGAGCCGAACATGGTGTCACCGTCGAGACTATCGCTGCGGATGTCACCAGCGATGACGGGCGCTCAAAGCTGCTCGAAATTGCAGGAGATGCGGATATCCTGGTCACCAACGCAGGCGGTCCACCACCCGGTATGTGGCACGATTGGAACCGAGAGGATTTCATCAAGGCGTTGGATGCAAATATGCTGACACCGATTGCGATGATCAAGGCGCTGGTGCCGGGCATGACAGATAGGGGATGGGGGCGCGTGGTCAACATCACCTCGCAATCGGTCAAGGCACCGATCCCACAACTGGGCCTCAGCAATGCCGCGCGGACGGGGTTGACGGGTTACGTTGCTGGCACCAGTCGTCAAGTGGCCAGCATGGGTGTGACCATCAACAACTTGCTGCCGGGTATCCATGCAACAGATCGGGCCAATGCGTTGGACGGACCGGTTGCAGAGCGTGAAGGTATATCAATTGACGCAGCCCGTGCCCGACGCGCAGCAACGATCCCTGCCAGACGGTACGGAACCTCAGAAGAATTCGGCGCGACCTGTGCCTTTCTGTGCTCTCAACATGCAGGATTCATTGTGGGTCAGAATATCCTGTGTGACGGTGGCGCGACCAACGCGACGATCTGATCCATGGCTGAAAAATTCTCGCTCAAAGACCATCTCTTCAACGCCGAGACCGTAGCACAGCTCGCCCGTGAATATGGGGCAGGCATAACGGGTTTTGATCCTACCCGCTTTCAAAAAGATGCGCTTGCCGGGTTTCCTGAGCGAGAATTGATAGCACGCCTGGAATGGCTGGCGGATTGCGTTGAAGCGCAACTCCCAAGTGATTTCAATGTCATGGCGGACTTACTTGAAGCTGCTATGCCTAAACCTCTCGACCCTAACCTAACAGATGACGACTTTGGGCAGTTCATCCACGCTGTTCCGGGTATTCTCGCTGTGCGCCATGGGCTAGAGGTGCACCGTTCAAGAGCCATGGAATTGCTCTATCGGGCCACGCAAAGGTTTTCGATGGAGTTCTACATTCGTCCTTTCCTCAATCGCTGGCAGGAAGAAACCCTTACTGATTTGCGCAACTGGGCCGAGGATGACAATTATCATGTCCGGCGTCTTGTCAGCGAAGGGACACGTCCAAAACTGCCCTGGGCCAAAGCCGTGACGCTAAGACCTGACCAGAGCGTTCCATTGCTGGACATTCTCCATGCGGACCCAACGCGATACGTCACCCGCTCGGTTGCCAACCATTTGAACGACATCGCAAAGACGGAACCAGAGCTGGTTTTGAGCTGTTTGAACGCCTGGAAAGGTCAAGAGGCGCAGGCTCCAAAGGAGCTGGCGTGGATGACGCGACATGCGTTGCGCACCCTGATCAAACAAGGCCATTCCGGGGCCATGACCGCTTTGGGATATGATGCTCAAGCACCGGTCACTGTTGACATCAGTGTTACGACGCCAAGCGTCAAGATTGGCGACACACTGAAGTTCACCTGCACGATCGAAGCCGTTTCTGATTTGCCGGTGCTGGTTGATTATCGCATGACCTTTGCGCGGCCGGATGGCAAACAAGGGGAGAAAGTATTCAAATTGAAACAAGGGGTTGTGCGCCCCAATGCGCCGCTGGTTATTGAAAAGACTCACAAACTCAAGGGTGACGCGACGACCTTTAAGCTTCATTCCGGAACACATCACCTGACCATACAGGTCAACGGCGTAGACCGGGCGACGGGCTTTTTTGAACTCATCTGACAATGTGTTGCGCTGGCAGACGTCATAGTCAGGCCCGCATCTGTTATACTGCCTGATGCAAAGCCGGAAAATCATCAGGTCTTAGATCTCAAAGCATTGCAGTGAGCGGTTTTCCAAACAGTGTGACTAGGTTTTGGGCGACTTGTCTCTAGCCACATCACGGGGCGTATGTGGGTGACCATGACCTGTGTCGTGGAATCGCAACCCGTATTCATGTCGCTTTACTCATCTCCGTTTCCTTTTGGGTGGCCATGAGCTTGGTGCCATATCGATTCTGCGCAGCTGGCCAACAATCGGGACCGTACAGACGATCAAATCCCCATAGTTTTTGGGGTGTTTTAGTTCTGGAGTTGGCAGCAGTGCTTGCGGGCGCTTGGAAGGGCTGATAGCCCCTTACCCGATGAATTCTATCGGATTTGGATCGCCGCTTGACACCTTCCCCGCCTCGACTCGAAGTCAGAAATCTTAGGCGTGCTTTTGATAGCCGTGCTGTTGTGGATGACGTCAGTTTTTCGATCCAACCGGGTCAGGTGACATGTTTGCTTGGCCCTTCCGGTTGTGGCAAGTCTACCACCCTTCGGATGATTGCCGGTGTCGAGATGCAAGACAGCGGAGAGATTTACGTGGACGGGCATTTGGTCTGCGACACGATTTTTCGACTGCCGCCAGAGCGACGAGAAATTGGCCTGATGTTTCAGGACTTTGCGCTCTTCCCGCATTTGAGTGTGGTGGAAAATGTGGCCTTTGGCCTGAAATCGGGTACGAAAGCGGAGAAGCGCGCGCGGGTTGAGGAGCTTCTGACCCGCGTGGATCTGATGCGATTTATCGACGGCTATCCGCACCAGCTTTCTGGTGGTGAACAACAGCGCGTGGCTTTGGCGCGTGCGTTGGCACCGAAGCCCAAGATCATGTTGATGGACGAGCCCTTCTCCGGCCTCGACAACCGCCTTCGCGATGGTATTCGCGACGAAACGCTCAATATTCTGAAAGAAGAAGACACGGCTGTTTTGCTGGTGACCCATGAGCCCGAAGAGGCAATGCGCATGGCAGATGAAATTGCGCTGATGCGGGACGGTCGAATCGTGCAGCGCGGCGCGCCGTATAATGTCTATACCCGCCCCGTCGACCGTGCCGCCGTAGCGTTTTTCTCGGATGCCAATGTGTTGGGCGCCGAGGTCAGCGGCGCTCTGGCCAAAACGCCGTTTGGCCAGTTTCTGGCGCCGGGTGTGCCTGATGGAACCCCTGTGCATATCGTTTTTCGTCCGCAACATGTCCGGATCGATTTTGACCGAAACGGGCAAGGGCCAAAACCCACGGCTACCGATGGCACCGCCGCGCGCGGAGTGGTGCAGCGCGCGCGTTTCATGGGTAGTGAGAGCCTTGTTGAATTTGCAATGGACTACGACGGATCTGTCCTGCGCGCGACCGTGCCAAGTGTTTTTCTGCCGAAACCGGGCACGGTGATGTGGCTCACGATCCGGCGTGACAAGTGTTTTGTTTTTGACGCCTGAAGAACGAAAGAGGGAGAAGCAATGAAACGGCTCTTGGTTGAATTCGGCATGGGTACGTCCCTGCGTCGGGCGGACTATACGCAGGCGGCAGTGCGCGGGGTTCGGGACGCGCTCTGGCATAACTCGATCAATCTGGCGGAGCTCTTTGGTTTCGAAAAAACCGATATGCAGATCATCGTCGACATCGGTGTGCAGAATCCTGAAGCCGTGGACGTCGAAGAAGTCCAAAAGGTCTTCCCCTATGGACAGGCCGAGGTGCGGGTGCATCACGGTGGACTGGACATCGCCCGCCCCGAAGGAGAGGGCAATCCAACCATCATGGCCAATGTGGCACTGACGGTAGGTTTTGACATGGAGCGCAAACATGGCTGAGCAACGGCTGATCATCGAGATGGGTATGGGCAATGATCTACACGGTCAGGACTACACCAAGGCTGCCAAACGTGCGATCGAAGACGCTTTTCGCCATTCGTCACTGCCTTTGTTTGGTGTTGTAGGCATGGGCCACGATCAAATGCGTGTTCAGGTCACTGTTGGGGTTCAAAAGCCTGAGGCGGTGGACAAGAGCGCTTTGGTAGCAACCCTGCCGCGCGGACGTGCAGAGGTATGCGTTGTTAAAGGTGGATTGAATGTGGCGACGGACAGCGACGACCCGATTGTCGTTGCGCAAGCCAGTGTTGAGGCATTTCTGCCTGTTCAAGAGGGATGGCAACTCAAAAAATAAAACGGCGGCGTTTCGCCTTTTGGAACATTGTCGTGCTTGCGGCGTTTTGCCCATGCGCGTAAAAACACTGTGCTGGACAATTCCCGGCGCGATTTCACAAGGAAAAAAGCAATGAAAAAATCTGGTATTATCGTCACGCTTGCGGCAATGGGGTTGCTTCAGGCTTGCGCCACTTCTCCCGATCAACAAAAACAGGTTGGTTGTGTCGGTGCAGGTGTTGCCGGTGCCTTGGCAGGTGCCGCGATTGGTAACCAACTTGGTGGCGGATCCGGTAATGACATTCTGACAGCAGGTGGTGCTGTTGCAGGCGGTGTTGCAGCCAATAACGCTGCAGGTTGCTAAAAGTTAATGTACTTTTGGGAATGACTTTTTGAACTGAAACAGTGCTGTTTTGGTCTGAACCGGAACAGTACTTGTTTCAGTATTCTCGCGATTATTTAATTGCGAGCTGTAATGTTTTGATTTTACAACGAGAGATCATTTTCGTGTGACCGCTTCGTGATGTTATGGGGCGTAATCCGCGAGCGTTTTACCTGGCTCGTCTACAAAAAGTTCTGGCTGAGCTTCGGCAGTCTGAATGAGATCAACGCGGAACACGCGAAACGCATCGCGCAATTCGCACCATGCTGTCAACGTCCAGACGCGCCCCCAATACTCCATATGCAAGGGTCGAATGGTACGCGTTGTGACCCTTGCCTCCTTGGACGTATAGGTAATTTTCAGTTTTTGCCGGGCCCGGATGGCAGCTCGCAACGTTGCCATGTGGGAAAACCCCCGCGCAGCATCTGCAAACGGATAGACGGCGAATTTCCAAGCGTCGGCTTCGGCAATTGTTTGTGTGGGCAAGACCGCGTCCACTTTGGCGGCCAAGCTCAATGCTGCGGATTTAAGGTCATGATCCGCAGCTTCTGCCACAATAGCCATTCCGAGGTTCAGGGCTTCAAGCTCTTCGACCGTCAACGTCAAAGGCGGCAGTGTGATGGCGGAGGTGATCATATAACCCACACCACGTTCCCCCTCAACCGGGACACCTGATGCGGCCAATGTGTCCATGTCGCGGTAGATTGTGCGGGTGGAAACTTCAAGCCGCTGTGCAATGTCCTGCGCGCGGTGCAATTTCCCGTCGTGCAGGATTTGGATAATGTCAAATAGGCGATCAGTACGGCGCATGGCGAGACACTGCCACCGGGACGTGATCTAGTCCATCTGCATCACGACCCGTGCGTGGCGAAGTTCGCCCGTTTCCTCGGCCATCATCGCGAAAAACTTTGCGAACTCCGGGCGTTGAATGGCTTGGGCTTCGGTTGCCTTGGCCGCTGCCAGTGACGTCCAGAGGATGTGGTCGGTCCCTACGTCTTTTTCATCCACGGACAGGATGCGCGACACAACCTCCCCGGTATTGCGCAAAAAGGCTTCGGTTTTCTGTGCTGCGGCCAGGGCGTCTTGCGTCGCGATGCCTTCTTTGAGTTTGTAA